>CAWIOI010000027.1:0-43612 GCA_963837575.1 uncultured Actinomycetota bacterium
CACCTGGATCTTGCGGCCGACGCCGGCGCGGAACTGGGCGATGGCCTCGGGGTATCTCGTCGAGCGGGAACCGGTGGGAGATCATAACCCGGGTCGAGGACGCTCGGCGAACAACTCGCCCGCCCGCTCGAAGCTGTGCAGCACGGCCATCGAACCGACGATCGTGATCTCCTGATTGTAGATCCGTGTACGGGGAGAAGCGCGCTACGGCGTCCTCGTTCGCCACGCCGAACTGCTGGAACGTCCCGCCCTTGATCACCCGGGGCAGGCCGTCCTCGATCGCGGCGACGACCCCGGTGCAGTCGATCACGTTGTCCCACCCGCGCGGCCGGTCCAGCTCGTCGGCCAACCGACGGCGGCCGAGCAGCCCAGCTCCCGGGCCGTCTCCAGCCGGGCCGGGTTGAGGTCGACCATGCTCACGCTCGCCGCCCCCGCCCGTTTGGCCAGCTCCAGCATCATCAGGCCCATCGTCCCGGCCCCGTAGATGAGGTAGTGGTCGCCCATGGCGGGCGCCAGCACGTCGAACCCGTGCACCGCGCACGACAGCGGCTCGACCAGCGCCGCGTCGACCGGGCGCACGGCTTCGGGCAGCACCACGCAGTTGGCCACCGGCGCCGCCACGTAGTCCGCGGCGCCGCCGTCGCGGTGACGCCGATGGCCCGCCACCGCTCGCACAGGTTGCCCCGCCCGCGCCGGCAGAAGTAGCACTCGCCGCAGTAGAGGGACGGGTCGACGGCCACCTGGTCGCCGACGCGCACCCCGTCGACGGCCGGGTCGACCGCCGTGCCGACCGCGACCACCTCGCCCGCGAACTCGTGTCCCGGCGTGACCGGGAGCGTCGGGGCGAACTCGCCGTCGGCGATGTGCAGGTCGGTGCCGCAGATGCCGCACGCGGCCACCGCGACGACGACCTCGCGCGGCCCGGGTGTCGGGTCGGGGATCGACTCGACCGTCACCCGGCCCACGTCGATCACAGCCGCCTTCATGCCATTCCCCGGCCGCGTCGTGAGCGGCAACGAGTGCGGGAACACTGTTATCGCGCTCGAAGGCTTCCAGCGTGGCCCGCGCGCCGCGCTCGTGCAGCGACGCGAGGTGGCGCTGGTAGGTCGCCGCGAACCGCTCGTCGTCGACCAGATCGCCGAACAGCTCCCGGTTGCGGACGAACGCGAGCGGATCGTCGCGTTGCGACTGCGCGGTGGCGTTCAGCGTGTCGGCCAGCCGGTCGACGATCTTGATCGGCTCGCCGTCCTCGTCGACGCCCTCGGCGTAGCGCGCCCACGCCGCCACGACCGCGACCGCCCGCTCGATCTCGCCGTCGTGCTCCAGGTTGTGGCGGATCACCGGCAACAGCCACTTGGGGATCCGGTCGGAGCTCTCCGCGCACAGCCGCGCGACCGTGTCGCGCACCTGCGGGTTGGAGAACCGCTCGATCAGCTGCCGCTTGTAGGCGTGCAGGTCGATCCCCGGCACCGGGCGCAGGCGACGGCGTGGCCTCCCGGTCCATGTAGGCGAGCAGGAACTCGGCGAACAGCGGGTCCTGGCAGACGTCGTGCACCAGCCGGTAGCCCGCGAGGTAGCCGAGGTAGCACAGCGCCTGGTGGCTGGCGTTGAGCAGCCGCAGCTTCATCAGCTCGTACGGCTCGACGTCGCCGACGACCTGCGCCCCGGCGTCCTCGACCGGCGGACGGCCGAGGCCGAAGTCGTCCTCGAGCACCCACTGCGTGAACGGCTCGCACACCACCGGCCACTTGTCCTCGACGCCGAACCGCTCGGCCAGCGCGGCCCGGTCGTCGTCGGTGGTGACCGGGGTGATGCGGTCGACCATGCAGTTGGGGAACCGCACCTCCTGCTCCACCCACTCGCCCAGCTTCGGGTCGCGCAGCCGGGCGAACGCGGTGAAGCTGCGGCGGGCGGCGTCCCCGTTGCCCTGGATGTTGTCGCAGGACAGCACCGTGAACGGCGGGATGCCGCGCTGCCGTCGCCGCGCGAGCGCCTCGACGACCAGGCCGAACGTCGTCTGCGGCGCCGCGCCCGGCTCCAGGTCGTGCATGCACGCCCGGGTTGTCGGCCTGGAACTCGCCGGTGACGGCGTGGAAGTTGTAGCCGCCCTCGGTGACGGTGAGCGAGACGATCTTGATGGCCGCGTCGGCCATCTTCTCGACCACCGCCTCCGGGTCGTCGGGGGCGAGCAGGTACTCCACGATCGAGCCGATCACCCTGGCCTGCTGGCTGCCGTCCGGGCTCTTCTCGACGAGGGTGTAGAGGCAGTCCTGGGCGTGCAGGGCGTCGCGCATGCGCGCGTCGCCCGGCAGCACCCCGACCCCGCAGATCCCCCACTCCAGCGCCTTGCCGTCGTTCATCAGCCGGTCCAGGTAGAGCGCCTGGTGGGCGCGGTGGAACGCGCCGACCCCCAGGTGCACGATCCCGACCCGGACCGTGCCCCGGTCGTAGCCGGGGACGGCCACGGCCGGGTCGAGCGAGTGCAACGACGCCGTGGTAGAGGCGTCATTACTTGACCGCCCCCATCGAGAGGCCCTGTACCAGCTTGTCCTGGGCCGCGAACCCGGCGACGATCACCGGGAGCGACACCGCGACCGCGGCCGCGCACACCTTGGCCAGGAACAGGCCCTGGCTGGTCACGAAGCCGGTGAGGTACACCGGTGCGGTCTGCGCGACGGTCGCGGTGAGCACCCGGGCGAACAGCAGCTCGTTCCAGCTGAAGATGAAGCAGATCAGCGACGTGGCCGCGATGCCGGGCAGCACGATCGGGACGATGACCGAGCGCAACGTACGGATCAGGCCCGCGCCATCCAGCGAGGCCGCCTCCAGCATCTCGACCGGTACCTCGGCAAGGAACGAGCGCATCATCCACACCGCGATCGGCAGGTTCATCGAGGTGTAGATGATGACCAGGGTGTAGACGTTGTCCAGCATGCCCGCGAACTGCGCGATCAGGTAGATCGGCAGCAGACCGGCCACCACGGGCAGCATCTTGGTGGACAGGAAGAAGAACATCACGTCGGTCCACTTGCGCACCGGCCGGATCGACAGCGCGTACGCGGCCGGGATGGACAGCACCAGCACGAGGATCGTGGACAGGATGGAGGCCGTCGCCGAGTTGATCAGAGACGGCCAGGGGCTGGTGCCGGTGCCTGCGCCGAAGAAGTTGGCGTAGCCCTCCAGCGTGAGCGGGGCGAAGAACGACGGCGGGTTGGTCGCCGCGTCCGGCTCGCTGTGCAGCGACGTCAGCAGCATGTACAGCACGGGCGTGATGAAGATCAATCCGATGATCCAGGCCGCCACCCCGACGATCACCGAGGACATCCGGCGGCGGCCCTCCGCCGACATCCCCTGCTTGGTCTCCACCGGCCGTTCCGCAGTGGTGGTCATCGCGATTCCTCCCGGAACAGGCTCGACACGGTGCGCAGCGCGAAGGTCGCGATGGCGATCGTGGCGACCACGACCACGACACCCGCGGCCGACGCCTTCCCGTAGTCGTGCGCGTTGTAGAAGATCGTGTAGATGATGTAGGGCAGGTTCGCCGTGCCCAGGCCGCCGGAGGTGATGGTGAAGACGGCGTCGAAGGTCTGCACGACGTAGATCGACCCGAGCAGGCCTGCGAGCTCCAGGTACTGGCGCATGTGCGGGAAGGTCATGTACCGGAACACCTGCCACGGCGAGCAGCCGTCGATCCTGGCCGCCTCGATGACGTCCAGCGGCTTGCTCTGCAGCCCGGCCAGCAGGATCAGCATCATGAACGGGGTCCACTCCCACACCAGGGAGACCACGATCGACGTCTTGGGCCAGTCGGAGATCCAGTCCGGCTGCACGGCGTTGGGCCCGAAGACCATCCGCAGCAGCCCGTTGAACAGGCCGTAGTTCGGGTTGTAGAGCGCGTGCTTCCACACCAGGAAGGCCGCTACCGGCATGATCAGGAACGGCGTGATCATCAGCGTGCGCACGACGCCGCGGCCGGGGAACGCACGGTCGAGCAGCAGCGCGACCCCGAACCCGATCACGAGGCTGAGCAGCACGATCGAGACGGTGAAGATGACCGTCGTCCAGATCGCCGACAGCGTGTCCGGGTCGGTGAAGACCGCGCCGTAGTTGGCGAGCCCGGCGAACCCGATCTGGTCGGGGTAGTACGCGTTCCAGTTCATGAACGAGATGATCAGCGTGAAGACGAACGGCAGCTGCGTCACGAGGATCATGAAGATCAGCGCGGGGAGGAGCGGGGCGCGCCGCGCCCAGTCCCCCGCCACACGAATAGCGCTTCCACCGCCCGAGGCGGGCGCGGAGGTACCCGCGCCCGCCTGGGGCTCAAGAGCGGTGCTCACGTCGGCACTCGCCTCACTTCTTGTACTTGGCGGCCACCTGTTCGGCGGCCTGTTGGCCCTTGTCCAGCGCCTGGTCGACCGTCTCCTGTCCGGCGATGGCGGCGCTGATGTCCTGCGAGACCCGCGTGCCCAGGTCCGGGAACTCCGGGATGCCGACGAACTGGATGCCGGGCGCGGGTCGCGGCTGCACGCCCGGGTTGTTCGGGTCGGCCGTCGAGATGGCGTTCTTCGTCGGCTCCGCGAACGCGCCTGCCACCTTCAGGTAGTCAGGGTTGGAGTAGGTCGAGGCGCGCTTGCCCGCGGGCACCTTTGCCCAGCCCTCCTGCTGACCCACGAGGTTCTCGTAGCCCTGGCTCGAGGCCCACGAGATGAACTTCCACGCGTTGTCCTGCTTCTTGCTGGCCTTCTGGATGGCCCAGGCCCAGGTGTAGAGCCAGCCGGACTCCTGGGTCTTGACGATGGGGGCGGCGACGTACCCGACCTTGCCCTTGACCGGGGAGTTGTCGGCCTCGAGCGAACCGGCGGCCGACGTCGCGTCGTACCACATCGCGACGTTGCCCTGCTGCATGGCGTTCAGGCACTCGGTGAAGCCCGCCTGCGGGGCGCCGTTCTCGCCGTGCGCCTTGACCAGGTTGATGTAGAAGTTGGTGGCGTCCTTGAACTCCGGCGCGTTGACCTTGGCGGTCCAGTCCTTCTCGAACCAGGTGCCGCCGAAGGTGTTGACGACGGTGGTCAGCGGAGCGAAGACCTCGCCCCAGCCGGGCTGGCCGCGGAGGCAGATGCCCTTCATGTTGGGCTGCGCGCCGTCGACCTTCGCGGCGATGTCGGCCACCTGCTGCCAGGTCGGCTTGTCGGGCATCGTGATGCCCTTCGACTGCAGGACGTCCTTGCGATACATGAGGAACGACGACTCGCCGTAGAACGGCTGGCCGTAGAGCTTGCCGTCGGCCGCGGTCAGCGACACGGCCATCGGCTTGAGGATGTCGGCCTGGTTGAACGCCGCGTCCTTGGCGACGAAGTCGTCCATCGGCGCGAGCCAGCCGTTCTTGGCGTAGATCGGGATCTCGAAGTTGGACAGCGAGGCCACGTCGTACTGGCCTGCCTGACTGGAGAACTCTTGGCTGATCTTGTCGCGGACGTCGTTCTCGGGCAGCACGGTGTAGTTGACCGTGATGCCGGTCTGCTTGGTGAAGTTGTCGGCCGTCAGCTTCTGCAGGTCGACCATCTGCGGGTTGTTGACCATCAGCACGGAGACCGAGTTTTCCCCGCCTCCGCCGCCGCCCCCGCCGCCTGCGCCCGCGCAGCCCGACGTCGCCAACAGCATGGCGAACCCGAGTACGGCTCCTCGCCGACCCCACCGCTTCATCGCGCCCTCCGGCCATCGAGTTCATGCCGCCCCGCGTCGGGCGGCAATCCGGATCATGCGGCTAGAGCCTGTGTCACAGGTCACCACGCGTCAATCTCTGTTGCAATAATGTGCTCATTACCGCTCAGATGAGCGCCCGATGAAAGGGCTTTCACGTGGCCGCTGCACACGGCAACCTGCGTGGCCCGGCGCAGCTCGTCCTCACCGCGTCGGTGGCGCGACGCTACTACCTGGACGGGCGCTCGAAGGTGGAAATCGCCGAGGAGTTCTCCCTCAGCCGCTTCAAGGTCGCCCGCCTGCTCGATGATGCGCGCAGCAGTGGGCTCGTGCGCATCGAGATCGGCCATCCGGGTGTTGTCGACGTCGAGCTCTCCGCGCGGCTGATGGAAGCGCTCGGGCTCACCCACTGCGTCGTCACGGACACCCCGGACGACCACCCGGCCACCCTGCGCGAGCACCTCGGGGCCGCGGCGGCCGAGCTGCTCACCGAGATCGTCACGACGGACGACGTGCTGGGCCTGTCGTGGGCGCGGTCGGTGAGCGCCATGGCCGGGGCGCTGCGGGTGCTCGCCCCGGTCGCGGTCGTGCAGCTCACGGGCGCGCTGGCCCGGCCGGGGGCCGACGACAGCTCGATCGAGCTGGTGCGGGAGGTCGCGCGCGTCGCGGGCGGTCCCGCGTACTACTTCTACGCCCCGATGGCCGTCCCCGACCCGACGACGGCGCGGGCGCTGCGCGGGCAGCCGGAGGTGGCGCGGGCGTTCGGGCTGATCGGGTCGGTGACGAAGGCGGTGGCGGGGGTCGGCGCGTGGGAGCCGGAGCAGTCCACGCTGTACGACGCCACCAGCGAGGCCGAACGCGCCGAGCTGGGCCGCATCGGGCGTGTGCGCCGAGGTGTCGGGCGTGCTCATCGACGGCGACGGCGAGCCCGTGCCCGCCCCGCTGACCGAGCGGATGATCGGTATCACCGCGGCGCAGATGCGCGCCGTGCCGGAGGTGATCGGCATCGTCTACGGGCTGGCCAAGTCGCGCGCGGTGCTGGCCGCGGTGCGGGGCGGGTACGTCGACAGCCTCGTCACGCACTCGACGCTGGCCACGGCCCTGATCGAGGCGGCGACGCAGATCGACGACTGCGGTCCGCGGGTGACGGCCCCGAGATCCCCCTGCTCGGCGGCACCGCCAACCGCGGCCAGGTGTACCGCGTGGGGGACACGGTGCGGCGGCCGCTGCGGCCGTCGGCGCCGGGGGCGCACGCGCTGCTGCGGCACCTGGAGGACGTGGGGTTCGAGGGGGCGCCGCGCGTGCTGGGCGTCGACGCGGAGGGGCGGGAGGTGCTCAGCTACGTCCCGGGCGACGCCGTGATCGCGCCCCCGCCTGCGTGGGGGCTCACGGACGCGGCGCTGCGCAGCGTCGGGGAGCTGCTGCGGCGCTTCCACGACGCCGCGGCCGGGTTCGACCCGTCGCCCTACGCCTGGCCGCACCGGCCGCCCCCGCCGCACGACACGGGCGGGATGCTGCACAACGACCCGAACCTGGACAACTTCGTGTTCCGCGACGGGCGCGCGGTTGCGTTGATCGACTTCGACCTGGCGGCGCCCGGCGCGCCGCTGTGGGACGTGGCGGCGACCGCGCGCCTGTGGGCGCCGCTGCGCTCGCCCGCCGACGTGGCCGACGAGCGGCGGGACCGGGCGCTCGCGCGCACCCGGATCCTCGTCGACGCCTACGGGCTCGACGAGGAAGGGCGTGATCGGGCTGGTGGAGGCCGTGCGGGCGAGCCACGACTGGATGTGCGGGATCGTCGCGGACGGCGCGGCCCACGGCGTCCCCGGCTTCGCGGCCTACTGGGGCCCCGACGCCGCCGCCCGCGCCCGCCGCACCGACGCGTGGCTGGGCGCGAACGCGGCGCCGATCACGGCGGCCCTGCTCACCCCCGGTGAGCCGCGCGCCCCGGTGAGTCGCATCCGCACGGCGAGTCGCGCATCTCGACACGGCGAGTCGCGCACCGGCTATCCGACACGGCGAGTCGCATGTCTCGCACGCGTGCCGGTCTTCGGCACGCGCCTACGCCACCACCCGCACCTGCCGCACGGCGCCCCGCAGGCCGACGCAGCCGACGCAGAAGATGCAGCCCTCGCAGTCGATGCAGCCGATGCAGAACAGGCAGCGGCGGCACCGGACACACGCCAGGCTGCCCACGCACGCCACGAGCGCGACCGACAGCAGGCTGAGCACGCTGCCGATGATCCCGACGCTGGCCGGCGGTGGCGACGCTGCCGATGACGCCCGCGCTCCCGCTCGTCGCCGCGCTGCCGATGACGCCCGCGCTGCCACCGTCGCGACGCTGCCGATCACGCCCGTGCTGCCCGCCGTCGCGACGCTGCCGATGACGCCGGTGCTCCCGGCCGCCGCGACGCTCCCCACGACGCCGTGCGCTCTCGGACGTCGCGTTGCTCCCGGTCCCGGCGCTGACGCCGTTCGCGCTCTCCCGATCACCCATACCGGGCAGCATGCCGGGACCGGCCGCCGCAGACCACACCCGCCCGTGAGACGCTCAGACCCACCGGCAGGCCCGCCGCCTTCCAGGCCCGGAAGCCGCCGTCGAGATCCGTCGCGTTGCGCAGGCCGAGGTCCTGCAGCGACGCGGCGGCGAGGCTGGACGCGTAACCCTCCGAGCAGACGACGATCCACGTGACGTCGTGGTCGACGGCCTGCGGGATCCGGGCGGCCGAGGTCGGGTCCAACCGCCACTCCAGGTGGTTGCGCTCGATCGACGAGCGCGCCCGGGAGGTCACCCTCCTGATCCCGCTGCCAGCCCGGCCGGGTGTCCACGAGGAGCGCGCCCCGGGCGACCATCTCCGCGGCGCGTCGGGGTCGGGCCGGTCCAGCCGGGCCCGCGCCGCCGCCAGCAGCTCCTCGATCCCGCGCACCGGCGGACTCACGCCGCCACCAGCTCGCTGCGCGTACGCCGCAGCCGCCCGTCGGGCGTGACGCCGTAGTACGACATCGCCGTCAGCGGCGGCGAGTAGGCGTGCACGCTCACGGCGGGCTCGACCGCCCGGTTCGCCACGTCGTGCACGTGCCCGAGCGGGAACCCCGCGCTGCGGCCCGCCGCAGGCTGCGGGTGCGCAGCCCGTAGCCCGTCCAGCGCTGCTCGACCAGACGGCCCGACACGACCGTCAGCGCCCCCAGCGATCCCGCGTGATCGTGCAGCTCGGCGGCCTGCGAGGTCGTCCAGCTGATCAGCCAGACGTCGACGAAGTCGTCGCTGCGCAGGAGCTGGTACCAGCGGTGCAGCGGGTCGATGTGGACGGGATGGCGGCCCGCGCGGACCTCGTCGGCGACGACGCGGGTGAGATCGGTGAGGTCGGCGAGCGCGAGAGGAGGTGGGGGCGTGCGATAGCACGGGGTGACTCCAGCGGTGTGGCGAGCGGACAGGAGCGGACGTCAGCTCGGGCGACACGACTGGTCGAAGTTGTCCCCGCGACGGGTGCCCCAGATCTCTCCGAGGACGGCGGCGGGCGACATGTCCCGATAGGACCACAGCGGCCGCGCCGCGCGCCAATTGCTCCCAGCCCGCGGGCGAGCGGGGCGGAAATGTCCGGCCCGGCACGGCCGTCATTCAACGGCGGGCGGCCAGCCACTCGCGGAGATCGGCGAGCGGCTGGGCGCGCTCCGGCTCGTTGTAGATCTCGTGCCAGAGGCCGTCGTACCAGCGCACGGTCTTGTCGGCCGAGCCCGCGGTGGCGGCCAGGAGACGGGTGCCCGCCGGGTCGGTGAGCACGTCGGCCGAGCCGTGCTGCAGCAGCAGCGGCACCGTCAGTGCTCGGGCCCGCTCGGGCAGCACGGCGAACTGGTCGACGACGCCAAGGCCCAGCCCGAGCGTCGGCTTGCCGTGGTGCACCAGCGGGTCGGCCTGGTAGGCGGCCACGACGGCCGGGTCCTTGCTGATCTTGGTGACGTCGATGCCCGCGGGCCGCAGCCCGGCGCGACCCGGCCCAGTGCGCGCAGCAGCGGGACCACCGGCTTCGGCACGACGTCGCCCGCCAACGCGGGCGCGGACAGGACGAGCCCGGCCAGGTCGGCCTGGTGCTCCAGGGCGTAGGCCAGCGCGATCTGGCCGCCCATGCTGTGGCCGAGCAGCACCACGGGCACGCCGGGGTGGCGGGCGACGACGGCGCGGCGGAAGAGCGTCGAAGTCGGCGAGGAGGTCGGCGTAGCGATCGACGTGGGCGCGGCGGCCGCCGGACAGCCCGTGCCCGCGCTGGTCGAGCCCGTACACCGCCCAGCCGTCGGGGAGGACGGCGTCGACGACGTTGCCGTAACGACCGGAGTGCTCGCCGAGGCCGTGGCAGAGCAGCAGCACCCCACTCGTCGACGCGGGCAACCAGCCCTGCCAGAACAGCTCGACATCTCCCGCGCCGACGACCCTGCCCTCGGCGCGGTCGGTCATCGGGGCCCGATCATCACGTCGTCGGACGGGAGGCCTGCGGGGACGAGGTCGACGTCCTGGCGCAGGTCGGCCTCGTCGGCGAGCTCGAGCACGAGCGCCGCGGTCTCGCATTCGTGCGCGCTGATCGAGAGGCCGTACTCGCCCGCCGCGAGGTCGGGGAACCGGTAGGTGCCGTCGGCGGAGCTGTGCGTCGGTGTCGACGATCTCGCCGTCCTGCACGAGCGCGAGCTGCGCCCCGACGATCGGGCCGTCCTCGCCGCCGACGGTGCCGGTGATCGACGCCGAGCGCGTGAGCGGGATCTCGGCGTCGACCGGCCCGTCGGTGACGGCGACGGTGATCGCGCCGGGCTGGTAGCCGTCGGCCGCGACGACCAGCATGTAGCCGCCCGGGTGGCGGGCGGTGAGGACGCCGTGGCCGTCCGGGTCGGTGCGGGTGCTCGCGGTCTCCCGGCCGTGGTCGTCGAGCAGCGTGACCGTGGCGGCCGCGATCCCGCGGCCATCGCGAGCGAGCACGCGGAAGGCGATCGGTTGGGCTCTGCCGGCACGGGCTCGTCGTCGCCGGTCGCGCAGCCTTCGAGCTCGACTTCGGGCTCGTCCGCGGCGTTGGCCCCGTCGGGTCCGGCGATACCGAACGTGCGCAGGAGGGCGAGATTGGCGGCGGCCTGCTCGGCGGCGGTGGCGGTGGGGCTGCGGCGGATGCGACCCGCGACGCGCGCCGGGGTGGGGACGGCGGCGTGCCCGTTCGCGTGGGGGTGGGCCGGGGCTTCCGCGGCCGTGGGCTCGTGCGCCACCGCTCCGCCGCTCCACGACGCGCCGCCCGCCTCGGTCGGGAGTGCGGCGTCCGCAATGGGGTGCGCCGCCTGCGCGGGTGCCTCCCTCGCGGCAGGCCCGTCGTCGGCGATGTCGGACGACGCCGCGGCAGCCGGCACGAACGGGTGCGGGGCGGCCGTCTCGACAGGTGCAGCGGGCGCCGCATCGGCCTCTGCCGGACCCCCCGGCGTCAGCGGGTGCGGAGCGGGCTTCGAGCCGGTCGCGCCGTCGTGCGCACCTGACGTCTCGGTGAGCGCGGCCGGATCGGAGAGCACCGCCGCAGCCGGGGCAGGCGCTGCCGGATCGGCCACCGCTCCCGCTGCCGGCTGCGGGGCAGCGGCGAGGGCAGGCGCAGCTTCCGACGGTGGCGCCTCCTCCGGCTCGGCGGGCACCTCCGACGCCTCGGCGAGCGCGGACGGGTGCGCAGACGGTGGCGGGCGCAGCTCTTCATGCCCGGTGAGCGCGGGCGCTTGCTCCATCTCGGCGGCCGCGTGCACGGACTCCGCTGGTGCGGGGGCTTCCGACGACGCGGGCGAGACCGGCGACGGCTCCGCGGCAGGCGGTTCGGGACGAACGCTGGGCTGGGTGGGGTAGGTGGGGAGGAGGGCAATGCTCGGCCGCGCGGGGGCCTCGCCCGGCTCCGCCGAGCACTCCGGCCACGGCTCGGCCATGCGGGCCGCGCGAGCCCAGGGGGTGTCGACGCCCGCACCTCCAACGTCGACTCCGATGGCGCCGCGCGCGAAACGGGTTGGTCCCAGTCGTCATCGGCGTTGGTTGCGGCGTAGCCGAGGATCGTGTCGGGGACCGGCGACGCGACATCCGGCGCCACCGACTCGGCGTCGACGGGGCTCGGCGCGATGTCCGCCGGTGTCCCGACGGGGATGGCGGGGTCCGGCGAGCCGACGTTCACGGGTGCCTGAGCCGGTGATGCTGCGGCGGCTTCCCGCATCCGGACGAGATCGGCCACGGTACGGGGCTGCTCGGGCCCGCGGCGTGGGCGTCGCGGCATCCAGAGGAGCGCTCCGAGGAGCAGCAGCAAGAGCAACAGCAGGAGCAGGAGGCCCACGAGCAGCGCGCCCAGTGTGGTCATCGGCACTCCCTGCTACGTCCGCTTGCGCACCCGGTGCCGGAGAACGGCGGACCGGCCTCGCGCGCGGGGGTGCCGGGCGAGCTGCCCGCGCGTGCGAACCTAGCATCCCGACCACTCCGCGCCCGCACTCGGTGCACGGCGTGTTATCGCAGCTCAAAGCGGGAAAGGACGGCGTGGACGAGGACCTTGCGAAGATCGCCGCCGCGTACGGCGTAGCGACTGTCTACCGGGACGGCGACCGGCGGCCGATCACGGTCGACCCCGAGGCGGTGATTCGCGTGCTGGGGCTGCTGGACGTGGACGCGGCCAGCCCGCAGGCGCGGCGCATCGCGCTGGCCGGTGTGCGCGAGCGGACGCCCGCGACGCTCGCCGCCCGCCCCGGCGAGCCGCGCCCCCTCGCCGCCCCGGGGGTGCTGGTCGACGAGGCGGGCGGACGTCGCGACGTCACCGAGATCCCCGCAGACCTCGCCCCCGGCTGGTATCGGCTGGAGACCGACGACCAGGTCGTGACGGTCGTCGCCGCGCCCCGCGCCCTGCCGCCGACCCCGCGGTCCTGGGGCTGGATGCTGCAGCTCTACGCCCTGCACTCCCCCGGGTCGTGGGGCCTCGGCGACCTCGGCGACCTCCGCACCTTCGCCACCTGGACCGGCACCGAGCACGGCGCGTCGGCCGTGCTGCTCAACCCGTTGCACGCGATCACGCCGGTGCCGCCCGATCCAGCCGTCGCCCTACACGCCGTCGAGCCGGCGGTTCGGCACGCCGCTCGCGTTGCGCGTCACCGATGTCGACGCCTACGCCCACGCCGACCCCGCCACCCGGGCCGAGGTCGACGCGCTGCGCCCCGAAACGGTCGGCGGCCGGATCGACTACGACCGCAGCTGGGCCGCCAAGCGCGCGGCCACGGAGCTGCTGTGGCGCGCCGCGGGCCGTCCCGCGCCCGCCGTGACCACCCCGGACCTGGATCAGTTCGCCCTCTTCTGCGCCCTCGCCGAGCGGTACGGGAGCCAGTGGAGCCACGTGGCCCGCCGAACTGCGGCACCCGTCGTCACCCGCGGTGGCGCGGGCGGCCGCCGCGCTCGCGCCGCGCGTCGCCTACCACGCCTGGCTGCAGGGCGAGGTGCAGCGGCAGCTGGGCGACGTCCGCACGGCAGCCCGCGCCGTCGGCGTCCGCGTGGTGCACGACCTCGCCGTCGGCTGCGACCCCGAGGGCTTCGACGGATGGGCGTGGCAGGACGTGCTCGCGCTCGGCGCGCGGGTCGGCGCCCCGCCGGACGCGTTCAGCCAGCATGGCCAGGACTGGGGGCTGCCGCCGTGGCGCCCCGACCGGCTCGACGCCACCGGCTACGCGGCCTACCGCGACCTCGTCCGCGCCCTGCTCCGCCAGGCCGACGGGTTGCGCGTCGACCACGTCGCGGGCCTGTTCCGGCTGTGGTGGGTGCCGCCGGGCGTCGGTCCGGCGGGCGGCACGTACGTCCATTCCGACGCCGAGGTCATGCTCGCCGTGCTCACGCTGGAGGCGCATCGGGCGGGGGCGCTCGTCGTCGGCGAGGACCTGGGTACGGTCGAACCGGAGGTCACGCAGGCCCTGCACGCGCGCGGGATGCTCAGCTCGGCGGTGCTGTGGTTCACCCGCGACCGCGACGCGCCCGGCGAGCCGCTGCTCCCCCCGGACGCGTGGCCGGAGCAGGCGGTGGCGAGCGTGTCGACGCACGACCTGCCGACGGTCACCGGGTTCCTGCGCGCCGAGCACGTGCGGGCCCGCGCGGAGCTGGGGCTGCTCGACGACGTCGCCGCCGACGAGGCCAAGGCCGCGGTCGAGCGGGCCGAGCTGGTCGAGCTGCTGCGCGCCGAGGGCCTGGTCGGGGAGGCGCCGAGCGAGGACGAGCTGGTCGTCGCGATCCACGAGCTGCTGGCCGCTGAGCCGGTCGCAGCTGGTGCTGATCGCGCCGTACGACGTCGTCGGCGAGGCCCGCCAGCCCAACCTCCCCGGCACGGTCGACGAGTACCCGAACTGGCGGCAGCCGCTGCCGGTCTCGTTGGACGAGCTGCGCGCACACCCGATGGTGGCCGCGGTGGTGGAGCGCCTGCGGCGTCTGCGCTGAGCCGAGGACGTCAACTCACCGTGCCGGAACGCGCGACTCACCGTGCCGGGACACGCGACTCACCGGCTGGATCGCGGGACTCACCGGGCCGGAACGCGCGACTCACCGGGCCGGAACGCGCGACTCACCGGGCCGGAACGCGCGACTCACCGTGCCGGAACGCGGCGACTCACCGGCATCATCGGGGGCGTGGACTCGACCCGGGTGGACCGCTGGCTGTGGGCCGTGCGCCTGACCAAGACCCGGCCCGATGCGGCGGCCGCCTGCCGGGCGGGGCACGTGCGCGTCAACGACCGGCCCGCGAAGCCCGCCACCACCGTCGCTCCCGGCGACGAGGTCCGCGCCCGCATCCACGACACCACCCGCATCGTCGAGGTGGTGCGGGTGATCCAGCGACGGGTGGGCGCGGCCGACGCCGTCACCTGCTACCTCGACCGCACGCCCGCCCCGGAGCCGGTCGTCCCGGTCGCCCGCCGCGACCGCGGCGCAGGCCGTCCGACCAAGCGCGAACGCCGGGTGCTGGACGCGTTCCGCACGGGCCGCCCGTAGAAGATCGCCGCGAGCGCGACACCACGACGGCCGCCACCGCCGTCACGTGCCGCTCGCGGCGATCACCCACGGCGGAGCTGTGAGCAGGCAGTCGTGCCAGGGTGGGAGCCGTGGACGCGGACGTGATCGTGGTCGGGGCCGGGCTCGCCGGGCTGGTGGCCACCGCCGAGCTCGCCGACGCGGGCAGGCGGGTGATCCTGCTCGACCAGGAGCCCGCCGCGAGCCTCGGCGGGCAGGCGTTCTGGTCGTTCGGCGGGCTGTTCCTCGTCGACTCCCCCGAGCAGCGGCGGCTGGGCATCCGCGACTCCGCGGACCTCGCCCTGCAGGACTGGCTCGGCTCGGCGGGCTTCGACCGCGGCGCCGACGACCCGGCGGGCGAGGACTTCTGGGCCCGCCAGTGGGCCACGGCGTACGTCGACTTCGCGGCGGGCGAGAAGCGGTCGTGGCTGGCCGGGATGGGCGTGCGGTTCTTCCCGGTCGTGGGGTGGGCCGAGCGCGGCGGCTACCTCGCCGACGGCCACGGCAACTCGGTGCCCCGCTTCCACGTCACGTGGGGCACCGGGCCGGGCGTCGTCGAACCGTTCGAGCGGCGGGTGCGCGCCGCGGTCGCCGCGGGCCGGGTGGAGCTCGCGGTTCCGGCACCGGGTGGACGAGCTGGCCGTCACCGACGGCGTGGTGACCGGCGTCCGCGGCGCGGTGCTGGAGCCCTCCACCGCCGCGCGGGGCACGGCGAGCTCGCGGGTCGAGATCGGCGCGTTCGACCTCGCGGCGCAGGCCGTGATCGTCACCAGCGGCGGGATCGGCGCCAACCACGACCTCGTGCGCGCCCACTGGCCCGCCCGCCTCGGCCCCGCGCCCGAAGCACCTGATCTCGGGCGTGCCCGAGCACGTCGACGGGCGCATGCTCGGGATCAGCGAGGCCGCGGGCGCCCGGCTGGTGAACCGCGACCGGATGTGGCACTACACCGAGGGCGTGCAGCAACTGGAACCCGATCTGGGCGCGGCACGGCATCCGGATCCTGCCCGGCCCGTCGTCGCTGTGGTTCGACGCGCGCGGCCGCCGCTTCCCCGCGCCCGCGTTCCCCGGCTTCGACACCCTCGGCACGCTCGGCGCGATCACCGCCTCCGGCTACGACCACTCGTGGTTCGTGCTGACCTACAAGATCGCCGAGAAGGAGTTCACGCTCTCGGGCTCCGAGCAGAACCCCGACCTCACCGGCCGCAGCATCCCCCAGGTGCTCGGCCGCGTGCGGCCCGGCGCCGCGGCCCCGGTGCAGGCGTTCCTCGACCGCGGCGCGGACTTCGTCGTCGCCGACACCCTGCCGGAGCTGGTGGCGGGCATGAACAAGCTGACCGACGAGGCCGCTGATCGACCCGCGCGAGCTGGAGCGGCAGATCGTCGCGCGCGACCGGGAGATCGCCAACCCGTTCACCAAGGACCTGCAGGTGATGGCCATCCACAACGCCCGGCGCTACCGCGGCGACAAGCTCATCCGCACGGCCACGCCGCACCGGATCCTCGACCCCGCGGCGGGCCCGCTGATCGCCGTGAAGCTGAACATCCTCACCCGCAAGACCCTCGGCGGCCTGCAGACCGACCTGGCCTGCCGGGTGCTGCGCGCCGACGGCACCCCGCTGCCCGGGCTCTACGCCGCGGGCGAGGTCGCGGGCTTCGGCGGCGGCGGGGTGCACGGCTACCGCTCGCTGGAGGGCACGTTCCTGGGCGGCTGCCTGTTCGGCGGCCGCCAGGCCGGTCGCTCGGCGGCGCTCGCCTCGCGGCTCGTGAGCGGAAACGAGGCGCCGAGCACTCGTTTCCGCGCACGGGCAGTCAGGCCTCGACGGGGCGGCCGAACAGGAACCCCTGCCCGAACGGGCAACGCGTGCGCGGCCAGCCACTCCGCCTGCTCCCGCGTCTCGACGCCCTCGGCCACGACGTCGAGCCCCATCCCGGTGCCGAGGCTGATCAGCCCGTCCACCAGCGACGCGCTGGTCGCGTTCGCGGGCACCCCGGCGACGAACGAGCGGTCGATCTTGAACCCGCCGATCGGCAGCTTGTGCAGCGCGGTGACGCTGGAGTAGCCGGTGCCGAAGTCGTCGAGGCACAGGCCGACGCCCATGGCCGAGAGCGCCGCCGTCGACGTCAGCGTGGAACGGGACGCGGCCAGCACCAGGCTCTCGGTGATCTCCAGCACCAGCCGGGACGGCGCCAGCCCCGAGTCCGCGAGGCACTGCTCGACGAACGCGACGAACCCCGGCTCGGCCAGGTGCCGCGCCGAGACGTTGACGTGCACCGCGCACCCGTCGCGCCCAGGTCGCGGCCGTGGCGCAGGCCAGCTCCAGCACCTTCTCCCCCAACGCGACGCCCAGCGGGCTGCGGTCCGCACCGCCCAGGAACGACGCGGGCCCGAGCAGCCCCCGCTGCGGGTGCGCCCAGCGCACGAGCGCCTCCCGCGCGGTGACCGCGCCGCTGCGCAGGTCGACGATCGGCTGGTAGTACGCCAGCAGCTCGCCGCGCTCCAGCCCTTCGGCGAGCGCGGCGTGCACGGCGAGCTGGTCGGCCGCGATCGTGCCCCACGCCTCGGAGTAGACGTCGATCCGCCCGGGCCCGCTGCGCTTGGCCGCGTACATCGAGCGGTCGGCCTCCTGCAGGAGCGACTCGCCGCCTCGCGGAGTCGCCGACCGTCACCCCGACGCTCGCCGAGATCCGCACCTCGTGCCCGAGCACCGGGAACGGCCGGGCCACCGCGGCCCGGATCCGCCCGGCCACCTGCGCCACCTCGTCGGCCGTCGTGCACCTGTTCGCAGAGGATCGACGAACTCGTCGCCGCCGACGCCGCGTCGTCGTGTCGCCCACCCGGGTCGCGCCGTCCAGCCGCCCCGCGACCTGGCGCAGGAGGTCGTCGCCGACCTCGTGCCCGTACGTGTCGTTGACCTCCTTGAACCGGTCGAGGTCGACGAACACCACCCCGACCAGCCAGCCGCTGCGCCGGGCCAGCGTCAGCGCGTGCCGCAGCCGGTCCATGAGCAGGAGCCGGTTGGGCAGGCCGGTGAGGGCGTCGATCGTGGCCAGCCGCTCGATCTCCCGCTGGGCGTTCTTGCGGTCGGTGACGTCCTCGGTCTGCGAGATGAAGAACCGCGGCCGCCCGTCGCCGTCGCGGACCAGCGCGAGGGCGAGCAGCCCCCAGACGACGCTGCCGTCGGGGCGAAGGAAGCGCTTCTCCAGCCGCCCGTCGCTTGCGCGTGCCGTCGAGCATCGACTTGAGCAGGTCGTTGCTGTCGGCGAGGTCGTCGGCGTAGGTGATGTCCCGGTACGTCAGCCGCAGCAGGGACTCCTCGTCCCGGCCCGAGCAGCTTGCAGAGCGCCTCGTTGACGCGCAGGAACCGCCCGTCGACCGACACGAGCGCCATCCCGATCGGCGCCGCGGAGAACGCCAGCTCGAACGTCGTCCGCGCCCGGGACAGCTCCGCCTCCAGGCGCTTCCGCTCGGTGACGTCGCGGACGGTCGACAGCAGGCCCATGATCGTTCCATCGGCGTCCCGGACGCGGCGGATCAGCCCCTCGACCCAGATGAAGCCGCCCGCCGGGCGCCGGTAGCGGTAGGTCACGCTCACCTGCTCCGCGTCGCCGAGCAAGGCCTTGCGGGTGGCGCGGACCGCGGCCGCGTCGTCGGGATGGACGAAGTCGTAGACCGTCCGCCCGACCAGCTTGTCGTACTCCCACCCGAGCACCCGCACCGCCGACGGCGAGACCCAGGCGTAGCGGGCTTCGGCGGGGGTCGTCAGCGCGATGACGTCGCTCGTGTGGCTCATCAGCATCTGGTGGAGATCGTCGGCGGCGGCGAGGTCGGTGAGCGCTCGGTGCTCGACGGTCACGTCCCGCAACACGACGAGCGCCCCGACGATCTCGTCGTTCTCGACGGCGGGCCCGTAGGCCATCTCGAACGCCGCGCCCCCGAGCGGCTCGATCTCGCGGATCTCGGTGAACATCTCGCCCGCCAGCGCCCGGCGGAGCGCAGGCTCGACGAACATGTACGTCTCCGGCGAGAGCGTGTCGGACACGAGGCGGCCGATCATCTTCGACGGCTCGAAGCCGTAGTAGGTGATCGCGGCGCCGACCGCCGCGCGGTAGCGCAGGTCCCGGTCGACGAACAGCACGCTGGCGGACGGCAGCGACATCAACACCGTCCGGACGACGTCGTCGTCCAGATCGGAGGTCGGTGTCCGCCGCTCCGACGGCACGGGTTGGTCCTTCCACAGGTCCGCTGGGCGTCGCAGAGTGTTCCACACCGCTGCGCGCAGCGCGCTCAGGCTCGGCTGGGCTGAGGCGCCCCGCGGCGGACGAGCACGGCCGCGAAGATCAGCAGCCAGGCGCTCCAGAGCACGTAGCCGCCGAAGTCGGCGAGATCGACGAGCGGCAGGGCCAGCGGGTAAAGAACCCCCATAAGGATGAGGGCGGCCGCCACCCCGGTGAAGGCCGGGTTCAGGAGCACGGCGGCGGCGACCATCGCGGCGGCGGCACGGCGGGGGGTCTTGGCTCAGGTCCTTTCGGCGAGCGCGGCGACGTGCGCCACGAGGAGATCGGCCGGGTGGTCGGCCAGGTGGTCGCGGGCGAGCAACAGTGCGCGGTCGTGGTCGCCGCCGAGGTAGGCGAGCGCGACGGCGACCGCGCGGCGGGTTCGGGCGTCCGCGGCGAGCGCGGCGGCCCGTTCCAGCGGCCGGTCCGCGGCGGCGAGCGCGACCGCGACGAGCACGGCCGGGTCGTCGCCGTCGAGGATGTGCCGGAGCAGCTGGTCGTCCACAGGGGAGAGGGTGGGCCCGGCCGCTGACGATCCGCTGACGACGCGGGGACGGCCCGCTCCCCCGCCCGCCTTTCGACCACCTGCGCCGCAGGCTGCCCGACCCCGCCCCACCCCGCGGCCGGTCATGATCGCCAGTTCGGTGCGAAAAGCGGCCAAATCCGGCCATTTCTGCACCGAACCGGTGATCATGGAGCTGTTAGAGGGAGGCGGGGTAGCCCGGGCCGAACGGGATGCCCAGGAGGAACCACGCGATGAAGAACAGCAGCCAGGCGACCAGCACGACGACCGAGAACGGGATCATCATCGCGACGATCGTCCCGAGGCCCGCGGTCTTCTTGTAGCGCTGCGCCACGAGCACGATGAACGGCAGGTACACCATCAGCGGCGTGATGACGTTCATCGGGGAGTCGCCCAGCCGGTACGCGGCGAGCAGGGTCTGCGGGGCCACGCCGAGCCGGATGAACAGCGGGATGAACACCGGCGCGAAGATCGCCCACTTGGGCAGCAGGCCCGGGATGATGATGTCCAGGATCGCGATGACGATCACGAACCCGATGAGCAGCCAGAGCGGGCCGATGTTCGCGGCCTCGAGGACGTCGGCCATCGCGACCGAGATCACCGTCGGCATGTTCGAGTAGTTGAAGTACGCGATGAACTGCGCGATGAGGAACAGCATGAACAGCAGCCCCGCCAGCGACGCCCAGGTCTTGGTGATCGCGTTGATGACGGCCGTGCTGCCGGTGAGCGACCGCGCGCCGTAGCCGTAGCCGATGCCCGCGGCCAGGAAGATCAGCGTGATGATGACGATCAGGCTGTCCATCAGCGGCGCGTCGTTGATGAGCGAGCCGGTCTGCGGGTTGCGCAGCGGCGCGCCGGGGGGCGCCGAGAGCAGCACGACGACCACGAGCGACGCGAGCACCGCGTAGCCCGCGAAGCGCAGGCCGCGGGACTCGGCCACGGTGTCGACCTCGGGTTCGGGCGGCACCGTCGGCCGGTGCGCCCCCTTCGGTCGGGTCGTACTTGCCCAACCGCTTCTCCACGAGCCGCGACGAGACGAAGACGATCACCGCGGTGAGGAAGAACGTGGAGACGATGTTGAACCACAGGTTGGCCGTGATGCCGATCTTCAGGTTCGGGTCGACCAGCGCGATCGCCTCGTTGGTGACCTCGGTGAGTACGCCGTCGCTCGGCTTGATCAGGATGTTGACCCGAACGCGGCGCTGACGCCCGCGTAGGCCGCGGCGAGCCCGGCCAGCGGGTGGCGGCCGACGGACAGGTAGGCGGCCGCCGCGAGCGGGATGAGGATGAGGTAGCCGGCGTCGGAGGCGATGCTGGAGATCACCCCGATGAACACGATGATCCACGAGATCGCCCACGGGGGCGCCACCTTCACCAGCTTCCGGATCAACGCCCCCATCAGGCCCGCTTCCTCGGCTACCCCGACGCCGAGCATGGCCACCAGGATCACGGCGACCACGCTGAATCCGGCGAAGTTGCTGACGAACGACGTGAACAGGAAGCGCACGCCGTCCACCGAGAGCAGGCTCTTGATCTCCGTCGTCTCCTGCTTGATCACCGGGTTCGCCTGGGGCTCGTAGCCGGGCGGCGGCAGCTTGTAGTCCACCACCGATGAGCCGGTCTCGTAGTCCTGCGTGACCGTGACGGCGGGCGGCTCGGCCACCTCGTAGGTCACGCTCACGTTGAACGTCGCGAGGACGGCCGAGAGCACGATCACCAGCACGCACAGCCCCAGGAAGATGATCGCGGGATGCGGCACCTTGTTGCCGAGGCTCTCGATCCGGTCGAGCATGGTGCGCTTCGCGGGCGCGGTGGTGGTACTCGCCACGGTGATCAGCTCCTCGGCGCGGAAGGAACAGGGGCGGACGCGAGGATGTCCAGTCCGAGCGTCCGGGAGAGGTAGGCGGCGCAGAGGGTGCCGCGCACGCTGTTGCCCGCGGCATCGAGCGGCGGCGAGAACGTGCCGAGCGCGCCCTTGCCCGGCGACACCGTGACCATGCCGCCGCCGATGCCGCTCTTGCCGGGAAGGCCGACGTCGTAGAGCCAGTCGCCGGACGTCTCGTACATCCCGGCGACGATCATCGTGGTCAGCGTCGCCCGGCAGGTGGGCAGGTCGACCACGCGCTCGCCGGTGCGCGGGTTCACCCCGCCGTCGGCCAGCGTTGCGCCCATGACGGCGAGGTCCTCGGCGGTCACCGCGACGCAGCTCTGCCGGGTGTAGAGCTCGACCGCCTCGTCGGGGTAGGTGGCGAGCGCGCCCCGCGCGTAGAGGAACTGGGCGAGCGAGCGGTTGCGGTGGTTGGTGGCGGTCGCCGAGCGGTAGAGATCCTCGTCGACGGCGAGGGGGCGGCCCGCGAAGGCGGACAGCCCGGCCCGGATGCGCTCCCAGGCCACGTCGATCGGATCGCCGACCCGCGACCAGCGCGGTGGTGGCGATCGCCCCCGGGTTGACCATCGGGTTGGTGCGGCCGTCGGGGCTGCGCTCCACGGCGGTCAGCGCGTTGAACGGCAGCCCCGTGGCGTTCACGCCGATGCGGGCGCGCACCGCGTCGGGGCCCAACGCGCGGCAGGCGAGGGCGAACACGAACGGCTTCGCCACGCTCATGATCGAGAACGGGACCGCGCTGTCGCCTGCGGCGCGGGTCGCGCCCGTCACGCCCGCGACGACGATGCCGAAGTGATCGGGGTCGGCGGTGCGCAGCGCCGGGTACACCGCCGACACGTCGCCCGTGCGGACGGGGCGGAAGCGCCGGTAGGCCTCGTCGACCAGGAGGGCGACTTCCGTCGGCGCGGGCAGCGAGCCGGTGGAGACGAAAGCCGCGTCGGCACGCGTCATGACCGGCCCCTCCTGGTGTGGCCCGACGTGGTGACGCACAGCCGACCCCACCGAGACGGGCCGTGGCCTCACCCGCGTCGGGTGAGGCCACGGGCGCGGCTCGCTTCCGAGGATCGACGGCAGGGCTCCGGACGACCGGGCCCGCGACGAGGAGGCATCCATGGGGACGTTGAGCGTGTGGCGGTTCGACACGGCGGGGGGCGCCGACCAGGCGGTGGGCACGCTGGAGGATCTGGCCAAACAGCAGCTGATCACGATCTTCGACGCCGCGACCGTCTCCTGGGCCGAGGGGGCCAAGCGCCCGAAGACGCGCCAGCTGCACAACCTGGCGGGCGCGGGCGCCCTCGGCGGCGCGTTCTGGGGGCTGCTGTTCGGGCTCCTGTTCTTCGTGCCGCTGCTGGGCATGGCGATCGGGGCGGCCGCGGGGGCGCTGAGCGGCTCGCTGACCGACGTCGGCATCGACGACGAGTTCATCAAGAAGACCCGTGACCAGATCACGCCGGGCACGTCGGCGCTGTTCGTGATGAGCCGCGACGCGGTGCTCGACAAGGTCAAGGCGGCCTTCACGGGCCAGAAGCCGGAGCTGCTGTTCACGAACTTGTCCGACGATCAGGAGAAGGCGCTGCGCGAGGCCTTCGCGGAATAGGGCCCGGGCCGGGACACTGTCGACGCCGGGGGACGGCGGCGGCGCGGGGGGCCGCGCGGAGGAGGCAGCATGGTCGCGGCAGGCGGTGGCGGCGGCGCGGCAGGAACCGGCGCTGGGGGCGGTGCCTGCCCCGGGCCGGGCGGCCCGGGCGCGGTGGGCGGACCCGGCGTGCCGGGCCGCCCGGGCGCGGTAGGCGGACCCGGCGTGCCGGGCGGCCCGGGCGCGGCGGACGGGCTCGGCGCTCCGGGCGCACCCGGCCCGGCGGCTGGCGCCCCGGGCACGGTCGACACGGCCGTCGCCGTGCTGCTCGGCGCCGGGGCCCTGGCCTGGCGGCTCGCGGACCGGGTCACGGCGCCCGCGCGCGGGCTGGTCGGGAGCGTCGCGGGCGGGATGCTCGGCGCCCTCGCCCGGCCCGTCGCCGCCGGGTCGACGGCCGCGGCGGGCCACGCCCTGCGCGCGCAGTGGGGCGAGCTGCTGGCCCGCACGGCGGCGCACGCCGCGCGCGAGGCCGTGACGGCGGTGCTCTCCGCCCTCGACCTCACCACGCTGGTGCTGAAGCACGTCGACCTCGACCTGATCGCGGCCGCACTGGACATCGACGCGGCGGTCGCCGGGTCGACCTGGACGCCGCCGTCGCCGCGTCGACATCGGGCCTCGTCGACCGCATCGACCTCGACGATCGTCGCCCGGGTCGACCTCGACGCCGCGGTCGCCCGCGTCGACATCGACGCCGTCGTCGACCGCATCGACCTCGACGCGATCGTCGCCCGGGTCGACCTCGACGCCGCGGTCGCCCGCGTCGACATCGACGCCATCGTCGACCGCGTCGACCTCGACGCCATCGCCGCCCGCATCGACGTCGAGGCCATCGCCGCGCGGCTCGACCTCGACCGGCTCGCCGCCGGGCTGGACGTGGCCGCCATCGTCGAGCGCGTCGACCTCGACGCCGCCGCGGCCCGGCTCAACGCCGACCGCGTCGTCGCCCGCGTCGACCTGGATGCGGTCGTGGCGCGGCTGGACCTGGTGGGGCTCGCGCAGACGGTGATCGACGCGATCGACCTCCCGGAGATCGTGCGCGAGTCCACCGGCGCGCTGTCCTCCGACGCGGTGCGCGCCGTCCGCGCCGAGAGCAGGCGGGCCGACGACCGGATCGCCGGGGTGTTCGACCGGCTGCTGCGCAGGAACCCGGACGGCCCCCCGGCCGGCGCACCGGCCCTGCCGTGATCCCGCCGGAGCCCGCAGGGCCCGCGGGCATCGTCACCCGACTGCTCGCCGCGCTCATCGACGCGGTGGTCGTCGCGGCCCTCACCGGCGGCGTGTTCGGGGCCGTCATCGCGGGCGTGTTCCTGGTCAACCCGGTCTCGTTCACCTGGCCGCACGGCCTGGCCGCGGAGGCCTCGCTCGTGGCGGTCGTCGTCGCGGTCGGCTACCTGACCGTGGGGTGGGCGACCGCGGGGCGGACCGTCGGCGGCGCGGTGCTCGGCGTGCGCGTCGTCGCCCGCGACGGCGGCAGGCTCGGCTGGACGCGCTCGACGTGCCGGGCGGTGCTCTGCGTGCTCGTGCCGCTCGGCCTGCTGTGGGCGGCCGTCAGCGCGCGCCGTCGCTCGGTACAGGATCTGCTGGTGCGCTCGGCGGTTCTGTATGACGTCCGTCCGGCGCCGACGGCACCTGCAGCACGCTGATCACGTGCAGCCCGAGGTTCTGGATCTGGGCCAGCACCCCGTGCAGATGCGCGTCGTCCACCACCTCACCGGAGATAACGGTCTCGGGTGGCGCGTCGTGCACCGCCATGTCACCGAACGCGCCCTGGGCGCGCTCCGACAGGCGTCCGGCCACCCGGAACTCGTAGCGCAGTGCGGGCATCGCCACCCCCTCGGTACGGGTCGGCGACCCGACGCGCCCACTCTCGCCCGCCCGCGCCCGTCGCGGCGTCCTCCGGCCGGGATGAGGCGCCACGCCCCGAGCGCCCTGGCGCGCGCCCCGACACCGGCGCGCCGACCAGCCCGTACGCCGTCGAAGACGCGGTGTCTCGCCCTGCGCGGGTGAGGCCCCGGCCGGGATGGGCTCACGACACTCCGCTACGTGGTGAACGGCGCGGTCGTCAGCCTCGTGGTGCTCGGCCTCGTCGTCGTGCTCTTCGTCGCGAACCGACTGCCGGTGGAGGTCGTGGCGATCGGCTCGGCCCTCGTGCTCTGGGCGACCGGCGTCATCGACCTCGACCAGGCCGTCGCGGGGTTCGGCGACCCGACCGTGATCCTCATCGCCGCCCTGTTCGTGGTCAGCGAGGGCCTCGACGCCACCGGCGTGACGACCTGGGTCGGGCAGCAGCTGGCGGCCCACGCGGGCGGCAGCCACCGCAGGCTGCTGGTGCTGGTCATGCTGCTGGTGGCCGCCGTGACCGCGCTGATCAACCTCAACGGGTCGGTGGCCGCGCTGCTGCCGATGCTGCTGGTCGTGGCGGTGCAGCGGGACATCCCGCCGTCCAAGCTGCTCATGCCGCTGGCGTTCGCGGGCAGCGCGGGCTCGCTGCTGTTGCTGACCGGCAGCCCGGTCAACGTCATCGTGTCCGACGCCGCCGCGGACGCGGGTGTCGGCCCGTTCCGCTTCGCCGAGTTCGCGCTCGTCGGGGCGCCGCTGCTCGCGGGCACGATGGCGGTGGTGCTGCTGTTCGGCGACCGCCTGCTGCCCGACCGGATCGGCGCCGCGGTCCCGCGGGACCTCAGCGGGCTCGCCCGCACCCTCACCCGGCAGTACCGGCTGGGCAACGTCGCCCACCTCGCGGTCCCGGCGGCCTCGCCGCTGGTCGGGCACCCGCGCGGCGAGTGGGACCTGACCGGCTACCCGGACGTCAGCGTCATCACCGTCACCGACGCGGCCGCCGACCGACCGGTCTCCGACGGCGCCCTCGCCGCGGGTGACCGGCTGACGGTCGTCGGCGCGCCCGACGGCGTCAACCGGTTCGGCACCGACCACGGGTTGGAGCTGCGCGCCGTCCGCGACCGCGAGGAGGTCGAGCAGACCCTGATCGGCCCGGGCGGCGGTGTGGCCGAGGTCGTGGTGCCGCCGCGGTCGCGGCTGGTCGGCGAGGTCGTCGCGCCCGGACGGGTGGTGCCCGGCGGCCCGCTCGTCGTGCTGGCCGTGCAGCGGCAGGGGCACAACCGGGGTGGAACGGCCCTGCAGGCGGGCGACGTCCTGTTGTTGGAGGGCCCGTGGGCGGCCCTGGACGACCTCGCGGGCCACGACGACGTGCTCGTGGTGGACTCCCCGCCGCTCGTGCGCAGGCAGGGCGTGCCGCTCGGGCCGCGCTCGACGCGGGCGATGGGGGTGCTGGCCGGGGCGCGGGCGAGCTGGTCGCGGAGGTGCTCCGTCGGGGCGGTCCGCGAGGCGGGCCCGCTGATGCTGTTGGTGGCGCTGTTCGTGCTCACGGTCGCGTTCGGCCAGATGATCAGCAACACGGCCACGGCGCTGATCGTGATCCCGATCGCGGTGTCGGCCGCCGCACAGCTTTCCGTGTCGGCCCGGCCGGTGCTGATGTGCGTCTGCGTCGCGGCGGCCGCGTCGTTCCTGACGCCGGTGGCCACGCCTGCCAACATGATGGTCATGGGTCCTGCGGGCTACCGCTTCGGCGACTACTGGCGGTTGGGCTTGCCGGTGGTCGGGGTGTTCTTCGTGGTCGCGATCGGGCTGGTGCCGCTGGTGTGGCCACTGTGAAGGCCCCCCGCGCGTACCTGATCCTGGTCGGCACGGCGGCGGCGGTGATCGTCGCCGCCGGGATCGGCGCCACCGCATGGCTCATCGCGCCCGCGTTCTTGGCCTGGGTGATCGTGGTGGTGATCGCCCCGATCGGCCACGCGGCTCCGCGCGGCCGGATTGCCCGCATGGCTGGCCACCGTCGTGCTGGTGGTGCTCGTCTACGGGGTCGTCGTCGTGATGGCCGGGGTCGTGGTGCTCTCCGCGGCCCGCCTCGCGACCATCCTCCCGCAGTACGCCGTGGAGGCCGACAGCCTGCGCCGCGGGCTCGGCGCCCTGCTCAGCACGTACGGCATCGGGCCCGACCAGGTACGGGACGTCCTGGCGGGGCTGGACATCGGCAAGATCGCGGGCTACGTCGGGGTGCTCTTGGCGGGCGTGGTCGGGCTGGCGACCAACCTCGTGTTCCTCCTGTCGCTGCTGCTGTTCATCAGCATCGAGTCCAGCGGGGCGGACGCCCGGCTCGCGATGGTGCTCGCCGACCGCCCGCTGCTCGGCGCCGCGCTCGCCCGCTTCACGACGGGGATCCGCCGCTACCTGATCGTGACGACGATCTTCGGGCTGCTCTTCGGCCTGATCGACACGGTCGCGCTCCTGCTGCTGGGCATCCCGCTGGCCGTGACGTGGGGGCTGCTCGCGTTCATCACCAACTACATCCCCTACGTCGGGTTCTGGCTCGCCGTGCTGCCGCCCGCGGTGCTGGGCCTGCTGGTCGGCGGGCCCCGCACGATGGTGATCGTCGTGGTGCTCTACCTGGTCGTCAACTTCATCCTCACGTCGCTGGTGCAGCCGCACTTCGTCGGCGACGCGGTCGGGCTCTCGATCACCGTGACGTTCCTCGCGCTCGTGTTCTGGGGCTGGCTGCTCGGCCCGGTGGGGGCGGTGCTGGCGGTGCCGCTGACGCTCTTGGTCAAGGCGATCCTGGTGGACAGCGATCCACAGGCGGGCTGGGCGGCGGCGCTGCTGGGCTCGGCGCCCGCGCTCCCGGAGGCCACGGAAGCCGATCCGGCCCCCACGTAACGGCACACCTCACCCCACCGAGGGGAAGCCGGGCCGTAGGCCGCGCGCCGATCGTCGACGAGGTGCGCAACCAGGCCGTCACGGTCCCGCCGGGCTTCGATCCCGCCCCGTCCGTCGCGCTGACCGCCGCCGTGGAGGTGGCGGCCGCAGCCACGGCGCCCGACGACGCCGACGCCGTGGGGGTCCTCGTCGGCGCCGACGGGCCGGTGCCCGACCTCGGATTCGACCGGGCGGCCCTGCGCGCCGCGGGGTTCACCGGCGAGCCGGGCCGCACGCTCGTCCTGCCCGCGAAGGCGGGCGCCCCTCGCGTGCTGGTCGGGGTGGGCGACCTCGCGGCGCTGGACGAGACCGGTCTGCGCGACGCCGCCGCGGCGTTCGCGGGCGCTGTCGGCTGGAGCGTGCGGCCCGCGTTGGACCTCACCGGGGTCGACCTGCCCGCCGCCGCCCGCGTCGCCGTCGAAGGGATCCTGCTCGCCCGTTACCGCTTCTCCCTGCGCAGCGCGGACGGCCCGGCGCCGATCGCCGCGCTCACCGTCGTCTCGACGGCGCCGGAGGCGGACGCCGAGGCGAAGCGCGGCAAGGTGCTCGCGGGCGTCACCGCGCTGGCCCGCGACCTCGCGAACTGCCCGCCCGCGCACCTGACCGCCGCCCGCATGGCCGAGCTGGCCGAGCGGCTGGGCGCCGAGCGGGGGCTGCCGGATGGCTGATGTGCACCGACAACATGCCGTCGAGCACCGCGTTGAAGATGGGCGACGTCCTGACCGTGCGCGGCGGCACCACCGTCGAGGTGCAGAACACCGACGCCGAGGGCAGGCTCGTGATGGCCGACGCGATGGTGCTGGCCGCGGAGGAGCGCCCGGACGCCATCGTCGACATCGCCACGCTGACCGGCGCGATGATGCGGGCGCTGGGCACCGCGCTCGGCGGCGTCATCGGCAGCGACCAGGACGTCGTCGACCGGTTGATCGCGTCGGGGGCGCGCGTCGACGAGCGGCTGTGGCAGATGCCGCTCGAACACCGGTACCGGCCCGACATCGTCTCGAAGCTCGCCGACATCCAGAACCTCGGCAGCACCCCGAACGGCGGGGCGATCCACGCCGCGCTCTTCCTCTACGAGTTCGTCGACGGCCTTCCGTGGGCGCACATCGACATCGCGGGCGTGGCGGACGTCGACAAGCCGGGCGGGTGGCGGCCCGCGGGCTGCAGCGGGTTCGGGGCGCGCCTGCTCGCGGACTTCGCGGTGGGCTTCGGCGCCTGAGATAGTGGCGCCCATGTCCGACCTCGCCGACCTCTACCGCGACCTGCACCGGCACCCGGAGCTGTCGTTCCAGGAGACCCGCACCGCGGGCATCGCGGCCGAGCGGCTGCGGGCCGCGGGCTTCGACACCACGGAGGGCGTCGGCGGCACCGGTGTCGTCGGCGTGCTGCGCAACGGTCCCGGGCCGGTCGCCCTGCTCCGCGCGGACATGGACGGCCTGCCGGTGCTGGAGGACACCGGCCTGGAGTACGCGAGCACCGCCCGCGGCGTCGACCCGGAAGGCAACGACGTCCCGGTCACCCACGCCTGCGGCCACGACGTGCACGTCAGCTGCCTGGTCGGCGCGACCGCCGAGCTGGCCGCGGCCCGCGACACCTGGTCGGGCACGCTGATCGCGGTCTTCCAGCCCGCCGAGGAGCTCGGCGCGGGCGCCCGGGCGATGATCGACGACGGCCTGTTCGACCGGTTCGGCCGCCCGGACGTCGTGCTCGGCCAGCACGTCGCCCCCATGCCCGCGGGCATGCTCGCGCTCCGCCCCGGACCGGCGTTCGCGGGCAACGACACCGTGCGGGTCACCCTGTACGGCAGCGGCGGTCACGGCTCGCGCCCCGAGACCACCGTCGATCCGGTCGTGATGGCCGCGGCCACGGTGCTGCGGCTGCAGACGATCGTGTCGCGCGAGGTGGCGGGCACCGACACCGCGGTGCTCAGCGTCGGCACGCTGCGGGCGGGCACCAAGGAGAACATCATCCCCGACCGCGCCGAGCTCGGCATCACCGTCCGCACCTACGACACGGGCGTGCGGGAGAAGATGATCGCGGCCATCGAGCGGATCGCGCGGGCCGAGGCGGCGGCGTCCGGGGCGAGCACGCCACCCGACGTCACGGTGGTCGAGAGCTTCCCGCCCACCGTCAACGACCCTGCGGGGGCGGAGCGCACCCGGCCCGCGCTGGCCGAAGTCGCGCCCGTCGTCGACCCGGGCCTGGTGACGGGCAGCGAGGACGTCGGGATGTTCGCCACCGAGTCCGGCGCGCCCTGCGTCTACTGGATCCTGGGTGGAGCCGACCCCGCCGCCTTCGCGGGCGCCACCACCCAGGAGGAGCTGCTCGCGCGCGTGGCCGCGCAGCCGTCCAACCACTCGCCGTTCTACGCCCCGGTCGTCGAACCCACGTTGTCCGTCGGCGTCGCCGCGCTGGTCGGGGCGGCGCGCCGCTGGCTCCCGGCCCACTGACCGTCCACGATCGCCGATTTCGGTGCGGGAGGTGCACCTGCGCACCTCCTGCACCCAAACCGGCGATCTTGCCGGTGGGCGCGGGTCAGCGGACGAGCAGCCGACCCCGGGCGACGGCGTCACGGCGGGTGCGCACCCCGAGCTTGGCGTAGATCGCGGTGAGGTGGGTCTTCACGGTGTTGGTGGAGACGTCCAGGCGCTCCGCGATCTCGTCGAGCGACAGGAGGCTGGGCAGCAGGTCGAGCACGGCTGCCTCCCGCGCGGTGAGCGGCGGCGGCGCGGCGGGACCGCCGGATTCCAGCGCGGCGCGGATCGCGAGCACCTCGCGGGCGAGCCCGTCGGCGCCGCCAAGGCTGCCCACCTCGCGGGAGAGCAGGTCGGCCACCTCGGCGGGCGCGGTGACCAGGGGCCGGACGACGCCGCTCCGCTCGGCGTCGGCCAGCGCGCGCCGCAGGGCAGCGCGGGCGAGCCGCCGGTTGCCGATCCGCAGGGTGCGCAGGCACTCCAGGATCCAGCCCGCGCCGGTCAGCCAGCGCACCAGCGGCATCGCGGTGCCGTCGAGCAGCGGCGTGAGGATGTCGCGGGCGGCCTCGGCGGCGGTCGGGTCGGCCCCGGCGTGCCAGATCGCGGCCGCGGCCCGCAGGTAGACCAGGTCACCCCGGCCGGGGCCGCCGATCCGCTCCCCCACCCACTCGTGCACGGAGCGGGCCCAGGCGTCGAGCCCGAGCCGGAGCGCGGCGTCGTGCTCGACGACGGCGAGGAACGCGGCCATCGGCAGGCCGAGCGCCGCCCCCTCGTCCAGGCCGCCGCGCGCCGCGCGCATCTCGTCGAGGCCCGACTGGTGCTCGCCGAGGTCGAACCGGGCCGCGCCGCGCACGGCGTCGAGGACGGGCTGCAGCGGGCTCACCGCTCGTTGGGCCTGGACGGGCGTCTGCCCGGAGGGATCCTGCAGGGCGGTCGTGTGCTCCAGCGCGTCGCGCGTGCGGCTCTGCAGCAGGGTGCCGTAGGCCGACATGACCAGGCAGTACGCCGCGCCCGCGGTGTGCGTCCAGGACGCGGCGGGCGCGGTCCGGCCCGCCGCGTCGACCAGCTCGAGCATGTGGGCGATCTCGCCGAGCAGCCCGACGGCCATCGCGCGGGTGGCGAGGGCCCGCGCCCGCAGGTAGGCGTAGTCGTCGCCCACCGCCTGCTCGGCCGCGGCGCGGGCGATCTCACCGCCCTCGGCGGCCCGCCCGTCGGCCATGGCCGCGTTGGCGCGCATCAGCATGCGCACCAGGGACAGCTCGGTCTCCACCGTGTTCGGCGGTCCGCCGTCGGGTCGCGGACCGCCGTCCGTGGGGCGGTACCAGGACCGGCGGCCGGTGACGAGCGTCCGCAGGTCCGCGAGCGGCGGGTCCGACTCGGCAGGCCAGCGCGCGTCCGCCCGGCCCAGGAGCACGTCGGCCGCGTCGACCTGGCCGCGCTCCATGTGGGCGAGCGCGCCGACCAGCAGCAGCCGGACGTCGTCGCGCAGCAGCCCGGCGGCGTCGAGCTGCTCCAGCGCCGCCCCGACCTCCGCGTGGTGGCCCGTGGTGGCCAGCACCGCGCCGTGCCTGCGCAGGGCGTCGCGCACCAGGTGCCGGTCGTCGGCGAGCGTCGCGTGGCGCAGCGCGCCCGCCGGGTTGCGGGTGTCGGCGAACCAGTCGAGCGCGCGCCGGTGCAGGTCGGCGACGCGGTCGGGCCGCCGCCGCCGCAGGTCGGCGTAGAGCTGGGCGCGCAGCAGCGGATGGGTGCGAAACCAGCGTCGGCCCTCGCCGTAGCTCACGACCAGCGATGTCCGGTGCTCCAGGTCGGCCAACACGTCCGCGGCGTCGTCCCGCTCGACCAGCGCGGCGGCCAACGGCGCGGTGACGGCGTCGCACACGCTCACCGCGAACAGCACCTCCACCACCTCGTCGGGCAGCGAGGACAGGATCTCGCCGACGAGGTAGTCGGAGATCGCCTGGCCGTTGCCGGTGAGGTCGGAGAGGAACGTGGCCGGGTCGGCGGTCTCGTGCAACGAGATGCTGGCCAGGCGCAGCGCCGCGGGCCAGCCCGCCGTCTGCGCGTGCAGCAGCCGGTGCTGGGCGGCGGTGACGCGCACCTCGGCCCGCGCCAACACGACCGCGGCCTCGTCGGAGGTGAAGGCGAGCGCGGGCGCGCGCAGCTCCCGCAGCTCGCCCGCGAGGCGCAGCCGACCCAGCCGCAACGGTGGGTCGGCGCGGCTGGCCAGCACCAGCCGCAACCCCGGCGGCCGGTTGTCGAGCAGGGTCGCGAGGCCCGCGACCGGGTCCGGGTGGGTGAGCTCCTGCAGGTCGTCGAACACCATCACGAGCGGCCCGGGCACGGCCACGAGCGCGTCGACGACGGCGTCGAGGAACTCGGGGCTGCGGCTCGGCACCTCGGGGAGACCCATCGTGCGCAGCGGGTTGGCGGGCGGGAGGGCCGCCACCGTCGAGAGCGCCGCCAGCACGCCCGCCCAAAACCGCCGGTCGGTGTTGTCCTCCCGGTCGAGCGTGAGCCACGCGACCCGACCGGTGTGCCCGGTGACCCAGTCGGCGAGCAGCAGCGTCTTGCCGTAGCCCGCAGGCGCCGCGACGAGGACGACCTCGCCGTCGCCGGTGTCGTCCAGGTAGTCGTTCAGCCGCCGACGCGGCAGATAAACCGCCGAGAGCTGCGGAACTGCCGTTCGGATGCGCGCGACCGCCGGGCGGGCGCTGCCGCTTGCGCTGAGCCCCATGACCCGCGTGACGCTACCTGACTCCACTCCAATTCATTAGTCCGAAAGGCTCACGTTCGCGGGACACGAACGGTGGAGTCGTCCGTCACCAAGCCGCCCGCCCTGGCCGCGGTGAGGGCCTCGCGCCGGGTGTGCACGCCGAGCTTCCCGTAAATCGTGCGGACGTGGGTCTTGACGGTGTTGCGCGAGACCGTCAGCACCTCGGCGATCTCCCCGATCGAGCGCTGGGTGGACAGCATCGCCAGCACGGCGCGTTCGCTCTCGGTCAACGCCACCCGACGGGCCGCGGGCTGGGTCCGGCGGGCGTCGAGCACGCGCTCGGTGAGCGCGCCGAGCGCGGGTGACCAGTTGACGTCCCTGAGCAGCTCGACGACCTCGTCGACCTGGGCCAGCGGGCGCAGGACGTCGAGCGTGGACGCCACCGCCACGGCGCGGCGGACCGCGCGCAGCGCCTGCCCCTGGTTGCCGGACCGCAAGGCCAGCCGAGCGGCCAGCGCCCAGGCGTCGACGAGGGTCCAGGCCACCAGCGGCGGCGGCGTGCGCTCCTGCAGCACCGCGGCGAGGTGGCGGGCGGCGGGAGCGGTGCGGCCGAGCTGGAACTGCTGGCGGGCGCGCATGACCAGGACCTCGGCGGTGTCGGGCAGCCGTTCGGCGGCCCAGTCGAGCACGTCGCGGGCGCGGTCGACGTAGCCAAGGTCGATCGCCGTGCGGTGCTCCAGCACGGCGATCAACCCGAGGTAGAGGGCGGGCATGGCCTCGTCGGCGGCGGCCCGGGCGGCGGCGAGCAGCTCCAGGCCCCGCGCCACCTCCCCGTCCTCGGTCATGGCCACGCCGCGGATCGCCGCCAGCGTCGGGTTGATCAGCACGGGTGAGAGGTCGCCGGGCTGTCCGGCGAGCTCCAGCGCGGGCTCGGCCAGCTTCAGGCACTCCGCGGGCCGCGCCAGCAGCAGCGCCCGGTAGGCCCGCAGGTGGGCGGTGACGGCGGCGGCGATCGTGCCGCGCCACTGGGCCGCGGGCGCCTTCGCGTCGGCGCGCTCCGCGAGGGCCGCCATCGTGCGGGAAGTCCCCGTCGACGCCCGCCGCGGCGGCGCAGCACGGTGAGGCACCGCGCCACGAGGTAGTCGTTGTCGCCCGCCTGCTCCAACGCGACCTGGGCGAGCTCGCGGGCGGTGTCCACGCGCTGCCCCGCCATCGCGAGGAACGCCCGTTCCACCACGGCCATCGGGCCCAGCCCGAGCTGCCCGGCGTCGATCCCGGCCACGACCGGCGCGTCCGGCGGAGCGCCGAGCCGTTCGGCCGTGATCGACTTGCGGCGGGCCTCGGCGACCCTGCGCAGCGCGACGAGATCCGGCGCGGGCTCGGCGGGCCATACGCCCTCGGCCGCCGTGACGAGGCGCTCGGCGGCCTCGAGCTCGCCGATCTCCAGGTGGGCGGTGGCCGCCAGCAGCGCGATCATGGGGTCACCGGTCAGCACGTCCCGGCGCAGCCGCGCGGCCACCTCGCGCAGTCGGGCGTGCTCGCCCACGGCGAGCAGGAACAGGCCGTGGCGTCCCACGAGGTCGACGAGCACCTGCTCCACGCCGGACGCCACGGCGTGGTCGACGGCCTGCGCGGGCATGTCCTGCTCGGCGAACCAGCGAGCCGCCCGCACGTGCAGCGACGTCACGACCTCGGGGTGGCGTCGCCGCAGGTCGGCGAGCAGGTGCGCGCGCAGGAGCGGCTCGACGACGTAGCGCACCCGCCCCGTGCCCGTCCGGTAGACGAGCCCGGTCTCGCGTTCCAGCGCGTCGAGGACCTCGCCCGCGTCGGGCCCGTCGCACAGCTCGGCGGCGAGCGGGGCCGAGACGACCTCGCAGATGCTGACCCGGTCCAGAACGTGCCGCGTCCGCGGCGAGAACGCGGTCGAGGACCTCCTCGACGAGGTAGTCCGACATTGCCCGGTCCGTGCCGACCAGGTCGTTGACGAACTCGGTCGGCTCCGCGGCGGCGAGGGCGGGCGCGGCGAGGCGCAGGCCCGCGGCCCAGCCCCCGGTCGCCGCGACCAGCGCGGCCACGAGCTCCACGCCGAACACGTACCCGGTGGCCGCGAGCATCGCCGCGGCCTCGTCCGCGGTGAACCGGAGCTGCTCGGCCCGCACCTCGACGAACTGCCCGCCGCGCGGAGCCTGCCGCGCGGGATCGGGGGATCGCGCCGCCCGGACAGCACGACGCGCACGTGCGGCGGCCGGTCGCGCAGCAGCACGCGCAGCCCGTCGACGGCGGCCGGGTCCTTCAGCTCCTCGGTGTTGTCGAGGACGATCGTGAGCGGCTCCGGGAGGGCGTGCAGGCCGTCGGCGACCGCCGCGAGGAAATCGGCGTCGGCGGACGGGTCGTCGGAGAGCGCAGGTCGTGCAGCGGGTTGCCGACGGCCACGACGGGGCAGCCGCGCAACGCCCGAGCAGGATCGCCCAGAACCCGCGGGCGCTGTCGTCGATGGGCGACAGCGACACCCACACCGTGTGCACGGGGTCGGTGCGCAGCCAGTCGGCGAGCAGCGCCGTCTTCCCCCAGCCCGCGGGCGCGCTGACCAGCACGACGTCGCCCGGGCGTCGCCTCGTCGAGCCGGTCGAGCAGCCGTTGCCGGCTGACGTGCCCGGACCGCAGCCAGGGGATCGCGCTGCGGTGGCGGGCGCCGGGCCTGCCCGGGCCGTTCGGCGCACCGCTCACCGCGGTCACCGCCACCGCACGATCCATGGCACTGATGATGCCCGAATCCGGCCCGTCGGCCACCCGGCCGACACACCGAGGGCCACAAGAAAATCACCGACGGTGAGAACCACGGAGCGACCGGCGGTCGATGCCCACCCCAACACCGTCGCGGAGCCGCGCACCTCGTCCGGCGTGGGTGAACCGATGGCGGTTGCGGCCGTTTGACAGCGGACCACGCGGTCCGCTGAGGTCACTCGCCGTGAAGCACGGCATCGTCCACGCGCCTGCGCGCCCGGGATCGCCCGGACGCGGGAGCGCCATGAGTGGATCGACCACCTGGCGCGCGCAGGGCAGCGCTACTTCGCGCAGCGGGGCAACCACTTCGCCGCCGCGATCACGTTCTTCAGCATCCTGACGGCCGTGCCGCTGCTGATGGTCGCGTTCGCGGCGGCGAGCTACGTGCTCTGGTTCAACCCGACGCTGCTGGCCGAGCTGGAGTACGCCATCGCCGACGCGGTGCCGCCGGGCTGTCCCAGGCGGTGAACCCGATCCTCGAGACCGCGATCGAGCAGCGCAACTCCGTGGCGGGCGTCGGGCTGGTCGGCGCGCTCTGGTCGGGCGTGTGGTGGATGTCCAACATGCGCGAGGCGGTCTCGGCGCAGTGGGAGCTGCCCGCGCCGAACCCGGCGGCGCTGCAGCGGCTGCTGTTCGACCTGCGCGCACTGACCGGGCTGGGGCTGGCGCTGCTCGTGACACTGGCGTTCACGGTGCTCGGCACCGGGCTCACCGAGGTCGTGCTGCGGCTGGCTGGGCGCACCGGACGACGGCGTGACCCGGCTGGTGCTGCGGGTGGTCGGCATCGTGCTCGGCGTCGCCGCGAACTGGCTGATCTTCGCGTGGGCGATCACCCGGCTGCCCCGCACGGACGTCGCGTTGCGCGGCGTGCGGCGGGCGGCGTTGCTCGGCGCCGTCGGCTTCGAGGTGCTCAAGCAGGGCGCCACCGTCTACTTCGAGCGTGATCACGGGCACGCCGGGCGGTGCGCTCTTCGGCTCGCTGCTCGGCCTGCTGCTCTTCGGCTACCTCGTGGCGCGGCTGCTGCTGTGGGTGACGGCGTGGGCGGCCACGGCGCGGGGCAACGAGCGCATCGCCGCGGTGCCTGCCCCGGGGCCGGTGGTGCTCCGGCAGGAGGTCGTCGCTCGCGCCGGCCCGTCGGTGGTCGGGCTCGGCGCCGTGCTGGTGCTGGGCCTCGCGGCCGGGGCGTGGCTGCGCGGATTGCGGCGGTGATGCGGATGTCCGAGAGAATCTTCGCGGCGACGGCCCGCGGCAGGCGCGCCGTCGCGGACCTGCTCGACGGGCTCGACGAGGCCCAGTTGGCCACGCCGAGCCTGTGCGCGGGCTGGAGCGTGCAGGTGGTGGCGGGGCACCTGGCCGCGGCGGTCACGCCGACCCGGGCGTTCGTGCGTGAGCTCCTGCGGCAGCGCGGCAACGCGCACGCGACGAACACCGTACTCGCCCGCAGGTTCGCCGAGCGCCCGACGGCCGAGCTGGCGGCCCTGCTGCGCGCGCACGCCGACCGGAAGTTCGCCCCGCCGGTCGTCGGCGCGCGGGGGCCGCTGGCCGACGTGCTCATCCACGAAGGTGACATGCGCGTGCCGCTCGGTCTTGCGCACGCGCCGGACCCGGCCGACGTCGCGCCCGCGCTGGAGTTCGTCACGACCGGGCGGCCGGTGGGCTTCGTGCCGCGCGGCGCGTTGCGCGGGCTGCGGCTCGTCGCCACCGACCTGGGCCGGGCGTGGGGCGACGGCGACGAGCTGTCCGGCCGGGCCGTCGACCTCCTCATGGCTGCGTGCGGGCGCACGGCGCTGCTGCCGTCGCTGGGCGGCCGGGGCGTCGCCGTGCTGGCGGGCAGGCTCACGACACGCCGATGAGACCGCCCATTACCTAACCTGAGCCGGTGCAGGCTCCGGAGACCCTCACCACACCCCGGCTGGTGCTGCGCAGGCCGGAGCCCGCCGACGTCGAAGCGATCTTCGGCTACGCGAGCGACCCCGAGGTCACCCGGCTGCTGGGCTGGCCGTGCCACACCACCGTCGCCGACACGCACGGCTTCCTGCGGTTCAGCGACGAGGCATGGGCGGCGGGCCCGGGGCCGTACGTGGTCATCGACGCCGACGGCGCGGTCGTCGGCTCCACCGGGCTGGAGGTCGAGACGCCGCACCGGGCCGCGACCGGGTACGTGCTCGCCCGCCGCGCCTGGGGCCGCGGCTACGCGACGGAGGTGGCGACCGCGATGGCCGAGCTCGCGGCCGACCTGGGCATCGAACGGCTGTACGCGCTGTGCCATCCCGAGAACCGGGCGTCGGGCGGGTGCTGGCGAAGGCGGGCTTCACCCGCGGAGGCGGTGCTGCGGCGGCACACCGTCTTCCCGAACCTCGACCCGACGGCGGCACAGGACGTCGAATGCTGGGTCCGGCTCATGGTTGCCCGACCGCCCGTGCTCACGACGGAGCGGCTCGTGCTGCGCGGGATCGTCCCCGAGGACGCGGCCGACCTCTTCGCGTTCCGCAGCGACCAGGTCGAGCAGCGCTACAACGACCCGCCGCTGCGCACCCTCGGCGAGGCCCACGACCTGATCCGCCGCCTCGACCGGGAACGCCGCGAGTACGGCGCGCAGCACTGGGGCGTCACCCTCGTCGGGGGCGACCGGGTCGTCGGCCTGCTGGGCTACAACGAGATCGTCACCGAGCACCGGCGCGCGTCGCTGGGCTACGACCTCGCCCGCAGGCTGTGGGGCCGCGGCCTGGCCACCGAGGCGCTCACCGCCGTGCTGGGCCACGGCTTCGACACGCTCGGCCTCAACCGCGTCGAGGCGCATACGGACGCGGCCAACGCCTCGTCGATCCGCCTGCTGCGGCGCCTGGGGTTCTGGCAGGAAGGGACCTTCCACGACCGCTTCCGCGAGGACGACGGCTACCACGACATCGCCCTCTACGTCCTGCTGCGCCGCAACCGGTGAGCCCGCCCCACCCCGAGCCGACCGCGCACCCCACCCCCGCCCACGCACCCCATGCACCCACTGCGGATCCCACCGGTCGGGTGCGCGGTGGCGCCGAGGGGTGCGCGGTGAGGCGGGCGCGCTGATCACGCGGCGCGGTGGACGCACCTCATGCAACGACCGCGCACCCCATGCACCCACTGCGCACCCCACCGGTCGGGTGCGCGGTGACGCGGCGGGGTGCGCAGTGACGCGGCGGGGTGCGCGGTGACGCGGGCGCGCTGATCACGCGGCGCGGTAGACGCACCTCATGCAACGACCGCGCACCCCATGCACCCACTGCGCACCCCACCGGTCGGGTGCGCGGTGACGCGGAGAGGTGCGCAGTGACGCGGAGGGGTGCGCAGTGACGCCACGAGGTACGCAGTGACGCGGCGGGGTGCCCGGTGACGCGGAGGGGTGCGCGGTGACGCGGGCGCGCTGATCACGCGGCGCGGTCGACGCACCTCATGCAACGACCGCGCACCCCATGCACCCACTGCGCACCCCACCGGTCGGGTGCGCGGTGACGCCGAGGGGTGCGCAGTGACGCGGCGGGGTGCGCGGTGAGGCGGGCGCGCTGATCACGCGGCGCGGTCGACGCACCTCATGCAACGACCGCGCACCCCATGCACCCACTGCGCACCCCACCGGTCGGGTGCGCGGTGACGCCGAGGGGTGCGCAGTGACGCGGCGGGGTGCGCGGTGAGGCGGGCGCGCTGATCACGCGGCGCGGTAGACGCACCTCATGCAACGACCGCGCACCCCATGCACCCACTGCGCACCCCACCGGTCGGGTGCGCGGTGACGCGGAGGGGTGCGCAGTGACGCCACGGGGTGCGCGGTGACGCGGAGGGGTGCGCGGTGACGCGGGCGCGCTGATCACGCGGCGCGGTGGACGCACCTCATGCAACGACCGCGCACCCCACGCACCCATTGCGCACCCCATCGGTCGGGTGCGCGGTGACGCGGAGGGGTGCTCGGTGAGGCGGAGGGGTGCGCGGTGAGGCGCCGGGGCGCGCGGCGCGGCGGCGCGGCGGGGTGCGCGGCGTGGCGGGGTGCGCGGCGCGGCGGCGCGGCGGCGCGGCGGCGTGGGGGTGACGGGAACGTGGGGACCAGGCCCGCGGGCGCGCTCAGGCCCGGGCGCCGCTCCGCTCCGCCCCGATGCCCGCGGCGACGACGAACGCGATCCCGACGACGGCGGCCGGGCCCGGCACCTGGCTGCAGCGCGACCAGCCCTATGAGGAGCGCGATGGCGGGCTCCAGGCTCATCAGCGTGCCGAACGCCGCGGTCGTCAGGCGGCGCAGCGCGAGCATCTCCAGGCTGAACGGCACCACCGGGAGCAGGATCGCGAGGCCGAGGCCGAACGCGACCAGCCCGACGTCCACGTGCGCGAACACCGCTCCCGCCGAGCCGATCCCGACCACCGCCGTGGCGACCAGGCAGGCCACCGCCATCGAGACGGCCAGCCCACGCAGGCCGGACACCTCGTCGCCGACGCGCTGCGTCAGCAGGATGTACCCCGCCCAGCACAGCGCCGCGGCCAGCGCGAACCCGACGCCGAGCAGGTCGATCCGGCCCAGCCACGGCTCGGTGAGCAGCACGACACCGACCGCCGCGGGCAGCGGCCAGAGCCGCGTCCGGCCCCGTCCCCGCGCGACGGCCACGCCCAGCGGCCCGAGGAACTCCAACGCGCTCGCCGTGCCCAGCGGCAGCCGGGCGACCGCGGCCATGAACAGCAGGGTGAGCCCGGCCGTCACCGCGCCGAGCGCGAGGCACGCCACCAACCCGGACCGGCTGAACGCCGTGATCCGCGGCCGCACCAGCACGAGCAGGATCGCCGCGGCGCACACCAGCCGCAGCCACGCCGCGCCCTCGGCCCCGATCCGCCCGATGAGCCCGACCGACACGGCCAGCCCGAGCTGCACGCACACCATCGACACGAGGGCGAAGGCGGCGCCGGAACGGCTGGGCGAGAAGGTCACCCGACCAGTGAAGCCCGCCGACAACCGTTCACGTCCACGTGATTCTACTTGATGCAATGTTCATAATTACCGAATGGAGACGCGCCGGTTGGAGCTGCTGGTCGCGCTCGCCCGGCTGGGCTCGATGCGCGCGGTCGGCGAAGAGCTGGGCATCACGACGTCCACGGTGAGCCAGCAGCTCGCGGCCCTGGCGGCGGAGACGGGCAGCACGCTGCTGGAGCCGGTGGGCAGGCACGTCCGCCTCACGCCGGCCGGGCGCCGCCTGGCCGACCACGGCGTCACGATCCTGGCCGCCGTCGAGGCCGCCCGCCGCGATCTCGACGCCGACGCCGAGCCCACCGGCACCGTCCGGATCGCGGGGTTCGCCACCGCCATCCGCCGCTCGCTGATCCCGCTGCTGCCGGAGCTGCGCCGCACCCGTCCGCGGCTGCGGGTGGTGGTCGTCGAGCACGAGCCGGAGGAGGCGCTCACGCTGATCGCGCAGGACCGGATCGACCTCGCCGTGGTCTACGACTTCGCCCCGGCGCCGCGGGCGTTCGACGACCGGGTCGAGACGACGCCACTGTGGACCGCGCGCTGGGGCCTCGGCGTGCCCGCGACGGACCCGGCGCCGCCCGGTGACGCCGCGGCGACCGTCGGCCGGTACCGCGACCACGAGTGGATCGTCAACTCCCGCAACAACGCCGACGAGCAGGCGGTCGCCACGGTGGCCGCGCTGGCCGGGTTCACGCCGACGCTGTCGCACCGCTCCGACAGCCTCGACCTGCTCCAAGACATGATCGTCGCCGGGCTGGGCGTCGGGCTGCTCCCCGAGGACGGCCCGACGCGCGACGGCGTGCGGGTGCTGCCGCTGCGCCGTCCCGACGTGCGCCTGCGCGCGCACGCCGTCGTCGGCCGCGGCCGGGCGGGCTGGCCGCCGCTGGCCCTGCTGTTGCAGCAGCTGCGGGATCAGGCGCGGTAGAAGATCTTCGTGGCGAGCGGCTCGGCCCCGAGGGCGGCGTAGAAGCGCTGGGCGTCGGGGTTGTCGGGTCGCGGTCCACTCGATGCGGCTGCAGCGGTGCTCGGCCGCGATCCGGTCCAGCTCGCGCATGAGCAGCCTGCCGATCCCGTGCCGACGCGACGCCGCGCGCAGTAGAGCTCCTTGAGGTACAACGACCGCGTGACCCCGACCGCGGGCCAGAGGAACGAGTACGCCGCCAGCCCGCCAGCCGCGTCACGCCAGCAACGCCCGTCCCGCGGACGGTCCGAACAGGGCGTCCTCGATCGCGGCGGATGGCTCGGGCGCCGCGTAGAACCGGTCCCGCTCGGCGAGGAGCTCGGCGAGCGCACGATGTCCCGGACCGCGGCGCGGATGATTACACTGCAAGACATGGGCACACCGACGATCTACGAGTGGGCTGGCGGCCGCGCCGGGTTCGAGCGCTGGCTGAACCAGTTCTACGACCTCGTCGAGGGCGACGACCTGCTCGCCCCGCTGTTCGACGGGAAGGTCACCGAGCAGCACCGCCGCCACGTCACGACCTGGTGGTCCGAGGTCATGGGCGGCCCCGCCGACTACACCGCCGAGCTCGGCGGCTACGAGCACATGCTCGCCAAGCACCGCGGCCTGCACATCACCGCCGACCAGCGCCTGCGGTTCGTCACCCTGCTCTCCCGCGCGGCCGACCTCGCGGGCCTCCCCGACGATCCGGAGTTCCGCGCCGCCGATCATGGGATACGCCGAGTGGGGCACCCGGCTGGCCGTCCACAACTCGGGCGACGCCGCCGACGTCGTGGAGCACGCGCCGGTCCCCCGGTGGGGCTGGGGCGTCGCGCCGCCGTACCAGCCGTAGCCCCGAGATCACCGGTTCGGCGCGGAAGCGGCCATTCTTGGCACGGTTCTGCACCGAACCGGTGATCATGGACGGCGGGGCCGAGAGATCACCCACGTCGTGGGCTGCCGTTCGACCGTTTGCCACGCCAGACTGTGGTCGTGTCGAGTGAGATCTTCGTCGGGCGGGCGCACGAGCTCGCCGCGATGACGGCCGAGCTCGACCGCGCCCGCGCGGGCCAGACCGCGCGTGCTGTGGCTGAGCGGCCCGGCGGGCATCGGCAAGACCACGCTCATCCGCCGCCTCCTCACCGACCGGCCCGACGTCCGGGTGCTGTGGGCGGGAGGCGACGAGGCCGAGACCGGCCTCCCGTACGGCGTGGTCGGGCAGCTCCTCGCCGACGTGCCGCGCCACTCCTCCGGCCGCTGCTGCGCGCCGGACCGCCGCCCGACGCCGACCCACTGGCCGTCGGCGCCGAACTGCTGGCCGTGCTCGGCGAGCTGGAGAGCCCCGGCCCGGTCGTCCTCGTGCTCGACGACGCCCAGTGGATGGACGACGCCTCCGCCCGCGCCCTCGTCTTCGTCGTCCGACGGCTGCGGCGCGACCAGGTCCTCGTCGTGCTGGGCACCCGCGACGCCCTGCCCGGCGGCTGGGAGCGCATCGCCCACGAACACCTGCCGATCACCGGCCTGCGCGCCGAGGAGATCGTCGAGCTGGCCGGGACGGCGGGCGGCCCCGCGCTCTCCCCCGCCGCCGGAAGGCGGCTGCGCGACCACACCGACGGCCATCCCCTGCACGTCCGGTCGCTGCTGGCCGAGCTGTCGCCCGCGGAGCTCGCCGACACCTCCCGGATCCTGCCCGCGCCCCGCTCGTTCGCGGCGCTCGTGCTGGTGCGCGTGGCCAAGCTCGGGACGTCCGGGCAGGGCCTCGTGCTGGCCGCGGCGGTGCTCGGCACCCGGTGCGCGCTCGCCGACGCCGTCGCTCTCGCGGCGGTGCCCGACCCGCTCGGCGGCCTGGACGAGGCCGTCGCGGCGGGCCTGCTCACCGAGGTGCTCAGCGACACCGGCCACGACGT
>CAWIOI010000028.1:0-137617 GCA_963837575.1 uncultured Actinomycetota bacterium
CCGTGCGGCTCGGCGGCGACGATCGAGCGGATGACGTCGTCGGCGAGCACGCCCGGCTCGCTGAACAGCACCCGCACCCCCCGCGCGCCCCGCGGGGGCGCCGCCATCACGCCCGCGCCGTCGAACACCACGGTGATCTCCACCCGCGTGCGGGCGGCGAGCGCGCCGAGCTGGGTGATCAGCCGGTTGCGCTGGTCGGCCAGCGGGAGGTCGGGATAGCCGGTCTTGCTGACGTTGTAGCCGTCGACCACCACGTGCAGGGTCGGCACGGCCAGGAGCGCGTCGAGCCCGGAGATCGTGTCCACCCGGGGGCCCGACCGGGACGCCTGCGCGCCGGTGACCAGGTCGGCGGGGCGCGGTCCGCCGCCGCCGAGGGCGAGCTCGCGGCGCAGCCCCGCCACGGCGCCGCCGAGCGTGTCGACCAGCAGCGCGAGCCGGGTCTCGTCGGCCTGGCGGGCCTCGCGGGCGGCTTGGCGGGCGGCGGCGACCTCGGTGGCCGCCCGGTCGGCCCGCCTGCGCTCGACCTCGGCCCGCCCGCGTTCGCGCTCGCACTCGGCCGCGGCCGCGGCGAGCCGGCTGTCGGTGTCGGCGCGCAACGCAGCCATCTGCGCCTCCGCGGCAGCGCGCGCGTCGAGCGCGGTGCGCAGCGTGGCCCCCTGCTCGGAGAGGCGCCTGCGCAGCTGGAGGAACTCGGTCTCGCGCAGCTGGCCCGCCTCCCGGACCTGGGCCCGGGCCTCGGTCAGCTCGCCGCGCAGCCGCTCCAGCTCCGCGGTGAGCTTGTCGACCTTCGACAGCAGGGTGTCGCGCTCGGCCTTGACCTCGCCGACCTCGACCCGACGGGCGGTGGCCGCCACCGCGTCGGCCGCGTTCGGGTCGCCGGTGAGGACCGCGGCGGCCGCGGTCGTGAGCGGGTCGGCGGCGGGGTCGTCGAGGGGGTCGGCGACGAGCTCGCCGGGCCGGTGCTCGTCCCACCACGCCACGACCGCGGCCCGGAACGCCGCGGAGCTCGCGAGCTCGCCGAGCAGCGCGGGCCCACCGAGCTTGGCCCGCTTGGCCGGGGTGAACGTGGCGATGCGGCGCAGCGCGTGCGGCACGTCGGCGGCGTCCATGCCGCTCAGCGCCGTCGCCGCGGCGTCGGCCAGCTTCGTGCGCAACAGGTCGGGCAGCGCCGCCCAGTCCACGCCGACAGCACCGCCGGAGACGCCGGGGGCGTCTTCCGCGGGTTCGACGTGCGCAGCGGACATTGCCACAGGGTAGGCGCCCGCAGGCCGTTCTTGTGGTGTCGGTGCTTCGACGCTGGTCGGCCCGGCGCTGCGCGAATCCTGTCGGGGTGCACCGCTAGTTTCCCGGCCGTGGTCCCGACCTCGCCGCAGCTCTCGTTCGACGAGCTCGGCACCCCGCTGCGCGAGGTCACGTTCGTGGTGCTCGACCTGGAGACCACGGGCGGTGCCGCGACGAGCGACGCCATCACCGAGATCGGCGCGGTGAAGGTGCGGGGCGGCGAGCGGCTCGGCGAGCTGGCCACGCTCGTCGACCCGGGCACCGGGGTGCCGCCGAGCATCGTCGCCCTCACCGGCATCACCACCGGGATGGTCACGGGCGCGCCGCCGCTCTCGGCCGTGCTGCCGTCGCTCCTGGAGTTCCTCACCGGCGCGGTGCTGGTGGCGCACAACGCGCCCTTCGACGCGGGGTTCCTGCGCGCCGCGTGCAAGCGGCACGGGCAGGTCTGGCCGCGGCCGCCGGTGCTCTGCACGGCGCGGCTCGCGCGCGCCGTGCTGCCCGCCGAGGAGGCGCCCAGCGTGCGGCTGGGCGCGCTGGCCCGGCTGTTCGGCACCGCCACCACGCCGAACCACCGCGCGCTCGCCGACGCCCGCGCCACCGTCGAAGTGCTGCACCGGCTGCTGGAGCGGGTCGGCAACGTCGGCGTGCAGAGCCTGCCGGAGCTGCTGGCGCTCGCCCGAGACCCGGCGGCCCAGCGGCCCACCACGGCCCAGCGGCGCAAGCGCACGTTGGCCGCGACGGTGCCGTCCGCGCCGGGCGTGTACCTGTTCCGGGGGCCGCGCGACGAGGTGCTCTACGTCGGCACCAGCGGCGACCTGCGGCGCCGGGTGCGCAGCTACTTCACCTCCGGTGAGCGGCGGCGCCGGGTGCGCGACATGGTGGCGCTCGCCGAGCGGGTCGACACGGTCGTGTGCGCGCACGCGCTCGAAGCGGCGGTGCGGGAGCTGCGGCTGATCGCCGCCCACCGGCCGCGCTACAACCGGCGCTCCCGCGCCCCGAACCACACCTGGTGGGTCACGACCACGGCGGAGGCGTTCCCCCGCCTGTCGGTGGTCGCCACGCCGCGCGAGGGCGCGGTCGGCCCGTTCCGGTCCCGGCAGGCGGCGACCACCGCCGTCGAGACCGTGCTCGACGCCGTGCCGGTGCGCGCCTGCACCCAGCGCATCCCGGCGCAGGGGGCGCGCGCAGGCCCCTGCGCGCTGCACGAGCTCGGCCGGTGCGCCGCGCCGTGCGCGGGCCTGCAGTCCGCGGCCGAGTACGCGCCCGCGGTGGTCGCGGTGGCCGATCTGTTCGGCGGCCGCGACGACGACGCCCTGCAACGGCTTCGCGCCATCGTCGACGGCCACGCCGCCCGTGAGCGGTTCGAGATCGCGGCCCGTCACCGCGACCGGCTCGCCGGCCTGGTGCTGGCACTGGGCCGGGCGCAGCGGTTGGCGGCGCTCGCCGCCGTCGACGAGCTGGTCGGGGCGCGGCCCGACGGGCGGGGTGGCTGGGAGATCGCGGTGGTGCGCCACGGCCGCCTCGCCGCCGCGGGGGTCGCCGTGCGCGGCGTGCCGCCGATGCCGGTGATCGACGCGCTGCGGGCGGGCGCGCAGGTCGTGCTGCCCGCGGCGGGGCCGCTGCGCGGGGCGCCCGCCGAGGAGGTCGGGCTGCTGCACCGCTGGCTCACCACCGGCGGCACCCGGCTCGTGCACGCCGACCCGCCCTGGGCCGAGCCCGCCCGCAGCGCCGCGGCCTGGGCGGGGTGGGCGCAGCGGGCGCGGCCGATCGCGATGGACGAGGGCGCCGACGAGCACCGGGATGGCGCCCGGGGGGTCCGGCGGGACATGGCCTAGGGTGACCGGCGTGATCACCGCGATCGTTCTGGTGCACACCGCCGCCGACCGCATCCCCGAGACCGCGCAGGCCATCGCCGACCTCGACGGGGTGTCGGAGGTCTACTCCTGCGCGGGCGACGTCGACCTCGTCGCGATCGTGCGGGTCGGCGCCCACGAGGAGCTGGCCGACGTCATCGCCGGACGGCTCTCCAAGGTCGCGGGCGTGCAGCACACCGACACCCACATCGCGTTCCGCTCGTACGCGAAGGTCGACACCGACGCCACGTTCTCCGTCGGCCTCACCTGACCCACCCCCGGCCGCCCCATGATCACCAGTTCGGTGCAAGGGCGGCCAGATATGGCACGGTTTCGCACCGAACCGGTGATCAAGGTCCCTGCTAGCCAGCGGCGGGTCGAGAGCGCCACCCACCGGTCCAGCACGTCGCGCGCGGCGCCCGCGTCGATCGCGGCGGCCGCGCGCTTGAGCGCCGCCGGGAACGCGTCGGCGAGGGTGCCCGGCCCGATCCCGACCCCGATCCCGTCGGCGGCCACCAGCGCCCCCGCCGCGTTGAGCAGCACCGCGTCGCGCACCGGCCCCGGCTCGCCCGCCAGCACGGCGCGGAACGCGGCGGCGTTGACCGCACGGGGGCCGCCGCGCAGGTCCGCCCGAGTAGCCGCGGGTACGCCGAGCGCGGCCGGGTCGAGCGTCTCGACCCGCACGGCACCGCCCGCGACGACCCACACCGTGCTCGTGCCGGTGGTCGTCAGCTCGTCGAGGCCGTCGTCGCCGCGCACCACGAGCACCGATGCACCGCGGCTCGCGAACACCTCCGCGAGCACCGGCGCGAGGCGGGCGTCGGCGCATCCGACGAGGCCCGCGTTCGGCTGGGCCGGGTTGGTGAGCGGGCCGAGCACGTTCATCGCCGTCGGGATGCCCAGCTCGCGGCGGGGCACCGAGGTGTGGCGCATGGACGGGTGGTAGACCGCCGCGAAGCAGAAGCCGATGCCGACCTCCGCCACGCAGGCGGCGACGGCCTCGGGCGGCAGGTCGATCGCGACGCCCAGCTCTTCCAGCACGTCGGCAGCGCCGCAGGCCGAGGTCGCGGCCCGGTTGCCGTGCTTGACCACCGGCACCCCCGCGGCGGCGGCCACGACGGCCGACATCGAGGAGATGTTGACGGTGTGCGCGTGGTCGCCGCCGGTGCCGACGACGTCGACGGCCCGCCCCGCGACGGCCACCTTGCGGGTGTGGCGCGAGCATCGCCTCCGCGAGCCCGGTGATCTCCGCGGCGGTCTCGCCCTTGCTGCGCAGCGCCACCAGGAAGCCCGCGAGCTGGACCGGGGTCGCGTCGCCCGCGAGCACCTGGTCCATCACCCACGCGGTATCGGCGGCGTCGAGGTCGGTGCCCGCGACGAGCCGGGCGAGCAGCGCAGGCCAGGTCTGGGCGGCCGGGGTTTCGGTGCTCATCCGGTGGCCCTCAGCCGCGGGTGGCCAGCCCGCCGCGGGTGCGGCGCAGCACGTCGGCGACCGTCTCGGCGGCGGCCAGCGGGTCGAGCGGCTGGACGAGCACCGCGTCGGCCTGCGACCAGGTGGCGAGCCAGCGGTCGTCGCGGCGCCGCACCGCCACGATGATCGGCGGGCAGTCGGTGATCTCGTTCTTGAGCTGCCGGGACAGGCCCATGCCGCCGGTCGGCTGCGCCTCGCCGTCGAGGATCGCGAGGTCCACGCCGCCCGCGTCGACGGCGGCCAGCACCTCGGCCACCCCGCCCGCCTCGACGAAGCGCACCCGCGGCAGGTCCGGCGCCGGACGACGCCCGACGGCCATGACGATGGCCTCCCGTACCTCGGGGCGGTGGCTGAACACGAGCACGGTGGTCGGCGCGCTGACCTCTGGGCTGCTCACGGACGGCACTGTAGTGGTCGCCGCCCGGGAACCCCCCTCGGTCCCCGGGCGTTCCCGACACGGAATCTTTGTCGTCCCCGACAGGCCGTAGAAGTTCGATGGGGGTCATAATGCCCCCGTGACGACAGCCGCTCCCACCATCAGCGCGCGGATCCATTCGCTGAACCGTCCCAACCTGGTCAGCATCGGCACGATCGTCTGGCTGTCCAGCGAGCTGATGTTCTTCGCGGGCCTGTTCGCGATCTACTTCACGGCCCGGGCGCAGAACCCGCCCGGCAACACGTGGCCGCCCGCGCCCACCCACTTGGACGTCCCTTACGCGCTGGTCGTCACGATCGTGCTGGTGGCGTCGTCGTTCACCTGCCAGTTCGGGGTGTTCGCCGCCGAGCGCGGCGACGTGTTCGGCCTGCGCCGCTGGTACCTGCTCACCCTCGCGATGGGCACCTTCTTCGTGCTCGGCCAGGCGAACGAGTACCACACGCTGGTCACCGAGCACGAGACCACGATCGCCGGGAGCGCCTACGGCACCGTCTTCTACATGGCGACCGGTTTCCACGCCCTCCATGTCACAGGAGGGCTGCTCGCGTTCGTCTTCCTTCTCATCCGCACCAAGCTCAGCAAGTTCACGCCCGCGCAGGCCACCGCCGCGATCGTCGTGTCGTACTACTGGCACTTCGTCGACGTGGTGTGGGTCGGGCTGTTCGCCGTCATCTACTTCATCCGCTGACGACCTCGAGGGCGAGACGTGACCACCTCTACCCCCGCCACCCCGCGAGGGCCGCGCACGCGATTCCGCCGCCGGATCTCCGGCGCGCTGGCGCTCGGCTTCGGCCTGATGTCGTGCGCCCTGCTGTACACGGGCCTCGCGCCGACCCCGCAGGTCGCCAGCGCGCAGGGCGACGCGGCACTGGTCGCCAAGGGCCAGCAGCTCTTCGACACCGCCTGCGTCACCTGCCACGGCGCCAACCTGCAAGGCGTGCAGGATCACGGGCCGAGCTTGATCGGCGTCGGACAGGCGGCGGTCTACTTCCAGGTGTCGTCGGGACGCATGCCGCTGGCCCGCCAGGAGGCGCAGGGCGGCCGCAAGCCGCCGCTGCCGACGTTCGACCCGGCCACCGAGGAAGGTGCGGCGAACCTCGAGGCGCTCGGGGCGTACGTCCAGGCCAACGGCGGCGGCCCGACCGTCCCGGCGGCCACCGGCGAGGCCCTGCGCGGCAACGACCCGGCCCGCGGCGGCGAGCTGTTCCGGCTCAACTGCGCGTCCTGCCACAACTTCACCGGGCGCGGCGGCGCGCTGTCCTCGGGCAAGTTCGCCCCGCCGCTGGACCCGGCCTCGGAGAGCCAGATGTACGCGGCGATGCTCACCGGCCCGCAGAGCATGCCGAAGTTCACCGACCGGCAGCTCTCGCCGGAGGAGAAGAAGGACATCATCGCCTACGTCAAGTCGGTCGAGGGCGACAAGAACAACCCCGGCGGCAACCCCATCGGTGGCATCGGACCGGTGTCCGAGGGCGTCATCGCCTTCACCGTCGGGCTCGCCGGACTGATCGGATTCGCACTGTGGCTGGGGGCCAAGTCGTGACCACCTCGCACCGCGACGAGCCGACGCCCGCCGAGCTGGAGGACATGTCCCAGCCGGAGCTGGCGCGGCTCGCCGCCGAACTCGACGACGTCGAGATCGTCCACAACGCGCCGAAGTGGCCCGTACCCGGCACCCGCGCCGAGCGGCGCGCCGAGCGGGCGGTCGCGCTCTGGTTCATCATCTCGGCTCTTTCGGGCCTGGCGTTCCTGGGCTGCTTCCTGTTCTGGCCGTTCGAGTACGTGACACCCGGTCAGCCCGGCTACCTGATGTACGCCCTGTACACCCCGCTGATCGGCGGCTTCTTCGGGCTCTCCGTGCTCGCTCTGGGCATCGCGGTGATCGCCTACGTGAAGAAGTTCTTCCCGGACGAGGTGTCGATCCAGCAGCGCCACGACGGCGGGTCCCCGGAGATCGCGCGCAAGACGGTGATCGCGCAGCTCGCCCAGGCGGGCAAGGACACCGGCATCGCCCGCCGTTCGCTGATCATCCGGTCGGCGGGCGCCGCGGCCGGGCTGTTCGGCCTCGGCCTCGGCGTCGCGGCCATCGCGCCGCTCGTGCGCAACCCGTGGAAGGGCGGCGACAAGGCCGCGCTGTGGACCACAGGATGGGCGCCCGCGTACCCCGGCGAGGTCGTCTACATCCGCGCCGACACGGGCGACCCGCACGAGGTCAGGCTGGTCCGCCCCGAGGACCAGGGCGCGGGCTCGATGCAGACGGTGTTCCCGTTCCGCGAGTCCGAGCGGGGCAACCCCGAAGCGCTGGCGGCGGCGCTGACGCGCTCGGACAACCCGACGATGCTCATCCGGCTGCGCCCCGGCACCCCGGTCGTCCTGCGGCCGGGCTTCGAGAACTACCACTACGGCGACTTCTTCGCCTACTCGAAGATCTGCACCCACCTGGGCTGCCCGACGTCGCTGTACGAGGCACAGGACCAGCGGATCCTGTGCCCCTGCCACCAGTCGCAGTTCATCGCCACCGAGTACGCGAAGCCGGTTTTCGGTCCCGCGGCTCGCCCGCTGCCCCAACTTCCGATTACCGTGAACGAGGAGGGCTATCTCATCGCCACCGGAGACTTCGGTGGTCCGATCGGACCGGCCTTCTGGGAGCTTGGGGGCAACGCATGAGTTCGATCACCACCCCGACGAACGCGGGCGCGGGTATCACCGCGAAGGTTGGCGAGGCGCTAGACGAGCTCGACCAGCGCTACCACCCGGCGGCCGGGCTGCGGAAGCAGTTCAACAAGGTCTTCCCGACGCACTGGTCGTTCATGCTCGGCGAGGTCGCCCTCTACAGCTTCATCGTCCTGCTGCTCTCCGGCATCTACCTCGGGCTGTTCTTCGACCCTTCGATGGTCGAAGTCACCTACGACGGGCCGTTCACCAACCTGCGCGGCGTCGGGATGAGCCAGGCGTACGCGAGCACGCTGCACATCTCGTTCGACGTGCGCGGCGGCCTCTTCGTCCGCCAGATCCACCACTGGGCGGCGCTGCTGTTCATCGCGGCCATGGTGGCGCACATGTTCCGCGTGTTCTTCACCGGCGGGTTCCGCAAGCCGCGCGAAGCCAACTGGATCATCGGCCTGCTGCTGATCTTCATCGGCACGTTCGAGGGCTTCAGCGGCTACTCGCTGCCCGACGACCTGCTGTCGGGCACCGGCCTGCGCATCGCGTCCGGCATCACGCTGTCGGTGCCGGTGATCGGCACCTGGACGCAGTGGGCGCTGTTCGGCAGCGAGTTCCCCGGCAACGAGATCCTCCCGCGGCTCTACACCATCCACGTATTGCTCCTGCCGGGCATCCTGCTCGCGCTGATCGGACTGCACGTCGGGCTGGTGTGGTACCAGAAGCACACGCAGTTCCCCGGCCCGGGCCGCACCGAGCACAACGTCATCGGCGTGCGGATCCTGCCGGCCTTCGCGGCCAAGGGCGGCGCGTTCTTCGCCGTCACGGTCGGGATGCTGGGCCTGCTGGGCGGGCTGTTCCAGATCAACCCGATCTGGAACTTCGGCCCTTACGACCCGGCCTACGTCTCGGCCGGGTCGCAGCCGGACTTCTACATGGCCTGGTCCGACGGCATGGCCCGGCTCTTCCCCGCGTGGGAGATCGTGCTCGGGAACTACCGGATCCCGGCCACGTTCTGGGCCACTGCGTTCTTCCTGCCGCTGATCTTCGTGGTGGCGGGCGCCTACCCCTCCATCGAGCGGAAGATGACCAAGGACAACGCGCTGCACAACCTCCTGCAGCGCCCGCGCGACGTGCCGGTGCGCACCTCGCTCGGCGCCATGGCGATCGCGTTCTACGTCGTGCTGCTGGTGAGCTCGGCCAACGACTGGTTCGCGTTCTACTTCAACGTCTCGCTCAACGCGACCACGTGGATGGGCCGGATCGGGCTGCTGGTGCTGCCGCCGATCGCCTACTACGCGGCCTACCGGGTCTGCATCGGGCTGCAGCGCTCCGACCGGGCCACGTTGGAGCACGGCATCGAGACCGGCATCATCAAGCGCCTGCCGCACGGTGAGTTCATCGAGGTGCACCAGCCGCTGGCGGGCGTCGACGAGCACGGACACGCGATCCCGCTGGAGTACCAGGGCGCGTCGGTGCCGCGGAAGATGAACCAGCTCGGCCTGGGCGGGGCCCCGGTGCCCGGCTCGCTGCTCACGCCCGACCCGCCCGAGGAGACGGCGGCGCTGGCCAGGGCCCGCGCCGAGCTCGCCGCGGCCGAGGGCAACCACAACGGCGAGGCCAGGGAGGCCCTGGAGAGCCGCCCCAAGGAGATCGCCGACTGATCGATCGACCCCAACGGCCCTCCGGTCGCCTATCGTGCGACCGGAGGGCCGTTCGGCGTCTGAGGAGGCTGCGGGTGCGGGTCGACACGATGGTGCAAGGGACGTCGATCGCCGAGCTGGCGGACGAGGCCCGCGAGCGGGAGAAGGCGGGCTACGACGGCCTGTGGACCTTCGAGACCGCGCACGACCCCTTCGTGCAGCTGATGCCGGTGGCCGAGCACAGCGAGCGGCTCGCCATCGGCACGTCGATCGCGGTGGCGTTCGCCCGGTCGCCGATGACGATGGCCTACACCGCGAACGACCTGCAGACCCACTCCCGGGGCAGGCTCCTGCTGGGGCTGGGCAGCCAGGTGAAGCCGCACATCGAGCGGCGGTTCGCCATGCCGTGGAGCAACCCCGCGCCCCGCATGCGCGAGTACATCTCCGCGTTGCGCGCGATCTGGTCGGCCTGGAACACCGGGGAGCGGCTGGACTTCCGCGGCGACTTCTACTCCCACACGCTCATGACGCCGTTCTTCTCCCCCGGCGCCAACCCGTGGGGCCCGCCGAAGGTCTACCTCGCCGCCGTCGGCGAGCACATGACGCGGGTGGCGGGCGAGGTGTGCGACGGCGTCATCCCACATCCCCTGACGACCGCGCGCTACTTGCGGGAGCGCACCATCCCGCTGCTGGAGGACGGGCTCGCGGCGAGCGGGCGCACCCTCGCCGACTTCTCGATCAGCCTCCAGGGGCTCGTCGTGACCGGCCGCACCGAGGAGGAGATGGCGACCGCCGACGTCGGCGTCCGCCGCCAGATCGCGTTCTACGGCAGCACCCCCGCGTACCGGTCCGTGCTCGACATGCACGGCTGGGGTGAGCTGGGCGTGGAGCTCAACCGGCTGTCCCGCGGCACCGACGCCGACCGCTGGGTCCGCATGGGCGAGCTGATCGACGACGAGGTGCTCGCCGCGTTCGCCGTGGTCGCCGAGCCGGACGAGCTCGGTCCGGCGCTCGTCGCGCGCTACGCCGACATCGTGGACCGCTTCACCTTCTACACGCCCTACGAGCTCGACGAGGCGATGCTGGCCCCCGCGCTCGAGGCTCTGCGGTCCGCCTGAACGAGTGACCGGGTGTCGGCGCGCTCCGCGCCGAGACCCGGAGTACTCTTCGCGTCATGCGCACCCTCCTCGCTCTCGACGCGGCCGTAAGGCTGCGCGTCGGCTGAGCCTGGCCGCCGACGCGCTTTTCGCTCCCTCACACCGAGGCCTGGCTCGGGTTCCCCCATCGCTGTGGAGTCCCCGGAGTATCGATCATGACTATGCTCGACCATTCGCCCCGTACCGGTTACACCTACCGCATGCAGCGCCGCCACGAGATCGTCACCGTCGGCGGGATGGATGCCGTGCTCCGCGTCGGCCACGCGCTGCGCCACCTCGGCTTCCCCATCCGCGAGTTCGCCGTCGACGTCCGTGACGGCGTGCCCTACTGCTGCGTGACCTGCACGGTTTCGCTCACCGCCGAGGAGTCCGACGCGTTCCCGGCGATGCTCTGCCGCCTCGACGACGTGGTGTCCGTCGATCCCCGCTGACGGGCGCCGCGCAGCGGAGTAACACCGTCCGCCGTCAGCACGAACCTCTCGGCAGTCTGCTGTCGACATGTTCGGAGGTCGTGCCCGTGCGGGTGATCGATCACCAGTTCGGGCCCTACCGCCTGGACGGGCTGCTCGGCCGAGGTGGCATGGGCGAGGTGTATCGCGCCTACGACACCGCCCACCAGCGCGTCGTCGCGATCAAGATGCTGCTGGAGCCGCTCTCGGCCGATCCGGAGTACCGGGCGCGGTTCGAGCGCGAGGCCCGGATCGCCGCGGGTCTGCGTGAGCAGCACATCATCCCGATCCACCGCTATGGCGAGATCGATGATCGGCTCTACATCGACATGCGGTTCGTCGAGGGTGAGGATCTCGGCAAGGTCCTCGCGCGCGAAAGGGCGCTGGCGCCGCGGCGAGCGGTGGGGATCGTGGCGCAGATCGCCTCCGCGCTCGACGCCGCGCACTGGGCGAGCCTCATCCACCGCGACGTCAAGCCCGCCAACGTGCTCCTCGCGGACCGCGCTCACGGCCGCACCGATTCGGTGTACCTCGTCGACTTCGGCATCGCTCGGGAGAGCGCAGCAAGCACCAAGCTCACCATGACCGGCGCAGCGGTGGGCACGCCGGACTACATGGCGCCGGAGCGCTTCACCTCGGATGTGACCGACCACCGCGCGGACATCTACGCGCTGGGCTGCCTGCTCTACGAGATGCTCACCGGCAGCAAGCCGTTCGTCGGCCCGGGATACCCGGCGCTGCTGTTCAAGCACCTCAACGAGGAACCGCCCCGTCCGAGCCTCGGCCGCCCCGGCATACCCGCCGCTCTGGACGAGGTCATCGCGCGGAGCATGGCCAAGCAGCCGCAGGCGCGCTATTCGACGGCCGGGGATCTGGCGACGGCCGCGGAGGCCGCGCTCACCTCGGACACCGGCGCGCACCCCACACGGCCCGTGCGGGGCGACGCGCCCCACCGCAAACCGGCCACACGACCGATCACGGCGGTGCCCGCACCGTCGACCTTCCCGCGGCCGACACCGGCTACCGCGCCCGCATCGTCGGACGGCACGGGCCACCCGCCGGTCGTCGGTGGGACAGCGGCGCACGACGAATGGGTCCCGCTCGGGCCCGGGCGGCGCTGGGCGAAATGGTTCTACAGCGTCGACGCGGCCACCGATCGCAGGCCGATGCAGGTGTGGCCGACCGCGACCGACTACGTGCGCGCAGTGCAGGCGGCCGCAGAACCCGTCGGCGGGACAGGCCTGCGCGGCGCCCGTTTGGTCCGCGACCAACTCGGCATGCCTGCCTCCTCCAGCGGCCAGAATGCCGTGGTCTTCGCGCTGCGCCATTCGGCAGGGGATCTCGCGCTGCGTTGCTTCACCCGATCGCCGAAGGACGCCGCCGCCCGGTACCGGGCGCTCGCGCCTGCGCTCGCGGCGGCGGGCTGCGACGTGGTGGCGCCGGCGCGCTGGGTCGACGCCGCCGTCGCGGTCGGCGAGGAACGCTGGCCTGCGGTTGTCATGCCGTGGGTGTCGGGTGTGCCGCTGAACACCGCGGTGGAAGACATGCTGGACCGCCCGCAGGGACTGCGGGACCTGGCCGACTCCTGGACCTCGGCGTTGGCCGCACTGAGCGCCGCGGGCGTGGCACACGGCGACCTGCAGTGCGGGAACATCCTGGTCGACGGGACAGGTGAGCTCCATCTGGTCGACCTCGACGGCTTCTACGTGCCCAGCCTCGGACGGCCGCCCGCGGAGCTGGGGCATCCGGACTTCCAGCACCCCCGCCGGTCCGCCCGCGACTGGGGCCCCGAGATGGACGGCTTCAGCGGGCTCGTGATCGCGCTGAGCCTGCGGGCGCTGGCGGCCGACCCCGGCCTCTGGGAGTTCAACTCGGCCGAGAACCTCGTCCTGACGCGGGAGGACTACGAGCGCCCCGACGCGACACCGGTCTGGTCGCGGCTGCGAGCGAGCGCCGACCCCGAAGTCGGGCGGCTGGCCGCGCTGCTGGCCACGTACTGCACGGCGCCCACCCCAGCGAATGTCACGGATGTGCTCGCCCGGCTCGCGCATCGCGTTCCGGAGGCAGTGGCGCCCCGACCGACCCCGCCACCGGACGACGCGACGACCCGCGAGGCGCCGTTGATCGCCCCCGAGAGGTGGTGGAACGAGCACACGCACGTGCTCGAGCCGGAGTCCGAGCAGGCCTTCGGCCCGGAGGACGACCCGGTCCCGGCGAGCCTCGGGAGTTGGTTCGGTCGCAACGCCGTTGTCACCGGCCTGACCTCCGGGTTCCTGTGCGCGTTGCTGATCGTGGCGATCTACGCGCTGGTCGGGAGCGGGATACCGGCGCCTGCGCAGGCGCCACTGCTGGTCATGCTGGCAGGCGCCGTGCTCACCGCGGGGCTCACCGGCATCCCGCGCGCCACGATGGGCGCGATGCGCAGCGCCGTCACGCTCGGCCTCGGTGGGGCCGGACTCGGGGTTGTGCTGTCGCTCGTCGCGTTCGGCGGGTTCGAGCTCATCGCCTACTCCGACATCGGCGGCGGTCGTGCACCGGCGGTGCTCGTGCTGGCGTGGACACTCTGCGCGCTCGCGATCGGCGCCGCAGCAGGAGCAGTGCGGCGATCCGGCCGAGCCGTCGTCAGCGGCCTCGTCGGCGGAGCGGTCGGCGGTCTGGTGGGCGGACTGATCCACTGGGCTTCCGGGCCGACGTTCGTCGGAGACGGGCCCACCGTGACGCTCGAGATCGACGTGCTGAACCCACCGACACTCATCGCCATCTGCCTGGCCTGCGCCGCGATCGGCCTGTCGATCGGTGTCGTCGACCGCGTCCGGAGGAGGTCCTGGTTGACCGTGATCGAAGGGCGGCTGCGCGGCCGCGAGGTGATCCTGGACCGCCGCGAGGTGACGATCGGCACCGATTCCGCCGCCACGCTGCGGCTCGCAGGCGACGTGGGCATCTTCCGGAAACACGCCGTCCTCTCCGGCGACCAGCGCGGCTACGCCGTGCGTTGCCACGCTGCGGCCGAGATCAACGGCGTCGCCTGCGCCACGTCGCGGGACATCCCCCTGCGCACCGGGGACGTGTTGCGGATCGGCGGGTCGTTCATCCGGTTCGACCAGCGGGCCACGCCGTGACCACGCGACGACCGTCGGCCCGAAGCATCACCCGCGGGCTGCTGGCAGGTATCGCCGGAATGGTGACGACATCCCTGGCCATCCTCGTCATCGCCGAGGCGGCGCCTGCTCCACCGACACCGATGGGCATGGCGGCGCCGGGCGCCATGCCGTCTGTCGTGACCGGCGTGACCGCCGCGGTCGCACCTCCGACCCCCGCTGCGGCCTCCCCCGCCGCAGGCGCGACGGCGGTAGTGCTGCCGCGGACGCAGAGACCGGTCCCGACTCCTACCGCCCAAGCGGCCCGCACCGCGATGAGTGGTCCGACCGCCGTCACAACCACGTCCCACAGGAAGAGCCCCGGTGGACACTGCACCCACGCCGAATCGACGATGAACGGCGACGACGACCGATGACGTACAGCCGTCGCATCGACCGTCACCACCCCGCCCTGATCATCCTGCTCGTCGACCAGTCGGACTCGATGGGCGAGCAGGTTGCGGGAGGCGGGACGTCAAAGGCCCAGGCCGTCGCCGAGCACATCAACACCCTCCTGTACGAGCTCGTCCTGCGCTGCGTCAAGACGCCCCACGAGCCCCCGCGCGCCTACTTCTACGTCAGCGTGCTCGGGTACTCGACCACGGAGAGCGGAGAGTCGATCATCGAGTCGGCGCTCACCGTCGCGGGCGCCGACGGGGTCGCATCCACGACCGACCTCGCCGCGAAACCTTTGCGTATAAGGAGCCACACCGAACCCACCGGCGGCACGATCAACGCACCGGTCTGGGTCGAACCCGTCGGGCGGGGCGGCACACCGATGTGCGCGGCGCTCAACCAGGCCGGCCGACTCGCCGCAGGATGGATCGCGCGGCACCCGGCCGCATTCCCCCCGGTGGTCGTCAACGTCAGCGACGGCGAGGCCACCGACGGCGATCCCGCCGTCTGGGCGTCGCGGCTGCGCGGGCTGTCCACGTCCGACGGTTCGGCCCTCCTGTTCAACCTCTCCCTTTCGGCCGACGCGACCCACGCGAGCCTCTTCCCCTCCGACGCGGGAGGTCTGCCGAACCGCTACGCGGCGAAGCTCTTCCACATGTCCAGCGTCCTGCCCACCTCCATGATCGACATTGCGCGCGCGCAGGGCATCCCGGTCCGCAGCGACGCGCGGGGCTTCGCGTTCAACGCCGACATCAAGGCACTGGCGCTGTTCCTCAACGTCGGGACCGCGATCGGGCGGGTCGCATGAGCGACGGAACCCGCCTGACCCGACCGTGGGTGGTACCCGCGATCGTCGGCGCGGTGGCGGTGGGCCTGTTCGTCGTGCTGGTGACGCGCAGCGCCACCGTGCGGGCCTACTGGCCGCTGCTGCTCCTCTCCGCGGCTGCGGCGGCGGCACCGTTCCTGTTCCGCGACGCGTCCGCACCGGCCCGGCGGCCGTTGCCGCTGCGGCCTCCCGACGCCGAGGACGATGCGGTCGGGACCTTCGAGACCGCGCCGTCGCTGCTCGCCTCGGCGATCAGCCTGCCCAAGGCAGGCGCAGTCGGGGGTGAGAACGACGACGCCTACGGCATCGACGCGGACGCGGGCTACGTGGCGATCGCGGACGGGGCTTCGTCGTCATTCCGGGCGGGTGAATGGGCAACGGCGCTCTGCACCGCCTTCCTCGAGCAGCGGCCGCTCGGCGGCGGGGCGTCTTCGTCCTGGATCACCAAAGCGGCCATCGGCTTTCGCGCCGCGCCCGGGCCGGAGGGCGCGGGCTGGTGGAACGCGGATGCGGCGGAACGCGGCGCCCACGCAGCGTTCGTCGGGCTCGCCGTGCTGCGCCACGAGCAAGGTCTTCGCTGGAGGGCCACGGCGGTAGGCGACAGCGTGCTGGTCCACGTGCGGCCTGCGCCCGCGGGGCAGGCGCCGATCGTCACCGCCTTCCCGATCGCGCACAGCGCCGCGTTCCCGCAGAACCCGCCGCTGCTCTCCAGCGTCGCCGACACACCGCCGCCGGTCTCCTCCATCGAGGGATCGGCGGCCTACGGCGACGTCTGGCTGCTGATGACCGACGAGCTCGCGCGCTGGGCCCTGCGCCGGTTCGAGGCGGGTGAACCCGCGTGGGAGCGGCTCGCCAGAGGCACCGAGGCGGACGTGGCGGCGATGGTCGCGGAGGCACGCGCGACGCAGGTCGTCGCCGACGACGACATGACCGTCGTCCGCTGTGAGGTCGTCGAAGCAGGCTGAGGCCGCCTCGACGACGTGGTGTCCGTCGAGCCCCGCTAACGTGTCACCGTGAGCGATGGTCAGTTCGGGCCCTACCGCCTGGACCACCTCATCGGCCGAGGCGGCATGGGCGAGGTGCACCGCGCCTACGACACCGTCCACCAGCGCGTCGTCGCGATCAAGATGCTGCTGGAGGCGCTGTCGGCGGATCCGGAGTACCGGGCGCGGTTCGAGCGCGAGGCGCGGATCGCGGCGAGCCTGCGCGAGCAGCACATCATCCCGATCCACCGCTTCGGCGAGATCGACGGCAGGCTCTTCATCGACATGCGGCTCGTCGACGGCGAGGACCTCGGCAAGGTCCTCGCCCGCGAGGGTGCGCTCGACCCGCGGCGGGCGGTGGGCATCCTCGCGCAGGTCGCCGCGGCGCTCGACGCCGCGCACCAGGCGAACCTCGTCCACCGCGACATCAAACCCGCCAACGTGCTCCTCGCCGACCACGCGCGCGGCGCGGCCGACGCGGTGTACCTCGTCGACTTCGGCATCGCGCGCGACAGCATGGCGAGCACCAGCCTCACCGTCACCGGCGCCGCCGTGGGCACACCGGACTACATGGCGCCCGAGCGGTTCACCGCGGGCCGGATCGACCGGCGCGCCGACATCTACGCCCTGGGTTGTCTGCTCTACGAGATGCTGACCGGGCGCAAGCCGTTCGCGGGCGGCGAGTACCCGGCGCTGCTGTTCAAACACCTCAACGCCGAGCCGCCCAAGCCGAGCATGGCCCGCCCCGGCATCCCCACCGCGCTCGACGCGGTCGTCGCCCGGAGCATGGCGAAGAGCCCGGAGGCGCGCTTCGCCACCGCAGGCGATCTGGCGGCGGCCGCGGAGCAGGCCCTCACCGCGGCTCCCGCCTCGTCGACGCCGGGCCAGAACGCCCAGCCGATCGCCGCGACGGCCCCGATGCCTTCCGCTCGGCCGAGCACCGCCGCGTACACCCCGCCGCCGGGGTCCGCGGCGTACGCGCCCTCGCCGCCCACACCGGGCCACACGCCCCCGCCGGGCCGCTCGGCCTACGCGCCCCCCCGCCGCCACACGTCCCCGCCGGGCCGCTCGGCCTACGCGCCCTCCCCGTCCACACCGGGCCACACGCCCCCACCGGGCGCCGCGGCCTACACGCCCCCGCCGGGTTCGGCAGGCCACCCGTCGGCACCGAGGTCCGCAGGCCACACGCCATTGCCCGGCGGCGGATACCCGCCTCCACCGGCCGGCTACCCGCCCTCACCGGGCGTGTACCCGGGTGCGGCGTACGCCCCGCCGGGTTACCCGCCCCGCAGCCAGGGCACGAACGGCTTCGCGATCGCTGCGTTGATCTTCGGCATCATCGGCGGCGTCCTGCTCGGGTTCATCTTCGGGTTCATCGCGCTCAGCCAGACCAGGCGCACCGGCCAGAACGGCCGCGGCATGGCGATCGCCGGGATCGTCCTGTCCGCGATGTGGACGATCGGCATCGTCCTCTTGATCGTCCTGGCGCTCGCGAGTTCCACCACCGACAGCTCCGGCACCGGTATCCCGTCGACGATCCCGACCGCCGCACCGACCACCGACGCGCCGAGCACATCGGCCCCGAGCACCGCCATCTCGGCCACCGCGCTGCAGGTGGGCGACTGCCTGAACGACCTCACCAACAGCACCGACGTCTCGTCGCTGCCCGGCGTGCCCTGCGCGCAGCCGCACGAGGGCGAGGTGTTCGCCGTGTTCGACCTCCCCGCGGGCGACTACCCGGGGCCCGCGGCCGTCGACGACCTGGTCAACAAGGGCTGCAACGCCCGGCTGGCCGCCTACAGCCCGAGCGCTCCCGACGATCCCGCGGTCGGCCTGTTCAGCGTCTATCCCCTGGAGCAGAACTGGATCCGCGGCGACCGCGAGGTGGTCTGCATCGCGAAGGCCACCTCGGGTACGGCCACGGGCTCCATCAGGGGCAAGTAAGGCGAAACGGACGCGGCGGGCCAATTGCGGGATCCGCGCGGTTCGGGCGCGAGCGGGCCCTCTATCGTGCGCCTATGAGCGTCCCGCCCCCGCCTGGACCTGGCCCCCAGGGCGTGTGGAACCAACCGCCCGCAGGCGGCGCGTGGCCGCCGCCCGCCGGGGTGGGCGGTTACCCCGAGCCCGCCTACGGACCCGGTCCCGGCGGTTACGGCCCCGCTCCCGGGGGCTACCCCCCGCCGGGCGGCTACCCGGGCCCCGGCTACCCGCCGCCGCCGAAGCCGGGCACCAACGGCTTCGCCATCGCCGCCCTGATCTTCGGCATCATCGGCGGCGTCCTGCTCGGGTTCATCTTCGGGTTCGTCGCGCTCAGCCAGACCAAGCGCACCGGCCAGAACGGGCGTGGCCTCGCCCTCGCCGGGATCATCCTGTCCGCGATGTGGACGATCGGCATCATCCTGGCGATCATCCTGGCCGCCACGACCGCGGCCAAGCGCGACGACGGCGGTACCGTCAGCCAGGGCGGCGACATCTCGGCCACCGCCCTGCAGGTGGGCGACTGCGTCAACGACCTCAAGAACAGCACCAACGTGCTCTCCCTGCCGGGCGTGCCCTGCACGCAGCCGCACGAAGGCGAGGTGTTCGCGGTGTTCGACCTGCCCGCGGGGGACTACCCGGGCACCGCGGCGGTCGACCAGCAGGTCACCAAGGAATGCACCGACCGCATCGAGGCCTACAGCCCCAGCGCCGCGCGGGATTCCGGCGTCGGCCTGTTCAGCGTCTATCCCCTTGAGCAGAACTGGAACCGGGGCGACCGCCAGGTCGTGTGCATCGCGACGGCCGCGACCGGCACCACCACGGGCTCGATCAAGGGCAGGTGAGGGCCGCTACGAGCGGCCGGTGGGCACCGCGTCGAGGGCGTGGCGGAGCATCTCGGCCGTCGTCGCGACCTTGACGCGGTCGGCGGCGCGCGAGCCGCCGCGGCGGACCTCCTCGGCGTCCAGGCGCAGCCACGCCGTCCAGTCCACGGCCCGCACGCCGTGCGCGGCCAGCGCCGCGCGCAACGCCTCCGGCTCTGGATGGGCGGGTGCGGGCAGCGTGGGCAGGTCGGCGAGCACCGCGTTGGCCGTCTCGATGCCGTCGCCCTTGTTGGTGCCGATCACGCCCGTGGGACCGCGCTTGATCCAGCCGGTGACGTAGGCGCCCGGCACCGGCACGCCGTCGCGCATCACCCGGCCGCCCTCGTTGGGCACCGTGCCCGTCGCCTCGTCGAACGGCAGGCCGGGGATCGGCCGCGCGTCGTAGCCGATCGCGCGCACGACCAGGCCGACGTCGAGCGTCGTGGTCTCCCCCGTGCCGCGCACGCGGTCGCCGTCGATCACGTTGCGCTCGATCTCGATGCCGCTGACGCGGCCGTTCTCGCCGAGGATCCGCACCGGAGTGCGCAGGAAGTGCAGGTGGATGCGGCGCGGCTTGCCGGTCGGCGCGTTCTCGGTCCAGCGCGTGAGCGAGGCCAGGCACTGCCGCATCCGTCGCTCGGCGGGCTCGGGCACCCCGGCGGCGAGCAGCCCGTCGTCGTGGACCACCACGTCGGCTCCCGCGAGGTCGCCGATCTGGTTGAGCTCGGCCGGGGTGAACTTCACGTGCTGGGGCCCGCGGCGCACGATGACGTGGATGTCGCGCGCCGCGCTGGCGCGCAACGCCTCGAGCACCGGCTCGGGCACGTCGGTGGTGGCCATCTCGTCGCTGGTGCGGGCCAGCACCCGGGCCACGTCCAGCGCGACGTTGCCCGCCCCGACGACGGCGACGCCCGGGTGGCCGAGCGGCGGGTCGAGGTCGGCGTAATCGGGGTGGCCGGAGTACCAGCTGACGAACGCGCCGGACCCGAGCGAGCCCGCCAGGTCCTCCCCCGGTACGCCCAGGGTGCGGTCGACCGAGCTGCCGGTGGCGTGGATGACGGCGTGCACGTGCTGCCGGAGCACGTCGAGCGGGAGCCCGTCGTCGCCGACGTGCACGCCCCCGAGGAACTCCAGCTCGGCCGGATCGAAGGGCCGCTGCAGCACCCGGATCACCGACTTCATCTTCACGTGGTCGGGCGCCACGCCGTAGCGGACGAGGCCGTAGGGGGCGGGGAGGCGATCCAGCACCTCCACGCTCACCGGCTCGTCCGAGGTGAGCAGCGCCGCCGCCGCGTAGAGCCCGGAGGGCCCCGCTCCGACCACTGCGACCCGGTACATCAGACGCCCTCCATGGACGCGGTGGGGACAGCGGTGGGGACAGCGGTGGGAAACGCGGCGGACGTTTCTCCAGCCACGACGCGATGCCCTCGCGCAGGTCGGCGGAGCCGATGCGCTTGTCGGTCTCGACGTAGGCGCGATCGAGCGCGTCGGCGAAGGTGCCTTCGGCGCCGCCGAGCACTTGCGCGGCGATCACCGTGACGGCCGAGGGCGCGCAGTTGCGGGCGATGTCGCGGGCGTAGGCCTGCGCTGCACCGAGCACCTCGGCGCCGGGCACGACCCGGCTGACCAGGCCCAGCGCCTGCGCCTCGGCCGCGTCGAACGTGCGGGCCGACAGCAGCAGGTCGAGCGCGTTCTCCAGCCCGACCAGCCGCGGCAGGCTCCAGGCGATGCCGTACTCGGCGACGAGGCCGCGGCGGGCGAAGGCCGTGGAGAAGCGCGCGTTGTCGGCGGCGAAGCGGACGTGGCAGAACAGCGCCTGCACCAGCCCGACGCCCGCGCACGCCCCGTTGATCGCGCCGATGAGCGGCTTGGGGAAGGTCCGGGGCACGTCGACCGGTCGGTGCGGGAAGCTGGCGCCCTCGACCGCGAGATCGCCGAGCCGGGCCATGTCGGCGCCGGGGCAGAACGTGGTGCCCGCGCCGGTGACGACGACGGCCCGCACCGTCGGATCCGCCGCGGCGTCGGTCAGCGCGGCGTAGTAGGCGTCCTCCAGATCGGTCGACCAGCCGTTGCGGCGCTCCGGGCGGTTGAACGTGAGCGTGCGGACGCCGTCGGCGTCGGTCTCCGCGAGCACGGCATTCGTCGCATCAACCTCGGCTGTCATGTGAACCTCGGCTCCCGTTTCTCCAGGCCCGCCGCGGCGGCCTCGCGCTGGTTGGGACTGCCCATGATCGTCGCCATCGCCGCGCGCTCGGCGGCGAGGCCGTCCTCGATCGGGCCGTGCGCCTGCCGCAGGAGCCCCTTCGCCGCCCGGACGGCGTCCGGGTTGACCGCGGCGATCCGCGCGGCGAGGGCCTGCGCGGCGGCGAGCGGGTCGTCGACGACGCGGGTGACCAGCCCGATGCGGTCCGCTTCGGCCGCCTCGACGAGGCGGCCCGTGTAGGTGAGCTCGGCCGCGACGTCCGGGCCGACGAGCCGGGGCAGGAGCTGGGTGCCCGCCATGTCCGGCGCCAGCCCCCAGTTGATCTCGTAGACGCTGAACACGGCGTCCGGCGCGGCCAGCCGGATGTCCGCGCCGAGCGCCAGCTGCAGCCCGCCGCCCAGCGCGTGCCCGCGCACCGCGGCGATGACCGGCACCGGCAGGTCGTACCAGGCCAGCACGGCGCGCTGGCCGAGCGAGCGCCCATCGCCGCCGGTGGTGGTCGGGTCGTCGGCCGGGCGCCACCGTTGTCCCGCCGCCATGGCGGAGAACGCCGTGCGGTCCAGGCCCGCGCAGAACGACCGCCCTTCGCCGGAGAGCACGACGGCCCGGACGCCGGGGGTGTCGGCGAGGCTGCCCGCGGTCTCCGCGAGCGCCGTGAACAGGGCCATGTCCAGGGCGTTGAGCTTGTCGGGGCGGTTGAGTCGAACGTCCGCGACGCCGTCGGTGATCGTGCACACCACGCGGTCGGCCACTCGCCGACCCTACCCCCGGACGCCGGACGTGCGCTGTAGCGCTCCGTATGCTGCTCCGCCGAGTGAGCAGCCGACTGCGGGGCGCTACGGTCACCGCCTATGCGCAGGGACGCCGAGACGCTTTACGGCAAGCGGATGCTGGTGGAGATCTCCCACGCGATCGAGCGGTTCGCGCTCGCCGCCGAGCCGGGCAGTCCGCTCGTGGTGATCGCCATGTTCCAGATAGCGGAGTAGCACGCGCGTTTCCGCAGCTGGCAGAGCTATAGTTCATGATCGAGAGGCCTCACGTTCCGCCAGAATTCCGCGAGACGCGGTGCGGAAGCTCCAGCACGGTCTCTCCCGAAGCGGTCCGGCGCCCGCTGGTCGCACCTTTCCGCCGTCGGTCCAGCGTTGACCGGCTCCAGTCCACAGTGGTCCCGGTGTCGCCGTGGCCCGCTTCTTCCCAGGCCTGCTCGACCGACACGCGGGCCCGCTGGGCCGCGTCAGGCAGCAGATGCCCGTAGCGCTCCAAGGTCATCTTCGCGGTGGTGTGGCCAAGTTGCTGAGCAACCGTCAGAATCGAGTGCCCGCGGTCGAAACTGACGCGTAGTGGTGCCGCAACCAGTGCGAGCGCACCCCGCGCGGGAACGGGGGGTCGACGTCGGCGATCCGGTCGGCGTACACCCCGAGCCGGTCGCCGTAGTAGCGCGTCATCGGCCCCGCCTCCCGACCCTGGCGCGCGGCTCGGTAGAAGAGGGTCCCGTCCGGGAGCGGCGGGTATTGCTCGATGTGTGCCCGCAGCGCGTCCAACACCTGCCGACCGGCGTGCAAGGTTCGCCGTGATCCGTACTTGGGCGCGATCCGGTCGCCGTTCTCGCCGAGCTGGTAATCGATCCTGACCTCACCGGTCAGCCAGTTGACGTCATGCACTCGCAACGCGAGCAGTTCGGAGATCCGCAGGCCGAGCCCCGCCTGAGTGAGGACCATCGCCCGGAAGCGCGGCGGCACGGCGTTGGCGAGCTGGTTGACCTGGTCGATCGTCAGGAACGTGATCTTCTTCTCGTCGATCCGCGGCAGCGTGATCCGGGACATCGGGGCGAAGGGCAGTAGCCGGTCCGCCACCGCGGTGTTCAGAATCGCCTTGAGGGTGCCGACGTTGAGCGAGATCGTCCGCGGCGCGAGCCCTTCCTCTTGCATGGACTTGATCCACGCCTGCACGTGGGAGGGGGTCAGGTTCATCAACTTGATCCGGCCGAGCGGTGACCGCTCGATGCGGGCGATCCGCGCCGCCATCGAACGAGCCGACTTGTACCCGTAGGACCGCACGTCGAACCATTGCCGCGCGTACGGCCCGACCGTGAGCTGTCGGTCCGGCCCGACATAGGTGCCGGTGGCCTTGGCGTGCTCCTGCGCGACGCCATACGCCTTCGCGTCGCGTTCCAGCTTGAACGTGCTCTTGCTGCGCTCCTTGCCGGTGGTCGGGCGGCGTCGCGCGCCCGGATCAAACAGCTCTACGAAGGCCGCCAGCGGGAACGTGAGACCGCCGCCGCGTTCGACGAGATCCGCGGGCACGCGCGGCTGCCCGGGTCGGGTCCGCGCAACCCGGCCGAGGCCGAGCTGGTCGCCCGATTTCGCGCGGCCGTGGCAGAACGTTCGCTCGCACCGATCGAGGTCTCCACGGCCGCGTACGGCACGTACGAGGCGCGGGCGCTGACCACCGCCTCGGGCACCGCGTCGACGCTGCTGCCCACCGACTTCTACGGGCGGGTGATCGAGCGGCTGCTCGACGAGTCCGGGGTCATGGCCGCCGGGGCCACCTTGATCACCAGCCCGGACGGCGCGCCGCTGTCCATCCCGCGGGCCACGTCCTACCCGACGTCGACGTGGGTTTCGGAAGGCGCCTCGATTGCGTCCAGCGATCCGGGCCTGTCCACGGTCACCCTCTCGCCGCACAAGCTGGGCTTCATCACGATCTGCACCAACGAGGTGCTGACCGACGCCGGGTTCGACGTGGCCGCGTTCCTGGCCCGCGCCGCCGGGGTGTCCATCGGGCAGGTGCTGGGCCCCGCCCTGGTCACCGGCGCGTCCTGGCAGAACAACGCCCGCGGGTTCACGATCGACACCCAGGCCGCGTCCGTGACCGGCGCCTCCGCGGTGTCAGGTGCCATGACCGCCGACAACTTGATCGACGTGATGTACGCGCTCGGCGACGGCTACCTGCGGGCGAACACCTGCGGATGGTTGATGTCCAAGACCGCGCTGAAGATGATCAGAAGGCTGAAGGCGTCCGGCACCGGCGACTACGTGTTCTCCGACTAGCTGCTGCCCAACGGGCGCAGCGCGGGCTCGTTGCTGGGCTACCCGGTGTACACAGACCCCTGGGTTCCGGCCCCGGCCAGCGGGGCCACGTCGGTCTACTTCGGGGACTGGAGCCGGTTCTTCGTCCGGGCGGTAGGCACGCTTCGCTTCGAAAACGATCAGAGCCTCGGGCCGGGGTTCCAGACCGACTCGACCTGGTTCCGCGGCTGGCCCGGTTCGACTCGGCGCTGATCGACACCGCGGCGATCGTGTCGTTCAAGGGCGGGGCCTGAGCCATGCGCATGCTGGAGACGATCTCCGGATTCGCGCACCCCGCCGCGACGGTGCGTCCGGCCCCGCCCAGCCGCTGCCCGGACTGCTCGGCCGAGTGCGCGGGCAGCGGGTTGCTCGTGCACGCCGAGTCCTGCCCGCTGCCGGTCCGCCGCCGGGCGATGGCCGCCAAGGACGCCGAGTGGCTGGCGCGTCGCCCGGAGGCGGTGGCCCGCATCCGGACGATGACGCCCACCGAGCGTGACGAGGCCCGCGCGCTCGGGCTGCACCTGCACCCGTCGCGGCGCTGGCGGGCGGCCGTGCGCTGCCCGACAACCCGCGCGCGGTGATGGTCTACGGCGGGACGAAGCTCTTCGCCGTGCTGTCCGTGGCGCCCCCGGTCGGGGCCGGGTAGGCGCCATTCGGCCCGGCCGGACGGGGACCGCGGCGACCGCGCAGCCGCGCTTCCTTTCGTTCGTCCGGCCGGGCCTCGGGGGCGCGGCGGGCCGGAGGGCTTCGGCTCGATGGCCGTGGCGTGTTTCAGCAGGCACGCCGCAGGCCGGTGGCAAGCCGGAGGGACAACCCACCCCCCACGGAGGTGGCCCACAACGGCCCCGCCGCGCCCCCCACGAGCCCCTGACGGTCCGGTAATAGGGGCCGGGCCGTCGGGGTGCGACGCCGCGCGGATAGGGCCGCGATCCGGCGTCGCGTGACGCGCCCGGCCGGGCCTGGCATCCCCCCGGCCGGGCCGTCGGCCTTCCCTCCGCCGGGCGACCGATCCGGCGTATCCGCGGAGTACTCCGGCGGCCTGTGCGGCCGTCCCGGGCGCGCTCAGGGCGCGCTGTGTGGCCTTCTGCGGCCGGACCGGTCAGCGCTCGCGAAGCGCCTCGGCCATCTGGTCCGCGTCGATGCCGAGGTGCTGGGCGTGCTGCAGGCACAGCTTTACCGTGGTGCCGACGCTGATCGACGGCAACACCGAAGCGGCCCCGCGACGACAGCGCGAGCACAGCGTCAAGCAGCCCACCCCCAGCGCCCCCATGCGCACCGCGGCGACGGCGAGGTCGTCGGCCTGGTCGGCACAGGACTCGCAGCGACCGCCGCGCGGGCAGCGGCTGGTGTCGTCGAGGTCCGGCATGAACCCAGGGTAGACATTCGGGACGTAGGAGGCCAGGGGCGGACGACATGGTTGAACTAGACTCATGCGGGTCGGGGGAGGCCATACCGTGATCATCGTGGCGGAGTTGGTGACGAGCGACGAGCTGGCCCGCGAGCTACACGTGTCCCGCCGGACGATCACCCGGTGGGCCGCCGAGAAGATCATCACGCCGGAGCTGACCCTGCCGGGCGGCGGCTACCGATGGAACCCGGACGACGTTCGCCGCCAGCTCCGCGAGCACCGCGAGCGGCGGTGAGGCGCCCGATCGGCCCGTCCTAACCTCGCCAGGTCGCCACTCGGGGGCTAAGCCAGGAACATCAGGATCCCTGTAATGATCGCCGCGAGGAACCAGATGACGGGGATGATTTCCTTTTCGGAACCTCCGGGGCGGCCGGTGTTCGGATCGATAGCGCCAATCCTCCGTTTGAACGCATACCCGATGAATTGTCCGATGCCGACCAGGACAAATCCCACCATAACGAGATAGCTAAAAGAGTGGCTGGAAGCGGCTACCGCGAGGTAGGCAAGATCGCCGGACATGCTGGCTACGCTCGGCCAGGCACAACGCCCCGTTACCGTTCCTGCACACTGCGGTAATTACTGTCACCTGATCGTTACCGTCGCCCCACCGACAACACGCCGCGCCCGCCGGAGACGGCATATCGCGGCGTTCGAGCGCAACGCCCGTCGCCCCGGTGTCGTTCCTGCGCGAGCACGGCTTGCCGTTGATGGGGCGCCGAGCTGTTCCCCGACGAGGCTGCCATGTGACGACGGCCGACTCGCCGCGTAGATCACGAAGACGACCCCGGAGTGGATCATTACAAGATCCCTCCGGGGTCTCCTTGTCGATCAGATGTGGATCTCCAGAGTTCCGTAAGAATTCCGCGAGTTCCGCAAAAATTCCGCGAAACACCACCCGGCGACCACCAAGAGCCACCAACGACAACCGATCATCGGGCCTGTTCAGAGGCTCTTTATGGAACCTTTGTGCAGATGGCCGAACCCCTACCGTGCTATGTTCCAGAAGCTCTCATACTTCGCCCGTGAGGTCGACGTCTACCGCGAGATCGCCGCGCGCGGGGCCGTCACGGTGGTCGGGCTCGCCGAGGACTTCCCGCCCGAGCTGCCGCCCGGCGTCCGCCACGCGCTGCTCGGCGCCGCCGACCCGCTGGCCCGCGAGTGGAGCGTCACCGTGTTGGGGCCCAAGGGCGGCGCGACGCTCGTGGCCGTCGACCAGGAGTCGCTGGACCCGCACGCCCGCACGATCGAGGACGGCAGGCGGTTCCGCGGCGCGTGGTCGTTCTCCCGCTCCGACGCGTACGCCGAGGTCCTGCGGCTGCGGGCGCAGCTGCGGCTGTCCCACGACACCACCGACCGCATCGACGCCGTGCTGCGCGCCGTGCTGGACGAGCCGGAACCGATGCGTCAGGACTGGTGGGAGGTGCCGCTGCAGTTCCTCGGCGACCGCATGGACGGGCTCCTGCGGGAGCGCGCCGCGGCCGTCGCCGAGCTGGACGCCCTCCGCGAGGACGAGGCCGAGCGCGACCCCCGTACCGGCCTCTACACCGGCGCCTTCCTGGAGCGGTGGACCCGCGGGCTGGGGGCGGGCACCCTGCCGATCGGGCTCGTGCTGCTGCGCGTGTTCGGGGTGGCGGGGCTCCGCGACCGGTATGGCCTGCGCGCCGAGCTCGCCGCGCTGCAGGGCCTGCGCGAGGGCATCAGCGGGCTGCTGAAGCCGACCGACCGGCTGGTGCGGATGGGGCGTGAGGACTTCCTCGTCGTGCTCCCGTCGTGGCCCGACGACGCGGTGCTGCGGCTCACCGACGAGATCTGTGCACGGGTGAGCGCGCTCGACCAGGTGTACCCGTTCGTCGCGCTGCCCGCCGTCGCCGCGGCCACCGTGACCCGGGAACGTCCGCTGCCGGTCGCGCGGCTGGTGCAGGAGGTGGCGGCGTGAGGACCTACGCCACCGGCGCGGTCGCGGGACGGGACAGGCCCAGGTGGTCGCGCAACGTGGGACCGGTGTAGGCGGTGCGGTAAGCGCCGCGGTCCTGCAGCTCCGGGATCACCTTGTCCACGAACTCGTCCAGGCCGCCCGGCACGAGGTGCGGCACGAGGATGAAGCCGTCGGAGGCGTCCTGTTGCACGTAGTCGTCCATCTGGGCGGCGACCTGCCTCGGGGTGCCGACGAACGACTGCCGCGCCGTCGTCTCGATGATCAGCTCACGGATCGTCAGGCCGCCCTTGGCCGCGGCCAGCTCACGCCACGCCGTGGCGACGGCGAGGGGATCCTTCTCGTGCCGCACCCGGCCGCGGGTGATCGTGGCGCCGGGGTCGGGCTCGACGTCGGGCAGCGGGCCGTCCGGGTCGTACGCCGAGAGGTCGCGGCCCCACACCTGCTCGAGGAACGCGATCGCGGTCTGCGGGCTCACCTGCGCGCGCCGTACCCGGTCGGCGTTCTCCTGGGCCTCGGCCTCGGTGTCGCCCAGCGCGAAGGTGGTGGCGGGCAGGATCGTGATCTCCTCCGGCGCTCGCCCGTAGCGGGGCATCCGACCTTTGAGGTTCTGGTAGAACGCCCGGCCCGCCTCGACGGTGCCGTGCCGGGAGAAGATCGCGTCGGCGGTGCGGGCGCCGAACTCGCGGCCCTCGTCCGAGTCGCCGGACTGGATGAGCACCGGGTGGCCCTGCGGCGTCGGCGGCAGCGTCAAGCGGCCCTCGAACGCGAACTGCCCGCTGTCGACCTCGACCGGCGCGCGGTCGGAGAGCCACAGCGCCGTCGCCGCGTCGAGGATCTCCTGCGCGCGCTCGTAGCGCTCCTCGGGCTTGAGGAACGCCCCCCGGCGGAAGTTCTCGCCGGTGAACGCGTCGGAGCTGGTGACGAGGTTCCACGCCGCCCGGCCGCCGGAGAGGTGGTCGAGCGAGGCGAACTGGCGGGCCAGCTCGTACGGCTCGTTGAACGTCGTGTTGATCGTGCCGCCGAGGCCGAGGTGGGTGGTGACCGCGGCGATGGCGTTCAGCACGGTGAGGGTGTCGGGGCGGCCGACGACGTCCAGGTCGTGGATCTTGCCGCGGTGCTCGCGGAGGCGAAGGCCCTCGGCGAGGAAGAGGAAGTCGAAGAGGCCCCGCTCGGCCGTGCGGGCGAAGTGCACGAACGAGGCGAAGTCGGTTTGGCTCCCCGACTCCGGGTCGCTCCACACCGTGGTGTTGTTGACGCCGGGGAAGTGCGCCGCGAGATGGATCTGCTTCTTGGTCACGCGGTGGCTCCCGTGAAGTGGTTGGCCGGGCGGGGCAGGCCGAAGCGCTCCCGCAGGGTGGCGCCCGCGGCGACCGGGCGGCGCAGGCCGCGCTCGGCGAGCCGGGCGACGAGATCGGGGCACGGGCCCGCCGACCAGCGTGACGCCGTCGGCCGTGCCGCCGCCGACCGCCTCGGCGGCGAGGGCCGCGGGGTCGGGCCCGTCGGGCGCCACGTCGAGCAAGACGGCGACCGCCTCGGGGTCGCGGCCCGCGCCCGCGACGACGGTGCGGACCCGCTCCCGGGCCACGTGCGCGGCGGCGAGGTCGGGCGCGGCGATGCGCACGACGTCCGCCCACGCCGCCACGACGGGCAGCGCTTCGGGCTCGTCCCGCACGACGACGAGCGGGTGGGCCTGCGGGCTGCGCGGCGTGATCGACGGGCCCTTCACGGAGAAGAACTCGCCGACGAAGTCGATGTAGTGCAGCCGGTCGCGATCGACGTAGCGGCCGGTGGCGACGTCGCGGATGACCGCGTCGTCCTCCCAGGAGTCCCACAGCCGCACGACCACTTCGACGGACTCGGCCGCCTCACGCCACAGCACGGCGGGCGGCGCCGCGGGCTTGCGGCCGAACTGCCGCGCCTCCTCCTCGGTGCGCGACACGTCGACCTGCCAGCCCGCCCGACCCAGCGAGACGAGATCGAGCGTGGCGATGGCCTTCGAGATGTGGAAGGGCTCCGTGTGCGTGACCGTGACGGTGGGCACGAGCCCGATCCCCGCCACCACGGGCGCGACGCGGGCGGCGACGGCGACCGCGTCCAGCGTCGGCGGGTCGGCCGGGGCGGGCGCGACGAACGAGTCGGCCCAGATGAGGAGGTCGGCGCCGGATTCTGCGACGGCCTCGGCGGCCGCGACGTGGTGCGCCGCGCTCGGCTCGCCGCCCGTCCCGAGCTCCACCGCGACGTACGCGTGACTGCCCATGCTCTGCCCCAACCCCCCGGCTGTCCCGGGTCATTCCGCGGTGTCGTGGACGGCGCTGCGTTCGGCGCCGTCGGTGGAGTAGCCGCGCGCGGCGTAGGGGAACCCCTCGAGTTCGGTGGTGGCGGGCTGCTGCTGGTAGTAGGAGCGGATCTCGGCGATCCGGCCGTCGGCGGCGAAGGTGAACCACTCGGCGCCGCGGGTGGCCACCCGCGCGGTGCCACCCCGCGGCCGCCAGAACATCGTCCACTCGATCACGGCCTCGGCCGCGCCCGCGAGGGCGTGGTCGACGACCCAGCGGGCGTCGAGCATCCCGGCGACCTTGCGCCAGTACCGCGCCAGGTGCTCGGCGCCGCGGACGGGCGCCGAGCCCGCGTTGGGGGCGAGGAAGTAGTGCACGACGTCGTCGGCGAGGGTGGCGCGCATCGCGTCGACGTCGCCCGCGGAGCAGCCGTCGTAGTAGCGGCGGATCACCTCGAGCGGGCTCATCGGCGCAGGTCGCAGACCGCTCACCGCGCGACCCGCACCGCGGTGGGGGCCAGGGCGGCCGGGTCGACCGCAACGTCCGCGGGCGACGGCGCACCCGTCAGCACCGCGGCGGCGAGCGCGGCGAGTGCGGGCGCGGTCTCGATGCCCGACCCGCCCTGACCGGCCACGAACGCGAAGCCTGGGATGGTCGGGCCACGCCCCCACGACCGGGCGCCGGTCGGGCACGAACGAGCGCAGGCCCGCCCAGCTCGTGCGGATGGAGCGCAGGCCGAGGCCGGTGGCCTCCTCGACCCGCTCCAGCGCGAGCGCGATGTCCAGCTCGTCGGGACGGGCGTCGCCGGGCTCGGTGGGGGTCTCGTCGGCGGGCGAGAGGAGCAGGTCGTCGCCCTCGATCTTGTAGTAGAAGCGCTCGGTGGCCTCGCAGACCATCGCGCCGCGCAGCCGGGTGCGGTCGGGCACCCTGGCGACGGCGATCGTCCGACGGTAGGGCTGCAGGCCGATGCGGGGCACGCCCGCCCGGTCGGCGACGACGTCGGCCCACGCCCCGGCGGCGTCGACGACGAGGCTGGTGGCGATGTCCCCGACCTGCCACCCCGCGCCGTCACGGGTGATCGACTGCGCCGGGGCTGCCGGTCCGCACGACACCGCCCTGCGCCTTGAGGCCGCGCACGTAGGCCTGGTGCAGCGCGTCGGTGTCGACGGCGGCGGCGGCCGAACGGGCGGCCGCGCGGAGCCGGCCGGGCCGCAGGGTGGGGGCGCAGTGCTCGGCCTCGGCGACCGACAGCGCGACCGGCGCGTCGGGCTCCCCCGCCCGCTCGGCGAGCATGGCGGCCAGCGCGGCCTCGGACGGGCTCGTCGAAGGCGGTCCACAGCACGTCCATCGGCCGCAGCAGCGGCGGCGCGTCGAGCTCCTCGGACAGGCGCGCGAACCGGGGGCCGGAGGCCGCGATGAGCGCGCGGACGACGTCGTTGCCGTGGCCGGGGATCCAGGTGGCGGCCGAGCGGGCCGTCGAATGGCGGCCCAGTTCGGGCTCGGCTTCCAGGAGGATCACCGCGCGGGTGGCGGCCAGCTCGTAGGCCACCGACGCGCCCGCGATGCCCCCGCCGACGACCACGACGTCACACACGTCCATGGGAGGACCGTAATTCGCTCGCAGGCATTCGGCAGGCGACCTACCGTGGCGGCATGCGCAAGTGAGACGCCCCCGGCCCGTTTCCCTTCGTCACCCTTCTCCGGAGGTGCGCATGACCATCCAGCCGAACCCCGCTTCCGCCCGCGCCCGAGCAGCCCGTCGCGACCAACCGGGCCGCGCGACGGCGCAAGGGCAAGACCACCGACCCGGCGCTGCTGCAGCACGGCCTCGCCGAGCAGGCCGCGCGGGCCCGCACCACGGCGCGGGGCAAGCGCATCAACCCGGTGCGCCGCACGGGCTGACCACGACCCAGTCCCGCCGAAGATCGCCGGGTTCGGCGCGTCGGGTGTGCGTACGCACCTCCGGCGCCGAACCCGGCGATCACCGCGTCGGCGTACGGGCCTGGGAGGATGGCGGGGTGCCGACCTGTGACGTCTGGTGGGCGGCGCCCGTCGCGCCCGCGGAGGCGCCCGCGCTCGTGGCGCTGCTGGACGTGCACGAGCGCGCCCGGCTGGGCCGCTTCCGGCGCGACGTCGACGCCGCCCGCTACCTCGCGGCGCACGCCCTCACCCGGATCGTGCTCGGCCGTCGCCTCGACCGCGCCCCTGCGGCGCTGGTGTTCGACCGGACCTGCCGGTGCGGCGCGCCGCACGGCAAGCCCACGCTGGCGGGCGGCGGGCCGGGGTTCTCGTTCAGCCACGCGGGCGCGGTCGTCGGGGTCGCGGTGCTGGACGGCGGGTCGGTGGGGCTGGACGTCGAGCCCGTCCGCGCACTCCCCGATCTCGACAGCATGGCCCGCCACGTCGGCGCGCCCGCCGAGCCCGCGGCGTTCTTCCGGGCGTGGACCCGCAAGGAAGCCCTGCTCAAGGCCACCGGCGACGGGCTGGCGAGCCCGATGGCGGCGATCGTCCTCGACGACGGGGGCGTGGCGGCGTGGACCGGGGACGGCGCGCCGGACGGGCCGGTGTGGCTGCGGGACCTGGTGGCCCCCGACGGCTCCCCGGCCGCGGTGGCAGGTCTGGGTGCGGCCGTTCCACCGGTGGCCGAACACGACGGCCGCCCGCTCCTGCCCCCGGTAGGCAGCGCGGAACTGTCGGGGGGCTCCGGGACGATGCGGCCGTGACGGGTGACGGCGGCGCGCTGGGTGCTGCACCTGGACATGGACGCGTTCTACGCCTCGGCCGAGCAGCTCACCCGGCCGACGCTGCGCGAGCGCCCGGTGCTCGTCGGCGGCCTCGGGCCGCGCGGTGTCGTCGCCGGGGCCAGCTACCAGGCACGGGTCTTCGGCGCCCGCTCCGCGATGCCGATGGGCCAGGCCCGGCGGCTGTGCCCGCACGCCACCGTGCTGCCGCCGCGCTTCGCGCTCTACCAGGCCCTCTCCGAGCAGGTCATGGGGGTGCTCGCGCGAGGCGGCCCCGGTGGTGGAGCCGGTCTCGCTCGACGAGGCGTTCCTCGAGCCGCCGCAGCTCGTGGGCGCCACGACGGCCGAGGTCGAGCGGTTCGCCGCCGCGCTGCGGGCCGACGTCCGGGCGGCGACGGGCTGCCCGCGTCGGTCGGGGCGGGGTCTGGCAAGCAGCTCGCCAAGATCGCCTCGGAGCTGGCGAAGCCCGACGGTCTGCGCGTCGTCGACCCCGCCGCCCGAGCACGACGTCCTCGCCCCGCTCCCGGTGCGGATGCTGTGGGGCGTGGGCCCGGTGGCGGAGGCGGCGCTGCACCGCGCGGGCGTCCAGACCGTGGGCGAGCTGGCTGCGCTCGACGCCCGGGAGGCCGCGCGGCTGCTCGGCGGCACGGTCGGCACCGAGCTGCACCGCCTGGCGCAGGGCATCGACGACCGTCCGGTCGCGCCCCGGGGCGCGGCCAAGCAGGTGAGCGCCGAGACCACGTTCGACGTCGACCTCACGGCGATGAGCGCGGTGCACGACGCCGTCGCCCGGCTGGCCGAGTCGGCGCACCGGCGGCTGCTCGCGTCGGGGCGGGCGGCGCGCACCGTCACGGTCAAGGTCCGCAGCGCCGACTTCACCACCGCCACGCGCTCGGAGACCGCCGCCGAGGCGAGCACCGACCTCGCCGTGCTCACCGCCACGGCCCAGCGCCTGGCCCGCACGGCCGTCCCCGAGGGTGGGGTCCGGCTGCTCGGCGTGTCGCTGGCCGGGCTGGGTGAGGAACCGCCGCCCGCGCTGTTCGCCACCGCACCGGAGCAGCTCCGCGGCGCCGCCGCCGGTCGCGGAGCCTGCCCGCCGTGTCCGCTGATCTGCCACGGCCGTGGCGCACCGGCGACGACGTCCACCACGCCGACCACGGCCACGGCTGGGTGCAGGGCGCGGGCCACGGCCGCGTCACCGTCCGCTTCGAGACGCGCAGCAGCGGGCCGGGCCGGGCCGTCACCTTCGCCGCCGACGACCCCGCGCTGCGGCGGGCCGATCCACTCGCCTGCCTGGTATGAGGATGTTCACCGACCAGGGCGGCGCAATGTGCGGTCCGCGTGACCTCGCCGGGGCTACTCTCCGTCTAGACGATCAGCGCAGCCACCGGGGGAGGCCGAGCGATCATCACCGATCGCAACGGAGCGCGTCGGGCGAAGGGCTGGTGGGGCATCGCCACCCTGCTGCTCGCCATGGGCGCGCTCCTCGCCGCGGGCCGCGCGGCCGTCACCATGGTCTACCTCGGCGTGGCCTACCGCGACCAGCTCAACCCGATCACCCGGCCCGCCAGCTACTACGTCTACGTCGACGGCGGACGCGCGCCGTTCGAGACGTCGTCGATCCTGCTGGCGTTCGGCGTGTTCGGCCTGCTGATCGGCATGGCCGGGGCGGGCGTGCGGATGGCGGGCCGTCCGACGGCGCTGTTCGGCATCTGGGCCTGCTGCATGCTCCTGGCGGCGATCTTCCCGACCGACGACTCCCCCGACATCCAGACCGTCGACGGCCTGATCCACCAGTTCGCGGGCGTCGGCATCCTGGCGCTGCTGTCGTTCGCGGGCCTCGCCGCGGCCCCCGGCTGGCCGAGTCGCCCGCGTGGCGGCCGGTGGTCGGCATCGTGCGGATGCTGTCGATCGGCGCGGCCTTCCTCGCGGCGGCCTACGTCGTGACCCGCCTCGTGCAGCTCGACCCGGAGCTGCTCGCGCTCATCCGGCGGCGTCGACATCGGCGGCATCCTGCAGCGCCTGGTGTTCGGGTTCGACATCGGCGTGATCGCCGCGCTTGCGGCGCACCTCGGGCGGGTGTCCTGGAACGCGCTGCGCCGCTGGGGCGGAACGTGGAACGGCGACGCCGCTAGCCCTCCTTGTCCGTGACGCCCGCGGCGTCGAACGTCGCCACGTCGCGCAGCGCCCGCGCCGCGCCCTGTGCGACCGGCAGGGCCAGCAGCGCGCCGGTGCCCTCGCCGAGCCGCATCTCCAGGTCGATGAGCGGGTCGAGGCCGAGGTGGGTCGAGCGCGAGCCGATGTGCGGGCTCCGCCGAGCGGTGACCCGCGAGGCACGCGCCGACGGCGTGCGGCGCGAACGCGGCCGCCGCCAGCGCCGCCGCGCCCGGCGTTGACGCCGTCGAGCAGCACCGGCACCCGCGCCGCCGCCCCGCCGAGCACGAACCCGGCCAGCGCCGCGTGCTCCAGGCCGCCGAACGCGGCGAGCACGCCCAGCGGATCGGCCGGGTCGGGCCGGTGCCGCGCCACCGCGCGCCGCACGACGTCGATCTTGCGGGCGAGGGTGGCGTCGTCGATGCCGGTGCCGCGGCCCGTCGCGTCGGCCGGGTCGGCTCCGGTGAAGGCGCAGGTCAGAGCGGCCGCCGCGGTGGTGTTGGCGATGCCCATGTCGCCGGTCAGCAGCACGCGGTGCCCGGCGGCCAGCCAAGTCGCGGGCGACGTCGATGCCGACCTCGACGGCGGCCCGCGCCTGCTCGCGGGTCAGCGCGGGGCCGGTGGTCATGTCCGCCGTGCCGTCGGCGACCCGGCGGGCGACGAGCCCCGGCTGCGGGTCGAGCGGCGCCGCGACCCCGACGTCGACGACGATCACGTCCGCCCCGATCTGGCGGGCGAACGCGTTCACCACCGCGCCGCCCGCGAGGAAGTTGGCCACCATCTGCGCCGTGACCTCCTGCGGCCACGGCGTCACCCCCTGGGCGTGGACGCCGTGGTCGCCCGCGAACACCGCGACCGCTGCGGGCTCGGGCACCGGCGGCGGGCAGGCCCCCGCGATCCCGGCGAGCGTCACGCCGAGCTCGCCGACGCGGCCGAGCGCGCCGCGCGGCATCGTCATCCGGTCGAGGCGCTCGCGGGCGGCCGCCCGGGCGGCCTCGTCGGGCGCGGCGATCGCGGCGACGGTCTCGTCGAGCAGGGACATGGGCACCTCCGGGCGGTCGCTGCAGCGGAAACGAGTGTCAGAGCACTGCAGTGGTTCCGCTCACAGGGGTTGGGTCAGGGCCGCAGCGCGGCGCCGCGCGCACCCCGGCGCGGCGGGACGATCAAGGTGGACAGGTAGGGGCCGGTCTCGGCGGGGTCCAGGTCGGCGGCGGGGCGGATGTCCTCGTCGGGGAGGCCGAGCCGGGCGCCGTAGACCGCGCCCTCCAGCCGCCCGGTGGCGCGCAGCACCGCGAGGGTCTCGGGCAGCATGCGGCCGAACTTGTAGGCGACGAGCGCGTCGCCGCGCTCCAGGGTCTCGCGGAAGCGGTCGGCGCCCGCCGTCATCGGGAACAGCCCGAGCGCCTCCCGCCCCTCGACCAACGGGGTGCCGGTGCGGGCGGCGAGGTACTGCATGGCCGTGATCCCCGGCACGAGGCGCACGGCGAGGTCGCGGACGCGTGCGCGGACCGTCGCCGCGAGGTAGGTGAAGGTCGAGTACACGCAGGGGTCGCCGATCGTCGCGAACACGGCGCTGCCGCCGGGGTGCTCGGCGAACCAGCGCGCCACCTCCGCGGCCGCGGCCTCCCACGCCTCGCTCGCGCCGGGCGGTGTGCTCGCGGTCGTGCAGGGCGAACACGACGCGCTCGACCCGCCAGGCCTCGGCGTAGTGCAGGACGGTCTGCTCGGCGCGGCCGGTCTCCCCCGTGTGGGCCACGGGCACGAACACGACGTCGGCCTTGGCCAGCAGGTCCGCCGCGCGGACGGTGACGAGGTCCGGGTCGCCGGGCCCGACGCCGACCCCGTAGAGCACCGGGATCATCCAGCCCCCTCCAGGTCGCCCTCGAGCTCGAGGTAGGTCGCTGCGGAGCCGGTCGAGCACGCCGTCGTCGGGCTTGGCCCACATCCCCCGGTCGGCCGCCTCCAGCAGCCGCTCGGTGATCCCGCGCAGCGCCCACGGGTTCGAGCGTTCCAGGAACGCCCGGTTGACCTCGTCGAACACGTACTCGCGCGCCAGGGTGGCGTACATCCAGTCGTCGACGACCCCGGCCGTGGCGTCGTAGCCGAAGAGGTAGTCGACGGTGGCGGCCAGCTCGAACGCGCCCTTGTAGCCGTGGCGCTGCATGGCGGCGATCCAGCGCGGGTTGACCACGCGCGCGCGGAACACCCGCTTCGTCTCCTCGGCGAGGGTGCGGGTGCGGACGGCGTCGGGCACGGCCGAGTCGCCGACGTACGCCGCCGGGCGTGCGCCCGGTCAGCGCGCGCACCGTCGCGACCATGCCGCCGTGGTACTGGAAGTAGTCGTCGGAGTCGACGATGTCGTGCTCGCGGGTGTCCTGGTTCTTCGCGGCGACGGCGATGCGCCGGAACGCGGTCTCCATGTCGGCGCGCGCCTCGCGGCCGTCCAGCCCACGGCCGTAGGCGTAGCCGCCCCAGACGGCGTAGACCTCGGCGAGGTCGGCGTCGCTGCGCCAGTTGCGGGCGTCGATGAGCGGCAGCAGGCCCGCCCCGTACGCGCCGGGCTTGGAGCCGAAGACCCGCGCGGTGGCGCGGCGCCGGTCGCCGTGCGACGCGCGACGTCGGCCTCGACGTGCTCACGGACGTAGTTGTCCGGCTCGTCCAGGTCGGCCACCGCCGCGATCGCGTCGTCGAGGAGCGCGATGACGTGCGGGAACGCGTCGCGGAAGAAGCCGGAGATGCGCACGGTGACGTCGATGCGGGGACGGCCGAGCTCCGCGCGCGGGACGATCGCGAAGCCGGTGACCCGCCGCGACGCCTCGTCCCACACGGGGCGGGTGCCCGATAAGCGCGAGGATCTCGGCGAGGTCGTCGCCCTGGGTGCGCATCGCGCTCGTGCCCCACACCGTGAGCCCGACGCTGCGCGGGTACTCGCCGGTGTCGGCGACGTGGCGGGCCAGCAGCGAGTCGGCGAGCGCGCGGCCGACCTCCCACGCGCTGCGGGACGGGATCGCCTTCGGGTCGACGGAGTAGAAGTTGCGGCCCGTCGGCAGCACGTTGACCAGCCCGCGGGTCGGCGAGCCGGACGGGCCTGCCGGGACGTGCCCGCCGTCGAGCGCGTGCAGGACGTGCGTGATCTCGTCGGTGGTGCGGGCCAGCCGCGGCACGACCTCGGCGCAGGCGAACGCGAGCACCGCCGTGACGGTCGGGCACGTCCTCGCCGAGCACGTCCGCGACGACGGCGGCGGGCTCGGCCCAGCCCCGCGCGGCCAGGTCGGTGACGAGCCTGCGGGCGACGTGTTCCAGCACGTCGACGAGGTCCGCGGCGGTGTGGGCGGGCAGGTCCGGGGCAAGCTCCAGCAGTCGTGAGCGGAAATAGTGGTCAGGGCGACTGTTTCCACTCACGCAGCAGCTCTTGCTCGTCGAGACCCGCCCAGGTCGCCAGGCCGCGCGCAGGCCCGGCAGCGCCGTCGTGCCGCCCCAGACCTGGGTGGCGCGCAGCACGGCGAGCACCAGGTTGACCTGCGCCTCGCCGTCGGGCACGCCGCCGAGCACGTGCAGCCCGTCGCGGATCTGGACGTCCTTGACCTCGCACAGGTAGCCGTCGACGTGCAGCACGAACTCGTCGAACTCGGCGGCGCCCGGCGCGGCGTCCAGATGCAGGTCGTGGTGCAGCTGCGCGGCCGTCACCACCTCCCAGATCCGCGCGCGCAGGGCCGGGCAGCTTGGCCGGGTCGAGCGCGGCGACGGTGGCGTACTCGTCGAGCAGCTGCTCCAGCTTGGCCAACTCGCCGTAGGTGTCGGCGCGCGCCATCGGCGGCACGAGGTGGTCGACGACCACGGCGTGCCCCCGCCGCTTGGCCTGGGTGCCCTCGCCCGGGTCGTTGACGATGAACGGGTACACCAGCGGCAGCTCGCCGAGCACGGCGTCGGGCGCGCACCCCGCCGACAGGCCGAGCCCCTTCCCCGGCAGCCACTCGAGCGTGCCGTGCTTGCCGAGGTGCACCACCGCGTCCGCGCGATAAGTGTGCTCGAGCCAGCGGTAGGCGGCCAGGTAGTGGTGCGACGGCGGCAGGTCGGGGTCGTGGTAGATCGCGATCGGGTTCTCCCCGAACCCGCGCGGCGGCTGGATCATCAGCAGCACGTTCCCGAACCGCAGGGACGCGAGCACGATGTCGTCACCGTCGACGTAGAGCGACCCCGGCGGCGGCCCCCAGTGCTCGACCACGGCGTCGGCGAGCGGCAGGCTCCGCGAACCACGCCCGGTAGTCGGCGAGCGGCACCCGCTGCGGCGCCGCGGCGAGCTGCTCCTCGGTGAGCCATTCGACGTCGTGCCCGCCCGCCGCGATGAGCGTGTGGATCAGCGCGTCGGAGTCGGTCGGGAACTCGCCCACCGTGTAGCCCGCGTCCCGCAGCGCCGTCAGCAGGCGCACCGCCGACGCCGGGCGTGTCGAGGCCCACGGCGTTGCCGACACGGGCGTGTTTGGTCGGGTAGGACGACAGCACGATCGCGATCCGCCGCTCGGCGACCGGGATGCGCCGCAGCCGCGCGTGCCGCACCGCGAGGCCCGCGAGCCGCGCCGGCGCGCTCCGGGTCGGCGACGTAGACCGGCAGGTCGTCGCCCGGCGCCGTCTCCTTGAACGAGAACGGCACGGTGACCAGCCGCCCGTCGAACTCCGGGATCGCCACCTGCATCGCCGCGTCCATCGGCGACAGGGCGGCGTCGGAGGCCGCCCAGGTCGCGCGCGAGGTCGTCAGGCACAGGCCCTGCAGCACCGGCACGTCCAGCGCGGCCAGCGCGCCCGCGTCCCACGCCTCGTCCTCGCCGCCCGCGCCCGCCGTGGCCGCGACGGTGCCACCCGCCGCCAGCACGGTCGCGACCAGCGCGTCGGCCCGGCCGAGCAGCGCCAGCAGCTCCTCCGGCGCGCCGCGCAGCGACCCGCAGAAGACCGGGAGCGCATTGGCGCCGCGCGCTTCGACCGCGTCGCAGAGGGCATCGACGAACGCGGTGTTGCCGCGACAGCTCGTGGGCCCGGTAGAAGACGATGCCGACGGTCGGCCGGTCGGCGCGGAACGCCCGGTCGCCGTGCACCCCGAACTCGGGGGTCGGGGTCGGCGGGGCGAAGCCCTCGCCCGGTGAGCAGCACGGTGTCGCAGAGGAACCGGTGCAGCTCACGGAGGTTGTCCGAGCCGCCTGCCGCCAGGTACGCGAGCGCTTCGGACGCGACGCCGCCCGGCACGGTCGAGGCGGCCATCAGCTCGGCGTCCGGCGTGTTCTCCCCGCCCAGCAGCACGAGCGGCAGGCCCGCGGCGCGCAGGGCGTCGACCCCCTCCGGCCAGGCCCGTCGCCCGCCGAGCAGCCGCAGCACGACGACCGCGACCCCGGACAGCAGCGCAGGCAGGCCCGCGGGCTCCAGGCGGGCCGGGTTCGCGGTGCGGTAGAGCGCGCCGGACGCGCGCGCGGCGAGGAGCTCGGTGTCGGCGGTGGACAGCAGCAGGACCGCACGCTGCGCAGATGGTTCGGTCGGCGCGGACGGTGCGTTCACGCGTTCCTCCTCCGGAGGGTCCGCGCCCTCGCGCTCAGGCATCCCGACGACGGGGTCGAGTGTCTGGCTTCCCGGGTTTTCGGGATCACAGTGGCGGGACCGCGCCGGACTCGCACCGGCTTCCTCGACGCTCCGTCACCGTCACGAGATCACACGTGAGCGCCCTGGTCAACGCGTCGTGTTTGGAAAGGCGGGGCGTTCGGGAAAACCCTCCACAACGGTTCACACGACAGAGTGTGTCGTTCATCACCCCAGAGAGGTGGCTGTGAACAGCACAGTGATCGTCCTCATCGTCGTCGTCGTGCTGCTGGTGATCGCGCTCGCTGCCGTCGGGGCCATGTTGGCCAAGCGGCGGCGGTCGGAGCATCTGCAGGAGCACTACGGTTCCGAGTACGAGCGTGCCGTCGCCGAGCGCGGCGACCGACGCTCCGCCGAGGCAGAGCTCACCGAGCGGGAGAAGCGGGTTCGGTCGCTCGACATCCGGGACCTCGAGCCCGACGAGCGCGACCGCTTCGAGAACACCTGGATCGACATCCAGCGTGGCTTCGTCGACAACCCGGTTCATTCGGTGCACCGCGCCGACGCGCTGGTCGTCGACATCATGCGCACCCGCGGTTACCCGGTCGACGACTTCGACCGCCGCGCGGAGGACATCTCCGTGGAGCACCCGAAGATCGTCCAGCACTACCGCGACGCCCGCGCCACGCGCGTGGCCACCGACGAGGGCGCGGTCGACACCGAGCGCCAGCGCCAGGCGGTGACGTCCTACCGAGCGCTGATCGAGGCGCTGCTGCACGGCGACTCCACCAAGAGCACCACCTCCACTACGACCGAGGAGCACACCCGATGAGCATCCAGCCGGAAGACGAGCACCGTCGCGGAGGCTTCCGCGAGGCTGTCAACGAGCTGTTCGGCCGAGGCGAGCGCGGCGACACGAGTCAGCTCGACGCGCTCGAACGCGAAGACGCGCAGCGCCGCGGCGAGAACGTCGGAAACGCCGGAGACCCTGCCGCGCAGTCGGGCGGAGCACGACACGCGTACGGCGATCAGGGCACGGTCACGCAGCCGGGCCACCTCGGCCAAGCCGGGGCCGACGATCCCGCACTGCAGACCGCACACGGCGACCGCTACGACGCAGGCGACCTGGGAGGTACCGACACCATGGACACGCACACCGCGACCGGCGCCCACCCGGGCGAGACCACCACAGCCCGAGAGACGGCGGCGGTCGGGGGCCACGGCGACACGCTCGCCGACGACGTGACGGCCCGGCAGGGCACCTCGGCGGGCGGCTACGACGACGCCGCGGTCGCCGACCGGCCGGTCGACCGCCGATCAGAGCGTGCAGCACACCCCGCCGCAGGGCGAGCACCTCGGGGAAGCCCGCACTCCGCACGGCGGCGAGGTGCGCGGCGACACCGTCGCACCGGAGCACGTCCGCCAGGGCGGCGACCCCACCGCGCAGGGCCAGGTCCAGCACGGCGGCGAGCTGCGCGGCGACCCGGTCGACAGCCGGTCCGACGCTGACCTCGCCGCGGCCGCGCCCGTACGGGACGCGGATGTGAACGCGGGCACGACGCACGGGTCCGGGGCGCCGACCGGCGCGGCTACCGGCGCCGCTACCGGGACCGGGGCTGCGGCGACGTCCGCGGGCGCCGCGCACCACGACGTCGGTTCGCACGAGAACGGCGACAGCGGCGATCGGGCGGCACTCGTCACCCGCGACCGCTCCGAGTCTTACGCCGCACGCTGGGACAGCGTGAAGGGCGAGTTCGTCGACGAGCCCCGGCGCGCGGTCGCCAACGCAGACGCCCTGGTCGGCGAGCTGCTCGACGAGCTGCAGGAGCTGTTCAAGCAGCAGCGCACGCAAATCGAAGAGGGCCTGGACCGCGACGAGACGTCCACCGAGGACCTGCGGGTCGCGCTGCGGCGCTACCGCAGCTTCTTCGACCGCCTGCTGTCGATCTGACCCCCGGGAGGGCGCTCCGACACCCTCCTAGACTGCGGCCGTGAGCGCCGCCCCGCTGCCGGTCGTCCCGGGTCTCGAACGACCCGAGGCGATCGGCCGGGGCGGCTTCGGGGTCGTTTACGCCGCCTACGAACCCGCGTTCGGGCGTCGCGTCGCCGTCAAGGTGCTCACCGCACGGATCGGCGACGACGAGGCCCGACGCGGGTTCGAACGTGAATGCCGGGCGATGGGCGCGCTGTCCGGGCATCCGCACATCGTCGCCGTGCACCGGGGCGGCACGACCGGGGCAGGCGAGCCGTACATCGTCATGGAGTTCATGGCGGGCGGCTCGCTCGCCGACCGGATGGCGCAGAGCGGGCCGCTGCCCTGGTCGCAGGTCCTCGACGTCGGTGTCCTCATCGCGGGCGCCCTCGAGACAGCCCACCGCGCCGGGATCCTGCACCTGGACGTCAAGCCCGCGAACGTGCTCATGTCGCGGTTCGCCGAGCCCGCGCTCGGGGACTTCGGCATCTCCCGGCTGCCCGGCCTCACGGTGACCCTGGACGGCCGGGTCCGCGCCACCGCCACCTACAGTGCGCCCGAGCGGCTCATGAACGGCGCCGCGACCGTCGCGGCCGACCTGTACGGGCTCGGCGCCACCCTCTTCGCGTTGCTCACCGGCGCTCCGGCCTTCGGCGGCGAGCCCGGCGAGCAGATCGTCGTGACGGTCGCGCGGATCCTCCGCGATCCCGTCCCCGACCTGCGGGTGCGCGGTGTGCCCGGGCCGCTGGCCGAGGTCGTCGAGCGGCTGATGGCCAAGGAGCCTGCAGACCGGCCCGCGTCGGCCGCCGACACGGCGTCGCTCCTGCAGACGGCGCAGCGGGCCACCGGGCAGTCGGTGACCCGGCCGGTGATCGAGGGCGCACGCACCACCCACCTCCCCGTCGCCGCACCACCGCCCGCGCCGGATTCGGCGGCGACGTCCACGGTGACCACGGCGGCGACCCCCGCTCCGTCCGCAGGCCCGGCGTCGTGGCCGCCGCCCGACCCGCACTCGTCGCCCGCCGACCGGTCGCCGGGGACACCTGCGACTCGGCCCGGCGTGCCCACCCGCGCCGACCCGGTGCCGCCCTGGCCACCCCCGCGGGCCGCCCCGCCGACCCGCCGCCGCGGCCTGCTCATCGCGAGCGTTGCGGTCGCCCTGGTGGCCGTGGTCGGGCTGGTGACGACGTTCGTGCTGCTCGGTCGCACCTCCCCGCCCGATCCCGTCATCCCCACGCCCACCCCGACCGCGCCCGCCCCGAGCTCGACGCCTGTCACCACGGCGGTCGCGATCGCCCCCGGCGTCACGCACCCGGCGACCACCGAGGTCGCCCGCGTGCTCGACGCCTACGTCACCGGGATCAACGAGCGGCGCTACTCCGACGCGTTCGCGCTCTTCAGCCCGGACAACCCGACCGCGAAGCGGGGCATCCAGGCCTGGATCACCGCCGAGTCGACCACCCAGATCCGCGAGGCCCGCCTGCTGTCGGTGAACGACGGCCCCATGGGCTCGGTGAACGCCGAGATGACCTTCACCAGCAGCCAGAACCCCGAGCTCGGCTTCAACGGGCAGACCTGCAGCCAGTGGGACCTGGTCTACGCCATGGTCGGGCCCGGCCCCGACTGGCGCATCCACCTCGCCGTCACCCGCAGCGACCCGACGGCCTGCTAACGCGCCTCCGTCACACCCTCGCCGAGCCCCGCCACCGCACCCACCACGACGACGGCGGGCGGGGAGATCTCCGCGGCGCGCACGACGTCGGCCACCGTCGCCAGTGTGGCCCGCACCGACCGCTGGATCCGCATCGTGCCGTCCTGCACCACCGCGACGGGGGTGTCGGCCGGTCGGCCGCCGTCGAGCAGCGCCCGCGCGAACGCCCCGATCCGCTCGACGGCCATCAGCAGCACGAGGGTGCCGCGGAGCCTGCCGAGGGCGGGCCAGTCGACGAGGCTGCGCGGGTCGTCCGGCGCGACGTGCCCGGAAACGACCACGATCTCGTGCGCGACGCCGCGGTGGCTGACCGGGACGTCGGCGACGGCGGGCGCGGCGAACGCGCTGGTCACGCCGGGCACCACGGTCACCGGCACGCCCGCGTCGGCGCACGCGAGCGACCTCCTCGAAGCCGCGGCCGAAGACGTACGGGTCGCCGCCCTTGAGCCGGACCACGAACCGGCCCGCCCGGGCGTGCTCGACGAGCAGCTCGTTGATCCGGGCCTGGTTCATCGCCCGCCCGTAGGGGATCTTCGATGCGTCGATCACCTCGACGTGCGGGGCGAGCTGGTCGAGCAGGTCGCGGGGGCCGAGCCGGTCGGTGATCACGACGTCGGCCCGCGCCAGCAGCCGCCTGCCCCGCACGGTGATCAGCTCGGGGTCACCGGGGCCGCCGCCGACCAGCGCGACGCCGGGCCGGACGGCCTCGGCGGCGTCGTCGACGATCCCGGCGGCCAGCGCCTCCAGCAGCGCGGTGCGCACGGCGGCCGAGCGGCGCGGACGACGGCCCGCGAGCACGCCGACGGTGAGGCCGTCGTGCCGCCCGACGGCCGGGGTCACCGCGCTGCCCGCCGGGGCGTCGTCGGCGCGCACGCAGAACACCCGCTCCCGCTCCGCCTCCGCCGCGACCGCGGCGTTGACGGCCGGATCGTCGGTGCAGGCGATGGCGTACCAGGCGCCGTCGAGGTCGCCGTCGCGGTACGGCCGGGCGGTCCACCGCAGCTCGGCGCGCCATGGCCTCGACCGCGGGCGTCACCTGTGGCGCGACGACCTCCACCACCGCGCCCGCCGCGAGCAGACCCGCGAGCCGCCGCTGCGCCACCGAGCCGCCACCGACGACGACCACACGGCGTCCGGCGAGGTCGAGGCCGACCAGGTAGGGCTCAGGCATGGGCGTGGCCGTGCCCGTGCCGTGCCCGTGTCCATGCCCGTGTCCATGGCCGTGCGCCGGGTCCTCGGGGTGGTGGTGCGGTGTCTGGGGAGCGCCGAGCTTGTCCTCGAATCCGGGCAGGAGCACGCGGTAGGCGCAGGTGTCGCAGTTCATCCGGATGTCGCCGCCCAGCGTCTCGTGGTAGCGCTCGACGACGAGATCCGCGAGCGCATCGGTGTCCCCGAGGTGGCCCGCGACCAGGACCTCGACGTCGGGATGCGCGGCGCCGAACGCGCGGGCCTGCTCGCCGACGCGGCGCGGCAGCACCCCGTCGAACAGGAAGTACGGCGCGACGACCACCCGCCGCGCCCCCAACGCGCGGCAACGCGCCAGCCCGCCCGCGACGTCGGGCAGGGCGAGGGAGACGAACGCGGGCTCGACGAACGCGTACGACCTGCCCTCCTGCAACAGCCGCGCGACCTTGCAGACCTCGGCGTTGGCGTCCGGGTCGGTGGAGCCGCGGCCGACGAGCAGGACGGCCGTGTCCCCATCCGGCGCGACGGCCGCGATCCGGCTCGTCCAGGATGTCCTGCAGCACCGGGTGCGGGCCGAGCGGCCTGCCGAAGACGTAATCGGTGGCCGGGTCGCGGCGAACCTCGCGCTCCAGCGCCGCCGGGATGTCGCCCTTGGCGTGGCCCGCGGCCACCAGGACGAGCGGCACCGCGGCCATCGTGCGGTGGCCGCGCGCGGCCAGCGCCGCCCACGCCTCGTGCACGGTCGGCGAGGAGAGCTCGATGAACCCGCCGTCGACGTCGACGCCCGCATCGGAGAGCCGCCGTCCCAGCCTGCGGGTGAACGCGCCGAACTCGGCGACCCCGACGGCGTCGACCGTGCCGTGGCCGACGAGCAGCAACGGCGGGGTCATGCCGCGGGGTCCGCGTAGAGCAGCGCGTTGACGGCGGCCGCCGCGACCGCCGCGCCGCCGCGCTCGGAGCGGTTCGAGACCGCGGGGAGGCCGGAGGTCCGCAGCGCGGCCTTCGCGGCCACCGCGCCGACGAACCCGACCGGCAGGCCGACCACCAGCGGCGTGCGGACGAGCCCCTCCCGGGCGCAGCGCACGAGCTCGGCGAGCGCCGTCGGGGCGTTGCCGACGACCCACACGGCGCCCTCCGGGTGGGCGGCGACGGCGGCCCGGATCCCGGCTGCCGACCGGGTAGCCGCGCCGTGGTCGATCCGGCGCGAGGTCGAGCGCCACGGTCGTCGGGCGGCGCCGTGATCCCAGCCGCGACCATGCGGACGTCGACGATCAGCGGCGCGCCCTCCGCCAGCGCTTCCCGCCCGGCGCGGAGGGCTTCTTCGGCGCACACGAGGTCGCCTGCCCAGCTCGGGTCGGCGCTGGTGTGCACCACGCGTTCGACGACCGCCCGGGTGAGCGGCGGCAGATCGGTGGTGTCGAGGCGCTCGCGCAGGATCGCGTACGAGGCGGTCTCGATGGGGTGCACGCCGGTGCGCAATGTCGGACCTCCGGCCCACGATCGTAGCCGCCGTTCCCGGTCACGCCCGGGTGATCACGCCCACGGCTCCAGCCGTTTCGCGATCTCTCCGACCTCGTCGAGAGATCCGTCCCACCGCGATCACGAGCTCGACGACCTCATCCCGGGTAGCGACCAACCCCACGCCGTTGATGCGCAGGAAGGTGTCGCCATCGACGAGGGCGTGGTTGCCTGCCAGGGAGTGCAGCGCTACGACCAGCGGTAACCGCGCGGAGTGACCATGCGGCCCGCGACCATGCGCGTCGTGGAGGCGCCGACGATGACGGTCGTGAGCATGTCGACCGCCGTCGGGTCGAACGTCGCGAGCGGCGCCGTCCACACCCGCTGGCCGGGCCGCCCGGCCTGCCGGACGGCGCCGACCGGCGTGTCGGCGGGCCGGTGCGGGCGGAACGCGTCGAGGGCGGCGGCGAGCTGCCAGTGCCGCTCGCGGCTGCGCGGGTTGTAGAAGCAGGTCACGAGGTCGGCGGCGGCCGCGGCGGCCACCCGCCGCTCGATCATCGACCAGGGCGTGTGCAGGTCGGACAGCGAGATCAGCGCGTGGTCGTGCCCGAGCGGGGCCCCGAGCAGCGCCGCCGCGGCGAGGGCGGCGGTCACGCCGGGCACCCCGACGACCTCGACGTCCGGCCCGGCGGCCTCCAGCGCGGGGCTGCCCATCGCGTAGATTCCCGCGTCGCCGGAGCCGATCAGGGCGACGGCGTGGCCCTTGCCCGCCAGCGCGACGGCGTCGGCGGCCCGCTGCTCCTCCTCCCCCAGCCCGCTGGCGTGCACCTGCGTGCCGGGCCGGAGCAGGTGGCGGACCTGCTCGACGTACTGGTCGAGCCCGACGACGACCGACGCCCGGCGCAGCTCGGCCGCGGCCCGCGGCACCCGCAGGTCGTCGGCGCCGGGCCCGAGCCCGACGATCGCCAGCCTGCCCGCGGGGCCGGATGCGGGCGACCGCGACGGTCACGTTGGCGCCCTTCGTCTTCGGCACCACCAGCTCGACGGCCGCGCCCCCGCCCAGCTCGGTGGCCGCGTGCAGGGCGGCGGCCTCGGCGACGCTCGCCGTGCCGACCTCGGCGCGCACGACCTCGCTCGGGTTCGGCACGTCGACGGCGGCGAGGACGGCCGCCGGGATAGGTCCGCAGCGGAGCGGGCGCGATGGCGGCGAGGATGCCGTGCTCGTCGGCCTTGCGGTCGACGCTGGCGTAGGCGCGCACGGCGAGCGGGTCGAGACCGTGCGCATCGGTGACGCGGCGCAGCGTCTCCGTGACGGCGGCGGCGGGCACCCCGCGCGCGGACCCGATCCCGACGACGAGCGTGCGCGGCACGATCCGCGCGGTGGCGTCCTCGACCCGGTCGGTGACGACGATGCGCGCGCCGCCGCCGACGCGCGGGCTGCTCGTCGCAGCAGGGTGCCCTTCCTGCAATGCGGGGGCGGCGCCCAGCGAGGGCAGCGGGAAGCCGAGCGGGTTGACCACCTCGGCGGTGCCGTCCAGCAGCGCCACGCCCGCCGCGGCGGCGTCGCCCACGACGGTGGCGTCGAGCTGCGCGGCCAGCTCGTCGAGCCCGGCGGCGCCGACGGCGTCGGAGGCGGTCGTCACCACCGGCTGGGCGCCGAGCAGCCCGGCGACCCGGCTCGCCAGCGCGTTCGCCCCGCCCTCGTGGCCGCCGCACAGCGCGACGGCGAACCGGCGGGCCTCGTCGACGCAGACGACCCCGGGGTCGGTGCGCTTGTCCGCGAGCAGCGGCGCGATCAGCCGGACCGTGGCGCCGGTGGCGAGGAAGAACACGGCGCCGTCGAGCGTGCGGCCAGAGGTCGGGCAGCTCGGCGAGCTCGTGCCGCGGACGCGCCCAGCGCCGGCGGCGACCTCGTCGGCGGCTCGGCGACCGGCGGCGGTGACGGCGAACAGGGCGATCATCGGGTCCCCCAGAGCAGGACGACGGGGTTCAGGGCGGCGAGCCGGACGGCGCCGTCGGGCAGCGGGGCGAGGCGGGACGCGGCGAGCTGCACGCCGTCGACCGCGTAGCCGGCGGCGGCGAGCGCCGCGCGGGCCGGGCCGATGCGGTCCAGCGCGGCGAGCGCGACGACCACCCGGTCGGCGCCGACCCCGGCGCACGCCGCGACGACGTCGGGCCCGCCGCCGCCGACGAACACCGCGTCCGGGCGCGGCAGCCCGACCAGGGCCGTCGGGGCGGCGCCCTCGACCACCCGTACCTCGACGCCGTGCGCGGCGGCGTTCTCGGCGATCCGGGCGGCGTCGTCGGAGCGGCGCTCGACGGCCAGCGCGGCCGCACCCAGCCGGGCGCACTCGACGGCGACCGAGCCGGAGCCCGCGCCGACGTCCCACACCAGCGCGCCGGGTCGCGGCGCGAGCCGGGCCAGCGCGACGGCGCGGACCTCGGCCTTGGTGACCATGCCCGCCCGGTGGGCGAACGCGTCGTCGGGCAGCGCCCAGCCGGAGGCCGGCGGCGGGGGCTCGCCGCCCGCGATACCAGGTGCGGGCGGGCACGGCGGCGGGCTCGCGCAGCGCCAGAACGACCGACAGCGGGTGCCAGGCGCGACCCGCGGCGTCGGCGGCGGCGGGCAGGGTGGTCAGGCGCTCGTCGGGGCCGTCGAGGTCCTCGGCGACGACGAGGGTGCGCGGCCAGCCCTGCAGCTCGGCGGCGATCTCGGCGGGTCCCGCGCCGGGCCCGGTGAGCACGGCGACGGCGGCCCGCGCGCGCACGACGTTGACGGCGGGGCCGAGCGCGCGGCCGTGTGCGCTCACCACGGTCACGTCGTCCCACGGGCGGCCCAGCCGGGCGAAGAGGCGCTGCACCGACGACCGCGCGGGCAGCACCGCGGGTGCGTGGCCGTGCTCGCGCAGCAGGCGCACGATGCCGAAGAAGCCCGGGTCGCCGCCCGCCAGCACGACGGCCCGGCGCCCTCGGATTCGTTCCAGCGCGGGCGCCACCGCCCCGAGCACCACCTGATCCGCCCGCCGCTGCCCGGTGTCGGGGACGAGGGCGAGCAGCCGCGCGGCGCCCACTACGACCTCCGCCTCCGCGAGGGCGGCCCGCGCCTCCGGCCCGAGCGCCCCGTCGACCCCGACGACGGTCACCCCACCGACCTCTGTGGGCTCACCCGGGCCGCCCGGCGGCACGCCCGCGTCTTGCTCGGGCGCCGAACCCGACGCCGCCGCCCCACCGGACGAAGCCGCCCCACCCGACGACGCCGCCCCACCCGACGCCGCCCGACCCGACGCCGCCCGACCCGACGCGGCCGCCACCCCCGGCGCCGCGTGGCCGCCCGCCGATGGGGCGCCGGTCCCCGATGGCACGCCACCCGTCGGTGGAACGACACCGGCGTCCAGGTCGTCCGTCACGGCGTGCGGGGGGCCGCCCGGGCGGCCCGCAGGGCCGTGCGCGCCTCCCGCTCCGGCTTGCGGAAGGTGTGGAAATGCCCCGCGTGGTAGAGATGGCTGCGCGTGCCACCCGCGGCGAGCGCGGGCCCCACGAGGAAGAGCGTCTGCCGCCACAGCCTGCGCTCCTTGCACACGCCCTCGACCTCGTCGAGCCTGCACCGCAGGGTGATCTCGTCGGGCCAGCTGGTGCGGTACGCGACGACCACCGGCGTGTCGTCCGGATACCCGCCCGCCTGCAGCTCGGCCACCATCCGGCCGGTCCGCGCGGCCGACAGGAAGATCGCCATGGTCGTCCCGTGCCGGGCGAACTCGCGCAGCCGCTCCCGGTCGGGCATGGGCGTCTTGCCGCCCTCCAGCCGGGTCAGCACCACCGACTGCGCCACCTCGGGGATGGTCAGCTCGCGCCCCGCGGCGGCGGCCGCCGCGCCGAACGCCGACACCCCCGGCACGATCTCCACCTCGAGACCCAACGCGGCGGCGGCGTCGTACTGCTCCTGCACGGCCCCCCACAGCGCGGGGTCGCCGGAGTGCACGCGGGCCACCCGCAGGCTCTCGGCCGCGGCTCGGCGGTAGAGCGCGAGGACGTCCTCGTGCGCGATCCGCGACGAGTCGACGAGCTCGGCGTCCGCACGGGCGTGCTCGTGGACGCACTCGGCCATGACGAGGCTCGCCGCCCAGATCACGATGTCGGCCTCGGCGATGCGCCGCGCCCCGCGCAGCGTGATCAGGTCGGGCGCCCCCGGCCCCGCACCCACGAACGACACTCTTCCCGGCACGCCGGACAGTCTGTGGCGTGCGGGCGGCGCCGTCCAACCGGTCGTGGGCGAAACCTCTTCACAACGCACGGGCCGCGCAGTCGCGCACCGCGGCCACGACCTCGGGCCACAGCGCGGCGGGCAGGTTGTGGCCCATCCCGGGGAACGTCAGCAGCCGGGCTCCCGGCACCGCGCGCGCGGTCGCCCGCCCCGCGGCCGGACGGATGAGCGGGTCGGCCTCGCCGTGCACGACGAGCGTCGGCATCCGGAGCCCGCGCAGGCCTGCCACTCGGCTCGGTGAGGCCATGGCCGCGGCGAGCTGCCTGCGCGGGCTGCCCGCGTCCGCACCCGCGGCGGCCCCGCGGGCGAACGCCCGGCGCGCGTAGGCGCGCAGCCACTCCTCGTCCAACGGGTAGCCCGGCGAGCCGATCACCCGGAACGTCGCCACCGCGCGTTCGGCGGCCTCCTCGGGGCTGCGCGCGGGCGGCGCGAGCAGGGCGCCCGCGCCGCGCCGGGTGGGGAGGCCCAGCCACGGCGCGGGTGTGGCCATCACCGAGGTGAGCGACCGCACTCGCCCGGGATGCTCGATCGCCATGGCCTGAGCGATCATCCCGCCCAGCGAGGTGCCCAGCACGTGCGCGGAATGCCACCCGAGGGCGTCCAACACGGCGACGGCGTCGGCGGCCATGTCGGAGATCCGGTAGGGCGCGACGAGGCGCGGCGCGGCGAGCAACGCTGGCAGTGACGGCGTGCCCAACCACGTGAGGTGCGTCGACGCGCCCGCGTCGCGGTTGTCGAAGCGCGCGACGGTGAAACCGGCATCGGCGAACTCGGCGAGCAGCCCGTCCGGCCAGTAGATCATCTGCATGCCGAGGCCCATGATGAGCAGCAACGGCTCGCCGCCGTCGTCCCCGACCTGCTCGAACGCCAACAAGACGTTCCCGTTGTGGGCGGTCAAGATGCCTCCGCGGGGGGGAGCGTGTCGGCGGCCATCATGCCCTTTATGCCCGTCATGCGGCGCGGGCACCCTCGTCGACGGCCGATTCCAACGCTGCCGCGGACGTCCGCAGCGCCACGTCCAGGACACGCGTACGCCGCCGCGGGTTCATCAGGTTGCCGCCCATGGCCGCGAGGTCGGCGGGCCCGGGAGTCAGCACGGTGACGCGCACGCCCGCCGCCCGCACGGCCCGCACCTCCGCGGCGAGCCAGCGCGTGAGCACGCAGCGCACACCCCGCTCGCCGACCGCGATCGGGTCTCGCGGCCGGTCGTAGGCGCGGCTGGCCAGCGGCGCGAGCACGTACACCTCGTCCAGCGGCGGCGCGCCGGGCCGTGCGAGGAGGCCCAGCGACGTGGACGAGGCGACCCCGCCGTCGACGTAGCGGTGTCCGTCGATCACCTGCGGGGCGAACCAGCCCGGGATGGAGCAGGACGCCAGCACGGCCTCGCCGACCGTCGAGGGCGGCCCGCCCGGGCGACCGAACACGATCCGACGGCCGGAGTCGTAGTCGACGGCCACGACCCACAGCGGCGCGCCGGGCACCCAGCCCTCATGGGTGACGCCCAGCCGCGACTGCAGCGCCTCGACCATCCGGATCAGCGACCCCAGCCTCCCCCGTCCCGCGGGCAGCAGTGCGGCCGCCGCGACCACCGGGTTGACCGAGCGGGGATGCGTGACCGCGTGGGCGACGAGCCGCGGCGAGCCGATCCACGGCAGCGGGAGCGGCGGGCGGCCGTCGCCGGACTCGCGCTCGATGGTGCGCATGTCGGGGAGGGTGTCGGCGCGGAGGTCGGCCGAGATCGGGGCGGCGCCGTGCTGGTGGGCCAGCAGCTCGTCCACGCTCATGCCGCAGCGCAGCGCCGCTCCGAGCACGGAGCCCGCGCTCGTACCGAGCACCAGGTCCAGCTCGCCCAGCGGCCGTCCGATCCGCTCCTGCACGGCGGGGAGCGCGCCGGTCATCCACGCGGAGCCGAGGATCCCCCCGGCCCCCAGCACCAACCCCGTGCGCGTCATCGCGACCTCCTCAGCTCGTCGAGGCTGGCACCGATCGCGTCGGCGAGCACGTCGACATCCCCCATCGCGTCGCGATCGGCGTTGAGTCCATAGAAGATGCCGCCGTCATAGCTGGTGATACCGATCGCCACCGCCTGTCCCTTGGCCAGCGGGACGACCGGGTACATGTCCCGCATCCGCGCCCCCATGGCGTACAGCGGGAACTGCGGGCCCGGCACGTTGGTGACCACCACGTTGAACATCCGCGACGACATCGAGCTGGACAGGCGGGCGGCCACGCTGTGCACGGTGGGGGTCGTGAGACCGACCAGCCCGATCATCGCGCTGGCCCCGATGGCCTGCCCGCTGCCCTTGTGCCCGGCCATGGCCGCGGTGACGGCCTTGAGCCGGGCGACGGGGTCCGGCTCGCCCACGGGCAGGTCGACGAAGTACGCCGACACCTGGTTGCCCAGCTTGCCCGCCGGGCCGCGGGCGCGGACGCTCACCGGCACCATCGCGCGCACCGTCGTCGTGGCCCGCACGGGCTCTCCGCGGGTGGTCATCCACCTCCGCAGGGCTCCGGCGACGACGGTGAGCACGACGTCGTTGACGGTGCCGCCGTGCTCCTTGCGGATGGCCTTGTAGTCGTCGAGGTCGCCCGCGGACGTGCCGAAGCGGCGCTGTCTGCCGATCGGGGCGTTGAGGGGGTTGGCGGGCGCGGGCTGCGACGCCGAGCGCGCCGCCGCGAGCATCGCGCCGCCGGTGCGCACGGCCGACCGGATGTCGAGCGCGGCGCGCTGCATGGTCGCGAACACCAGCTGCGGCCTGAGCATCTGTTCGCGTATGGCGTCCGCGGCGAGCACGACGCCGGACGGCTCGGACGCGGGCTGCCAGTCGTCCGGGGGCGTGTCCCGCGGGGTCGGCGTGACGTCCAGCAGCACCGTGCCGATGTCGATCGACGCCAGCCCGTCGACCATGGCGTGGTGGACCTTGGTGACGATGGCGAACCGGTCGTCGGCAAGCCCTTCGATCAGGTAGATCTCCCACAGCGGCCGCGCCCGGTCGAGCTGGCGCGAGACGAGCCTGCCGACCAGCTCACGCAGCTGCGCGTCCGAGCCGGGAGCGGGCAGCGCGGAGCGGCGGACGTGGTAGTCCAGCTCGAAGTCCGGGTCGTCGACCCACACCGGCAGCCCGAGGTGCGCGGGTACCTCGCGGATCTTCTGCCGGTACCGCGGAACGGCAGCCAGCCGCTGCCCGATCAGCGCGATGAAGCGGTCGGGGTCGAACCCGGGTGTCGCGTCGAAGGTCATCAGGCCGCCGACGTGCATCGCCGTCGTCGACTCCTCCATGAAGAGGAACGACGCGTCCAGGGGCGAGAGCCGGTCTGCCATGACGACCTCCCCGGTGCGGATCTTCCCGCCGACGGTAGCGCGGCCGGCGGCGGAACGGGAGGTGACAGCTGATCAACAACTCGCGGCGGCGACGAGCCGCGCCACCGCCTCGGGGTGGCCCGCGGGATGGGTGTGCAGGAACGAGGCGTGGACGCCGCGCTGGACCCAGCCCTCGGCCTCGCCGCCGCGCCAGGCCCACGCGGGCGTGGCGGCGCGCGGGGTGACCGCACAGCGGTGGAACTCGTGGCCGGTCACCCGCGCGCCCGCGGGGTGCAGGGGCGACGGGGTGAGCGCGACGGCGTCGCGGTAGCCCAGCGTGAGCCGGGGCGTCATCGTCGCGTGGGCGGGCAGGACGTCGCACATCGGCGCCCCGTCGAGCGTCGCGCAGAGGTAGAGCAGGCCGCCGCACTCGGCGTGCACCGGCGCGCCGGACGCCGCGAGCGCCGCGCACCGCGGCCCGCAGCCCGGCGTTGTCCGCGAGCGCGCCGACGTGCTCCTCGGGGAAGCCGCCCGGGAGCACGAGCGCGGCCGTGCCCTCCGGCAGCGCCGTGTCGCGCAGCGGGTCGACGACCACGACCTCGGCCCCCGCCGCCGCGAGCAGCTCGACGTGCTCGGCGTACCCGAACGTGAACGCCGCCCCGCCGAACACCCCGACCCGCGCGGCCTGCCGCCGCGCTCCGCCGCTCGCCCGGCCGCCCCCGGCCCCCAGCCGAGCCTCCCGCCGCTCCGCCGTCGGCGTCGCGCGCGTGACACGGTCGGCGGGCCCGCCCTCGGGGCGCACGGCGTCGTCGGCCGACCACGCCGGGCCGTCCGGGAGCGGGCGGGCCAGCGCCGTCACCGCGTCGAGGTCGACGTGCGCCGCCACCAGCTCGGCCATGGCGTCGACCGCCGCGACGGCCGCCGCCCCGTGCTCGACCGCCGTGACCAGCCCGAGGTGGCGCGACGGCACGGCCAGCGCGTCGCGACGGGGCAGCGCGCCGAGGACCGGCAGCCCGACCTCGGCGGCGGCCGCGCGCAGCACCTCCTCGTGGCGCGGCGACCCGACCCGGTTCAGCACCACCCCCGCGAGGTCCACCCGCGCGTCGAACGACCGGAAGCCGTGCAGCAGCGCGGCCAGGCTGCGGGACTGACCGCGCGCGTCGACGACCAGCACGACCGGCGCCCCGAGCAGCCCCGCGACCTCGGCGGTCGAGCCGTGGCCATCGGCCAGCCGACCGTCGAAGAGCCCCATCACGCCCTCGACGACAGCGACCTCCGCACCGGCCGCGCCGTGGCGGGCCAGCGGGGCGATCCGGTCGGCGCCGACGAGCACCGGGTCGAGGTTGCGGCCGGGACGGCCGGCGGCGAGCGTGTGGTAGCCGGGGTCGATGTAGTCCGGGCCCACCTTGAACGGCGCCACGACGGTGCCGCGGCGGCGCAGCGCGGCCATGAGCCCGGTCGCCACCGTCGTCTTCCCCGCCCCGGAGGCGGGCGCCGCAACGACGAGGGCTCGCGCGCTCACCACGGCCGCCCCGTTGCAGCAGGGTGACACGTGCCGCGACCTGGTCGGAGGAAGGTGCCCCTGCTGCGGGCCGGGGCGTGCCCTCACTCGTGGCCCAGCACCGGGTGCGCGACGTACGGCGCCTCCAGCGCGGCCACCTCGTCCTCGGCGAGCTCGACGTCGAGCGCCGCGACCGCGTCCTCGACGTGGCCCGGCTTCGTCGCCCCGATGATCGGCGCGGTGACCGCCTCGCGCTGCAGCACCCAGGCGAGCGCCACCTGCGCGGGCGGCAGGCCCCGGGCCTTGGCCACGTCGGCGACCGCCTGCACGACCGCGTCGTCGGCGTCGGTGTACATCCGGTCGGCGATCGTGTCGGTGTCCGCGCGGGTGGTGCCGCCCGCCTGCGGGCCACGGGCCAGCCGCCCCCGCGCAAGCGGGCTCCACGGGATCACGCCGACGCCCTGGTCGAGGCAGAGCGGGTGCATCTCCCGCTCCTCCTCGCGGTAGATCAGGTTGTAGTGGTCCTGCATGCTGACGAACCGGGTCCAGCCGCCGAGGTCGGCCACGTACTGGGCCTTGGCGAACTGCCAGGCGTACATGCTCGACGCGCCGATGTAGCGGGCCTTGCCCGCCCGCACGACGTCGTGCAGCGCCTCCATCGTCTCCTCGATCGGGGTGTGCGGGTCCCAGCGGTGGATCTGGTAGAGGTCGACGTAGTCGGTGCCCAGTCGCCGCAGCGAGGCGTCGATCGAGGCCAGGATGTGCTTGCGGGACAGGCCGCGGTCGTTCGGGCCGTCCGACATCGGGTTGAACACCTTCGTCGCGAGCACGTAGTCGTCGCGCGCCGGGAAGAACTCCCCCAGCAGCGTGCCCGTGACCTCCTCGGACGCGCCGAGCGAGTACATGTCCGCGGTGTCGAAGAAGATCACCCCGGCGTCGACGGCGCTGCGGACGAGCGGGCGCGAGTCGTCGATGTCGAGCACCCATTCCCGCCATGCCGACGAGCCGTAGCTCATCATGCCGAGGCAGATGCGCGAGACGGTCAGGCCGGTCGCGCCCAGTCGCGTGTACTCCATCACCACTCGATTCCCCGCTGGCCCTTCTGGCCCGCGTCCATCGGATGTTTGATCTTGGTGGTCGCCATGACGAGGTCGGCGGCGGCCACCAGCTCGGGCGCCGCGTCCCGACCTGTCACGATCACATGCTGGCGGCCTTCGCGCCGGGCGAGCACGTCGACGACCTCGCCGACGTCGACCCAGCCCCACTTCATCGGGTAGGTGAACTCGTCGAGCACGTACATCTGGTGGGTCTGCGCCTCGATCCGACGGCGGATCTCGGCCCAGCCCTCCGCGGCCTGGGCGGCGTGGTCGTCGTCGGAGCCGGGCTTGCGCGCCCACGACCAGCCCTCGCCCATCTTGTGCCACTCGACGGGCCCGCCCTCGCCGGTCTCGGCGTGCACGCGGCCGAGCGCGCGGAACGCCGCCTCCTCGCCGACCTTCCACTTCGCCGACTTCACGAACTGGAACACCCCGATCGACCAGCCCTGGCTCCAGCCCCGCAGGGCCAGCCCGAACGCGGCGGTCGACTTGCCCTTCATCTCGCCGGTGTGGACGACGAGCAGCGCGCGGTTGCGGCGCTGGCGGGTGGTGAGCCCGTCGTCGGGCACGGTCGTGACCTGGCCCTGCGGCATGGCTGCAGCCCTCCTTCGTCGGGCTCGTGAGCGGAAATGAGTCGCTATAGCCACTCGTTTCCACTCACGGGCGGGTCATGCGGCTCGGGCGGCGCGGACCACGTCGGTGACCCGGTCGGCCGACAGCTCGCCGATCCCCACCAGCTCGCCCGCCGCGGCCGCGGGCGATCCGCGCGGCGAGGCCGAGGCGGACCGGGCCGCTCTCGCAGTCCACCACGACGGTGGCCACGCCGTCGGCGGCGAGGAGCGCGGCGGCGCGGCAGGCGTCGCGCACGGGGTCGCCGCCGCAGGCCGACGGTCGCCCGGCCGTCGGTGAGGACGACCAGCAGGGCGCGCCGGCGGGGGTCGCGCAGCCGCTCGACGGCCAGCACCTTCCGGGCGCGCAGCAGGCCGCGGGCGAGCGGGGTGCGGCCGCCGGTGCGCAGGCCGTCGAGCCGGACCCGGGCGGCCGGGACGCTGGAGGTCGGCGGCAGCACCAGCTCGGCGCCCGCGCCGCGGAAGGTGATCAGGCCGACCTTGTCGCGGCGCTGGTAGGCGTCGCGCAGCAGCGACAGCACCGCGCCGGTGACGGCGGCCATGCGCGCCTTCGCGGCCATCGACCCGGACGCGTCGACGGCGAACAGCACGAGGTTGCCCTCCCGGCCCTCGCGCACGGCGTGGCGCACGTCGGCGGGGCGCAGCAGGAGCCGCCGCACCCGGCCGCGGGCGTGCTGGTGGGGCGCGGCCGCGGCGACCGTGGCCGGGAGGTGCACGTCGGCGGCCCGGTGCGCGGGCGGCGGTCGGACGCCCGCACGACCCGGCCGAGCTCGGTCCGGGCCCGCGACCGCCTGCCCGGGCGCGCCCTCGCCGACGCCGGGGACGACGAGGCGGCGGGCGCGGAACGTCGGGCCGGGTGGCGGCGCGGCGCGGCCGTCGGCGCCGCGGTCGCCGCCCGCCGGTCGCGCGCTGGCTCGGCGTCACCGTCGCGGCTGTCGGGGTCGCCGTCGGGCCGCCAGTCGCCGCCCGTTGTCGTCGCGTCTGGCCGGCCCCGTCGGCACCGCTCGGTGCGCGGTCGCCGCCGCGACCGCCGCCTCGGGCCGTCGTCCTCGCGCCCGCGCGGCCTCCGGTCCCCGTCGGTCGACCGTCCCCGCTCGTCCGCCGCCCGCCGCCGGGCCCGTCGGGGTCGTCCGGGTCGATCTCGGCCTCCTTGCGGGCGCGCTCCAGGGCGTCGTCGAGGGCCTGCTCGTCGACGCCGGACTCGTCGAACGGGTCGCGCCTGCGGCGGTGCGGCAGCGCCAGGCGGGCGGCGACCCGCACGTCCTCCTCCGCGACCGCCGCCGCGCCCCGCCAGGCCGCGTGCGCGGTGGCGGCGCGGGCGATGACGAGGTCGGCGCGCATGCCGTCGACGTCGAACGCGGCGCACACCGCGGCGATCCGGCGCAGCTCGGCGTCGGGCAGCACCACCGACCCGACGCGGGCCTTGCGCGTCGGCGATGCGCGCGGCCGTCTCCCGCTCGGCGGACGCCCAGCGCGGCGGCGAACCCGGCCGGGTCGTCGTCGAACGCGAGCCGGCGCCGCACGACCTCGGCCCGCGTCGCGACGTCCCGCGCCGCCCGCACCTCGACGGCGAGCCCGAACCGGTCGAGCAGCTGCGGGCGCAGCTCGCCCTCCTCCGGGTTCATCGTCCCGACCAGCAGGAACCGGGCCGCGTGCGACACCGACACCCCGTCGCGCTCGACGTGCGCGCGGCCCATGGCGGCGGCGTCGAGGAGGGCGTCGACGAGGTGGTCGTGCAGCAGGTTGACCTCGTCGACGTAGAGCACGCCGCGGTGGGCCTCGGCGAGCAGACCGGGCTGGTAGGCGCGGACGCCCTCGGCCAGCGCGCGCTCCAGGTCGAGCGAGCCGACGAGCCGGTCCTCGGTCGCCCCGACCGGCAGCTCGACCAGCCGCGGCCGCGCGGTGGGCCGCGGCGCCTTCGCCGTGCGGCCCGTCCGGGCAGTCCGGGTCCGGGGCGGCGGGGTCGCAGCTGAACCGGCAGCCCGCCACCACGTCGAGCGCGGGCAGCAGGGCGGCCAGCGCGCGCACCGCCGTCGACTTCGCCGTGCCCTTCTCCCCCCGCACGAGCACGCCGCCGACGCCCGGGGTGTACCGCGTTGAGCAGCAGGGCGAGGCGCAGGTCGTCGTGGCCGACCACGGCGGTGAACGGGAACGTGCTCATGCTCATCACCGCGACACTGCCAGACCCGACGTGATCACCGGGAGGTCCGGCGTCGGCACCGTGATCGATGACATGGTCCAGCGCCGCGGTGTCGAGGTGCGCCGCGACGAGGTCGCCGAGCAGGTCGAGCTGGGCGGCCCGCTCGGCGGCGAACACGGTGTCCGGCGCGGCCGCGAACCCGTTCCGCCCGGCCTGGGCGGCGACCCGGCGCAGCAGCGCCCGGCGGAACCCGTCGTTCTCCAGCAGGCCGTGCCAGTGCGTGCCGAGCACGGCGCCGTTGTCCGAGCCCTCGCCGTCGATCAGCGTGGGGTCGCCGGAGCGGACCACCCGCCCGTAGTGGATCTCGTAGCCGCGCACCGGCTCGCCCCACGCCGTCCCGACGGGGTTGGCGAGGTGCTTCTCGGCGTCGAACGCGATCTCCAGGTCGAGCAGGCCGAGGCCGGCGGCGTCGCCGCCTTCGACGCGCGTGCGGGTCGGCGATGCGCCGCCCGAGCATCTGGTAGCCGCCGCAGATGCCCAGCACCGGACGTCCCGGCCGCGGCGTGCGCGCGCACCGCGTCGGCGAGGCCGGTGCGCCGCAGCCAGGCGAGGTCGGCGACGGTCGCGCGCGTGCCGGGCAGGACGACGAGGTCGGCGTCGGCGAGCCGGGAGGGCTCGGTCACGTAGCGCACGGCGACGCCCGGGCTCGCACGCCAGCGCCTCGGCGTCGGTGGCGTTGGAGATCCGCGGCAGCCGGACGACGGCCACCCGCAGCCACTGGCTCCCGCGCGGGGGCGCCGGGCGGCCGAGCACCCCGTCGGCGACGGCGGAGAGCGAGTCCTCCGCGTCCAGCCACAGCCGCTCGGCCCACGGCACGACGCCGAGCGTCGGACGGCCGGTGAGCGCGCGGAGCTGGTCGAGGCCGGGCTGGAGCAGCGCCGGGTCGCCGCGGAACTTGTTGACCACGAAGCCCGCGATGCGGCGCTGGTCGGCCGGGTCGAGCACGGCGACCGTGCCGAAGAGGTGCGCGAGCACGCCGCCGCGGTCGATGTCGCCGACCACGACGACGGGCAGGTCGGCGGCCTGCGCCAGGCCCATGTTGGCGATGTCGTTCGCGCGCAGGTTGATCTCGGCGGGCGATCCCGCGCCCTCGCAGACGACGACGTCGAACCGGGCCCGCAGGTCGGCGAGGCTCGCGGTGACGACGTCCAGCAACGCCGCCTTGCGCTCCTGGTACGAGCGCGCGCTGACCGTGCCGTCGACCCGGCCGCGCACCACGACCTGGGCCGAGCGGTCGCTGCCGGGCTTGAGCAGCACGGGGTTGAACGCCACGCTCGGGGCGAGGCCGCAGGCGTGCGCCTGCATGGCCTGGGCGCGGCCGATCTCGCCGCCGTCGGCCGTCACGACGGAGTTGTTGGACATGTTCTGCGCCTTGAACGGCGCCACCGCCACCCCGCGCCGGTGCAGCCAGCGGCAGATCCCGGCGACGAGCGCGCTCTTGCCCGCATCGGACGTCGTACCGGCGACCAGGAGCGCACCCCGCACACGCGCACCCTACGTGCGGTGAGTCGCGCATCTCGCCCCGGTGAGTCGTCATCCCGCCACGGCGAGTCGGCATCCCGGCCCGGCGAGTCGTCATTCCGGCACGGCGAGTCCGATCTCGGCACACGGCGAGTCGCGCGATCTCGCCACGGCACGTCGGCGATCCCACCACGGCAGTCGGCGGACGCACGTCGTCGACCGGACGCGGTGGACCGCCTCCGGCACCAGCCCCGCGTCGGCTGCGGTCGCACGGTGGGTGTCCGCGCGGATCGCGGCGGCGTTGCCTACCGTGGACGGGTGCGGTTCCTGCTGCGGCCCGGATGGCTCGCGCTGATCACCACGGTGACGCTCTTCGTCATCGCCTGCTACGCCGTGCTCGCCCCCTGGCAGTTCGGGCGCGAGGCCGACCGCGACGCCCAGCAGCATGCGCTCGACGCCGCATCGGCGATCCCGCCCGCCCCGTTGGCCCAGGTGCTGCCGCCCGGCGGGCGTGACGCCGGCGGTCGAGTGGCGCCAGGTGACCGTCACCGGCACCTATCTCCCCGACGCCGAGGCCGTCGTCCGGCTCCGCGTCTACGACGGCAAGCCCGCGTTCGAGGTGCTCACGCCGCTGCGGACGGCCGACGGGCAGGTCGTGGCCGTCGACCGCGGCTACGCCACGGCGGCGAGCGGCGCCACCGTCCCGGCGTACGCCGCCCCGCCCACCGGCGAGGTGACGCTCACCGCCCGGCTGCGCGTCGACGAGACCGACCCCGACCACCGGCCGCCGTTCACCGCCGACGGACACCGCCAGCTGTACGTCACCGACGCCCGCACGTTGGCCACGGCGACCGGCCTGCCGATCACGCCCGGCTACCTCGCGCTGGCCGCGGGCCAGCCGGGCGTGCTCGCGCCGCTCCCGGTCGTGCCCGCCGCGGCGCAGAGCGCGGCGCCGTTCACCAACTTCTCCTACGCGCTGCAGTGGCTGACGTTCGGCGCGATCGCCGTGTTCGCGCTCGTCTACTTCGTGCGCCTGGAGATGCTGCAGCGCCAGCTCGCCACGACGCGCCGCCGCGACGCAACGCCCGCCGCACCGCCCTGCGCCGCGAGCTGGCGGGCGACGACGACGACCGGTAGGCACCTCAGTCGCGGGGCAGCGTGCGCGATGGAGTCGACGGCGATGGTCATGATGAGCCGCGGGTCGGGACCGCCTCGGAAGTTCGGGTAGGGCGGCCGAGGTACTTGTGGGAGATCTCGTCGATGCTCTCGGCTGCGCCGTCCGTGGTCGTCGCCACGACGTGGCCGCGCACACCGTAGTAGCGCGCGGTGTCGTCGGGGTCGGTGATGCGTCACGGCGACCCGCGGGTCGTCGGCGATGTTGCGGGCCTTGCGGCGGTCGACGCCGGTGTTGATCACGATGTGCTCACCGTCCGTGGTGACCCAGGTCTGGGTCAGCTGGGGTGAGCCGTCGGGCATGACGGTGGCGAGGAAGCAGGGGCTGGGTCGGCGCAGCAGGTCGAGCAGGCCGTCGGGCAGCGGAAGGGACAACGCGCGCTCCTCGTGGACGTCGGGTGGGTCCGATGGTCTCGCGATACGGCGCCCGGCTACCGGTCGGGGCGCTCCGACGCGGGCGGCGACCGCGCACGGCCAGCACGGTCGCGGCCGCCGCCACCAGCCGCGACAGCCGGGCGGCGCGGCGCAGGTCGGACGGCGTCGGCGGCGGACCGGAGCCCAGCCGCGGGCGGTTCTCGATGCCGTGCGCGTAGACGGTCGGGCCACCGAGCCCGACGCCGAGCGCGCCCGCCGTTGCGGCCTCGACCGGGCCCGCGTTGGGGCTGGGGTGGGCACGGGCGTCGCGGCGCCACGCCGGCGAGGCCGCGCGTGGCGAGCCGCCGACCGCGGGGGCGAGCCCGGCGGTCAGCAGCGCCGTGACCCGCGACGGCACGAGGTTCACCACGTCGTCGGCGCGCGCCGCGGCCCAGCCGAAGCGTCGCGTAGCGCGGCGAGCGGTAACCGACCATCGCGTCGAGCGTGTTGATCGCGCGGTAGCCGAGCAGGCCGGGCACGCCCGCCACGGCGCCCCAGAGGAGCGGGGCGACCGCGGCGTCTGACGTGTTCTCGGCCATCGACTCGGTGCCTGCCCTGGCCATTCCCCGCCGCGTCCAGCGACTGCGGGTCCCGTCCGCAGAGCGCGGGGATGAGCGCGCGGGCCGCGTCGAGGTTCGGCGGCGTCGGCCCGGGACCGAAGGCTGTCGAGCGCGGCGGCGAGCGCCCGGCCGTGGGCGGCGAGCGAGGTGCCGCCGAGCACCGCCCAGGTCGCGACGGCGGTCGCGATGGCGTGCGCGACGGGCCGCCGCCGGGTCGCCGCCTCCGTCGCGACGCCGAGGCCCGACGACGCCCGCGACGAGGACGGCGGTGTGCGCCACGCCTGCCGCGCGGCGGTCGGCGTACCACCGCCGCTCCAGCGCGGCGGCGCAGTCCCGAAGCCCGCGACCGGGTGCCACCGCGCCGGGTCGGCGAACACCGCGTCCGCCACCGCGCCCAGCACCAACCCGACGGCCCGCGATCGCACGGCCGCGACGTTACCGACGGCCGCACTGCTCACCGCGATCCACCGTCAGCGGGCCGGTCCACGGCAGCCGCACTGCGGACGGCGAAGTCGCCTGCCGGGTCGCGGGCGCCACTGCGTCAAGGTGCGGACTCACCCGGCCTGGTGCCCGACTCGCGCGCCGAGACGACGACTCGCCGCGTCAGATCCCGCGACTCGCCGTCCCGAGAGCCGCGACTCATCGTGGCGAGATCGGAGACAGCGCGCCGAGATGGGCGACTCCCGTCCTGAGAACCGCGACTCACCGTCCTGAGAACCGCGACTCGCCGTCCTGAACCGTCCTGAAATTGGGACTCGCCGTGCCGGAAACGACGACTCGCCGTACCGGAAACGACGACTCGGCTTTGGGGGAGGCCGGCGCCTACTCCCCGCCGACGGCCTGACCCAGCCGCAAGCCGTAGCGCCGCTGCGCCTCGCTGGCGATGCGCGTGCAGCGAACACGGCCACCGCGCCCCCGAGCCCGACGACGTGCGGCAGCCCGCGCACCGGCCGAGCCGGTCGGGCCGGTGCGCGGCCAGCAGCCGCCGCCACACCTCGGGCATGCCGGCCATCACCTCGGCGATCGGCTGGTCGTCCCGCTCCGAAGATCCGTCCACGAGACGTGCTCACCATCCGATCCGCCGCGATGTCGGACCTGCGGGTCGCAGCCGGACGGCGAGCCGGTCGACCACGGCGACGGGACGCCGCCACCACCTATCGTGCCTGACCGCTCACCTTACGTGCACCACCACCCGGCGCCGCTACAGGGTGAACTCGCCGGACGGCGTTGCGGAGGCGTCGGCGTGCAGCTCGCGCTTCGCGCCCCCGCAGCTCCACCCGCCGGATCTTCCCGGAGATCGTCTTGGGCAGCGGGGCGAACTCCAGCCGCCGGATCCGCTTGTAGGGCGCGAGGTTGTCGCGGGCGAACTCCAGGATCGACCGCGCGGTCTCCTCGTCCGGCTCGTACCCGGCCGCCAGCACGACGTAGGCCTTCGGCACGGCCAGCCGCACCGGGTCCGGCGACGGCACGATCGCCGCCTCGGCGACCGCCGGGTGCTCGATCAGCACGCTCTCCAGCTCGAACGGGCTGATCCGGTAGTCGCTGGCCTTGAACACGTCGTCGGCGCGGCCGACGTAGGTGATGTAGCCGTCCGCGTCGCGCGAGCCGACGTCGCCGGTGTGGTAGACCCCGCCCGCCATCGCCTCGGCGTTGCGCTCGGCGTCGCCGTAGTAGCCCACCATCAGCCCCAGCGGCCGGTCGGCGAGGTCGACGCAGATCTCCCCCTCCGGCACGCCCGCGCTCGCCCGTCGCCGGGTCGACGAGCACGATCGGGTAGCCGGGGATCGGGCGGCCCATCGAGCCGGGCTTGACGGTCTGGCCGGGCGAGTTGCCGATCTGCACGGTCGACTCGGTCTGGCCGAACCCGTCGCGGATCCGCAGCCCCCACGCCTTCTCGACCTGCTCGATCACCTCGGGGTTCAGCGGCTCCCCCGCCCCCACGACCTTCGACGGCGGCGTCGCGCAGCACCGGAGAGGTCGGCCTGGATGAGCATCCGCCACACGGTCGGCGGCGCGCAGAAGCTCGTGACGCCGCAGCGGTCGAGCACGCCCAGCACCGACTCGGCGTCGAACCGCGTGTAGTTCATGACGAGCACGCACGCCTCGGCGATCCACGGCGCGAACACGTTGCTCCACGCGTGCTTCGCCCAGCCCGGCGAGGAGATGTTGAGGTGCACGTCGCCGGGCTCCAGCCCGATCCAGTACATCGTGGACAGGTGCCCGACCGGGTAGGACGCGTGCGTGTGCTCGACGAGCTTGGGCTTCGCCGTGGTGCCGGAGGTGAAGTAGAGCAGCAGCGTGTCCGAGCCCTGCGTGACGCCGTCGGGCGTGAACGCGGTCGGGGCGGCCGGCCGCGTCGCCGTAGTCGCGCCAGCCCGCGGGCGCGTCCCGCACGGCGATCTTCGTGTAGTCGCCCTCGACGCCGTCGAACTTGCCGGTGTCCGCCCCGCCGACCACGACGTGCTTGGCGTCGCCCCGGTCCAGCCGGTCGCGCAGGTCGGCCGCGGTCAGCAGCGTGGTGGCCGGGATGACGACCGCGCCGAGCTTCATCGCCGCCAGCAGCGTCTCCCACAGCTCGACCTGGTTGCCGAGCATGAGGATGATCCGGTCGCCGCGCGCGACGCCCTGCTCGCGCAGCCAGTTGGCCACCTGGTTGGACCGCGCCGACAGCTCGCGATACGTCCAGTGCGCCTCGCTGCCGTCCTGCTCGACGATCCACAGCGCGCGCTGGTCGCCGCGCTGCGGCGGCGACCGCGTCGAAGTGGTCGAGCGCCCAGTTGAACTCCGTGATCTCCGGCCAGCGGAAGTCGCGGTAGGCCGTGTCGTAGTCCTCGCGGTGGGTCAGCAGGAAATCGCGGGCCGCGTAGAACGCCTGGGCCGACTGGTTCATCGGACATCACCTCTCTGCTCCGGCCAGAGATTAGTGATCGCACCCCCTCAGGCCCACCGCCGGTCGGACGCGTCTCCACCCGGACGTGCGGGCGCGCGGCACCCGTGACACGCGCGGCGGCGCCCTACGGTGGCGCCGTGCAGACGCGGGCCCGGGTTGCGGGCGTCCTCCTCCTCGCCGCCGCGCTCGCGGGCTGCGCCCCCGCCGCTCAGGCCCCCGCCCCGCAGCCCCCTGCCTCGGCGACCGCCGCGCCGGTCACCCTCCCCTGGCCCGCCGCGACGGCCGCGCAGGCCGCAAGCCTCCAGACGGCCGTCGACGGCGGTGCCCAGCCGTGGCTGCTCGACCCGACCCAGGTGGCGCTCGCCTACGCGGCCGCGCGGGGTTGGCCGGACGCCGCCGCCGTCGACACGACCGCGGCGGGCGTGACGATCCGCTCCTCGGCGGGCACCCACGTGCTGACCCTCGCCCAGCCCGGGAAGACCGGCACCGCGGGCATCTGGGTCGTCACCGCCGACCGGTAGTCAGCACAACGCGACCGCAGGATCCTGCAGGAACGCGAGCTTCTCGGGATTGGCGATCAGCTGCAACGACTGCACCGTGCCGTCGGCCGCCGTCACCGCCATCGCGCTGACCGGCACGCCGCCGACGCGCGCCACGATGCCGAGCGCGCCGTTGAAGTACTCCAGCGCGAAGGTGAGGCCCTCGGGCAGCCGACCCGCGATCCCGACGAGCAGCCGCGCGACCTTGTCCCCCCGTACACCGGCCGCCGCGGCGCCTGGGCCTGGCCGCCGCTGTCGCTGATGATGACGACGTCGGGCGCCAACAGCGTCATCAGCGCTTCGAGGTCCGCGCCCCGGCAGGCGGCGAGGAACTCGCTGCACGACGTGGGCGTGGGTGGCGACATCGGCCTGGTAGCGGGCGTGCCCGTCATCGACGCGGCCGCGGGCGCGGTGAACCAGCTGGCGCACCGCCTGCTCGCTGCGGCCGAGGGTCGCGGCGACCTCGGGGTAGGGCCGATCGAACACCTCGCGCAGCACGAACGCCGCGCGTTCCAGCGGCGAGAGCGTCTCGAGGACGACGAGCAGCGCCATGGAGAGCGAGTCGGCCAGCTCCGCGGCGGCTTCGGGATCCAGCGCCGGGTCGCGCTCGTTGGTGACGGGCTCGGGCAGCCACGGCCCCGTGTAGCTCTCCCGACGGCGCTTGGCCTGGCGCAGCTGGTCGGTCGCCCGCCTGCCCACCACGGTGACGAGGTACGCCTCCGGGTTGTCCACGCGGTCCGCGTCGGTCCGCGACCAGCGCATCCAGGCGTCCTGCAGAACGTCCTCGGCGTCGGTCACCGACCCGAGGATCCGGTAGGCCACCCCCATGAGGCGCGGCCGCAGCGCCTCGAAGACCTCGGTTGCGTTCATACCCACCAGACGAGATCGCGGGGAGCCGCTGTGACATGTCACGCCGCGCCCGCGTCGGCGGTCTGTCCCGTCATGCATCGAATCGCAGTGTTGGGCGCGGGCTACGCGGGGCTGCCCGCGGTCAACCGGATCGCCCGCCAGACCTATCGGGACGAGGTGGAGCTGGTTCTCGTGTCCACGCGGGACCGCTTCGTCGAACGGCCCCGCCTGCACCAGCTCGCGACCGGCCAGCCGCGGCCGGACCTGCCGCTCACCGGGTTCCTCGCCCCCGGCGTGCGGCTGCGCGTCGGACGGGTCGAGCACCTCCTCGACCACGCCCTCGCGTTCGCCGAAGCCCCGCCGTTGGCCTACGACACGCTGCTCTACGCCCCGGGCAGCACGATCGACACCACGAGCGTCCCGGGCGTGGCCGAGCACGCCCACACGGTGGCGGGCCCGGAGTCGGCGCTGGCGATCGCCGCCGCGCTGCGGGCCGACCCGCGGGCCGGGGTCGTCGTCTGCGGTGGCGGCCTGACCGGCCTCGAGCTGGCCGCCGAGGTGGCCGAGTCGTTCCCGCACGCGGACGTCACGCTGGTGACCGCGGGCGAGCCGGGCGGCTGGCTCTCGCGCGGGCGCAGGCGTACGTCGCGACCGCGCTGGACGACTGGGGTGCGCCGGATCGCCGAGACCCGGTCACCCGCGTCGCCGCCGACCACCTCGAGACCGCGCGGGTCCGGGCCCGCTTCGACCTGTGCCTGTGGGCGGGCGGTTCACCGTGCCGCGCTCGCGGACGCCGGGATGAAGGTCGACGGGCGCGGTCGCGTGATCACCGACACGACGCTGCGTCGTCTCCGATCCCGACGTGTACGCGATCGGCGACGCCGCCGCCGTCCCCGGGCCGTGGGGCGACGCACTGGCGATGGGCTGCCGCACCGGCGGCTTCACCGGGCCGTGGGCGGCCGATGCCGTCGTTCCCGGTTGCGCGGCCTGCCCGCCCGCCCTTCCGGTTCCGCTACGTCCACGAGTGCCTCAGCCTGGGCCGCGGCACGCGGTGATCCAGTTCCTGGACCGCGACGGGTGCCCTCGACCGGACCTGCGCGGGCGCGCCGCCACCGCCTACAAGAACGTGGTGCTCGACGCGGGCCGCTGGGCGAGCGGGCACCCCGGCCGTTCCTGCGGCCGCGTCATCTGTCCGCGGTCGGCGGGCCGCATACCGTCGTCCACGCGTTCCGGGGCAATGAGCCCGAAGTCCGCGTATTTCGGCGGCCTCCTCGACTCCTCCTCGTAGTCGCCTCGGCGCACCCGGCAGGCCATCACTTGTTCGGGTGAAGAACGCCGCCATGTGCAGCGTTCGGCTCGACCGGGGCGATCAAGCCCACGAGACCGGCACACCGAGGCCGGACAGAGCCGCGAGGGGGACGCCGTGCGGAACGACGACACGAGCACCGACTCCGTCAGCCACGACATGTTCACGGTGCTGCACGGCCAGCCCGCGCCCGTCGTCACGCGCTGGACCTACCGGGCCGACGACCCGTTCGCCGTCTCGCTCGCCGTCCGGACCAGGCACGACCGGTGGGTCGAGTGGCTGGTGGCCCGCGACCTCGTCGTCGAAGCGCTGAGCGGCCCGACCGGCATCGGCGACGTCCGGATGACCCCGCAGCTCGTCCAGGGCTACGACATCGTCGAGATCGAGATCCGGTCGGGCGACGGCCGGGCGGTGCTGGAGGTCGACCGCGACCTGCTGCGGGGCTTCGTCGAGGCCGCCACCGAGATCGTCGCGCTGGGTGACGAGTCGGGCCGCATGGACCTCGACGGGGAGATCGCCCGACTGGCCGCATGAGCTAGGCCTGCGCGCGGGCCTCGGCCAGCTCCTTGAGCGCGGCGAGGTTCGCCTCGATCCCGGCCTGCCATTCCCGCAGCCGCCCCGCGACGATCCGCTCCTCCTTGTCCGGCATCGCCGCGATCGCCTGGCAGAGAAAGGAGAACCCGGGACCCATCCGCGCCCACTGGCGCAGATCCGTGCCGCCGTCGCGCGGGGTCAGCTCGAAGCGCCACATCGCGGCCGGATCGTCCGGGTTCCTCCACCGCCCAGGCGAACACCCGCGGCGGTTCGCAGGCGACGACCCGCGACGTCGTCGTCCACTCCCCGACCGCCCGGTGCCTGCTCCGGCCTCGGAACGCCGCGCCGACCGCGGGCTCGCCGACCTCGTCGAGCCACGCCACCTCCTGCACCTCGCCGGACAGCGAGGCGACCAGGTGGATGTCGCTGACCAGCGGCCAGAGCACCTCGGGTGGGGCGGACACGTGGACCGTCGCCTCGGCAGTGGGCCCGTCGGCGTACCTCATGCGGTCGATCGTGCCACCGGGGGCGGCCCGCGGCGACGGTCGCGACGGCCGCACCGGGCTTTTCCTGCCCGCACCGGCGCCCGGGCACCAGCGCAGGCACCGGAACGCCGGTGCGGCCCCGACAACGCCGGTGCGGCGGTGGGAGAGCCTTGTGCGTCGCCCCGCGAGGCGCAGGATGCAGGCCATGGGCGTCCCCGATCTGACCGCGTTCACCGTCGCGCAGAAGGCCGCGCTGTGCCTCGGCTCCGACATGTGGCACACCGCGCCGGTCCCCGAGCACGGCATCGAGGCGCTGGTGCTGTCCGACGGGCCGCACGGCCTGCGCCGCCAACCCGACGGCGGCGACCACGCCGGCCTCGGCGGCAGCCTGCCCGCCACCTGCTTCCCACCCGCGGTGGCGCTCGGCTCGTCGTGGGATCCGGAGCTGGCCCGCGCGGTGGGCGCCGCGATCGGGCGGGAGGCCCGCGCCCAGGGCGTCGCCGTCGTGCTCGGGCCCGGCGTCAACATCAAGCGCTCGCCGCTGTGCGGGCGCAACTTCGAGTACGTGTCCGAGGACCCGCACCTGGCCGGACGGGTCGCGGCGGGGCTCGTCGAGGGTCTGCAGAGCGAGGGGGTCGGCGCCTGCGTCAAGCACTTCGCCGTCAACAACCAGGAGACCGACCGGCTGCGCGTCTCCGCGGAGGTCGACGAGCGCACGCTGCGCGAGATCTACCTGCCCGCGTTCGAGCACATCGTCACCACGGCGCGGCCGTGGACCGTCATGTGCGCCTACAACAAGATCAACGGCACGTACGCGGCCGAGCACCGGTGGCTGCTCACCGAGGTGCTGCGCGGGGAATGGGGCTTCGACGGGCTGGTGATGTCCGACTGGGGCGCGGTCGCCGACCGGGTGGCCGCCCTCGCCGCCGGGCTGGACCTGGAGATGCCGCCGCACCTCGGGGTCAGCGACCGGGCGATCGTCGACGCGGTGGCCGACGGCTCGCTGCCCGAAGAGGTGCTCGACACCGCCGTCACCAGGGTGCTGCAGCTCGTCGAGCGGGCGCGCGCACGCACCACGGCCACGATGGCCAACGACGAGCACCACGCCCTCGCCCGCCGGGCGGCAGCGGCCTGCATGGTGCTGCTGCGCAACGACGGCGTCCTCCCCCTCGCGGACCGGCGCCGGGTCGCCGTCGTCGGGGCGTTCGCCACCACCCCGCGCTACCAGGGCGCGGGCAGCTCGCGGGTCAACCCCACCCGGGTGGACTCGCCGCTGGACGCGCTGGTCGCGGCGCTGCCCGACGCGAAGGTGGACTACTCCGCCGGGTTCGGGATCGACGACACCGCCGGTGACGCCGCCCTGGCCGAGGAGGCCGTCCGGGCGGCGGCGGACGCGGACGTCATCGTCGCCTTCCTGGGGCTGCCCGCCGCCGCCGAGTCCGAGGGCTTCGACCGCACCCACATCGACCTGCCCGCGGCCCAGACCGACCTGCTGGCCCGGCTGGGCGGCACCGGCGTGCCGGTCGTCGTCGTGCTCGCCAACGGCTCGGCGGTGCGCACGCGGCCCTGGGAGCAGCACGCGGCGGCGGTGCTGGAGTGCTGGCTGGGCGGCCAGGCCGTGGGCGGGGCGATCGCGGACGTCCTCACCGGCGCGGCCGATCCCGGCGGCAGGCTGACCGAGACGATCCCGCTCCGCCTCGCGGACACCCCGTCGTACTTGAACTTCCCCGGCGAGGAGCGGCACGTCCGCTACGGCGAGGGCGTGTTCGTCGGCTACCGCGGGTACGACGCGGCAGATCGGGAGGTGGCCTACCCGTTCGGCCACGGGCTGTCCTACACCACCTTCGCCTACCGCGACCTCTCCGTCCGGGTGGCGGGCACGGACGTCACGGTCGAGGTCACGGTGGCCAACACCGGCGGGCGCACCGGCCGGGAAGTGGTCCAGCTCTACGTCGGCGACCCGCAGGCCGCCGTCGCCCGGCCGCCGCGGGAGCTCAAGGGCTTCGCCGCGCTGGAGCTGGCCGCGGGCGAGGAACACCGCGTCACGTTCCGCTTGCACGCCCGCGACCTGTCCTACTGGTCGACCGCCGAGCGGGACTGGGTGTTGGAGGGCGGGGAGTTCACGATCGACGTCGGCGCGTCGTCGCGGGACATCCGGCTCTCGACCACCGTCACCGTCGGCGAGCCGCGGCCGCGCCCGCCGCTCACCGCCGAGGCCAGCCTGGAGGAATGGCTCGCCGATCCCGACGGCGCCGCCCGCCTCCGGGAGGCCGCGGGCGCGGCGCCGATCCTCGCCGACGCCGAGCTCCGTCAGGTGATCGGCAACTTCCCGCTGGGCCGCCTCGCGGCGTTCCCCGCCATGGGAATCACCGACGAGGTGCTGCACCGACTCGGCACGGCCTGACCGGTCCGCCCTTGTCGACCCCGGCACCGCTTGCGACGATCCCCGTATGTCAGCGCCGACCGGTCACCGCGTGCTGGTCGTCGACGACGACGAACGCGTCCGCACGGTCGTGTCGTGGCAGCTGGAGGCCGACGGGTTCCGGGTCACCGAAGCGCCCGACGGCGCCGCGGCGCTGGCCAGCATCGACGACGACCGTCCCGATCTGGTCGTGCTCGACCTCGGGCTGCCCGGCGTCGGTGGCCTGGACGTGCTGCGCAGGCTCCGCGGCGACAGCGGTCCCGCGCTTCCGGTGATCGTGCTCTCGGGACGCGACGGCGAGACCGACCGGATCATCGGGCTGGATCTGGGCGCCGACGACTACCTGGTCAAGCCGTTCTCCCCCGGCGAGCTCGCGGCACGGGTGCGGTCGGTGCTGCGTCGCGCAGGCGCCTCCCGGCCCGCGCCGCCGTCGACCGGCCTGTGCGTCGACGCGCGCACCCGGGAAGTCACGGTGGACGGTCGGTCCGTCGACCTCACCGCGAAGGAGTTCGACCTGCTGGAGTTCCTCGCCCGCCACCCCCGCCAGGTCTTCAGCCGCGCCCAGCTGCTGGAGCACGTGTGGGGCAGCGCGCGCGGCTGGCAGGGCGAGGCCACCGTCACCGAGCACGTCCACCGCCTGCGGCACAAGCTGGAACGCGGTGGGTGCCGGTACCTCGCGACCGTGCGCGGCGTCGGCTACCGGCTGGAGCCGGGGCGATGACGGACACCCTCTTCTCCGCCGCCGACCCGGCCGCCCTCGACCACGCCGACAGCCTCGGCCTCCTGCACCGGCAGACCCGCATCCTGGAGCTGATCGCCGACGGCAGGCCGCTGCCCGAGGTGCTCACGGCGGTCGCCACGGCGCTGGAGGAGCTGATCCCCGGGTGCCGGTGTTCGATCCTCCTGCTCGACCCGCCCGCGGGCACCCTGCACCACGGGGCGGCGCCGTCGCTGCCGCCGGACTACTCCTCCGCGATCGACGGCATGGCCATCGGCCCGCAGGCGGGCTCGTGCGGCTCGGCGGCGTACCTGGACGAGTCGGTCGTCGTCGGCGACATCACCACCGACCCGCGCTGGGACGCCTACCGCGGGCTGGCCCTACCGCACGGCCTGCGGGCCTGCTGGTCGAGCCCGATCCGCGGGCGCCGCGGGGTCGTCGGCACGTTCGCGGTGTACCACTGCCGTCCGCACCGGCCGGACCTCCGCGAGCAACGTCTGGTGGAGCGGCTCACCCACCTGTCGTCGGTCGCGATCGACCACGCGGGCCTCTACGGAGCGCTGACCGAAAGCGAGGAGCGCTTCCGCCGCGCCTTCGAGGACAACACGGTCGGCATGGCCCTCACCGGCCTCGACGGGCGTCTGGTCAAGGTCAACCAGGCGCTGCGCGAAGTCCTCGGCCGCACCGAATCCCAGCTCCTGGGCGTCCCGCTCGACGCCGTGCTGCCCGGCGCGGACCACCCGCCCGGCGAAGGTGGCCAGTACACGTCGCACACCCGCAGCTCCGACGGGCGGGAGCTGGAGCTGTCGGTCGCGGCGTCGATCGTGCGCGGCGTGGACGGGCAGCCCGCGCAGGTCTGCGTCAACGTCGTCGACGTCACCCAGCGGCGCGCGGCGCAGCGGGAGCGGCGGGCCCGGTGGGAGGCCGAGGTCGGCCGCCGCCACGCCGAGGCGGCGAGCCGGGCCAAGTCGGAGTTCGTGTCGGGCCTCTCGCACGAGCTGCGCACGCCGCTGCAGGCGATCACGGGGTTCACCGAGCTGCTGGGCACCTTGGACCTGCCCGTCGACCGGCGGCGCGCGGCGCTGGACCACATCACCACGGCCAGCGCCCACATCCTCTCCCTCGTCGACGACACCCTCGACATCGCGCGCATCGAGGCGGGCGCGCTGCCGCTCAAACGGGAGGATGTCGAGCTGTCCGAGCTCGCGTCGTCGGTCCTGGACCTGCTCACTCCGCTGGCCGACGAACGCGGCGTCGCGTTGCAGCGGGTGCAGACCGCGGCCACGGCGTCGGCCGACCGCACCCGTCTGCGGCAGGTGCTGATCAACCTCGTCACCAACGGCATCCGCTACACACCGCGCGGCGGGTGGGTGCGGATCGGGGTGCAGCCGGGTCGCGACACGGTGGCGGTCGCGGTCCAGGACTCCGGGCCGGGCATCCCCGCCGACCGTCTGGAGCGGCTGTTCGTGCCGTTCGACCGCCTGGGCGCCGAGGGCGTCGGCGACGGGGTCGGGCTGGGGATGGCGTTGGCCCGCGGCCTCACCGAGGCGATGGGCGGAAGGCTGCTCGTGCGCAGCGTCGTGGGGCAGGGCACCACGGTGGCGGCGGTCCTGCCCGCCGCGTGATGCGCCGCGTTGACCGTCCGTTGAGGAAGCGTTGCGGTGGGTGTGAGCCGGGCCGGGCAGGCTGGACGGCGTGCCCGAGCCGCCTCCGCCCCGGGGGCCCAACACGATCGCGGACCACACGGGGCTGACGTTCAAACAGGCCGTCGGCATCCGTCGTTCCACCCGGTTCTTCCATCCGTACCGGCCGGTGGAGAAGGCGAAGGTGCAGAAGATCCTGGAGGCGGCCCGGCTGCAGAGCCAGCACGGCACCGCCTCGCTGATCCGCAAGGCGGTGATCGTTTACCGTGACGAGACCGACCCCGAGACCTTCCAGTGCCTCTGCGAGGCGATGTACAGCCAGGCCGCCGCCGCACAGGCGCCCTGCCACATCTACTGGACGATCGACATGTCCGGCTGGGACGTCCTCGAGGACGACCTCTCGCCGTCACTCGACGTGGGCACGCTGACGCCGGGCCACCGGACCTTCGCGGAGTGGCTGTCGGCGATCGAGACGGGCATGGCGATGGGCTCGGCGCTGCTCGCCGCGGGCGACGAAGGCCTCGGCACAGCGCTGCTCACCGGGCAGCGGGCCCGGATCGGCGAGCTGCTGGGGATGCCGGAGAACACGACGGTCGCCCAGATCCAGCTCGTCGGCTACCCGGCCGAGGGCGGCGAGGCGGGCGGACAACGGCCCCGTCCGGACTTCGAGGCGCTCTACTTCGAGGGCCGATGGGGCAACCCGCTGCGGCGCGATCCGACCGTCGTCGAGGAACTGATCGAGGCGGGCATGCTCCAGGCTCCTGCGCCGCCGCACCGCCGTCAGGAGATCCGCCCGATGGCAGGCGTGTTCGGCCTGCTCGAGTAGTCCCGCAAACCGTGGCGGGACGCCCTACCCCCCGGGGTGTTCAGCCACTCCCCGCTTCGGAGGTGTCCGTGTCGCTCCGCGACGACCGCGAGGAACGAGCGTCATGACCGATCCGGTCGCCGTGTGGCAGGAACGGCTGAAGACCCGGGTCGGGTTGGACGACGGCGCCCGCGCTCGCCTGCGCAACCAGTTGCTCACCTTCTGCGCGGTGCGCGGTCTGCGGCCCGCCGAGCTCCTCGAGCGGTGGGAGGAGCATCCCGAGCTGACCGTGCGCCGCCGCCCGGGCGCCACCGAACAGCCTGACCCCGCCGTGGAGAGCTTCCTCCTCCACAACGGGATCGAGATCGCGGACGGCCGATCTGGCGATCTTGCCGCCCCGGGCGGGCCTCACATCGCTGCGCCGCTCCGGCATCTGACACTCGTCGACGATGATCGACCGCTCGCCCGCTCACCGATCAACGAGCCTCCCGATGCAACGCTCGGTCGTTGAATGACGACTCTCCGGACAGGCACCGTCCGACATCGGACGATCACCGAGAGCGTCGAAGGAGACATGAGCCGTGCGATCGCCGGAGCGTCATCCTGAGGTGATTTCTGTCGCGGAGCTGCTGCGCCGGGAGGGGTTGCCCACGCGACATTCCGCGCCGGGACGGCTGCGCCACCGCGGCCCGGCCCCGCTCCCGTTCCGCGACCCGGTGGAGCCGTCCGGCTGCTCCCGGCGGGCGGTCGCGGCGGGCTCGCTGCTCGTGGTCGGGGCGATGCTCGGCACGGTCGCGCTGCACGACGGCGTACTCGCGCCGCGCGGAGACGCGGGCAGCGACGCCGAGGTGGCCCTCGGCCCCGATGCCCCGCTCGGCCCCCGCACCCCGCGCGGCCCGGCCCTCGACCTCGCCACCGCACTCGTCGGCATGTCCGGCGTGTTGGGGCACGGCGGGACGTGGCTCGATCCGATCGGCGGGGCCGGGTCGCCCGGCAGTGCCGGTCAGGCGCTCGGCGGCGGCGCGGCGTCCGGCGCGGCTGTGAGCGGTTTCGGTGGCGCGGGTGCAGGCGTCGGCGGCGTCGGCTCGGGCGGCACCGGCGGCGGATCGGGCGGCGTAGGCGGGTCCGGCGGTGCGGGTGGTGGCGCAGCCGGTGGCGTGGGTTCCGGCTCGGGCGGCACCGGGTCCGGCGGGTCCGGCGGCACAGGCGGGTCCAGCGGCTCCGGCAGCACGGGCGGAGCTGGCAGCTCCGGCAGCACCGGCGGATCGGGCAGCACGGGCGGGTCCGGCGGCACGGCCGGGTCTGGCGGCACAGGCGGATCCGGCGGCACGGGCGGATCCGGCGGCACGGGCGGATCGGGCAGCACGGGCGGGTCCGGCGGCACAGGCGGATCGGGCAGCACAGGCGGATCGGGCAGCACAGGCGGGGCCGGCGGCACAGGCGGATCGGGCAGCACGGGCGGGTCCGGCGGCACAGGCGGGTCCGGCGGCACAGGCGGGTCCGGCGGCACAGGCGGGTCCGGCGGCGGCGCGTCAGGTGGTGGCCTCGGCGGCGTCGTCGGCAGCCTTCCGGTGGTCGGACCGATCGCGGACCCCACGCTGGGCCCGGTCGTGGCCACCGTGGATCAGACCGTCGAGCCGGTGCTGAATCAGATCGTCACGCCGGTGGGCCCGGCTGCGGACGCTCTCGCCGAGCCGGTGGGCGAGGCCCTCGGCGACGTGGTCAGCCCGGCCACCGACACCCTCGTGAAGCCGGTCGCCAACGGCGTCGTGAAGCCGACCGTGCAGTCGGCCGCCGACATCCTCGTGCAGCCCGCCGCCGACGACATCGTGGAGCCGACCCTGCAGTCGGCCGCCGACGCGGTGCAGCCGCTCACCCACGAGGTCGTGGAGCCAACAGTCGGTCGCGTCGTCACACCCGCGGGGACCACCGCGTCCGATGCGGCGGGGCCCACCGTCGCCGCCGTCACCGACGCGGCGGAGCCCGCGGTCAAGCCGGCCGCGCACGCCGTCAAGACCGCGATCGAGCCCGCCGCCGACGCGGCGGAGCCCGGCGTCAAGTCGGTCGCGGACGCCGTCGAGCCCGCGGCCAAGCAGCTCACCGACGCGACGGAGCCCGTGGTCAAGCAGGTCACCGACGCTGCGGAGCCCGCGGCCAAGCCCGCCGCCCGCGCGATCGAGCCCGTCACCGGCGCGGCGGGGCCCGCGGTCGAGCCGGTCCTGCACGCGGCCAAGCCCGTGACGGACCTCGTCACCGGGGCGGACTCCGACGGCGGCAACGGAAGCCGGTCGCAGTCGACGTCCACGGCGTCGTCGAACGACCGGCGCGGCGCCGAGGAGCCTGCGATGAGCAGCGTGTCCGGCGAGAAGAAGACGGCCTCCGGCCGCGTGGGGCACGCCGCGGTGGGCGTGCTCAACTCCCTCGGCGCGACGGGATGATCCGCGCGAGCCGGACGTTGGCGGTGATCGAAGCCCGGAAGCGTCCGGCTCGCGGTCCGACGGCGCCGGAATAACTCAGGCGGCCCGGGGCCTTGGCCGAGACATGGCCGTGCTCACCCCGCCGCGACTGACCCGTTCCGCGGGCTTCGTCGCCGTCACCGCGATGCTTGTGCTCTTCATGGCCGCGGCGGGCGCGCCGACCCCGCTCTACGTCGTCTACCAGCAGCAATGGGGCTTCCCCACGTCCACGCTGACGCTCGTCTTCGCCGCTTACGTGCTCGGCCTGCTGGCCACGATCCTCGTGGTGGGCGGGCTGTCGGACCACGTCGGGCGGCGACCGGTCCTCGGCGCGGCGATCGCCCTGGAGGCGGTCGCGCTCGTGCTGTTCCTGACGGCGGGCGGGGTCGTCACCCTGCTGCTGGCCCGCCTCGCGCAGGGCGTCGCGACGGGTGCCGCGATCACCACGCTGTCGGCCGCCGTCGTCGATCTCACCGCGCCGGGCCGCGCCGGGCGCGCGGGCCTGGTCACCAGCGTGGGCACGCTGCTGGGGCTGGCGGCCGGGTCGGTGGGGACGGGTGCGCTGGTCGAGTACGCCCCCGCGCCCACCCGGCTCGTCTACGTCGTGCTGTTGGTCGGCGTGATCGCCGCGGCGGTGGCGACGGCGGTGCTGCCCGAGACCGCACCACGACGTCGGGGTGCGCTGGCGTCGCTGCGCCCGCGGGTCGGGATGCCCGGCTACCTGCGGCCGGAGTTCCTCTCGATCTTGCCGATCCTGCTCGCCAGCTGGGCGCTCGGCGGCCTGTACCTCTCGCTCGGCCCGTCCGTGGCCGCGTTCTCGCTCGGGGTCACCGATCACCTGGTCGGCGGCCTGGTCGCCACGCTGCTCTGCGGCACCGGCGCACTCACCGCCCTCTCGCTGCGCAATCAGCCGCTGCCACGGTTGCTGCTCCTGGCCGCGACGCTGCTCGCCGTGGGCACCATCGGCACCCTCGCGGCCGTCGACGCGGGTCTGGCGCTGGCGGCCGCGCTCGGCACGGTGATCGCGGGCGTCGGCTTCGGCGCGGCGGGCCTCGGCGCGTTCGGCACCATGGCCACACTGGCCCGGCCGACCGAGCGGGGGGCGGTGTTCGCGCTGACCTACGTGGTGTCCTACCTGGCGTTCAGCGTGCCCGCCGTGGCGGCGGGGGTCGCCGCCAACGTGGTCGGCCTCGGCCCGACGGCCATGGTGTACGGCGGGGTAGTGGCCGCGCTCGGATTGGTGGCCCTCGTCGCGCGGCTGCGGCTGCGCCGGAGTGGTCAGGGCTTCCGCGCCACACCCCGCGTAGCCGGAGACGATGCGCGGGCCATGCAGCGGGACGTGTGATCGGGCGGCCAGGCGACCTAGCCCGAGTTTCCAATGATCATGGCTTTGTGGCCTTGATCATGATCGTGAGACTAGTGGACCGGTGGCCCTGACCTGCGGCTTGTCCGCGTGTCGGGTGGAGCGGTGTCCCACGATGGTGTATTACCCACAATTGTGTCCTCGATCATCAAGAAGCGCCGCGGAGGGAGGACGTACCTGTACGCGGCGACGTCGGCCCGGGTGGGTGGCCGGCCGCGGATCGTGGAGCAGGTGTACCTGGGCGCTGAGGATGAGGTGATCGCGCGGCTGACCGCGGCCCCGAGCGATGATCCGAGCGTGCCCGAGACCGAGCACCGCCGCTTCGGCAATGTCGCGGCGGTGTGGGGGATGCTCGGCCGGCTGGACGCGATCACAGTGATCGATTCGGTGATCGTTTCTGGGGTGGGAAACCCCTCGTCCCGCGGTGGGGTGATCAGCGGTGGCGTGTCGGTGGGCACCTACCTGGGGTTGGCGGCGTTGAACCGGGTCTGCGAGCCCAAGTCCAAGCGGGCGTTCGCCGACTGGTGGGCCCAGACCGCGCTGGGCCGGATCACCCGGATCCCGGTCGGGGCGCTGGATCACCGCCGGTTCTGGGATGCGATGGACGCGGTCACCGTGGAACAGCTCGAGGAGATCGAGGCGGCGCTGTGCCGGCGGATGACCGAGGTGTTCGGGCTGGACACCCACGCGTTGATCCTGGACATGACCAACTTCGCGACGTTCATCGACTCGGGCAACCAGCGGGCGCCGATCGCGCAGCGCGGGAAGGCCAAGCAGAAACGCTACGACCTGCGCATCGTCGGTCTCGGGCTAGTCGCCACCCGCGACGGCGGCATCCCGCTGCTCTCCCGTGCCTACCCGGGCAACCAGGTCGACGTCACCCAGTTCCAGCCGATGATCGAGGAGCTGGCGCGCCGCCACACCACCGCGCTGGGCGGCCCGGGCGGGGTCACGGTGACCTTCGACGCCGGCCAGAACTCTCAGCCCAACTTCGCCCGGCTGGCCGAGCTGGGCCTGCACTTCGTCGGGTCGGTCCCCCCGAGCGACCATCCCGGCCTGCTCGCCCGCCCGGCAACCGACCGCCAGGTAGTGCCGGCCTACGCCGAGGAGAACCTGACCGCCTTCGAGACCACCGCGGTGGTGCTCGGCCAGCAACGGCGAGTTGTCCTGACCCACTCCCCGAGCCTGCACGCCGCCCAGCAGGCCGGGTTCGCCCAGACCCTGCGCAAGGCCACCACCGCGCTCACCGAGCTGGCCGCACGGCTGGCCCGGAGCCGCACCCGCCGCCCACCCGCGAAGGTGCAGGCCGAGATCGACACCATCTGCGCCCCCCGCTGGGTGGCCCGGGTCATCACCACCGAGCTGACCGGGGACACCCCCGCCACGCTGCGCCTGGCCTGGCGGATCGACCCCACCGCGCAGGCCGGGCTGGAGGAGGAGATCTTCGGCAAACGGATCCTGGTCACCGACCACGACGACTGGCCCCTGGACCAGGTCATCGACGCCTACCGGTCCCAGGAATACCTCGAGGCCGGGTTCCGTCAGGCCAAGGATCCACACGTGGTGTCCTTCGCCCCGATCCGCCACTTCACCGACCACAAGATCCGCGTGCACCTGTTCACCTGCGTGCTCGCCCTGGCCATCGCCCACCTGATGCGCCGCGAAGCCACCCGCGCCGGCCTGCCCCTCTCGGTGTCCGCCCTACTGGCCGAGCTCGAGGGCATCGGCGAGACCGTCCTGCTCTACCCCGGCCAACGCGGCCGCCGCCGCGCACGCCACACCATCACCCGGATGACCCCCACCCAGCAGCGCCTCTACACGATCTTCGACCTTGCCCGGTACGCCCCGCACCGCTGACATGGGTAATACGCCCAACTGAAGATCGAAAACAGCTGGGCCTGCGGAAACCAGGCGGAAGCCTCAAGATCATTGGAAACTCGGGCTAGGGTTACGACCGTCCGTCCCGAGGTCCGAAAGGTGCAGCGATGGCGTCCGCCGAATCCCCCGTCCGGTTCACGTTCACCGGCCGGGACGGCACCGCGATCACGGCGTACCGGTGGGAGCCCGCGGGCTCGCCCCGCGGCGTGGTGCAGCTCACCCACGGCATGGGTGAGCACCTGCTGCGCTACGACCACCTCGCCACGACGCTCGCCGGTGCGGGCTTCCTCGTGCAGGGCCAGGACCACCGCGGCCACGGCGCCACCGCGGCCTCGGACGACGCGCTCGGGCAGCTCGGCGCCGACGGGCTGGAACAGCCTCGTCGACGACATCGACGTGCTCATCGAGCGCACGCACGACCGGCTGCCCGACCTGCCCATCGTGCTGTTCGGGCACAGCATGGGCTCCTTCGCCGCCCAGCAGTACATGCTCGACCACTCCGGCCGCATCGCGGGCCTCGCGCTCTCCGGCACGGCGGCGATCGACCTGATGGAGCCCGGCCTCGACCTCGACCGCCCGATCGACCTCTCGGCGTTCAACGCCCCCTTCCCGCACCGCACCGGCTACGAGTGGCTCTCCCGCGACGACGCCCAGGTCGACGCGTACGTCGCCGACCCCGTTGCGGGTTCGGGCTGGACGTCGAAGGCGGCAAGGCGATGTTCACCAGGGCCCGCGACGTGGCCGACCCCGAACGGCTCGCGGGCATCCGCAAGGACCTTCCGGTGCACATCATGGTCGGCGACCGCGACCCGGTGAACGGTCAGCTCGCGCTGGTCAACGTCCTCGTCGACCGGCTGCGGGGCGCCGGGCTCACCGACGTGACGCTCACGGTCTGGCCCGAGGCCCGGCACGAGATCTTCAACGAGACCAACCGGGACGAAGTGGAGGCGGACCTGCTGGCGTGGCTGGACCGCGTCGTCCCCGCAGGCTGACCAGGCCGAACAGCGACGACGAGCGCGCCCCAGGCCACGAACAGCGGCACCTGGCCCGGCTGCGCGAGCGACGGGACGAAGCCGGGCCACGTCGACTCCGGAGAGGCCGTCGAGCACGCCCAGCGCGGGGCTGCGGCCCTTCTGCGCGGTGAAGCCGCCGGTCGGGCTGCACACGGCGAGCGTCGGTGAGCCCCAGCCCGACGGCGGTGAGCAGCCCGCCAAGCGCGAGCGTGCGGGGCCCGGCCCGGTCCCACAGCCAGCCCGACGTGCCCGGCGAACATCGGCAGCACCACCGCCAGGAACCGCGCGGGCGGTGACCACGCGCCGTCCCACGCCGGGAACGACGTGATCACCGCGACGTAGGGCACGACGACCGCCGCCACGTGCAGCGTCAGCGGCCGGCGCCGCGCGAGCACCAGACCGGGCAGCACGAACAGCAGCACCGGGAAGTTGGGGACGACGCCCACCTCCTGGTCGAGCAGGATCCCCACCAGCGGCCGCCACGGGTCGGCGGTGAACGGCACCGCGCCCGCGTTGACCTGGTTGGGCGCGAGCCCGAACGTGTGCCACACCAGCGCGTTGTAGACGAGCAGGCCGCCGACGAGCACCGCGGCCGGGCCGAGCAGGCAGGCCAGCGCGCGCCGGCGACCGGCCTTCCCGCCACACCCGCACCAGCAGGAACGCGCCGAAGATCGGCGGGAACAGCAGGAACCGGCTGTGGATCCACGGCAGCGCGCCCAACGCCGCCGACACCAGCAGCAGGTCCCGGGGCCGCAGCGTGCGGGCGTGCAGCACCCGCAGCGCGTACACGCAGACCAGCGCGCCCAGCGGCTCCACGAACGACAGCGACGCGTACATCAGCACCGGCGTGCCCAGCCCGAACGCCACCGCGACGCCGACCGCGACCCGCTGCCGCACGCCCAGCTCGCGGACCAGCCAATACACGTTCGCGACGATCGCGAGCGACACCACCGTCATGAACCCGACGACGCCCGCGCGACCCCACAGCACGAACGGCAGCAGCCACAGCAGCGGCCCGCCGATGCTGTGCAGGGGCAGCAGCTGCCCGTCGGGGCCGGGCGAGACGTGCGGGTCGAGCGGGAGCGGGTAGTAGGCGAGGTAGTCGCGGTGGGCGTAGACCTGCGCGACGTCGAGCGAGCCGTACAGGTGCAGCGCCTGGCTGATCACGAGGTAGTGCGGCTCGTCGCCCTGGGGCATCTGCAGCAGCAGGCGGGCCACGCCGAGCGCGACGAGGGGCACCGCGACCAGGCCAACGGCGGCGAGGACGCACGCCGCGCTCGCTGCGCAGGCCCGGTTCGGTCACCGCAGCACTATCGCAGGCGGGCCCCGGCCGTCGAGAATGCCGCTGCCGAAAGATCCGGAGGAGACGATGGGCGACGACGTCGAAGCGCGCACCTTCAGCCGCGCCGACCGCACGCGCTACCGCCAGAAGGTGCGCCACAGCCTGGACGTGTTCGCGCGCATGCTGCGCGAGTCGCGCTTCGACACCGCGCGGCAGACGATCGGCTGCGAGATCGAGCTCAACCTCGTCGACGAGCACGGCGATCCGGTGATGCGCAACGAGGAGGTCCTCGCGGTGATCGCGCACCCGGACTTCCAGACCGAGCTCGGCCAGTTCAACGTCGAGATCAACATTCCGCCGCGCCCGCTCGTCGGGCACGTCGCTCGCCGGGTTCGAGGACCAGGTGCGGGCCGTGCTCAACAACGCCGAACAGGCCGCCCGCGGCATCGGCGCGCACCTGATGATGATCGGGATCCTGCCCACGCTGCAGCAGGGCCACCTGCAGGCCGAGACGCTCACCGCCAACCCGCGCTACCGCCTCCTCAACGAGCAGATCTTCGCCGCGCGCGGCGAGGACATGTCGCTCGAGATCGACGGGCCGGAGCGGCTGCGGGCCACGGCGGAGTCGATCGCACCGGAGGCGGCCTGCACGAGCGTGCAGCTGCACCTCCAGGTGGCGCCCGAGTCGTTCGCGGCGTACTGGAACGCCGCGCAGGTGATCGCGGCGGCGCAGCTGGCCGTCGGGGCGAACTCGCCGTACCTGTTCGGCAAGGAGCTGTGGCGCGAGACCCGCATCGCGCTGTTCGACCAGGCCACGGACACCCGCTCGGAGGAGCTCAAGGAGCAGGGCGTGCGGCCGCGGGTGTGGTTCGGCGAGCGCTGGATCACCTCGATCTTCGACCTGTTCGAGGAGAACGTGCGCTACTTCCCCGCGCTGCTGCCGATCTGCGACGACGAGGACCCCGAGGTGGTGCTCGACCGCGGCGACCCGCCGCGGCTCTCGGAGCTGCGGCTGCACAACGGCACGGTGTACCGCTGGAACCGGCCGGTCTACGACGTCGTGCAGGGCGAGCCGCACCTGCGGGTGGAGAACCGGGTGCTGCCCGCCGGGCCGACGGTCGCCGACACGGCCGCGAACGCCGCGTTCTACTACGGCCTGGTGCGCGTGCTCGCCGACGACGAGCGCCCGCTGTGGACGCGCATGTCGTTCGGCGCGGCCGACGAGAACTTCCACGCCGCCGCCAAGCGCGGCATCGACGCGCTCCTGTTCTGGCCGGGCGCAGGCGAGGTGCCCGCGGCCGAGCTGGTGCTGCGGCGGCTGCTGCCGCTCGCCGACGAGGGGCTGCGGCGCTGGGACGTCGACGCGGAGCGTGCGGGAGCGGCTGCTCGGCATCGTCGAGGCGCGGTGCCTGACCGGGCAGAACGGGGCGTCGTGGCAGGTGGCGACCGTGCACCGGCTCCAGGAGAAGCGCCATCTCGCCCGCCCCGACGCGCTGCGGGTGATGGCGCTGCGCTACGCCGAGCACATGCACACCAACGAGCCGGTGCACACCTGGCCGGTGGAGGGCTGACCCACCCCCTGACCCGCCCCGGGGCCCTTGATCACCGGTTCGGCGCGTTTCCGGCCGGATATTGGCACGGTTATCGCACCGAACCGGCGATCATTCGCCGCGGGCCGAGGCGGCCCGGCGGTCAGGCGCCTGCGTCCACCCAGCGGTCGGCGGGGATCTGCGGCAGCGCGCGCCGGACCTCGTCCACCACGTCGGAGACGAACACCAGCACGACGTCCGGCTCCGCGGCCACCAGCTGCTCCGGCGAGATCACCGGCACGTCGGTGCCCGGCATGCGCCTGCCGAGCTTGGCCGGGCGAGGCGTCGGCGACCCCGGCGAGCAGCGTGCGGTCCGCCCCGACCAGGCAGAGCAGCGACACCGCCCGGGACGCCGCCGCGTAGCCGTACACCCGCCGTCCGGCGGCCCGGTGCTCCTCCAGCTGCGCGCGCAGGCGCCGTGACCGTGCGGCCCACCGCCTCCCCCAGCGCGCCGACCGCGTCCGCGTCCAGCACCCCCGTGGCCTGCTCGGCGGCGAGCAGGTCGGGCAGGGTGCGGGTGTCCGGCGCGGCGTCGCGCGACGCCGTCAGCACCACCGTGCCGCCGTAGAGCGGGAACCGGTGCGCGGAGGTGACGGTCATGCCCAGCTCGGCGAGCATGCCGACCATGCCGGGCGTCGAGTAGTAGGCGAAGTGGCCCAGCCGCAGCGCGTTCCACTGGCCGCCGTCCATGATCGCGGCGAGGGAGTGGAACAGCAGCACGAGCGTGCCGCCGGGGGCCACCGCGTCGATCCGGGTGCGCAGCGCGGCGCGCTGGTCGGCCTCGTGCATGATGCCGAAACAGCCGTCGACGACGACGTCGGCCCGTCCGCCGAGCGGCACCGGCGTGAACCCGTGCGCGGCCAGCCCGTCGAGCCAGGTGCCGCCGTGCGGGCTGGGGAACTCCATCGGCCGTGCCGCCCGCGGGCAGCACACCGGCCGCGGCGACCGCCGCGATGGCCGCGCGGCGCTGCTCGGTGAGCGCGGCGGGCTCGCGGCCCAGCACCTCCTCCGGCACGACGGTGTCGTCCGCGAGCTGCGCCAGCCCGCAGCTCCCGCACAGCCACATGCGCAGCGGGTAGACGGGATCGATCGCGCCGTCGTCGGCCGCCGGGAACAGCTCGGAGGACGGCTGGTGGCCGAGGTCGAGCACGATCCGGCCGTCGTCGGACCCGCAGAATCGGCAGGCGATCGGTCCGGTCGTGGTCGCGGCGGGCGCGGGATCGGTCAGCTTCTGCACGGCGCCGATGGTGGCACACGGCCGTGGGCGCCCCGCTGGGGCGCAGTAGGGTCACCGGCGTGCAGGTGCAGACGACGAGCCTCGACGGCGTGCTGCTGTTCGTCCCGACCCCGTTCCGCGACGAGCGCGGCTTCTTCTCCCGCACCTTCGACGCCGCCGACGCGCGCGCCGCGGGCCTCGACCCCGACGCGTTCGTGCAGGACTCGCAGTCGCGCAGCGCGCGCGGCGTCGTCCGCGGGATGCACGGGCGGCGCGGCACCGGCGAGGCCAAGCTGGTGCGCTGCGCCCACGGCGCGATCCACGACGTCGTGGTCGACGCCCGGGAGGGCTCGCCGACCTTCGGGCAGTCGGCGGCGTTCCGGCTGGACGACGAGTCGCTGCACACGCTCTACATCCCGCGCGGGCTTCCTGCACGGGTTCCAGGCGCTCACCGAGACCGCCGACACCTGCTACCGCATCGACGCCGAGCACGACCCGTCGGCCGACGTCGCGGTGGCGTTCGACGACCCGGAGCTCGCCATCGCGTGGCCGCTGCCGCCGTCGATGGTCAGCGCCCGCGACCGCGCGGCGGGCTCCTGGGCCGACGCCCGCAAGCTGCTGGCCCCGGCCCACGCCTGACCGCCTCGCACGGCCTCCGGACCCGCCCACCGCGCGCCGCCACCCCGGCCACCGCGCCCTCGCACCCGCCCGCCGACCGCGCGACCCCACCCAGCTCGAGTCCGCGCACCCCACCGGGGTGCGAGTGCCGCCAGGTGTCCGACCACGGGGTGCGCGGTGCCGGCAGCGCAGCGGCCGCGCGGCGATCACCCGGGTGCGGGCGTAGCGTCGCGAGGGTGTTCCACCGACGCCCCGCCCCGGTCGTCGTCACCGACCTGCACGAGCCGCTGTACGTCGTGCACAGCCGGATCATGCGGCGGCGGCTCGTGCTGTTCGGGATCTGGCTGATCGGCTGGGTGGTCTCCGGCCTGCTGTGGCGCGACGGCTGGCTCGCCACCGCCATCCTGCTGGGCAGCGGCCCGGGGATCTGGCTGGTCGTCGGGCTGATCAGGGCGGGCAGGCGGCCGGGGCGGCGCGAGCCGGTCGGCCGCCGGGCGCTGGGAGGACCGGGCGCGGGAGCAGCGCACTGACCGGCGTGCCGAACCGCGCGCTCGCGGGCCTGCCACTCCCGCGGATAGCCCAGCGACGCCTCGACGAACCGCACCCCGTCCTCGACGGTCACCCGCGGGATGTGCAGATGCCCGTAGACGACGGCCGCGGCGCGGTAGCGCACGTGCCAGTCGGCGGTGGCGGTGGTGCCGCACCAGATCGAGAACTCCGGATGGCGCAGCACGCGGGTCGGCAGCGGGGTGAGCGGCCAGTGGTTCACCAGCACGGTCGGCAGGTCGGGATCGAGCGCGTCGAGTCGTCGCCTGCTCTCGGCGACCCGCGCCGCGCACCAGGCGGCCCGCGACGGGTACGGGTCGGGGTGCAGCAGGTACTCGTCGGTGCAGACGACGCCCGCCGCGTACGCCGCGGCCAGCCCCTCCTCGGGCGTGCGCGCCGCGGCGGGCAGGAACGTGTAGTCGTAGAGCAGGAAGAGCGGCGCGACGACGGCCGGACCGCCGGGCCCGTCCCACACCGGGAACGGGTCCTCCGGGGTGAGCACGTCCAGCCCGCGGCACGATCTCGACGAGATGGCGGTACCGCGCCTCGCCCCGCAGCGAGACGGGGTCCTTGGTGCGCGTCCACAGCTCGTGGTTGCCGGGCACCCAGACCACCGCGCGAACCGCTCGCGCAGGAGGCCCAGCGCCCACGCGACGTCATCGACCCGCTCGCCGACGTCGCCCGCGACGATCAGCCAGTCGTCGGCGCTCCCCGGGCGGAGCCCCTCGACGACCGCCCGGTTGTCCCGATGGCGGACGTGCAGATCGCTGACGGCCCACAGGGTCACCGGAAAACACCTACCACAACGTAGGTTACCGCTAGTAAGTTAGGGCTATGCGTCAGGTGTTCCGGTGGGGCGTGCGGCACGGTCTGATCCGTTGGTCATCCGCGCGGGGCGCCCGGGCGGGCGAGGTCTCGGCTGCGCTCATGGTCGATCCCGGCCTACGCGCAGGACCCGTTCCCGCACTACGAGACGATCCGCGCCAAAGGCCCGTTCTACGACAACGGCTTCGTGCTCAGCACGGTCTCGCACCCGGTCACGACGGCGGTGCTGCGCAGCCCGGACTTCGGCGTCATCGGCGGCTTCAGCGGCAACGTGCCGCGGTGGCTGCTCCTCGCGCAGGCGTTCGGCGGCCGCGGACCGCTCGGGCCGGTCGAGCCGCCGTCGATGCTGGCCGTCGACCCGCCCGATCACACCCGCTACCGCAAGCTCGTCTCCCGCGCGTTCACCGCGAAGGCCGTGGCCGCGCTGCGCAGCCGCACCGAGGAGATCGCCGACGAGCTGCTCACCGGCCTCGCGGCCGAAGCGCGACGTCGACCTGATGGCCGACTACGCCAGCCTGCTGCCCGCCACCGTGATCGCGGAGATGCTCGGCGCGCCGGTCGCGATGAGCCGCCAGTTCCTGGCGTGGGGCGCGGAGGCGGCGCGCTCGCTCGACGCCGGGCTGTCGCTTCTGCGACTTCCGCCGCTCCGAGCGGGGCCTGCGGGCGCTGCAGCGATGGATGGAGGGCCATTTCGCGCACCTGCGCGCCCACCCCGGCGACAACATCCTCTCGACGCTCGTGCACGCGCACGCCGCGGAGGGCAAGCTCACCCAGGACGAGCTGTCGGCCACCGCGATGCTGCTGCTCGCGGCGGGCTTCGAGACCACCGTGAACCTCATCGGCAACGGCACCGCGCTGCTCGTCGAGCATCCGGACCAGCGGGAACGGCTGCGGGCCGAGCCCACGCTCTGGCCGAACGCCGTCGACGAGATCCTGCGGTTCGACTCCCCCGTGCAGCGCACCGGCCGCATCGCCCAGCGCGACACCGAGGTGGCGGGCGTGCCGGTGCCTGCCGGGCGGCCGGTCATGACGCTCCTCGGCGGGGCCAACCGGGATCCCGAGGTGTTCGCCGACCCCCAGCGGTTCGACGTCGGCCGCGCCAACGCGGGCGATCACGTCGCCTTCTCCTCCGGCATCCACTACTGCCTGGGCGCCGGGCTGGCCCGGATGGAGGGCGAGGTGGGGCTGCGGGCGCTGTTCGACCGCTTCCCCGACCTCGCGCTCGCGGGCCCCCGCACCGCCGGGCCACACGCGTGCTGCGCGGCTACGAGACGATGCCCGTGCGGCTCACGGCCACCGCCAGCCTGTGAGCGGTAACGAGTGCCAGAGCACTCGTTACCGCTCAGCAGTGCGTCGTAGGCGGCCTGCGCCTGGATGTACACCCCTTCGAGGCGGGCCCTGGCCGTCTCGCCCTCCCCCTCGCCGAGCGCGCCGCCCTCGTAGCGGCTGTACACCCCGGCCTGGATGCACGCCGCGCGCCACCGGGCGAACGCCACGTAGAAGTCGAGGTCGCCGACGTCCCGGCCGGAGCGCTCGGCGTACCGGGCGACCAGCGCGTCGCCGTCGGGGTAGCCGCCGACCTGGTTGGGGCCTTCGATCGTCAGGCGGGCGCTGTCGGCGGGGCGGCCCCACGACGCCATCAGCCAGCCGAGGTCGGCGAGCGGGTCGCCGAGCGTGGCCAGCTCCCAGTCGAAGATCGCGCGGACCCGCCCGTCGGGGCCGTAGGCGAGGTTGCCGGGGCGGTAGTCGCCGTGCGCGATCCGGACATCCGACGGCGGCAGGGCGGCGGCGCGGGCGACGAGCCGCTCGTGCGCGGCGTCGACGATCTCCAGGTCGGTCAGCGACGAGGCGTGCACCTGCCGGTGCCAGCGCCGTAGCTGACGCTCGATGTAGGAGCCATCGCGACGCAGATCGGACAGCCCGGCCTCGTCGGGGTCGACGGCGTGCAGCGCGGCCAGGACGTCGGCGGTGTCCAGGCCCGCGGTCGTGCGCGGCTCGTCCCTCGGCGATGCGGCGGCCGGACTCGGCGTCGCCGAGCACCTCACCGTCGACGAAGCGCATGAGGTAGAACTCCGCGCCGATGACGTCGGTGTTCTGCGCAGAACATCACGGGCGGCGCGACCGGGACGCCGAACGGCGCGAGCGCGGAGATGAAGCGCCACTCACGGCCCATGTCGTGGGCCGTGGCCAGCACCATGCCCAGCGGCGGGCGCCGCAGGGCGAACAGGGTGCCCTCGGCGTCGGTGATCCGGTAGGTGAGGTTCGAGTGGCCGCCGGAGATCCGCTCGATCGCGACCGGCCCGTCGCCGACCTTCACCTCCGGCACCTCGGCACGCAGCCAGGCGGACAGGGGGGCGGCGGGGACTGCGTCGGCGCTCATGCCGGTATTAACCCCGACCGGGGTGCGGCGCGTCCACCTCAGCCGCCGCCGGATTCCCGCTCCCGACGCCGGGCGAGGGCGTGGTCGAGGCTGAACCGGCCGGGCCCGGTCGCCGCCAGCAGCAGGACGCCCGCGATGATCACGCCGACCAGCTCCCAGCCGCCGTCGCCGATGACGCCGGCGAACCAGTGGCCCGGCGAACCAGCCCGCGCCGAGCATGACGAACGCGACCAGCGCCGCGGCCACGGGCGTCAGCAGCCCGACGACGAGCAAGAGCCCGCCGCCGGTCTCGACGCAGGCGGCGAAGGCCGCGGACAAGCCCGGGCGCGGGTACGCCGAGCCGGGCGAAGCCCGCCGAGGTCGCGCCGAGCCCTTCGCCCACCAGCTTCTGCCACCCGTGCGCCAGCAGGACGACGCCGAGGAGGAGCCGGGCGCCGAGCGCGAGCACGTCCCGCAGCGTGGGGCGGCAGCTGGAACACGATCGTCTACCTCCGAGGGTTTGGCGGGTGGTCCGTCGTCCAACGCGGCTCCGCTCGCGCCGGGCCGCGCCCGTACGAGTCAGGCGTAGGGCCGTACCGCCGACGCGGGCGGCAGGTCGACGGCCCGGACGCGGCGCGGGAGGCCGCCCGGGACGGACGTGGCGACCGTGATCGTGTCGGTGAACGTCTCGGCGTGAGACGGGGTGACGACCGGCAGCGCCGTCGTCGGGGTGAAGTCGAGCGGGGACTGCACCGTGACGCCGAAGGGCGCGGGCGCGGGTCGGTCGGACGCGGCCGCCCGCTCGGACAGCGCGCGGTGCACGCCCGCGCTCGCCATGCGCGGGGACGGGTCGACGCCCACCCGCTCGGTCGGCGACCCGGCGTCCTCGACACCCACCGGTCCGGCCGTGGCGGCGACGTCGGGCACCACCGCGAAGGCCTCGGTGGCAGGCTGGTCGGTCGCGGGCGTCGGCGGCCGGACGGCTCGGAACGCGCCGGTCGGCTCGCCCACGGACACCGCGGACCGGCCGGTCGACGCCCGCAGCAGCCACGGCGTCGGTCGCGAACCCGCCGGTCGGCTCACCCGGGGCCACAGCGGCCGCGAACCGGCCGGTCGGCGCACCCGCGGCAACCGGGGCAACGGTCGCGAACCCGCCGGTCGGCACCCTTCCCGGCAGCGGAGCGACGGCAGCGAACACGCCGGTCGGCACAGCCGGGCCCACGGCCGCGAACCCGCCGGTCGGCATGCCCGCCGATGCCGGGTCGACCGCGAACCCACCCGGGCGCAGATCGGCGGCCGGGGTGAAGGTCTCCGACACCGCGGCGGCGCGGATCACCGGCGCCTGCTCCCGCCGCTGCATCTCGGCGCGCTCGCGGTCGTGGTGACGGGCGATGAGGTGGTCAACGCTGAACCGTCCCGGCCCGAACGCCGCCAGCGCCAGCTCGGCCGCGACGATCACGCCCACCAGCTCCCACCCGCCGTTCTGGGCGAAGATGCCGTGCGTCATGTGGACGAAGCCCGCCGCCCCGACCATGACGACCAGGTCGAGCGCGACGACGGCGGTGGTCAGCGCACCCAACACGATCAGCACCCCACCCACGAACTCCACGAACGAGGCGAACGACGCCGACACGATCGCCAACGGGATGCCCAGCTTCTCGAACTGGCCGTACGTTCCCGAGATCCCGTTGATCATCAGCTTCTGCCACCCGTGGGCGAACAGCACGACACCGAGGATGACCCGGGCGACGAGCATCGCGAGGTCGCGTGCGGGAGCGGGGAGCGGTCGGTTCAGCATGAGGCGGGCCTCCGTACCCTCTGTAGCGCGATCTGGTGCGTTCAGTCACTGCGCTCAACCGGCGGGGTTCGGCGCCGGTACGGCTGATCAGCGCATCCAGCGACCGTCGAGCGGTGGCGCGCGACGAGCAGTCGTTCCCGACACCCGCAAAGGTGATCTTCCGATCACCGCACGTGATCGACCACTCACCCGGACGCGCTACTCCGTCGGCGTGATCGCGAGTCCGCGACGGCGACGCTGCGCGATCACGGCAGGCCCCTGGCTCACTCGATCGGGACGCGGCGACGCGCCTGCCGCCACCCTGCGTCCCCCGTGGAATCACGTGTCAGGTGCGCGAACGCCGTTCCGCGGGATACCGTCCTGCCGTCGTCATCGACACCGCAGACGAGGGGGCGAAGATGACCGACGGACCGCTCACCCTGGCGATCGACGTGGGTGGCTCGGGGCTCAAGGCCACGGTCCTCGCCCCCGACGGCGAGATGCTCTCCGAGCGTGCTCGCCGCGAGACCCCCTACCCCTGCACGCCGCCCGTCCTCCTGGACGAGCTGGAGGCGCTCGCCTCCGCCCAGCCGCACTACGACCGGGTGTCGGTCGGGCTACCCCGGCGCGATCCGCCGCGGCATCGTCCGCGACGTCACCGCGTTCGTCCGGCCCGCTCCGGGCGAGCCGAAGGACCCGAAGCTGATCAAGGAGTGGATCGGCTACGACCTGCAGAGCGCGCTGGCCAAGCGCTTCGGCAAGCCCGTGCGCGTGGCCAACGACGCCGACGTGCAGGGCTGCGCGGTCATCGAGGGCCGGGGCATGGAGCTGGTCATCACGCTCGGCACCGGGGTCGGCTGCGCGGTGTTCTTCGACGGCACCCTGCTGCCGCACATGGAGCTGTCGCACGGCCGGTTCGGCGACGGCCTCTCGATCGAGGTGGCCTGCGGCGACAACGAGCGGCACAAGGTCGGCAAGCACGTCTGGCGCGAGCGGGTGCTGGACGCGCTGGAGACGTTCGAGGAGATGGTGCTGCCCGACCACATCTTCATCGGCGGCGGCAACGCCAAGCGCCTCGACGCCGACAAGATCGGTCCGAACCGCACGATCGTGCCCAACATCTCGGGCCTGCTCGGCGGCATCGCGCTGTGGGAGCGCACCGAAGGCGCCGCGATCAGCAACGTCGAAGAACCACTTCCCTCCCGGACCTGACGCGCGAGGTCGATCACGGGCAGGATGTGCGCGTGGCCGAGTACCCCGCTGACATCACCGCGACCGACGAATGGTCGGCGCTTGCCGAGCACTACGGCGCGATCGCCGACCTGCACCTGCGCACGCTGTTCGCCGACGACCCCGGCCGGGCCGACGCGCTCACCGCGTCCGGGGCCGACCTCGTGCTGGACTACTCGAAGCACCGGATCACGCGCGACACGCTGCCGCTGCTCACGGCGCTGGCCCGGCGCGCGGGCCTGCCCGAGCGCACGGAGGCGATGTTCGCGGGCGCGCACATCAACACCAGCGAAGACCGCGCGGTGCTGCACACGGCGCTGCGGGCGCCGCGCGAGCTCGCGCTCGCGGTCGACGGGCAGGACGTGCCCACCGACGTCCACCGCGTGCTCGGCCGCATGGGCGAGTTCACCGACGCCGTCCGCTCGGGCGAGTGGACGGGGCACACCGGCGAGCGGATCACGGCCGTCGTCAACATCGGCATCGGCGGCTCGGACCTCGGCCCCGTCATGGCCTACGAGGCGCTGCGCGACTACGCCGACCGCGACGCTGACGATGCGCTTCGTCTCCAACATCGACCCCACCGACATCTCCGAGGCGCTGCGCGACCTCGACCCGGCCACCACCCTGTTCATCATCTCGTCCAAGACCTTCACCACCCTGGAGACGCTGACCAACGCCCGCGTCGCCCGCGAGTGGCTGCTCGCCGGGCTCGGCGGCGCTGAGCGAGAAGGCGGTCGCCAAGCACTTCGTGGCGGTGTCGACGAACGCCAAGGAGGTCACGGCGTTCGGCATCGACGAGGCCAACATGTTCGGCTTCTGGGACTGGGTGGGCGGGCGCTACTCGGTCGACTCCGCGATCGGCCTCTCGCTCATGGTCGCGATCGGCAAGGAGCAGTTCGCCGAGTTCCTCGCGGGCATGAACGCGATCGACCGGCACTTCCGCACCACGCCGCTCGAGGAGAACCTGCCGGTCATCCAGGGCCTGCTCAACGTCTGGTACGTCAACTTCTTCGGCGCGCAGACGCACGCCGTGCTGCCCTACAGCCAGTACCTGCACCGGCTGCCCGCCTACCTGCAGCAGCTCACGATGGAGAGCAACGGGAAGTCGGTGCGCGGCGACGGCACGCCGGTCACCACGCTCACCGGGGAGATCTTCTGGGGCGAGCCGGGCACCAACGGCCAGCACGCGTTCTACCAGCTGATCCACCAGGGCACGCGGCTGATCCCGTGCCGACTTCATCGGGTTCGCCGAGCCCAACCACGTCATCCCGGTCGACGAGCACACGGACATGCACGACCTGTTCATGTCCAACCTCTTCGCCCAGACCTCGGCGCTCGCGTTCGGCAAGACCGCCGAGGAGATCGCGGCCGAGGGCACCCCGGCCGATGTGGTGCCGCACAAGGTGATGCCCGGCAACCGGCCGACCTCGACGATCCTCGCGCGCAAGCTCACGCCGTCGGTGCTGGGCCAGCTGATCGCGTTCTACGAGCACGTCACGTTTGTCGAGGGCACGATCTGGGGTATCGACTCCTTCGACCAGTGGGGCGTCGAGCTGGGCAAGGTGTTGGCCAAGCAGCTGGGCCCGGTGCTCACCGGAGAGGCAGGCCTCGAAGGGCTGGACGCCTCCACCGCCGCGCTCGTGGCGCGCTACCGGATGTGGCGCGGCCGCGGCTGACCGCTCGCGTCACGAGGAGGCGCCCCGCCGATGCCCGAGGAACGGCCCGATCCGGCGGCGGGCCTGCGCCCGCCGGCGCGCGCCGCCGCCTCCGTACCGCGGCCGGGTCGGGTCGCGGCGCTCGCCGTCGGGCTCGCGGTGCTGGCCGGGGCCGCGCTCTGGGCGGCGTACTCGCGGCGTCGGGCCCGCCTCGGTTCGACGGGGCGGCGCTCGACGAGTCGCTCGAGGACCGCACCCCGACGCTGACGACGCTCGCCGTGGTGGTCACCACGCTCGGCAGCACCGTGGCGATGGCGGTGCTGGCCGTGGCGGTCGGCGCATGGTGCTGGTGGCGCGGACGCCGCGCCGACGCCGTGCTCGCCGTCGGCGCGATGGCGGGGGCGAGCCTGGTGTTCCGGCTGCTCAAGGTGCTCCTCGACCGCGCGCGGCCGCCGGTGGCCGACCGGCTGGTGACGGAGACGAACGAGTCGCTGCCCTCGGGGCACGCGACGATGTCGATGGTGGTCGTCGGCACGATCGTGGTGCTGGCCTGGGCCGGGCGCAGCGCGCTCGCGCGGGCGGCGATGGTGGTCGCCGCCGCGGCGTGGGTCGGCGCGGTCGGCGCCACCCGGGTCTACCTGGGCGTGCACTGGGTCTCGGACGTGCTGGCGGGCTGGGCGGTCGGCGCGGCGTGGCTGGCCGTGTGCGTCACGGTCTGGACGCGGTGGCGCGCCCGGATCCCTGCATGATCATCGGTTCGGTGCGAAGCCGTGCCGGATCTCGGCACGGTTCTGCACCGAACCGGTGATCATGGCGTGGGTCAGGCCTGCTCGGCCGAGCACCACCACGTCGAGCGGCCGCCCACGGTGCCGTGCACCATCGCGGCTCCGCAGCGCGGGCACCGCCCGCCCGCGTGCCGGTGCTCGATCACCTCGCCGGTGTGCACTCCGCCGTGCGCGATGGCCGCCTTCAACGATCTCTCCAGCGCGTCGTAGAGGCCGTCGAGAGCGTGTTCGGAGAGCTCGTCGGCGGGCGCCGACGGCGACAGCGCGGCCTGCCACAGCGTCTCGTCGGCCAGCAGGTTGCCGACGCCCGCGAGCACCGACTGGTCCAGCAGCCGCGCCTTCACCGCCGACCGGCCGCGGCGCACCCTGGCCCGGAACTCCTCGCGTGAGATCATCCTCGGCGTCCGGTCCGAGGGCGTCGAGGTCGGGGTCGAGGCGCACCCGTCCGAGCCTGCGCTTGTCGAAGAGGCGGAACTGCCCACCGTCGGCGAACGCGATGGTGAAGCGGTCCCACTCGGCCTTGCGCGGGCTGCGGTCCGGCCGCGCGGGGCCGCCGCCGACGCGCTGCCCCGGTGTGTCGGTGACGATCACCCGCCCGCCCATGCCGAGGTGGACGCCGAGGTGCGGGCCGGGCTCCCCGCTGCGGCCGCTGGTCTCGCACCACATCGTCTTGCCCCGCCGGTGCGCGGCGGTCAGCCTGCCGCCGACCAGCGCGGCGGCGATCTCGCCCGGCGCGTGCGGGCGGCACACCCAGTGGTCGGTGTCGTCGACGGCGGTGATCTCGCGGTCCAGCGCGTGGACGAGCACGCGGCGGGCGCTCTCCACCTCGGGCAGCTCGGGCACCGGATCATCCTGGCTCGGCGGCGGGATCAGACGCGCGCCGAACCGGGTCGGCCCTGGTGCCGAGCGGGTCCGGCTGGGATCCCTGCGCGCCGTCTGAGCTACCGAAACTGTCGGTGCCCGGTGTGACACTGCGGGCATGACGACGACGAGCACCACCTTCACCCTTCGGCCCCAGGGTGCGTTCTCCCTGCGCGAGAGCGCCGAGTTCGGCTTCGGCCAGCGAGCACGCCGCGGCGTTCGACGGCACGATGCGCTTGGCGTTCTGCGTCGACGACCTCGTCCACCAGGTCGGGGTGGCCGTCACCCAGGACGAGCGCGGGGTGCACGGCACGATCGTCGGCCAGCGCGCACGCCGCCGGTCGAACGGGTGGCCGCGCAGACCGCCCGGATGCTCTCGCTGGATGTCGACGCCCGCGGCTACGAGGCGGTCGCGCGCCCGGGATCCGGTCGTGGCGCAGAGCGCTGGCCGCCGCGCCGGGCCTGCGGCCGCCCTTGTTCCACTCGCCGTACGAGGCGGCGGCGTGGTGCGTGCTGTCGCTGCGCTGGAACGCCCGGCAGGCCGCCGCGGTGCGGGATCGCCTCGCGCGCGCCCACGGCCTGCCGGTCGAGGTGGCAGGCGTGGCGATGGCGGCGTTCCCCACCCCGGAGCAGCTGCTGGCCGTCACCGCGTTCGAGGGCGTGCCACCGGTCAAGATCGAGCGGCTGCACGGTGTGGCCAGAGCGGCCGCCGAAGGGCAGCTCGCGGCCGAGGAGATCCGGCGCGCCGATCCGGAGGAGGCGATGGCGCGCCTGCGGCAGATCCCGGGGATCGGGCCGTTCTCGGCGTCGCTCATCGTGCTCAGGGCGAGCGGTGTGTGCGACGTGCCGGTGGATCAGGAGCCGCGGCTCGCGGCGATCGTCGGGCGGCTGTACGGCCTGCCGGGCCCGGCCACCGCGGACGACATGCGGCGCCTCGGCGAGGCGTGGCGGCCGTTCCGCACCTGGGTCGGCGTGCTGCTCCGCGCGGCGGCGGGCAGGCTCGCCGAGGCGGCGTAGGCGGGGCGGCGGCGACAGCGCGGCCGGGCGGCGACGGCCAGGTGACGCCCGCATGCCCTGCGCCCCGCACGGCCAGGCGGCCGGGCGGCGGCGCACCGGCGGCGGCTCGGGTGGCAGGCCCGAGGCGGCAGACTGGCAGGCGTGAACGAACCGCTGTGGAGCGCCGTCGACGACTACTGGATCACCAAGCTGCACGCCCCCGACGACGCGCTCGACGCAGCGTCGGCGGCCAGCGCCGCCGGGGGCCTTCCCCCGATCGCGGTCACGGCGCCCAGGGCAAGTTCCTGCATCTGCTGGCCCGCGCGATCGGCGCGCGCCGGATTCTGGAGATCGGCACCCTCGGCGGTTACTCGACCATCTGGCTCGCCCGCGCCCTCCCGACCGACGGCGAGCTCGTGACCTGCGAGATCGACCCCCATCACGCCGAGGTCGCGATGGCCAACCTCCGCCGCGCGGGGGTCGACAAGCTGGTCGACCTGCGCGTCGGGCCCGCCCGCGACACCCTCGCCACCCTCGAGGGCCCGTTCGACCTGGCGTTCGTGGACGCCGACAAGACGTCGGGCGCCGAGTACTTCCGCGAGTGCGTGCGGCTCGTCCGCCCGGGCGGCGTGATCATCGTCGACAACGTCGTGCGCGAAGGGACGATCCTCGACGCGGGCAGCACCGACGGGGCCGTGATGGGCACCTGGCGGCTGGCCGACGCGATCGCCGCCGAGCCCGGCGTCGACGCCACCGTCGATGCAGACGGTCGGCAGCAAGAAGCACGACGGCTTCGTGCTGGCCGTGGTGCAATCGCCCGCTGAGTAGGTTGCTGCGGGCTGTCGTCAGGTGACGGTCGTGTCGATCGCCACGTCGATGTTGCCGCGCGTCGCATTCGAGTACGGGCACACCTGGTGGGCCTCGGCCACGAGCTTTCGGCGGTCGGCTGGTCGATCCCGCCGATCTCGACGTGCAGTGCGACGGTGAGCCCGAAGCCGCCCTCGTCGCGGGGCCCGATGCCCACGTCGGCGGCCACGGTCGACGGTCCGTGAGCGTCACCTTCTGCCGCCGGGCCGCGCCCTTGATCGCGGAGTGGAAACACGCGGCGTAGCCCGCGGCGAACAGCTGCTCGGGGTTGGTGGCGCCGCCTGCGCCACCCATCTCGGCAGGCGCCGCGAGATCGAGATCGAGCAGTCCGTCGGAGGACCGGACATGGCCGTTGCGGCCATCGCCGGTGGACAGGGCAGATGCGGTGTAGAGAACGCTCACGGTAGCCAAGCTAACCGCCGTAGGACCCGGTGGCGACCCACGTCGCCGCCACCGCGTTCGCCGTCCGCGCCGCCTCCACCGCCGAGCGACCCCGGAGCAGCGCCGCCAGGAAGGCGCCGGTGTGGACGTCACCAGCGCCGGTGGTGTCGACGGCCGTCACCGGCATGGCGGGTACCGCCACCGGCGCGGCTCCGGCGACCGCCAGCACGCACCCCCGCTCCCCCGTCCGCACGACCGCGCCCGCCCGGCCCGCCAGCAGGTGTGCCGCGGCGACCGGGTCGGCCGCGCCGGTGAGCGCGGTGGCCTCCTCGGCGTTGGCGCTCACCCAGTCCAGCCGGGCCCGCACCCGGGCGAACGGCCCCGGCCGGGCGAGCGGACCAGGGTCGAATACCACCGTGACGTCGGCGCGCAGTCCCGACTGACCCAGTCGGCGAGTGCGTCGTCGAGGCCGTAGCCGGAGACCAGCACGACGTCGCCCGTGACGAGCTCCAGGTCGGCGAGGTCCGCGGGCCCGAGCGTGGTCTCCGCACCGCGCCCGCTGACGAACGTCCGCTCGCCCCCGCCGTCGACCATCACGATCACCACGCCGGTGTCCGCGTCGGGGCGCGGCGGCAGCCGGACGGCGACGCCTGCGGCAGCAGCGCCGCGCGAGCCATGTCGCCGAACGGCCCCGTGCCGTGCGCGCCCGCGTAGACCACGTCGACGCCCTGCCGCGCGGCCGCGGCCAGGGCGTGGAAGCCGCCGCCCGCGGCGATCCGCATCCGCGACGCCCACACGTCACCGCCGCGCGGCGGCAGCTCCGGCACCGTGGCGAGCACGTCGACCACCACGCTCCCGACTCCGACCAGCCGCCCCGTCACCGCCGTGATCGCCGGGATCGGTGCATTTCGTGCACCAGCGCACCCCAGGCACCGATCCCGGCGATCATGAGGCCGTGCGCAGGGCCCACAGCGCGTCCGCCAGCCCGTCCAGGTCCAGCTGTTCGACGTGCGCGCGCACCGGCAGCGCGTCCACCCCACAGCACGCGCCCGCGACCGCGCCCGCCATCGCGGCGATGGTGTCGCAGTCGCCGCCGACCGACGCGCCGAGCCTGCACGCGAGCCACGGGTCGTCACCGGCGAGCGCGAGGACGGCGAACGCGGCGGGCACCGACTCCTGCGTCGCGACGCTGGTGCCGACGAGCGTGCCGATCGTCCCCAGCGGGTCGTGCTGTCCGCGGATCATCTTCGTGGCCCACCGGATGCGGACGGCGACGTCGGCCGCCGCGACCCACCGACCCCGCTCGGCAGCCTTCTCCGCCGCGTCGGCGGCGACCGCGAACGTGTCCCGCACGCTCGCGCCGTCGATGCCCGCGCTCACCGCGGCGGCGACGGCGGCGGCCCCGGCCAGCGCGACGCCGGTGCCGTGCGTGACGAGCGACGCTTCGACGACCCGGTCGATCAGGGCGTCCCCCACCGGCACGGCGATCCCCACCGGCGCGATCCGCATCGCCGCCCCGTTCGTCGTGCCGCTGCGGCCCGCCTCGGCGGGATCCACGCCCGCGGCCAGCGCGGCGAGCGCCCGCTTCGTGGACGGGCCGAGCAGGCCCGCCGCGCCGCGGTCGCGCATCGTCGCCTCCCACGCCGCAAGCCGTCGCCCCAGCTCACGCGGGTCGACCCGGCCGCCCGACTCGACCATCAGCCACCCCAGCAGCGCCGCCTGCTCGGTGTCGTCGGTGACCGTGCCCGCGGCGAGCCCGCCTGCGATCGAGTGGTCCGGCGGCGCCGGGTGGAAGCGGTCCACGATCAGGCCGTATCGCTCCACGATCTGCGCGCGGGAGGTGGACTCGGTCGGCATGCCCAGCGCGTCCCCGACGGCGAGGCCGTGCAGGGCGCCGCGGGCCCGGTTCCGCGTCACGGCAGATCGGCGCTGGTCACGACCTGCACCAGGGGCCCGTAGAGCGCGAGCACCTCGAGGGTGGCGCGGTGGCTCTCCGTCGACAAGCCGGCGCAGGCGTCCCCGACGACGCGCACCGCCACCCCCGCGTCGGCCGCCGCGACCGCCGTGGAGAGCACGCAGCAGTCCGTCGACACGCCGCAGAGCAACATCGGGTCGTCGCCCACCCGGTCGGCCAGCGCCGGACCCCACTTCGAGAAGGTGGTGGTGTCCACGGTCGGACCGGTGGGCCCGAGCTCCGGCACGATCTCCCACAGCGGCGCGTCGGGCGGCTGCAGCGCGAACGGCCACTCGGCGTAGTAGTCCCGCCAGGCCCCGACGGGCTGCTCGGGCGCGACGAACCGGGTGAACGTCACCGCGTCACCGTGGGTCGTCACGAGGCCCGCCACGGTCGGCAGGATCTCCGCGAAGCCCGGCGTTGCCCACGGGCTGTCCGCGTCGGCGAACACCCGCTGCATGTCGATGACGACCAGGTGCCCCGAAGCGTGCAGAGTGCTCACGACTCCTGGGCTCGCACCCGTCCCCGGTCGAGGGCGAGGGCGCCGATGAACCCGACGACCAGCGCCACGAGCACGCCCAGGTTCGCACCCGCCCAGGCCCCTTCCCGACCGCCGAGGCCGACCACGTCGAGCAGGTAGCCCTGCCAGCCGAGGATCTCGGTGGTCGTGTTCGTCACCAGCCCCCACCCCAGCGCCGTGCCGACCACGAGCAGGATCACCGCCGTCCACCGGACGTCGCCGTAGCGGCCGGACGGGTCGTACAGCTCGGGCTCCGCGTAGTCGTGGTGCCGCAGCGCGATGTCGGCGAGCATGATCCCCGCCCACGCCGCCACCGGCACCCCGAGCGTGTAGAGGAAGCCCTGGAACGGGCCGAGGAAGCTGTCGGCGAAGAACACGACCCAGATCGTGCCGATCACCATGATCACGCCGTCGACGAGCGCGGCCGACCACCGCGGGATGCGCAGGCCCAGCGACAGCAGCGCGAGGCCGGACGAGTAGATGTCCAGCACCGCACCGCCGACCAGGCCCAGCACCGCCACCAGCGCGAACGGCACGAGGAACCAGGTGGGCAGCACGTCGACGAGCGCGCCGATCGGGTCGGAGGCGATCTTCGCGGACAGGTCCTGCGACGAGCCGGCGAGCAGCAAGCCGAAGATCAGCAACACGATCGGCGCGAGCGAGGAGCCGATCGTGGTCCATGCGACGACGCCCCGGGAGGACGTGTTGCGCGGAAGGTAGCGCGAGTAGTCGGCGGCGGCGTTGACCCAACCGAGCCCGAATCCGGTCATGAGGAAAACCAGCGCGCCGATCGCCTGCTCGAGCGAGCCCCCGGGCAGCGCAGCGACGGTGGGCCAGCTGACCTGGTCCGCGGCGAGGAAGATGAAGATCACTGTGAGCACCGCGGTGACGATCGTGATGAGCGTCTGCACGCGCATGATCACGTCGAAGCCGAGCACGCCCGCGCCCACCACGAGCGCGGCCACCACGAGCAATGCGACGACCTTCGTGCCGGTGCCGCCGCCGAGCCCGAGCCGATCGAAGACCGTGGCCGTCGCCAGCGTCGCGAGGATGACGAGCGCGGTCTCCCACCCGACGGTCAACACCCACGAGATCGCCGTGGGCAGCTTGTTGCCGCGTACCCCGAACGCCGCACGCGAGAGCACCATCGTCGGCGCGGAGCCGCGCTTGCCCGCCAGCGCGATGTACCCACACAGCAGGAACGAGAAGATGATCCCGATCAGCCCGGCGACCACCGCCTGGCCGAACGAGATCGCGAAGCTGAGGGTGAACGCGCCGTAGGAGATGCCCAGCACCGAGACGTTGGCCGCGAACCACGGCCAGAAAAGCGAGATCGGGCTGCCCTTGCGCTCGGCGTCGTCGATGACGTTGATGCCGTTGCCTTCGATGCGGGACGCACCGGCGGTCCCGGCCTGGCCCGACTTCCGCATCTCGACCACGAGCTTCCTCCTGAGACCGCTGTTGTACCGGCCGCCACCCTAAGTGATCAGATGGTGCAGGGGCAGACCCGGTCGGACCAGCGGTCGGTATGGCTCAGCGAGCGATGTTCGCTCCGCAAGCTCCGCTCGGGATCGATGCTCGCTCCGCAAGCTCCGCTCAGTGGTCCGACGGCCGCAGGTGGTACTCGAAGACGAGACCGCCGACGGCGATCAGCAGCAGCACGCCGGAGATCACCAGCGCCCAGACGAAGAAGAACGCCAGCGAGATGCCGAGGAGGGCCGCCGCGCCCGCGAGCGTGATCGGCCAGTAGCTGCCCGGCGAGAAGAACCCCACGTCGCCCGCACCGTCGGACACCTCGGCGTCCGGGTTGTCCTCCGGGCGCATCTCCAGCCGCCGCGCCACGAACCGGAAGTAGGTGCTGATGATCAGCCCGAGGCCGCCGGTGAGGAACAGCGCCGCGCTGCCCGCGGGCTCATGCGAGAGGATCACGTAGACGATCGCGGCGACGAAGAAGAACGCCGTGAGGTACTCGAAAAGCCGGGCTTCGACATGCATCGCTGCTCAGCTCCCTGCCGCGATCGGCTCCGACGCCGACCGCTGTGTCCGGTTGGTCGTGAACGGGTAGGTGGTGTACGCGGTCGGCGTGCACAGCTGGCCGCAGTTCAGCGCGCCGAGCGCCTCACCGGCGGTGTAGGGCACGCCGGTCTGCGGGTTGGTCTGGTTGCGCAGCGAAAGCCACCGGTCGAACTTGTCCTTCGAGATCGCCCTGACCTCGAAGTTCATCTGGGAGTGGTAGCTGCCGCACAGCTCGGCGCAGCGCCCGACGAAGGCGCCCTCCCGGTCGATCCCGGTGATCGTCCACACGTTGTCCTGGTCGTTGACCTGCGGCTGCGGGAACACGTCGCGCTTGAACAGGAACTCGGGGATGTAGAAGCTGTGGATGACGTCGTTGGAGTGCTGGGTGAACTGGATGTTCTCGCCGGTCGGCAGTACGAGCAGCGGGATCGTGTCGCTCGTGCCCAGCGTGCTGATCGGCAGCCCGTTCGCGCCCTGGTGATCGGGGTAGGCGAACTTCCACTGCCACTGGAAGGCGGTGACGTCGACCTTGAGGTCCGGGTTGGGCCGGTTGTCGGTGACGTAGTCCTGCACGGAGACGGTGAAGCCGAACAGCACGGCCACGATGACCGCCGGGATGACCGTGAAGACGAGCTCGACGGGCAGGTTGTACTGGGTCTGCCGGGGGACGACGCCGGGGTCGGTGCCCTTGCGCTTGCGGTGGAAGATCATCGCCCAGAACATCGCGCCCCAGGTGATGACGCCGACGGTGAGCGCCGCGATGCCCGACCACGTCCACAGGTGCCGCATCGCCTCGGCCTGCGGGGTGACCCCCACCGGCCAGCCGAACCGGATCGCGTCCTCGACCGAGCAGCCCGCGGTGAACGGCGCGACGAGCGCCGCCAGCGCGACCAGCCTGACCACCCGACCGCGGGGACCACGTCGGTCCGCCCCGCGCTGTGCTCGGCTCACTGCGCGCCGCCTCCCCACCCGTCTGCCGCACCCGTCACCACGGGTCTTCGACCTCGCGTAGAGACTAACGGAGGCGGGCGCGGATTGGCCTGTCGGGTGCAACCGATGATCTCGCGCGGCGCGTCGGCATACTGGTTCGTCATGTGCGGACTGTTGGGACTGCTCACCTCCGCCGCCGACGCGCCCACCCGCGCCGAGGCGGTCGGGCAGGCCATGCGCTGCGCGCGCCACCGCGGACCGGACGAAAGCGGCACATGGTACGACGCGGACGTCGTCTTCGGCTTCAACCGCCTGTCGATCATCGACGTGGACCACTCGCACCAGCCGCTGCACTACGCAGGCGATCGTTACGCGATCGTCTTCAACGGCGAGATCTACAACTACCTGGAGCTGCGCGCCGAGCTCGCTGAGCTGGGAGCGACGTTCGCCACCGAGGGCGACACCGAGGCGGTCGTCGCCGCCTACCACCACTGGGGCCCGGCCGCCGTGTCCCGCCTGCGCGGCATGTTCGCGTTCGTGATCTGGGACGCGCTGGAGCGGACGCTGTTCGTCGCGCGCGACCCGTTCGGGATCAAGCCGCTGTTCGTGGCGGAGGGGCCCGCGGGCATCGCGTTCGCCAGCGAGAAGAAGAGCCTGCTGGAGCTCGCGCCCGCGCTGGGCCTGCGCCGCATCGACGGCGACCTGGACACCGCGGCGCTTCAGCACTACCTGCTGCTGCAGTACGTGCCCGAGCCCGCCACGCTGCACCGCGCGATCCGCCGGGTCGAGTCGGGCACGCACGTCACGGTCGCGCCGGGCGGCGAACCCGAGGCCGAGCGCTACTTCACGCCCGTGCTGCACGGCGACGGCGGCGGTCCCGGCGTGGCCCACCGGATCGCCGCCGTGCTGCGCGACTCGGTCGCCAAGCACATGCGCGCGGACGTCACCGTCGGCGCGTTCCTGTCCGGCGGCATCGACTCGACGGCCATCGCGGCGCTCGCCAAGGAGCACAACCCGGACCTGATCACGTTCACCACCGGCTTCGACCGGGAGGGCTACTCCGAGGTGGACGTCGCGGCCGAGTCCGCGGCGGCGATCGGCGTGCGGCACGTCATCCGCACGGTCAAGCCCGACGAGCTGATGGATGCGCTGCCGCTCATCGTCTGGTACCTCGACGACCCGGTCGCCGACCCCGCGCTCGTGCCGCTGTGGTTCATCGCCCGCGAGGCGCGCAGGCACGTCAAGGTGGTGCTGTCCGGCGAAGGCGCCGACGAGCTGTTCGGCGGCTACACGATCTACCGCGAGCCGCTGTCGCTGGCGCCGTTCGAGAAGGTGCCCGGCGCGCTGCGGGGCCTGCTGGGGCGGGCGTCCACCCGCCTGCCGGAGGGCATGCGCGGCAAGGACCTCCTGCGCCGCGGCGCGATCCCGCTGGAGCAGCGCTACTACGGCAACGCCCGGATCTTCCGCGACGACCAGCTCGCCGGTGTGCTGCGCCGCTACGACCCGCGGCGTTCCCACACCGACGTCACGGCGCCCCACTACGCCGAGTCGGCGGGCTGGGACCCGGTGGCGCGCATGCAGCACGTCGACCTGTTCACGTGGCTGCGCGGCGACATCCTCGTCAAGGCCGACAAGATGACGATGGCGAACTCGCTGGAGCTGCGGGTGCCGTTCCTCGACCCCGAGGTGTTCGCCGTCGCGTCCGGGCTGCCGCGCGCGGCCAAGCTGGGCTCGCTCGACGGCACCACCACGACCAAGCTCGCGCTGCGCCGGGCGCTCGCCGACATCGTCCCCCCGCACGTGCTGCACCGCCGCAAGCTGGGCTTCCCCGTGCCGATCCGGCACTGGCTGCGCGACGAGATGTACGACTGGGCGCGCGGCATCATCCGCGACAGCCAGGCCGACCACCTGATCGACCTGGCCGCCGTCTCCCGGATGCTCGACGCCCATCGCGACGGGCCGGTGGACCACAGCCGCCGCATCTGGACGTTGCTGGTGTTCCTGCTCTGGCACGGGATCTTCGTCGAGCAGCGGATCGCCCCGGAGATCCCCGAGCCCGCCTACCCCGTCAAGCTGTAGCTCGTGAGCGGAAATAGTTGCCAGAGCCACTCGTTTCCACTCACGAGCGCTGAGCGGCCGACCGCCGTGAGCCGGGCCGTGACGCGACTCCCCGGCGCGCAAGGTCCGGCACTGGCGATGAGACCCGCCCGCGCGAGGCGGTGGGCGGCGAGCTGGTCGGCGCAGCAGCGCCCGTCCAGGAACAGGTCCGGCTCGGCGCCCGCGACCAGTTCGGCGCCGCCGTCCGCGACCGCCCGCAGGATCGCGCGGTCCCGGCAGCTCAGTGTGACCGTCGCGCCCATCGCCGTCGCCTCCTCTGCGGATGATCGGGGAGTGGCGAGCCGCTCGACGAGCACGGTGAAGCGGTGCCGGTCGGCGCACAGCACGGTGGCGTGCTCGATCGGCCCGTCGGTGCTGTTCAGCACGTACCGCTCGACGATCTCGGCAGGTGCCGCGCAGGCCGGGCACCCGACGAGGTCGAGGCCGATGCCCGGGTCCGTGTCCGGACCCGCATTCACGTTGTCGTTCATTTTCTGTCCTCCTTCTCGCTGACATCGACGATGAGCGTGCGCCGACCGGTGTGCGGCGTCGTCGTAGAGAGGAGGCGCTGGGGTGTAGAGAAATGCACATTCCTCGCCCTAGGCTGCCGCACGACTTTCTGGCGGGATGGGGGCCATGACCGGAAGCGGCACCTTCGCGGCGGGCGAGTTCATGGCGCGGCTGCGCCCGACCGACCGCGACGAGCTGACCGCCCGGTCCCGTGCCCGGCGCTGGCCTGCGGGCGCGTCGCTGTTCCTGGAGGGCGAGCAGTCCTCCACCGTCGTCGTCGTCGCGACGGGCCGGGTCAAGGTCTTCCAGCTGACCGAGGACGGCGAGGAGATCGTCCTCGCGGTCCGCGGGCCCGGAGCGCTCCTGGGTGAGCTGTCCGCGATCGACGGGCTGCTCGCGCTCGGCGTCGGTGGCGGCGCTGGAGCCGGTGGTCGCGCACGTCATGCACGTGGAGGCGTTCCGCGAGTTCCTCGACACCCACGCCACGGTCGCGGTCGCGCTGCTGCACCTCGTGGTCGAGCGGCTGCGCGACGCGGACCGCAAGCGGGTCGAGTTCGCCGCCTACGACACGCCCGCCCGGGTCGCCCAGCGGATCGTGGAGCTGGCCGAACGCTTCGGCGAGCCGGACGCGCAGGGCACCCGGATCACCGTCGCGCTGTCCCAGGACGAGCTGGCGGGCTGGGTGGGCGCGTCGCGGGAGGCCGTGGCCAAGGCCCTGCGCACGCTCCGGCAGAACGGCCAGCTCGCCACCGGCCGTCGGACGATGACCGTGCTCGACCTCGACGGACTGCGCCGCCGCGCGGGCCGGTCGTGAGCGCTCCAACCCTCATGACCGGGCAGGCGGCGATCCGTCGCGGCAGCCGGGCCCGCCTCGCCATCTGGGCGTTCCACCTCGCGCTGCCCCTGGCGGGCCTGTGGCTGCTGCTCGCCGTGCCGCCCGCCGACGTCGTGTGGGAGCACCACCCCAGCCACTTCTGGCTGGTGTTCGCCGCGGCGGCGCTGTCCGCATGGCTCGCGCTGGCCGTCGGCCGCGCCGCCCGCCATCACGGCGACGCCCGGCTGCTGCTCGTCGGGCTCGGGTTCCTCGCCGCCGCGCTGTTCTTCGGGCTGCACGCGCTGGCCACCCCCGGCGTGCTGCTCGACCACGCCAACGGCGGGTTCTCCCTCGCCACCCCGGCCGGGCTCGCCCTGTCGGCGGTGTTCGGGGCGGCGGCCGCGCTGGACGTGGAGGGCCGGCTCGGCGCGTGGGCGCTGCGCGCGGGCCCGTACCTGCGGTGGGGGCTCATCGGCGCTCGCCGCCGTCTGGGGCGTGGTGTCGCTCACCGGCCTGCCTCCGCTCGCCGACCCGGCCGTCGGCGAGCGCGGCAGCGGCGCGGTCGTCGTGCTCGTGGTCGTCGCGGTGCCGCTGTACCTCGCGGCGGCGCTGCGCTGCTTCCTGCTGTTCCGGCGGCGCCGCTCGGTGGTGCTGCTGTCGATCCTGACGGCCGACGTGCTGCTCGCCGAGGCGATGGTCGCCGTGGCGCTGGGCGCGAACTGGCACCTGACCTGGTGGCTCTGGCACGTCCTGATGGTGTTGGCGTTCGGCTACGTCGGCTACAGCGCCTACGTGACCTACCGCCGCGAGGGCGCGACACGGGGGCTGTTCGACGCCGTCGGCACCGAGGCCACGCTGCGCGCGGTGCGGGCGGAGTACGGGTCGGCGCTGGAGCAGCTCGTCGCGGCGGTCGCGCGGCAGGAGGCGGGCGAGCTGACGCCCGCGGAGATGTCACTGATCACCTCCGGGCTCGCGACGCGCTTCGGCCTTTCCGAAGGCCAGACGGCGGTGCTGGGCCGCGCGGCCGCCGCACTGCGCGCCGAGCGGGAGCAGATCGAGCGGCTCGACGTGCTCGTCGCCATCGGCCACGAGTCGCGGGTGCTGCTGGGCGAGCGCGACCTGCTCGTGGGGGCGGTCCAGCGGATCGTCGCCGGCTTCGGGTGCGACGCGGCCCGCATCGGCCTGCTCGACAGCGGCCGACTGGTCTTCCCGCCGATGCTCGCCTCGGACCCGCGCATGCCGGTGCCGCCGAACCTGCACCAGGCGGCTGTCGCAGCGCGACCCGTTCGACGTCGGCCCCGAGCAGGTGGCGTGCCCGCTGGCGGTGAAGGACCGGCCCGCCGGGATACTGCTCGTGCACCGGCGCGGCGGCTTCGGCGGCCGCGACCGGGCGCTGATCGCCTCGCTCGCGGGCCAGCTCTCGATGGGCCTGGAGAACGCGCGCCTGTACAAGCAGCTCGACGGCCTCTTCCGGCAGTACATGTCGCCCGACGTCGCCACCGCGTTGATCGCCGATCCGCGGCAGGCCGCCCTCGGCGGGGCGGTCGTCGAGGTCACGGCGGTGTTCGCCGACCTTCGCGGGTTCACCACGTTCTCCGAGGCGTCGACGCCCGAACAGATCGTCGCGATGCTCAACCGCTACTTCGAGGTGGCCACGGTGGAGATCCTCGCCGCGGGCGGCACCATCGTGCAGTTCGTCGGCGACGCGCTGATGGCGCTGTTCAACGCCCCGGTCCGCCAACCCGACCACGCCCTGCGCGCCGCCGCGGCCGCGCTGCGCATGCAGGACGAGGATCGACTCCGTCGCCGAGCCGGGCTGGCCGCGGTTCCGGGTGGGGATCAACACCGGGCCCGCGCTCGTCGGCAACATCGGCAGCACCGAGCTGCGCAACTTCAACGCGATGGGCGACGCCGTGAACGTCGCCGCCCGGCTGGAGACCACGGCGCTCCCCGGGCAGGTGGTGATCGGCGAGTCCACGCGCGCGCTGCTCCCCCCGGGCACCGTGACCGAGCCGCTGGGCGAGCTGCTCGGTCAAGGGGCGCCGCACCCCGGTCGTGGCCCACGTCCTGACCGGCCTCCCGGGAATGCGTATTTCTACCGGTTCGCAGCCGGTAGCACGGCATGGGGACGACGAGGAAACCCGCGCACTGTAATCGCCATGACCAGCACGCCATGCTGACGGCCCTGCGCCGGGCTCTGCACCGAGTCCGGGTTCGCCGCCGCCTACGCCGCCCACCGACCCCGCCTGCTCGCCAAGGCGATGTCCGTCGTCGCCGACCGCCAGCACGCCGAGGACGCCGTGCAGGACGCGTTCATGCAGGGCATGGTCGAAGTGCTCGTCGTTCAACCCGGACGGTCCGCCGCTGGCCGCATGGCTGACGACGATCACCCGCAACATCGCGATCGACCACGAGCGCGCCCGCGCCGTGCGGCCGCGGCTGGTGCGCGAGCAGCCGCCCGGCATCGAGCCGGTCGACGATCGACCCCGGCCCGGACGCGGTCGTGGCCAGGGAGGTGCTGGTGCAGGCGTTGTCCAAGGTCAGCGCCGACCACCGGACGGTCGTGCTGCGCGCCGTCGTGGCCGACCGCAGCTACGCCGACGTCGCGGCCGAGCTGGGGGTGCCGGTGGGCACGGTGAAGAGCCGGGTCTTCCACGCGTTGCGGGGGCTGCGCGGCGCGCTCGACACCGCGGCGTGACGCCCTCGCCCCGCCATCCGCCCGCGTCGCAGCAGGGGCCCTTGCCACCCAGTCGCGGCAGGGGCCCTGCTCCGATGCGGGGGCGGCGGCGCTACGCGCGGCATCCGGCAGCGCCGCCGCGATCTCGGCCGCCGCCTCCGGGCCCGTACGCGTCGCGCAGGCGCTCCAGGCCGTGCGCCCGGTCCCAGAGCCACTCCTGCCCGCCCTCGGTCTCCAGCACCTGCACCGCGATGAGGCAGCCCAGCTGCGCCGACCGCTCCAGCGAAAGGCCGCTGCTGCGTGCCCGCGAGGAACCCGGCGCGGAACGCGTCGCCGACGCCGGTCGGGTCGACCTTGCCGGTCTCCGGCACCACGTCGACCTTGATCAGGCCGCAGTCGCGCCCGACGATGTGCACGCCGTTCTCCCCGTGCGTCGTGACCCGCACGTCCACGCGGTCGCCGACCTCGGTCTCCGTCCAGCCGGTCTTGCGCATCAGGAGCTCGAACTCGTAGTCGTTGGTCATCAGGTAGCGCGCGCCCGTGACGAGTTCGCGGATCTCCGGCCCCTCCATGCGGGTGACCTGCTGCGACACGTCCGCGACGAACGGAATGCCGAGCTCGCGGCACTCCTGGGTGACGGCGACCATCCACGCCGGGTCGGTCGCCCCGATCAGCACCATGTCCACGCGGTCGCGCAGCGGCGCCATGGTGATCTCGCGGGAGTGCGCCATCGCGCCGGTGTAGAAGGAGCCGATCTGGCGCATGTCGTCGTCGGTGGTGCAGACGAAGCGCGCGGTGTGGACGTCGGGGAACACGTGGACGGCCGAGCAGTCGACGCCGTGCGCCACCAGCCAGGCGCGGTACTCGGCGAAATCGCCGCCGACCGCGCCGACCAGCAGCGGGGACTGGCCCAGCACGCCGAGCGCGAAGGCGATGTTCGCGCCCGAGCCACCGCGGCGGATCGCGAGGTCGTCGACGAGGAAGCTCAGCGATATCCGGTCGAGCTGGTCGACCACGAGCTGGTCGGCGAACTTCCCGGGGAAGTGCATGAGGTGGTCGGTGGCGATGGAACCGGTGACGGCGATGGGCACGTCGGACGATCTTACCGGGCCACGCAGCGCAAAGCCCCGATCACGGCGCGTGATCGGGGCTTCGGCGCGAGCTCAGTTGAAGCTGTCGCCGCAGGCGCAGGAGCCGCCCGCGTTCGGGTTGTCGATCGTGAAGCCCTGCTTCTGGATGGTGTCGACGAAGTCGATCACCGCGCCCTCCAGGTAGGGGGCGCTGAACCGGTCGACCCCGAGCGACAGGCCGTGGAACTCGCGGAACAGGTCACCGTCGCGGGTCTCGTGGTCGAAGTACAGGCTGTACTTCAGGCCGGCGCAGCCGCCGGGCTTGACCTCGATGCGCAGGTGCATGTCGTCGCGACCCTCTTGATCCAGCAGGGCGCGGGCCTTGAGCGCTGCGGCGTCCGTCAGCGTGGCGCCGTGGGTCTCGACGCGCGTGTCGACTTCGGCCGGAGCGGTGTTCTCGACGGTCATGGCTCTCCCAACACGTACCGGGCGGATCGCATTCCAGCCTACGCCCCGCTTGCTCCGATCAACGACCCCAGCGACGCGCGACACGTTCCGCGAGCGTGACCAGGGCCGCGCAGGAGACTCCGCCGGGCCGTCGAGGGCGTAGGCCGCGTCCACGCCGACCGCCGCCGCCTCCCGCCGTCCGACGCTGACCTGCGCCGGCGAGCACCACGCACGGCACACCGCGGGCGACGGCGGCGCCCGCGACCGCGGTGATCAGGGAGTCGCGCAGGGCCTGCCAGTCGAAGGTCGCGCCGCCGGTGACGACGAGGTCCGCGCCGTCGAACACCGTCGGTCGCCGCGCGATCGGACGGGGCGACGACGGTCAGCAGGGCCTCGGGCGCGGCGGCGCGCCAGCCCGCCGCGACCGCCTCGGCCGCCGCCTCCGCCGCCAACTCGGGCCCGAACGCGTCGACGACGACCACGATGCGCACGACGGCCCACGCTACGGACCCCGGCCTGCGCGGATACCACCCCCACCACGTGCACGTTCGCGGGCGTTGTCGCCCGTAAGCTGAGGACCCGTGAGGTTCCTGCGCCGTTCCCGCCGAGCCCGAGCCCGCGCCTGCGCAGGAGCCGCCCGACACCGTGCGGGTCGGCGGCAAGGGTCGCCCCACCCCGAAGCGGCGCGACGCCGAGGCCAAGCGTCGCGGCCCCGCGCCGCCCCCGCCGCGCACCCAGCGCGAGGCGTCCCGGATGGCGAAGGCCAACCGGCCCAACCGCGAGGATCAGCGCGCCGCCGCGGCCACCCGTCGCGAGGGCATGGCGCGCGGCGACGACCGCTACCTCCTCCCCCGCGACCGCGGGCCGGTCAAGGCCTACATCCGCGACGTCGTGGACTCCCGGCCGCACATCATGGGCCTCTTCATGCCGCTCGCCGTCGTCGTCCTGGTCTCGGTGGTGCTGCCCTTCCCGGGCGATCGCAGCAGTACCTGAGCCTCTTCAGCCTGATCTGCCTCGTCACGATGATCGTCGAGGGGATCTTCCTGGGCCTGTCCACCACCCGGAAGGTGCGGGCGAAGTTCCCGAACGAAACCGTCAACGCCCTGGGCATCGGCTGGTACTCCTTCACCCGGGCCAGCCAGATCCGCAAGTTCCGGGTGCCCAAGCCGCGGGTCGAGCGGGGTGCCAACCCCTGACGCGCACGCTCGTCCTCGGCGGCACGCGCTCGGGCAAGTCGGGCTACGCGGAGGAGCTCCTGCCCGCCGACGCCCCCGTGCGCTATCTCGCCACCGCCCGCCGCCGCAGCGGCGACGCCGAGTGGGACGCGCGCATCGACGCCCACCGGGCCCGACGGCCGCAGGCGTGGACGCACCGTCGAGGAGCCCGACCTCTGCGCGCTCGTGCGGGGCGGGGGCGGCCCGCTGCTCGTCGACGACCTCGCCACCTGGCTCACCGGCGTCCTCGACGACGCGGGCGCCTGGGAGCGGCCCGCGGGCCTCGCCGACGTCTCACCGCAGGTGGACGCGCTGGTCGACGCCGTGCGCGCGGCACCGGGCCGGGTCGTGCTGGTGTCCGCCGAGGTGGGCCTCGGCGTGGTGCCCGCCACCCCGGCCGGACGCCTGTTCCGCGACGAGCTGGGCGCGCTGAACGCCGCGTTGGCGCGGGTCTGCGACGAGGTCGTCCTGCTCGTCGCGGGCCTGCCGCTGCGTCTCAAGGAGGCGGGCCGGGCAGGATGACGGCGTGGATCTCCCCCAGGTGCCCGCGCCGGACGTCGAGGCCCGTCGGGCCGCGGTCGCCCGCCACGCCGCCCTCGCCGTGCCCACCGGCGCGCTGGGCAGGCTCGCCGAGCTGGGTGTGTGGCTCGCCGCCGCGCAGGGCCACTGCCCGCCACGCCCGCCCGCGCAGCCGCGGATCGTCGTCGTCGTGGCCGATCACGGCGTCGCCGCCGCCGGGGTCTCCGCCGACTCCGCCGGACGCCACCCGCGCCCAGGTGGCCGCGATCCGCGACCACAGCGCACCGGTCACCGTGCTGGCCCCGGTGTCGGAGGCGTCCGTGCGGGTCGTCGACGCGGGCGGCGCCGCCCCGTCCGACGACCGCTTCCACATCCGGCGAGTCGAGCGGACGCATCGACCGCGAGGACGCGCTGACCGGCGAAGAGGCCGAGCGCGGGGTCGAGGCCGGGCGCGCGCTGGCCGACGAGGAGATCGACTCCGGGGCCGATCTGCTGGTCCCCGCGTCGATCGGGGTCGGCGCGACGACGCCGGCTTCGACGATCGTCGCCGCGCTCACCGGCACCGAGCCGGTGGCGGTGATCGGGCGGGGCAGCGGCATCGACGACGCGGGCTGGATGCGCAAGGCCGCCGCGGTCCGTGACGCGCTGCGGCGCGCCAAGCCGGGAGCGCACGAGCCGCTCACGCTGCTGCGGGTGGCGGGCGGCGCCGATCTGGCGGTGCTCACCGGCCTCTGTCTGCAGGCCGCGGTGCGGCGGACGCCGGTGCTGCTCGACGGGCTCGTCGTCGGCGCGGCCGCGATGCTCGCCGACGTGCTGGCGCCCGGGGCGCGCAAGTGGTGGCTGGCGGCGCAGCGCTCGCCCGAGCCCGCGATGGCGATCGTGCTGGACCGCCTCGAACTCACCCCGCTGGTCGACCTCGGCATCCACCTCGGCGACGGCACGGGCGCGGCCGCCGTCGTCCCGTTGCTGCAGATGGCGGCCCGGCTGCTGGCCGAGACCGCCGTCGGTGTCTTGAGGGCGCTCGCGCTCGCGCTGTCCTGGCTCACCGTGCTGCCGGTGCGGGCGGGCGCGCCCGACGCGCGGACGGCGGCCGCGGCGCTGCGGTGGGCACCGGTGATCGGGGGGCTGGTGGGAGCGGCGGCCGGGGCGCTGCTCGTCGGGCTCGTCGCGGTCGGGGTGCCCGCCGCGGTGGCGGGCTTGCTCGGGGTCGGGTTCGGCGGGCTCTGACGCGGGGCATGCACCTGGACGGCCTCGCCGACACCGCCGACGGCCTCGGCTGCTACGGGCCGCCCGAGCGGGCGCTCGCCGTGATGCGCGACGGCGGCGCGGGCCCGTTCGCGGTCGTGACCCTGCTCGTCGTGGTCGGGACGCAGGCCGCGGCCCTGGCCGCGCTCGCAGGGCAGGCCACCGCGGGGGCCGTCGACACCGTGGCGGGACTGCCGGGGGTAGTCCTCGCCGTCGCGCTCGCCGGGGCCGCGGGGCGGGCGGCGTTCCTGTGGGTCGCGCGGCGGGGGGTGCCCGCGGCGCGGCCGGGTGGCCTCGGCGCGACCGTCGCCGGGTCGCAGCCGTGGTGGGTGGCCGTCGCATGGTGGGCGGTGCTGGCGGGCGGTGGCTTCGCGCTCGCGGGCCTGCGCGGCGCACTCGCCGTCGGGCTCGGCGCGGTCGTCGTCGTCGCGCTCTCGTGGCACACCGCCCGTCGCTTCGCCGGGATGACGGGCGACGTCCTGGGCGCCGCTTCCGAGCTGGCCACCGCCGCCGCGCTCATCGTGCTCGCGGCACACTGACACCCCACACCGGCCCATGATCGCCGGTTCGGGCGGAAAAGCGGCCAGACCCGGCCGGATCTGCACCGCACCGGCGATCAAGCGGGTCAGGCGGGCGAGTAGAGCGTGCGCATCCAACTGTGCGTGTCCGCCGCGGCGCCGCGCTGGATGTTCGTGAGCAGGCTCCGCAGCTGCAGCGTGATCGGGCCGGGCTCACCGTCGCCGATCCGCACCTCGCCGCCCGCGTGCTTCACCCCGCCGATCGGTGTGATCACGGCGGCGGTGCCGCAGCCGAAGACCTCGGTGATCGAGCCGTCGGCCGCGCCGTCGAGCCACTCCTGCCCCGAGATGCGCCGCTCGGTGACCTCGCAGCCGAGCTCCTTGGCCAGGACGAGCACCGAGTCCCGCGTGACGCCCGCCAGGATGCTGCCGGTGAGGGTCGGCGTGACGACCTCGATCTGGTCGCCCGACCCGTAGACGAAGAACAGGTTGTTCGACCCCATCTCGTCCACCCAGGTGCGCTCCTCCGCGTCGAGGTAGGCCACCTGTGCGCAGCCGTGCTCGGCGCCCTGCGCCTGCGGGAGCAGCGAGGCCGCGTAGTTGCCACCGCACTTGGCCGTGCCGGTGCCGCCGAGCGCCGAGCGCGTGTACTCGGTGGAGAGCCAGACGTCGACGGGCTTCACACCGCCCGCGAAGTAGGGCCCGACCGGCGAGGCGATCAGCACGTAGAGGTACTCCGCCGAGGGCCGCACGCCCAGCCCCACCTCGGTGGCCAGCATGAACGGCCGCACGTACAGCGCGTCCTCCCCGCCCGCCGACGGCGCCCACTCGTGGTCGACGGCCAGCAGCTCGGCGAGCGAGGCGAGGAACAGCTCGTCGGGCAGCTCCGCCATCGCGAGCCGGGACGCCGAGCCGCGGAAGCGCGCCGCGTTGGCCTCGGGCCGGAACGAGGCGATCGAGCCGTCGGGCTGCCGGTACGCCTTGAGGCCTTCGAAGATCTCCTGCCCGTAGTGCAGGACCATCGTTGCGGGATCGAACGACAGCGGCCCGTACGGCACGACCGCGGCGTCGTGCCAGCCCACACCCGCAGACCACCGGATCGTCACCATGTGGTCGGTGAAATACCGGCCGAATCCGGGGTCGGCCAGGATCTCGCCGCGCCGCTCCGCTCAGGCGGGCGCGGGGTTGGGGGTGCGGGCGAACTGCGGGCTCATAGGGTCAGACGGTACAGCGGACCGCCGATGATCGGACGTCCTATCGCACGTGCGAGGGCACGAACGGCGGCTTCGCCACCACGCACGGCAGCGCCCGCCCGCGCACGTCGACGCTCACCTCCGTGTCGAGGCGCACGCCCGCGTCGAGCAGCGCGAGCGCGATCCCCGTCTTGAGGGTCGGCGAGAACGTGCCCGAGGTCGTCACGCCCACGCGCGCGCCGTCGACCAGCACGTCCATGCCCGGGCCGCGGGACGCCCCGGCCGGTCGCCCGCAGCCCACGCAGGCGCCGCGCCGGCCCGGCCGCCTTCTCGCGCGACGAGCGCGTCGCGGCCCCAGAACTCCGGCTTGCCCCACCCCACCGCCCAGCCGCTGCCCGCCTGCACCGGCGTGATCTCGGGCGAGAGGTCCTGGCCGTGCAGCGGATAGCCCATCTCGGTGCGCAACGTGTCGCGGGCGCCGAGCCCGCACGGGCGCGCCCCGCCCGCCACCAGCCCGTCCCACACCTGCCCGGCCGCGTCCCACGGCACGAGCAGCTCGTAGCCGTGCTCGCCGGTGTAGCCGGTGCGGCAGATCCGGGTGCCGTCCCGTTCGACGAACGCCATGTAGTCCAGGTCGGCGGGGACCAGCCCGGACAACAGCTCGACCGACCGCGGCCCCTGCACGGCGAGCACGGCCAGCTCGCGGTGCCGGTCGCGCGATGTCGATCCCGGACGGCGCCGCGGCCCGCAACAGCTCGGCGACGTGCGCCGCGTTGGCCGCGTTGGGCACGGCGAGCACTTCGTCCGGCCCGACCAGGTAGACGATGATGTCGTCGAGCACCCCGCCCGCCGCGTTGCAGCACAGCGTGTACTGCGCCTGCCCCGGGCCGATCTTGTCCAGATCGGCGGTGAAGCAGCGGTTGACGAACGCCGCCGCGCCGGGTCCGGTGATCGCGAGCTTGCCGAGGTGGCTGACGTCGAACACGCCGACGTCGTTGCGCACCGCCGTGTGCTCGGCGACCGTCCCGTCGGGGTAGCTGATGGGCATCGACCACCCGCCGAACGCCCCGAGCGTGGCGCCGAGGGCGGTGTGGCGGTCGTGCAGCGGGCCGGTCAGCAGGTCGTCCACGGGCGCACCGTAGCGGGACCGCACTCCGTTCAGCGGCGGTACGGCAGGAACGTCGCCGCCGTCCACCCCACCGCCAGCGCCGCGATCGTGATCAGCACCTGGGCCAGCGGCAGCAGCAGGGCCAGCAGCACGCACAGCAGCACGCCCACCACCGCGACCCAACGCCGCAGGCCACGGGCGTTGAGGCGCAGCGCCGCCACGTTGATCACACCGTAGTAGACGAGCACGGAGCACGCCGACAGCGCGATCGCGGCGGTGGGGCCCGCGACCGCGGCGACGGCGGCGGCGATCGCGCCACCCAGGAGGTCGGCGAGCCACGGGGTGCCGCGCGGGCCGATCCGCGCGAGGCAGCTCGGCAGGTCGCGCCCCCGCGCCATCGCCAGCGCCGTCCGACTGATGCCGACCAGCACCGTCAGCAGCGCCGAACCGGCCGCCACCGCCGCCCCGACGCGCACGATCACCCCGAGCCCCGGTGCCGCCCACGCGTCCACGAGCGCGGCGAGCGGGGACATCTGCTGCGCGAGCCGGTCGGCACCGAGGCCGACGAGCAGCGCGCTCGCGACCAGCAGGTAGACGACCAGCGTGATCCCCAACGCCAGTGCGACCGCGCGCGGGATCGTGCGCTGCGGGTCGCGCACCTCGCCGCCGAGCGTGGCGACGCGCGCATAGCCCGCGAAGGCGAAGAACACCAGTCCCGCGGCGGTCGCGACGCCTGCCGGGCCTGCGTCGACCACGACCGGGGTGAGCGTCGCGGAATCGACCGGCCCGCTGCGCCCCGAGAAACCCACCACGATGACGACGAGCAGCACCGCGAGCGTGCCGCCCACGAGCGCATAGGCCCCGCGCGCGGTCCACCGGACGCCCGCGATGTTCAACGCCGTGGCCACCGCCACCGCGAGCAGCGCGGCCACCAGCGGAGCGACTGGGCAGCACGTAGGCGCCGAACACCGCGGCCGCCGCCCCCGCCGACGCGCACTTCCCGACCAGGAACGCCACCCCGGCCAGCCGTCCGGCCCCTGGGCACAGCCGGGCCGAGCCGTAGATGTAGCCACCGCCGCTCTGCGGGTGAACGGCCGCGAGGTCGGCCGTGGACGTCGCGTTGCAGGCGGCCACGATCCCGGCGAGCACGACCGCGAGCAGCAGCCACCGGCCCGCGGCGGCCGCGGCGGGCGTCCACACGGCGAACACGCCGGTGCCGAGCATCGAGGCGAGACCCAGCACGACGGCATCGGCCGTGCCGAGCCTGCGTTCCGCGCGGCCCCCTGACATCTGTCCAGCCAAGCACCCTGACCTGACCGGACCGGCCACCCACCGGTGTCAGTAGGGTTTCGAAGCGGTCTCACTCCCGAGCAGGAAGGCGCCCACGTGTCCCCCGAGCTCTCCCCCGTCGACGCCGCGCCCGCCGCCTTCGACGCGGACGCCGTCGTGATCGGCCTGGTCGGCGAGGACGGCGACGGGCCGCCGCGCCTTGCTCCCGGGCGCCGACGACCTCGACGCCGCGTTCGACGGGCAGCTGGCGCAGCTGCTCGCGGTGGCGGGTGCCACCGGCAAGGCGGACGAGATCGTGAAGCTCCCGACCCGCGGCACGGTCAGCGCGCCGCTGCTGGTCGCGGTCGGGCTGGGCAAGGCGGCCGACGGCGTGCGCCCGGAGCAGGTCCGCCGGGCGGCAGGCGCGGCCGCGCGGGCGCTCGCGGGCACCGAGCACGCCGTCAGCACGCTCGGGCGGATCGACCTCGCGGCCGCGGCGGAGGGCGGTGTGCTCGGTGCCTACGCGTTCACGGCCTACCGCACGAACGGCAGCCGCAAGGCGCCCCTCGCCCGGCTCTCGCTGGTCACCGACGCGGCCGACGCCGCCGAGGTGCTCCGCACGGCGACCGCGGTCGGCGAGGCCGTGCGCACGGCCCGCGACCTGGTCAACACCCCACCCAACGACCTCTATCCCGAGACGTTCGCCGCGCGCGCCCGCGAGCTCGCCGAGGCCGCCGGGGTGACGGTCGAGGTGCTCGACGACGCCGCGCTCACCGATGCCGGGTTCGGCGGCGTGCTCGGGGTCGGGCAGGGCTCGTCCCGCAAGCCGCGGCTGGTTCGCCTGCACTGGACCGGTGGCCCGGAGCCGCGCGCCCACGTCGCGCTCGTGGGCAAGGGCATCACGTTCGACACGGGCGGCATCTCGATCAAGCCCGCGGCCAACATGGACCACATGACGTCCGACATGGGCGGGGCCGCGGCCGTGATCGCCACCACCGTGCTCGCGGCCACGCTGGAGCTGCCCGTCGCCGTCACCGCGACGGTGCCGATGGCCGAGAACATGCCGTCGGCCACGGCCTACCGGCCGGGCGACGTGCTGCGCATGTACGGCGGCCGCACGGTGGAGGTGCTCAACACCGATGCCGAGGGCAGGCTGATCCTGGCCGACGCGATCGTGCGGGCGGGCGAGGACCACCCCGATTACCTCGTCGAGACGTCCACGCTCACCGGCGCCCAGATGGTGGCGCTGGGCACGCGCACGATGGGGATCATGGGCGAGGAGGCGTTCCGGGACCGGGTGGCGGAGCTGGCGCGGGCCTGCGGCGAGGACGGCTGGGCGATGCCGCTCCCCGAGCACATCCGCGCCGACCTGGATTCCCGGGTGGCCGACCTGGCCAACGTCACGGGCCAGCGCTGGGGCGGGATGCTGGTCGCGGGCACGTTCCTGCGGGAGTTCGTGCCCGACGGCCTCCCGTGGGCCCACCTCGACATCGCGGGCCCGAGCTTCCACACCGGCAGCCCGTACGGCTACACGACGAAGGGCGGCACGGGCGTGCCGGTGCGCACGCTGTTCGCCGTGCTCCAGGACATCGCCGCGAACGGCTGACACCCGTGCGCGGTAACGAGTGCTGGAGCACTCGTTACCGCGCACGGTCAGGCCTGGGCGCGCCTGCGCAGGATCCGTTGCCGGGCGTCGTGGTCGCGCATGCGCTGCGGGTAGCCCACGAGCTGCACGTCGTAGACCGGGATGGCGAGGCGGCGCGCGAGCTTGCGCGCCGCGTCCGGTCCCGCGATCCGCCGCCGGGTCCACTCCCCGTCGGCCGCGACGAGCAGCATCGTGGTCTCCGTGACGGTCGTACGCGGCTCGACGAACGCCTCGACCCCGGCGTGGCTCCGCGTCCAGTCGCGCAGGTACTCCTCCTCGGCGGAGAACCCGCCCCGCAGCCGTCCCAAGAGCTTCACGTCGCCGACCTCCCACCGGTGAACGCGCGGGTCGCCGCTTTTTCTCCCCGCGACACCGGACCCCACAGCGACCGCGCCGGATGACAAGATGACGATGGCGTGACATGCCGGACGAGATGAGGAGTAGGACGTGCCCGAGCACAACGCAGACCTGGTGATCCTCGGCGGCGGCTCGGGCGGCTACGCCTGCGCGCTGCGTGCGGCGGAGCTGGGGATGTCGGTCGTGCTCGTCGAGCGCGACAAGCTGGGCGGCACCTGCCTGCATTACGGGTGCATCCCGACCAAGGCGCTGCTGCACGCGGCCGAGGTGGCCGACAGCGCCCGCGAAGGCGACCGCATCGGCGTCAAGAGCAGCCTGGCGGGCATCGACATGGCGGGGGTCAACGCGTACAAGGACGGCGTCGTCGCCAAGCTCTACAAGGGACTGCAGGGGCTCGTGAAGTCCCGCAAGATCGAGTTCGTCGCGGGCGACGGCCGGTTCGAGGCCCCGAACGTCGTCACGGTGAACGGTGAGCGCTACGTCGGCGCCAAGGTCGTGCTGGCCACCGGCAGCTACGCCCGCACGCTCCCCGGCCTCGACATCGGCGGCCGGATCATCACCAGCAACGAGGCGCTGCGGCTCGACGAGGTGCCGCGCAGCGTCATCGTCCTCGGCGGCGGCGTGATCGGCGTCGAGTTCGCGTCGGTGTTCAAGAGCTTCGGGGCGGACGTCACGGTCGTCGAGGCGCTGCCCCGGCTGGTCCCGGCGGAGGACGAGTTCGCCTCCAAGCTCCTGGAGCGCGCGTTCCGCAGGCGCAAGATCGCCTTCAAGACCGGCGTGAAGTTCACCGGGGCGAAGCAGAGCGACACCGGGGTCACCGTCTCGCTGGAGTCCGGGGAGGACCTGGAGGCGGACTACCTGCTCGTCGCCGTGGGCCGCGGGCCCAACACCGCCAACGCGGGCTACGAGGAGGCGGGCGTGCAGCATGGAGCGCGGATTCGTGCTCACCGACGACCGGCTGCGCACGAACCTGCCGGACGTCTACGCCGTCGGCGACATCGTGCCCGGCCTCCAGCTCGCCCACCGCGGCTTCCAGCAGGGCATCTTCATCGCCGAGGACATCGCGGGGCTGAACCCGCCGGTGATCGACGAGGCGGGGATCCCGCGCGTCACCTACTGCGAGCCGGAGGTCGCGTCCGTCGGACTCACCGAGGCGCAGGCCCGCGAGTCCTACGGCGAGGTCCAGACGCTGACCTACGACCTCGCGGGCAACGGCAAGAGCCAGATCCTGCAGACCCAGGGCGCGATCAAGCTGGTCAAGGCGGGCGCCGAGGGCACCGAGGGGCCGGTCGTCGGGATCCACATGGTCGGAGCCCGGGTCGGCGAGCTCATCGGCGAGGCGCAGCTCGTCTACAACTGGGACGCCCAGGCCGAGGACGTCGCCGCGCTGATCCACGCGCACCCCACCCAGAACGAAGCCTTCGGCGAGGCGCACCTCGCCCTGGCGGGCAAGCCCCTGCACAGCCACTCCTGACCTCCCGCCGCACCCCACAAGATCGAGGAGCCATGTCCTTCTCCGTCCAGATGCCCGCCCTCGGTGAGAGCGTCACCGAGGGCACCGTCACCCGGTGGCTCAAGCAGGTCGGCGACCAGGTCGAGGTCGACGAGCCGCTCCTCGAGGTGTCCACCGACAAGGTCGACACCGAGATCCCGTCCCCTGCGGCGGGTGTGCTGGAACGCATCGTCGCGGGCGAGGACGAGACCGTCGAGGTCGGCGGCGAGCTGGCCGTGATCGGCGACGGGTCCGGCGAGTCGGGCGGCGGGTCGGCGGACGCCGGGCGGAGTCCGGCGCAGGAGTCCGGCGCGGACGAGCCCGCCCAGGAGGAGCCCGCGCAGCAGGAGGCCGCCGCAGAAGAGCCCGCGGCCGAGGAGCCCGCGGCGCAGGCCCCGAGCGGGCGGCGACGAGCCTGCCGCGGCGCCGAAGGCGAGCACCACGTCCACCGGGTCCGGGCAGGCCGTGCGGATGCCGGAGCTGGGCGAGAGCGTCACCGAGGGCACGGTCACGCGCTGGCTCAAGCAGGTCGGCGACCAGGTCGAGGTGGACGAGCCGCTGCTGGAGGTGTCCACCGACAAGGTCGACACCGAGATCCCCTCCCCGGTGGCGGGCACCCTCCTGGAGATCACCGCGGCCGAGGACGAGACCGTCGACGTCGGCGGCCAGCTCGCCGTGATCGGCGACGCGGCCGCGGCGGAAGCGGAATCGGAGCCCGAGCCGGAGCCCGAGCCGGAACCGGAGCCGGAGCCCGCGCCCGCCGCGTCGTCCGGGGGCAACTCGAGGGCGCCCGCAGCGGCGAAGGAGGAAGAGGACAAGGCACCGAGCCTCGGTGACGCCGGGCAGCGGCGACCCCGGCACCGGGACCGTCGACGAGGAAGCAGGCTCGGCGGGGCCCGCCCCGTACGTCACCCCGCTGGTGCGCAAGCTCGCCGCCGAGCACTCCGTCGACCTGTCGACGATCACGCGGGTCCGGCGTCGGCGGCCGCATCCGCAAGCAGGACGTGCTTGCCGCCGCGGAGGCCGCGAAGCCCGCTCCCGAGCCGGAGCCGGAGCCGGAGCCGAGCGCGCCCGCCGCGGCGCCCGCGGCGTCGACCTCGGCCGCGGCTCCGGCGGCCCCGGCCGCCCCCGCGGCCCGGCCCGCGGCGGACGGCCCGCAGCCGGGCACCACGGTCAAGCTGCCGCGCCTGCGTCAGGTCATCGCCCAGCGGATGACCGAGTCGCTGCAGATGTCGGCACAGCTCACGACCGTGCAGGAGGTCGACATCACCCGCGTCGCGCGCCTGCGCGCCCGCGTGAAGGCCGACTTCGAGCGCCGCGAGGGCGTCAAGCTCACCTTCCTGCCGTTCTTCGCGAAGGCGGCGATCGAGGCGCTCAAGAAGTACCCCGCGCTGAACGCGTCGATCGACGACGGAGAAGAAGGAGATCACTACCACGGCAACGTCCACCTGGCGATCGCCGTGGACACCCCCCGCGGCCTCCTCGTGCCGGTGATCAAGAACGCCGAGGACCTCAACATCGCCGGGCTGGCCAAGCGGATCGCCGACGTCGCGGCGCGCACCCGCGACGCCAAGATCGGCCCCGACGAGCTGTCCGGCGGCACGTTCACGATCACCAACATCGGCAGCGTCGGCGCGCTGTTCGACACGCCGATCATCAACCAGCCGCAGGTGGCGATCCTCGGCACCGGCGCGATCAGCAAGCAGCCGAAGGTGATCGAGGACGCCGGACGGCGAGCCGGTGATCGCGATCCGTTCGGTCTGCTACCTCCCGCTCACCTACGACCACCGCCTCGTCGACGGGGCGGACGCGGGCCGGTTCGTCTCCGCGGTGCGGGCCCGGCTGGAGGCGGGCGAGTTCGAGGTGTGACCGTGCGCGGAAACGTAGTGCCAGAGCACTCGTTATCCGCGCACGAGCTCCGGTCGAGGTGCGCTTCCGGGGCGGTCTCCGCGAGGATCTTCTCCGTGCGCGTCGTCATCGCCGGGTCGTCCGGTCTGATCGGTACCGCCCTCGTGGCCCACCTCCGTGCGGCCGGGCACGACGTCTTGCGCTTGGTGCGGCGGGTGCCCGCGGCGCCCGACGAGCGCGGCTGGGACCCCGCGGCCGGGCGGATCGACGCCGGCACGTTCGACGGCGTGGACGCGGTGGTCGGGCTCGGCGGCGTCGGCATCGGCGACCGGCCGTGGAGCGGGGCGCGCAAGCAGCTGATCCGCGACAGCCGCAACGTGCCAACCGAGGTGCTCGCCACCGCGGTCGCCGAGGCACGGCGTGCCGACGTTCCTGTCGGCCTCGGGCGGTGGACTACTACGGCAACACCGGCGACCGCGTCATCGACGAGAGCGCGCCGTCGGGCACCGGGTTCCTCGCCGAGGTGTGCCGCGACTGGGAGGCCGCCACCCAGAAGGCCACCGACGGCGGCGCGCGGGTGGTGCACCTGCGCACCGGGCTGGTGCTCGCCCCGGCGGGCGGGCTGCTCGGCGTGCTCAAGCCGGTGTTCAAGTCGTTCCTCGGCGGACGGCTCGGGCCCGGCACCCAGTACATGCCGTGGATCTCGCTCGACGACGAGGTCGGCGGCATCCGCCACGCGCTGGAGCACGACACCATCGTCGGCCCGATCAACCTGACCGGGCCGACGCCCGTCACGAACGCCGAGTTCACGAAGGCCCTCGCCGAGGCGGTGCACCGGCCGACCTCGATCCCCGTCCCGGCGTTCGCGATCAAGGGTGTGCTCGGCGCGATGGGCGAGGAGCTGCTGCTGTACGGCCAGCGCGCCGTGCCCGCGCGCCTGGAGGCGACCGGCTACCAGTTCCGGCACCTGAGCCTCGGTGACGCGCTCTCGGCGGCGCTGGACGCATGACCGACCACGACGTCGTGATCGTCGGCGCGGGCCTCGCGGGCCTGCGCGCCGCGGCCGTGCTCGCGCGCCGCGGGCTCGACGTCGCCGTGCTCGACGCCGCCGACCGGCCCGGCGGCCGGGTCGCGACCGACGTCGTGGACGGGTTCCGGCTCGACCGCGGCTTCCAGGTGCTCAACACGATCTACCCGGCGCTGCGCGCGGCGGTCGACCTCGCGCCGCTGCGCCTGCGCCCGTTCGTGCCCGGCGCGGCGATCCGCGGCCGACGACGGCGCGCTGCACACCTTCGGCAACCCGCTGCGCCGCCCCGCGCTGGCCTGGCCGACCGCCATCGACGGCCTGTTCGGGCCGCTCGACAAGGCTCGGCTCGTCGCGTGGACCGCGCAGGTGCTGGCCACCCCGCCGCAGCGCACAGCGACGCCGGATCGACCGGACCGCCGCCCGCGACCTCGCCGCGGCCCACCTCGACGGGCCGGTCGTCGAGCAGTTCCTGCGGCCGTTCCTGTCCGGGGTGCTCGGCGAGCGTGATCTCGTGACGTCGGCGGCGTACGTCCGGCTGGTGTGGCGCTGCTTCGCGCTCGGCACCATCGCGGTGCCCGCCGACGGCATGGGCGCCCTGCCCGCCCGACTGGCCGAAGCCCTGCCGGAGAAGGCCGCTGTCGACGGGGCGGCGGGTCACCCGGGTCGCGCCCGGCCGCGTCGAGGTCGACGGGGAGACGCTGTCAGGCGCGGGCGGTCGTCGTCGCCACCGACCCGCGCACGGCGGGCGAGCTCCTCCCCGGCCTGGACGTGCCCGCGCTGCACACGCTCACCACCTACCACCACGCGGCGCCCACCCCGCCCGCCGACACGGCGCTGCTGCACCTCGACGGCACCGGCGGGCCGATCGCGAACACCGTCGTGATGCCCGAGAGCTACGCCCCGCCCGGCCGCGTGCTGGTGTCGTCGACGGTCGTCGGCCCGGCCCGTCCGGAGCCCGACGATCCGCCGCGAGCTGAGCCGGATCTACGACGCGCCGACCGACGACTGGGAGCTCGTGCGCATCGACGAGGTGCGCGCCGCGCTGCCCGCGTTCCCGGCCGGACGGCCGCTGCGCAGCCCGGTCGACCTCGGCGAGGGCCTCTTCGTGGCGGGCGACCACCGCGACACCCCGTCCCAGCAGGGCGCGCTGGTCTCCGGCCGCCGCGCCGCCCAGGCGGTGCTCGCCCACCTGGCGCGCCTGAGCCTCGCCGCACCCGTGCGCGCCTCACGCCGCGTTCCGTGCACAGGGCGTCACTGCCGCCGCCGGGACGCCGTGCGAACCGGATGCCGGTCAGAAGGTCTTGGCGACGTCGCGGGCGCGGGCCAGCGCGGCGGCGTCCTCGGCCGCGCGGTCGCCGGTGAGCGTCGGGTGGAAGCGGACCTCGCTGATGTCGGTGAGGCCGGTCCAGCGCAGCCAGTCGGCGAAGTAGGTCGACTGGAAGTCGCGGCCGAACTCCGGGCCGAGCGCCGGGGCCCCACACCGCGCTGGTGTAGATCACCGCGACGCGCGTGCCGCGGTCGGCGAGCAGGTGCTGGTAGCCGGTGACGGGGTCGACGCCGAAGATCCAGCCGGGCTGGCTCACCACGTCGATGAACTGCTTGAGGACGTACGGGACCCCGCCGTTCCACATCGGCACGCTGAACAGCACCCGGTCGGCCGCGGCGAAGCGCTCGAACGCGGCGCGGGCCTGCGCCCACACCCGCCCCTCCGCGCCGACGGGCGTGCCGCCGCCGAACACGGTCATCTTGGCCTTGGCGCCCAGCGCCAAGTCGGGCAGCGGGCCGTCCCAGAGGTCCCAGTGCTCGATCTCGGCGCCGGGGTGGGACTCGGCGTAGGCGTCGGTGAAGACGCGGGCGATGCGCAGCGACTCGGAGTCGGTGCCACGCGGGGACGAGGAGATGTGCAGGAGGGTCATGGCGGGCTCCACGAGCGAGATTCGGACTGCGGTCCGCTTCAATATATGGACCACGGTCCGTTTACGTCAAGAGGAAACGGACTACAGTCCTGATCGTGGATCTGAACCTGGTGGCGTCGGCGGCGCCCCCCGAGCGGGCGGACGCCGCGCGCAACCGGCGGAAGGTGCTGGCCGCCGCGGAGGAGCTGTTCGCGACGCGGGGCGTCGCGGCGGTCAGCATGGACGACGTCGCCGCGGCGGCGGGCGTCGGCAAGGGCACGCTCTACCGGCGGTTCGGGGACAAGTCGGGCCTCGCCGCGGCGCTGCTCGACGAGCGGGAGGCGCAGCTGCAGCAGGACATGCTCGGCGGTCCGCCTCCGCTGGGGCCCGGCGCGCCGCCCGTGGAACGGCTCGCCGCCTTCGTCGACGCCTATCTCGGCTTCGTCGTGGCGCACCTGGACCTGGTGGCGATGTCGCAGACCGCGAGCCCGGGCGCCCGGCTGCGCACGGGCTCGCACCGGCTGTGGGTGCACCACTGCCGTCTGCTGCTCGCGGAGGCGGGCGCACCCGACGCCGACCTGCGCGCCGACGTGCTGCTCGCCGCGCTCGCCGCCGAGCAGGTGCGGCACTGGCTCCACGACGAGGGGCGCGCCGCTCCCGATGTCCGCGACGCCCTCGTGCGTCTGACCCGCGGGCTCGCGGACGGACGTGAGGTCCGGGTACCCGCACACACGGTCCGCGCTGAGTGCGAGACCGCACGATGTGCTGGGGGCGAACGTGTCCACGCACGAGCTCAGCGCAGGGCGGGGTGCAGCTGCAGGTCGAGGCCCGCGGGGGTGACCGGGCGGGCCACGACGTGCTCGCGCACCGGGCAGGGTGCCGTCCAGCGCGGCGAGCACCGCGCGCTCCGTCACGTCGATGATCTCGGCGACCGGCACCGAGCCGGCCCAGCTCGACGGTCGAGCGACGTGACCCCGGCGTCGGTGATGCCGCACGGGACGATGCGGTCGAACGCCGCGAGGTCGGGCTCGCAGTTGAGCGCGAAGCCGTGCAGCGTGATCCCGCCCTGCACGCGCACGCCGATCGCCGCGATCTTGCGCTCCGGCCCGCGGTCGTCGGCGGGCAGCCACACGCCGGTGCGCCCGTCCACCCGTCCGGCCGCGGTGATGCCGAGCCCGTGGACGACGGCGATCAGCGCCTCCTCCAGCCGTCGGACGAAGTCGACGACGTCGAGCGGCTCGGCGAGCGCCACGATCGGGTAGCCGACGAGCTGGCCGGGGCCGTGCCAGGTGATCCGGCCGCCGCGGTCGACGTCGATGACCGGTGTGCCGTCGGTGGGCCGGTCCTCGGGCTGGGTGCGCTTGCCCGCCGTGTAGACCGACGGGTGTTCCAGGAGCATCAGCACGTCGGGCCCGCGCGCCGCTCCGGCGGGCCTCGGCGTGGGCGCGCTGGGCGTTCCACGCGGCCACGTACTCGATCATCCCGATGCGGTCGACCCGCACCGGCCCGGCGTCACGGCGACACGACCCGACCATGCCCGTCACGCTACGCCGCGCCGCCGTCCCCACATCGCAGGAATGGGCCCTCGCCGCGACCCGACGTCGGCTCAACGAAGCTGCGGTGCCACCTCGGCCGCGATCAGCTCGACCTGGTCGAGGTCGGCCAGGTCCATCAGCTGCAGGTACACGCGGGTGATCCCGGTCTTCTCCCGCCACTGCCCCAGCCGGTCGACCACCTCGGCCACGGTGCCCGCCAAGCCCGTTGGCGCGCAGGTCGGCGGCGCTCGCTGCCCGAGCGTCAGCGCCCGGCGGGCCACCTCGGCGTCGTCGCGCCCGACCGCGATCGTCTGCGCGACCGAGCGCACCAGCTCGCCCGGGTCGCGGCCGATCTCCCGGCACGCCGCGTCCACCCGCGCGAACTGCGCGGCGACCGCGTCCATCCCGACGAACGGCACGTTGATCTCGGCGGCGAAGCGGGCCGCGAGCGCGGGTGTGCGCTTGGCCCCGTGGCCGCCGACGATCACCGGCGGGTGCGGCTGCTGCACCGGCTTGGGCAGGGCGGGCGAGTCGACCACCGTGTAGTGCGCGCCCGCGTGGGAGAACCGCTCCCCCGGCAGCGTCCCCCACAGCCCGGTGATGATCTCCAGCTGCTCGGTGAGCCGGTCGAAGCGCTCGCCGAGGCCCGGGGAACGGGATGCCGTACGCCTCGTGCTCGGCCGCGAACCAGCCCGAGCCCAGCCCCAGCTCGACGCGCCCGCGCGACATCGTCGTCCACCTGCGCCACCGCGATCGCGAGGGGGCCGGGGAGCCGGAACGTCGCCGAGGTCACCAGCGTGCCGAGCCGGATCCGCGAGGTCTCCCGGCCAGCGCCCCGAGCGTCACCCAGGAGTCGGTCGGCCCCGGCTCGCCGGACGCGTCCGCCCATCACCAGGAAGTGGTCGGAGCGGAAGAACGCGTCGTAGCCCGCCGCCTCGGCGGTCCGCGCGACGCGCAGCTGGTCGTCGTAGCTGGCCCCCATCTGGGGCTCGGTGAAGATCCGCAGGTCCACGCAGCGACCCTACGCAAGCCTGCAACGTGGGGCTGGACCGGCGGGGCCGGCGTAGCCTGGCGACGTGACGATCGCACCGGAGGGTCGCAAGCTGCTGCGTCTGGAGGTCCGCAACGCCGAGACCCCGATCGAACGCAAGCCGCCGTGGATCCGCACCCGCGCCCGCACCGGCCCGCAGTACACCGAGCTGAAGGCGCTCGTCCGCTCCGGCGGGCTGCACACCGTCTGCGAGGAGGCGGGCTGCCCCAACATCTACGAGTGCTGGGAAGACCGCGAGGCCACGTTCCTCATCGGCGGCGAGCAGTGCACCCGGCGCTGCGACTTCTGCCAGATCGACACCGGCAAGCCCGCCGAGCTCGACCGCGACGAGCCCCGCCGGGTCGCCGAGTCGGTGCGCCACGATGGGGCTGCGCTACTCCACCGTCACCGGCGTCGCCCGCGACGACCTGCCCGACGGCGGCGCCTGGCTCTACGCCGAGACCGTCCGCCAGATCCACGAGCTGAACCCCGGCACCGGCGTCGAGCTGCTGATCCCCGACTTCAACGCCCTCGACGACCAGCTCGGCGAGGTGTTCGCCACCCGGCCCGAGGTGCTCGCGCACAACCTGGAGACCGTCCCGCGGATCTTCAAGCGCATCCGGCCCGCGTTCCGCTACGACCGCTCGCTCTCGGTCCTCACCAAGGCCCGCGCGGCCGGGCTGGTCACCAAGTCCAACCTCATCCTGGGCATGGGCGAGACCCCCGACGAGGTCACCGCCGCGCTGGCCGACCTGCACGAGGCGGGCTGCGAGATCATCACGATCACCCAGTACCTGCGCCCGACCCCGCGCCACCACCCGGTGGAGCGGTGGGTCAAGCCCGAGGAGTTCGTCGAGCACGCGCGAGGTGGCCGAGGAGATGGGCTTCGCGGGCGTGATGGCGGGCCCGCTGGTCCGCTCGTCCTACCGCGCCGGGCGGCTCTACGCGCAGACGAAGCAGCACCGCGGCGAGCCGCTGCCCGCAGGGCCTGGAGCACCTGGCCGACGGCGGTGCCGCGGCCCAGGAGGCCGCCTCCCTGCTCGCCCGCTAGAGCTATCCTGACCGGCATGGCCGGGAAGCCCGCCAAGGCGGACAAGGAAGCACAGAAGGCAGCGAAGCGGGAGAAGCGCGCCGCGTCGAGGATGCGGTACAAGCAGCTCTGGCAGGCGTTCCAGCACGCAGCGCCGCGAGGACAAGGTGCTGCTGCCGCTGATGATCGGCTCGATCGTCCTGGCCGCCGCGCTGGCCTTCGGCATCGGGCTGTTCTTCGGCATGCAGTGGGTGGTGCTGCCGCTCGGCATCGCCATCGGGCTGCTGGCCGCCGTGTCGATCTTCGGCCGGCGCGTGCAGAACTCCGTCTACGCCAAGGCCGACGGCCAGCCCGGCGCCGCGGGCTGGGCGCTGGACAACATGCGCGGCGCGTGGCGGGTCAGCCAGGGCATCGCGGGCACCACCCACCTCGACGCCGTGCACCGCGTGATCGGCCGCCCCGGCGTGATCCTCGTCGCCGAGGGGGCGCCGCACCGGGTGAAGACCCTGCTCGCGCAGGAGAAGAAGCGCACCTCGCGGGTGGTCGGCAGCACGCCGATCTACGACTTCGTCGTCGGCAACGACGAGGGCCAGACTCCCCTGCGCGAGCTCCAGAGACCCTCACCAAGCTCCCGCGCAACATCTCGACCGACCAGATGGACGACCTGGAGCGCGCCTCGCCGCGCTGGGCTCGCGCGCCGCGGCGCTGCCGAAGGGCCCGCTGCCCGCCGGGCGCGAAGATGCGCAGCGTCCAGCGCACGGTCCGCCGGCGCTGACGCGCGCTCACGGGCGGCGTGCGCACCACCACGGTGCGCGCCGCGCGGTCGTGCCAGCCGCGGCCGTCGACGTCGCGCACGAGCGGCGGCGCCACCACCGCGATCAGCGCCGTGCGCAGCAGCGCCCGCCGCACCCCGACGCCGCGGCGCGACCGTCGACCGAGGCCACCCGCATCCCGAGCGCCGTCATCCCCGCGCTCGCGCCGAACACCGCGACCGGCACGGCGGTCAGGACGAACCAGACACCGAGGACGAGCCAGCCGAACCAGGGGTTGACCGCGCGGGTCCGGAGTGGCGAAGATCGCGGCGATGCCGTAGCCGATGAACCAGTCGACCGTCAGCGCGGCCAGCCGGCGCCCGAACCCCGCCACCGAGCCCACGCCGGCGGCGGGAAGCCCGAGCCGTTCGCCCGGGTAGCCGCTGTCAGTCGTCCGTTCGGTCCACGGTCGCCCGGGCATCCAGGACTCGAGCCACCCGGCCATGGTTCGCAGTCTAGGTTGCGCAGCATCACGGCAACCGTACCGCGAGGCCGTTAACCTCTGCGAAACCGTCGAGTGACCGACGGGCAACACGCCGCCCTAGCGTCGCTCGAATCCACGAGCCGATCGAAGGAGCAAGCGAGGGTGTTCAACAACTCCGAAGAGGTCCTCAAGTACATCTCTGACGAGAAGGTCGAGTACTCGACATCCGGTTCTGCGACCTTCCCGGCGTGATGCAGCACCTCACCGTCCCCGCCTCCACCGCAGCCGACATCCTGGAGGACGGCGTCGCGTTCGACGGCTCGTCCGTCCGCGGCTTCCAGGCCATCAACGAGTCCGACATGGCGCTGTTCCCCGACTCCGCCACCGCCCGCCTGGACCCGTTCCGCAAGCACAAGACGCTCAACATCAACTTCTTCGTGCACGACCCGATCACCGGCGAGCCCTACAGCCGCGACCCGCGCAACGTCGCGCGCAAGGCCGAGGAGTACCTCGCCGCGTCCGGCATCGCCGACACCTGCTACTTCGGCGCCGAGGCCGAGTTCTACATCTTCGACTCGGTGCGCTTCGGCTCCGACCCGCACCAGCAGTTCCACCACATCGACTCGGTCGAGGGCTGGTGGAACACCGGCCGCGACGAGGACGGCGGCAACCTCGGCTACAAGGTCACCTACAAGGGCGGCTACTTCCCGGTCGCCGCCGGTCGACCACTACGCCGACCTGCGCGACGACATGGTCACCAACCTGATCGCAACGCCGGCTTCGAGGTCGAGCGCGGCCACCACGAGGTCGGCACCGCCGGCCAGGCCGAGATCAACTACAAGTTCAACACGCTGCTGCACGCGGCCGACGACATGATGCTGTTCAAGTACATCGATCAAGAACACCGCCTGGCACGCCGGCAAGACCGTCACGTTCATGCCGAAGCCGCTCTTCGGCGACAACGGCTCGGGCATGCACGCCCACCAGTCGCTGTGGAAGGACGGCCAGCCGCTGTTCCACGACGAGGCCGGCTACGGCGGCCTCTCGGACATGGCGCGCTACTACATCGGCGGCCTGCTGCACCACGCCCCGAGCCTGCTGGCCTTCACCAACCCGACGGTGAACTCCTACCACCGCCTGGTGCCCGGCTTCGAGGCGCCGGTCAACCTGGTCTACTCCGCGCGCAACCGCTCGGCCTGCATCCGGATCCCGCTCATCGGGCAACAACCCGAAGGCCAAGCGCCTCGAGTTCCGCTGCCCCGACTCGTCGGGCAACCCGTACCTGGCGTTCGCGGCGATGATGATGGCCGGCATGGACGGCATCAAGAACAAGATCGAGCCGCCGGCCCCGGTCGACAAGGACCTCTACGAGCTGCCGCCGGAGGAGGCCAAGGACATCGCCCAGGTGCCCTGCCAGCCTGCCCGCGGTGATCGACCGGCTCGAGGCGGACCACGAGTACCTGCTCGAGGGCGGCGTGTTCACGCCCGGACCTGATCGAGACCTGGATCGACCTCAAGCGCACCAACGAGATCGACCCGCTGCGGCTGCGCCCGCACCCGTACGAGTTCGCGCTGTACTACGACGTCTAGTTTCGAGAGGCTGACGGCCTCCTGAGACAGCCCGGAAACGGTGGCTGACCTGCGAAGATGTCTTCCGACGTCTTCCAGCGTCAGCCACCGTTTTCGTTCTCATGTGCCCCGAGCGTGCCACGAGCAGTCCACAGTGGGCAGCAACTGGGCCGTTCGGCCCTTACTGCGCTGAGATCTGGTTCCACGTGGAGGCGACTCCGCAGAGTGACGCGCAGCGGCAACAGCCGGGTCGGGCATACTCCGGTCGAGCAGGTGCGGCCGGGCCCGACCGAAGTAGCCGTAGATCGTCGAGGCCGAACGGGGCCGGGCGCGGGCGTCGCCGTCCAGGAGCACCAGCAGCCACGCCCGAACCTCGGTGCGGAACCCGGCCGGGAGCGCCTGGCAGCGGTCCTCGATCCAGGACCGCATCGTGGGCACGCCGTCGTCGACGAGCAGACCGAGATCGTCGAGGACCTGCGCCACCCGCGCCAGCCGGACGCCGCGCGTCACGCCGAGCAGCACGCGCAGCTCGCTGACCGGGATCGGGTCTGCGTCGGGACGGCTGTCGAGCACGAGTTGCAGCCCGGCCAGCACCCGCTGCAGCGACAGCGTGCTCCAGCCGGCGGATTCCGCGGTCTGGAACGCCCGCTCCAACACCGCGCGCGACACGGACGCGGCGGCTAGGCCCTCGACCCGGTCGGCGAGCCGAGGCGGGGCGGCGGGCCGCCGGACGCAGGCGGGTGGCAGGCGTGGCAGCGCAGCCGACGCCGACCTCCACGCCGGCTCGCGCTGTGATCAACCGGGCCGCCGCAGGTGCGACAGGGTGTGTCGTCGCGCCGTCCCTCGGCTGCGCCCCGACGAACCGGCCGGCAGGCGTGGCAGTGCAGCCGGGGCCGCCCGCCGCGCGGGCCAGTCCGGCGGTCGACCGGGCCCCGCAGGTCTGGCACGGCGCCTCGGCGGGTCGGTCGCTCACCCGCGCGTCTTCGTGGCGTCAGGATCATCGCAGGTCATCGGCGGCGGGTCATCGTGGGGGCAGGGAGCGGCCCGAGCGCGGCCGCGGCGTGACCGACCGGGCCGGGCCCGCCGCGCCGCCCTGTTGCCCGACCGCGGTGTCGGTCTGTTCGCCGCCGGCCCGCGGCGCGGGGGCCTTCTCCGGTTCGGCGGTGATCAGGTCGCTGATCTCGCAGCCCAGGACCGCGCAGAACGCGTCGAGCTCGTCGGGACGCAGCACCGCCGGTTGTCCCGACCACAGCCCCGACATCTTCCTGTTCGCGACCCGAGCACGAGGCACACCCCGGGTCCTGCCGGGCCGATCGGCCTGCCAAGAAGGGACGTTAAGGAGCGCAACGCCCAGATTTGTGCAACGATACGTTTTGTATCGCGATCAGGCCGGGCTCCGCCCCACCGACAGCGCGCCACCAGACCGACTGGAGGTGACCACCATGACATCAGCTGCATGCAGGGCGCTCGCCGCACCCACCGCCGGACGGCGCGAGCCACCTCTCGATCGACGTGGAGCGGCCCGACGGCCGGACGTGCTCAGTGATGCTGACCGGCCTCGAACCCGGGGCGACGGGCCTGCCGCCCGACCACGCCAATACGGCCATCTCTCGAGCGCGAAGCCATGACTGTCTCCGGGTGGAGCGTGCGCAGGGGCGTTGCCACCGCCGCAGGCCCCGCTCACACCGTTCCCCGTGCCAACCAGCGGCAACGCGACCCGGAGTCGCCATCCGCTCGCACAGCTCTGGGCTGGGATCGGACCCGACCCGGGTGGCAGCCCGGACATCGGACGTGGTCGACAAGTGCGGCAGTGGTGATGGCTCTAGTTCAGGCGAGCGCTGACGTGGCTGACGATGCACAGCGCGGGGAGGGGACGTCTGTGTGGCACCTGGCACACGTGCGCGAGGGCGCGGTGCTGGGAAACAACTGCAGCGTGGACCGGGGTGCCAACGTCGGGCGTAGGCAGGCGGGTGGGCGACAGCAGCAAGGTCCAGAACTACGCGATGGTCTACGAGCCTGCGGTGCTGGAGGATGGCGTTTTCGTCAGTCCGGGGGCGGTGTTCACCAGTGACCAGTATCCGCGTTCGGTCTCTCCGGGGGGCGGCGGTCGGTGTGACGGTCCGCCACGGTGCCTCCATCGGAGCGCGTGCGGTGTCGCTGTCCCGGACGTGGCTGACGCTGCCGCCACCCAATCGGTTGTCCGCATTGGGTTCTCGTCACGTCGTGGACGTACACATGGTGCTGGCCGAGGCCACCCGATGATCTACCGTCACGCCAAGCGGTTGCTCGATCTGGTGTTCGCCGTCGTGGCGCTCGTACTGTCGTCTTCCCTGTCCAGGCCGTGACAGCGGAGCGGTGGCCGTCCGCCTCGGTCGCCCGGTGCTGTTCCGCCAGGTCCGACCGGGCCTGCACGGCGCCCCGTTCGTCCTGGTGAAGTTCCGCACGATGCGGCTTGCCGACCCGGTGCGCGGGCCCGTCGACGACGCTTCCCGGATGACCGGTCTGGGTCGGGTGTTGCGCGGTACCAGCCTCGACGAGCTGCCCACGCTCTGGAACATCGTGCGGGGGGAGATGTCGCTGGTGGGGCCCCGGCCGCTGCTCATGCAGTACCTGGACCGGTACACGCCGCACGCAGGCCCGCCGGCACGAGGTGCTCCCGGGGCTGACCGGCCTGGCCCAGGTCTCCGGCCGCAACGGGCTGAGCTGGGATCGGAAGTTCGCGCTCGACGTGGAGTACGTCGAGCGGTGCTGCATGTCGCTGGACATCAGGATCCTGCTGCGCACGGTGGGGGCGGTGTTGCGTCGGGACGGCGTCAGCGGTGCCGGCGAGGTGACGATGTCGGAGTTCATGGGTGAGCCCGGATCCGCTCCGACGGAAGACCGCTTTCCGGAGAAGTGGCCGTGGTCGACCTACCTGTGGGCTATCGGCCAGGTCGGCCGCGATTGACGAGCGGCAATCGAACGTTGCCCGAATCCTGACGCTCGCCGGTTGGGCCATCTGAGACGCCCGACATTTCCTCGGCGTTTCTGTCCGCTCGCCGCCGACGACATCATGTGGTCGTTTTGTCGGAGCCGTGGCCCGGCAGCGTAGCCGAATTCTTCGCGACCTCCACGCTGGAGGTCAGCGAGATAGCTGCGAAGAATATGGAACCGTAGACGACTGACTTGAGAAGTTGTGAACTGTCTCCGCGGACAGCATACATGACGATCGCAAGGTAGTCGAGCGCTGAAGAAAGTACCCAGTCACTCCGCCCAAACCGGGAAACGGCTGCACGAACACTGAGTCCGAGCAGGAAGAAAATCACGAAGATTCCGGCGAAGCCAAAGTTCAGATACGCTTCCGCTGAAAGGGAAAAGCCGTAACCCGCACTGCTCCAGGTCGTTGCCGAGCCGACCAGCCAACTGCTCAGATTGGGCAACCCGGAGTCGTAGATCCAGGATGGAGGCAATGACAGGATCGCGTTGACGTATGTCGCGCCGTAGCGGAGGACGCCGTGCTGGGAGACCCATTCCTGGACGAAGGAGTCGACGAACAGCAGCGAGCCCTGGTTGAGTAC
>CAWIOI010000029.1:0-355501 GCA_963837575.1 uncultured Actinomycetota bacterium
AGTGTCGTTGCGGTACTCCCGGGTGGGAGTGCTCCAGGCTCGGTGCCGGCAACTCGGCGTGCCTCGCTAAAGATCTGGCTGCCTCGGCGTGCCTTCGGTTTGACCTGGCCGCCGGGTTGCCGGCACCGGTCTGGCCCACCAGTTGGCCTGACCGGAAAATAAGTCGGGGACGGGCGGACGGGACCACCGGCTCAGCTGGCCTTGAGGCTGAGTCGGGGACGGGTGAGCGGAACCACCGTTGGGGTGACCCGGCCGGGACGTGTGTCAGGCGGCGGGTTCGAGGGTGACGCGAAAGCCCAGCGCGGTGAGCCCGCTGATGTGGTTTTGGATCTTGCGGGTGGTATCGATGCGGTGGGTGTGGTAGTCGGGCCCCAGGTCGTAGAAGCGTGCGGTCGGGTCGGACAGCAGGTGCCAGACGATGACCAGGATTGAGCGCGCGACCGCGACGAGCGCTTTGAGCTTGCCGCGGCGTTTGACCAAACGCCGGTAGCGCTCGCCGAGGAAGGTGTTCGTCTTGGCCGCGGCGGCGGCGGCTTCACCGAGCACACCTTTGAGATAGGGGTTGCCCTTACCGGCGGCCCCGCCACGGCGCGTGGCACCGGACTGAATGGTGCGGGGGCACAGTTTGGCCCAGGACACCAGATGCCCCGCCGTGGGGAAACGACTCATTTCGAGCCCGATTTCGGCGATGACGACCTGCGCCGCCAACGGGCCGATACCGGCGATCTCATCGAGGCGTTGCGAGGCGGACAGCCCGTTGCCGCCACGGTGAGCAAGGGGGCCGTTGGCCGGCACAGAAGCCTCGGTAGGCGCCTCGGTGCGGGCCTCGGTGCGGGCCTCGGTGGGGGCCTGGCATGGGTCGCCCGAGCTGGGTGCGGGGACTGCACCCCCAGCGGGCTGGTCGCCGGCCCGGGCGGCGAGCAGGTTTTGCAGGAGGAGCTCGGCGCGGGTGGTCAGCTGGTCGATCGCGGCGGACAACCCGTCGATCTGATCAAGGAGCATGCGGGCGATCTCGGCGTGGTGCCCGTCGAACCGGCCGCTCAACGCCTCGACCAGGGCAGCACGTTTGGTTTTCATCCTGCCCCGCGCAAGCTCGGCCAGCCGCCGCGGATCGCGGTCCCCGGCGATGAGCGCCTCGAGCATGTCGCGCACCGAGCGGGTGTCCAACTTGCTGGCCACCGACGACACCTTGATCAAAGCGTCTTCCAGCAGCTTCTCCAGCCGCTGCCAGTGCCGGGTGCGTTCCCGGGTCAGGTCCACCCGCAGCCGGGTGTAATCGCGCAACACTCGAATCTCCACGGGCGGCACGAACGACGGTCGCAACAGGCCCTTCTCGGTGAGCTTGGCCAACCACACCGCATCGAGCTTGTCCGTTTTGGGCCGGCCCGGCAGGTTCTTCACATCGCGGGCATTGACCAACTGCACGTCGAGACCACGAGCCTCCAACAGATAAAACCAGATTCGCCAGTAATCGGAGGTGGACTCGACGGTGACCTGCTCGATCCCCACCGCCACCAGATGATCAGCGAGCTCGGTGATCGCGCGCGTGGTGGCCGCCACCTCCCACACCCGGCTGACCCGCCGGCCCGCCGCGGCCCCCTGCGGCAGGCGCGTACACACCATGCCCGAGGCCTTGGCCACATCGATCGCACACACCCGCTCGATCACCAACTCGTGGTCGGCGTCAACGATCTCTGCGGGCTTCCGCATCACCACGTTGTTCTCCATCCTGGTGCGGGAGTAACCGGACGGGATGCCTGGGGGCCTCGGTCAGGGAACCGAAAGTCTGACCGGCGTGCTCGAAGCGACAGTGCATGACCCTTCCAGGTCGGGCCCCAGCGCCAGACTGATCAACGGGATCCACGGGTCACAGGGACAACTCGGCGTCGGCAGGCACCCCAACCCATTTTCACGTCCACAAGACGTCACCGGAAGGAGCCCCAGTTACTGATCAGAAGCCTGTCCGCTCGAGGGCGTGACCCGTCACAGATGTGCCGCTCGGTGATCCCATCCAGGCCGGTGCCGACGTTGACCCGCACCCAGAAAGGGGACAGGCCGTTGCCCATGTTGGCAGAAGTCGTCGATGCCGTCGTCGGTGTCGACACCCACCGCGACACCCATCAGGTGGAGATCGCGCATCCCACCGGGACGCCGATCGCGACGATCACGATCAGCAACGACTGCGCCGGCTTCGCCGAGCTGCTGGCCTGGATCTTCGACCACGCGCCGGGTCCGCGGCTGGCGGTGTCGATCGAGGGAACCCGCAGCTACGGTGTCGGGTTGGCCCGCGCGGTCACCGCGGCCGGGCTGATGGTCATCGAGTGCGAGCAGCCCCACCGCAAGGCCCGCCGTGGGCGCGGCAAGTCCGACCCGATCGACGCGCACCTGGCCGTGCTCACGGCGCTGCAATACGACGTTGAGCGGCTACCGACGCCACGCGCCGACGGTGACCGCGAAGCGCTGCGGATCCTGCTCGGCGCCCGCCACGACCTCACCACCGCCCACACCGCGCAGACCAACCGGCTGCGCGCACTGCTGCTCGGCGGTGACGACGCCGACCGGCAGACCGCCCGTGCTGCGCTGTCCGAGCCTGTCCTGGCCGCCCTGGCCCGGCGCCGCAGCCCCCGCGACGCCGACCGCGCCCAGGCGGTGCGGCACGGCGAGCTGCGACGGCTCGCGATCGCGGTCCGCGACGGCGGCCGCGCGCTCAAGGCCAACCGCGCCCAGCTGCAGACCATCGTCGAGGACCTCACCCCCGGGCTGACCGACCGCCGCGGGGTCGGCCCGGTCAGCGCCGCCCAGGTGATCGTCAGCTTCTCCCACCCCGGCCGGTGCCGAAACGACGGAGCATTCGCCGCCCTGGCCGGCACCAACCCACTGGAGGCCAGCAGCGGGCGCACCGTGCGGCACCGGCTCAACCGCGGCGGGGACCGGGCCCTCAACCGGGCCGTGCACACCATCGCCCTGACCAGGATGCGCTGCTGCGAGCGCACCCGCGCCTACGTGGCCCGGCGCACCGCCGAGGGCAAGACCACCCGCGAGATCCGCCGCTGCCTCAAGCGGTACATCACCCGCGAGCTCTACCGTGCCCTCACCGCCACCATGACCCCCGCAGCCACCCCCGCCGATGCCTGACCGCCCGCCGCGTAACGATGTCGAGACGACATCCCCCAACCCGCGCAGCTGCTGCCCAGTGTGCGGCACCGGTTTCCTGCGCAACCGACGGCAACGGTACTGCTCACCGGCCTGCCGACAGGCTGCGTGGCGAGCCCGCCACCTCACCCCGGCCGCCTCGGTCGCTGCCCTGCCGATCCGGCGGCCGCGCCGCGACGCCACCGTCTACGCCTGCGCCGAGTGCGAGCAGCGCTACCTCGGCCAGCAGTGGTGCCCGGACTGCCAACGACCCTGCCGCCGGGTCGACATCGGCGGCAGGTGCCCGCATTGCGACGAACCCGTTGCGGTCACCGACTTACTCCCCTGACCCAGACCTCACCACCACCCGAGCCGACCGCCCCGTCGAGGACCGGTGACGACACGGCGACCACCGGACCCGCCTCAGCCGACCCGATGAAGAACTCGATCTTGAAATGCCCCTTGACAACACATAGAAGCGTCAAACTTCGTCTTCAGGAGGTTCGAGTCGACCGCGTCAGTTCTGGGTGATCAGGTCGGCGAGGGTGGTGTCACTCATGGCGCAGTCGACGAAGCCCTCGCGGGCGGCGAGTATCGCCCACGCCACGGGGTCGCCGTCGAGGGTGTGCATCGTCGAGATCGCCACGTCCGCGTGCTCGGACAGCACAGCGATGAGCTCCGTGGCCTTATGGAAGGCGTCGTGGGCGCTCGTCGCCTGCAGCACCACCGGCTCCAACCCGTCCGGGACCAGGATCGCGGTCCAGGCCCCCAACGGCGAGCGGTGGTAGTCCACGAGCACGTACAGCAGCTCGTCCCCATCGAACGCGTCGAACTCATCGACCACCGGTGCGGCGGGTGTCGGCCTGCGGCGACGGTGACGGTCGGCCCGGTTGCTCACCACGCCAGCATCGCCCCCACCGGCGTCTGTGCCGTCGCCGACACGCCGAAGCCAGATGTCGCAAGGCGAACCTTGAATGGCGTCAGGCCTGTCGATTGACTCGTTATCGGCCGTAATGTCCGATACGTCGCCCGAGCGCGGGCAGGATTTCGAGTGCCGGAGCCGTGCGGCGCTCTTGGCCTCGCCTGCCCCGTTTCGCGCTTCGCCGTGTGGACGGGGGCTGCCGGGCGGGGCGGGCGATTGGGCCTGCCCACCCCTAAGATCCGGGTCGGCCGGGCCCGGCGTTGTCCGCGGCTCTCACGCACGCATCCCGGGCAGCACCCGCGGGCCCGGCCGATCCCTCTCGACCAGCACGTGCAGCCCGATGGAGATGGCTGCCGCGACAAGGGCCAGACCGTGACCGAACACCCGCGGACGTGCAGCCGCTGCGGCCGCCGCTATCGCGACCGCGGCCGCGATAGCGGGGAGTGGAACGCCATCATCAAGAGTGGGCTCGTCATCGCGGTGATCTGCCCGGACTGCCAGACCCCGGAAGAGAACACCGAAGCCGTCATCCGGGACGCGACCTTGATTTACTCCACCGACTCGGACGGACGCCTGCGCGCGACTCCCCGCGCTTAGCGCGCGTCAACCACCACGCCCGCTCCCGGCCGCGGCTACCACAGCGAACCCGTCGATCGGGCAAAAGATGCCGATCCTCAGGCTGACGGCCGCCACGGCTACAGCCCCCCAGCCGGGCGGCGGCGTTGTCGTTCCAGAGGGAGCCTTCCTCGACGTAGCCCCGCATTACGGGCGCGCGGCGACCGGGTCAGTCGTGGGTGATCAGCCCGGCGAGGGTGGGGTCTGTGATGGCGCAGTCGACAAAACCCTCACGCGCGGCGAGCATCGCCCACGCGATCAGGTTCGCCGTCCAGGGTGTGCACGGTCGAGATCGCCACGTCCGCATACAGAGACAGCGCTTCGACGAGGTCCAGCGCTTTGGGGAGGCGTCGTGGGCGCTGGTGGCCTGCACCGTGACCGGCTCCAACCCTTCGGGGGCCAGGGTCTCGCTCCAGGCTCCGAGGGCAGAGCGGTGATAGTTCACCAGCACATCCAGCAGCTCGTCGTCACCGAACGCGTCGAGCTCATCGAGTTCATCGACGATCACCGGCGCGGCGGGTGTCGGTCTGTCTCGACGACGGCTCATCACACCGGCATCGCGGGCCCGGGCGTCGAGGTCGTCGCCCACACACCGAAGCCGGATCCCGCGAGGCGGGACGTTCACAGATCCATGGCGGCCCGCAGCGCGCCGTCCAGCCGCGCCAGCGTGGTGGCGTCCACGCGCCCGATCGCCGGACCGACCCACGCGCGATAGAGCCGTGACAGGTCACCGGCGTGTTGCCCGTGATGGTCACGTTGCCCGCGACCGGGCTGCTGACCGATACCATCCGATCGTCGACGTCGCCGGTGTTGACGACGCTTGCGGACAGCGGCGCCGACCCGCCCATCCGATAGGCGAGGGCCGAGTCGAGCGGCCCGCTGAACGCGATCAACGCGTCGGAGACGACGATCTGTCCGGATCGTCCGGTCGCGCCCTCGCCCTGCGGGTTGCTCAGGTAGCCCAGCCGAGGCGTGCACGCGGCGAGGACGGCGAGCGCGATCGCCAGGAAGGGGAGGGCTGCGCGGAGTTTCATGGGGCGGGTTCCTCGTCACGGGTGCCGACGCGTTCGTCGATGCGCGCCCCGTCGTAGTGCAGGGGAACGGGTCGCCCCTCGTGGTCGACCCCGCCGGGCGGCTGGCGGATTTCGGCGAACACACCCTCGGCCGTCTCCACGAGCAGCCCGGTGCGCACGCCGTGCCGCAGCATCTCCCGGTCGCGGCGCTGCAACCCGACGCAGAGCCGGTACGCGGCCACGTACGCGATCCCGGGGAGGACCAGTACGGCGATCCGTTCGGCCCAGCGCAGCGGCTCGAGCGGGATGTCGAAGGCGATAGCGATCACGTCGTCGCCGCCCGCGACGGTCAGGACCCCCCAGAACGTGACGGCCATGGCGCCGATGGCGGTGCGCACGGGGTTGTCGCGGGGGCGTTGCAGGAGTTGGTGCATCGCCCGGTCGCCGGTGAACCGCCGTTCGAGGAACGGGTAGACGGCCAGGAGCAGGAACATCACGACCGGCAGCACCAGCCCGGGCCAGAGCGGTGGCGGCACGGTGTATACGCCGAGCCGGATGGGCCAGCCGGGCATCAGCCGCAGCGCGCCGATGAGGAACATCGCGTACCAGTCGGGCTGTGCCCCTGTCGAACCGTCCGACGGGCTGTACGGGCCCCAGAGGAACACCGGGTTGATCTGCAGCACGCCGCCCATCACCCCGATGACGCCCGCCACGACGAGCCCGTTGGCCAGGGTCTTGGCCAGGAAGCCGGGTGCGGCCCGCTCGCCGACGACGTTGTCGTTGCGCGCCCCCGGCCCCGGGAACTGGGTGTGCTTCTGGTACCAGACCAGGCCGAGGTGGACGGCGACGAGCGCGAGCAGGAGGCCGGGCAGCAGGAAGACGTGGCCGAGGAAGAACCGGGAGATCCAGATGTCGCCGTCGAACTCGCCGCCGAAGATCAGCCAGTGCAGCCAGGTGCCGACCACGGGAACCGACAGCAGCAGCCCCGAGATGATCCGCACGCCCATGCCGGACAGCAGGTCGTCGATCATGGAGTAGCCGCTGTAGCCCTCCAGCACCCCGAGCATCAGCAGGATGACACCGGTGATCCAGGTCAGTTCGCGGGGCCTGCGGAACGATCCGGTGAAGAAGTTGCGGAGCATGTGGATCACGATGGCCGCGACGAAGAGCAGCGCCGCCCAGTGGTGCACCTGCCGGATCAGCAGCCCGCCGGTCACGTCGAACGACAGCCGGAGCACTGAGGCGTAGGCGCGGGACATGTGCAGCCCGTCGGCCAGGTCGTACTCGCCCTGGTAGGTCGTGTCGGTGGTGTCGGGCACGAAGTGCAGCGCCAGGACCGTGCCCGACAGCAGCAGCACCAGGAACGAGTACAGCGCGATCTCGCCCCAGAAGAACGAGAAGTGCTTGGGGAACACGTGCGAGGACTGCCTGCGCGCCGTCTTCGCCAGGGCGAACCTGCGGTCGAGCGCGACAGCCGTGCGTCGGACCAGGTGGAACCGGGTCATGCGGCCTCCTCGAGCGCGACGCGGCGGTCCTCGGCCGTGATCCACCGCCAGGTGATCGCCAGTGTGATCGCGGCCATCGGCAGCATTCCGACGATCATCGCGAGGCCGCCGTCCGAGTCGCCGGTCGCGACCCGCCACACGCCTGCCAGGTCGAGCATGGGCATCGCGAGGTAGAGGTAGAGCGCGCGGGTGCCGTCCGACAGCCTGCGGCGCACGCCGAACACCGGCGTCCAGAAGGCCACTGCGCCCACCAGGAGAACCGCCGGGCCGAAGAAGGCGCCCAGTGCGGCGCCGCCCAGGGTTATCGCCGCGTGCAGCACGACGAAGGCGGGCAGGGTCACCACCGCGGGCGGGGCGAGCCGGTCGACCCGTGGCTCGAGGCGCACCAGGACACGCAGCAGCCCGGGCGCGGCGACCGCGACGAGCAGGCCCATCGCCGCCATGTGCGCGACGTGCGCAGGCCCGGTCATCGCCCACCCCGCACCAGCTTGGCCAGCACCCGTGCGGCGATGACCACCCAACCCACCTTGGCGACGGTCGGAACCGATCCGTCCCGCCCGGCCGGGTCGGGATAGGTCGGACCCTCCGGCGCCCCCACCGCCGGATGGCCGGACGGCACCGGTTCCGCCGTGCCCACGCGCTCGCCGCCGTAGCGCATCGGGGCCGGTTCCGCAGGCGGCGTCCCGTCGACCGCTACCGGCCACGGCCGCGTCCCCTCGGGCAGCCGTTCCCCGCGCAGCATCCACAGCGCGACGCCGAGCGGGTACACCGCCATGAGGGCCAGGACCCAGCCGTAGGCCAGACCGGTCGCGGCGACGGCGAGCGCCAGCGCCGCGAACACCGCCGCGGTCGCCCGGCGCGGCTGGCGTCGCTGGACGGCGTGCTCCGCACCGCGCCGTGCGGCCAGCAGCACGGCCAGGCCGAAGCCCGCGACGAGGCCGATCGCGGCCAGGTACATCACGACCACCGCGAGCTGCCGGGAGAACGCGAGCAACACCAGCGCGAGCACCAGTAGCCCGGTGGCCCACGCCCCGACGACGCCGTGCGGGGGCTTCATCGCTTCGCCTCTTCGGCGGCCTCACGCAGGTCCAGCAGTGGCGCGTAGCTGCGCACCGGCGGCAGCGGGTGGTCGGTGGTGAAGTTGTAGCGCGGCGGGGGTGAGCTGGTTGCCCACTCCAGGCTGTGCCCGCCCCACGGATCGTTCCCCGCCGCGTGGGGGCGCAGCAGCGACACCCCGAAGTTGACGAGGAAGACGATCGCGCCGACGGCCAGCACCCCGGCGCCGACCGACGAGATGAGGTTCTCGGTGCCGAAGCCGTCCTGGGGCAGGTAGGTGGAGATGCGCCGCGGCATGCCGTGCGCGCCGAGCCAGAACATCGGCAGGAACGTCAGGTTCGTGCCGACGAGCCAGAGCCAGAAGTGGACCTTGCCGAGCCCCTCGCGCAGCCTGCGACCGGTGATCTTCGGGAACCAGAAGTAGATCCCCGCGAAGAGGCCGAACAAGCTGCCCGCCGCGAGCGTGTAGTGCCAGTGCGCGACGATGAAATAGCTGTCGGTGAGCTGGTAGTCCAGCGCGGGCGTCGCCACGATGATGCCGGTCAGCCCCCCGATCAGGAACTGCGGGAGGAAGGCCAGCGCGAAGAGCATCGGCGTGGGGAACCGCAGCCGCCCGCCCAGCACCGTCCCGACGAGGTCGAAGTACTCGATGCCCGCGGGCACCACCAGGAGGATCGAGGTGAGCGAGTAGTAGTAGTCGGTCGACTGGCCGGTGGAGAACATGTGGTGGCCCCACACGCTCATCGAGAAGGCCGCGAAGGTGAGCTGCGAGAGCACGAAGGCCCGGTAGCCGAAGAAGCGCCGCTGGGCGAACACCGCGAGCACTTCGGCCACCATCCCGACGAACGGGAAGAACATCACGTACACGACGGGGTGACCGAAGAACCAGAAGAGGTTCTGGTAGCCGATGTTCCAGACGTTGGCGTCGAACACGTCGGGGTTGATCCGGCCGACGGCCAGCATCCCGACCGCGACGAGCAGCGCGGGGAAGGCGCCGAGCACCATGAGGTTGGTGGCCACGATCGACCAGCTGAACATCGGCATCCGCAGCATGGACATGCCCTTGGCCCGCTTGAGCAGCGCCGTCCACAGCACGGTGGCGCCCATGAGCAGCAGCCCGGTGGCGGAAAGACCGACCCCGGCGATCCACAGCGAGACCCCCGGGCCCGGCGTGTAGCGGGCGCTCGCCAGCGGCGGGTAGGAGTACCAGCCCTGATCCGCCGCGCCGGTGTCGGTGGCGAACCCCGACAGCATGATCAGCCCGCCGAGCAGGTAGAGCCAGTACCCGAGCATGGTGGTGCGGGGCGCGGCCACGTTCGGGGCGCCGATCTGCAGCGGCACGAAGTACAGCCCGGCGCCGATCGCGAACGGCGTCATCACCAGGTAGATCATCATCGAGCCGTGCATGGTGAAGAACTGGTCATAGAGCTCGGGCGGCAGCACGGTGCCGTCGGGACGGGCGAGTTGGGCGCGCATGGTCGTGGCCAGCCCGCCCGCGACGAGCATCATCACCAGTGCGGTGCCCAGCGTGAGCCCGGCGATGCGCTTGTGGTCGGTGCTGGTGAGCCAGCCCGCGATCGCGCCGGGCTCACCACCCCGCTCGGGGGTGGCAGGCGTTGGCACGCCGGTGGTGGCCGTCATGCGCTCGCCCCGCCGGACGCCAGGAACTGCTGGTACTGGGCGGGGGAGACCACCTGCACCCAGAAATCCATGCTGGCGTGGTGCACCCCGCAGAACTCCGAGCAGCGGCCCCGGAAGCGGCCCGGCGTCGGGAAGACCATGCGCAGGGTGTTCTCGTGGTCGGGGTAGGCGTCCATCTTGGCGTCGAAGTCGGGCAGCCAGAACGCGTGCACGACGTCGCGGGAGGTGATGGCGAACTCCACCGGCTGACCGGCCGGGACCACGACGGTCGGGTAGACCCCTGCGGTGCAGTCCCCGGAGCGTTCCACCGTGGTGCCCGGGTAGGAGAAGTCCCAGCACCAGCGGAACGCCGTGACGTCCACGCGCGTCGCCGGAGTGCTCGTCGTGTTGGCGGCGAGCCCGACGCCCTGGTTCAGCTGCGAGATCCCCATGAAGCTTCCGGTCGCCAACGCGGCGGCCACCGCGCCGAGGAACACCGCGTAGGCGATCTCCACCGCCGGGTGCGACGCCGCGGCGAACGGCAGGTGCTGCCGGCGTCGCTCGCGATTGCGCACGATCGCGAAGAGCACCAGCCCGGTCACGATGACGAACACCGCGGCCGCGACGGCCAACCAGATCGTCATGAGCGAGGCGAACACGTTGCGGAACGGCACCGGGGCCTCCGGGGGGATCGCTGGCGGCAGCAGGGACGCTGGGGTCGGAGCGCGGGCCGGATGCCCACCGCAGTGCCGGTCGAAACGCGCTCGGCGAATTGGCGGTTTGGCTGCTCTGCCGAAGGGGCATGCCCCCGGCCGACCGACGGCGAAGGCTGCCGGTCGGTCGGTGCGGTGGATCCGGTGCGCAGATCGAGGAGGCAGCCGATGGCGCGAAGGAGACGGCGCCTGGTGTCGCGAGCGGTCGGGCTCGGAGGGGCGTTGCTGGTCGTCGGGACGCTGTTCGCGCTGCTCAGGCCCGCTCCGCAGGCAGCGGCCGAGAACGACGCGGACCTGACCGCGCAGGGGCAACAGCTCTACCGCACGGCGTGCATCACCTGTCACGGCGAGAACCTGCAGGGGGTGCCGGGACGGGGCCCGAGCATCATCGGGGCGGGCGACGCGGCGGTCTACTTCCAGGTGTCGACGGGGCGCATGCCGCTGGCGGGCGAGCAATTGCAAGCTCGCCGCAAGGATCCCGATCCGGGCTTCGACCCGGCGACCCCGCAGGGCCGCGCGAACCTCGCGGCGCTCGGCGCCTACGTCGAGGCCAACGGCGGCGGGCCGCAGGCGCCCCCGGACGGGGCCACACTGGTCGGCGACCCCACCCACGGCGGTGAGCTGTTCCGGCTCAACTGCTCGCAGTGCCACAATTTCACCGGCCGGGGCGGCACGCTGCTGGGCGGCGCCTACGCCCCGAACCTGCAGCACGCCACGCCGAAGCAGGTCTACTCGGCGATGCTGTCCGGTCCACAGGCCATGCCCCGCTTCAGCGACCGCCAGCTCACCCCGGCCGAGAAGCAGGACATCATCGCCTACGTGCTGGCCGTGCGCGGCCAGGCGAACGCGCCTGGCGGGCTCACGCTCGGCGAGCTCGGGCCGTCGACCGAGGGGCTGGCCGCCTTCCTCGTGGGCATGGTGGTGCTGGTCGGCTTCACCCTCTGGTTGGGAGCCCGGTCGTGAGCGACGACGGCGCCCCCAGCGGGCGCGAGCTCCGCGCGATGAGCCGCGAGGAGCTGGCGCGGCTCGGCGACGAGCGCGACGGCGTGCGCGTGGTGGCCTCGACGCCCCGACTGCCACCCGACGACGCTCGCGCACGGCGAAGGGCAGAGCGTCGGGTCGCCGCCTGCTTCCTGCTCTCGGCGCTGTGCGCCGCGGCGTTCGTGGGGGTTTTCGTGGCGTGGCCGGGCGACTACGTCGCACCCGGGGAGCCCGGTCACGTGATCTTCCTGCTGCACACCCCGATGCTCGGGCTCACCTTCGGGCTCGCTGTGGCCATGTTGGGCGTCGGCCTGACGGTGCATCTCAAGCGCTTCGTCCCCGACGAGGTCGCCGTTCAGCGCTGGCAGCTCGGTCCCTCCGACGACGTGGAACGCCGCACCGCGGCCGCCCGGCTCAGCCAGGCGGGCTCGGAGACCGGCCTGGGCGGGCTGGGGTTCGCCCGGCGCGCGCTGCTCCTCGCGACCGGCGGCCTCGGTGCTGCCGCCGGTGTGCTGGCGCTCGGCACCTTCGTGCTCAACCCCTGGAAGAAGCGCGACCAGGCGCCGCTCTGGGTGACGCCCTGGCGACCGATCGGCGATGAGACGGTCTACCTCCGCCAATCGCTCGCGGCAGGCGAGGAGATCCGGCGGGTGCGGCCCGAGGACATGGCGCCCGGCGCGATGATGACCGTCTACCCGTTCCGGGAGTCCGAGCGCGGCGACGAAGAGCAGCTGCGGAAGGTCGAGGACGCGGCCGATGCGCCCGCGATGCTCATCCGGTTCCGCCCGGAGAGCGCCGTTGTCCAGCAGCGGTCGGGCTTCGGCTACGGTCAGTTCGTCGCCTACTCCAAGATCTGCACCCACCTGGGCTGCCCCGCGTCTTTGTACAACTCCCTGACCGGGGTCAGCCTCTGCCCCTGCCACCAGTCCGCGTTCGACATGACCGACGGCGCCAAGGTGGTGTTCGGCCCGGCGGTCCGCCCCCTGCCCCAGCTGCCGATCACCGTCAGCGACGATGGCTACTTCGTGGCGACCGGCGATTTCGCGGCTCCGGTCGGGCCGTCGTTCTGGGAGATCCACGCGTCGTCGTGAGGCTGCTCGGCAAGGGGGCCTGTCCAGAATCGGCTCGAATCTACTGGGCGCTACGCCGGCCGCCTTCCTGTTCGCGGGCGGTCCGGAAGGCGCCCGCACGTTCACAGCGCTCGTGTTCTCGATCACGATCGTGGTGCTGCAGCTGACCAGCGGGCAGCTTTCGCCCCGCGTGCTGCGGACGTTCCTGCTCGACCGCTTCAACCGGGTCACGCTCGGCGTGTTCGTGGCCACATTGTCTACGCCATGGTGGTGCTCCGTTCGTGCCCCAGTTGGCGGTGACGACGGCGTTCGGCTTCGTGCCGGCCAGCACGATCGTGTTCCTGCTCTACCTCAACCACACGGCACAGGCGATCCGGGTGGCCACGATCATCGCGGGCATCGCGGGGGAGTGTCGGGCCGCGCTCGAACGCCGCCACCCGTCCGACGACGAGCCCGACCCGCTACCCGTCGCCCTGCCTGGTGCAGTGAGGATCGTCGGCTCCGCGGGGAGTTCGTCCCCCACGACGGGCCGCTGTTTCGGGTGCGTGGCGGCGAGCCGGACGCGGCGCGGCTGTGCTGCGGGGCGCACCTCGACGAGGAGCGCACCCCCACGAGGACCCCCCGGGTTCGGCCTGCGCCAGCTGCTCGACATCGCACTGCGTGCGCTTTCACCAGGGGTGAACGATCCGACCACCGCGGTGCAGGTGATCGACCAGCTGCACGATCTGCTGCGCAGGTTGGCGGCGCGTCCGCTGCCGGCAGGCTGAGGGTCGACTGCGACGGTCGCTGCGTGCTGCTCGTGATGCTGCGCGGCGTGCACTCGGCCGCCCGCCCGGAGCACCGGGGTGAGTTGGCCCTGCTCATCAGGGAATGGGGAGGGATCCCGGCGGCCGAAGCGCTCGCCGCCGACCCCGATCCGTCCGACGTCGGGCTGCGGCCCGCGGGCTCGGGCAGCCGGTAGCGCACGAGTCGGCGACACCCACGACCGGCTTCGCGCAGCCTGGGATCCGAGGATCGGGCAGCCGGGGCGCGCGGCACCAGATGGCGCTGGAGGTGCGTCCGCCGGACGACCCGGAGGCGACGTGGGGCTTCGTCGGTGTCGCGGTCTCCACTAAAGGCCCGCGGTGAGGCGGCAGCGCAGATGCTTGAGCGTGCGGTCGAGCAGCCGGGAGACATGCATCTGGGACACGCCGACGACCTGCGCGATCTGGGACTGGGTCCGGTTGCCGAAGAACCGCATGATGAGGATCGTGCGCTCACGGTCGGGCAGGGCGGCGATCATCGGGCCCAGGGTCTCGTGGTACTCGATGACGTCGAAGTGGTGGTCGGGCGCCCCGATGCGTTCGCTCAGAGGCTCCTCTCCGTCGTGTGCGATCTGGTCGAGCGAGTCGCTCCGGTAGGCCTGCTGCGCGGCGAGCGTTTCGAGGATGGCGTCGACCGGCACATCCAGACGGTTGGCGATCTCGGTGGGGCGGGGTGCTCGGCCGAGCTCTTGGGACAACGACCCGATGGCGGTGTTCATCGTGGACTGCATGTCCTTGAGCCGTCGGGGAACCCGCACGGGCCAGGTGCGATCGCGGAAGTGCCTGCGGATCTCGCCGGTGATCGTCGGCACTGCGAAGGACAGGAAGTCCAGGCCGCGGCCGGGGTCGAACCGGTCCACGGCGCCGATCAGTCCGAGTGTTCCGGCCTGGACGAGATCCTCCTCGGGTTCGCCGCGGCCTCCGAAGCGGCGGGCGATGTGCCGGGCCACCGGCAGGTAGCCAGCGATCAGCTCCGCCCTGAGCTCGGCGTGCCGGAGACTGTCCGGAGGAAGGTCGACGAGCTCCTTGAACAGCGGCGCCAGATGCGAATACGCGTCATCACCTCTCCGCTCATGAGGACTCGGCGCTTTCGTAGACCCGCGGTGGGCCTGCTGGATGCTCGTGTGCGACATGAGAAACCCATCGAATTCGCTGCCAGGCTCGCTTGCACGGTAAGCCCCGTTGAGCGGCCTCGTCTGCGGGGCGGGCGGGTCGTCAGCACGTCGACAGGTTCGGGGCCGGTGGAGCGGGCACCCGGAGCGCGATGGATCGACGGCCTGTGGAGGCGATATGGCCGGACACGAGGGTAGGTCGGCAGGCTCCGGGTTCCCGCTCCAGCGCGCTCGGCACGGGAGGGTGCGCGCGGAGAACTTCAGCACCGAACCCGCGTGGGTCGGTGTGGTGCTCATCGGCTCGATGCTCCTGTGGTGCGCAGGTCCGTGGATCGGGGGCGGCGTCCTGTTCTTCGCCGCCGTCATCTGGCTGCGGCACCGCTACGCCTGATTGGGCGGCGGCGCGCGCCTCGCGTCGACGTCGCGCGTCCCCGTTCGCGTCGGGCCTCCGCTTCGTGCCCGGCCGCCCGCTCTTCGTCCAGAATCGCCCGTGCGCGGTGCATCGTCGCGCGCGCCTGCGCGATCTTCCGTCGGGCCTGACCGCTCTCGCCGTCATCACCGACCGCGCCCCCCGGGGCCGAGGGGCCCGGCGCCGCGCTGCACGCGGCGCGTCAGTGGTCCGTCAGCCGCGGCGGTGCCGAACGGAGGGCGCCGCTCACATCGACTCCTTGATCCCGCGCTGGATGAGCCAGACGTTCGTCGGCCATGCGGTGGCGAAGCCGACCACCATCCCGACCTGCATCAAGAACCAGTACACCGCGGAGTCCGGGTGGAGATGGTCGGGTGCCGGGAAGAGGACGTAATACATGAGTGCCATCCACCCGAAGAGGCCGATCTCGAAGCTGGTCAGGCTGGCGACGTCCGCCTTCGCCGCTTCCACGAGGCCCTTGCGCGCGCCGAGACCGCGCATGGGCGCGATCGCGAAGTACTGGAAGGCAATGCCGAGCGCCAACGCCGCCAGGTAGTCGCCGATCATCTCGGCGAAGAGGGCCGTGCCTGCGACCGTCAGGCCCAGCCCGAAGACCGCGAGTTCGGCAACGATGTCGCCCAGGGTGCATCCCGCCCCGCAGTGGCTGACGCCCAGCGCGGTGCCGGTCCAGGCAGGCCGGTCCGGGGGATTTCGTCGGGCGTGCTCCTCCAGCCAACGTGCGCTCTTCGGACGCCCGTAGCGCTGGTACCCCCAGACCGCGAGCGGCCCGAGGTACAGCGCCGTGACCGGCCAGACGACCTCCATGATCCGCATCGGCTGGCGGTAGCGGCGCACGAGGATGTCGACGGCGATGGCCACTGCGCAGGCGAACGCCGTCGCCAGCGACACCCAAGCCAGGACGTGGAGCCAGAACGGCGGCGAGGCGGCAGGCATCTGACTCCCGCGGTCGGTGTAGGTCGGACGCGGTCGGCTACCCGGACATCCGGCCCGGGTGCGGAATCCACCCCTCTCGTCAGCGGATCGTCAGCTTCTCCATGGACCCCGCGGCGCCGATCGGACGGTGAAGGTAGAGCGTGCCCCGGGCGTCCGGCCGGGGCACCGGATCCCCGTCGTCACCGTCAATTCGTCGATGGTTTCGTGATTCGATTTGCGGCCCGGCGGTGGAACCGTTGATGGCCCGACGCCCGGACCCCCGCCACTATTGTGAATCGGTGGCTTCCGGGACCGAGGGGCGGGCGCGACAGCTCTTTGCCGCCCACGCCTGGGCCGAATGCCGTGCCGTGCTGACCACCGCTCCGGCTCCACCCGCCGCCACTCAGGCCCGCTCCGCAGGCGGCGCGTAGCGACAGCGCGCGCCGGTCGCGACGGCGGCGCGCAGCTCGGCGCCCAGCGCTGGGTCCCGGTCGGCGATGGCGTCGACCGCACGCTTGATCGCTTTGCGCACCGCGGTGCGGGCCCGTTCGGGCGGCGCGGCGAATGCGCGGGCGCGCCCGCCGAGACCGACCGCCGCGCGCACCTCGTCGGCCACCGCGGCGTGCTCGTCCTGCAGCGTCGCGAGCCTGCCGAGGTCGGCGTCGACCCGGGCGCGGTCGATCGCGCCGTCCAGCTCGGCGAGGCGCTCCCGGTAGGCGCGCAACGCCGTGCGGTCGACGAGCTCTTGGTCGGGCACCTCGACGGAGCCGCACAGCTCGACGGCACTCACGGCGCGGCCGGGGCGGGACAGCAGGGTGGCGAGATAGCCCAGTCCGACCAGGTCTGGAAGCCGGTGGTCGCGCCCGTGCGCGCGCATCGCCCACCCGCCGTCGCGGCGGCGCAGTTCGACCTTCGCGTCGGCCGGGTGCAGCCGCGCGGCGCGAGCGGCCCAGTCGCGGGCCCGCAGCGGCATGTCGAGCCCTTGCGCGGCGCCTGCAGCTTCGGCGAACAGGTCGGCGGCGCGCTCGCGGTCCGCGCGTCCGCCCCGGCGCACGAGAGCGCGGGCCAGCTCGGCGCGGCTCAGCGCGGCGGCAGGGCGGTGGGCGATCCGGTCGTTGCCGCGAACAGCCTGCTCGAAGCGGCGCACCGCCTCGTCCAGGTCCCCCGCCGCCGCAGCCGCCAGGCCCAACGCCCGCGCCGCCACGCCCACACAGGACACGGCGAGCGAGGGCATCACCGGCAGGTCGGCGAACGGTCGCAGGAGCTCCGCCGCCTCCGCCGCCAGGGTCGGTTCGCCCAGCACGACCGCCGCCTCGGTCGCCGCCACCATGGCCGTTGACCAGGTGCTCGAGCGCGGCAGCGCGGCAAGCCCGTCGCGGAGCGGCTCGGCCAGCGCCGCTCGTGCCTCGGTGATACGGCCGCCGCGGGCGAGGACCGTTCCGGTGACGATCGAGAACGCGCGCTCGGAGGCCGCGAGCGTCGGCGAGTGAGCGGTGGACGGAACGAGATCGATCAGCTCGCCGTCCCGGCCCTGCAGCCAGCGGATCGTGGCCAACTGGACGCCGAAGTAGCCGTCGGCGTCCGCGTCGCCGACGGCCCGCCCGCGCTGGAGGCACAGCCGGGCCGCGCGTTCGGCCTCCCCGAGCCGACCGGCGCGGATGAGCCGCATGACGTCGATGCACGCGACGACGTAGGCGACAGCGGCCACCCCGAGCGCCTCGGTCCGTTCACGCAGCTCGGCCAGTGCCCGTTCGGCGAACGGGTCGGCCAGTTCGTAGCGGTCGACGGTGCGCCACAACAGCCCGAAGACCGCGAGGACGTCGTCGCCCGCCGCGGCGGCCCGTTGGACGAGCTCCTCGGCCAGCCGGGCGCGGTGCCGAGCGTGTTCGGGCGCCAGCAGGGCGTGATGGGCGAGCGAAAGCGCCTCGGCCGCGACCCGGTCGTCGCCGGTGGCCCTGGCCGCATCGAGCGCCGTGAGCACGTCGGAAACGGGCCCGCCGACGTAGGCGGCCTCGGCGGCCAGCCGGATCCGGAGCCGCGCGATCAGACGGTGTTCCCCGGCGGAGAGGCGGGCGAGCGCCGCACGTTGGCGGGCTGTGATTCGCGCGCGGTCCGCGACATTGCGGTGCTCGTGCACCCACACGCCGCCGAGCCCGAGCACTGCTCGCGCCAGCAGCACCGAGTCGCCGACGACGTCCGAGGCGTCTGCGGCGTGCCCGAACGCCGCGCGGGCCTCGGCGAGCCGCCCGCAGGCCAGCACCGCCTCCGCGTGCTCGACGAGCACAGCGGCCCGCCGGTGCGGGTCCGCGGTCCGCGCGGCGAGCGCGGCTGCGCGCCCCAGCAGGTCGGCCGCGGTCTCGTAGGCAAGGCCGCGCCGCGCCGAGTGCGCCGCCGACCGGCAGGCGTCGATGGCCCGGACCACGTCGGCGGCGGACCGGTCCGCGGCCTCGAGGGCGTGGTGGGCGACCCGCTCGGCGGGCGCCCCGGCGCGGGCCAGCATCGCGGCGGCCGCGGCGTGCAGATCCAGGAGCACCGGCGGGGCGACCCCGGCCAGGAGTGCTTCGCGGACCAGCTCGTGTGCGGGCCGCACCCGTCCGCCCGTGCGCTCCACCAGCCCCGCCGCCGAGTCGAGCCGTGCGAACGCCTCGTCGCGGGGCAGCTCGGCGAGCTCCGCGACCTCGGTGACGGCCGCCTCGCCCAGCAGGGCCGTCGCCACCGCCGCGCGCCGCACTGGCTCGGCCACCGTCGCCAGCACGTCATCGACGGCGCGTTCCAGGCCGCCGGGCGCAGTCGCGGCATTCCCCGCCGCCACCGCCCGTGCGAGCAGCAGCGGGCTTCCGCCGCTGATCCGCAGCAGGGCCAGGACGAGCGATCGGTCGGCGGCCTGGTCGGGGCCTGCGGCGGCGTGCGTAGCGAGGAAGGCGGTCGTGTCGCGCAGGTCGAAGCGGCGCAGCGGAATGATCGTGGACTGTCGTTCGAGCACGTCGAGCAACGCCGCGTGCCGTGGCGGCGCGGTCGTGCGGCGGGCCAGTAGGAGCACTATCGGGACGCCTTCCAGCGCACCCGCAAGGAAGCGGGTCAGCAGCAGCGCCGCCTCGTCGGCACAGTGCGCGTCGTCGAGCACGACCAGCGCGGGTGGCCCGCTCCGGCGACGCAGCGCCCGCGCGATCGCGCTGAACCGCGCGAACCGCTCTCCGTCGGTGCCCCCGGCGCTGGACCGGTCGAACGCGGCATCGGCACCCTCGCCCACGAGGTCGGCGAGCACGGCGGGCCACGGCCAGAGCGGCGGGGCGCCCGCATGCGGCCAACAGGTGCCGAAGGCGACCGTCCAGCCCTCGGCCCTGGCGGCCGTGGCCACGTGCCTGCAGAACCAGGTCTTGCCGATCCCGGCTTCGCCGGTCACCGCGATCAGCTGCCCCTCGCCGCCCGCCGCGCGTGCGCGCAGCTGCGCGAGCAGCGCGGTCTCCCGTGTCCGTCCGACGAACCCGGCCGTCACCGCATCGATTTTCCGCGCGGGCCGGACGCCCGTCAGCCCGCGGCAGCTGGAGCTTTCCCGACGATTCGGCGGAGGCACGCGGCGGCACACCGGCGGCACACCGGTGGCACACCGGCGGCACGCCGAACCGGTATAGGCACCATCCGAAGGAGGAATCGTGACCACCACCGACACCCCGGTCGACAGCGCCCGGGTCGACGCCTTCGTCCAGCGCTTCGTCGGCGACCTCGCGACCGCGATGCACCTCTCGACGGTGCTGGTCGGCGATCGGCTCGGGACTCTACGAAGCCATGGCCGACGCCGCGCCCGTGACGGCGGCGCAGCTGGCCGAGCGCACCGGGACCGACGAGCGCTATGTCTGCGAATGGCTGTCCGCGCAGGCCGCAGCCGGCGTCGTCGACTACGACGGCAGCGCGTTCCGGCTCCCGCCCGAGCACGCGATGTTCTTCGTCGAGGGCGCCGCCCCGGTGTTCGTGCCGGGCGCGTACCAGGTCGCCGCGGCCGCTGCCAAGGCCGAGCCCGCCGTGACCGAGGCGTTCCGCACCGGCCGTGGCGTCGGCTGGCACGAGCAGGATCCCGAGCTGTTCGTCGGCACCGAGCGCTTCTTCCGGCCCGGCTACGCCGCCCACCTGGTGGGCGAGTGGCTGCCGGCGCTCGACGGCGTCGTGCCCGACCTTGAGCGCGGCGCGACCGTCGCCGACGTCGGCTGCGGCCACGGCGCCAGCACCGTCATCATGGCGACGGCCTTCCCCCGTGCCCGGATCGCAGGGTCTGACTACCACGCCGCCTCGATCGAGGCGGCCCGCGAGGCCGCCCGCCGCGCGGGGGTCGACGACCGGGTGCGCTTCGAAGTGGCATCCGCCGCCGAGTACGCGGGCACCGGCTACCGGCTGGTGACCACGTTCGACTGCCTGCACGACATGGGCGACCCGGTCGGCGCGGCCCGGCACATCCGCGAGACCCTCACCGAGGACGGCACCTGGATGCTCGTCGAGCCGCGGGCAGGCGACCGGCTCGAGGACAACCTCAACCCGGTCGGCGCGATCTACTACTCGGCGTCGACGCTGCTCTGCACTCCGGCGAGCCGCTCCCAGGAGGTGGGCCGCTGTCTCGGCGCCCAGGCGGGCGCGGCGCGGTTGGAGCAGGTCTCCAGGGAGGCGGGGTTCACCCGGTTCCGCCGGGCGGCCGCCACCCCGTTCAACGACGTCTACGAGATCCGGCCCTGACCGTCTCGCCTGCTGCTTCTCGCGCATTCCCGTGCCCTACGGCTCCGGCCCCGCACGCCGCGGGGCCGGGTGCGGGCCACCGGGCGGCGCGCAGCGAGCCTCCGGAGGAGCTGCTCGACCGATCGACCAAGCATCCCGCGCTGGAGCAGGCGACCGCAGGGATCGGTCCGGCGCGGGCTGTGCTCGGGTCCGGCGCGGCAAACCGTCGCGTACTCGTCCTGTGCCCGTTCGGCGGACGTGCCCAGCCATCAGCAGGCCCTCGCCGACGCCACCGCCGGTCACACCGACGGTCGGAGCGCTCCGCGGAGGCGTCGGCCGCGTCCGGCCGCACTCATGTCACGACGAGCAGGAGGACGGAGACCGCGACGAGGACGAACGCGGCAGCCGAGCCGAAGACGAACCGACCATCCCGGGAGGCGAGTATGGCGAAGCCGCGGCGGGTCTCGCGGTCGTACCGGCTCCGCGACACGGCCGCGACGACGCACACCAGCCCGGCGACGACGAGACCGACCCCCAAGACCTTGGACGGGCTGGTGCCAACCCGGAGGATCAGCGTGACGGACATGAGGCCCGCCAGCGCCAGCATGGTCATGTTGCGCTGGAGGTGCTGCCGCTCGAACGGGTACTGGCTGCCCCAAAGCCGTCCTGCGCCGGTCGCCATCGCGGTCAGCCGCCCGGGACCACGACGAGGAGGGTGACGCCGCCGCCGATCAGGACGACCGCAGCGGCTCCCAGGAGCGGGGCGCCGAACCCGGGCAGCGGTTGCCGTAGACGCAGCGCGAGCTCCGTCGACCACCACCGGCGGACCCCGAGAACGCAGACGACGCAGGCGACACCGACGAGGACGAGGGCGAGGAGTTCGCTGCCGTACGAGGGCCGTTCCAGGAAGAGCCGGTCGATGGCGACCGCAGCTGCGAGCAGCGTGATGGCGAGCCGCAGCCATGCCAGGTACGTGCGTTCGTTCGCCAGCGTGTACAGGGGGTCGGGCTCGCGCCCCGCTTCGTAGACCGTGCGCGGAGTACGCGCCCTCCGTGGTTCCTCGTCGGGGAATTCCATCACCTCGTTGTCGGGCACGCCTCACCGTAATCCGCGCAGGTCGGGACGCGTCTTCTCGTTCCTGCTGCCGCCGCCTTCGCGCCGGGCCCTCGCGCGGTGCGGGTCATCGCGGCAGCCGTCGGGCTGTTCGCGGTGCCCACAGCGGTACTGCCGCTCCCGCCATCCGGTTGACCGCCACGCACAGCGCCACCGCCAGGACGCACGCTCCTGCCATGACCGTGAGCGCCACCGGTGTGCGCAGCACTCCCAACGCCACGACGAGGGTGCTGGAGGCGGCCGGTGGATGGGGGAGCCCGATCCCGTTGACCAGGAGTGCGGTGAGCGCCACGGCGAGCGCCGCCGCCATGACGCGCCGTGGTCCGACGCCGACCACCGTGGCGGGCCCGACTTCGGTGAGGCCGAAAGCGAGCAGCATGCAGTAGCCCACGCCGATGCCCACCAGGTGACCCACCACGGCGTTGCGGGGGCTGGCCTGGGCGCGCAGCGGGGTCTCGAGCATGAGCACCACGGTGGGCGCCGCGCTGGGGAAGAGCCAGGGGAGGTGGGTGGCCCAGGCCACCGCGCCGAGCACCGCGAGGACCACGAGGCCGCCCACTGCCGTGACCAGACCCGTCCCCGGCCAGCCCCAGGCGCGCTCGATGCGCCCGCTCAGGCTCGTGGGATCGGAGTTGCGCCGCTCGGCCTCCGGGAGGTCCTGCAGCCCGCGCAACAGGTTCATCGTCGACCGCTGTCGGCGTCGGATGGCAGACAACATGGCCCCTCAGCTACCGGGCAGCTGTCCGAGGGTGACCTGAACCTGGCGCGAGGCACCCTGCTCGTTGCGGACGGTCACCGGCACCGACTGTCCAGGGGCCAGGCCCGCGAGCACCTGTGACAGCTGTGCGGTCGTCGGGGTGGGGGTGCCGTTGACGGCCGTGATGATGTCGCCCACGGCGATTCCGGCCGCGGCGGCCGGGCCGCCGGACTGGACCTGGGCGACCCCGACGCCGACGGGTTTGCCGTCGGGTCCGACGACGGTCACCGCGCCGACGTCGAGCGCGGCCCGGTGGGAGTTGGGCACGTGGCCGCCGTTGGCCACCAACTGTCCCGCGATGTCGGTGACGATGTTGCTGGGGATGGCGAACCCGATGCCCGGCGCGGGCGCGCCGCCGGTCTCCGGATCCAACGCCGCCAGCGTCGGGATCCCGACCACCTGGCCGGACAGGTCCGCCAGCGCACCTCCGCTGTTGCCGGGGTTGATCGCCGCACTGGTCTGCACGGCCTGCGGCAGCGTCGCTCCCGGTCCGCCGTTCGCGCCGGGTTCGGTGACGGTGCGGCCGACGGCCGAGACGATGCCGTTGGTCACGCTGCCGGTCAGCCCCAACGGATTGCCGATGGCGAGGACGATGTCGCCGATCACCAGCTTCGAGGAGTCACCGAACGTCGCGGGTTTCAGATCCGCGGGCGGCGACTGGAGGTGGACGACCGCGATGTCGTCGGGGGCGTAGGTTCCGACGAGGGTCGCGGGCAGCGGGCGGGCGGTGCTCGGCAACTGCACCTGGAAGGTCGTCGCGCTCCCGACGACGTGCGCGTTGGTGACGATGTCGCCCTTGCTGTCGAAGACCACGCCGGAGCCGAGTCCGCGGTCCGTGGTGATCTGGACGACCGAAGGCAGGACGGTGTTCACCACCTGCACGTAATCGGACTGCAGGGCAGGCCCGGCGCTGGGCTGCCCCGTGCTGGGGGGCGGGACGGGGGTCTGCGTCACCGCGCTGGGGGGCGCGCTGCACGCCGCGACGAGGGCCGCGATCATCAACACGCCGAGACCAAGGGTCGTCGCCCGACGGAAGTGGCGGGCGTCGTGGGGCGAGGCTTCGGACAAGGTGGCTCCCGGGCTCGGATCGGCGCGACGACGTCGATTACCCACGGGTGGCGCCTGCCTCCGCTCTGATCGTCTTTGTCAGACAACCTTCAGGTCAGCGGCGCAGATCGGGCGGTGAGGGTGGCAGACAGTGCCTCGGGCGTCCCGGCCGGGGCCTGCCGGATCCCGGAGCCGTCTGTGGCCACCTCACCCGCCGTGACAACCACCTGTTCGCTTGCCGCCGTCGGCGCTGCAGCGGCTGTTGCGGGCGCCGGGCTCGTCGTTGCGCTGCATGTGATCGAGCCTGCCGAAGACGTGGTGCACAGCATGATCAGCGACCTGGTGTTCGGGCCGAACCCGTGGCTGTTCGATCTCGCGCTGCTGCTGGTCATGGCAGGGCCGGCCGGTCACGAGGCCGAGCCCATGACGTGCCGTCGGCGACGTGGGCGGCCGCGTCGTCAGATGGGCGTCTGCTGGTGCACGGCCAGCTTCCATCCATCCGCGCGCCGCACGTAGGTGCTGTTGATCAAGGCCGAGTACCGCTGCGCCCCGTCCCGCTGCGCGGTGGCGCGATACGTGACGACGCTGACATCGCCGGTGAGGGAGCGCGTGCGGACCTCGTCCAAGTGGTAGTCGGACCAGGGCGGCCCGGACATCGAACGGATGACGTCATCCCGGTTGTCGACCACGACTCCGCCCGGCAGGAGCATGGCCACCTCGACGTCGAGCACGGTTCGGTAGAACGCAGCCGCCGCCTCGCCCGACGTGGCAAGAGCTTGCCAACCTCGCTCCTCGAGCTCGAGCGGGTCCGCGTCTGCCGGGACGTCATGAACATCATTCGGGCGCATCCTTGCGCGTACCCGTGCCGCCGGTTCGGGAACCGACTTGGCGACGAGGACCTCAGTAGCCAGGTCACGGCCGTTCCGAGGACGGCGAAGCGCGTTCCTTGCGTCTGTATGACGATGCCGCCCTCCCTTGGTTCTGGATCATGAGAACTTCGTATCGTGGATAGCGATAGATCAAGTAATTGCGCCGATGAAGAAGGAGTAATCATGTGGGAAGCCCTCAGCGTCGCGTTGAGCTGCCTGGGATTCGCGGCGGCCGTCGCCGTGCTGGTGGTTGAGCTCCCCGCCATCCTGGAACAGATGCGCGTCCGGTCCGTTCACCGCCACCACCACCAGTTCTGACAATTCTGAGCGCCCCGATGCCTCCGAACTGACGCTCTCCCGACATCTTCGGGAAGAGCAGGCGGAGCGATATGAAAATGTCTCGCGCGTCCCGCACACCGGAGTCGAGCGCGGCCGGATCGCTCGTGCTGCTGCCCGACCGTCGCACGGTCCGCCGCACGGATCTGCTCGCGACCCTCGGCGGCGCGTTGGTCGCCGCACTCGGAGCGGTCGCAGGCCTTGAGCTCGCCCGGCTCGGTCCGCTGGGGACCGGACTTGCGGATGCGGCGTCGGCATTGCAGAACGCGGGCCACGCCCTGGAGACGCTGTCGGGGGTGCCGCTCGTCGGCTCCCGGGTCGCCGACCTCGCCGGGGGCGTGGTGGCCACGGCGGGCGACGTGCATGCGGGCGCCGTGCAGGCCACGGCCGCCGTGCACGTGCTCGCGGTGGTGATCGGACTGGCGGTCGCCTTCGTCTCGGTCCCGGTGCTCGCGGCCTACCTGTGGTTCCGGTTCGGCCGCTCGCGCGCCCTGCGGGGGCTGCGCAGGCTGCTGGCCGGGCCCGGTGACGTCGATCCCGCACTCGTGGCGCTGCTCGCCCATCGAGCGGTGCTGTGCCTGCCTTATGACCGGCTGCGGTCGATCAGCGCCGATCCGTGGGGCGACCTCATCGGCGGCCGCCACCGCGTGCTCGCCGCCGCCGACCTGGAGCGGCTCGGCCTGGCACCGCCGACGGAATGGTCGGCCCAGGACGGCCCGTCCGTCGGGTCCACCCGGCACGTTCGTCAGTAGCGGTGCAGGCGCCCCGGCCAGCCGCTGACGTCGCCGACGAGCGTGATCAGAGCGGGCACCAGCAGTGACCGGACCAGGAACGCGTCGATCAGGACGCCGGTGGCCAGTGCGAAGGCGAGCTCGTGGAACACCGAGACGGGCACGAGCGCGAGGACCGCGAAGCTGAGCGCGAGGGTCAGCCCGGCCGCGCTGATGGCCCGGGTGGAGCGCGGCACGGCGATCGCCACCGCCTCGCGCAGCGGACGCCGTCGGGCCACCTCCCAGACGTAGCCGACGCTGAACAGGTTGTAGTCGCTGCCCAGGGCGACCAGCAGCACCGCGGCGGCGAACGGCACGAGGAAGACCAGGCCGTCGTGGCCGAGGACGTCCTGGAAGACGAACGTCGTGAGGCCCAGCGCGGCGCCGACGGCGAGCACGCTGCTCGCCAACAGGTACAGCGGCGCGACCAGGGCTCGGAGGAACACCACCAGGAGCAGCAGGCTGACGACGCCGACGGCGGCGATGACGCGGCCGAGGTCGGCGTTGGCCTGATCGACCAGGGAGAGCGCGACCGCGGTGTCGCCGGTGTACTCCACCTCGGCGCTCCCGAGGCCCGCGGCCGCGAGGAGCGCGGGCATCTCCGCGCGCAGGGCGCGCAGGCGCTCGATCGCAGTGGCGGCCAGCGGGTCGCTGTCGAAGGCGACGAGGTAGCGAGCCGCATCGCCGTCCGGAGCGAGGAACAGCCCGGCCTTGACGGGCAGCGGTTGGGTGGGCGGCCCGAGCACGACGTCGATGTCGGGTCGGGCGCGCAGTGCGTCGGCCAGCCGGGTGAGGGACTCCCGTTGTCGGGCGATGCCCGGCCGCGCCACGATCACCTCGGTCGGGGACAGGATGCCGGGGGCGAAGCCTGCGGCCGCGGCATCGGTGGCGACCCGCACGGGGTTGTCGCGCGGCAGCGCGTCCACCGGCGCGACCGCGGCACGCAGGCCCGCGAGCGGGAGCGCCGCGACGACCAGAAGTGCGGTCACGACGACGGCGATGACGGCGGCGGCGCGGCGGCTGCCCGCGATTCGGCCGACCGCCCGGGCCCGCAAGGACGTCCCACCCGTCGACGGCGTGACCCCGTCCGCGCTTCGCGGCGGTAGGCCCGGACGGGATGTCGCCGCGTCCTCGACAGCCGAGTCCGCTTCGGCGTCGGCGCCTTCCGACGGCGCCGTCGGAGCGTTGTCGGCGGCCGCGGGGTAGCGGCCGGGCCAGAACGCCCACCGACCCAGGATCGCGAGCAGCGCGGGCACGGCGGTGATCGCCACGATCAGGCCGACGAGCACGGCGACCGCCAGTCCGGGCCCGAGCTCCCGGAACAGCCCGGTGCGCGCGACGACGAGCCCGGCGACACCGCAGGCCACCGTCAGTCCGGCGGTGGTCACGATGGGCAGGTACTCCCGGACCGCGGCCACCGTGGCGCCCGGGTTGCGCTCGCCCGCGCGCAGCCTGCCTTGCAGCCCGGCGAGGAAGAAGATGCTGTAGTCGGTGGTGATCCCCAGGATCAGCGCGACGACGATCGGCTCTAGTTCGACGGCGGCGGGGATGTTCAGCAGACCGGACGTTCCGGCAAGGGCGCGGTCGGCGAGCAGGTACCCGGTCGCCGCGGTGCCGAGCGTGATCAAGGGGGCGGCGATCGAGCGGAAGTTGGCGCTGACGACGACGGCGATGATCATCAGTGTGACGGTTTCCACCGTGGGCAGCGCGGCCCCGATCACGCTGCCCTGCTCGATCTGCGCGGGCACCGCGCCTGCCACACCGACCAGGCCGTCGCCGGGTTGGTCGATGTCCGCCGCGTAGCGGTAGGCCGCGGCCTGTTGGGCGAAGATGTTCGCCGAAGGATCGGTGAAGAGGTACGTGACGATCGTGGTGTTGCGTTCGGCCGCCCCCGGCACCAGCGACGGGGTGTTGATCAGCGGATAGGCGGCGAAGAGTTCGCGGTCGGGGTCTGCGCCGTTCTCGAGGGTCTTGCGGTCGACCACGGCGGCACGGGCCAGCGCACGCGTGACCGCCTGCGTGCTCAGACCCTTCGGGTCGCGCTGCACGACCGCGATGCGGGTGAGCAGCGGCAGCCCGAACCGCCGGATCGCGTCGACCTGGACCTGGATCGTGGGCCCACTGGTCGACAAGATGCCCGACAGGTTGCCGCCCTGGGCCGCGATGCCCGGCAGTGCGGCCACAGCCGTGCCGGTCACCACACCGAGGACGGCGAGCACGACCCACCGCCAGCGCATGATGCAACGGGTGTAGCGAGCCGCAAGGCCCGGGTTCGCCCGCCCGCGGCCGCGGGCTCGGGTGGGCTCAGCGTCCAACGTCGCGCCGTCGGAAGCTGCGCATCAGCATCGCGGCGACGAACAGCGCGACCACTCCGGTGATCGGCGTCCAGATGGGGTTCGGGCTGCGGAAGAGCGACGTGACGAACAGTCCGATGAGGACCAGCAGCACGACGACCCCGGCCGCCTGCAGCCGGCGCCGCGGACGACGCGGGCTCTGTAGACCTTGCTGACGTGAGTAGGTGCCGTCCGCCATGAAGCGCGAATACCCGCTTTCCACGAGCGCGAACGGCCCGTGTGTCTGACGGCCTCCTGACGAATCCCGCCGACAGCTGAGCGAACGGCGTGAGTCATGGGCTCGCCTGGGCGGGCGACGCGTGGCGCTGGAGCGCGGGCGAGCCCGCGAGGACGACGACACCGGCCGCCACCAGCGCTGCGCCGACACCGGCTCCGATCAACGCGGCCCCGCTGTCGGCTGACTCTCCGAAGACCACCAGCCCCCAGGTCGTCGCCACCAGAGGATTGGCCAGCGTGACGCCGGGCTCGACGACCACCAGCCTTCCGGCGGCCAGCGCATTCTGCAGCAGGTAGAACGACGCCACCCCGGTCGCGACCGAGGCCCACGTCTGCCACGCCGCCGCCACGGCGCCGATGCCGTCGACGTCCAGGTGCGCGGCCGCGGTGGCGAAGAACACGCCGGTCAGGCCGTACCCGACCCCGGCGGCCGCGGCCAGCAGACCTGCCCGCACGTCTCGCCCGGCGCGCCAACCGATCGTCGCCAGGACCAGCGCCAGACCGAGCACGATCGCGGTCGCGCCCGCCCACATCCCGCCGGACACCCCCAGCCGATCGCCCCCGGAAGGGGCAAGGAAGTGCAGGAACGCGGCCAGCCCTGCGGCCATCATGGCCATGGCGATCCAGTCCCGCCGGGCGACGCGCCTGCCGAGGAACACCGCCGATCCGAGCACGGCCAGGGGCAGCTCGACCACCAGCACCGGCTGCACGACGGCGAGCTCGCCCCGGGACAGCGCCGTGATGTGCAGGCCCAGACCGAGCAGGCTGGACAGCACCCCGATCAGCCAGCGCGGGCGGTGCGCGAGGCGGCCCACCAGCCGTACCGAGTCGTGCGGGCCGCTGTTCTCGTGCTGGGCCGAGCTGCGCTCGAGGACGTCGCCGACGGCATTGCACAGCCCGGCTGCGGCCGCGAGGCCGACCGCGAGCCCGTTCACGGTGCCGCCGTCCGCGCGCGCGTCGGCGCACCCCACAACCCGACCAACTCGCACCTCCGTGCCGGATCTACCCAGCCCCGACGCGGTCAACCCGTTCGCCACGAGCCGCCAGGAGACGGTCAGGTCGAGCGACGCCCGGCCGCCGCAGTCTTACGCTGACCCGCTCGTCGGCGCGGGCGCCATGGCGCGGCGGGCCCGCGCGTAGGCGGCGAGGACGTCGTGGTGGTCGAGCCAGCCGACCACCTCCGCGTTGTCCGTGGACACCACGGCCACACCCGCGCTGTACTCGTGCAGGAGCGGCATCGCGTCGTGCAAGGTGTCGGTGGGATGCAGCGACGGCACGGGCAGGCACAGGTCGCCCGCGGTGGCGGACGGGTCGTCGATGGCGTCGATGTCGGCCGCGGTCACGACGCCGACGTAGCCGCGCCCGTCCAGTACCGGAGCCGCGCCGTAGTCGGACCGGTCGAGCTCGGCGGTCACCTCGTCGAGGTCGGCCGAGGCGGCCAGCGTGGGCGGGGGCTTCTGCATCGTCACGCCGACGCGGAGGGTCCGCAGCAGGTCGGGTTCGGGGTCGGCGTCGACGTCGATGCCGCGGCGGAGGATCTTGAGCGTGTAGATCGTGCGCGTCGAGACGAGATGGCTGACGCCGGTGGCCAGCGCGACGGCCGCCATGAGCGGAAGGATGATCGTGTATTGGCCGGTCAGCTCGAACACGATCACGAGCGCGGCGATCGGGCGCGTGGCTGGCGCCTGCGAAGACGGCCGCCATCCCGATGAGCCCGTAGGCGCCGGGCGACACGTCGAGGGTGGGGAACAACGCCTGGAGCACGATCCCGAACGCGGTGCCCGCCATGGCCCCGACGAACAGCGACGGGGCGAACACCCCGCCGGAGCCGCCGATGCCGATGGTGAGGCTGGTCGCAAGCATCTTGGCCACCAGCAGAACGAGCAGGAACGCCAACGTGTAGCGGCCCTCGATGCCGTTCTGCAGGACGGGGTAGCCGACGCCGTACATCTGGGGCAGCGCCATCAGCAGGCCGCCGAGCAGGAGGCCACCGACGGCGGGGCGCAGCCATTCCGGCCCGCGCCACAGCCAGTCGCAGAGCGTCCTCGATGAGGTAGAGCACGCGCGCGAACGCCCAGCCGAGCAGGCCTGCGACCAGTCCGAGGCCCGCGTAGGCGAGGTATTCCAGCGGCGAATGGACGCTGAACGAGGGCAGCACCAGGAACGGGGTGTTGCCCAGGAACGCCCGGCCGACGATCGAGGCGGTGACCGAGGACAGCACGACGATCCCGAAGGACTCGGCGCTGAAATGGCGCAGGATGATCTCAAGGGCGAAGAAGACCCCGGCGACGGGGGCGTTGAACGTCGCCGAGATGCCACCCGCGGCGCCGCAGGCGACCATCAGCCGCAGCCGGTGCGGCGGCACGCGCATCCACTGCCCGATGGACGAGCCCAGCGCGGAGCCGATCTGGACGATGGGGCCCTCGCGGCCGACCGAGCCGCCCGAGCCGATGCACAGGGCGGAGGCCAGTGACTTGACGACGGCGACGCGCATGGGGATGCGGCCGCCGCGGCGGGTGACGGCGAGCATCACCTCGGGGACGCCGTGCCCCCGTGCCTCGCGGTGCGAATCGGTGCACGAGCGGCCCGTAGAGCAGGCCGCCGACGACCGGGACCAGCAGCAGGAACCACGGGCCCAGCGCGGGGAGCGCCGGGTGCGGGGCGCGGCCTGCGTCGCTGTAGTCGGCCGTACCGGTGAACAGCTCGGTGAACCCCAGGATCAGGAACCGGAACGCCACCGCGCCGAGCCCGGCCCCCGCGCCGATGAGCAACGCCATCCCGACGAGCCCGGCGGATGACCGGCGGAGTCGGTCGAGGGCCGGACGCGCGCCTACCGTCAGGTCCCGTGACGCATGCACACGTATCAGTTTGCATCAGGCAATGATTGTCTGCAGCACGGAACTCAGAAGGGGCACGTGAACGGCTGTACTCCAGGTCCCGGTCGTGTGCTCTCCGCAGCACGTTCTCAGGGCTGCAGGGCCCTGCGGAGCATCCCGGCGAGCGCGCTGATCAACGGCGGCAGTGCGCCGTCGTCGGGTTGTTGGGACATCAGCCACGTGTCCATCGCCCGACCCATGCCGAGCGCGATGGCGATCAGGAGGCCGGGCGGGAGGTCGGTGCGCACGGCGCCGCAGGCCTGTCCGGCGGCGAGGACGCGCTCGATCCAGGGCAGGATCTCGTGCTCCATGTCCTGCTGCGCCCGCTGCAGGGCGGGGTTGTCGGACGCGGCGAGCCATGCCCGCACCAGGGCCGCGAGCTGGGGTCGGACGGCCAGCGCGGTCGTGGTGTCGAGGTAGTAGCGCTCGATGGCCGACCAGAAGGCGTCGGGCCCGAGCTCGGCCGGGAGGGGGACGGGTCCGGCCGTGGCGAACAACCGTTCAAACTCGACCTTGGTGACGTGGGCGAACAGGTCCTCTTTGCCGTCGAAGTAGTAGTACATCGATCCTTTGGAAATGCCTGCGGTGTCGATGACGCGGTTGAGCGAGGCGTCGTGGAAGCCGTGGGCGGCGAACTCGTCGAGAGCGGCGGCCAGGATCGTCTGTTGTTGCGCCGGGGGCAGTTTGGCGAACCGAGGGCGGACCATGCGAGTGTGGGCGGCTCAGGCGACCGGCATGGCCGGCAGCTCGACGGCGTCGCGCAGGCTGCGACCCATGACGAGATCCGGGACGTGGGGCAGCCCGAGCAGTCGCATCACGGTGTTGCGGATGGCGAGCTGGACCCGGCCCCGTGGCGCGAACGCCAGTCCGAGGCCCCTGGCCGCGTCCTGCTTGGAGCGCAGCAGCGGTGCCAGCCGGGCGTGGTAGCGGGCGAATGCCTCGCCGTGATCGCCCTCCGACCGGGCCAGCTCGGCAGCCAGCACGTAGGCCTCGATCATCGCCAGCGCGGAACCCTGTCCGGCCAGCAGTGACGGGCACGCCGCGGCGTCGCCGACCAGCGCGATCCGACCCCGGCTCCACGACGGCATGCGGATCTGGCTCACGCGGTCGAAGTAGAACGTGCGGGCGCCGGGCATGGCGTCGAGGATCGCCGGTGTCTCCCAGCCTGCGTGCGCGAGCCTGCGGCGCAGCAGGTCCTGCTGTTGCGCGGGGCTGTCCAGTGCCACGTTGCCGCTGTCGCGCAGGGTGAGGAGGAACAGGGTGGCGTCATCCCGCAGCGACATCCGCAGCAGCTGGAACCCCACGTCGGCGTACATCACGGCGACGAGCTCGTCGCGCGGGCGGTAGTCCGCGACCTCGAAGGCGGCCACGACGATCCCGAGGTGGTTTTCGAACTGCTGCTGCGGGCCGAAGGCCAGCGAGCGCACGCGCGAGTGCAGGCCGTCGGCTCCCACCACGAGGTCGAAGTCGCGCCTGTTCCCGCTGCGGAACGTCACACGCACCTGGTTGCCGTCATCGTCGAGCGCGTCCACGCTGTCGCCGAAAATCGTCTCGACGTCTCCGGCCAACGCCCCGCGGACGGCCGACGCCAGGTCGGAGCGGGCGATGGTCACATAGCGATCTCCCGACCCCACGAACGCGGACGGCTCGAACGAGGCGATCCGCTGCCCGTCGCGTCCGACCGAACGGGCCTCGCGGAGGTGGTAGCCGCTGTGCCGCAACTCGGGAACGATGCCCATCCGCTCGGCCACGTCGAAGCCCGCGCCCCAGAAGTCCACCAGGTAGCCGCCGCTGCGCGGCCCTGGCGCCGACTCGACCAACGTGGGCTCGTGCCCGAGGCGCCGCAACCAGAAAGCCAACGTGGGGCCTGCAATCCCCGCACCGACGATCAACACCCGCATCACGCGCCTCCTCATATCAGACTACCGGTTCGACCACCAGTCTAACACTGTCGGCGCGGATGTGACCGACTGTTGGGCACGCGACCGGTGCCTGATCGCGGGCGGCCGCGAGTGGGTCTGGCGACGGATCAGCCGACGGTCACGGCAGGGTGACGTAGCCGTGGCGCATCTTCTAGGGAAGTACTTCTCGAAGCCCAGGTCGAGCCCGACGGCTGCTGCACTCGTCCGCGAACACCCCAACGCAGGCGAAGAGGCGGCAGGGACGAAGCAGGCCGTTCCGGCGCCCCGCAGCTACCCAGCAGTCGGCAGCATCAGCTGGTCGGGTCGAGGTGGACCATCGTGCGCGGGCTGCTCCGCCTGAGTCTCGCCCACCACGCGTTCCCGCCCGCGATACACCGCGGCGGTGATCCAGGCTCCCAGGATCGCGCCCTTCGCGAATGCCACCCAGGCCATGAGCCAGGGGTGGCCGGCAAGCCATCGCAGACAACGTCGCGCATAGTCGATCATGTCATCCTCCCGTTCGGCCTCGGCAGGTTCCCGCTCGTGGCAGACCGCCACCAGGGGACGATGTCCCACTCCGCCAGGGCCGTCGGCCGCCTCGTCCCCATCTGGTTGAAACGAGGACAGGACGGCAGGCGGATGAACCGCCCCGGGTTCGGTGGCACGAGCTCTGGGCCGTTCCGTGTCGTAGGCTGTCTGCAGCCCAAAGCATGCGCCTGGTCCGGGAACCGCGTCACGTTTCTCTGATGACCAGCTCATTCGCCGTCCCGCGGCGCGAGGACATAGCGCGCCAGGCCGATCCACAAATGGTCGCACCCGGTGCCCCAACCTGGCGGCGGTGGACTTGGAAAGAAGCCGCCTTTCCAATTTTGCGATGGCGGCGCATTTGTGTAAAGTTGCCACATCCCCTCCACGCAAGCAGAAATGGAAAGTCCACGATGGCTCAGATCACTGAGGTCAGGCTGGTTGATGATCTCGACGGTGGCGAAGCTGCCGAGTCGGTTGCCTTCAGCATCGACGGCAAGTTCTACGAGATCGACCTGAGCGAGAAGCACGCGGCGGCGCTGCGGGACGCTCTCGCCCCATTCGTCGGCAGCGCCCGCCGTGCCAGCGGCGGCACCGCGGTGACCCGACCGAAGGCGGCGGCACGGTCCGGTCGCCGACGCGAGGAGACTGCCGCGATTCGTGAATGGGCTAACTCCAATGGTCACGAGGTCTCAGCCCGTGGTCGTATCCCCTCCACCGTTCTCGCGGCCTATGAGAGCCGCGGAAGCGTCCCGGCCGCCGAGCCGGTTGTCGAGGCTGCTGCTGAGCCCGAGGTCGCCACCAAGCGCCGGACGCGTCTTAAGGCGACCGTCACGGGCTGACATCGTCCTCACAGAATGGGCCCGGGCTTCATTCCGGGCCCATTCTCATACCCGCACCATGCGCAGATCACGGCTACGGGACACAAGAATCAGCGAGAGGCGGTAGCGGCGCCACCGCGCCGGGGACATCGCTGGTCGCACCAGCAGGTGGTGTCTCGGAATGATCGTTACTGAGACGATCAGACCAGCCTCGACACGTGCCGAAGCGGTGGATCGGCATCGACTTCGAAGGACATCCGCTCGGTGGCGTCGGGCTCGACGGTGTCCGGCTTGGTGTCGCGCCGCGACATCAGCCGCGACGAGCCCGAGCGGTCGGGTGTCCTGCCGATGACTTCGATCGAGGGGTGCCGGTAAGAATCACGACATGACGTGACTTGCGGCCTGCCTCGACCGTGCCCGGCGCCCGGCCGGCCGCACCAACCGAGAGGGGCCCCTTCGATGACTGAGATGGTCGCCTTCGACGACACGGTCGCCCGCAAGATCGAGGTGATGTACACGACCGCCGACGTGGTGCAGCAGCGGCGCACAGTGCTCGAACTGCTCGATCCGCAAACCGGCGAGGACGTCCTTGACATCGGCTCCGGACCGGGCCATCTGGCCTGCGAGATCGCACACCGGGTGGGACCGCGCGGCGCGGTGCACGGCGTCGATCCGAGCCAGAGCATGCTGGCGACCGCGGCCCGCCGCAAGGCCGGCGAGCACGCCGCGCCTGTGAGTTTCGGTAGGGGCGACGCGCTGGCCCTGCCGTTCCCGGACGGCTCGTTCGACGCAGTCACCGCGACCCAGGTCTACGAGTACGTCGCGGACATGCCGGGCGCACTCGCGGAGGCCCGTCGGGTCCTGCGCCCGGGCGGGCGGCTGCTGATCCTCGACACCGACTGGGACTCACTGGTCTGGCACTCCTCCGACCCGGCCCGCATGCGCCGGGTGCTCACCGCGTGGGACGAGCACCTCGCCGACCCGCACCTCCCGCGCAGGCTCGGCCGCTTGCTCACCGGCGCCGGCTTCACCGTGGCCCGCAGGCACGTGCACGCGATACTCAACGCAGGCTACGACCCGGACACGTTCAGCGCCGGCGTGATCGGCCTGGTCGCCGAGTTCGTGCCCGGACGGGCCGGAGTGACCCTGGCGGAGGCGCAGGCTTGGCGAGCCGATCTCGTCGGGCTCGGCCCGGACTACTTCTTCAGCCTCAACCGCTACCTGTTCCTCGCCGTCAAGTAGCGCGTAAGGGCGATCACGCACCGTCACGGCCCACGGGAACGCGTCGAGGACCCGATCGATCACCGAGTTGTCGAAGCAGCGCAGACGCCGACAGCGGTATCCGCGGCCTCCCGTGTGATCCGGTGAGCGATCTGGGCGAGGAGATGGTCCGCCAGGCGCTCGACGCAGCGGAATCAGCGATTCGATTGGCTCCCAAGGCCGATCCTCAAACTCGTCGTTGCTGCTCGATCTGACGGTCGTGCTTGCCTGCGAGAGCGGGTTCGTCGAATGGTGATCTGCGAGCGAGGCCGCGCGCTCAGGCCGGGCGAGACGGCGGCCGACCGGCGCTCAACACCCGGTCTTGCTCACCTCGGGCCCGGACCCGGTACCGCCCCGGCGGTTCGCCGCGCGCGCGGGAGAAGGCACGGGAGAACGCGTACTCGGAGGTGTACCCGACCGCTCGGGCGACGACGTCGATCGGGTCGTCGGTGTCGCGGAGTCGGCGGGAGGCCAGGTCCATTCGCCACCGGGTGAGGTAGGCGGCGGGGGTCTCGCCGACAAGTGCAGGGAATCGGCGCGCCAGCGTGGCACGTGAGACGGCGACTCGGTCGGCGAGGGACTCGATCGTCCACGGTCGGGCAGGCTCGGCGTGCAGCGCGCCGAGCGCGGCAGCCACCGCGGGGTCGCGCAAGGCGTGCAACCACGACACCGTCCGGGCGGCCGGGTCGGTGTCGAGCCAGGCGCGCAGCACGTAGACGAGCAGGATGTCGACCAACCTGTCGAGCACCGTCGCGGTGGCTATCCGGGGCCTCGCCAGCTCGCGTGCGAGAAGCCGGAGCACGTCGTCGAGCGAGTCGACACTTCCTGCCGGGACGTGGACCAGATCGGGCAACAGCGCGAGCAGCGGGGTGGTGACGACGGGGTCGTGGCGGTAGGAGGCGCACAGGATCCGGGTCTGCTCCGGCTGCGGTCCCACCCGCAGGATCCCTCCCGCGGCGAGTGCCTGCTCCGCGGCGACGTGGTCGAAGGGGTCGAGCCTGCCGTTCGGGCTGTTGGACAGAGCATGGCGGGCCCCGGTGGGCAGCAGCACCACGTCGCCGGGCATCAGGTGCACCGCCGCTACGCCGGGCATGCGCAGCCAGGCGGTGCCGGCCGCAATTGCGTGAAAGGCGGCGCCGGGCACCTCGTCGAGAGCCAGGCCCCACGGCTCGCCTGCGTGCACGGACGCTGCCACGGAGCCCCGCACCCCGGCTACCGCCAGCACGTCGGCCAACAGGTCCACGGCTCAAGGTTAGCCGTATAGCTCTGTCAGCCTCCGGCATGAGACGGATGGACAAGAAAATGAGGGATTTGACTATCGTCTGACGCGCCGAGCCCGCCATACGGTTTTCCTGTCATCACCGCTACAGGAGGACTCATGGACATCACCGGCAGCACCGCTCTGGTCACCGGAGCCAACCGCGGCCTGGGCGCCCGTTTCGTCACCGAGCTGCTGGCCGCAGGCGCCAGGACCGTCTACGCGACGGCCCGCAACCTGAACACGATCGACCTGGCCGTCGTATCCGACCCGCGCGTGCGCCCCCTCAGCCTCGACGTGACCGACCAGGCCGCCATCGACGCGGCCGCCGCTGCGGCAGCGGACGTCGACCTGCTGATCAACAACGCGGGCGTACTCGCCTTCGGGAGCGCTCTCGAGGGCGACCTCGAGCTGTTCGGCCGCGACGTCCACACCAACTACCTCGGCACCGTGCGCGTCACCCGCGCCTTCGTGCCCATCTTGGCGGCCAACCGTCCCGCGGCCATCGTCAACGTGCTCACCCTCATCGCGCTGGCCCCCGTCGGCCCGATGGCCGGCTACAGCGCGTCCAAGGCAGCCGCGCACTCGTTCACCCAAGCGCTGCGAGCGGAGGTCCGCGGACGCGGCATCGAGGTGATCGGCGCCTACCCCGGCGGGATCGACACCGACATGCTCGCCGGGGTCGAGGCCGACAAGGCCGCCCCCGAGGAGGTGGCCCGCCGGATCGTCGCCGCCGTCGCCGCGGGCGAGACGGTGGTGTGGCCCGACGACGCCTCGAGCGGCGCGGGAAAGGTCTATCTCGGCGACCCGCTGCAGCTCGAGCAGATGCTCGCCGGCTGACGTGAGCACCACACGCTTGCCGGATCGGCGCACGGCCGACCGGCTCGACATCGCCGACACGATGTATCGCTACGCCGAGGCGATGGACCACATCGGCGCCCATCCCGTGCCCCGCGGCGCACCGGACCCGGCGCTCGCGCACGCCGTCGGGATTCTGCGTACCTGCCTGACCGACACCGCGATTCTGCGGCTCTACTTCCACGGCGCCTGCGACGAACCGGTCCAGGCCGGACCAGGAGGGCCCGAGGCGTTCGCGCCGTTCGTCCGCGATTACTTCACGGCCCGACCCTCCACCGGTCCGGAGGCGGTGGACGAGGCCGTCTGGGCCACGGAGCAGGGTAGGCGGGTGGACGCCTTCGCCGACACCAGGTTCGTGCTGCTGCACGCCGGGATGCCCGCCGACGCCTCCACGGAGGGCCGCCGCGCCTGGCGCGGGACTGGCCGAGATCGCCCGTCGGACCCACGTGTGGGTGAAGCTCTCCGGTTTGGGCACCTTCAGCCGGTCCTGTGACGTCGCCGGCTGGCGGCCGATCGTCGAGCAGACGCTCGACGCCTTCGGGCCCGCGCGGTGCCTCTTCGGGAGCAATTTCCCCATCGAGAGCCTCTGGACCGGCTACGACAACCTGCTCGGCGTGATGCGCGCATGCCTCGACGGGCTGAGCGCCGACGAGCGCCACCAGGTGCTGGCCGGAACCGCGACACGGCTCTACGGGCTGTAGCGCCGACAGATTTGCCATTCGACCGCGGTGGGCAGCCGCAGTTGCCCGGCCGCCCCGGCGGCCAAACCGGCGCGGGCGCTGACTGCGTTCGATCATCGACGACGCTTGTCGCGGCACGTTGCGCGCAGCCATCCGCAACGTCGACCGCTCAGGCGACGACCACTTCGATGCGATCTTCGTCGGCGGGGGAGCGCAGGCCGGTTCGGCGCCGCCGTCCTCCGTCGATCTTGGAGCTGGTGGAGCTGTTCCGCGGACAGCACAGCCGATGCCCTCGTCCTGGCCACCGGATCTTGAGCCGCGCTGCCGGGCATCGAGGGCGAGACGCTGCCCGGTCGTCCCCGAGAAGGAGCTCCTCGGCGCGGAGCACCTGCGGCCTTGACCGGCACGGGATGGTGGCCCGCGAGGATCACGGGTGCGCGCTTGACCGGCGTGCGTCGAACGCCTTGAGCAGGCGGAGCGCGAGCTCGATCTCGAAGGCGGAGTCGTGGTCGTCGAGCCGGTCGCCGAGTACCTCTCGGATGATCCGCATCCGGTACTTCATCGAGGATGGGCTCAGGTGCAACATCCTGGCGGCTTCGGTCGGGCTGCTCCCTCGGATCAGGTAGGCGTGCAAGGTGTCGACCACGGCCCCACCGAAGCGTGGGTTGTCGAGGAGGTCGCCGAGGACCCGCCGGACGAAGTGGCCGAGGTTCGGACCCCACCCGGGGCCGAGCGCGTTGGCCACAACGCCGAGCTCGTCGACCACGGCGACGTCCTCAACGTGGAGTCCCGCTGTGGGCGACGCCTGGAGGTCGGCGAGCCAGCGCGTGGTGCGGTAGGACTGTCGAAGCCCTGATCCGGGCAGATCGGGCATCCCCACGGCGACCTGGCAGCGCGGTGGGGCCACCGCGCTCAGCAACCGCTGCCAGGCCTCGGCGTGTGCGCGGGGCTGCGACCCGGTCGATTGTGGATACAGGCAGACGAGGCGGTCCTCGACGCGCGCCGTGTGGCTGTTGGCCAGAAGCGGTTCATCGCTGATCCGCGCATGCAGGCGCGCGAGCGCATCGGGCGCCCACGGAACGCCGGGCATCGAGGAGAGGACGGCAGGGCGGTAGGTGATCTGGCCCGTAGCGGTGGTGCCCTGGTCGCGCGGGTCTTCGTCGGACAGGCAGGCGAAGAGCGCGGCCTGGAGCTCGGCGGCCTCCGCGCGCCGGGTCGCGTGCCTGCTGATCAGTGCCATCGCCAGGAGGTCGTGGACGATGCGCCACATCGGTTCGGTCGGGTCGGAAAGCGGTCGCTGGAACGCGAGCACGCCGAGGCGCCGGGTCGTGGACTCGATGGCGATCTCCCGATCGGCCTGTGGGCCGTTGGCCGCCCACCGCCCGGTGCGCCGCTGGGGGGCGGCGGCGCTGCAGGCGGTCGGTCCCGGCTGTCCGACGACGAGGACGCTGCGGTCCGGCCGGAGCAACGCCGCGGGACACCCCACGGCGGTCGCTATGAGCGTGATCGCCTCAGCCAGGTCGTCCCCGCCGACCGAACGGGTGAGCTCGGCGAAGAACCTCACTGAATCCGCTGTTCCGGCCCGGTCGTTCTGAAGCGGGGAGACCTCGGTCAACACAGCCTCGACGGGCTCGGGACGCTCGATGCCCCGGTTGTCGCCCTCGCTGCCCACGCTGACGCGCACGATGAGTTGTACGTCGCCGCCTGCTCGGGCTCCCTCGCAGGGGTGAACCAGTGACTGGAGGAGCTCGGGCCTGATCGCGGGCAACGTGGCGCGGCGGCTCATGCCCCGACGCTAGGGCGCTGCGGCGGTGTCACCACCGTCCTATTTTGGTACGCCGCACCGTCAGCCGAGCACGATCCGATCCGGGTCGATGCGGTAGTGGGTGATCTTGCGGTAGAGGCTGGACCGGGACATACCCAGTGCGAGCGCGGCGCGCGTCTTGTTCGCGTCGGCGTCGCGCAGTGCCCGGATGATGGCTTCGCGCTCCAGGGCTTCCAGGTTGCCGAGGGACCGGCCGAACGGGCTTCCGGAGCCGAGTTCGGCGAGGTCTGTGGGTGTGATGTCGTGAGCACGGCCGTCGGCGACGAGCCGGATGATCAAGGCTTCGAGCTCGCGGATGTTGCCGGGCCACGCGTGCCGCATCAGCAGTCGAAGGGCGTTGGGCGTGACGCGCGGCGGCATCCCGGCGGAAGCATGCCGACGGATGAGCACGTCGGCGATGCCCGCGATGTCCTCCGGGCGGCCGCGCAGCGGCGGCAGCGCGATCACCTGGGTGCGAAGGCGGTCTTCGAGTGGCCCGGTCACCGCGCGCTCGCCGGAGCTGCTCGTGGAGATGACCAGGGGCGTCGGGTCCTGGGCGAGGTCGAGGATGTCGCCGAGCGCGGCGGCAGCGGGCTCGGTGAGCCTGTCGACGTGGGGGAGTACGAGCGTTGCTCGGCCGTCGCCGTCGGAGGCGGAAGGTTGGATGCCCGCGAGAGCGCGCCGCAGCCACTCGTCGGTGCCGAGCACACCTTCGAGCGTGGCGGGCAGCACGGTGCACGTCGAGCCGGGGCGCAGGCTCTGGTGGAGGTGGCGGGCGAGGGCCAGCTTCCCGGTTCCCGCCTCACCCTCGATCCGAACGGGCAGCGTGGGCACCAGCCTGGCGCAGCGGTCGGCAACCCGTCGCCAGGGCTCGCTGGCCCCCACCAGGCCAGCCGCGGCCAAGCCGGTCCAGCTCGGGTTCCGTCGTTCCCGGGAAGAGCGCGATCGGCGCCGCGGGGTGAGGGCGGACTCGATCTCGATGAGCAAGCCGGCGGTCCTGAGACCGGACCGGACGGGACAGCAGCGGGCGACGGTCGTTCGACCGCCGGAGAAGGCCATCTCCCGGACGACCTCACCGGCCGACAGCGAGGCCAGGTCGGCTTGCTCCAGGAGGAAGGCCTGGTCGACGCCGTCCAACCAGGGCGATGCTGACGCGTTGGCCATCATGAACTGGTCGGTGAGCGCGATCAGTGGCCGCGTCGTCTCCCGGTTGCGGGCGAGGAAGGCCCGGAGCACCGACCGCTCGGAGTCGGACACGCGCTCGAACAGCTCGCGTTCGATCTGGGCCCCCAGGTCGATGACGGTCGGCAGCAGCAGCGAGTTGGCGTCGGCGGTCGGGCAGGCCAGGTCGAGCACGCCCTCGAGCCGCCCCGAGAGCGGATGCCGGATCGGCACGCCGACGCAGGTCAGGGTCTGGAGCGCAGCGACGTAGTGCTCCGGACCGACGACCTCGATGGGCCGCATCTCCTCGATCACCGTGCCGATCCCGTTCGTTCCTGCCACCTCCTCATCCACCACGAATCCGCGATCGATCGACGAAGCGGTGAGGCGGCGCTCGAGGCTGCGGTCGCCGACCCAGCGACCGACGATTCGGGCCCCCCTGTCGGCGAGCACGATGCACACGTCGGTGCCGGGAAGGCTCATGGCGAACCGGTTGAGGACGGGCTCGGCCGCCGACATCAGCCGTGACGTATTGCTCGGCGGCCGGTAGGGAAACTTGGCGTCTTCGGCCGGTACGCCCGAGAGCCTGCTGCGGCGCCACGACGCGGCGATGGACGGGCGGACCTCCGCCGGATCGCGGCCTGAGGCCAAGAAGCTCTCCCAGGCGTGCCGGATGCAGGTGATGCGCTCCGTGTCCATGCCCATGTCGTCACCTCGTGCCGTCGTGCAGTGTCATCCGGCTCGACCGTCCAGGCAATGGGTCAGTGCAAGGGGAATGTCGGAAACCGTCGCGACCGGGAGGCATTCGCCGTTGCCGCTTGATGCGATGCGCCGGCATGCCGCCGTGCGGTGGGGGGTGGTCGCGGTCGTGAGGACGTGGAGCCGGGGGAAAAGGCGGGCGACGCCCGCCGGGTCGGCGCCGTGGTTGCTCACCCCATCGGTGAGGAGGATGCCGAGACGTTCCTGCGCCCGGGACCGTTCGAGTTGGGCCCGGCCGGTCGTGAGGCCGAGGGCGACGTCGGTGAGTCCCTCGGGTCGAACGGCGAGCACGTCCTCGACGACGCTCACCAGCGGGCGCGGGTTGTCCACCGACGTGACGACGAGCGTGCGACTCCAGAACAGCACGGTCGCGAAGTCGTCCTGCGCGGTGGCGACAGCGGCGGATGCGGCGGCGAGCGCGGCTCGGACCAGCGGTGCGCCCCGCATCGAACCGCTGACGTCGAGCATCAGGACCACGGCTCGGCGCCCCGCGGTCCGCTCCCGCACCCAGAAGTCGTCGTGACCGGGGAACGGATTGGCGACGAGCTCCTCGACGCTGCGGTCGAGGTCGAGGTCGTCGGACTGGAAGCGGAATCGGGCCGAGCGCAGGCGCCCGCTGCCCCGCTTGCCGCGCGCGGTGAGCCGCGCCCGCTGGACGATGACCTGCACGGCGAGCCGGTGGACCAGCCGCGGGTCGGTGCCCGCCAGCCTGCGTCGGTGGCCGCGGCGTGCCGCACGCCCCGGCCCTTCGGCGGCGATCTCGGCGAGGTCGTCGAGCGCTTCGTCGGTCAGGGTGGCCTCGAACGGGCTCGACGGCACCGGCCCTGCGGATCCTTCGCGGTCGCCGCTGCTGGGTCGCACCGAGCCCGCGGTGCCCGCCACCGTGTCGCCGTGGCGATCGGCGACCCGGTCCGGCGCAGGAGCGGCGGCGGTCTCCGCGACACCCGCCACCGGCGCTGCGCGTCGGGGTCCGCCTCGCCGGACGATCGGGTTCGGCGCGGCGGTCGTCGTCGGGTCTGCCTGCGTCGCCACCCGCAGCAGCATCGCGTCCTCCCACACCTCGCGGATCACGTCCTCGACGGTGCGGGCGGACGGATCCCGCACCGTGACCCGCCCGGACAGGGCGACCATGCAAGCCCGCAGAACGGCCAGCTGTGTCGGGGCGGTGCGGTCACGCAGATCGAGATCCTCAAGCTCGGCGAGTGCACGGACCACGAGCAGCACGTCGATCGCGCCGCGCACGGACGCGCCACGGGCCAGGTCGGGGTGCACCCGGGTGGCCCGGGTGATAGCCGCCGCGGCGTGCCGCAGCCACAGCGGTGCGTCCGGGGCGTGCATGCGCAGCACGGCCTGCTCCTCGTGGAGGCGCAGGTGCCCCAGCCGCAGGCGCACGAGCCGTTCGCCGAGCGCCCTGCTGAGCGGATGGGTGGCGCTCGCATCGTCGTCGTTCACCGTGGCGATGACCGCGAACCCGGGGGCAGCGGTGATCATCCCCAGCCGGGGAACGCCGATCCGCCGCTCGCCCATGGGCCCCAGGAGGACGTTGAGGGTGTCCGGAGGAAGCCGGTTGGCCTCTTCCAGGTGCAGCAACCGCCCCTGGCGCATCGCGACGACCAGCGGCCCGTCGACGAAGCCCGCGGTGGTGAACCCTCCCCGGAGTACTGCGGCCGGATCGTGGTGGCCGAGGAGCACGTTGCCGGTCACCGCCGCACTGCCTTCGACCACGGAGACGGGTCGGCCCACAGCGATCGCGACGTCGCGTACGAGGATCGACTTGCCGGTGCCTGCCGGGCCCTCGATGAGCACGTCCCGTCCGGCCCGCAGGGCCGCGATGAGCGCGGACCGCTCGACCCGGCGCCCGACCAGGCCGGTCACCGCAGCAGCTCGGCGACGAGTTCGTCGATGACCTGCTCCGGTTGCCGCTCGGTGGGGTCGATGACGGCGATCTTGCTGGACAGGGCCAAACGGGCCGCTTCGCCCAGGATGCCGTCGATCTCCGGCCTGCTGGGCGGGAGGCCGTGGATCGCGGCCAACTGGTCGGCGACGAGCACGAGGTCGATAGCGCCCCGCACGGACGAGCCGCTGCGCAAGTCGGGGTGCTCGCGGCTGGCCCGCGCCACGTCGACGGCGAACGTCACGACGTCCGCGGCCGTGTCCCCTCCGCTCCGCAGCGCGACGATCTCGCATTCCTCCTCGCGCGACTGGTACCCGACGGCCAACCGGCAAAGGCGGTCGTAGACCGAGACGCTCACCCGCGTCGTACCGACGTTGTCGAACGGGTTCATGGCGGCAACCAGGCGGAAGGTGTCGCGTGCGGTGATCCGGCCGACGCGAGGCACGGTGAGCTCGCGCTCGGCCATTGCGGTGAGGAGCGCGTTGAGGGTGTCCTCGGGCGCGCGGTTGAACTCCTCGATGTAGAGGAAGCCGCCACGTTGCATGGCGTCCGGAAGCGGGCCTGCGACGAAGTCCTCCGGCCGGTAGCCGTGCCGGATGACCTGGGCCGGATCGTGGTAGCCGATGAGCTTCTGCGGGGTGAGGTCCGCGTTGCCCTCGACGAACACCAGCGGGATGCCGTAGTGACCGGTGATGGCGCGCAGGATGGTCGACTTGCTCGTGCCGGGCGGGCCCTCCAGCAACAGGTCGCGCCCGGCCGCGAGCACGGCGAGCACGCTGCGGACCTGTTCCTCGCGGCCGACGACCAGGTCGCTGACCGCGAGGTAGCGCTCCTTGATGCCCAGCTCGGCGGCCGCCGGGAGCCGGGTCGTCACGCCGCGTTGAACGCGTTCCAGCCCGCCGACACGTGGAGGGCCTCCCCGGTGATGTAGCGGGCCTCGTCCGAGGCCAGGAACATCATCGCGTTGGAGATGTCGATCGTCTCGATCCAGGGCACCGGTATGGCGTTGAGCGAGGTGAACCCCGGGATGACGTCGTCCCTCGTCGGGTTGTCCACGCCGGGCGCGAACAAGCCGTAGAACGGCGCGTTGTGGATCATGTCGGTGTCGGTGTTCGTCGGGCAGACGCAGTTCACGGTCACGCCGTTGGCCGCGACCTCGCGCGCCACGGACTTGACGAGGCCGATCACCCCCCATTTCGCCGCGCAGTAGTGGGCGACCGTGGGCAGCCCGGTCCGGCCCGCCATCGACGAGGTGGCGATGATCCGGCCGTAGTTCCGGGCGACCATCTGCGGGATGACCGCCCGGATGGCCTTGAACACGCCGGTGAGGTCGGTGTCGACGACCTCGTTCCACTGATCGTCGGTCATGTCCGCGACCGTGGTGAGGGAGAGGACGCCTGCATTGGCGAGCAGTATGTCGACCTTCCCCAGCTCCGACACCGCCCGTTCCACCGCACCGTTGATCTCCGCGGTGTCGCGCACGTCGGCGGTGATCGCGAGGCACCGCTGGTCGAGCTTCTCGACCATGCGGGCCGTCTCGTCGAGGTCGGCCTGCGTGCCCATCGTGTGCGGGATGGTGCCGAGCTGGCGGGCGATGTCGCACACGACGATGTCGGCGCCCTCTTTCGCGAAAGCCAGCGCGTGCGACCGGCCCTGGCTCTTCGCCCCGCCCGTCACGAAAACGACCTTGTCGTCGAACCGTCCCATGGCTCTGGTCCCGTCTGCTCGCTGCGGATGGACTGCGAGCCGCATCGTCGCTTGTCGCGGTAGATCGGTCGTATCTCCCGTCGGGGTCAATAGAGCAGGCTCGTTGAGCCTCGCGGGTCGCTCGCCCACAGACGGTGATCCCGATCGGCCGGGTGACGGTCGGCGCTGGCCCCGGCCGGACGTCGCCGGGCGTGCCGTCGCTGCCTAGCGTCCGCCGGGTGGACGTGCTGAGGACCCCGGACGAGCGCTTCGCCGACCTGCCCGACTACCCGTTCGAGCCGCATTACGCCGAGGTGGGCGGGCGGTTGCGCATGCATTACGTCGACGAGGGGGACGGGCCGACCGGTCCTGCTCCTGCACGGCGAACCCACGTGGTCCTACCTCTACCGGCACACCGTGCCGCAGCTGACCGCGGCCGGGCTGCGGGCGGTCGTGCCCGACCTCGTCGGGTTCGGCCGCTCCGACAAGCCTGCCGACGTCGCGGACTACAGCTACCGCGCGCACGTCGAGTGGCTGTCGGCGTTCGTCGCCGCGGTGGGGATCGAGGGCGCCGTCGTCGTCGGCCAGGACTGGGGAGGGCTGCTCGGCCTGGTGCTCGTCGCCGAACGGGCGGGCCTCGCTTCGGCCTACGTCGCGTGCAACCACGGCTTCCCCACCGGCGACACACCGCCCAACGAGGCGTTCAAGCGGTGGTTGGACTACTCGCAGTCGGTGCCGGAGTTCCCGGTCGGCGACATCGTCCTCCAAGGCTGCGCGGCGGGGGGCGACGACGCCGTGCGGAGGGCCTACGACGCGCCCTATCCCGGACGAGTCGTACAAGGCGGGTGCGCGGGTCTTCCCGGCGCTGGTCCCGATCCGACCGGACGACCCGGCATCACCCACCGTCCGCGCCGCGCGGGCCGTGTTGGCGCAGTGGGACCGGCCGTTCCTGACGGTGTGGGGCGATCAGGACCCGATCGCACGGGGCGCGGACGAGATGTTCCAGGCGCTCGTGCCGGGTGCGAAAGGGCAGGCGCACGTCCGGCTCGACGCCGGCCACAACGTGCCCGAGGACGCGGGCGCCGAGTTGGGGCGGATCGTGGCGGAGTTCGCGCTGCAGCGATGACCGACGGCGGTCGTGGGTGACGGCAGCACGCCACCCACGACCGAGGCGTCACGACCCGGTCAGGGCATCGCGGACCAACTGGGTGCCCTGCACCATGGACTGCAGTTTCCGCTTGGCGACGATGTGCTTGACGCCGGTGAGGGTGCAGTCGTTGAACACGGAAAGCCGCTCCGGCGGAACCACCGTGAGGACCTTGCGGATGCCTTCGGCGACCTGCTCGGGCGTCTCGACGACGAGGCTCTTGCCGTTGATCACACCCACGCCGAAGCACTTGTCGTCGGGGATGCTTTCGATCGCCTTGATGTCGAGGTCGCTGAAGCCGTGGCTGGCCATCTCGTACTGGATCTGGTCGCAGTCGAGGTCCCACAGCCAGGGGAACAGCTTCGCCCCGCGCATTTCGACCACGCCGGGCTGACCTTCGAGCTGGCCGTAGCAGATGTGAACCACCTTGAACGCCTCCACGCCCTCGAAGGCGATGTTGATCGCTTCGATCACCCAGTCGGCGGGGTCGAAGAACGTCAGCACCTCGGCGAACTGGACCATCTCGGCGCCCCGGGTGACCATGTCCTTGAGTTCGACGTTGAGGGCTCGCGCGAGGTCGTTGGCGAGAGCCTTGATGTCGCCGTAGTGCTTGTCGGTGATCATCGCGGCCATGGTCGCCGGACCCACGGCCGCCTGGATCTTGTTCGGCTTGTCGGTCTGCTCCACCACCGCTTCGACCATGGGCTTGAAGATCGGTCGGCGCCAGCCGATCGGGCCGATGCACGTGGGCTTGTAGATGGGGAGGTTGTCGAACGCGCCCGCACTGATCCGGTCGCCGTAAGGGACGAAGCCGTCGAGCCGGTCGAGGTAGTAGTGGAAGATCTCGCCCTGCTCGTAGTCGCTCTCCATCTCGTAGTGCTGGCAGCCGTCGGTCACGATGTCGAGGCCTGCGTCGGTCATGTCCTTGATCGCCAACGCGACCGCGTTGCGGTAGAGCGCGCGCGTCTCGAAGTCGGGGAACTCCGGTGAGTTCACGCCGCCTATGGGAAAGACCTTGCCGCGCAGGAACTGGGGACGGGGATAGGAACCGACGATCGTGGTGGGCAGCAGCACGTCCTGACCGCGCACGTTCACCATTTGGGCCTCCTCGCGTGGATGCGTGGCCAGACGGTAGGAACGGGGCGTCCCGCGCGTCACCTCATCGCGAGGGCCAAGTGGGCTGATATTGCGTCCCACCAGGTTCATCCGGTGCTCAACTGCTGAACCCGCGACGTCGGGGGCTTCGTGGTCGCCGCGGCCACCGGTCTTCACCCGCCCTCTTCACCCGGGTGATCCGCGCTCGAATCGGCAACGGTCCCTCGAAGCGCGGGCACGGTGGGTCTCTCCTGGAGCACGCAGGACGGAGGCCAGCGTGTCGATGGCCACCCGCACGCCGGACGACGTCCGCCCGACCGACCCGGACGCCGATCTCGTCGATGCGCTGCGCCGTCGAGACGAGCGGGCGCTGATGACGCTGGTGCGCCGCCACAGTCCGACGATGCTGCGGGTGGCCCGCGGCTACGTCGGGCCGGAGCTCGCCGAGGACGTCGTCCAGGAGACCTGGATCGCCGTGCTGCGCGGCTGATGCGCATCCTGGTCAATGCGGCGTGTCCGCGGCGAGCCGAGGAGCGGCGCGCGGTGTTCTGGTCACCGCTGTGCGAAGACGTCCCCGCCGAGGACGCGTTCGACCCGGGGCCGGAGCAGCGCGCGATGGCGGGTGACCTCTGGGCGCCGTGCGGGCGGCGCTCGACGAGCACCCCGAACGGCAACGTTCCGTCGGGTGCTGCGGGACGTCGGACGCCGCGCGACATCCAGGGCCGGCCTCGGGTGCCGGTCGTCGGGCTCAGGTCTCGTGGACGTAGGTGCCGGGTGCCTCGCCGAGGACCGGGTACCCGGCCGCGGGTGCGCCGAGGCCCGGCAGCCCGGCCGGTGGCGCGGACCGCTCGGCCAGCCATTCCTGCCAACACGGCCACCACGAGCCGGTGTGCACCGGCGTGGCCTGCTGCCAGGTGTCCGGGTCCAGCCGGAGCTCGCCCTCCCGGTGCGTGGCCACCCGGTAGCTGCGGTGCGGGTGCCCGGGCGGGCTGACGATCCCGGCGTTGTGGCCCCCGCTCGTGAGCAGGAACGTGACGTCGGTGTCGACGAGCATTCCCAGCTTGTACACCGAGCGCCACGGGCACACGTGGTCGCGCTCGGTCCCGACCGAGAAGATCGGAACGCGGATGTCGGTCAGCGAGATCGGCCGTCCGCCTGCGAGGAACCGGCCTTGCGCCAAGTCGTTCGCCAGGAACAGCGACCTCAGGTTCTGCGAGTGCATGCGATAGGGCAGGCGCGTTCCGTCGGCGTTCCAGGCCATCAGGTCGGTCATCGTCTCGCGCTCACCCAGTAGGTACTGGCGTACGTTGCGCGACCAGATCAGGTCCGCCGACCGTAGCAGCTGGAAGGCCCCGGCCATCTGTATCCCGTCGAGGTAACCCCGGTCCCACATGAGATCTTCGAGGTAGGTGACCTGGTCCTCGTCGAGGAACAGCGACAGCTCGCCGACCTCGGTGAAGTCGGTCTGCGTGGCGAACAACGTCAGGCTGGCCAGCCGTTTGTCCCCGTCCCGGGCAAGAGCTGCGGCCGCGATCGACATCCACGTGCCACCCAGGCAGTACCCGACGGCGTGCACGCGATGATCGGGCACGACGGCCGACACAGCATCGAGGGCGGCCTCGATTCCCAACGTCCGGTAGTCCTCCAGGCCCAGGTCCCGGTCGCCCTCATCCGGGTTGTGCCAGGAGACGACGAAAACCGTGTGCCCGTGCTCGACGAGGTAGCGCACCAGCGAGTTCTCCGGCGACAAGTCCAGGATGTAGTACTTCATGATCGGGGCCGACACGATCAGCAGTGGCTCCGGGTGGACCGCCTCGGTCGTCGGCCGGTACTGGATCACTTCGATCAGCCGGTTGCGGAACACGACCACGCCGCTGGTGATGGCGACCACCTCGCCGACGGGATACGCCTCGGTCCCCATCGGCGGCCTGCCTGCGACGGCGCGCAGCCTGTCCTCCACGAGGTTTCCCGCACCGCGCAGCAGGTTCCTCCCGCCCTCCTGCATCGTGCGGGCCAGCACCTCCGGATTGGTCAGCAGGAAGTTCGACGGTGACACGACGTCGAGCATCTGCCGCGCGCAGAACGCCACGACGTCCTCGTGGTGCCGGCTCACACCTTCCACCCCAGTGGTGGCGTTGTGCCACCACTGCTGTGACAGAAGAAACGCTTGCGCGAGGGTGTCGAATGGCCATTGCCGCCACGCAGGGTCGTCGAACCGGTGGTCCTGCGGCAACGGCTCGATACACGCGGGGGCGCCCGGATCGCGCCAACGCTCGACCACGTACGTCGCCAGCCGTCCGGCCTTGCGGACCGCCTTGTCCACCAAGCGCTGCTGCGCACCCGGCGACCCGGCCAGATGCACCGCCCAGTCCAGGAACGCCAGCGTCAACGAGGTGGGTGACACGCCCCCCGTGACGCGGGCCTGGCCGGCGTGCATGAGCCGGTCGAGGTTCGCCGGTGTGCCAGTCACCGCCGACACCTCCTGTCCGTCGTCGAACTCATCCGCTCCGCTCCCCGGTCGGGGCCGCCCTGCGCGACGGCCATCCGGCAGGCGGGGTGTGCAGCGGCGCCTGGCTCACCGAACCCGGTAGCAGCCCGCTGATGCCGCTACGCCTCGCGACCCACCGCCGCCAGCTGCATCCGCCCGGATGGAGCACCGCTCCCCGAGTTCATTTCCTGCACATCTCGCCATTCTGTGTTCTGACACAACGTCGTCTCTCCACATGGCCACCCGGTAGGGCCGGAGGACCCGATCACCGAGGTCAGCGGTCGTCTCGGCGTTGTTGCAATGAGCGCGGAGCGCCGCGCGGTCAACGTCTCCGCGGCGGGCCGAAACTCGATCACGTTGACGGGCGATCCGCGCGTAGGCGGGCGCGCTCCGCGCCGTCGGTCAGCCAGTCGGGCTTGAAGAGCGGATCGTCGGCGTAGACCATGACGAGGGCCATGATCATCACATCGGCAACGTCAGGGCCCGCAACCGGCAGGTGGCACACGTCCGCGTGCACGCGGTCGATCCACATGTCCAACATCAGCCGTTTGGCGGCGACCTCACGGAGGACCCGGTGCTGTGCAGCAATAGAGACGCGTGAGGAACCGGCAGATGACGCGCACAGGGTCAACCGCTCAACTCAAACGCTCTCGGAATGCTCAGGCGGTCGGCCCCGCGGGTTCGCTGCCTGCCCCTCGGCCGCACGGTCGAGGACCGCCCGGCGCGTCATCTCGAACGGCGCGAGAACCTCAGCCAGGAAGGCGGCCGCCGCGTCGGCGATGTCGCCCGGCGCACCGGCGCTCGGGTCGTTCAGGGTGTCCACGAGAACCGCGTGGTGGATCTGAACGACGTCCAGAAGGCTCACGCCTGCCGCCAGAGCGCTGCGGCCGAGCTCGTAGGCCGTGTGCAGGGTGAGCTCGTCGCGGCGACTGAGGTAGCGCAGGAAGCCGACGCCATAGCTTTGGCGCATCCGGGCGAGCTTCCGCGTCACCGGCTGTCCATCCCGGGCAGGGACACACCGCCCGACGTCATGATCGCGAGCTGTTCCATCCCTTCCTCGAGGTCCAGAGCGGTGGCCATGGACCCGAGGGAGAGTCCTAGCCGCACCATCACAAGGGCGACGTCGGGCCGGATGCCGACGACGACGGTCTCGGCGCCGCGCAGCCGCGCGACCTCGGCGATGATGCGGAGGGTGTGACAGGCGAAGGAGTCGATGACGTCCAGGGCCCCCACGTCGATGATGACGCCGCGGGACCGTCGCAGGCCGATCTGCTCCAACAGGTCGCGGCGGAAGCTCAGGAGCTGTCCGTCGTCGAGTGCCGTGTGGATGGACGCAATGAGGTAGCTGCCCTGGGCCAGTATCGAGACGCGGAGCGGTCCCTCAGGTGGCGGGTCGCTAGCCGTGGGCATCGTCCGACCTGACGACCTTGAAGCCGAGCAGGCGCTCCGCCTCCTCGATCCCGCCCTGGAGGTCGCCGACCGTGTTCATCTTGTCGAGGTCGACACCGATCATGACGAGTGTCTGGGCGATCTCCGAGGACAGGCCGGTGATGATTACTCCCGCGCCCATGAGCCGGGACGCCTCGACCGTCTTCACGAGGTGGTCGGCCACCGACTCGTCGACGTCGGGCACTCCGGTGATGTCGATGACGACCACGCGGGCCCGGTGTGACCGGATCCCACGCAGGAGCTGTTCTGTGAGCTGATGCGCCCGCTCGCGGTCCAGCACCCCGATGATCGGGAGGATCAGGAGCCGCTCGCGGACCTGCAGCACGGGTGTCGAGAGCTCGCGCAGCGAGTCCTGCTGCTGGCGGATGACCCGCTCGCGCTCCTCGACGAAGCTGCCCGCGACGGTCGTCGCGATGCGGTTCGCTGCCGGTTCGTAGGCGTTGAGCACACGGTTGAGCACCTCGAAGTCGTCGCGGTACTTCTCGAAGAGCGACCGTGCGAGGACGTCGCGGAGAAGGAGGACGATTTCGATCACCTCGTGCGTCTCGACACCCCGGGGGATGATCCGCTCGGACAGATCCCGCGCGTAGTGGCGCAGCTCGTCGACACTGCCGGTTTCCAGCACCCCGACGTAGTTGTCGTAGACCGATGTGACCTCGCTGAACACCTCCTGCGGGCTCATCGCCGACAGCAGGTGCGCCTCGTTGATCCGCGACGCCCACTCCTCACGAAGCAAGGTGCGATGCCCCTGGAGGTGAGCGACGAGCTCCGGGAGCAGCGTCGCGCCCTCCTTGTCCGTGGCGTCGCGCTCGGCCTCGTTCTTCTCGGCGACCTCCTGCGAGGACAGCTCTCCGGCCACGTTCTGCCCCTTCTGCTCGTCGGCGAGCCTCACGGTCGCCACTTGATCATGGTTACCGTGGTACCCGAGCCGACCTCGCTCACCACGTCGAACTCGTCCATGAGCCGCCGCGCCCCTGGCAACCCCAGCCCGAGCCCGCGGTAGGTGCTGAAGCCGTCCTGCAGGGCCTGCTCGACGTCCGGTATGCCCGGTCCGCTATCCCGCGCCACCATCTTCAGGCCTTTCCGCCCATCCTCGTCCAGGACCGAGAACACGAACTCCCCGCGCGTCGCGAACTTGACGATGTTGCGCGCGATCTCCGAGATCGCCGTCGCGATCAGAGTGAGATCCGAGCCTTCGAAACCGGCCGCGGCGGCCAACTCCCGCCCCTTCTGTCGAACCGACACCACGTCAGAGTCTCGGCTCACCGGAACGCGGTCGTCCTGGGCCGACCGGCGTGACCGAGGCGCGGCGAGGATCGGACCCAGCCCGGCGCAGAAGTCGCAGGCCAGCAGGTGTCCGTCGACGTCGAGCTCCCGTTGGCGCCGTCGATCACCGGAGGACAGCGCGATCAATACCGGTCGGCATCGGTCGGTGGGGGGCTCTGACCCGCTCTGCGCCACGAGGTACTCCATCCGCAGGCGCGAGCGGGTACGAGCGAGCTGTGCGGCGACCGCTCCCGGTGTGGAGCCCCGGCTCGCCGCCAGTGTCGCCGTGTCCGTGCCCTCCACCTCGTGGGCCAGCAGGATGTCCTGCTCGGCGACGGACAGGCGGGACATCGCGGTCCCGACGAGGGTCGCCCGCTCCCGACGGAGAAGTTCCTCCTCAGGCCGTGGCTCTGGCTCGTCCGACTCCACGAGCAGGTGAGCGTTGCGGCGGGCCCGCTGCTCGCGCTGTCCCAGAGAGGTGATCAGGTTGCGCGCTGTGGTGATCGCGTACGGCACGAGCGACTCGTGCTCAACGCGCGACCGCGACGCCATGACCCTGGCCAGGGTCTCCTGCACGATGTCCTCGCGCGTCATGGGATCCGCGACCCGGGCCGCGACCACCCTTCGGACGATCGGGACGAGATCGACGATCGACTCCCCCGACTCTGCGGGCGGAGGGACGGGCTGCGGCACATTCATGCCCACCCTCTCCCACGCCCTCGCAGGCTGCATCACACCGACCGGTACGACAGACGCCGGACGACAGCCGAACGGGACCGTCCGCCGGGCCCGTCACGGTTGGTACCCGATCGCCTGCGGTGTTATGCCACCCCACCGCTCCGGTGACGACTCGCCCGCGCCATCCTTCATTACACGCTGATGACGTCCGTGCGCGCTCCGTACGACGGCGGGGTCCGGCGGTCTGTCCGGTGTTGCGGCGCTACGCGGGACGACCCTCCCTCCTTACTCCATCAAGTGAGCCTGCGTGGGGAGCCGCTCTCGTCCAGGACGAGACTGGAACTCTGCACCGGCCCGAGCCGCGCGCTCAGCTTGGCGTGGCCAAAGCGCGCACCTCGTCGTCTCCGCCCTTCTCGCCGCCAAGCCGATGATCCGCTCTACGCCGGAAGCGGTCTCAGCGAACCGATGCTGGTGGCGCGGTCGCCGTCCTGGTCGCAGCGGCCGTGTCCGGCTCGGTCGGGGCTCGTCTGGCGTGGCCGCGAACGACGTCGTACTCGTTGCGGCGCCGTTCGCAGCACGGCCGGTCTTCCCTGAGGGCGGTCGGCCGCAGGCCCCCGCGAGGGCCAGCCCCGCGACATGCCCGCAGCGCCACTTGGAACGAGGACCCCCGGCCCCTCGGCGCGTTCTGGCGGAATGCGGCTCGCGACTCCGATGACGTGCGCCCGTGACCGCGAGGTCGGGAGGCCCTCGAAGCGGGTGAGGGCGCGACCCGCGGAGGGCCCGCCTCGATCCCTGCTCCGCTTACCGTTGTGGGTCCTCCGTCTCACCTGCTCGGCCCCGGAGGCCCAGGCCGCCGATCGCCGGCGTGAGGGCCCAACCGGAGTCGATCAGTTGGGCGGCGATCCGGTGCTGCGACGCCAGGAACCGGTCGACGGACCGGCGCTGGACGGTCAAGAGGGCGGCGATGGCCTCGAACGTGCCGTCGAGCCATACACGGCCCGAAGTGGCCGGAGTGACGTCACCCCCGGCCAGCATCTTGATGGGGAGGCCGAAGAGCTCGCCGACCCAATGCCGCACGGCGGAGGTGACGGCCTCTGCTTCTTCCGCACCTTCGCGCACGGCTTCGACGGTCGCGGCGGCCGCGGCGGCCGGAATCTCCGTCACCGTCGCCGTGGCGTCGTCCGACTGCCGCCCGCCGGGCGCCTGCCGGTCGTTCTTCGTCTGAGACTGCGGCTTCGTCATGAATGCTCCCTGTGTGTTCGCGCCGATGCCCCTTCCGAGCACCATCCCTGTGACGCAGAGGGCGCCCCGGCATGACGCGGGTGGTGACCGACCTTCAGCTGCCCGGGAGCGGCACGACGTTGTACGGCTCCTCGCCGCCCTCGCAGACGGTGGCCAACCATGTCGGGTCGAAGTCGGGATGGTCGGCGAAAACCGCCGCCATCGCCATGATCATCGCCTCGGTGAGACCCGGGCGTCGGGCCGCCGGCCGGTCCCTCTGCGCTCGGGGGCTGTCGCGCCATGCGTGGACCACCGTCCGTTTGGCGGCGACCTCGCGCAGCACGCGCAGCGGGCCGTGTCGCGCTCGGTGATCGGCGGTCTGCCCGATCGACTCGAACGGGAGGAACTCCCCGCTACGCAGAAGCGACCGTGCGGCCTCTTCGTCCTCGGCCAGACGGTCGAGCAGGAACGCGGCAAGCGCGTCCAGATCGGCTCGCATGCTCGGCCGATCGGGCAGCTCCTCGGTGGTCATCGGGTCTCCTTCCGCTCGGACCGTCCCGCCGCTGCCCGCCGCACGGGTGGGCGCAGCACTGCATGTGCAGACGCGAACGGTCACTCCCCAGGAGACGGGCAAGACGGCCGGAGATGACGCGGGGAGGAGCGGCTGGCCCTCCCCGCCCGCTCGCCCAAGGACGACGCCACACCAGGAGACGCGACCGCCGCCGCGGATCAGGCCGGTTGTTCCTTCGCACGCGCGGCCTCCGCGATCGCTGCTGTCACCGCCTGCTCGGTGACCTCCTTGTCCAGCCCGAGTCCTCGCAGGACACCCGCCTCGTCAGCCTCGAGTTCGAGCAGCGCGAGCAGAAGGTGCTCAGTCCCGACATAGTTGTGGCCCAGCCGCAAAGCCTCCCGGAACGTCAACTCGAGAGCCTTGCGGGCCGCCGCGTCGAAGGGGACGAGGGCAGGCATATCGGATGTCGGTGCCGGCAACGCCGCAGCGACCGTCCGGCGCATCGTCTCGGGGACGACCCCTTGGCTGGTGATGGCCTGGGCAGCCAAACCGTCAGGTTCGGCAAGTAGGCCCAGGGCCAGGTGCGCGGGGGTGATCGCCGCGCTGCTGGCGGCTCGGGCTTCGTTCTGCGAGGCCACGACAACGTTGCGCGCCCTGGGCGTGAAGCGGGAAAAGCCCTGCTCGGCATCGAGGTCCTGCGCCGCGCGGTTGGTGACGAACCGCTTCTGCGCGGCTTGCTTGGTCACTCCCATCGCCTTGCCGATGTCGGTCCAGGACGCGCCAGAACGTCGCGCTTGGTCTACGAAGTGTCCGATGAGGTGGTCGGCAACCTCGCCGAGATGGTCTGCCGTGATCATCGCGTTGGCGAGTTGGTCCAGCGCATCCGCGTGCACCGAGGTGATGGCGTTGATCAGGTCGTCGAGGCGGACGGGGTTGGTCACGCGGACTGGTTCGGTCATTCGTCCACTATAGGTTGACGGAGTTCGCATTCGTCAACCTGAAGGTGACGCGAGCTGAGGATGGTTCTCGGCGCCCGAGCGGCCAAGCCCAGACCGATGGCACCTGCCGTGGGCTCGCGTCGGCGATCAGACTCTTGTCAGGCGGAGGTGGAGCAGCAGCCCGGCCGGAGTTGTCTCCGCAGGTCGGCGACCTTTGTGGGCCGAACTGGCGGTCAAAGGGTTACGGGCTCGGGATGTTCTCGAGGTCTTTCAGCAGGGCGGGGTGGGTGGGCTGCCATCCGAGGGCGTCGCGGGTGTGGGCGCTGGAGGCGGGCTGGTCCATGGCGAAGATGGGGCCGAACGGGCCGAAGGTCTCCTGCGGTACCGACTTGACCGGGAGGGCGAGGCGTCGGCCGATGACTGTCGCGATGTCCAGGACCGCATCGCCTTCGTCGGCGACCGCGTGCCAGACCGTCCCGGCCGGTGCGGATTCGAGGGCCAACCGGAACAGCACCGCGGCGTCGAGTGCGTGCACGGCAGGCCAGCGTTGGGTGCCGTCGCCCGGGTAGCCGGACACCCCGGTGCGACGGGCTTGTGCGGTCAGCAGGCCGGCGAATCCGCCGTCGCCCTGGTTGTGGACGGTGCGCGGCATGCGGACCGCTGTGCTGCGCACGCCGCGGGTGGCCAGGTCCAGTAGCGCGTTCACCGAACGGCTTCGACCGCCCACCGGTCCGTCGCTGGGTAGCGGATCGGCCTCGGTCGAGGCGCGGCCGGGTACCCAGGGCGTCCCCGAGACGGTGGCGATGGGGCGGTCGCTGCCGATGAGCGCTTCGCCCAGCGTGGCGAGGGCGGCGCTTTCCTCGGCGATGCCGCGGGCGAGCGCGTCGGGCGTGCTGTAGTCGCGTCCGAAGGCCAGGCTGATCACGCCATCGGACCGGGCGGCGCCGGCCCGCACGACGTCGAGGTCGGCCAATCCTCCGGGCAACGCTTCCGCGCCCGCAGCCTCGAGGGTCCGTGCGGAGTCGTCCGAGCGGGCCAGCGCGAGAACGGTGTGGCCGTTGCCGAGCAGTTCGGCGACGACGGCGGAGCCGATGGTGCCGGTCCCGCCGGTGACGAAGACGTGCATGAAGCTCTCCCGACCATTGATGGGACTCTTGTCCCGTCACCGTATCAGGGTGATGGGACAAGAGTCCCATGACCTATGATGGGGTCGTGGCTCGATGGCAACCGGGGGCGCGTGAGCGACTGGTCGTCGCGGCCGTCGACCTGTTCACGGAGCAGGGATATGACGCGACCACGGTGGCCCAGATCGCCGAGCGTGCCGGGGTTACGAAGAGCACGTTCTTCCGGCATTTCTCGGACAAGCGTGAGTTGTTGGTTGCCGGCCAGGAGGCGCTGAGCAGGTTGCTCGCCGATGGGATATGCGAGGCGCCTGCGGGCGCCAGCCCATTGGAGGCGGTGGCCGCCGGGCTCGAGCGCGCCTCGAGCGCGATGGGGCCGATGAACCGTGAGTTGGGTCCTCGCGTCCAAGCGGCGGTGGCGGCGAGTACGGAGCTTCAGGAGCGCGATGCCCTCAAGAGCGTTGGTCTCGCGGCCGCCATGAGCGCCGCGCTCGTCGCCCGGGGTGTCCCGGACCCGACGGCGCATCTCGCGGGCGAGATGGGGGTGCTGGCGTTCAAACTGGGCTTCGTCCGCTGGTCCGAGGCTGATCCCGGTGACGGCACCGGGCTGGCACGGTATGCGCTGGCTGCCCTGGCGGAGCTGCGCACCGCGACCGCATCGCTGGGCTGACCGATACCGCACCTTGTGTTCGCCCGCCTACCAGCGCCGCCAGTTGAGGTCGGGCGATCAGTGTGGGGTCGGACCATGTGATCGTGGCCGTTTAGTGCGGTGTCCACGAACGTTGCCGGGTCGATCGCGTGATCCAGGCGGCGACTCGCAAGGCGCCGCCCGAAGCTCATACCGGGTGTATTCGCGAGGGCGGCAACGCCGCGAGTCGTCGTCTGGGCGCGTGAGCGGCCCGGTGGACGTTTGTGGACACCGCACTAGTAGTACTTTGTTAGGTCGTGTCCACGAGGTCGGGCTGTTGCCAGGGGACGGGTTGCAGGCAGGTGTGGCAGACGCCGGTCCAGGTGCCGAGCAGGGTCTGGAGTTCGCGGAGTACGGCGTAGAGCGTCAGCCCGGCGCAGGGGCTTTTGGGTCGTTGCGCAACTGGGGTGCAAAACGCTTGAGCGACGGCGGTGAGCGTGACGTGGCGGTGCCAGCCGGTGTAGCTGCGGCCTTCGAAGTGGTCCAGTCCGAGTCCGTCTTTGAGTTCGCGGTAATCGTGTTCGATCCGCCAGCGGATCTTGGCTATTCGGACCAGCTCAGGCAGTGGGGTGTCGGCGGGAAGGTTCGACAGCCAGTAGTCGGTGGGTCCCGTTTCGTCGGGTGGCCATTCGGCGAGGAGCCAGCATTCCGGGAGGCTTCCGTCGGTATCGCGGGGGATGTCCCGGTTGGCCGGGCGTACCCGTACCGCCAGGAACTGCGAGCGCATCGCGGCGGTCGGATTACCGGGGCTTGCGCGGGATCCATGGCGCCAGGTGATGGACTGCAGCGCGCCGCGCCCGGCGGCCATGGCGAGGGTGGCGAGGTTGGTTGGATCGTCGCGGTAGCGCGGTGTCGGCGGACGCCCGCGCCCGGAGTACGGCGGCGCGGTGGGGACGGCGTCGGCCGGGTAGGCGCTGGTGGTGGGCTTCACTGCGACCACGTAGGGCAACCCCCGCTGTTGCAGGCCCAGACGGAACCCGGTGATGTCGCCGTAGCCGGCGTCGGCCACCGTGGCCCGCCGGGCCAGCCCCCAACCCCGGCCCGCGACCCCGGCCCCGACCCCGGCCGGTGGGCCGGTAATCTGGTCGAGCATGTCCAGGGCCAGTCGCCACTTCTCCCGATGCCGGATCTCGTCGGGGATCTTGCATCGGGCTCGGCGCTGCCGGATCTGCGCGGCGATATCCGGATCGGTCGTTGTGGTGTCATCCCAGGACTCCGGCACAAACAGCGCCGAATTGATCGCCGCCGACGCTGCATCGGTGACCGCGTGGACACTGACCCCGATCTGACAGTTCCCGACCTTTCCCAACGTTCCGGAGTACATGCGCGCCACCCCGGGCGAGTCCGATCCGTCCTTCGGGAAGCCGCTGTCGTCGATCACATAGGCGTCGGGCTCGATGAAATCATCGGCCCAGCGCGCCATCCGTTTCCGGACCTCGACATGATCCCATGTCGAGGTCGTGACAAACTGCTGCAACTGCTGATAATCCACACCCAGCCGGGCGGCCATCGGCTGCATCGACTTGCGCTTGCCGTCCAACAGCAACCCACGCAGGTAAAGCCCGCCCTTGGCCCGCTGATCCGACCGTGCCAGCCCGCCGAACATCTCCGCGGCGAACGCCTCCAGGCGCGGCCAGACCTGCTCCATCTCCTCCGGAGTCACGACCAGACAAGATCACGGAGAAGGCGGATCAGTGGTAACGACACACCTAACAAAGTACTACTAGGCGGCTGGCATGGCGGGCAGCTCGACGGCGTCGCGCAGGCGGCGGCCCATGACCAGATCCGGGACGTGGGGCAGTCCCAGCGGCCGGAGCAGGGTGTTGCGGATGGCGAGTTGGATCCGGCTGCGGGGCGCGAACGCCAGTCCGAGCCCCCCGGGCGGCGTCTTGCTTGGAGCGCAGCAGCGGCGCCAGGCGGGCGTGGTAGCGGGCGAACGGCGCGACGTGGTCGCCGTCGGCGCGGCCCAGCTCGGCGGCCAGCACGTAGGCCTCGATCATCGCCAGCGCGGATCATTGTCCGGCCAGCCGGGACGGCCGGCTATCCTCGGGCGGGTGGCACCTTCCGTGACCGGCTTGGCGTTGGGAGGTGTCGGCGGGTTCAACGCCCACGACGCGGGCGTGCTGAAGGCCTTCGCCGACGCCGGGGTGCGGCCTGACGTGATCAGCTGCACCAGCGGTGCGATCTTCTGGGTCCACCGGTACCTGACCGATCCCGCAGGCATCCCTGACGAGGTGCGGCGCCAGGCCGATCGCGTGCAGGGGTCGAACGCCGTCTGGACGGCGATCACGGGGGTGCCCGGCGTGTTCACGCCCGCTGTCGCCGAGTACGTGCGTCGGTGGCTCACGTTCCGGCCGCCCCTGTCGCCGCGCGAGCTGTTCAACCGGCTGCTCCCCGCCCAAGTCTACCGGCCGACCCGGCCCACGGCGGACTTCGCGGCGATGGCCAAGGCCTTCAACGACTCGACCACGCCGATCCTCTTCAACGCCTATGACATCTCCGCAGGCCAGGAGCTGCTGTTCGGCAACGAAGCCGCGCGTCGGTTCCTGGGCATGGGCGACGGCGAGACACACGCTGTGCCGGGGCGTGACGTTCCCACCTGCTTCCGCCCCGTCGACACGTCAGCGGTCGAGTCGGCGTTGTGGCTGGTGCTCTACGGCTTCGACCACCGTTACCGCGGTGCGGTAGTGATCGACGGCGCCTATCACCGGCAGCTGATCGTCGCCGAGCTCGCCGGGTGTGACGTCGTCTACGCGGTGAAGCCGCAGAACGACGCCTGGAAGGCCACGCCCCCGGGCAACTACTTCGAAGTGCAGGACTTCACCACGGAGATGTGGTTCAACTCGTCCTTCGCGGCCGAGGTCGCCGCGCTCGAGCACGCCGCCGAGCCGCCCCGCATCGTCCGGATCACGATGGACCACCCGCTGGGCTACTGGAACTACTTCGTCGAGAAGACCCGCAACTACACCGCGGCCTACCGCGCGACCACGGCCCTGCTGGAGCGTGAGGCCGCGGCCCATCTAGCGCCGTGACGCGCGGTCGTCGGGTCGCTGGGGGGACGCGAGCCCAGACCCGGGGAGCCGGATGATCCGGGGTCCCGCGGTCGTTGCTCAGACAGCTCGATCAGGGCGGTGAGGTCCGGGCAGGAGGTGGGTTCGGTGGTCGCGAGCTTGCCGACACCGGCGAAGCCCACGGTCCGTGATTAACGGACACCGGCCTGTCGACGCCGCCCGGCTGCCCCTTGGCGCGGCTCCGCGTCGTCGTCGAACCGACCGGTGTGGTTCATCGCGTGGACGCTGTGGACTTCGCCTGCGCTCGGCGGGCCGGGTTCGCTCGTCCGCGCAGGGTCAGCATGACCAGGCCGCCCAGCAGCAGCGCGACGGCCAGCACGATCGAGGTGGACAGGAAGCTGCCATGGCTGACGTCCTGCAGGTAGCCGCCGAGGTAGGGGCCGACGAACCCGCCGAGGTTGCCTAGCGCGTTTATCAACCCCATCGCGGTACCGGCCACGGCGACCGGCATGGCGCGCGAGGCGCTGGCCCAGAAGGGCCCGTCGTAGGCCAGCGCTCCCGCCATGGCGAGGCTGACCAGCACGATGGACAGCCACGCGATGTCGCCCAGCAGGATTGACGCGACCAGCGTGACCGCGGCGATCGTGAGCGAGAGCATGACGTGGAAGGCGTAGCGGCCGTTGCGGTCTGCCGCGCGGGCGTTGAGGTAGAGCGCGACGATCGCCACCACGTACGGGATCGCGGTCACCAGCCCGACCAGGACGTCGCTGCCCTTCGTGGTCGTGGTGACGAGGTGGGGCAGCCAGAGGTTCAGCCCGTAGAACCCGACCTGGATCAGGAAGTAGACCACGACGAGTCGCCAGACCACGCTGCTGCGGAACACATCGCGCCAGGACGCGGCGGGCGGCGCATCGCGCTCGTCCTTGGCCAGCGATGTCTCGATGTACTCACGCTCGGCCGCCGAGACCCAGCGGGCGTCCGCGGGTCGGTCGGCCACCAGCCACCACCACAAGGGCGCTGCGATCACGAACGGCACCGCGCCCTCGACGAAGAACAGCGTCCGCCAGTCCGACCAGGACAGGATCCATCCGGAGAGCGGCGCGGTGATGATCGAGGAGATGGCGATGTTCATCATCCACACCCCGTAGGCGCGGGCCCGTTCGCCCGCGGGGAACCAGTGGCTGATGAGGACGAGGATCGCGGGCCAGATTCCGCCCTCGGCGATCCCGAGGAGGAAGCGCACCACCAGCAGCTGGGTGAAGTCCTGCACGAACCCGGAGAGCACGGCGAACACCCCCCAGACCAAGATCATGATCCCGACGAACTTCTTCGCGCTCCAGCGTTCGGCGAGATGGCCCCCCGGAATCTGCAGGAAGAGGTAGCCGATGAAGAAGATCCCGCCCGCCAACCCCTGCTGGGTCTTGCTGATGCCAAGGTCGTGACCCATGCCCGCGAACGCGAAACCGATGTTGGTCCGATCCATGAACGAGATGATGTAGACGATGATCGCGACCGGTATGAGTCGGAACCACCGGGCCCTGCCGACGCCTGCCACGTTGCCTGCGACGGAAGTCATGCTCCGCAACCTCCCCGAGATCGCCACGGGTCTGCGCACCCGCGATGGTGGGGGCCGCTAGCCCACCGTGGACAAGCCACCCGCTCCGCGGCGAAACGCGGACCTCGGCCTCGCGCGGAGTGCAACTGCATACCCCGTTGCGACATGTTCCACGCCTTCAGCAGTCGCTGAACCGCCGCTCTTCTCGGAGGAATCGGTAGAACCGGACCGTCGACGCCAGAGCCCGCCCCCGACCAGCCGAGCCGTCAAATCCACACCGCAGACGTTCATGGCACCTCGTCACCGGTGACCCATCCAACCTCGATACCTTCCGAGCGAACAGCAGGCGCCGTGGGCGGCGGAGTCGTCGGGAACGTCGCTCATGACCCCAGGGGTCTGCCGCTCTCGCCGGGCTGCGGAGCGCGAGGGTTACGTGCGGCTGTTCGCCGACGAGGGGCCGCCGATGGCGGCCTTGCTGAAGACGCTGTTGCAGCAGCCCCCGGTCGCAGGCTACGTCCGGCGCCTGCGGCCGCGACGACGAGGACCGAGCACCAGCCCGACCGGGCGGCGCCTCTAGTCGAGCCGCTGAGCGACCGCGAGCTCGACGTGCTGCGGCTGCCGGGCAGCGACCTCGACGGGCCCGACTTCGCCCGCGGACCTTTCACCACCCCGCTCACCAGGTGTGGTGATGACCCCTCACCACATCGACGGCCATCGTTCGACGTGTTCCACCGAGCATCGCACCCGCCGCCGGCGGACCCGCGGTCCGGCCACCGCGAAGGAGGCGACGAGCATGCGTTCTGCCCAGGCGCCGGATCGGTACGAGATCCGGGTGAAAGGACATCTCGCCGACCGCTGGTCCGCCTGGTTTGACGGCATGACCCTGACCCGCCAAGCCGACGGCACCACCGTTCTCGACGGCCCGATCGCCGACCAGTGCGCACTCCACGGGCTGCTGCGCAAGGTCAGCGACCTCGGTCTACCGCTCGTTTCCGTCACCCCCACCCCTGGCATCCGGACGGCGAGGCAGGCCGAGCAGCCGCACGCCGTCGACCTGTGAAGGAGCACACCATGACCACCAATGCGCGCACCGTGCACACCACGACAACCACCGGGCCATCTCCGGCCCGCCGAGGAATGGAGCCCGCGAGGAAGATCGCCCTCGCCGGCGGCATCGCCTACCTGGTCACGTTCGCCGCCTCGATCCCGCAGCTGAAGCTGTTCGCGGCCGTCATCGCCGACCCGGCCGGGTACATCAGCAACCCGGGCGGCGACGCGGCCCTGCAATGGGGCTCGGTGCTCGAGTTCCTGACCGCCGCCTCCGGCGTGGCCACTGCCGTCGTGCTGTATCCGATCACCAGGCGGGTCAGCCGCAGTGCGGCAATCGGCTTCGTCACCTCACGCGTCGTCGAGGCGACACTCATCATGGTCGGCGTCGTGAGCATCCTGTCGATCGTGACCCTGCACCAGCACTTCGCCGGCGCCACCGGCGCGCAGGCACAGGCGCTCGGCGTCGCCGGGGAGTCCCTGGTCGCCATGCGCCAGTGGACCTTCCTGCTCGGGCCGGGCGTCATGGCCGGCGTGAACGACCTGCTCCTCGGCTACATCCTCTATCGATCCGGGCTCGTCCCCCGAGCCGTGGCGATCGTCGGCCTGGTCGGCGGCCCCCTCATCCTGCTCTCGGACGTCGCGACGATCCTCGGCGTGTGGGGGCAGGTTTCGACGGCAGGCCTCCTGTTCGCCCTCCCCGTCGCCGTGTTCGAGTTCTCCGTCGGCGTGTACCTGACGGTCAAGGGTTTCCGACCTGCGGGGCTCGCCGCCCTCGACGCCACGTCCCGCTCGACCCCCGAGGCCGTCGCCGTGGTCTGACATCGAGGCGTGCTCACCAGCAGTGGGGCGGCCCATGACGCCGATGGGCCGCCCCGCTGTCGGTGCTCACCCGACCCGTCATTGCCGATCACGATCGATCAGCCACACCCATCAGTCCGTCTGCAGCGCTGTGATGTCTTGGTGCCTTCGGATTCTTGGTCATCCTCACGGCCGGGTGGAGGCTCGGGGAGGGACTGGCGAGATTCCCAGCGTCGTCGACGCTGCGCTGCGAGTTTCCGGCGCTTCTGGGTGTGAAGAGCGTCCTCGATGCCGACGATCATGGCCATCACGACCAGGAGCCCGAGGACGCCCAGAACGACAGCAATCATGGACGTCGTCCAACAGAAGACAAGAACGGTCAGTCTGGTGGCATGCGCCTGGCTCAACCAGGGACGCGAATGGCACCGCCTTCCAGAGCGCTCAGGGGCGCACGCGAATGACGGTCTTGCCCTTGCGCCGCTCGGTCGGGATGAGGGCAGGGACGGCGTCGTCGAGGGTCGCGCCGGTTCCGATGCGCGTGTGAAGGCGCCCGTCGCGCACCCGGTTGACGATCTGCACCAGTTGACTCGGAACGGACTCGACGACGAAGTCGACCGCGAGGCCGTCGACAGGGCGAGCCTCGGCAGGGCCGACCACCGACACCAGCGTCCCGCCAGGCCGGATGATGCTCGCCGAGCGCCTTTGGATGTCCCCGCCGATGACATCGAAGACCAGGTCGACCCCGCCGATGTCGTCGAGGTCCTCGTCGTCGAGGTCGAGGAACTCGTTCGCGCCGAAGTCGAGCGCCGCCTGGCGGTCCGCTGCCCGCCCGGTACCGATGACGTAGGCCCCGAACTCCGCGGCGAGCTGGGTCACCACCGACCCGACCGCGCCTGCGGCGCCGTGGGCAAGGACGCTCTGCCCCACCTGAAGACGACCGTGCTGGAACAGTCCTTGCCACGCGGTCAGGCCGGAGATGGGCAGGCTCGCACCCACCGTGAACTCGACGTTCCCCGGCAGCGGCGCAAGGTTGCGTGCCTCCACGGCCGCGTACTCGGCCAGGGTTCCATCGCGGTGCCAGTCGGTGATCCCGAACACCCGCTGTCCCGGCGAGAGTCCCGTCGTGCCGTAGCCCAGCGAGGTGACCACTCCGGCGAACTCGTGGCCGATGATCGCCGGGGCTCGATCGTGACCCGAGCGATCGACCCACGTCGAGGGCCACTCCCACTCTGCAGGTACGAAGCCCGACGCATGCACTTCGACGACGACGTCGTTGATCGCCGGCGTCGGCTCGGGTCGCTCCGCGAGTGTGATCCCGGCTGCTTCCGCGGCCTGATCCGTCGCGACGATTGCCTTCACTGCTACCTCCGTGCATCTCGTGCTCGCCGGCTCTATGCGCCGGTCGGTGACTGTGTGGTCCTCGTCGAGCTCCGGTTGGACCGCCTCGGCATGACGGTCGAGATCCGGATCGCCGGCACCACAGACAGGAACGGATCGTCAGCGGTGTCGGGCGACTCGAGGACGAACCCGCCATCCCGGCTCGCCCAACTCGACACACCCGGCAGCCCGCAGGGCATTCCGGATCGCCTCGACCGGCCTGTCCTGCTCGGTCTCCAACGGACGACGTCCGCGCCGACTGCCGGACCGTTGTCGTTTCGCAAACCGGGCCGCCACCATGGCATGGGGATCACCGTAGAACGACAAGAGCGCGCCGGTGGGCCAGCCGACGTGGTCGCTGGGGTCACTCATGCCATGCCCGTCGACTGCGCGGTGCCTGCTGCGTGGTCCGCGCCCCGTCCGGATGGCGGTCTCATATCCCCAGTAGTCGCGCCGGGCAGTTCGCGGGCTCGTTCGACGCCGTGCTGCAAGATTCCGGTGTCGAAGTCGGCAAGATCCCACCGCAGTGCCGGCGCGCGAACTGCTTCGCCGAACACGCCGTTGAACGGGCTTCTGTGACCCCACAGGCGTCGTCGAGGACGAGCAGCCGGCGGCAGGTGGCGTTGTTGTTGCTGGAGGTGCGGTTGTTGGCGGGTCAGCGGTCGTTGCGGTGGTCGCCCTGGCGCCCGGACGGGGCTGGGTAAGGGTCTCCGCTCGCGCCGCCCCCGCCTGTGCCGCCTGCGCCCGGATTGTTGGAGGATCCGCCGCCTCCGCCTGCGACGAGGAGCACGTCGGTGTTCAGGAGGATTGCCGATCCACCACCTCCGCCTGCGCCGGGGATGCCGACGGTGGTTTGCGGCGGGGCGCCGCCTGCGCCACCGGGCCCGTAGCCGTATCCGCCGCGGCCACCGGACCTGGAGCGCGTGGCTTGCATGACGGATTGGCCTGCGCCGCCCACGACGATGGTGTAGACCGCGCCCGGGATGACCGCCACGGTGGCTTCGGCAAGGCTGTGTGGGCGTGTGTTCGCCCCGGGTGTTCTGCTGCTCCACGCCGCTGGCCGCACGCATCTGAGTCGCAGGAAGTACAGGGCGCGCTGCACGCTACCGATGCTCTACAGGGCCGGGTAGCCCCAGTGCGCCATCCGTAGCGTTTGGAGCGCGCAGGCTTCGCCTCTGTCGCACCGATGCCGATTACGTCCTGTCGCGCGCGTTTGGTCGTTCTCGTCGGGGATCGGTTCGGTTGGGCCGCAGGCCACTCGTGGTCGTCTGCCATCCTGATCCAGTGACGTCGCCGGGACCGACGTGGGCCACCGCCACCGGTTGGAACACGGTCGAGGATTGGGTGGGAGCGCAGCTGGCTGCGCGTTGGGGCTCGGCGGGGGCCGCAGATTTTGATCAAGACGGTCTGTGCGCTGATGTGCGCGAGGTGGTCAACGTCAACCTCCCAACTGGCTGGACCCTTGACGAGAACCAATTCATCGGACCGAGTGCGATTCCCGAGGACGCACTCAACATCATCCGCAACGCCGTTGAGGAGATCGACTTCTGGGGGCTGGCCCAGTACTACGACAACGGCGACTGAGGCTCGCACGCCCCAGGTGCCGCTCCCAGCACGCCCGCACACCCCACCGGATCGCCTGCCGGGGTCGGTCGCTCAGCAGCCGATCACGGCAAGCCCGACGGCAACTGAACCCCGGATCCAACCCCCGATCCAGCGGGCGGGCGCTCGACACCCCTCTCGGCGGCCGCAAGGAGGCCGCCGAGTCGGGCGATCACCGTCAGTAGCCGCGGTGCGGCCCGGCCCAGTGCGAAGATGCTGACGATCCGTGGCGAGCCTTGTGGCTGCCGCAGCCCCCGTTTCGCCGGTGGCGATCATTCGAGCGGCGCGAGAGCGATCACTGGGATGATCCGACCTGCGTGGCGTGCGGATTCGCCGAACTGCGGCTGGGCGGCGACCTGCTCGTCCCAGAGCCGATCCCGCTCCTCGCCCGTGATCTCGGTCGCGACTACCCGCACCACGTCGCGGCCGACCTCGACTTGCGCCCGCGGGTTGGCCTTGAGGTTGTAGTACCAGGCGGGATGAGTCGGTGCGCCGCCGTTGAGGCCGAAGATGACGTAGCGTCCGTCTGCCGGGAGGTAGCGAACGGGCGTGACCCTCTCCACTCCCGAGCGCGCGCCCACATGGTGCAGCACGAGCAATGGCGAGGGGCCACCCAGGCTCGGGACGACGCCGCCGTGGGCTCGGAACTCGTCCACGACGCGCCGGTGGAAGTCCGCCATGGGGGTTTCGCTCATGAGGGTCGCTTCCCGGGGTAGTCGGTTGTAGGTCGGTCGAGGTGGCCGCGTCGGCCGAGCAACAGGCCCTCACCGCCATGACGCACCGCCCGCTGGTGGTACTGCCTGCCATCCGCGAGCCCCGCGCTTCGGAACATCGGACGGCCGGTGGCGCCCCGGCCGACCTGCATTCCAATCGGATCGGAGGTGGTCAGGTGATGGTGACGAGCACCTTGATGTGGTGGCCGGATGCGGAGAGGTCGAAGGCCTCGGCGACCTTCTCCATGGGTCGGGTGGCGGTGACGAAATCGGCCGAGCGCACGGCGCCTGCTTGCAGGAGGTGGATGCTTTCGGCGTAGTCCTCGGGGAGGTACGTGGCGCTGCCCTGGATGCGGATCTGGTGGTCCTGTATGAGGGCGAGGGGAATGGTGACGTCGGCGGCAGGCACCCCGACGATCACGACGGTGCCGCCTTTGTCCGCGATGGCGATGGCCTGGCGCACGGTGGGCTGGATGGCGACGCAGTCCACGACGATGTCGGCGGTTTCGCCGAGTGCGGCGCGGACCTGCGCGGCGGCGTCGGGCGCGGCGGCGTCGACGGCGGCGTCCGCGCCGAGTTCGAGGGCTTTGTCGCGCTTGGCGGCCATCATGTCGGTGACGACGACGCGGCGGGCGCCGTGCGCTTTGAGCACGGCGAGGACGAGCAGTCCGATGGTTCCCGCGCCCAATACGGCGACGGCCTTGCTCTGCACTCCGGAGAGTCCGGTGCCGAAGGCGTCGCCCGCCAGCCGGACGGCGTGCACGGGGGTGGAGAGGGGCTCGATGAGGGCGGCGGTCTGGTCGTCGAGGTCGTCGGGGACGGCGTGCAGGCGGTCGGCGGTGACGGTGAACCAGTCGGCCATCCCTCCTTGGGCCCAGCCGCAGCCGAAGAACTGCAGGTTCTCGCAGAGGTTCTGCCGTCCGGTGCGGCACATCTTGCAATTCCAGCACGGCAGGTCCGGTTCAACCGTGACGCGCTGTCCGACGGTGAACCCTTCGACGTCGGCGCCGAGGTCGTCGATGACGCCGACGACCTCGTGGCCGGGGTGGTAGGGGATGGGGATGAAGGGGTGGCGGCCGTGGGCGGCGTGGGTGTCGGAGCCGCAGACGCCGGTCACGATGCTGCGCACGAGCGCCTCGTGGGGTTCGGGGTGGGGCGCGACGGCCTCGGTGTCGACGTCGATGTGGTCGGCGTGCACGACCACCCGCCGCATCCGTCGGGGTGGCTGGGGTTCGGTCACGACATCCGCCTCCGCTCATATGAGCATCTTGCTGAAATTGCTCACCTGCTATCTTCTGTGCTACGGCAACGTGAGGACAAGACCTCCGGAGGTGCTCAATTGAGCGGTGGCCGGACATCGGCCGGGGACGTGCTGGCCACCCGGGTCGCGCGCCGGTACTACGTGGACGAGCACTCGAAGCTGCAGATCGCGGCGGAAATGGGCATCAGCCGGTTCAAGGTGGCGCGGTTGCTGGAGCGGGCACGGGCCCGCGGCATCGTGTCCATCACCATCACGGGTCCAGGTGCGCGGGATCTGGAGCTGGCCGATCGCCTCCGCGAGCGGTACGGCCTCAACCACGTCCTGGTCGCCACCACGACCGAGGACGACGACGCGGTGATGCGCCGCGATCTCGGCGCGGTCGCGGCCGATCTGCTGGCCGAGATCACCGCCCCGCACGACGTGTTGGGCCTGGGTTGGGCCCGCACGGTGCTGGAGATGGCGGCCCACCTGCGCAAGGTCAACATCGCCGAGGTCGTCCAGCTCACCGGGGCACTGACCCGACCTGATGTCGAATCGAGCGCGACCGAGCTCGTCCGCGACGTGGCCCGGCGCGTCGGCGCCCGGGCTTCGGTCTTCTACGCCCCGATGATCGTGAGCGATCCGGAGACGGCCCGCGCGTTGGTCCGTCAACCGCAGGTGGTCGAGGCCTTCGCCCGCTTCGGCGCCGTCACGAAGGCCGTCATCGGCGTGGGCGGGTGGAACCCGGGCAGCTCGACCCTGGCGGAGGCCCTCACCGAGGCAGAGCGGGATCTGATGGCCCTCAGCCGCGTGCGCGCCGATCTGTCGGGTGTTTTGCTCGACGCGGGCGGTCATGCGACCGACTCCCCGTTGCGCGACCGCGTCATCGCCATCAGCGCCCCCGAACTGCGCCGGATCCCCGAAGTCATCGGCATCGCCTACGGGCTGGACAAGGTCCCCGCCGCACTGGCCGCCATCCGCGGCCGCTACCTCGATTCCCTCGTCACCCACACCGCCTTCGCCGAGGCGCTACTCGGCAGTGTGTGACCCGCGATCAGGCCACGGCCGACTCACAGTGAGCTGTTCACGAAGAACGTCCTGGTGCCGATGATGGCCGTCCTGGCCGCGGGGTTGTCAGTCGATGCGCCGGTTACCTCCTCTTGACGGCCTGGCCATAGGTGCCGATCACCTTCGCGACCTCGTCGAGCTGTTCGTCCGACAGCAGCGTCGGCTCGCCGATCAGCTTGGCTTGGTGGTAGAGCTTGCACACCCACTCCAGGTAGATCGAGCGGGTGTAGGCCTTGGCCAGCGTGTCGCCGTACGTGGTGGCGCCGTGGTTGCGCAGCAGCACACCTGTGCGGTCGGCCATCGCGTCGACGCTGCCCTGCGCCAGTTCGGGGCTGCCGAACCGGGCGTAGGGCGCCACGCGCACCGGCCCGCCGAGCAGCGTGATCATGTAGTGGACCGGCGGGACCTCGTCCATCGTGACCGACAGCGTGGTGCAGTACATCGGGTGGCTGTGCACGACCGCGCCCGCGTCCGTGGCCCTGTAGACCGACGTGTGCATGGGCACCTCGGAGGACGGGTCGAGGTCCGCCTCCACGACGTTGCCGTCCAGGTCGATCACGCAGATCGCCTCCGGGGTGAGGTCGTCGTAGACCACACCGCTGGGGGTGATGGCGATCAGGTCGCCGGAGCGCACGCTGAGGTTGCCGGACGTGCCGACGGTCAGGTTGTCGGCCTGCATGCGCAGGCAGTACTCCACCAGCGCAGCTCGTTCATCGGGCAGCTGCATCGCGGCCCACCTTCCTTTCTGTGTCGGGCATCGGGTCAGACCAGCGTGGCCAGGCGCGGTTGCTCGTCGTAGGCCTCGACCTCCTCCTTCTGCCGTGTGGCGTCCCAGCCCAGCACGGGAGCGATGAGTCGGGCGACGTCGGCCGCGGCCCGCGTGCCGGAGGGATGCCGTCGGTGTGGGTGGCAGGTTCCGGCCCAGCGGCCGGGCCGCAGCGTCCACCGCGTCCCCGGGCCATGATCCGATAAGTGGTGTACTTGCCGCCGACGATCGTCACCATCCCCTCCGGCGCCTGGATCACGGCGTGGTCGCGCGACAGGGCCGAGGTGCTCGTCGCCCGCGGTCCGGCAGGTGCGAGCAGCGGGCGCAGCCCGGCGTACGTGCCGAGCAGGTCGCCGCGTTCGATCTTGCGGCGCAGGAACGTGTTGACGTTGCGCAGCAGGTAGTCGACGTCCTCGCCGTCCACCGTCGGAGTGCCGTCGGGATCGGTGGTGGGTCGCGCAAGGGCCCGGCCGCGTGGTCCGGCCCTCCACACGGTCGAGAACCGGGTGGGAACGATCTTCGGAGCGGTTTCCCATGCGGCCGTTGACGGCGGTGGCGCGCGGGCGTCGGGAAAGGGCTCCTCAGCGCAGAGCTGCGACTGCTTCGATCTCGACGAGTTGATCGGGATACCCCAGGGTGGTGACGCCGAGCAGGGTGGAGGGTGCGTCGTGGTCGCCGAACCGGCTACGCACCACCTCCCATGCGGTGGTCAGGTCCGGTCGTTGTGAGCTGGCGACGTAGATCGTCGTCTTGACGACGTCGGTCAGCTCGGCACCCGCGGCCCGCAGCGCAGATGCCAGGTTGGTCATGGCGAGCGCGGCCTGACCGGCGACGTCAGCGATGGGCGTGACGGCGCCGCTGCCGTCCAATGGGCAGGCGCCTGCGGTGTAGATCAGCTGTGTGATGTCGTTTGCCACTGCGGCGTAGGCGTAGGGCACGCGGTCGGTGAGCTCGGGCGATCGGATCAGCTCGATCGATGGTAGGGGCACGTCGGGCAGGCTCGCAGAGTTGCCCTGGGCGGTCACCCCGTGGGTGCCGAGAACCCGGTCATGTCATCCGGCCTGCACATACTCCTGGATGAGGCCGCCGAGTCGGTTGTGTCGAAGCGGCTGGTTGGACGCACCGAGCGACTGCAGGAAGATGTCCGGGTACCTGTCCACCGGTACTCGCCGAGTTCGGCCCCGTCCGCCACCCAGGAGCGGAGGATCTCGATCTTCCGGTCCGGATATCGGTCCAGGATGGACTGCATGTGTGTGGCGTGTGCGGCTGCTCCGTCGACACGGCGTCCCGGTCAGCGGCGCTATCTGCGAGGTCGTCCGGTACGAAAGTGGCCCCGAGCCCGCTGAGTGCACGGGCAGGAGCGCATCGCGCTGCGGCCACGAGCGGGTCGGGACCAGCCGATACGTTCCCGGCAGGCGGTTCTGCCTGCGCCGCGGGGTGTCCAGGGCAGCCGCCACGGGCAGGGCCGTATGCGTCTACCGGTTCCGGCCCGGCGCAGCGGAATACTCGGCGATGTGGATGTCGTCATTGTGGCGTCCGGCTCGCGCGGGGATGTTGCGCCCTACGCGGGACTGGGCAGGCGATTGCGAGCGGCGGGCCACACGGTGACGATCGCCGCGCACGAGCCGTTCCGCGCTCTCGTGGCGGGCGCGGGGCTGGGGTTCCACCCGCTGCCGGGCGACGTGCTCGCCGTCATCGGCGCACCGGCCAAGGACGGGCCGATCTCGCCGTGGTATCTCAACCGGCGGATTCCGCAGCTGTCCCAGTACCTGCTCGATGTCGCCGATGGCGTCGTCGAAGCCACCCGCGCCGCCGAGGTCGTGCTGGTCGGCGGGGCTGCCCCGTTCGCCGAGCAGGCCGCGCGGGCCCGCGGGGTGCCCAGCATCGGCGTGTACTTGCAGCCGTTCGAGCCGACCGGCGAATTCCCGTCACCGCTCACGAACAGCGCGCGGTCGCTCGGCAGACCCGCCAACCGCTGGGTCGGCAAGCTGGTCACCGCCAGCCTGTTCCCCTACGCGCGTGCGGGTGCGCGCATCCGGGAGCGGCTCGGGCTGCCCGCCGAGTCGGCGGCGGCAGTCCGCAGGCGGCTCGCCGACGAGGACTGGCCGATCTTCCACGGTTACAGCACGGCCGTCCTGCCGCGACCCCGGGACTGGCGGCCGGGCCTGCGCGTCACGGGCTACTGGTGGCCGCCCGACCCGCCGGGCTGGACGCCGCCGCCCGCGCTGTCGGCCTTCCTCGCCGCCGAGCCCGCGCCCGTGCTGGTGACGTTCGGGAGCATGGCCGCAGGCGCGGGGCGCTGGCTGGCCGACATCGTGGTGGAGGCGGTGCGACGGTCGGGCGTGCGCGCAGTCGTCCAGGCGGGGTGGGCCGGGCTGGACCTCGACGGCGCGGACGTTCTCACCGTCGGCGAGGTGCCGCACTCGTGGCTGATGCCGCGCGTGGCGGCGGTCGTCCACCACGGCGGCGCAGGCACGACCGCCGCGGGCCTCCGCGCGGGCGTCCCGACCGTCACCACACCGATCTACGCCGACCAACCGCTGTGGGGCCGCCGCGTTGCCGAGCTCGGCCTGGGGCCACCGCCGGTCCCGTTCCGCCGTCTCACCGCCGAGCGCCTCTCCGCCGCCGTCCGCGCCGCCCTCGCCGACCCCTGCTACCGCGCACGCGCCCAGTCATTGGCCGGTGTCCTCGCCGCCGAGGACGGGGCCGCCGAGGTGGTCAGCGCAGTGGGCCGCTTGGACCGCTGACTCCGCGCATCGTCGGCGTTCTCGCACAGGACCACCGGTTGAGGAGACCACCGAGGATCGGTCGACGCCGGATCCCGCCGTGAACCGGCTCGGGAACAGGCGATAACTGGTGTGGCGGATGTAGTTTCAGCGCTCGGTGTGGCCGTGCGGTGTTGATGTGCGCAGCAGATCGTGCTCGCCGCCTCGGTGTGGGCCGGGGCGGTGCTGGCGGCCACCGGCGTCGGCGCGCTGTGGGGGTGGCACTGCCGCTGTGGGCGGCGCTGCGGTGCCGAGTGCGAGGGCGGTCGCGTCAGAAGCTCGTCGTCCTTGGCGGCGTCGGGGCACCAACCTTCGATCCCCGCCGAATGCTTGCGTGGTCTTGGCGTCGGAAACGATGATGGAGGAACCGCCCAGGGAGACGATCAGTGATCACCTTTGTGTTGAGTCCAGACGTCCTCGGGCAGACTCGATTCGCGTTCTCGCCGTTGACCGAAGCGACCTTGAGTCTGCGACTGATCGGCCAGCCCCGTTCCTCCCACGTGCATTCGCCCTGGTTGCGGGAGGCGCGCGGGCGACTCGACGGCCTCGATATGGAGCTGTTGTTGTCGCTGGTACCGCCAGGGCGCTACATCGCTTCCTGCCTGGTTCCTCCCGGACGAGTCCCCCCGCCGTCGCTGCACGACCAGCTGACGGCTCTGACCAAACTGACCGCAGGTGACCTGGAGCGCGATCTGCGGGAGGTCTGGTCCGGCCGGACCCCACCGCGACGCGCCGTGAGCCTGCTCGAGGCGGGACCCCGAGCCACGGCTCAGGTGGCGGAGGCGCTGTGGGACTACTGGGATGCGGTGATCCAGCCGTTCTGGCCGCGCATCTGCGCGGTGCTCGAGGACGACGTCAGCCACCGCATGGCAGGACTCCTTGAGGACGGCTCTTACGCCCTGCTCCGGGACCTGCACCCGGAAATCAGCGTCGAGGGCAACCGGATGTACGTCGACAAGCCGCACTTCGACGACAGCGTGCACCATGCGTCGGCGATGATCCTGACGCCGTCCGTCTTCGCCTGGCCGGACCTGATCCTCGAAGACGGCGAAGACGGTCGTTTCGGACTCACCTACGCGGCGCGGGGCATCGCGCGGGTGTGGGAAGGAAACGACGCCCCGCAGGCGGAGGACCCCGACCCGCTGGCCACGCTCCTGGGACGCACCAGGGCCGCCATCCTCCACCGCACGAGTGTGCCGATGTCGACCACCCAGATCTCCCGCGAGCTCGGCCAAAGCCCGGCGGCGGTGAACGAGCATCTGGCGGTTCTGCGCAACGCCGGTCTCGTTACCAGCAGACGGTCCGGACGCAGTGTTTTGTACCGCCAAACCGCGTTGGCCGAATGCATCGTCAGCGTCCGGCAGGGCACCGGAGACGTGCTGCGCTCCACCACTCGCAGCTGAGTCGTTCGAAAGGCCGGCGCGGCGCTGCCGATCGCTGCGGACGCCGAGGCTCGCTCTTTCGGCCACCGCCGAATCCTGGGCCTTCGGACGCTGTCCTGATAGGCAGTCAGCATGGCCGACGCGCACACCCGGGTCCGAGTCCGATGTGGTCCCACTGCGGACCGAGAGCAGCCCACCGGAGCGATGCCGTGATCACCGGGCCCGACGGCGAGGAGATCAAGATGACGACCATGGGCAACCTGCCCGAGGTGGTGTCACGCGAGGAGTGGCTCGCCGCCCGCAAGGAGCTGCTGGTGCTGGAGAAGGAGCTCACCCGGGCGCGTGACCGGGTCAACGCCGAGCGCCGCGGGCTGCCGATGGCCCGGGTGGACAAGTCGTACACGTTCGAGGGCCCGAACGGGACGGTCGGCCTGCTCGACCTGTTCGACAGCAGGCCCCAGCTGATCGTGCACCACTTTATGTGGATCAACGACAGCGATGCCGACGGGCACGAGCACCCCCGCGACACCGGGTGCTCGAGCTGTTCCTCCGCCGCCGACCAGATCCCCACCCACCTGCGCCAGTTGCACCCCCGCAACACCACGTTGGTCGCAAGGCCGAGCCGGCCGAGGCAGGCATGCCGTGGGAGGAGGGGATGCGCGGCGACTGGCCGGGCATCAGTGCGTTCCTCCGGGTCGGCGACGACGTGTTCCACACCTACTCCACCTTCGGCCGAGGCATCGAGGACTTCCACAACGGCTACCCGTGGCTCGACCTGACCGCACTCGGCCGCCAGGAGGAATGGGAGGAGCCCAAGGGCCGCGCGGTCCCGCTCGGACGGCAGGTCGGCGGCCCCGGGATGCGGCTCCCCGACGAGTACGGCGACTGAACCGTGCCGCGGGTCCGATGCGGAGCCACCTGACACGCACTGCACGTTTTCAAGATCCTGGCTAGGTTCGTCGACGCAGGCAGGTCCTTGCCCGTGCCCGGTCACCGACCGCACCGACCGCGGTGAGCGTTCGCGCCGTCGCAACCAAAGGTGATCAGCCGAATCGAGAACCTTGCCCGCGATGGGCTGCCCGGGATCGCCGCCTGGTGGACCGTTGTGCCGGCGGGACCGGATGCGGCAACCGTCGCGGCCATCCGGAATCTGTGATCAGTTCAACCGCCTCGCGGCGAACGTGACCCGCCCACAACGGAGCCAGCCCGGGAGGTGCAGATGAAGAATTACCCCAACGCCAGACAGGTGCGAGGACTGCTGGCCCAGGAGCAACACGACCTCGTTCGGCTGCTGGGCACGCTGGTGGACGCGGACTGGGAGACCCCATCGCTGTGTGCGGGCTGGCGGGTGCGCGACGTGGTCGCGCACCTGGTGGGGGTGACCACGCCGCTGCCGACGTACCTGACGCTTGCGATGCGCCACCGTTCTGCGGACAAGCTCAATGCGCACCTTGTCGACCAGGCAGCATCGGTCCCCACCTCGACGCTCCTCGACCGGCTCGACGCGTCGATCGGCCGGGGCTGGGCCACGGCGTTGCTGCCATCGGTCCTGCTGGCCGACCTCCTCGTCCATCACCAAGACATCCGTCGCCCACTTGGCAGGCTGCGCACCATCCCCGCCGACCGCCTCGTTCCCGTCCTCACCCGCCCCGACCCGTTCGCCCGACCCCGCCCCCGGATGCGCGGCCTGAGGTTTGTGGCCACCGATGTGCGGTGGGCCACGGGTTCCGGCCCAGAGGTGCGCGGCACCGGCGAAGCGATCGCGCTGGCGATCGCCGGGCGGCCCGTCGTGCTGGATGAGCTGAGCGGCGAGGGAGTCGCTCAGCTCCGTGTCCGGCTGCGGACCTGAGAAGGGCTCGTCACGTACTACCCGAGCAGGTGAGCGCCAGACCCGACCTCGTCGAGGGACGACCCGACGAGGTCGGCGAACTCACATCAGTAGTGCGGCGGAACGCCGCGAAGCGCGGAAGGAGTACCACCGGTGAACGACGACGAGCGCGTCCATCCCGACCGGACGGTGTCGTTAGGACCGGAGGCCGCCGGAATTCTTTCCACCGAGCATTGGAGCCTGCTCAGCTCGCGGTCGCTGATCTGGAACGAAGCGATGAGCCGCTCCACGGTCTTTCTGAGCCTGCTGTCGGCGACGATCGTCGCGCTGGCACTGCTGGCCGATGCGACCAGCTTCGGCGCGCAGACCACGACGCTCGCCCTGGTGCTGCTGCCGATCGTGCTGCTGCTCGGAATCGTGACCCACGTTCGCCTGGTGCAGATCAACAACGAGGAGGTGCGGACGATGCTGGCCATGAACCGGCTGCGCCACGCCTACCTGAAGATCGCGCCCGGCCTGCGGCCCTACTTCAGCACGGGTTTCCACGACGACGAGCGAGGTCTGGCCGCCAGCTACCTGCTGTCCGGCTCCCAAGGCCTGCGGCCATGGAGCCAGTTCCTGCAAGCCATGGCCACGCTCGTCGCGACCGTCGATGCCGTGCTTGCGGCGAGCATCGCGGTGATGGCCATGCAGGCTGCCGACGCCTCGGTGGCAGGCACGATCGCGGCAGGTGTGCCCGCGTTCCTGATCGTGTGGGTCGTGCTGGTGTTCGCACAGCGCCATGCATTGGCTCCGTTGCGGCACACCGCACCACGATTCCCGAGCCCGATCGAGGACGGGTGACGACCTGGACTCCGGCCGCTCGAAGAGCAGCGCGAGCAGCTCGGCAACCTGGGCGCCGCTGACCGGACTCACGACGGAGGTGCAGGTTGACCTGTTGCCGTTTCACGGGCGCTGCTCCGGCTCGGCGGGCGGGTCGTCGGGATCTGCCGTTGGCCACGTCACGGAGCGGCTCATCGGGCCTCGACATTTTGTATCGCATAACGATACTAGCCTAGGCGGTGACGAAGCGAGACCCGACGCAGGTCGCTGGCCTTCACCGTGCGCTCCACGCCGAACCGGGACGGTGTGACACCGGGGGACGACGATGTCTGACATCACCGCTTTGCGGGGTGAAGGCCGCACGGTCGGGCGTATCGCGGGCCTGTACGGCGAATGCCTCGCCGAGTTCCTGGGATGCGTCTGCCTGATCGCGTTCGGCGACGGCTCCGTGGCGATGGCGGTGGCCGCCCTGCCCGGCTCGGGTCGCACGCAGACGCCGACCACGATCTTCCTGGCCGCCGGTGACTGGCTGCCCATCACCTGGGGCTGGGCGTTCGCCGTCGCCTTCGCCGTCTGGGTCGCCGGTGGCGTGAGCGGTGCCCACATCAATCCCGCGGTCACGTTGGCCTTCGCGATCCGGCGCAAATTTCCCTGGGCGAAGGTGCTGCCCTACTGGTGCGCCCAAACGCGTACGACCTGGCCGCGCACACGCCGAAGGGTTCGGGACAGGCCCTGGCGTCCTTCTCGATCTTCGCCAGGTTCCCGGCTCCCTAGTGCGGTGTCCACGAACGTTGCCGGGTCGATCACGTGATCCAGGCGGCGACTCGCAAGGCGCCGCCCGAAGCTCATACCGGGCGTATTCGCGAGGGCGGCAACGCCGCGAGTCGTCGTCTGGGCGCGTGAGCGGCCCGGTGGACGTTTGTGGACACCGCACTAGCGTTGTGACGCAGGGTCGGTGTCGAACGGCCAGGGCGATCTTGCGGCGGCCGACGTGCAGGCACTGGGCGACTTCGCCGGTGATCCGATGACCAGCGCGGTCGCCCGGCTGGGAAACCTGCGGATCCGCTTGTCTGAACTCCTCCAGCGGCGGGATCAGTCGAGGTCGTGCAGCAGCGCGTCGGACGCCGCGAGCAGCTCCGCGATCGCCTCCGCCTCCGCCGCCATTCCCGCCGACACATCGGCGTGCTGATCCGACTCGGTCGGCTCGACGGCCGAGCCGAAGCTGCCGGCCATCCGGGTGCGCAGCTCGCGCTCCTCGGCCCGCTTCTCCCGCTCCCTCACCCGGCGTTCCCGCTGCCGGTCGATGTCCTGCGCCGTCGCCAGCACCCTGCGCAGGTTCAGCTCGATCGCGTCGAGGGACTCGCGTTCCCGCTCCACCCTGGCCAGGGTCTGCCGGCCCAGATCGTGCAGGGACTCGTGGCCGAGGGCGCGCTCCGCGTCGAGGTATTGCCGCTCGACCGCGAGCGAGCGCCCGACCGCCTCCCAGAGGATCGCAGGCGCCCGCCGCTGGGGATCGACGGTCCGATCGGTCCAGGAGTTCGTGGCGGCGAGGCCTGCCACCGTCTCGCAGAGGCGCCAGGCCCGCTCGTCGGCGGGCGCGACCCGCAGCCGCGGCCGCTCGTCGGCGCGGCGCCACGTCACCGGCAAGCGGGTGACCAGAGCGGACAGCGCACCGCCGATGACCGCCCCGCCACTGCCGCCGAGAAGGAAGAACAGCAATACCACCGGCGTGCTCACCTTGTCGCGGGCCGCCCAGAGTCCACAACCGACGATGCAGATCAGGAAGATGACGCTGCGGATCGCGGGGCCGAAGTCGAGGGCTCGCTCGGATCTCGCCTGCGCCGGGTACCGGCCTGCCGGGTCGGCAAGGATGTACCAGCCGCGATCCGCCTCGCAGCGCTGGAATTTCGCGAGCGACGGCATCGACGAGGTGCTCGTCCGGATGAGTTCGGGCGACCCCGGGGACTCAAGCGGCGACGACACCTTGCCTCCTCGCTCCGGCACGGTCCTGCCGATGCTATCGAGTCGAGCTGGTCTCGCGGGATCCTTCGCTCACCCGATGGGAGGCAGTTGTGCGGAATCCGAGCGAGCGGAGCGACAGCGACCAGGGCTGGTCGAGGGCCGGCTCTAGCGCGAGCGGGCCTCGTCGAGGTAGGAGTAGGCGGTTACGCGGGAGATGCCCAGGCGTGTGGCGATCGACTCGACCGACTTGCGCATCTGTGTTGCGCCCTGCCGGTCGAGGCGCTCGAGCACGGCGATCTTGTCGTCGCGGGTCATCTGGGGGACCGGTTTGCCGACCTCGCTGATCGCCTGCGTGATCATGGCGTCCATCACGGCGACGAGGTCTCTTCCGATGTACTCGTTGGGCTGTGAGGCGGATGCCGGGGTCTGCGGGAGCAGCGCGTCGAGGATGCCGCGTGCCTGCTGCAGCCCGCTCAGGTCGACGTTGATGCACAGCGCCGCGATGATGTCGCCGGTCTTGTTGCGGAAGTACACCGACGAGCAGCGCAATTCGCTCCCGTCGCTGGTGAATCCGCGGTAGCCGAACGCATCGTGGTCCCCCCGCCGGTTCTGGACGACATCCAGCCCCAGGCTCGTCGAGGGCCCGCCGACCTCGCGGCCGGTCACATGCCCGTTCTCGATGGCCATGATCGTGTGGCCCAGGTCGATGTCGGCGCCGTCCAGGTTGTGCAGCACCACCTCGCACACGGGACCGCCCGCGGCGGCGATGGCCTGCATCACGGGGCGGAACGTGCGCAGCACCTCGGCGGCGTCCTCGAACGTGTCGTGCGTCATCTGGCCGTGGCCTCGTCGGAAGTCCGTGTCGCCATCGATCACCCCGTCTGAACAAACAATCTACGTCCTAGACATATTGTTCGGCCCACTGTTAGCCTAGCTCGCACTTCGTGGCACGTCGGTACCCCTCGCAGAGCAGGGAGGATCGCATGACCACCGCGCAGCCGCGTACCGGCCTCGATGCCAAGCAGCGCAGGATGATCGCCGGCGGAGCGATCGGCACGCTGATGGAGTACTACGACTACTACCTGTACGGCCTGGCGTCCGCGGCGGTCTTCCCTGCGGTGTTCTTCGCCGGTGACAGTCCCGTCGTCGCCCAGCTGTCGTCGTTCGCGACGTTCGCGGTCGGTTTCTTCCTGCGCCCGATCGGCGGGCTTGTCTTCGGTGCGATCGGCGACCGCATGGGCCGCAAGGTCACCCTGATGATCACGGTGGTCGGCATGGGCATCGCCACCGCCTGCATCGGCCTCATCCCGTCCGAGCGGTCGATCGGCATCGCGGCCCCGCTGCTGTTGCTGTTCTTCCGGATGCTGCAGGGCTTCTTCGTCGGTGGCGAGATGGGCGGGGCCGCGACCATGGTGGTCGAGCACGCGCCCACCGGCAAGCACGGCCTGTACGGCGCCTTCCTGATCAGCGGTGCGGGCATCGCCAACGTCGCCTCGGCAGGCTTCATGGCCGCCCTCGGTATCGGGCCGCAGTCGTGGTTCCTGACGTGGGGCTGGCGCATCCCGTTCCTGCTCGCCCTCGTGCTGGCGATCGTCGCCATCATCCTGCGGCGCCAGCTGGAGGAGTCCGAGGAGTTCACGACGACCCGGGCCATGCAGATGCAGGCAGGCGGCAAGAAGCCCAACCCGCTGATCGAGGCGTTCCGGCACCCCAAGAACGCGATCCTGGGCGTACTCATCGGCCTGCCGCAGTCGATCGCGGGCTACATCGTGCTGACGTTCGGCCTCGCATACATGGTGAACACGAAGCACATTCCGGCGCAGGTCGGTTTCGTCGGCACGATGATCGTCGGCATCCTGCAGGTATTCGCCGCCCCGGCGTGGGGCGCGGTCTCCGACAAGGTCGGTCGACGCAGGGTGTACATCATCGGCTGCATCGCCTTCGCGCTCCTCGTCTGGCCGACGTTCTTGCTCTACGGCAGTAGCAACATGTGGCTCATCTGGCTGGGCATGATCGTCGGTTTCGTCGTTCCCGGTATCGCCATGCAGGCCACCCTGCAGACCATGCTGTGCGAGATGTTCGACCCGGAGGCGCGCACCACCGGGGTGAACATCGGCTACCAGATCTCCAACACGCTCGGCGGCGGGCTGGCCCCGCTGATCGCCACCGCGCTGGTGGCGGCCGCAGGTGGCGCGATCTGGCCGGTCGTGATCTACGTTGCCGTCATCTGCGTCGTCGGCGCGATCGCCACGGCGACCGCGACGATCCGCCCGGATGTCGAAGGCGCCGGTCGGCTGCACGAGCTGGCGGCGACCACCGCGACAGCATGACGAGGCCATGCCTGGACCCGCGGCGCCGCTCAACCGAACAGCGCCGCCAACGCGGGCAGCTGCGCCTCGTCCTCGAGCGCCGAGCCGACCGCGACGACGCGCGCGCCCGCGTCGAGGAAGGCGCGTGCGTTCGATGAGTCCATGCCGCCGGTCGCGACGAACCGCGCCTGCGGAAACGGCCCGCGCATCGCAGTGAACCAGCCCGTGCCCAGTACGGCGGCCGGAAAGGCCTTCAACCAGGTGAGTCCCTCGTCGAGCGCGTGCTGCACCTCGGTCGCGGTCGCGACGCCGGGAAGTGCGGGCAGCCCCGCCTCGTGCGACCCGCGGACGATGCCGACGTCGAACCCGGGGCTGACGGTGAACGCGGCACCGGCGTCCTTCGCCAGGCGCACCTGTTCGACGGTGACGACCGTTCCCGCCCCGACGATCAGCGCGCGCTCGCGGGCGGCGTCGGCGACGACGCGCAACGCCTCGACATCCGCCGTGGTCTGGACGGGCACCTCGACGGCGGTGATGCCGAGGTCCCAGGCGCGCGTGGCGACGGCAAGGCTGCGCGCCGCTCCCATGCCGCGCAGGATCGCCATCAGCGGAGCGCCGGCGAAGATCTCGCCGAACACGGAGTTGTCGGTCACGGACGCGACCTGCCCTTCGGACGCGGGGTTTGCGGACGCGGGTTCACGGGATGCGGTTCAGACGTTTGTCGGCGACGAAGTCGCTCGTCGACTGCAGCACGAGGTGCGCGCGCTGGTGGCCGCCCTGCAGACGGGCCGTGGCGTCCGCCCCCTGCAGGAGAGCGGCGAGGTAGCCCGCCGCGAACGCGTCCCCGGCGCCGACGGCCTCGACCACATCGGTGGGAATCGCAGGCACGAACGTGCGGTGGTCGGCGCCTGCCGCCCGGCGGAACTCGGTCGCGCCGACGTCGCCGTCCTTCACGACCAGCGTCGTCGGCTCGGGCAGCAGCGCGCGCACGTCGTCGGCGGTGACGCTGCGCCACAGGCCCTCGGCCTCGTCCTGGCCGACGAACACCAGGTCGGCGCGGCGGGCGAGGGGCAGCAGCGCGGATGCGGCGGCGCCGGGCGCCCACAGCGCCGCGCGGTGGTTGACGTCGAAGGCCAGGATGCCGCGTCCCGCTGCCACGCGGTCGATCACCGTGTCGATCAGCGCCGCACACGTGGCCGACAGCGCGGGGGTGATGCCCGAGATGTGCACGACCTCGACGTCTTCGAGCGGAACGCCCGCCACGTTCGCGGGGCTCATCCGGGCGGCCGCCGAGCCGCGCCGGTAGTACAGCACACCGTGGCCGGGGTCCTTGAAATAGACGCCGGTCGGGGCGTGCGGGTCGGCGGTCACCCAGCGCGTGTCGACACCGCGCCCGGCGATGTCGTCGCGCACGCGTACGCCCAGCGCGTCGTCGCCAAGGGCGCTCACCCAGGCGGTGGGTATGCCCATCTGCGCGGCGTGCGTCGCCACGTTGGACTCGGCTCCGCCCACGAGCAGCCGCACGTCGCGAGCCGTCGCGAGCGGCTCGGCGTGCGCGGGCGTGATCAGCGCCATCGTCTCGCCGATGGTGATCATGCGCGGCATCGGGACGGGCGACTCGGGCACACCACCATCATGCGTTCGGTGTGCGCTCTGTGCAATTATCGTTGTAACATTTGCACATGACGCGGTGGGCCGATCCGGACGGCGAGCTGCTCACCGCCCTGGACAAGGGGCTTCCACAGCGCGCCATCGGCCTGACGGCGGGCGCGTTCCTGGCCGGACGTCCGCGGCTCGGCGAGTTCTGGACGCCGCTGGTGGTGCTCGACGACGAGGCGATGCGCAGCAACGTCGCGACCATGGCGGGCTGGTGCCGCGAGCGCGGGCTGGAGATCATGCCGCACGGCAAGACGACGATGGCGCCGACGCTCTGGCGGCGGCAGTTGGCTGCCGGAGCCCTCGGCATCACGCTGGCCACGATGGGCCAGGTGCGCACGGGCCGCGGCCTCGGCCTCGACTCGATCATGCTTGCCAACGCCGCCGTCGACGAAGGCGCGCTGCGCTACCTGGCGGGTGAGCTCACCGACCCCGGGTTCCGCTTCGTGTGCTGGGCCGATTCGCCTGCGACCGTCGCGGCCATGGAGCGCGCCCTGCGCCGCGCCCGACCCCCGCGCCCGGTCGACGTGTGCGTCGAGCTCGGCGCGGCAGGCGGTCGCACCGGTGCGCGCACCGTCGCCGACGGCATCGCTGTCGCCGAGCGCATCGCAGCGTCCGAGGTGCTGCGGCTGGCCGGTGTCGCGGGCTACGAGGGCTGCCTCGGGCACGATCGGTCGCGGACGGTGCTCGCTGCGGTACGGGCGTACCTGGCGAACCTGATCGAGCTGCACCGAGCCGTCGCGCATCTCTACGACGAGGGTGAGGTGTACGTCACAGCCGGCGGCAGCGCCTACTTCGACCTCGTCGCGGAGGTGTTCGCGGCCGCAGGGGCCGGCCGGGAGCGCACCCGGTTCACCCTGCGTTCGGGCGCCTACATCGTGCACGACGACGGCTTCTACCGGCAGATCTCGCCGTTCGACGAGGGCGCGGCCGGTCCGGGTGCTCCCCGCTTCCGCGTCGCGATGCGCGGCCTCGCGCGGGTTGTGTCGCACCCCGAGCCGGGGCTCGCGCTGCTGGACGGCGGCAAGCGCGACTTTCCCTACGACGAGGGGCTGCCGATCCCGCGGCGGTGCGCGGCCGATCTTGCCGGGCCGTGGCGGGCGTTGCCCGGCGTCGAGGTGTCGGCGCTGAACGACCAGCACGGCTACCTGCGGGTGGCCGATGCCGCTGACGCCGCTGCCCTGCCGGTCGGGTCGGTCGTCGCGCTCGGCCTGTCGCACCCGTGCACGGCGTTCGACAAGTGGCGGGTGCTGCCGGTCGTCGAGTCCGCGGCATCCGATGTCGTTGTCGATCTCGTGCGCACCTACTTCTAGGAGCAGCTGTTCCATGGCAGCCACGGCTGGTCGCGTCGTCCTGCGCGGGGGGTCCGTCGTCACCCGCGACGGGCCGGTCCGCGCCGACGTCGCCGTCGAGGCCGACGCGATCACCGGTGTCGGCGTGGTCGAGGCGCGCGCGGGTGATCGGGTCACCGACGCCACGGGCCGCCTGGTGCTGCCCGGCTTCGTCGACGCGCACTCGCACGCCGACGGGCTCCTCGCCGATCCGGCGGTGCAGCGCACGCTGCTGCGCCAGGGCGTCACGACGGTCCTCGTCGGACAGGACGGCGTGTCGTACGCTCCCGGCTCGGGGACCTATGCGACCGAGTACTTCGCCGCGATCAACGGGCCGCACCCGGCCTACCGCGGCGGGGGAGTGGCGGCCTTCCTCGCTTCGGTCGACGGCGGGTCGGCGCTCAACGCCGCTTGTCTGGTGCCCGCGGGCACCGTGCGTTACGAGGTGTGCGGACGCGACCGCACCCCGGCGACGGCCGACCGGCGTGAACGCATGACGGCGTTGGTCGCGACGGGCATGGCCGAGGGTGCGTTGGGGCTGTCGACGGGGCTCGACTACGTGCCGGGCATCTTCCAGTCGGCCGGTGAGATCGCCGCGCTGTGCGGGCCGGTCGCCCGCACAGGCGGGGTGTACGTCAGCCACATGCGCGGCGGCTACGAGGCGAACGCCGCAGCAGGCATCGCCGAGATCGTCGAGATCGCCAGGCACGCCGCAGCGGCCGCCGCGACCCCGCTGCCGGTGCACGTGTCGCACTTCCACGCCGACGCCGACATCGTGCTCGGCGAGCTCGCGCGCCTGGAGTCGGCAGGCATCGACGCGACTTTCGACGCCTACCCGTACATCCGCGGCTGCACGTTGCTCGGCATGCCGTTGCTCCCGCCGGAGCTGTCGGTGCAGCCCGTCGACGACCTGGTGCGCGCCCTCACCGACCCCGCCGCTCGGCCGCAGCTGCGGGCGGCGTGCGTGGCCCGCGCCACGCAGAGCGCGAGCCTGGGTCCCGACTGGCCGCACATGGTCACGCTCGCCCACCTCGCTGCGCCCGAGTACGCCTGGGCGCACGGTCTGACGTTGCACGCGGCCGGTCGGCGCGCGGGCGTCGACCCGATGGACCTCGCCCTCGACGCACTGGCGGCCTGCAGGCTGGAGGCGAGTGCGATCACCGCGGTGCGCCACGCCCGCCCCGCGACAGAGCTCGCGCGCATCTTCGCGCACCCCCGCCACATGGCGGGCTCCGACGGCATCTTCGTCGGCTCGCACCCGCACCCGCGCGCGTCCGGAACGTTCGCGCGGTACCTGCGCGAGTACGTGCGCGAACTCGGCACGTGGTCGTGGTCCGATGCCGTCCACCACCTGTCCGCCCTGCCCGTCGAGCGGTTCGGGCTGGGTCGGCGCGGGACCGTCGGCGCCGGCGCGGTCGCCGATCTCGCCGTGGTGGATCCGGATACCGTGGCCGACACGGCGACCTATGAGAACCCGCGGCGGGCCGCGGTCGGCATCGACGACGTGTTCGTCGCAGGTGTGCCGGTGCTCGCCGGTGGCGAGCTCACCGGCGAGCTGCCGGGCGGCGGCCTGCGCCGCGACCGGGGGGCACGCTGATGTCCCAGAGCGTCAAGCGGGGCGCCCGCATCCTCGGCTCGATCGCGGCGGAGCCCAAGCCGGTCGCGGCGCTCGCCGAGGAGTTCGGCATCCACCGCTCGACCATGTTCCGTGAGTTGCAGGCCCTGGAGGAGGTGGGGTTTGCGCGGCGCCTCGCCGACGGTCGCTTCGTTCCCGGGCTGCAGCTCGTCGCGCTCGGCAGCGCGGCCCTGGAGAACCTCGACCTGCACGACGCCGCGTTCGGGCACGTGCGGCGGCTGCACCGTCTCGTGGGCAACACCGTCCACGTCGGCGCGCTGGTCGGCACCGAGATCGTCTACGTCGACAAGGTCGAGGACGCCGCGGGGGTGCGGATGAACTCGAGGGTCGGTCTGGCGGTGCGCCCGCAGTGCAGCGGCCTGAGCAAGGCGATCCTCGCCGGGCTGTCGCAGGCGCGGCGCGACGCGGTGCTCGCCGACTGCGACTGGCGCCGCTACACCGACCGCACGATCACCACCCGGGCGGCGCTCGACGCGGAGCTGGCCCTCGTCGTCCGGCGCGGCTGGGCGGCGGATGACGGGGAGTGCGAGGACTTCATCAACTGCGTTGCCGTGCCGATCGCCAGCTCGGCAGGGGTGGTCGGCGCGCTGTCGTTGACCGCGCTGCGCGTGGTGGCGGACCTCGCGCAGCTCGAGCGGCGCGTGCCGCTGCTGCGGGAGGCCGCCGCCGAGATCTCCCGTGAACTGGGATGAACCGAACCGCGAAGGGAGACGACCCAGTGGCCAAGACCGCTGTCCACACCGCCCACGCTCCGCAGCCCGCGGGCCCGTACAGCCAGGGCATCGTGGCGAACGGCCTCTTCTACACGGCAGGCTTCGGCCCTCAGGACCCGGCCGACGGCAACGCCGTCGCCGACAACGTCGCCGACCAGACCCGCCAAGTGCTGCGCAATATCCAGGCGGTGCTCGCCGAGCGCGGGCTTACCCTCGACGACTGCGTGAAGACCACCGTGCACCTGGCCGACCTGGCCGACTTCGCCGAGTTCAACTCGGCGTACCAGGAGTTCTTCGCCGAGCCGTACCCCGTGCGCACCACGGTGGGCTCGCGGCTGGCGAACATCCTCGTCGAGATCGACGTCATCGCCGCCCTCCCGTAGGACGGGATGCGGGACGCCGTGATCGTTTTGCGAGATCTGCAGACTTGACGAGCACCATAGGGGGCGGTCATCAGTCGTGGCCCAGCCGGCCGGTAGCCTCCCGGGCTCATGACCGACGACGCAGCCAGCACGCTGCCCCCGGAGACCGAAGCGGAGATCGCCGAGGTCGAGGCTGCGCATGCACGGGGCCAGATCGACGACCAAGAGCGCCTCAAGCGGGAGCTCGAACTCAGCGGTTTTCCGCAGCCATCCCCTGATGCGGAGACGACCGCGATGCTGGACGCCGTCCAGGCGCAGGCGCGCCAGGCCGTCGCGTCGGGCGAGGTACACCACGAGGCCGTGCTCGAAGACGAGTAGGACCCCGACGCCCTGGCCCGTGGTGTCAGTGAGCCCGGCCAGCACCGCCAGCGTGGCGTCGGCCGGGCTCATCCACGCGGTGGCGACGCGTTGGCTGCTGCGGTATCCACACGGTGTTGTCGGCGAGCACGGGTTCGGCTGAGCCGCCGGTGTCACTGGCGCGGCCGATGTGCGAGAAGTGGTCTCGCCAGTCGGGGTTTGCCCGGGCGCGCCGTCCGATTACCGTCGCCGGGTGGCGTTGGCGGTATGTCTGCTGTTCGACCGTCGCTCGGAGCGTGCCGTGCGGGCGCTGTGGGATCGTCTGGAGCGCGTCGGGGTGCCGAGCTTGCGGTCGCATACCCACGGGAGACACGTGCCGCACGTCTCGTACGCCGTCCTGCGGAGTTGGGATCTGCCCGAGGTCTCGGCGGCGCTGCTCGGAGTGGGTGGCCTTTCTCCGGTTGAGCTCGGTTTTGACGGCGTCGGGTTGTTCCGGCGGGGGCGGGCCTGGTTGTTGGCGGGTGGGAGCGCCGAGTTGCACGCGCGTCAGGAACGCGTGGTGGAGGCGATCACCAGGACCGGTGCGGAGCTGCACCAGCACTACCGTCCCGGCCGATGGCTGCCGCATTGTTCGGTGGCTCCTCGTGCGCCATTGACGACGTTGGCGGTGTTGGCCGCGACCGTCTACGACGTACTGCCTTTGGACGCCCGGCTCGACCGCGTCGCTTTGATCGATAGCGCGACGGGCGAGCTGTGGCCCATCGAGGGGCGGTACCGAACGGGGAAGTAGTGGTGAGCGGTCGTCGACCGGCTTCGCATGAGTTTCTGGTGCCGAAGCTCGGACGGGATCGACCTCGCCCGATCCCGCCCGTCCTGATTACGGTGTCGGGGTCGGCCTCCTCGGCCGGCCTGGACACCCCTCTTGACGACCCGTGGTTTCGGAGCCGGAGATGCCTTCAGACGGCGAGGCGAGCGTGCGCCTGGGCTGTGTCTGCTCGGACTCCGACCAGGCCCGGGTGGCCTTCGCGGAGATCGAGGACGTTTACGACTGGGTGCATCCCGACGACTGCGACGTGTTGGTCGCCCTGGGCGGTGACGGGTTCCTGCTGCACGTCATGCATCACCGTCGCGAGTCGGTGCGACCGATTTTCGGGATGAACCGCGGCACGGTGGGGTTCCTGCTCAATCGGTTCAAGCCCGACGGTCTCGTCGAGCGGATCGGCGCCGCCACCCGGATCGACGTGCACCCGCTCATCATGCGGGCGGTGACCACGTCCGGCCAGGTGGTGCAGGCTCGGGCGTTCAACGAGGTCGCCGTCATCCGAAGCTCTGCGCAGTCGGTCAACATCCGGGTGTCCGTCGACGGTGTGGAGCGCCTGGGCAACTTCGTCGGGGACGGGCTCATCATCGCCACCGCGGCCGGCAGCACCGCGTACAACCTGTCCGCGCACGGGCCGATCCTCCCGCTGGGCTCGGGACTGCTCGCGATCACCCCGGTCAGTCCCTTCCGGCCACGTCGGTGGCGCGGCGCGCTGCTTCCGCAGAGCGCGACGATCGTGCTGGACAACCTGGATCCCGACAAGCGGCCGGTCACCGCCACCGCCGATTTCCGGGAGCTGGTCGACCTCGAGTCCGTGTCGATCCGGCAGGACCTCTCCTCGGCCGTTCAGCTGCTCTTCGATCCCGACCACTCACTCGAGGAGCGGATCATCGCGGAGCAGTTCCTCGCCTGACCACGGGGCCACCACCATCTGATCAACATCCGCCGTCTCATCTCTTCGCGGATCACCTACCGGGACACTCCGGCCACGGCCGCGCTTTGGCGATCGCTGCTGGTCGGCGAATCGCCGTAGGACCCACCCGCTGAAACAGCACGTGCCCGGGGTGATGATCGGCTCGCTGCAGCTGTGGCGGTGCGCGGGTCGCGGCGTCCGTGCCCGGCCGAGGTGGACGACGGGTCGCTCGCTGGCTGTGGTGGGCCTCGGGGTCGTGGGCGGGATCTATGGGATCGCGCCCGCGTGCCCGATCCGTCCGCGCAGCCGGATCAGCCGATCCGCGCCGCGAGGGTGGCCTGTCCCGACCCGGTGAGTTCGTCGGTGATGGGGCGGCCCGCCAACACCATGAGCAAGGATTCGGCGGGGCCTTCGACGGCGGGTCCGTCACCGGTGCTCCAATCGAGGTCGGTGGCGATCAGGCGCAGCCCCCGGATTCGACGCCGCGCCCGGAAATCGGCGAGATCCGCGCGTTCGGTGCGGGCCAGGCGCATGGTGTCCGGCCCGCTCGCCACCGCGCCGCTCATGCGTCGTCGCTGATCGGCTGGTCTTTGACCGTGCGGGCGTAGCTGTCGAGCAGGGCGGGCCAGCCACCGCCGCCGCGGATGGCGCCGTGCACGCCCTGACCGTCGACGAGGCGCTCGAAGTGGCGGTGCTCCACCTCGACGGTGGTCTGGGTGGGGCCGTCGGCGCGGAAGCGCACTTCGATCTCGCTGGCGTGGGCGGGGTCGGGGTCGAACTGCCAGGTGCCGTTGATCTGCCAGGTGAACACGATGCGGTGCGGTGGCTCCCAGGTCAGGACGCGGCCCCAGTCGCATTCGCTGCCGTCGACGCCGCGTTCGTACCAGCGGCCGCCCTCGTGGGCTTCGAGGATCACGTCGGCCACCTCGGCCTGGCCGATGTGGTACTGGTGCGGCCACCACGTGCCGAAGGATCCGGTGAACACCGCGAAGGCCTGCTCGAGCGGTACGTTCACGGTGGTCTTGCCCTCGATCGGTGGCAGAGCGGCGGTGGTCATGGTTGCTCCTGTCCGGGGTGGAGACGGTCGGCGGCGGCCTGGTCGGCGGCCTTGTGAAAGTCGGTCAGCGCCTGGTCCCACACCCCTTCCAACCACGCCCGCAGGGCGCCCACACCCTGGGGGTTGAGCCGGTAGATGCGGCGGGTGCCCTCGGGTTGGGACACGACCAGGCCGCCATCGCGCAGCACCTTCAGGTGTTGGGACACGGCGGGACGGCTGATCGGCAGCTGGTCGGCCAACTCCTGCACCGAGGAGGGTCGCCGGGCGAGCAACTCGAAGATGGCGCGGCGCGTCGGGTCGCCGAGCAGACCCAACCCCGCATCTCCGTAAGCCGACACAAACCGTAAGTCTACATGCACATATTGCCTCGCGGTACCCGTTGTCCGATCAGGCGCTCAGCGCGCCGCATCAGGCAGGGCATGGCAGGGGGGGCGGGCGCGGGCGTTCAGGACAGTGGTGCGGTGATGACCGTGGTCGATCTGGTACGCGTGCGCAGCGGTGCGCGCCAACGTGCGCGGGCCGCTCTTCATATGTCGGAGCGGTACTCGAAGTCGGTGGCGAAGGCGGCGTTGCGGCGTCCTCTGATCTCCCAGCGCAGCGCAGGCTCGGTGGAGAGCAGTTAGCGCAGGGACATGACGGTGCGCAGGTCGGACAGGCTGAGGCCGTCGGCGCGGCCGTCGTGGATGTGCCACGACAGCGTGCCGAAGCACTCCGCGCAGGCGGACAAATCGGGATTTCCGGCGGCCAGACGCCGGTGCTCAGCGCATGCAGTGTGTTTGGGCGGGTGCTGGACTCGACCCCGCTGTATGACGCGGTGGCCACGATGGACACCGTCACGTTGATCCGCTCGGCGGTGCGGGGGCTGCTCGCCGTCGCCGATCCCGAGCTGGCCGCCGCGCTGCGGGCGGGGCTGAGCAGCGGGGACGACTACGCCGGCAACGGTAAGCCGCAGATCGATTGGGACGACCGGGCCGCTCGTGAGGAGTTGATCGACTCCCGGGCTCGCGATGGGTTCGCGGTGCTCGCGCTGCTGGATGGTCGCAGGCTTGCCGACCCGGTCCAGCAGGCGGCGGCGTTGCTGGCCACGGTGCTGGGCCAGGACCTGGAGGAAGGCCCGGACAACGTGTTCCGGATCGCGCGGCGGGTGGCCAAGGATCGGGTGATCTCCACCGTGGACCCCGACACCCGGCACGGGCACAAGACCTCTGCGCGCGGGTTCGACGGCTACAAGGCACACACCGCGGTCGACCCGGACTCGGAGATCATCACCGCGACCACGGTCACTCCGGGCAACGCTGGCGACGCCAGTGTCGCCGAAGACCTCATCGCCGACCTCCTCGGCGACCAGCCGGGTCAGGCCGAGCCGAAGCCCGCCGAGCCGAAGCCCGCCGAGCCCGAGGTGGCCGAGTCGCGTGCGGGCGGAGACGCCGAGCAGGCGGCCGTCTACGGCGACAACGCCTACGGCACCGGGTCGTTTCACGACCGGCTCGGCCAGGCCGGGATCGAGGACCGCTGCAAGACCCAGGCACCCACCGCCGCGGGCGGATTGTTCAGCAAGGACCGCTTCGGTATCGACCTCGACGCCGGCGCGGTGACCTGCCCGGGCGGGATCACCGCCCCGATCCGCCCGGCCCGCGCCGGTGGCGGCACCGCCTACTTCGCCTCGGCCTGCCCCCAGTGCCCGCTGCGCACCCAATGCACCACCGCCGCCGGCGGGCGCACGGTCAGCGTCGGCCCGCACGAGCAGACCCTCACCGACGCCCGCGCCCGCCAGGCCGACCCCGCCTGGGTCGCCGACTATCGCGGCACCCGCCCCAAAGTCGAGCGCAAGCTCGGCCACCTCATGCGCCGCCGCCACGGCGGGCGCCGAGCCCGGGTCCGCAGCACCACCCGCGTCGATGCCGACTTCCGGCTGCTGGCCGCCGCGGTCAACCTCGCACGCATGGCCGTCCTCGACCTGCGCGGATCCGCCGCAGGATGGGCGGTGGCCGTCTGAGCAGCATAAACACGCCCAGCCGGACAAGAGCGCCGATCCGGCGCACCCGGACCCCACCGCCCAGCAGCCGCAACAACTCGCGTGAAACCTCGTCCCCGCCCGTCTCAGGAGCCCCCATGACCCTCCGCTCACGCGAGCGCGTTCCCGAGCCGTCCGCTTCACACCAGCGACCTAGGGCCCCTCCGAGGTCATCATCTGCATCGGTTGTTCGTCGGGAAGGGTGAGCCAGGGAATCACGTGGGGAGCGGCGAGGATCAGCACGCCCAACACGAGGAGAACAGCAGCCGTGCCGTAGGTGGCGATCCGCCGCCAGGGGAGGGTCTTCTCGATCGCGATGAGCCCGGCGACGAACGCCATCCAGGTGATGCTCATGACGCCCAGCGCGAACAGCGCCGCCATGAGGGCCCAGCAACATCCCACGCACCAGGCGCCGTTCTTGGCTCCCATCCGCAGGCCGCCGAGCAATCCGTCGCGCCAGGAGCCCAGCAGGAACCCCAAGGGGCTGCGGCATTTGCCGAGGCAGACGTCTTTCAGCGGGGTGAGCTCGTAGACCGCCGCGACGATCACGGTCGCGCCTGCGATCGCCCGTCCGGAGTTGTCCCAGGCCAGGGCGTTCCCGGTCAGATGGCTGGTGCCGATGGCGATCGTCCAGGCGGCTACCCCCGCGGCTGCCCAGGTGAGCAGATAGCCCACGGTGAACGCGGCAGGCGCCAGCGGTAGCCGGGTCTTGGTCATGCGGGAGTACAGCGCCACGGTCGGGGCGACCGACGGGAACATCATCGCCGCCATCATCACGACCCAGACCGCGAGAAACCAGCCGAAGGCGCCCAAGGCCGTCCAGGGCCCGTTGTCCATCCCCTGCATCTGATCGACGGTCCACCACCAGCCCACGGCGGCGAGACCGAAAAGCGCGGACACGAGCCCGAGACGTACGCGGACGGCCGCGTAGGCCGGACCAAGGCCGCTGCCCGTGACCGGCCGGGTCTGCTCGGCGGCCATCAGATCAGGCGGCCCACGAGAAATCCGACGTCGACAGCCCGGTCTTTCCGTCGTACTGGATGCCGAAGGCGTTGATCCGTGACCGCTTCGTCTCGGCCATCGTCAGGTTCGACGCGACCGGGTGGAACATCCCGGAGAACCGCACCGGTTCACCGGTCTGCACCCCGAACGGCACGATGTCCTGGATCTCGAAGTCGATCCCGTCGCCGACCCGCACCGAGTGTCGCAACCCGTCGTCATCGATCTCTATCGCGGCGCGCTCGACACCGAGCATTTCGCCGATGAGCGGCGCGAGTCCGGCCATCGGACCGCCGAGCTGACCGCTGAACACTCCCACGAGCGAGTCGAACTGCGCGTCGTCCGCCTCCTCGCCGACGAACACGCCCACCCGCCAATTGCCCTCGGTCATGACCTTCGGGGTGTCGGCGATGATCGCCACCTTGCAACCGGCGATGTCCGTGGCGTCCACCGCGCCCTCGCGGATGTTGAACACCAGGGTGACCCGGCAGAAGTCGTAGGTCGCTCCATGATCCAACGACAGGTTGCACGGGCACATCAACTCGCACGAGCACGTCTCCACGTAGCTGCCCCGCAGATGCCACGACATCGCGCGCCTCCCGGCCCCGAGACGACCATCGGTCCTGATCGTACGCCGTAGCGTCAACCCACTGGCCTGGCAGAACAGCGCCACGAGGTGGCCCCTCGACCTCGTGCCCGGCTGCCGGCCGATCTGGGCGCCGCCGATGGCCATCAGGACCCGGTCGCCGTCGCGGCTGCCGTGCACGACCTTCCCGCCGAGACGCTCGTGGGAAGTGGGACGACGGGATGCGGTTGCTCAACTGGGTGAGCCTCGGCCCCACCGCATGCGTGGCAGTCTGGCCGAGTCGATGTCTGGGGGTCGCGTCGGCCGGGATGGTCAGGAGGAGCGAAGATGCGCATTGAGCGTGACGTGCTGGTGGCGACCCGCGATGGTGCACAGATTGCGGTCGACGTGTTCCGTCCCGATGGCGATGAGCCGGTGCCGGTGATCGCGTCGATGAGCCCGTACGGCAAGGACGTGCACTGGCCGGACCGCTTTCCGCTCTACGACATGGTCGACCAGAACGAGCACATGGTGTGGGAGACGCCCAACCCGCACTGGTGGGTGCCGCGCGGCTACGCGCTGGTGCGGGCCGACACCCGCGGCACCGGCAAGTCACCGGGCAGGCTGGACCTGTACGGGCCTCAGGACGCCGAGGACTTCTACGACGTCATCGAGTGGGCCGGGGACCGACCGTGGTCGAGCGGCAAGGTCGCGTCCAGCGGGATCTCCTGGCTGGCGATGATGGGCTGGCGGGTGGCCGCGTTGCAGCCGCCGCACCTGGCCGCGGTGGTGGCCTGGGAGGGTCTGACGGATTTCTACCGCGAGGCCGCCTACCAGGGCGGGCTGTATTCCAACGGATTCATCGAGTTCTGGTGGAAGCTGCAGATCCAGCCGCAACGCAACGGCGCCGACGGCGCGGACTGGCGCGAGCAGCTACCTCGCCATCCGTTGCTCGACGAGTTCCACTCCGTGCGCGACACCGACCTGGAGCGGGTGTCGGTGCCGTTGCTGTCGGCGGGCAACTGGGGCGCGTTGCACCTTCACCTGCGCGGGAACGTGGAGGGCTGGCGGCGGGCGGCGTCGGAGCACAAGTGGCTGGTGATGCATACCGGCACGCACATCGACCCCAATTACGCCGACTGGGCCCAGGAGTTGCAGCTGCGGTTCCTCGACCGCTTCCTCAAAGGCCGGGACGACCGCATGGACGGCGTGGCCCCGGTCCGCCTCGCCATCCGTCACGGCCGGCAGGTGACGTGGCGCGACGAGGCAGAGTTCCCGCTGGCCCGCACCCGGTGGCGGGAGCTCTACTTGAACGCCGACGCCGACGCCGACGCCGACGCCGACGGAGGCCTGGACTGGGAACCCCCGACCAGCGAGGCAACGCTGCGCTACCCGGCGCGTTTCGAGACCGCGCCCGTGGACGCGGCGCTGGAGCTGACCGGGCCGGTTGCGCTGCGACTGTGGATCTCCAGCGACCGCGACGACGTCGATGTGCTCGCCCGGCTGCAGCACCTGGATGCCGACGGCGAGCCGATCCCGGCCATCGGCCCGCAAGGCGGTCCGATGCCGATGGCGTTGGGATGGCTGCGGGCCTCGCACCGCGAGCTCGATCCGGCGCGTTCCGAGCCGTATCGCCCGTGGCACACCCACCTCAACCCGCAGCCGCTTCCGCCCGGCGAACCGACGCTGTTGGAGGTGGAGATCTGGCCGACGAGCATCACCCTCGCGCCGGGGGAGCGGCTGCGCCTGGAGTTGGTAAGCGACGACGACGACCTCGGGATGTTCGCCCACAACGACCCGCACGACCGACACCTTGCCACGGGCGCCACCCTCCACCTCGGCGGCGAGCATCCCTCGCACCTGCTCGTGCCGACCATCGCCAACTGATGGGCGACAGCCGCATTCGCGGATGAGACCGCCGGGCTGCTGCGCAGCTGGTGGCATCATGGCGGTGTGGACCAGGTAGTGCAGTTCCTCTCGCACTTCTGGTGGTTGTTCTTCGTTTTCGGCGGGACTGTGGGCGGTGCGCTGAAGGCGATCGGCGCGGCCAACGAGCGGCGCCTGGAGCGGCGTCAGGAGCGCTTCCGCCTCAAGCAGCAGGCGAAGATTGCTGTGGCACAGGCCAGGGCCCAAGACCAAGTTGACGAGCTGACGCAACGGCGTGAGGTCGAAAAGACCATCCTCGAGCATGATCAGACTGACGCCAAGTGGTTCGCTTACGAGATCGATCCGATCACGCTGCTCGACTTCCCGATGATGACCGACATGCGTGAGCCGTTGACGGTCGAGTTCCACAAGGCCAAGCGCCGTGCCGACCTGCTGCGGCCGCTGACGGCGGAGACGCTGGTGGGTGATCGGCGGGCCCAGGACGACTACCGCGAGGCCGTGCACTCCTACGTCATTGCGTTCGACGTGGCCGAGGCGGAGGCCAAACGCCGCCGCCGGGGCGGGTTCACCCGCGACGAGCAAGAACACCTCGTGCGTGCCCAGAGATTGCTACGGCTGGCGATGGACGAGGGCGCCACGCCGTCGGAACGCCAGAGTGCATACCGCAAGGCGCAGAAGGAACTCGAAGGTCTGATCTTGCTGCCGTCGAGCATGCGAGCGCAGATCGAGCGCCGTATCGCGGGACAGATCGAGGCCTGAAGGCGAGTGCGGGGCGGCGGCTGGGCGGGAAAGGTTCCGTTGTGCGGTGTCACCCGGGTCGGGGGCCGATCGATCACGTGGGCTCGGCGGCGAGGGTGCGCAGCGCGGTGAGGGACGGCGTGAACAGGTATGCACCGCCCTTCGGCTGGATGTAATCGAGGACCGTGGAGATCGTTCCCGACATGGCGGTGGTCGCGAGGGGAGCTCGGCGGGTTCCAGCCGGGTGCGGCGTCGGCCGACCGATGATCAGGTCCATACCGTTCACCACGCCGAATCGGGGGGTGTCTTGCTGGTTGGCCCAGGCGGTGACCAGCAGCTCGAACTGCTGGGTGAGATCGGCCTGGTAGCAGAGGAACAGCAGCCCTCGCTCGTCGTTGTCGGTCGGTACCGCGACGCCGTCGGGTTGCCACAGGGGGCCGTAGGGGATGCCGCGTCGGAGGATCGCGAAGGTCAACGTCGCACCCGGCGGGCCCTGGTCGGTTGCTTGATCTCGGGGGTTGACCTTGCGGATGTGCGCGGCGAGCGGGCAGCGGAACCCGTGCGGGTCAGCGATGGCTCCGTTGACAGGAGGCGAGGTGTCGGGGATGTCCGGCGAATCGTGGTCGTAGCAGAAGTGGTTGAGTTCGCGGCCCACGCTGGTGGTGGGTGCGCCTCGGACGAGAGGCGTCCCGTCCGGCCAGCGTCCGATCAGCAGGGCGCGCAGCACGTCCGGGTCGTCAGAACCGGTGAGCTCGGCCGCGGCCCGGGCGGTGTCGGCGCGGAAGCCTGCGACGTCTTGGGCGAGCTTGCGGTAGACCAGGAATGACCCGTTGTGCGCGAGGTCTGGGAGGTGAGGGCGCGGCGGGCGCGGCAGAGGGGAGGTGCTGCTCTGTCGCGGCAGCCCGAGGACGAACTGACCGGGCCAGACCAGGACGTCACCGGGGCCCGCATAGGCTCGCCCGTCGGGCATGGTGGGCATGGGAATCCGGGGGACGAGCGCGGTGGGTGGGTCGGTTCCGATCAGGCCACGCAGCGCGGGCTGGGAGATGCCGTCGCGGAACCCGAAATGCTCGACGTCACCGGGAAGCCGGTCGCCGGGCTGGTCGTGAACGATGACCAGCGCGAGGCCTGTGGCCGCGGCACGGAGGTCGGCGACCCCGCGGGCCAGGGCTGCCGGGTCGTCGGAGGCGAGCACGATCAGCAGGTCGAGCTCACTGCCCGGAGTTCCTACCTGCCATGAGGCCGCCGGTGGGTCGTGCAGGGTGGAGCGCGCTGTCATCCCGACGGCGAAGGCCTGGTCCACCTGGGCGATGCTGGTGTCGCCGAGCGTGGCCAGCAGGCGGGGTGAGACGGCGACGGCCGTGGCCGGATCGTCGTCGGGCGTTTCGACGGTGACGCCTCGGCTGCGGGCGTCGCGGCGAGCGGCCCGGTGCTCGAGGCCGCGTCGGAGGGGGGTCACCCTCGGTAGGAGCCACCGCAGCAGAGCGCGGACCTCACGCGCCGCGTCGGCTTCTCGCCCATCCAGACGCATCCCGACCAGGCGCTGGTGGGCCTGACCGAACCCAGGCACGACGTGGGCCTGGATGTCGTCGACGTCGAGAATGGGCTCGGCGGACGGGTCGACGGGTTCAGTCGAGGATCGCATCACGACCCAGATCCGATTGCGCCAGCCGAAGGTAGAACCAGCCGACGCCTGCGTCGCCGACGAGCAAGGCAGGCACCACCGCGTCCACGGAGCCGCTATCGCGCCGCTCCGCGTCGCGATGCCGCACGAGCTGAGCGCCGCAGGTCTTCGCTTGGTCCAGGTAGTAGGGGTCGCCGAGCGTCTGGTAGCAGTCGAGCAGGAAGTTCCCGTCTCCGGCTAGGCCGTGGCACAGACCGGGCGACGCGCGGTCGGGCATCTCCCGTACGGCCGTGTGGGCGGCTTGCCGGGCGGCATGGAGGTAACGGTCATCGGGCTCGATGCGGGCCAGGCGAAGGAAGAACTGGCCCACGCCGATTGCGCCGTGGCATTGCCCTTGCATGCGGGTGGCCTCATCGTCCAGGCTTTCCCGCCAGCACCAACCGCCCTGTGGGTGTGGCCTGGCCTCTGCCAGCAGCAGCTCCGCGACGTTCCTCGCGGCAGCGAGCGCCCCCTTGTCGCCGGATGCGGCCGCCACCTCGACGAGGGACAGGCCGATACCGGCGGCGCCGTGGGCAAGTCCGAGCGACGCCCGGCCGAAGGGGTCTTGGGCCTTGTGCGTCGGCGCTTGCCAATACGTTCCCGGGGCGCCTCCTGGCGCGGGTCTTGCCGATTCGATGAGCGCGTTGCTCAACGCCAGTGCGTCGTCGAGGTAGGCGCACTTCGCCGTTGCCTGGGCGAGCCTGGTCAGGAAGATGACCAGCCCGGCGACGCCGTGGACAAGATCGAGCGCCTCGAAAGACACTCCTCGTAGCCGGCGAGCACGTAGCTCAGCCGCTGCCAGGTAACCCGGCTCGCACACTGCCTGGGCCAGTCGGATGAAGAACCACCCGACGCCCGATTCGCCGCAGTGGAGACCGGGTTCCGCTCGCCCTGATGCCCAGACGGGTCCCGCCAGCCAACTCGCGGCGTCCTTGGCCAGTGCCTTGCAGGGCGCGCTATCCGCGATTCGCGCGAATTCGGCGAGGAAGAGCGCGACTCCTGCTGTGCCGTGGTAGAGATCCGGGCCGCAGAACGTCCTTCCCGTGTTCGTGTCCCGGCCCGCCCAGCACGCGCCGCCGTCTCGCATGATGGCGACGCGGCAGAGCTCATCGGCGATCGAGGACGCGAGTCCGAGTGGCTCCGCAACGGTTCCGGCTCCAGCCGCGGTCCAGGTCCTCGCAGGTTCCGGAATTCCGGTGCGCCTCAGGTCGAGCCCGGCGGAGGCGTTGAGCAGTTCCTCCAAGGCCGCAGCCATCGAGGGATATCGATCGGAGGCATCCCAGGCCACCGCTTTGTCGATGACGTCAGCCAGTTTCGCCGGGACCCGCGAGCACACACCACCGAGAGGTGCTCGTTCGACCGGTTGCATCGGGGCGGCCTGCGGTCGCGTACCGGGAGCGGGCGCACGGCCCGAGAGCAAGAAGTGCATGACGGCGCCCCACGAGAATACGTCATCGTGCGCTGCCGGTGCATTCTCGCCCGCCCACTGCTGAGGAGAGCAGAAGTCGAGCGTGCCGAACCCGATCGCAGGGGCATCGGAGTTCGATTCGTGCGCGATCCCAAAATCGATGAGCCGACATGCACCATCCGGCGTCACGACCACGTTGGACGGGTTGAAGTCGCGGTAGATGACTCCTACATCGTGCAAGTGGGCCAGGGCCCGTCCGGTGCTCTCGGCGATGGAGAGCACTTCGTTGACGCTGAACTCGCCCCCTGCGGATCGTCTCTTCTCGATCTCGACCGCAAGGGACTGGCCTTCCACATATTCGAGTGCGGTGTAGAGGTTGTCGTCGAGTTCGAAGCAGTCGAAGCACCGGGGGAAAATCGGGTCGTGATCCCATCGCGTCAGGAATTCCGCTTCGTTGCGACCCCAATCGGCCGCCATCCGGCCGCTGGAATCGCCACCCGAGTCCCGCCAGTACTCCTTGAGGACGCACATACGAGGAGGGGAGCCTGCCAGGTCTATCGCCCGGTAGACGCCACCGTAGGTCGAGGCCGCAAGTGCGCCCACTATGAAGTAGCGGCCTCCGAAAGGAACTCGGCGAGGTTCGGGCGGAACGTAGGCACCCGTGGCTTCGAAGGGATCGACGACATCGTCGGGCGGTGTGTAGAAGATCTCTCGGCGGTCCGGGACGACTCGACCGGCGTGATCCAGCAGGCAGGCCACGGCGTCAGGGGGCCCGCCGTCCGATCGAGCTTGCCCGCGGCCGCCCGCGGACCTCCCGAACACGCCGTATCTGTAGTGGACCAGGCTTCGTGGCCGCAGGGCTCGATCGGAGGGCACAGACGGCCCGCGCATGCCGTCCGTTGCCTCATGCAGTGCGACAGCCAACCGAACTGCCTGGTCGTCACCAGGGGGGTACAGGGTGATGAACTTGCCGACCTGGCTTCGTCCGTAGACCCCGTTGTTGAGCATCAGCAGCAGGGGCTGCGAGTAGACGATCTTGCAGCCGACGCCGAACTCCATGATGATCGGTAGCACGCGATCGAGGACTGCGGGCGCCGACCACGGCGTCGCGCTGACGTGGATTTTCCACCCTTGTGCAAGCCTGCGCTCGGTGGCGAAGTAGTGCGTCGCGAAGACTTCGTCTCGAATCAACCACGGCAGGTACTGGTCGAGAAGACGGGTGATGCCGTCTTCCGCTCCAGGACTAGCCTGCAGAGGAGTCACGTGTTGCTCGCAAACACTTTCCGAGCTGATGTCTCACTGCTCCTTGACGACGTCACCCCAGCAGCACACCGTCACGCTGTACGAAGTCACCTGAGAGGTCTTCCCGGAGGCGTCGAACTCCGTGAATATGTCTCTCGCTCCACGATTGACGGTGGGACAGGCGGCGTCGCGGAAGATCTTGAGGTCGGTGAGCGGAACGTCGCTCGCGGTACCGAGCAGCCTTCGCAATGCGCTTTCATCGGCGCACGTGAGCGCGAACAGCTCCACCGCGCTCAGCTCGAACTCGCTGAGCGCCCAAACGGAGTTCCGCAAGATCCGATCCACGAAGTCGGGATCCGTGGACGCTCGACGGAGGACATCTCCCAGGCCCTGCTCGGACATCGTCTGCAGCTCCTTTCGCAGTGGTCAAGCGGCAACTCTTCCGGTCGCTCACTACCGCGCCGAGATCTGCTTGCCGGCCGGTGCAAGAGCGGGAGCGCGCACGCCGATTGTCGGCATTCCGAAACCCGTTCGGCACATGACAGATAGCAACAGGTACACCGGCGAGGCCGAAGCCATCTCCGAATTGCCTGACTCGGGGTTAGCAGCAGCTTTTGTCTACCGCAGCAAGATGGGCAAAGCCACAGGGCACGCATCGATTCCACCGTTTGGCCCAGTCTTGATACTCTCTGCACCGGTTCTCCGGTCTCGAAAGTGGCGTTATTCGCGGAAGACCCGAGCTGCGTCAGTCGCGCTCGTAGGACTGTGTGCGGGCCGCGTGACCCGACAGCTCCATGGGTCGCGCCGGTTGTTCGGTGATGACGACCTCGCGGGTCAGACTCAGGTCCGGCCCGACGTGCACGAGCTCGCCTGCCTCGACCTCTTCCCATCCCGGGTCGTCGTCGGTCCGCTCGCTCGCGATCACGATGATCGGGTGCGCGATCTCGGCTTCGGTGTGCAGGTGCAGGGTGCCTGCGGCGTCGTTTTGCACCAGCGGGTCGCCGTGCGGTTTGCGGTGCAGGAGCCACAGCGGGTTGTGCTCGGGGTAGCGGAAGGCCCAGAGATGTCCGGGTTCGGAGAGCAGGAAGTTGAGGCTGTAGAGCTCGATGTCGCGGGCGAGCTCGTGCACCGCGGCGACGATGCCTGCGCGCACGTCGTGGCCGGCCTCCCGGATCCGTATCGTGAGCAGTGCGAAGAACCGCTCGGTGTCGGTGGTGCCGCCGACCATCGCCAGCGACGTCCCGAGCCGCCGCTCCACCTCGGGGAGGTCCCCGACGACGCCGTTGTGGGCGAAGGCGCGGTTGTCCATCAGGAACGGGTGGGTGTTGGCGAGGGAGATGTTGCCGGTGCTGGCGTAGCGCAGGTGGGCGAGGAACTGGCTGGCCCGGGCTCGCTGGGAGACCTGCCGGTAGGTCTGGTCGTCGGCGGCCTTGATCGGGTTGCGCACCAGCAGCTGCCCGTCGCGGGTGGACAGCGTGGCGATCCCGAACCCGTCGGCGTTGTGCTCGCTCTGCGCGGCGAACGAGTCCGGGGCGCGCAGAAGCCAGAATTCGGCGGGCACGTCGTGGGGCCCCGCGTGCAGGGCGAAGAGGCGGCACACGAGAGCAGACGCTAGCGCTGGCCTGGCGTTCGCGGTGCCATGCCATCAGATGCTCGCCACGACGGGCTCACGCCAACACTTGTGCAATGCGCTGGTGCAGGTCGGCGGGGCGGTCGGTGTAGCGGGCCTGCCTGCGGTCGAGGAACGCGCGCACGCCCTCGCCGCTGTCGGGCAGCTCGCGCAAGATGGCGGCCAGCCGGGGTTCGGCGGCCCGGCCTGCGTCGAGGCCGTGCCGCAGGCTGTGGGTCAGGCCTGCTTTGACCGCCGCGATGACCGACGGCGACATGGACGCGACCGCGTGTGCGATGTCCAGCGCTCGGTCGAGGGCGGCCGCTCCCTCGTGGATCTCCGTGACGAACCCGTGGCGTTCGGCCTCAGCCGCGTCGAAAGGCGCAGCCGTCGACAGCCAGCGGAAGGCGACCGGGTAGCCGACCAGATCGAGCAACCGGCTGAGCTGGCCGCCGACCGGGACCAGGCCGATCGCCGCACCGACGGCGCAGAACCGAGCTTCCGGCGTCGCGACACGCAGGTCGCAGTTCAAGGCGAGGATGAAGCCCGCGGCGTATGCCGGTCCGTCGACCGCCCCGATGACCGGGGTGAGGATCTCCGAGGGCCTGCTGAACGCGGCGTTCGCGACGGGGTCGCCCGCGGTCTCCGGGCGCTCGAGAACCTCCTGCAGGTCGTGGCCGGAGGAGAAGCAGCCGTCGGCGCCGGTGACGACGATGGCGCGCACCGATGGATCGGCGTCGGCCCGGTCGAGCTCCTCCAGCAGGGTCGTTGCCATCGTGCCCGCGAACGCGTTGCGCTTGCGAGGGTTGTCGATGGTCAGGATCCGGACCGCGGCGTCGTCGGCGGTGCGGATGGTCGGGGTCATGAGCCGCTCCTCGATCGGTCGGTGGCAGTCGGCACAACTCGTTCGGTGGTGGGATCTGCCCCCTTGCGCGCCGGTGTAGGCAGATCCGATGAGCAGCATCGCCGAGAACAAGGCCGTGGTCGCTGAGCTGGACGCCATCGGCAACGGCTCCGGGGACCTGTCCAGGCTGGACGCGTTGTGCGCAGCCGACATGGTCAATCATGCGCTTGCCCCCGGCCGGCCGCAGGGGATCGAGGGCACCCGTCAGTTCCTCGTCGCAGCGCACCGCAGCGAGCACCCTGGCCGGTGGACCGAGTCCATCGTCGTCGCCGAGGGCGACATCGTCGTTCAGTTCGGTCGACGCGAACTGCACTGGCCCGGCGGCCGGTTCCGCGGGTTCGACCTGGCCGCTGGGATCTGCACCCGCGACGTCGCCTTCGCCTACCGCCTGCGCGACTCACGCATCACCGAACGGTGGGCCATCCGCGACGACCTCGCCATGCTCCAGCAACTGGGCGCCGTCACGTAGGTGACACGCTCAACTCCGACGGTTCGGTGGAGATGGTGGTGCCGCCCAGGCCCCTGCGCGTCGAGTAGCTGGGGCGCATCCGGCCGGTGAGGACGTGGAGCCATTCGCGGCCGTCGTGGATCACACGCCGCGAACTGCGCAGAGTCCGTTCGCGCAGGCCAGGGCGGTTGCCGGGCCGGACTGGCCCGTGATCACATGGTTCGCGTCAGCTCGATGTCTGATTGCCGAGCCGCTCAGCCGTTCGATGGGTAGAGAGGACGGAGATGACCAACAGCGACTTCATCGCTTCGTGGCGCCAGGTGGAACAGATCGGTGCCACCGAGGCCGGTGGTGTGGAACGCCAGGCAGGCACCGAAGAGGACCGGCAGCTGCGCGACTGGTTCCGTGGCTTTGCCAACCACCGCGGTTGGCGCACGGTGGTGGACGGGATCGGCAATCTCTACGCGCTGGTGGACTTCACCCCGAGTGCCCCTTACATCCTGGTGGGTAGTCATCTGGACTCCCAGCCCCGTGGCGGGCGATTCGATGGTGCCTACGGCGTGCTCGCAGGTTTGCACGCAGCCGAGCGTCTGCAGGATCAGTTCGCGGAGATGGGTAGGGCGCCCCGCTACAACCTCGCCGTCGTCGACTGGTTCAACGAGGAGGGCGGGCGTTTCGCGCCGTCCCTGATGGGCAGCTCGGTTTACGCCGGTCTGAAGGATCGCGGCGAGATGCTCGATCGCGTGGATCTGGCCGGGGTGACGGTTCGGGACGCGCTCACGGGGATCGGCTATCTCGGCACCGACGAGCCCCCAGCGGCCGCCGGGTACGTCGAGATCCACATCGAACAGGGACGCATCCTCGAGCGGGAGGGGATCCCACTCGGTGCTGTCGATTCCAGTTGGTACACGCAGAAGCTCGACATCGAGGTGCTCGGCGAGCAATCACACACCGGCGCTACGTTGATGGAGGATCGCCGCGACGCCCTGTATGCCGCTTCTTACGTCATCATCGCGTTCAATGAGATCACCAGGCAGTACCCGCCACGATCTCTGGTGTCCTCGGTCGGGCAGATCGTGGTGGAGCCGAATTCCCCGATCGTGGTCAACCGTCGCGTCCATCTCGTCGGTGACCTGCGGGCCAATGACCCCGCCATCGTCCGGGACGCCCGCGACCGGTTGGTGGCGCGGTGCGCCGAGATCGCGGACGCGCACGACGTGGAGATCATCGCCAAGGACTTCGACATCCGACCGAACCTGTACTTCCCACAGGAGGGCGTCAGACTGCAGGAGAAGGTGGCCACCGACCTCGGGGTGGCGATCCGGCCGATGCAGACGATGGCAGGCCACGACTCCATTGCCCTGAACACGGTGGCGCCGACGGTGATGATGTTCGTCCCGAGCATCGACGGCGTCTCCCACTGCGAGCGGGAGAAGACCCTCGACCAGGACATGCTCACCGGCCTCGACGCCCTGACCGGCGTGGTCAAGCAGATGCTCGATGGCGCTCTTGAAGGCGTCGAGCCCGCGGAACGGTACTGACCAGGCCGCACGCAATGCGGTGAAGCTTGCTGCCCGTAGCGTGCATCGGGTGATTCTCAGCGATCTGGAGCGCGCATTTTTCGGCGACGTGACGCGCGTGCAGGTCGACGAGTGGGTGACGGCGCGGGTCGAGGAATTGCTCGACGAGTCTGTGGCGGGATTGTGGCTGCGGGCAGGGCGCATCGATGCCGTGTACGGGCTCGAGCTCGGCGACGGGCGGAGGGTCGTGCTCAAGGCACATCGCCAGCCGGTCGATCTTCGCGCGCTGAGTGCCGGGATCGAGGTGCTCGGCCACCTCCACACGACCGGCTACCCCTGCCCGAGGCCGCTCGCCGGACCGGTCCGGCGTGACGGGCAGGTGTTGACCGTTCAGTCGTCCCTCGGGGAGGGCGCCGTACCCGACGCGCGCCAGCCGCAAGTACGGCGGCTGTTCGCGTCATCGCTCGCCGAGCACGTCGACATCCTGCGCGGTCTCGAGCCGGTGCGGAACATCGCGGGCGGGCTGGGACCGGGACCGGCCTGGACCCGCTACCACGGTGGCCCCTGGCCGGTGCCGCATGATCCGATCTTCGACTTCGCCCGCACGCCGAAAGGCTGGGAATGGCTCGACGCGTTCGCCGCCGACGCGGCAGCCGAACTGGTGCACAGCAGCGCGGGCGCCCCGGTGGTCGCTCACGGTGACTGGTACGTGGGCAACGTGCGGGTCGAGGGTGACCGCGTCGTCGCGGTGTTCGACTGGGATTTCGTCGTCGAGCCAGAGCCGGTCGTCGTCGGGCTCTCGGCGGGTGGCTTGCTGCTGGACGGGGCACCGAGCCCGGAGGACGTGGCGGGGTTCGTGCAGGACTACGCGCAGGTCTGCCGGTCAGGTCTCGACCGGGCGCAGCGGCGGGTCGCAGCGGCGGCGGCGCGTTGGGTGCTCGCGTTCAACGCGCGATGCGACTTGGCCATGTTGTCGGATCAACCCGACGCGAGTTCCGCGTTGGCACGGCTTCTCGAGCAGCGCGCGGCGTACCGTGCCCTGTTCGTTTGATCATCTTCGTCGGGTGGTCGCCGCCTGACCGGTCCTCGTGGCCGTGGGCGACTACGGGGGTGGGCCGCGCGCGGGTCGCGCCGTTCGGCGTCGGCGGTGGTGACACGGATCTCGGCACCCGCAGGTCGACGTGCAGGAAACCGACCCCCGGGAAGGTCATGCGGCGTCTGGCACGTTCGGTCGCGGCTGATCGGCGATCAGGTGGGCGAGTTGGTCGCGGGTGGGGCCGTCGGGAACGGACGGGCGCCACCCGTCGGCGTAGATCTGGCGGACGCGGGGCTGGACGGGGTCGAGGCTGGAGGGCAGGGCGCGCATGCCGAGGTAGGGGCCGACCAACGGGAGGAGCGCGGGGTCGGCCGCGGTGGCCGCGACGATCAGGTCGGAAGGCAGGGGTCGGCTGAGGTCGATGTCGGCGCCTGCCCAGCGGCGGGCCAGCTCGGCGTCGCAGTGGACGTGGTCGTTGAACCAGGGGGCGATGTTGGCGGTGCACCAGTGGTCCAGGGCCAGCGCGGCGCCTGCGGGGTCGTGGGTGTCTTGCTCGAGCAGGCGCAAGAGTTCGCGGGCTTGCAGGAGGGAGGTGGTGACGCCGCGCCCGAGAGCGGGGTTGGTGGTGCACACGGTGTCGCCGACGAAGATGAGTCCGGGCAGGGCGATGGCGCCGCTGTCGTCGCATTGGCCTTGGTAGCTGTTGTGCAGGCGGCCGCCGGGCAGCACCGGCGTATAGGCGTGGGCTCGGGTGGGATCGGTCCAGGTGGCGAGGGTCGGGATGGCGCGGGTGGCGGCGTCGAAGAGGTCGGGGTCGCGCAGCGCGGCCAGTTCGTGGTCGTTGCTGGAGCGGGCGATGAGGGCGGAGAAGATGCCGTTGTCGTGCAGGAACACGATGACCTGGTAGCCGGGGTAGAGGTTGATCTGACCGAGCGGGAAGTTCATCGGGCCGGGCTCGGCCCCGGGACGCAGCCGGTATTGGCGAGAGACGTAGGCGATGCCGCAATCGCTGCCTCGTGCCTGCGCCCGGAACTCTCGGCCGAGGCGGCCTGCCCGTCCTGACGCGGCGATGACGAGGTCAGCGCCCAGCGTCGCGCCCCCGACGCGGACGCCGCTGACGCGGCCGCGCTCGGCGCACACCCGGTCGACGTGCCCGATGCGCAGCGCCAGCCCCGGCTGGTGCTCGGCCGCGGTGCGCAGCACCCGCTCGAAGGTGCGCCTGCGGCACCGGATCCCCATCAGCTGGTGCGCGCCTGGCGCATCCGCCGGACCGGCCTCCACCGTGACGGGCTCGGCACCCGCGGCGAGCAGGCCGTGCCACACGTGCGGCAGCTCAGCCTGCAACGCCTCCACCACCTGGGCGCGGAAGGCGTGCGGGTGGTCGAACTGCATCACCCCGCGGCGGGACCACGACCCGTCCTGTCGCGGGCCCGGGTCCCGGTCCACGACGGTGACGTCGTGACCTCGGCGGGCAAGCACCATGGCGGTGAACAGCCCGGTCGGCCCCGCCCCGACGACGACGACTCGCATTGCCTACCCCCCGTGACAGCATCCTGCTGAAGGGAGTGCCGCGCGCTGCGCGGTGATACGACGAGTCGGCGACGAGCGGTAGCCGGGTGGCAAGGGTTGTGGCGGGTTCGCACACCCGGGGGGTGGGCGTGCGAACCCGTCAACCGTCCGACGGACCGCCGCCCGGGGGAAGACCGCGTCTACGTCGGACTACCTCGTTGTCGAGGTTCTTCCAGTCTGGCGGGGGTCTTGTGGCGAACACAGGGCCGGTCGACCCTGTGTTCGTCGCCCATCGTCGGTGGATCTGGGTCCGTTGGTCGGGCGTGGCACAGGTCGGGTCCGAACGCCTCGACCACCGCACTGGGCTGATCGACCCGAGGAGGGCGACCGAGCCGATGCGGGTCGGGGTGGTGCGCAGCGCTTCGGCGAGGAAGCGCCGGTGCACGCAGCCGCGGGCTCGGGCGGTCAGAACGGGCGCTGGGCCCCCTGGTGGGCTCGGTCGAGGCCGTCGAGGATCAGGTCGAGGCCGAACTCGAACTCCGCGGCGTAGTCGTAGCCGGGTTGCACGACATGCCCGGCGGCCAGCTCGGTGAGATGCGGATACTGTCCCGGCTCGAATCCGGCCATGATCTGTTGGGCGAGTTCGGCGGTCTGCGGACCGGTGTCGAACGGCAGGCTCGCTTCTTGCAGGGCGAAGCCGTAGATGTAGCTGTCCATCGCCGAGTAGGCGTGCGCGGTCAGCGCCAGGGAGAACCCGGCAGTGCGCAGGACACCGAGCACGGCGTCGTGGTGGCGCAGGTTCGCCGGGCCCGGCGTGGCCCGGGACTCCAGCAGCCCGATCGCCCACCGGTGCCGGGCCAGGACCGCACGGACCGAGAATGCGCGCCGTCGCAGCGCGGTGCGCCAGTCGGTGTCGGTGGTCGGCAGCTCGATCTCGGCGAACACCGCGTCGATCATGCCGTTGAGCAGGTCGGTCTTGTTCGCCACGTGGTGATACAGCGACATGGCCTCGACGCCGAGCGCTTGGCCCAGCCTGCGCATGGTCAGCGACTCGATCCCCTCCGCGTCGGCGAAGGCCATCGCCGCGTCCAGCACCCGTTCCCGGCTCAACCTCCCGCGGCTTTCCGCCCGCGCCTGGCTCATCCGAGCCTTCCTTCCCCTTGACCCTTGACAGGGACTTACATCGTAAGAGAACCTTACGACGTCAGTTTACAACGTAAGGAGTCGGTATGGCTACATCACAGACCCGAGACGGTGCCGAGCTCGGCGCGACCGACGGCAGGGCGGGCGGCGGCGCGGGCGCACCAGGAGCAACGAGGATGCGTGCGCTGGTTCAGGACCGCTACGGACAGCCCGAGGACGTGCTGCACGTGGAGGAGACCGACCGTCCGCACGTCGGGGCGGGCGAGGTTCTGGTCCGGGTGCGCGCAGCCGGGGTGGACCGCGGGGTGTGGCACCTGACGACCGGCCTGGCCTATCCGATCCGCCTGGCGGGGTACGGACTGCGCGTCCCCAAGACCCGCATCCGCGGCCGCGAGGTCGCAGGCACCGTCGAGGCCGTCGGTGCCGATGTGCACACGGTGGCGCCCGGTGACCTGGTGTTCGGCATCGCCGACGGCGCCTTCGCCGAGTACACCGTGGCCCCCGCCGAGCTGCTCGCGCGCATGCCTGCCCGGCTCGGCTTCGTCCAGGCCGCTGCGGTGCCGGTGTCCGCGCAGACCGCGTTGCAGGCCGTGCGCGACCACGGCCGGGTGCAGCCCGGGCAGTCGGTGCTGGTGATCGGCGCCTCCGGGGGCGTCGGGACCTTCGCCGTGCAGCTGGCCAAAGCGTTCGGGGCACTGGTCACCGGCGTGGCAGGCACCGCGAAACTGGACCTGGTCCGGGAGCTGGGCGCCGACCACGTCATCGACTACACCCGTGGGGAGATCACCGACGCAGGGCGGCGCTACGACGTCATCATCGACACCGGCGGCCATCGGCCGCTGCGCTTGCTCCGCCGTGCCCTCGCCCCCCGCGGCAGGCTGGTGATCGTCGGTTCCGAGACCGGCGGCCGGTGGCTGGGTGGGCTCGACCGGCAGCTGCGGGCGCTACTGCTGTCCCCGTTCCTCGGTCAGACCCTGCGCACCTTCGTCACCCGGGAGAACGGCCGCGACCTGGCCGAACTCGCCGAGCTCCTCGAACAGGGCAGCCTCACCCCTGCCGTCGACCGCACCTACCCCCTTGACCAGGGTCCTGCCGCCATCGCGCACATGACCACGGGCCGCGCCCGGGGCAAAGTCGTCATTTCCGTCTCCTGATCTCACCGCCGCCCAGCACGCTCGCCACAGGCGAATCAGCGCTCTCGCGCGGCCCATTCGGTGCCGTGTGGGAAAGCGAATTGCGCCAGCGTGTCGGCGTGCAATTGGGCGCTGTAGCCGGGTTGTTCGGGCAGCAGGTAGCGCTCGCCGGACATCCGCACCGGGTCGAGGAAGTGTTCGTGCAGGTGGTCGACGTACTCGACCACGACGTCGGTCAGGTTCGCCGAGACCGCGATGTAGTCGAACGCGCTGAGGTGCTGCACCAGCTCGCACAGACCGACGCCGCCCGCGTGGGGACAGACCGGGACCTCGAACTTGGCGGCGAGCAGCAGCACCGCGACGACCTCGTTCACCCCGCCGAGCCGGCAGGCGTCGACCTGGCAGAAGCCCAGTGCGCCTGCCTGTAGCAGCTGTTTGAACATCGTCCGGTTGTGGACGTGCTCGCCGGTGGCGACGCGGACCGGCGCGATGGCCCGGGCGATGGCGGCGTGGCCGAGGATGTCGTCGGGGCTGGTGGGTTCCTCGATCCACCAGGGATCGAACTCGGCCAGTTTGGCCATCGCCGCGATCGCCTCGCCGACGTCCCACGTCTGGTTGGCGTCGAGCATGAGTTTGCGCTCGTGGCCGAGCACGGAGCGGGCGATCCGGCAGCGGCGCACGTCGTCGTCCAGGTCCTGGCCGACCTTGAGCTTGACGTGGGACCAGCCGCGGTCGACGGCCTCGGTGCACAACCGGCGCAGCTTGTCGTCGTCGTAGCCGAGCCAGCCCGCGGACGTGGTGTAGGCCGGGAGGCCCACGTCCGCGAGGTGCCGTTCCCGGTCGGCGCGGCCCGGCAGGCGCGCGCGCAGCAGGTCGAGCCGCCTCGTCCGGGCCGAGCACGTCGGTGAGGTATCGCCAGTCGACCAGGGCGACCAGCTCCTCCGGGGTCATGTCGGCGAGCAGCTTCCACAACGGTTTGCCGGATCGCTTGGCGAACAGGTCCCACATGGCGTTGACGACGGCGGCGGTGCCGAGGTGGATGGCACCTTTCTCCGGGCCGATCCAGCGCAGCTGGCTGTCGCGGGTGACCGTCTTCCAGAAGGCGCCCATGTCGGCGCAGGCCTGCTCGACGGGCCAGCCCAGCACCAGCGGCCGCAGCGCCTCGATCGCCGCGCAGACCACCTCGTTGCCGCGGCCGATGGTGAACGTGAACCCGTGTCCCTCCAGCCCGTCATCGGCGTCGGTGCGCAGCACCACGTAGCTCGCGGAGTAGTCCGGGTCCGGGTTCATCGCGTCGGACCCGTCCAGCTGCCGGGACGTCGGGAAGCGGACGTCGACGACGTCCATGTCGGTGATCTGGATCATGATGTGGTCTCCGATCCCGCGGGTACCGGCCGTCCGACCTGGCGGACCGGGTTGCTCAGCGTGCCGATCCCCGGGACGTCCACCTCTACCTCGTCACCGGCGCCGCAGGGTGAAGTCCGCGGGCGGCACGATGGAGGTGCCGCTCAGCAGCACGACACCCACCGGGAAGTCCATGGCCGCGAACAGCCACTGCAGCAGCTCGTCGGCGCCCCGGCGCATGCCGGACAGCGGCACCGCGTCGGAGTACAGCGTCCGTGCCGCCGCGACGGACGGTGAGCAGGATCCGCAGCTCGCGCGAGCGGTGGCGCGTCGGCGACCGGTACGAGCGCGGGCCCGAGGGCGCAGCTGCCGGTGTAGACCTTCGCCTGGGGCAGGTAGAGCGGGTTCTCGCCCTCGATGCTGCGCGAGGACACGTCGTCGCCGACGGTGTAGGCGACCAGCCTGCCCGCGGCGTCCGCGACCAGGCCGAGCTCCGGCTCGGGTACGTTCCAGTCGGAGTCGGCGCGGATGCCCGATCGCCTCGCCCGGCCCGCGGGTCCGGCCGGGAGCGGCCTTGGGGAACAGCTCGGGCCGCGCGGCGACGTACACCTTGTCGTAGTGGTCGACCTGGCCGGACTCCTCGTTGCGGGCGACCCGACTGCGCTCGAACGTCACACCCGCGGCCCACACCTCCTGACCCGCGATGGGCGCGAGCACCCGTGCTGTCGCCGGTGCGGGGCCCTCCGCGGTGTCGTCCAGAGCGCGGCGCAGCGCCGCAGCGCCTGCGGCCAGCAGCCGGTCGAGGTCGATTCCCGCGGGGAGCAGCTCGGCCGGGCCGCCGTCCACGGTGCCGCGGGCGAGCCGCACGGTGTCGCCGATGCGTATCCGGTAAGAGGGCCGTCATGCGTCCGACCAGCGTGACCGTCTGGAGCCGGGTGTAGAACTCCCGCGCCGCCTTGCCCTGCTCGCGTGGTCCGTAGCTGGATGCCTTCTCGCCGCCGAACGGGGCGTAGAAGTCGACGCCCGCGGTCGAGGCGTTCACCCGCACCAGCCCGGTGTCGAGCTGCCCGGAGAGCATGAGGGCGGCGCCGAGGTCGCGGGTGAAGACCGCGCCGACCAGGCCGTAGCGCACATCGTTGGCCAACCGCACCGCCTCGTCCGGCGAGGCCGCCTGCAGCACGGCGCACAGCGGCCCGAACACCTCCTCCTGGTCCACCGGGTGGTCCGGCGCGATGCCATCGACCACCGTGGGCGCCACGAACCAGCCGGGGCGATCCAGCGGATCGCCCCCGCACACCACGCGCCCACCGTCGGCTCGGACGCGCGCCGCGGCGTCGACCACCTTCGTCCGGGACTCGGCCGTGATGACCGGTCCGACGCGAGACGCGCTGTTCTGCGGGGTCCCCGACGCCCAGGCCCGCGACGGCGGACGCCAGCGCCTCCGTGAACGCGTGGGCGTCGCCGACCACGATCGCCCGTGAGGTCGCCGTGCACTTCTGACCCGCGTAGCCCATCGCCGCGCCGGCGACCGTCGCCGCCGCGTGCTCGACGTCGGCGTCCGGCAGCACGATCGGTGGCGTTCTGGCCGCCCATCTCGCACTGCACCGGCACGCCCCGGGCCGCGGCCGCCTCCCGGACCGCCTGCCCCGCGGCGACGGACCCGGTGAACGACACCGCATCCGCGTGATCGACGACCGCCTGGCCCGTCTCGGCCTCCCCGGGGAGGACGGTGAACAACCCGCCGGGCAGCGCGGTGTCCAGCAGTTCGGCGAGCCGCAGTCCGAGCGCCGTCGCCTCCGGCGCGGGTTTGAGCAGCACCGCATTGCCGAAGGCGAGCGCGGGCGCCGCCTTCCACAGCGGGATCGCCACCGGGAAGTTCCAGGGGGTGATCAGCCCTGCCACGCCGTGGGGGCGGCGCCGCGCCATCAACAGCGTCCCGGCGTCGGGGGGCGGGTAGGTCTCGCCGTCCGGGTCGAGCACCTGCTGGGCGTAGTAGCGCAGGATCGCGACCGCCCGCGCGGCCTCGCCGACGGCCTCGCCCACCGGCTTGCCGACCTCGCGGACCATCAGCGTGGCCAGCTCGTCGGCGGCGGCCGCCACGGCCTCGGCGGCGGCGTGGAGCGCCTGCGCGCGTGCCAGCGGCGCGCTCGCCGTCCATTCCCGCTGCGCGGCCCGCGCAGCCTCGGCCGCCTCGGCGACCTGGCCAGGTGCGGCGGCCGGTACGTCGACGACCACGTCGCCCGGCCGCTGCGGGCTGACGCTCACGACGGTGGCGGTCGGTGCGGACATCGCTTCCCCTTCAGTTGGCCGATGGAGCGGGGGCGCCCTTGAACGGCAACGGCTCGATGCGGCCGACGACGAAGCCGTAGGAGATCGCGCCCACCACGGCCACTCCGCCGGTGATGATCAGCGGGAGCGCGAAGGACCCGGTCACCGCTTTCATCGCACCCAGGAAGAACGGGCTGCCGATGCCTGCGAGGTTGGAGGCGAAGTTCTGGATGCCGCCGATGGACGCGACGTGCCCGTCGGTGGGCGCCACGTCGGCAGGCAGTGACCACACCGAGGCGGCAGCGAAGGCGAGGCTGGCGTAGCAGACCGACAGCAGCAGCATGGCCAGCCACACGCTGGGCACGATGACGGCCAGCGCGATCACGGAGCTGAAGAGCATGCCGCCGACCAGGCAGACCTTGCGCGCTTTGGTGAGGCTGGCGCCGCGGCGCAGCAACCGGTCGGAGTACAGCCCGCCCGCCCAGCCGCCGACGATGGCCACCAGGGCCGGGATCTCACCGTAGATGCCGAAGCTGAGCAGGGTGAAGTGCCGCGCCTGGATCAGGTAGGTGGGGAACCAGGTGATGAAGAAGTAGATGACGAAGTTGAGGCAGAAGAAGCCCAACATCATGCCCCAGATGGTGCGGTAGCGGAACAGCCCCAACCAGGACACCGACGGCACCGGGCCCGCGGTGTCGGCCTGTTCCTCGGGGCGGTCGCGATCGGACTCGATATAGGCGATCTCCTCGACCGACACCCCCCGGTGCTCGCGCGGATCGCGGTAGAAGAGGAACCAGACGACCACCCAGACGAGCCCGATCAGGCCCGTGATGACGAACGAGGCCCGCCAACCCAGCCCGGCGATGATGAACGCGACCAACGGGATCGCCACCGCGCTGCCCACCCGGGCGCCGGAGTCGTAGACGCTCGTGGCGAACGCCCGCTCGCGCAGCGGGAACCAGCGGGAGACCACCTTGGCGTTCGCCGGGTACGCGGCGCTCTCCCCGATGCCCAAGCCCAGTCGGTAGCCGAACAGCGACGCGAAACCGGTGGCCACCCCCGACAGCGCGGTGAACACCGACCACCACGCCACGGCGAACGCGTACATGATCCGGGGGCCGAGCTTGTCGATGAACCAGCCCGCGGGCAGTTGGAAGATCGCGTACGTCCAGAAGAACGCGCCCAGGACCAGGCCCAACTCCTCCGGTCCGAGGCCGAACTCCCGCGAGATGAACGGTGCGGCCACCGAGAGGTTGGCGCGGTCGATGTAGTTGATGCTGGTGCCCAGGAAGCACAACGCGAGGATCACCCACCGCACCCGGGTGCGGTGGCCCATGCGCTGTGCTGCAGCGGTGGGCGCCGACCGAGCCGCGCCTGCCGTTGGGGTCGAGCGCTGCGATCCGTCGCCGGTGTTCATGCCGAACCTCCTCACAGAAGTGGTCTCAGTTGCGCGGCCGGGCCGTCCGCCTACCGAAGCGGCCGGTCAGGCCGAGCCGTCATGGGTTGACCCGGCCTTCCGACACGGGGTCGCCACACCGCGGGAACAGGATGGGGTGGACCTGTGGGCTGTCGATGTTTCGTGCCTTGCCTGCTCGGCGCAGCGCCTCGACGGCGCCGATGACTCCGGATTCGTTCGCGGCGAAGATGCCCTTCAGGTTGGGGTGGGCGGTGAGGATGTTCTCGGTGACCGCGAGTGCGACGGTCGCATCGCTTTGGCTGGACTGGGTCGCCACCAGCTTGAGTTCGGGGTGCTTCTTCAGCCCGTCCAGGAAGCCCTGCTCGCGCTGGGTGTCGGTTTGCGAGCCCTGGTGGAACCGGATGAAGGCGATCTCACCGCCTTGTGGGCCGATGCCCTGGGCCAGGAGGTCGGCCACAAGTTGGGCCGCCTTGACTCGAGCCTCCATGCGGCCTCCGATGCACCGCTGCCGGGGAGAACAAGTAGTGCGGCCTACCCGCACGGACGTCGGCTAAACGAAGAGGGGACGGTTTCATCCGGTCGGCGTAGATCGAGCGCAGATGTCGTCCTGCCATCGGCGGAGCGTCTGGCCCTGTCGGCCGACGACCTGCTGCTCGACCACGGTCTGCAGCAGCCGGATCGGGTCGTTGATCACGTCCCGCATGCAACTCGGTCGATGTCGACGGGCAGCGGTGGGGCGTTGCTCTTGAACGGTGCCGCGGGTTGTCGGCGTCCCGGATCGTTCCTTCGTACATCGAGAGCGGATCGGCGTGCATCGATATGTCGCGTACGCATCTCGCAACGAATTCCCTCGACAGCACCAACGACCTACCACGGAGTGGGCCTCCTTGAACGATTCCATCACCCGCCGCCGCACTTGATCTCGTCGGCGACGTCACTGCGCCGGGCCGCCTCGGGTGGGTGGCCACGGTAATTCAAACCGCGCGTCGAGAGCGCGCTCCCCGCCCACTCCATGCGCCGATAAGCTCGCGCTTATTGTCGGTCGTACTTGACGGTGATTCGGCGGCCTGCAAAACTCACGATGCGCGGCCGAGTTGGGCCCGCCGCGCTACTACGTCACACCGGCTATATAGAAATCTCATTTCGCGTCAGGAAAACCCGGGAGCAGCGCGTCAATTTGATCAAGGTGAGGTCGTTGTCCGGCCCGCCTTCGTGCAGTTGGTCTCGGCGAGAGAGGTGCCTTCGTGAGTAGCCCCGCCCCGCAAACCCGGCTCGTGTGGCGCGAGCACCGGCTGTCGAAACCCCCGTCGGACGCGTTGCGCGCGATCACGGAACTATCCGACGGCGACCAGATTCCGCTCCCGGACCTTCCGGCGTCGCCGCTGGAAAAGGCCGCCGTGCTGCTGCGCGTCGCGGCGCATGTCGAGCACGCACTACTGGTGCAGTACCTCTACGCGGGCAACTCGTGCGCACCGCCACAGCGGGTGATCCTCGACATCGCGATCGAGGAGATGAGCCACCTGATGACCGTGCAGAACTTGCTCCGCTGCATCGGGCAGCCGCCCTACCTCGCCCGCCAGGACGACGATGCCTCGGTGCCCGAAGAGGAGCGCCTCTTCCCGTTCGACTTCCGGCTGGAACCGCTCACGGACGTGTCCCTGGCGAAATACGTCGTCGCCGAGTCACCCCCGCCCGACCCCGCGGGCATCGACCCGACGCTGGCCCGTATCGGCGAGCTCGCCACCGGATGGAGCACAACGACCGGTCAACCGCGTGGGCATCCTCTACGCCCTGCTCGGGGCGGTGTTCGGCACCGAGGAGGTGATCGCGGCGCAAGCGGCGGCGGGGGATGCCTGGTACCAAGGGGTGGCGCAGATCGCGGCCGAGGCCGTGAAGGTCTACGGCGGCCAGGCGGTGTTGCACCTGCCCGACGATGTGTTCGCCGGTGTGACCGCGGCCGGTCAGGCGACCGACGCCGACTGGGACCGCTCGGTCGAGAAGAACATCGACGAGTTCCGCGTGCACGTCGTCGCCTCACGTAGCGACGCCCTCGCCGCTTTGCGTGACATCGGCCTCCAGGGCGAGGGCCTGCCGGGGGTCGACGGCGCGACGGGTGTCGCCGGGGAGACGTCGCATTTCAAACGCTTCTACGACCTGTTCGTGAGCGCCTTCGGGCCGAACGGCTCGCCGCCGACGGTCAAGCCGGTGCCGACGGGCGCGCGTATCCGGCTCGATCCCGACGGCGTCGGCGACGACGTGATCTCCCATCCCACGACCCTGCGCTGGGCGCGGCTGGCCGACCTGCGTTATGGGGTCATGCTCGGCGCGCTGGAGCGCTATCTGGCCGCGCCCGAAGGGGACCGGGCGTTCCTGCGCGGCTGGTGTTTCGCCGAGATGTTCGCCCTACGCAGGCTGAGCGAGGCGCTGCACTTCCGGCCGCGTACGGCGGGCCCGGCGCCGGTGGTGGGGGGCCCGCCGTTCACCCCGCCCCCGTGGTTGACGACGGGTGCCGGATGGGCCGACCTGGTCGCCGCGTTCGACGAGAGCCGCCTGCTCGAAACGGCGCTTCTGGCCGAACCGGACACCAGTTCGTCGGACCGCAGGCTGCTGGTGCTGATGCGGGCCTCGGACGAGCGCAAACAGCTGGAGGCGGCGGCGCGGCAGAACGGCGCAACCGTGCGCAGTCGCGCCGACGATTTCCGCGACATCCTGGATTGGGCGGCGGGCGCGGGCAACCCGGGTCACTCCGGGAAGTCGGCCGCGTTGGGGCAGGGGCAGCAGAGCCGCTGGTGGAACCTCCAACGCGCCGAACTGCTCGACGTCATGGTGTTCGGCGCCAACGTCGTCAAGCCGCAGGACGACGGCGAGCCGCCCGAGGTGATCACGGAGCTGTCGGGCGCCGACGGTGACCCCGCCGCGATGCCCGCGAACCGCCCGAAGCTCGCGCCGGACAGCGAGGAGTTCAAGCGGGTCACGGGCTGGGTGATCGACGGCTGCCCGGAAGCGCCCGTCCAGTGACGGGCTGAGGAGGACGTCATGACGGTCATCGCCGAGCTGCCGGGCGCCGTGTCCGACGACGGCTTCCTGGTCGCGCCCGTTGGAGCGCAGGTGTTCCCGGTGGCGTTGGCGCTGCGCTCGGACGCCGGTCCGGTCACGGTCACCCTGCGGGCCGACCCGGACGGGGCGGGGCTGGTGTTCGCGCAGACGGAGGCCGCGCTCACCGCCGAGCCCACCCTGCGCGACGTGCACGCCACGCGGAAGAGCATCACCCGCGCCGACACCGCGATCGAGGTCCTGGACGGCGACACGGTGGTCTCGCGGATCGGCGTCACCGCCATCGCGGGCCCGGTCGTGCACTTTCGGGGCCGCTTCCAGGCGCGGTTCGCCACACAGCCCTCGGTCTACAACGCCAACCCGGCCTACACGGCCACGTCCGAGGACGTCGGGCCCGGCTGGACGTGGATCCTGGAGGACGAACCCGACTTCGCCCCGCGCACCGACAACGTCCCCGAGCGCATCGAGAAGCCCGTCGGGCGGGAGATCCGGTTCAACGACCCGGTCGCGCTCCGCTCGCACGCCGCTCCCGTCGTCACGGTCGTCGATAAGATCAGCGGCCGGACCAGCACGGGAAGTGAGATCTTCACCGCCGGTGACCCGGTGATCGGCGAGCGGGTCGACCTCGGTCCGCACACCTACTTCGCGGGCAACCGGGAGATCGCCGACACCGACCCCACCCCCGAGGAGTTCTACACCGACGCGCAGGAGCCGATGGGCCTGTTCGAGCTGCACATCGGTGCGCGGTTCGGGGGCGCGTCGGCCGTGGGCCCGTTCACCCACAAGGCGATGATGCAGGACGAGCACACCCGCACCCCCGACTCGCGGCCGATCTCCACTGGACTCGACAGCGCCACGGCCGAACTGGCCGAGTTCGGCTTGCCCGGCCTCGCCGCATTCAGCGCGACCCGGATCGACCTGCTCGTCGCCGACTACGACGCGCTGCCGCCGGGCGACTCGCCGGAGCGGCGCAACCTCGCGCGCCGGATCGGGCACCTGCTCAGCTCCGTGAGCGCGGCCAAGCGCACCGCCGTGCAGAACTCCCACCCTGGGCAGTTCGTCCGGCGCGCAGGCACCCTACCGCCCGGTTGGACGGGCATGGAGATCTTCAACGGCAAGGTCGACGCGGACCTGCAATTCCAGCCGGATGGCTCGCCGGTTGTCGCCTACCTCGCGCTCTTCAGCTCTTTCGCGTTCCAGGCACGGATGTTCGCCTTCCACTCCGACGAATTGTGCGCCCACCACATCGGCCAGCTGAGCGCAGATCCGACCGCGGGCCCGAGCACGCTCGACAACCCCGCGCTCGCCACCATCGAGCCTCGCGACGGGCCCAAGCCCCCGGCGAAGTCACGCGATCTTGAGTAGTTTCGAAAATGGTGACCGATTACCCGCTGTTGTTGTCGCAGTCCGACGTTTCTTTGCGCTTGTGTGTTGACTGCTAAGATAATGCCTCCCCAGCGACAGGAGGTAGACCGTGGCCGAGCGCCTGGTCAAATTCAGTGATCTGACCAACACCATGATCGAGCCGGGAACGCCGTATGCGCGCGTGGTGATCGAGCGTCATTCTGAGCTGCCGCCCGGCCGTAGGGTGTCGCTTGATTGTCTGCCTTCGGAGTTGAAGGGCGTCAACGATGTCGAGATCGACCTTGTGCTGTTGACCATTTATGAGGATGGTCGTGATCCGCGCAAGGTCGCGATGCAGCGGGAGGACTTCGACGCACTGGCCCGTGGCGATGACGACATGCCGACGCTGATCGCGCGCGGTATGCAGCAGGTGAAGCCGGAACCAGAGCGGACCCGGACGCGGTCGCGCGCGGAGCGGGTGGATTACAGCTCGGTGGAGCATGCCGGACGGCCGCATCGGGGCGTGACGACGGACGCGGAGAAGGAGACCGTCCGCGCGAATCTCGAAGCCGTCAACGAGCGGCTGGCGCGTGAAGGGCACCGCCAGATCGACCTCACCGATGCCGAACTGGTTGAGCGGTACGGCTTGAGCGAGGTGGCGAAGGTTCGCGGCCTCGCACCGTAGGTCGGCGCGCTACCGCCACGATCACGCATGCTGCTGGGTGCCACCGTCCATCGGGAACTCGTGCCGGGCGGTCAGACGCGGCGGTGGATCGGTGCCGCGTCGATGACGGGTCGCCGGGATCTGATCGCCGGTCAGCCGCAGTGGTGGTGACGAGCGCGCGGTCTGACGGCTGCCCATGCGGAGGTCCGACCCTCCGCATGGGCGCTCGTCGATTACTCGTTCGAGCCGTACTTGAACGACAGGGCAAGCCGTACGCGGTAGCCGGTCACCGCGCCGTTCTCGATGGTCACGTCCTGGCGCACGACTTCGGCGATGCGCAAGTCCCGCACGGTTCCCGCGGCAGTGGCGACCGCGTTGCGGGCCGCCGCTTCCCAGGACTCGCTACTGGTTCCGATAACGTCGGTGACCCGGTAAACGCTATCCGACATCCTTCGACCTCCTCGCCGATTCGGCGGCGCCGCAATGCGCAGCCGTTCCGGGAGCCTATCGTGCTGGGGCGACGACATCGGCAAGATCGAGCCAAGTTCGGGCGGCTCGTCCTGGGGCTCGGCGTTGGTCGGGTCGTGAGTGCGGCGGCCGCTGACCACGATGATCATTCTCGGATCACCGGAAGGTGTCGATCACCGTTGGTGCAGCACTCGGCTGGGTTAGGTTCAGGTCGTGAGGCTCTGGCGCCGCCGCCCGCGCGAGGTGGACCTGTACCTGCCGATGGTGCGGATCGAGCACCTGTTCGAGGCTCCGCGGCTCGACCCGTTCGCGCCGGAGTTGGAAGGCTACGACCCGCGCCCCGGCCTCGAGTGCATGGTCCGGGCGGTTCAGCGGGCGCAGCGCAGGGCCACGCTGAACGTGGCGGTCGGGTTGCCTGCCGACCTCATCACCCCCGACCTCGAGGAGCGCGCCCGAGCCGCCTTGTCCCGGGAGTGCCGCCGCCGCATCGCGATCCTGGACGACGAGCTCGACGGCGTGCGGCGGCTCGGGATCCGCACCCTGCTGTGGGGGCTGCTGGCCGTGCTGTTCATCAATGGGTCGGTCGGCGCCCTGGGGATCACGGAACCCGGCTCGATCGAGGACGCCCTGTCAACCGGGCTGCAGACGGTCGCCTGGGTGATCCTGTGGGTTCCGATCAACCTGCTGGTCTACGACCTGTGGTACGGCCGTCGGGATCGACGCGCCTACCGCAAGCTGCAGGATCTCGGTCTCAGGCTGGTCTCCCTGCCTCCGGACAAGGGGATCAGGGACTCGGGGCCTGCCAACGCGAGCCGATGAGCGTCGACAGCACGGTCGGGTCAACGAGTCGATGTTCCTGTGCCGTCGGTGACGTGTGGGCTCAGGCGGTCGCGGCCGGGTGGTCCTCGTGGTGTTGCTGTCGCCTGCTGAGCAGCCATACGGCCGCGGCGATCCCAACAGTCGCGGCGGTCCAGACGGTGAACATGGGCGGGAGGCCGGGGCGTTGGGAGGCTCCGGTGCTGAAGCCGCCGTGGGGGGTGAAGACGGCCAACGTGGTGACTGTGGCGGCGTAGACCGCCGCGGCGGCCGCGAATCCTCGCACGATGAGCAGCGGCGCGCGCTGCAAAGCCAGCGCAACGTAGGCGGAGAGCATCGGCAGGATGACGGCGGTGAACCGGGCGGGCGGCGCCCATCCACCGTCCCAGAACGTGAAGGTGCAGACGATCAGCGTGTAGGGCAGGACGAGGGCCGCCATCTGGATGTGCAACGGCCACCAGCGCCGGGAGGTGGTCAGCAGGATCCCGGGCAGGACCAGAAGGAAGATCGGGAAGTTCGGGATCACGCCGATGCCGGGATCCATCACCGTCCCGATGAGCCCGGGTAGCGGGTTCTTCTGGAAGGGCACTGCGCCGATGCTGACCTGGTTGGCTGCCGGTGACGGGGTGTGCCACACGATGAGGTTGTAAGCCTCGAAACCGGCTATCAGCAGCAGGGCAGGCGCGAGTGCGGCGACGACGTGACGGCGGGTCGCACGGTCGCGGCGCAGCCGGAGCAGGAGGAACGCCAGGAACAGCGGCGGGAACAGCAGGAACCGGGCGTGCACCCAGGGCAGCACACCCAGGCAGGTGGACACCAGCAGCAGGTCGCGGGTGCGCAACGTGGGGGTGTGCAGCAGCCGCAGTGCGTACACGCACCCCAGGGCGCCGATCGGCTCCACGAAAACCAGGCAGGAGTACGTCAGGATCGGCGTGCCGATCGCGAAAGCGAGCCCGACCGCGAACGCGGTGCGCGTGCCCACGCCCAGGGCGCGGGCGAGCAGGAACACGTTGGCGACGATCAGCAGCGAGACGACGACCATGAACGTCGTGACGCCCGCACGGCCGGCGAGCACGAACGGTACGAGCCACAGGAGAGGTCCGCCGATCCCGTGCCAGGGAAACGATTGCCCGTCGGGGCCGTGTGCGATGTGCGCGGGGAGCGGCCAGGGGTAGAAGGCGTTGTAGTTGCCGGCGTCGTAGACGCGTTGCACGTCGAGCGAGTGGTACAGCTCGAGCGCTTGGCTGATGATCAGGTAGTGGGGTTCGTCGCCTGCCAGGAGGACGAACTGGTCGTGCAGTACCGCGAGGGTCCCCATCGCGACGGCTGACAGCGCGAGCAGCAGGGCGAGGTAGCTGCGATCGCCGGCGCGTTTGCTCGCGGTCGCGATCCGCTGCACGGACACGGACACGCCGGTGACGCTAGACCCCGGCATGCTGCATCGGGCGCTCCCGGGCCTGTCGGTCGCAGGCGACACGCTTGGCGTCGGTGCCGGAGCGGTCCTGACCCCGGCCGATCACGAAGCCGAGCAACCCGACAAGAGCCAGCGCGACCACGGCGCCGACGATTACGAGGTGCGGGCTGGAAGAGTGTTATGCAACAAGATTTCAGCCAGTCGGAGTTCCGCGAGATGTGGCCCGTGGCGAGGCGGCTCTACGCTCCGTCTTTCGTGAACTTCATCGACGAGCACTACGGCACCGCGCTCGGCGAGCGAGGGTCCCGGTAGGACCGTTCGATTTCGCCGACCGCGACGTCGGATTCCGCACTAGCCGTCGTCGTCCGTGCTGGAAGGGTTGATGACAGCTTCGACGGCGCCGCCGCGCCGGGCATCGGCACCACCGACGATCACGCCGTCGCTCGCGTCACGAGCGACGGCCTGGCAGCCGCCGAAGAAGAGATTCGGCGCCCGGAAGGTCGACACGGGCAGGCCGGTCGCGTCGAGCTCGGCTGCGGGCAGCCCGGGCTCTGCGAAGAGTTCCTCGCCGTCGCTGTGCAGCCGCGGCGCGTCGACCGCCTCCTGCGCACTCATGCCGCGGTCGAGCATGTTGACGATCACCTGCAGCACGGCGCTGCGGATCCGGTTCGACCCGGCCGAGCCCAACACGAGCTCGGTGACGCCGTCACGCAGCACCGCCGTCGGCGCCATCATCGACGGCAGCCGCGCACCCGGGGGCTGCCGATGGAAGCCCAGCGGGGACAGGTCCTCTTCACCGAGGACATTGTTGAGGTGCACCCCGGTTCCCGGCACGACCACGCCAGAGCCCTCACCGTTCGACGTGGTCACCGCGCACGCCCAGCCGTCGGCGTCGAGCACGGAAACGTGCGTGGTGGACCCGAGCCGCCCCGCCCGCGCGACGTCCACGGCACCGAGCCCGGCCAGGAACTCAGGGGTACGGGCCCGCTCCGCGGCGGCCATCGCACCGACCAGCGCGGCCACGTCCGGCGGACCGGGCGCACGGTCCAGCTCGGCCAGCGCACGAGAAAGAAGCAGACCGCCCGCACTGGGCGGTGGGTTCAGATGGACAACCGCGCCGTGGTAGGGCACCGACAACGGGGAGCGTCGAACCAGCTGGTACGCCGCGAGGTCGTCGGCGCCCAGCAGCCCACCCTGCGCGCGCACCTCCTCGACGACGGCGGCCGCGATGTCGCCCGTATAGAACGGCGCGGGACCGTCGGCACCGAACCTATCGAGCGCGTCGGCCAACTCCGGATCGGTGACGATCTCGCCCGCCCGGGGCGGCGCACCACCGGGCAGATGACGGGCCCGACCCGCGGGCGTGGCGGCGTTGATCTCGGCGAGCAGTGCGTAGAGGTAGGCCTGCATCGGGGCAACCCGCACACCGTCGCGGGCCAGCCGTGCCGCCGGGGCAGTCAGCTCGGCCAGCGGCGCAACGCCGAACATCTCGACGGCGGCGGCGAGCCCGGCCGGGTTGCCGTACGTGCCGCAGGAGGCCGCGCCGACGTGGAAGACCTGCGTCGCGTCGCCGAAGTCGATCGTCACGGCCCGCAAGGGGGCCCTCGCGGCGGGATCGAGGCCGCGTCCGGGTGCTTCGACGAAGAAGTCGAGCAGCACCGGAGGCTCACCGGGCGGCACGACCAGCAAGTAGCCGCCCGCGCCGAACCCCGTGAGCAGCGGCTCCGCGACGAACGAGGTCAGTACGGCGGCGACCGCGGCGTCGACAGCGTTACCGCCCTCGCGCAGTACTCGCGCTCCGGCTGTCGCAGTGGCGGGGTGACCGGCTGCCACGGCTCCCGCAACCAGTGCCCGACGTGCTCGCCGTGTCCGACGATGACCGGTAGCTGTCGCCTCCGGAATCCTCGGGGTCCGATCGAGGCGTCGAGTGCGGTGGAGAATGACAACCTCCTGGCGTAGCACCAGCAACTCGAGCTGAGACAATAGCCGAGGCGGGATTGCGGCGATCATTCCCCGACAGCTCCGGGAACGGTGGTCGGGCTGATCCCACGGCCACCCAGCCATGATCACCGGTTCGGTGCGGATCCGGCCAGATCTGGCACGGTTTCGCACCGAACCGGTGATCATGCTGGTGGGGCGGCTCAGAGGTCGTGCGCCTCGTCGGACTCGTAGTCGGTGTTGGGGTCGACGGGGTGCGGCGGATGGCCTGCGAACTGCCGACGGGGTGGGCGCGCAAGATGCCGATCCGGTCCGCTGGGAACCTCGTGTGCAAGGTCGTAGCCGTAGTCATCGGACGCGTCGTCTGCAGGCTGCTGGATCATGGCAGATCCTTCCTGTGGTAGGCCAAGTCCAGCACGCGCGCGGGCCCAGCGGAAGTGGATGGTCCCGGTAGGTGCGGACCGCCCCCTCCGGCCTGCCCGCACGCCCGTTCGCCTGCGTCCCTTGGTCATCAGCGCGAACACGCGTCGGTCGGACCCGACCACAGGGACCAAAGCCCCCCGACAAACTCGCTGGTGACCGAGCACTGTCGCACCGAGGCAGCTGACGGGGAAGGGCGCACCGATGGCGGGAACCGACTTGGGCACGCGGGCCGAGACCGGCCTCGACGCCGAGACGCTCGGTCAGATGCTGGAAGCGCTGCGGGACTTCGTCGCTGCGGCGCTGTCCGAGGAGCGGATGCTCGAGCTCGACCACGAGGACGTGTGCCCCGAGGACCTGGTGCGCGCGATGTGCGGCGACGAGCTCGGGGTCCAGCTGGTCTTCGTGCCGGAGGAGTTCGGCGGGATGGGCGGGGGCAGCTTCGACGTCTATCGGCTCTGCGAGGCGCTCGCCCGGATCGATCTCGGGCTCGCGACCAGCGTGCTGGCGACATCGCTCGGCAGCGACCCGCTGGCCGTCGGCGGGACGCCCGAGCAGCGGCGGACGTGGCTGGGGCGGATCGCCGAGCAGGGCATCCTCATGGCCTACGGCGCAACCGAGCCGGACGCGGGCAGCGACCTGGCGGCGCTGAAGACCACGGCCACGCCGATCGTCGAAGACGGCGCCGTGGCCGGCTACACGATCACCGGCCGCAAGCAGTGGATCAGCAACGGCGGCATCGCCGACGCGTACTCGATCCTCGCGCTGGCCCCGGGCGGCCCCTCGTGGTTCGTGGTCGAACGCGACACGGCGGGCTTCATCCGCAACAAGCCCGAGGACAAGCACGGGATCCGGCTCTCCAACACCGCGGCGTTGTTCCTCGACGACGTCCACGTGCCCGCCGAGAGCCTCATCGGCGGCGTGGAGGGGCGCGGGCTCGTCCAGGCGCAGCAGGTCTTCGGCTACACGCGGCTGATGGTGGCCGCGTTCGGCGTCGGCGCGGGCTGGGCGGCGCTCGACCGGGCCATCGGCTACTCGCGGGAACGGGTTCAGGCAGGCGCCCCGCTGGCCCGCAAGCAGGGGTACACCCACAAGCTGATCGTCCCGCACGCCGTGCGGTTGGAGGCGGCGCGGGCGTACATCGAAGAGACCGCAGGCCGGATCGACGCAGGCGACGGCGCGCTGAACACCGAGGGCGCGATCGCCAAGTACGCGGCCACCGAGGCGGGCAACGCGGCGGCCGAGGCGGCGATCCAGGCCCACGGCGGCTACGGCTACACCCGTGAGTACATCGTCGAGAAGATCAAGAGGGACGTCCGGATCACCACGATCTACGAGGGCACGTCGGAGATCATGGAGATGACGATCGCCCGTGACCGCTGGCAGCAGCATCTGAAGACCCGCGGCGAGTACTACCGGGAGCGGGCCCGCGAGCTGGACGCGCTGCACGCGCGGCGACCCGAGGTGGGCGCCGGGGCGGCGGCGCTGGCGGCGTCCGCGCTGGCGGAGGTGCTCGAGGCGTGCCGGGTCGGCAGGCTGACCCGCAGCCAGCACGTGCTGCTGCGGCTGGGCGAGCTCGTGGCGCTGGCCGAGTGCGCGGGAGCGCTGGCCCGCCGCGCCGCAGCCGCCGCGGACGGCGTGCTGTCCGACAAGGCCGACACCCGTTTCGCGCCGTCGGCGCTCGCGGCGATCGCCCGCGTGCACGGGCGGGAGGCCGCCTACCGGGTGGCCGAGGACGGGCTGCGGCTCGTCCACGGCGCCGCGGCGTCCGACACCGACTTGCGGGGCCTGGGGGCCCGGCTGCGGCTCGACGAGGTCCGTGCGGCGCAAGGCGGGCTGCTCGCGGACCAGGACCTGGTGGCCGACGCGCTCTACGGGCGGGGGGACGAAGACCGATGAGCAGGCAGCACACGTTCGAGCCGATCGCGATCGTCGGCCTCGGCGCGATCATGCCGGACGCGCCGGACGCCACGACGTTCTGGCGCAACATCACGTCCGGGCGCTACAGCATCGCGGACGTTCCACCGGAGCGGTGGGACCCGGAGCTGTACTACGACCCGGACCCCCACGCCGTCGACAAGACCTACTCGAAGATCGGTGGGTGGGTGCGCGAGTTCGGCTGGGACCCGATCGCCTGGCGCCTGCCCGTGCCGCCGAGGGTCGCCGAGCAGCTCGACCAGGGCCAGAAGTGGGCCGTGTCGGCAGCCCGCGAGGCGCTGATCGACGCCGGATGGCCGGGGTGGGGCGTCGATCCGGAACGGGTCGCGGTCATCCTCGGCAACGCGCTCGGCGGCGAGAAGCACTACGCCTCGAACCAGCGGATCGAGCTGCCCGAGTCGTTGCGGGCGCTGCGCGCGGCGCCGAGCTTCGCGGCCCTGCCCGAGGGCGTACGGGACAGCATCGTGGCCGAGACGCGCAAGGCGTTCCTCGCCCGCTCCTTCGAGATCACCGAAGACACGATGCCCGGCGAGTTGGCGAACGTGATCGCCGGGCGGGTGGCGAACCTGTTCAACTTCCGTGGGCCCAACTTCACCACCGACGCCGCCTGCGCGTCGGGACTCGCCGCGATCTGGTCCGCGGCGTCGGGGCTCGCGTCCCGCCAGTACGACGCGGTCGTCACCGGCGGCGTCGACCGCAACATGGGGGTGGCCGCGTTCGTCAAGTTCTGCAAGATCGGCGCGCTGTCGGCGACCGGCACGCGACCGTTCGACGCGGGCGCCGACGGGTTCGTCATGGGCGAGGGCGCGGCGCTGTTCGTCCTCAAGCGGCTGGCCGACGCCGAGGCCGCGGGCGATCGGATCTACGCCGTGCTCCTCGGTGTGGCCGGATCCAGCGACGGGAAGGGCAAGGGGATCACCGCGCCGAACTCCGCAGGTCAGCGGCTCGCCGTCGAGGGCGCGTGGCGGATGGCAGGCGTGGACCCGGCGACCGCGACGGCCGTAGAGGCCCACGGCACGTCCACCCGCGTCGGCGACGCCGCCGAGCTGGACACCCTGACCGGCGTGTTCGGAGCCGCGCCCGCGGGCGGGATCGCGCTCGGATCGGTGAAGTCCAACATCGGGCACCTCAAGGCCGCCGCGGGCGCGGCCGGGCTGTTCAAGATGGTGCGCAGCCTGCACGAAGGGGTGCTGCCGCCCAGTCTGCATTTCGCCGACCCGAACCCGGCCGTCGACTGGGCGCATTCGCCGTTCCGGGTCGTGACCGAGCTCCGGGAGTGGCCTGCGCCGCGGGACGGCGTGCGCCGCGCCGGGGTGAGCGCGTTCGGCTTCGGCGGGACGAACTTCCACGCGGTGCTGGAGGGGTACGTGCCGGGCCGACACCGGGACGGGGCGCAGGCCAGCTTCGCCGGGGCGGATCTGCCGAAGACGCAGGTGACCGCCGCCGCCTCGGCGCCGGTCTCCGAAGAGCAGGACGCGCGCCGCAACCCCCGGGTGACCGCGGGCCCGCTGCGTGGGGCGCTGGTCGTCGGCGGGGAGACCGACGCCGCGATCGCCGAGCAGCTGCGGTGGGTGCAGGGGGAGGCCGCGGCCGGACGGGCGCCCGCGCCCGCCGCGCCCGACCCGGTGCTGGCGGGCGCCGCCGTCCGGGTGGCGATCGACTACGCCGACGCCGCCGAGCTGGCGGCCAAGGCAGGCAGGGCGCTCAGCGCCCTGAGCTCTGGAAACGCCGCCATGTGGCGGATGCTGCGCGCCCAGGGCGTGTTCCTCGGCCGCGGCCCGGCGCCGAAGGTCGCGTTCCTCTACACCGGACAGGGCTCGCAGTACGTCGACATGCTGCGCGAGCTGCGCGAACTCGAGCCGGTCGTGGCCGAGACCTTCACCGAAGCCGACCGGATCATGACGCCGATCCTCGGTCGGCCGCTGTCGTCGTACATCTTCACCGGCGGCGCCGATCGCGAGACCCTGGCGCGCGGGCTCACCCAGACCGAGATCACGCAGCCCGCGATCCTCACCGTCGACGTGGCCCTCACGCGCATGCTCGCCGAGCGTGGCGTCGAGCCGGACATGCTGATGGGGCACAGCCTCGGCGAGTACGGCGCGCTGGTCGCGGCGGGCGCGCTGGAGTTCCCCGCCGCGCTGGAGGCGGTCAGCGCCCGCGGCCGGGAGATGGCCAACCTGGAGGTGCCGGACAAGGGCGCGATGGCCGCCGTGTTCGCGCCGCTGTCCGACATCGAGCGGATCGTCGCGCAAGCAGGCGGGGACGTCGTCATCGCGAACGTGAACAGCACCAGCCAGGCGGTGGTCGGCGGCGCGACCCTCGCCGTCGAGGAAGCCGTGCAGCGCTTCGGGGAGGCCGGGTTCACCGCCCAGCGGATCCCGGTGAGCCACGCCTTCCACACCTCGATCGTCGCGCCCGCGTCCGAGCCGCTGCGGGCGACGCTGCGCAGGCTTGACGTGCACGCGCCGCGACGGCCCGTCGTCGCCAACGTGAACGGGCAGTTCTACCCGGCCGCCGCCGACGGCGACACGATGGTCGACATCCTGGGCCGCCAGGTGGCCTCGCCGGTGCAGTTCGTCACCGGCCTGCGCACCCTCTACAACGCAGGTGCGCGCGTGTTCGTCGAGGTCGGGCCGAAGAAGGCCCTGCACGGCTTCGTCGAGGACGTCCTCGGCGACGACGTCACCGCACTCTTCACCAACCACCCCAAGGTCGGCGACATCGCGTCGTTCAACCAGGCGATGTGCGGTCTGTACGCCGCGGGCCTCGGGCTGGGCGCCCGCGCGGACGCGCCTGCCCCACCATCCACCGAACCGAGGGTCGACATGGACACCCAACGGCAATTGGAGCTCGGCAGGCTCTTCGTCGAGTTCCTCGAACGCGGCCGTCAGATCTATGGGGGCCTCCCCGCCTCGGAGCCGGTGGCGATCACGGGTGCGGCGCTCGGCCTGCCCGGCGTCGAGCGGGTCTTCGACGACGACAACGTGGGCCGCATCCTCGACGGCGAGCAGTTCATCGACGCGATCCCGCACCGGTTCCGCCGAGCCCTGGTCGAGATGAACATCACCCGGCTCGTCAAACGCGACTCGGGTGACCCCACCTTCGAGACGATCGACGACGAGGCCCACGTCGTGAAGCTGGCCGGGCGGCACGCCCCGTTCGACGTGGTGGCGACGTTCGGTGTCGAGGAGTCGCGGGACGCCGCGTTCGACGACGTGACCCGGCTGGCCGTCGGGGCGGGCTTCGACGCGCTGCGCGACGCCGGGATCCCGCTGGTCATGCACTACCGGACGACCACACTGGGCACGAAGCTGCCCGACCGCTGGGGGCTGCCCGAGCAGATGCGGGACGACACCGGCATCGTGTTCGCGTCGGCCTTCCCCGGCTACAACGCGTTCGCCCACGACATCGAGCAGTACCTCACCGACCGCGGCAGGCGCGAGCAGCTCGCCGCGCTGGAGGCGGTGCGCTCCCGGATGCGCGGCGACGAGTCCGCGGTCGCCGAGACCGACCGGCGGATCGCCCAGCTGCGCCACCGGATCGACACGGAGCCGTTCGCGTTCGACCGACGCTTCCTTTTCCGCTGCCTCGCGATGGCGCACTCGCAGTTCGCCGAGCTCATCGGGGCGCGGGGACCCAACACGCAGGTCAACGCGGCGTGCGCCAGCACGACCCAGGCGCTCGGCGTGGCCGAGGACTGGATCAGGACCGGCCGGTGCCGTCGCGTCATCGTCATTGCCGCCGACGACGCGACGAACGACGTGCTGCTGCCGTGGATCACGGCGGGCTTCCTGGCGAGCGGTGCCGCGGCGACCGACGAGGCCGTGCAGGACGCCGCGGTGCCGTTTGACCGACGCAGGCACGGCATGATCGTCGGGATGGGCGCGGCGGCGTTCGTCGTCGAGGCGGCCGACGCGGCGCGGGAGCGGGGCATCCGCCCGATCTGCGAGGTGCTCGGCTCGGTGGCGGCCAACAGCGCCTACCACGGCACACGGCTGGACGTCCCGCACATCGGCCAGGTGATGGAGCGGTTGATGCGCCAGGCCGAGACCCGTGGGGTGGACCGGCGTTCGATCGCCCGTTCGACGATGTTCGTCTCGCACGAGACGTACACGCCCGCCCGGGGCGGCAGCGCCCAGGCCGAGATCAACGCGCTGCGGTCCGTGTTCGGCGAGCACGCCGACGAGATCGTGATCACCAACACCAAAGGGTTCACCGGGCACGCGATGGGTGCGGGCATCGAGGACGTGGTGGCGATCAAGGCGTTGGAGACGGGGATCGTGCCGCCGGTCGCCAACTTCCGCGAGCCCGACCCCGAGCTCGGGGAGCTGAACCTGTCCAAGGGCGGCGCGTACCCGGTGGACTACGCGCTGCGGCTGGCGGCCGGTTTCGGCTCGCAGATCGCGATGTCGCTGCTGCGGTGGACGCCGATGCCCGACCGGGTGCGGCGATCGCCGGACCAGCTCGGGTTCCGCTACCGCATCGTCGACGAGGACGCCTGGCGGCGCTGGCTGGCCGCGGCGAGCGGGCACGCGGATCCGGAGTTGGAGGTCGTGACGCGGCGGTTGCGGGTCGTGGATGCGGGCCCTTCGACGGCGGCGCCGAAGGCGGCGGTGGCCCGCGCCGGCGCTCCGGGGCCGGCGCGGGCCACCGCCGAGCCGGTGGTCGCCGAGCCGGTGGTCGCCGAGCCGGTGGTCGCCGAGCCGGTGGTCGCCGAGCCGGTGGTCGCCGAGCCGGTGGTCGCCGAGCCGGTGGTCGCCGAGCCGGTGGTCGCAGAGCCGGTGGTCGCCGAGCCGGTGGTCGCCGAGCCGGTGGTCGCGGAGCCGGTGGTCGCGGAGCCGGTGGTCGCAGAGCCGGCTGTTCCGGAACCCGTGGTCGCCGCGTCCGTCTCTCCCGTGGTGGAGCCTGCGGTCGCCGTGCCCGCCGTGGACGGGGTGACCTCCGCGGTGGTGTCGGTCGTGGCGGAGCTGACCGGGTATCCGGCGGAGCTGTTGGATCTGGACCTGGATCTGGAGGCGGATCTGGGGGTGGACACGGTCAAGCAGGCCGAGGTGTTCGCCGCGGTGCGGCAGCGGTTCGGGATCGAGCGGGACGAGACGCTCCAGTTGCGCGACTTCCCCACGTTGGCTCATGTGATCGGCTGGGTCCGGGAGCGCACGGGGACGGCCGCGCCCGAACCCACCCCGGCCACGGCCGTGCAGACCGAACCGGCCGCACCCGACGTGCCCGCAGTGGACGAGGTGACCTCCGCGGTGGTGTCGGTCGTGGCGGAGCTGACCGGGTATCCGGCGGAGCTGTTGGATCTGGACCTGGATCTGGAGGCGGATCTGGGGGTGGACACGGTCAAGCAGGCCGAGGTATTCGCCGCGGTGCGGCAGCGGTTCGGGATCGAGCGGGACGAGACGCTCCAGTTGCGCGACTTCCCCACGTTGGCTCATGTGATCGGCTGGGTCCGGGAGCGCACGGGGCCTGCCGCGCCCGAACCCGCACCGCAGGTAGTGGCGTCTGCATCGCCCCCCGGAACGGCGGTCACCGCGGAGGACGCGGCGCGGTTTCCGCGGCGCGTGCCGGTGCCCGTCCTGCGGCCCGCGCTCGAGCAGTGCACGCCCACGGGTGTGACGCTCGCGGGCGCGCGCGTCGTCGTGATGCTGGACGAGGGCGGGATCGGACGCGCGCTGGTGAACCGCCTGGAGAAGGCCGGGGCCACCGCACTGACCCTCGACCCGGGCGTCGCCGTCGCCGAGGTCCGCACCCGGCTCGACGGATGGCTCGCCGAGGGCCCCGTCGCGGGCGTCTACTGGCTCTCGGCGCTGGACGACGAGGGCCCGTTCGCGGCGATGGACCTCGACGACTGGCGCGAAGCGCTGCGCAGGCGGGTGAAGAACCTCTACGCCGCGATGCGCAGGCTGGTGGAGCGGCCGCCGTTCCTGGTCGTCGCCACCCGTTTCGGCGGCCACCACGGTTACGACGAGGCAGGCGCCACGGCCCCGCTCGGCGGCGCCGTCCGCGGGTTCGCCAAGGCCTACCACCGCGAGCAGCCGGACACCCTGGTGAAGGTCGTCGACTTCCCCGCCGGGCGCCGTACGGCCGCACTGGCCGACACGCTGGTCGCGGAGACCCTGCGCGACCGCGGCTGCGTCGAGGCCGGGCACGTCGAAGGGCTGCGCTTCGCCGTCGGCCTCGTCGAGCGCCCGTTCGGTGACGGCACCGGCGGCACTCGGCTCGGCCCGGACAGCACCGTCGTGGTCAGCGGGGCGGCGGGCAGCATCGTCTCGGCCATCGTCGCGGACCTGGCTGCGGCGGCGGGCGGCGCGACGTTCCACCTGCTCGACCTCGCGTCCGAGCCCGATGCGGCCGATCCCGACCTGCGCCGGTTCGCCACCGACCGCGACGGGCTCAAGGACGACCTCGCCGACCGGCTGAAGGCCGCCGGAGAGCGGCCGACGCCCATGCGGATCGAGAAGGAGCTCGCCGCGCTCGAGCGGCGCGCCGCCGCCCTGGCCGCCGTCCAAGCGGTGCGGGCCGCCGGGGGCACGGCGCGGTACCACAGCGTGGACCTGACCGACGCCTGCGCGGTCGCTCGCGTGTTCGACGAGGTGCGGGCCTCCAGCGGGAAGATCGACCTGCTCCTGCACGCCGCAGGGGTCGACACCAGCCGTGCCCTCGCCGCCAAGGAGCCGCGCGAGTACGACGCGGTGTTCGACGTCAAGGCCGACGGTTGGTTCACGCTCCTGCACGCGGCGGGTGAGCTGCCGATCGGGGCGATCGTCGCGTTCGGCTCGGTGGCAGGCCGGTTCGGCAACGCCGGGCAGACCGACTACGCCGCGGCCAACGACCTGCTCGCGACGCTCACCAGCAACCTGCGCCGCAGCAGGCCCGACATCCGGGCGATCGTGCTCGACTGGACGGCCTGGGGCGGGATCGGCATGGCCACCCGCGGGTCGGTCCCGACGGTCATGGCCGCCGCGGGCATCGAGACGCTGGCTCCGGAGGTGGGTGTGCCGTGGATCCGCCGCGAGCTGGGCAGCAGCGACCAACGCGGCGAGGTCGTCGTCGCGGGCGCGATGGGCAGGCTCATCGAGGAGTCCGACCCCACCGGCGGCCTGGACCCGGCGACCGTCGCCACGGGGGCCGCGGGCCCGATGATCGGCACGGCGGTCTCGGCGGGCGTCTACTCCGGGCTGGTCGTGCGGACCACGCTCGACCCGACCCGCCAGCCGTTCCTCGACGACCACCGCATCGACGGCACCGCGGTGCTGCCCGGCGTGATGGGCGTCGAGGGATTCGCCGAGCTGGCCCGGCTGCTCGCGCCCGGCCTGCACGTCACGGCCGTGGAGGGCGTGCGGTTCCGCGCTCCGGTGAAGTTCTACGGCGACGAGCCCCGCACGCTTACGCTTCGGGCGGTCCTCCGCCATGACGGCGCCGACCTGGTGGCCGACTGCGCGGTGGAGGCCGAGCGCGTCCTGCCCGGCAGCGCCGAGCCGCAGCGGACCACGCACTTCACGGGGTCCGTCCGCCTGGCGGCGGCGCCACCCACGCCCGAGCGAGAGGAGACGGTCGTGCAAGACGGCCCGGCCGTCGGCGCTGCCGACGTCTACCGGCTGTACTTCCACGGGCCCGCCTATCGGGTCGTGGACGCGGCGTGGGGCTACGACGGCGGGGACGCGGCGCGCCTGGCCGAGCCGTTGCCGCCGAACCACCTGCCTGCGGACCTGCCCACGGTGACCGGACCGCGGCTGGTCGAGCTGTGCTTCCAGGCCGCGGGCCTGGTCGACGTCGCCCGGCACGCCCGCATGGCCCTTCCCGCGAGTGTGGACCGGGTGTCGGTGCTGCGGGACCCGGCGTCGGTCGCCGGTCCCCTCTACGCCGTGGCGGTCGAGCACGACGACCACTACGACTGCTCGGTGCGCGACGCGTCCGGGGACGTCGTCGTCCGGGTGCTGGGGTACCGGGCGACCGCGCTGCCCGGACCGGTGACCGACGAGCTGCGCAGACCGTTCGCCGAGGCGCTCGACCGATGAGGCAGCCGAGGCACGAGATCCGCCGCTTGGCCATCGTCGACCGCGGCGAGCCCGCGATGCGCGCGCTCGACGCGGTGGCCGAGCTCAACCGGGACGGCGACGGTCCCCGCCTCACCGCGGTGGTCGTGCACACCGACCCCGATGCCCACGCCTGGTTCGTCCGCACGGCCGACGAGGCGATCTCGTTGGGCCCCACGACGTTCGTCGATCCCGCCGACGGCAACCGCAAGTCGTCCTACCTGGACGAGGAGCGCGTCGTCGACGCCATGCGCGCCGCCGGGATCGACGCCGCGTGGGTGGGCTGGGGGTTCGTCGCCGACCCCGTGTCGTTCGCCCGGCGCTGCACAGACGCGGGGATCGTCCTCGTCGGCCCGGACAGCGCGACGATCCGCCTGCTCGGGGACGAGGTCGCGGCCGGGCGGCTGACCGAGAAGGTCGACGTGCCGGTCGTGCCGGGGAGCGGCGCGGTCGTGGACACGGTCGAGGAGGCCGAGGTACGAGCTGCCCGGCTCGGTTACCGGGCCCGGCACGTCGAGGTGCAGGTGATCGCCGACGCCTACGGCACGACGTGGGCGGTCGGGGTACGGGACTGCTCGGTCCAGCGGGGCAACCAGAAGGTGCTGGAGGAGTCGGGGTCGACCGTGCTCGACGAGCTCGGCGAGCGAGCGATCCGGGACGCCGCCGTGCGGATCGCCGCCGCCGCGGGCTACCGCAACGCGGGCACCGTCGAGTTCCTCGTCGAGCCCGACACCGGCCGGTTCCTGTTCATGGACGGGAACACCCACCCGCAGGTCGAGCACCCGGTGACCGAGGCGACGACCGGCGTCGACCTGGTCAAGCTGCAGCTGCACGTCGCCCGCGGGGGCAGGCTGGCCGGGGAGCCACCCCGCGTGCACGGACACGCGATCGAGGCCCGGCTGTGCGCCGAAGACCCCGAACTGGGGTTCGCTCCGGCACCCGGCCGGGTCGCGCTCTGGCGCCCGCCCGCAGGCCCCGGCATCCGGGTCGACGCCGGTGTGACCGAAGGTGACGCGGTCGTGCCGGAGTTCGACTCCCTGATCGCCAAGGTGATCGCGTGGGGGCATGACCGCGCCGAGGCGGTCGCCCGCCTGCGCCGCGCTCTGGAGCGCACGGCGGTGGTCATCGAGGGCGGCAGCACGAACCGCGCGTTCCTGCTGTCGCTGCTGGCTCACCCGGACGTGCAGGAGGGGCGGGCGGACAGCCGCTGGCTCGACCGGCTCATCGCGGCGGGCGAGCACCTGCCTGAACCCGAGCCGTTCGCCGTCGTGATGGCCGCGGTCGAGGCCTACGAGATCGACGACCTGGCCCGCAGGGCCGCGTTCCGCGCCGCCGCGGACCGGGGCCGACCCGAGCCGAGCACACGCAGCGGGGACCGGGTCCGGCTGCGCTACCGCGGCCGCGGCTACGACCTGTCGGTGTTCCGGACCGGCCCGCGGGACTACCGCGTGGACACCGCGGACGGTGCCGTCGACGTCGCGGTCGAGCGGCCGGGACGGTACGAGCGCCGAGCGCGATGCGGCGGGCGGAACTACCGGGTGCTGGTCACGGAGCAGCGCGCGTCCTTCCTCATCGAGGTCGACGACACCGTGCACCGGGTGCGCCGCGACGACGGTGGGATCGTCCGGGCGGCCGCTCCGGCCTTCGTGATCTCGGTGGCCGTCGCGCCCGGCGACCGCGTCGAGCGCGGCGACCCGCTCGCCGTGTTGGAGACCATGAAGATGTCCTCGACGATCACCGCGCCGTTCGCGGGCGTGGTCGGCGAGGTGTCGGTCGCCGCGAACGAGCAGGTCGAGCGGGGTGCGGCGATCCTGCGGATCCGGGAGGGGTGGTCCGGCGACCCGACGCAGGCGGACGCCGAACGGCTGGACTTCACCGGCCTCCGCCGCGACGGGGCCGCCGACCGCCCCGCTGCCGAGCGGGTCTACGCCGCGTTGCGCGGCTACCTGTTGGGCTTCGACCTGGACCCGGAGACCGCCGCGCGGGTGCTCACCGAGCAGCGCGACCTCGTCGCGCCTCCCGACGTCGAGGATGCCCTGCTCGAGGAGTTCATCGACGTCGCCGGGCTCTACCGGCCCCAACCCGAACCGGATGCCGACCCGCTCGCGGAGTCCGCCCAGGAGCACATGCTCTCCTACCTGCAGTGGCTCGACGCCGACCGGGCCGGACTGCCCGACTGGTTCCGCGCCCGCCTGGCGCGCGCATTGGCGCGCTACGGCGTCGACTCGCTCGAGCGCACCCCGGCGCTGGAGGAGGCCGTGGTCTGGCTCTGGCACTCGTTCCGGCGTGCCGACGCGATCGAGCCCGCGGTGACCGCGATCCTCCAGCGCCGACTCCGGCACCGCGGCCCGCACGCCGCGCCGTCGGGTCCCGAGCTGCGCGACCTGCTCACCCGGCTGTCCACCGCGGCCCAGGCCCGGTACCCCGCATTGGCCGACCTGGCCCGCGACGTCGTGTTCCACTACCTCGACGAGCCGCTGCTCGAACAGGCCGTCGGCGCGGTGTACGCCGAGATGGACGAGCACCTCGACGTGCTGGCGCACAGCCCCGGACGGCCGGACCGGGCCGAACGCGTCGCCCGGCTCGTGTGGTGCCCCCAGCCGCTGCGGGGGACGCTCCTGCGCTGGTGGCAGGCGTCACCCGGCCTGCGCGAGGTCGTGCTCGACGTGCACCTGCGCCGCTTCTACCGCATCCGCGATCTGCGCGGCGTGCGGTTCGAAGAGCGGGCCGGGCACCTGCTGGGCAGCGCCGACTACGACGTCGACGGCAGGCCCGTGCATGTCGTCGCCGCCTATGCGCCGCTGGCCGAGCTGGCCTCGGTCCTGGAGGCGGTGGCAGGCCACCTGCAGGTGGCCGACCCGGGCAGGCTCGTCGTCGTGGAGCTGGTCACGTGGCGACCGGGCGAGCAGCCCGACATCGACGCGACGGCCGCGTACCTGCGCGAGTTGCTGGACGGATGGGCGCTCGGCGGGCCGCTGCACCGGGTCGACGTCACGGTGACCAGTGAGCGCGGCTCTGACGCGGAACGGGACCGTACCCAGCACGTCACGTTCCGCAGGCCCGAAGGGGGCGGCTTCGTCGAGGACGCGGCGTACCGCAACCTGCACCCGATGATCGCCAAGCGCCTTGACCTGTGGCGGCTGGAGAACTTCGCGCTGCAGCGGCTGCGTTCGGTCGAGGACGTGCTGCTCTTCCGCGGGATCGCGCACGACAACCCGGCGGACACGCGGCTGTTCGCGATCGCCGAGGTGCGGGACCTGACCCCCGTGCTCGACGAGACCGGGCAGGTGGTGGCACTGCCGCTGCTGACCCGGATGGGGATCCAGTCGCTGGCCGCCATGCGCACGGCGCTCACCGATCTCCCACCGAACCGGCGCCCGACGCTCAACCGGATCGTGCTCTACGTCCGCCCACCGCTGACCCTGCCCGCCGAGCGCAGGCACGAGCTGGGGCGCCCGTTCGCCGGGCTGGCCACCGGGGTCGGGTTGGAGAAGCTCGTGCTGCGGGTGACCCTCCCGGACGGCGACGGCCTGCGCCCGGCCGTGCTGGAACTGGAGGACATCGGCGAGCAGGACGTCCGGGTCCGCCTGCGCCCGCCCGCCGAGGTCCCGATCCGGCCGCTGACCCCGTACCGGCAGAAGGTGCTGCGCGCAGCGCGGGTCGGTGCGCCGTACCCGTACGAGATCATCCGGATGCTGACCCCGGCCCCGGGCGTGACCTCGGCCTTCCCGAGGGGCCGTTTCGTCGAGCACGACCTCGGCGACGGCGGTGAGCTCGCGCCGGTCGACCGGCCGTACGGCCAGAACACGGCGAACCTGGTGGTCGGCCTCGTCACGAGCTACCCGGACAAGGTGCCGGACGGGATGACCCGGGTCGCGATCCTCGGCGACCCGACCCGCCACCTCGGCGCGCTGGCCGAGCCGGAGTGCCGCCGGATCATCGGCGCGATCGACCTGGCCGAGCGGCTCGGCGTGCCCGTGGAGTGGTTCACGCTCTCCTCCGGCGCCCGGATCGCCATGGACAGCGGCACCGAGAACATGGACTGGATCGGGGCCGTACTGCGCCGACTGATCGAGTTCACCCAGGGCGGCGGCGAGGTCAACGTGATCGCCACCGGGATCAACGTCGGCGGCCAGCCGTACTGGAACGCCGAGGCGACGATGCTCATGCACACCCGCGGCATCCTCGTCATGACCCCGGCGAGCGCGCTGGTCCTCACCGGCAAGCAGGCACTGGACTTCTCCGGGGTGTGTCGGCCGAGGACAACCTGGGCATCGGCGGCTTCGAGCGGGTGATGGGACCCAACGGACAGGGCCAGTACTGGGCACCGACGCTGCAGGGCGCCTGCCAGATCCTCATGCGGCACTACGACCACGCGTACGTGGTGCCGGGGGAGCGGTTCCCGCGCCGGTCCCGGACGGACGACCCGGTGACCCGCGACGTGCGCAGCGCGCCCCACCCCGGCGTGTTCACCAAGGTGGGAGACATCTTCTCGGCCGAACGCAACCCCGAACGCAAGCAGCCCTTCGATGTCCGGGCGGTGCTCCGGGCCGTCACGGACACCGACTCCAGGCCGTTGGAGCGGTGGGGGCGCTGGCGGGACGCCGAATCGGTCGTCGTTTGGGATGCGCACATCGGTGGCATCCCGGTGTGCTTGCTCGGCGTCGAGTCGCACGCGCTGGCCCGGCGCGGGTTCGTGCCTGCCGACGGGCCCTCGGCATGGACGTCCGGCACGTTGTTCCCACAGTCGGCGCGCAAGCTGGCCCGGGCGATCAACGCCGCCAGCGGCAACCGCCCGCTGGTCGTGCTGGCCAACCTGTCCGGCTTCGACGGCTCTCCGGAGTCGATGCGACGGTGGCAGCTGGAGTACGGCGCGGAGGTCGGCCGGGCGGTGACGAACTTCCGCGGCCCGATCGTCTTCGTCGTCATCTCCCGCTACCACGGCGGGGCGTTCGTGGTGTTCTCCAAGCGGCTCAACGAGAACCTGGAGATCGCCGCGGTGGAGGGGTCGTACGCGTCGGTGATCGGCGGTGCGCCCGCCGCCGCGGTCGTTTTCGCCCGGGAGGTCGACACGCGGACGAAGGCCGACCCGCGGGTGGCGGAGGTGGCCGACCCGATGCGGCGGCGTGCGGTGTACGACGCCGTGCGCGCCGAGAAGCTCGGGGAGGTCGCAGCGGAGTTCGACGCCGTGCACAGCGTCCAGCGCGCCCTGCGGATGGGCTCGGTCGACCGGATCATTCCGGCCCGGGAGCTGCGGCCTTACCTGGTGGACGCCCTGGAGCGGGGCATGGCCCGTGCCTGACCTCAAGTGGGCGGAGCGTCCATGGGGGAGCGAGGGGCCGGGCCAGCCACGTGTGTGCCGGACGGGCGCCCGCCAGAGCGGGCGGCTCCTCCAGCGCCACCGGCGGGGGAACCGGGTCGGTGGCCGCGACCGTGAGCAGGAACTCGCCGAACCGTCGCCACCACCCGGGGAACACCGCACCCTCGGCCGTGTGCACGACCAGCTCGGCCCAGCCCTCGTCCGTGACCGGGGCCGCGGTCACCTCGACCGAACGCGTGTCGCGGCGCAGGCCGGTGCCGAGCACCTTCAACGCGCTCTCCTTGGCCGACCACACCAGGTTCGCCGCCAGGTGGCGGTCGGGCGCCGCGCGCACGAAGCGTCCCTCGGCGTCGGTGAGGTAGTCAGCGACGAACGCCAGGCTGCGCGGCTCGACCAGCTCCAGGTCACATCCGACGGCCGCCGCGTCGCCGACCAGGCACACCGCCCAGCCCGCCCGGTCGGTCAGGGACACGGCCAGGTCGAGCCTTCGCCCGTCGAGGTGGGCCAGCGGAGCGCCGGAAGGGGCGTGCCGGACTTCGAGGCGGCGCAGCGTGGCCTCGTCGTCCGGCAACGCCGTCACGGCGGCGAGCGCTGCCTTGGCCGTCCAGCGGGCGACCAGGAACTCGTCGCGGCGCTTGGCGAAGCGCATCCCGCCTGCCCGCGCGGTCTCGGCGGGCGAGAGCCACCCCGTCCCCGACGGGAGGTGGTGGCCGCCGCGGGCGAGCCACCTCGGTGCGCTGATCACCGCGTGCCGTCCGACCGGACGCTCGTCCGCATCGGCTTGCCGCCGCCTGCGTCGGCTCGAGGGTGCGCACCCATGAGCACATCCTCGCCGCTCTCGCGCCGGGCCGAGCAGGGCCGATCGGCACCCGGCGGTGACCGTTCCGGGGTGGCCGGTGATCATGCTGCCATCTCGCGGGCCGGTGGCGTGCCCAGCGCCAGCGTGACGGCTTCGCGCAGCGCGAGGCCGGGCTCGGCGGTGCGGTCGCAGCGCCACGCGATGAACCCGTCGGGCCGTACGAGCACGGCGGCCCCGTCGTCGAGGCTGTAGGCGGCGCGCAACCGCTGGGCAACGGGCCCGTGCTGCTCGTCGACGGCGAGCACCTGCACGGGCGTGGGGCATCCGGCGGCCGCGGACCGCCAGGGGGGCGCACCGTCGCCGACGAGCAGGGTCAGGCCGCCGTCGAAGACGTCGAGCGTGGAGCGGGCCCGTCCGCGGTACTTGATCCAGACATGGGGTGCGCGTGTGCCCGGTGCCGCTCGATCGACCGCCGGTCCCGCGGCCACGACGTCCGAGGTGTACCGGGTGTCGAGCGTGGCCGCGACCCGGTCCGGCGGGGCCTGCCTGTCCAGCTGCACCGACAAGAGGGTGTTGTCCTCGGCGGGCGGGCGCCGCTCGGCCTCGTAGCTGTCGAGCAGCGCAGCCCCGGCCCACCCGCGGGTCACCCACGCCAGCTTCCAGCCGAGGTTGTGCGCGCCCTGGATCGCGGTGTTCATGCCGACGCCGCCGCGTGGGGTCATCCGGTGCGCCGAGTCGCCGACGAGGAACACGTCGCCCGACCGGAAGGAACGCGCCAGCTCGGCGGCCAGCTCGACCTGCAGCACGGCGATGACCTGCACGTCGAGCGTCGGGACGCCGACGGCCGCCCGCACCAGCGCATCGAGGTCGTCGAGCGGAACGTCGGCGGGCCGCAGGTAGCCCCACCGGTTGTCGCCGAGCGGGAAGACGACGTTCGGCCTGCCCGTCTCACCGAGGAAGTACAGGGGGTAGCGCCGGGGGCCGAGCACCGGGTCGAGGTCGGCGCGGAACATGATGTTGACGTGCGGGCCGAGCGAGCCCAGTCGGTCGAACGGGATCCCGACGATTCGTCGGACGATGCTGCGGGGGCCGTCGGCGCCGACGGCGAACCGGGCGTGCACCCGGGTGACCGCGCCGCTCGTCCGGTCCCGGAGCTGCGCGTGCACCCCGGCGTCGTCGTCGACGAGCCCGGTCAGTTCGACGCCGAACCGGACGTCCACGCCGAGCGAGCGCACGTGCTCGAGCAGGACGGGACGGGTTCGAGGTGGTCCTGCGGGCAGCACAGGGGCAGCACCGGGCTGACGGCGAGCGCGGCCCGGGGGTCGAGCGGGTAGCCGATCGGGGTGCCGACGGGGTCCGCCTCGCGGACGGTGGGCGAGGTCGACGTCAGGGCGCGGACGGGGATCGCGCCCTCCCGGACCCGTCGGTACAGCCCCCAGGAGTGAAAATCTCCATCGTGCGGATGTCGACGCCGATGGCGCGCGGGTAGCGGGTCGTGCCCGGGTGCCGCTCCACCAACAGCACCCGTGCGCCTGCCCGGGCCGCGCTGATGGCCGTGGTGAGGCCCGCCGGGCCTGCTCCGACGACGAGGACATCCACGGTGGACAGCTGCGTTGTGGTCATGGCAGCAAGAGTCGCGACCGGCCGTTGCTCCGACGTCTGAAGGACTACATACGGCGCTACGTATCTCGCGCCAGCAGTCCCTTCTCGTGCGCCCATGCGGCCAGCTGGGTGCGGGTGCGGAAGCCGAGCTTGGTCAGGATGTGGTCGACGTGCACCTCGACGGTCCGCACGGACAGGTACAGCTGACCGGCGACCTCGCGGTTGGTGAGCCCCCGTGCGACGAGCAGGGCCACCTCCGACTCCCGCCGGGTGAGCCCCGGTGCCGGTGCCGCCCGCCGGGAGCCCTCGGGGCGGTCGTCGAATCCGAGCGCGATCGCCGCGTCGAGCGTCAGTCGCCGCCCCTCGTTGACCAGGTCTGCCGCCCCGGCGCCGAGCGTCGTGCGGGCGTCGGCCAACCACTGGTCGAGGTAGGCGCGGATCACGGCCGGTCGGTACGTCTCGTTGACCTTTTCGTACTCCATGACGGCGCCCGCCAGCATGAGCGCGGCCCGGGGTCTGCCGTCCTTCGCGGCGAGCCCGGCCAGCGCGGTGAGCCCGGCCGGGACGGCGAACCGGTCACCGATGTCCACGACGGCGGGCACACCTTTCTCGAGCGCCGCGCGGGCCCCGGGCAGGTCACCCAGCTCGACCCGGCAGAGCCCCAGCAGCTGCAGGGCCCGCGCGCTGACGGCGGGCAGGCCGAGTCGCTCGGAGAGCTCAGCCGAGCGCTCGAACCGCGCGGCGGCTGCCTCGACCTCGCCGTGCGCCGAATCCGACAACCCGGCGAACCACGTTGCCGCGGCGGCTCCTGCGTCGTCGCCTGCTGCGGTCTGCAGCTGCAGGGCGCGCGCGATGTCCGGCCTGCCTGCGGCGAAGTCGCCGATCACCAGCCTGCCGCGGCCCCGGAAGAACAGCGCCGTTGCCTCGGCGACCGCATCCTGCCCGGCCCGCGCCCCGGCGATGCTCTGCGCGAGCAGGGTCTCGGCTGCGGCGTGGTCGCCCTGGTCCGTGGCGAGCCAGGCGGCGCCGCTCAATGCCCGCACGCGCTCCACGTCCGGGCCCGGCACGACAGCGTCCAGCAACTCGCCCAAACGCCGCCTGCCCTCCGAGAAGTGTCCCCGCGCCGACCAGAACGCGGTGAGCCGGTTGGCCAGCCGCAGCGCCACGGCCGGATCCGCACGGCGGTACCAGTCCAGGGCCGCGCGGAAGTTGTCGTGCTCGAGCTCGAGCGCGTCCAGGCCGTCCCGCGCGGGCCAGAACGGGGGCGGGTCGAGATCCTCGGCGAGCTGCCGAAACCGCTCGGCATGGGCCGCGTGGACCGCGGCCGCCTCGGGCAGGGCGCGAAGCTGCTCGGCTGCGAACTCGCGGACGGTCTCCAGCATCATGTATCGCGGCGCCGTCACGGACGCGGCCGAGAGGCGTACCAGGCTGTGGTCCACCAGCTCCTGCAAGGCGTCCAGCACGGGCACGCCCAGTGAGCTCGTGCCGACCGCCTCGATGTCCGCCAGGCCGATCCCGCCCCGGAACACCGAGCTCGCCGCCAGCAGCCGCCGCGCCTCTTCGCTCAACAGCTCATAGCTCCAGGCGATCGCGCCGCGCAGCGTGCGTTGCCGATCCGGGACGCCCCGCTCGCCGCTCACCAGCAGCGCCAGCGAGTGCTCCAGCCGCGCGCGGATCTCCGCGGGCGGAAGCAGCTTGACCCGTGCGGCCGCGAGCTCGATCGCCAGCGGCAGACCGTCCAGCCGTGCGACGATCCCCGCGACGGCCTCGGCGTTGCTGTCATCGACGGTGAAGCCGGGCACCGCGGCGGCGGCGCGCGCGCCGAACAGCTGCACCGAGTCGGCCGATCGAATCGCGGCGGCCGAGCCTGCCGGGTCGGGCAGAGGCAGCGCGGGCAGGGAGAACTCCTGCTCACCCGACAGGTGCAGCGGTGAGCGGCTCGTGACCAGCACGCGCAGGTCGCCGTCCTCGGCGAGGAGCGCGTCGACGAACCCGGCCGCGGCGAGAACGTGCTCGAAGTTGTCCAGGACCAACAGGAGCGTGCGCTCGACCAGGTAGTCGGCCAGGTGCTCCAGCAGCCGCCCACCCCGTGAATCCTGCAACCCGATGCCGTGGGCGACCGCCACGGGAACCAGCGCCGGATCTCTGATCGCCGCGAGCGACACGAAGTGCACGCCGTCCGGGAAGTCGGCCCTCGCGCGGGTCGCCAGCGCGATGGACAGCCTGGTCTTGCCGCAGCCACCGGGGCCGGTCAACGTCAGCAACCTGCTCCGGGCTAGCAGGTCGCGCGCCTGGGCGAGCTCGGCCGCCCGGCCAACGAAGCTCGTCCGCGGTCGGGGCAGGCGACCGGGCGTACCTGGATCGGCGGCCATGCTCGTCGTCCTCCGGGCTGCACGGGTGGGCCACAGCTTGGGGGGTACGAACCCGCGCAATCAAGACGCACGCACGCAGTCGCCTGCCCGCGCTGGCTGGACGCGGCTGTAGGACGTCGAGGCTCGGCGGCCACGACGTCCAGCGTCCGGCCGGCGGTCGACGTTCGGGGCATGCACAGATCTCATAGCGGCCCCGAAGATCGCCCCCGGCGCCGCGATCGGTGATGACGATCTCGTCGGGTTGGCGGAGTCGATCTGTAGCCGGGTCGGCTCGCACCACCACCCGGTCGGTACCTGTGCGATGGGCTCCAGACCCGACCGGCGGGGCCGTCGTCGACGCACACGGAGCCGTCCACGGGATCGAGCAGCAGCCGTGCCACAGGTCGATCACACCGCACCTTCGGCGCCGTCCCGACGGCTAGAGCGGGCGGATCACCTCGTCGGTTGCCAGGGTGGTGTGCGGCGTGCTGGTGAATCGACCGTTGTCGCGCAGCTCGCGGACTGCGGGTACCGGGTCCGGGTCGGAGAAGAGCTCGGGATCGGCGTAGTCGGCGATGCGACCGGTCGGATCGACCACCCACCACGACGCCTCCAGGGCGATCCCGTTGGGGTCGTTGAAGTAGACCGAGTGCATGAATCCGTGATCGACGATGTCGGTTACTTCGCAGCCGTCCGCCTTCAGCCGGTTGCGCAGCTCGTGCAGAGCGTGCTCGTCCGGCAGGTTGAAAGACAGGTGGTCGAACTGGGCCTTGCGGCGGTCCGGTACGCCTGCGGGGAGGCAGAAGCGCTCCAACGGCAGATCGCGGTATTCGAAGAAAGCGACCGTCTGCTGGACGCCGAATTCGAAGAAGTAGTGTCGGAATGACTCGTTGCCCAGATGCGCGACCAGCCGGGCGCCGAGCACGCCGTGCCAGAACCGGACGGTGGCGTCCATGTCGGTCGTGACCAGCGCCAAGTGGTTGATGCCCCGCCAGAACGGTCCAGCTGCTGGGTCCATGGCCCGGAGGCTACGGCGCGGCTGGGTCCGCAGGTACCGCCGACCAGGTCCGCGACCGCCGCCCACCACCTCATCCGGGCGTCGCTCCAGCTGATATACGGCCGGGGTGTGCGTCGCTGGAGGCGTTGGTCGACCGCTTGCCGTCGGCACGCACGCACTCGTCTCGCCATCCGGCCAAGCAGGTATCAGGCCCAAACTCCGTTTATCGCACGAAGCAATCCATCGACCGCAGTCGGTGCACATCAGGGCAACTATGGCCAATACTTCCCAACCGCGCAGTCGACCCAATGTCCGTTGCGCGAACGCTCCCTGTACCGACCTGCTTCTCGGAGTTGATGCCGGAATGACCCGACTTACCCACGCCAAGGGCGTCCAGGTCTACACGTGCGACGGCTGAAATGGGGACCGGGAGTGGCCATTCCCGGACGCCCTGGGGCCTGTCGGCGGGGTCAGGCGGTGCCTACGCTGCCGAGCATGGTTGCCGTCACCGAAGGGTTGATCGACGTCGAGGACGGCTACCGCGTCTGGTACCGGCAGCTGGGCACCGGCGAGTCCACGCCGCTGCTGATCCTGCACGGCGGACCGGGCGCGGGTCACGACTACCTGGAAACGCTCGACGCCCTCTCCGCCGAGCGGCCGGTGATCTTCTACGACCAGCTCGGATGCGGCCGCAGCGACAAGCCCGACGATCCCTCACGCTGGCACATCGGCCGGTTCGTCCGCGAGGTCGACCTGGTGCGCCACGCCCTGGGTCTGGACCGCATCCATCTGCTCGGACAATCGTGGGGCGGATGGCTGGCCATCGAGTACATGCTCGGCCAGCCCACCGGGATCGCGAGCTTGATCCTGGCGAGCACGTCGGCGAGCATCCCGCAGTTCGTTTCCGAGTGCGAGCGGCTCAAGAGCGAGCTGCCACCGGACGTATACGCGACCCTGCAGAAGTACGAGGCCGCCGAGGACTACCGCAACCCGGCGTACGAGACGGCCGCGGCGGAGTTCTACAAGCGACACCTGTGCAGGCTCTGGCCGTGGCCCGACCCGTACCTCCGGACCGTCCGGAACCTCACGGACAACCAGGTGTACGAGACGATGAACGGGCCGAACGAGTTCATGGTCGTCGGGAACCTGCGGACGTGGGACCGCATCGACCGGCTCGGTGAGATCGCGGCGCGAACACTGATCACGGTCGGGAAGTACGACGAGCTGTCACCGACGTGCGCCGAGACGCTGCGGCAAGGCATCGCCGGATCCCGCGTCGTGCAGTTCGCGCACAGCTCGCACACGGCGCACCTGGAGGAGACCGACGCCTATCTGGCCGCCGTACGGGCCTTCCTCGCCGACGTGGACGCCGGGAACTGACCTGACGCACGTCACGGAGTGGCCACGCGACTGAGCACAGCGTACTTCGATCTTACTTCCGGCCTCTTGTCTTGCGAACTGCTCGCAAGATCTTGACTCTCCGGCCGGAGGACGTGCCGCCATGCTGCTGTCGTCGTCGATCACGGACGTCTCGGTGATCGCGGGTCCGGTGCCGACGGCGATCGAGGCCGTCGGGCTGGCCGCAGGCGTCGGGCTGCTGGTGGGTCGGTCCCGGGCCTGGTGGCTCCGTGAGGTGCCGCTGGCGGTGGTGATCGGGGTGGTTGTCGCGGCGGCCGTCGGCTCGGCCGTGGCGGTGTTGCGCCCGTTCCCCGACCTGCTGCCCACGCGCGTGCTCGGGTGGGTAGCGGTGTCTGCGATAGCGGTCGCGCTCGGGTGGGCGCACCGCCGGGATGGCTGGGTACGCGTCGGCCTCGCGGTGGTGGCGGTGGTGGCGGTGTTCGGGACGTGTGCGATGAAGGTCAATGCCTACTACGGCTACCGGCCCACGATCGGGGCCGCGCTCGGGATGCCCGCCGCGAACCAGGTGGACCTGGCGCAACTGCCTGCGAGCTCGCCGGTGTTGGCCGCTCGGCCCCGGCAGCCGTTGGCCCACTCCTGGCACGCCCCGCCCGGCATGCCCCGCACGGGGCGGATCTCCACGGTGACGGTCCCGGGCGGGCGCTCGCACTTCCCGGCCCGGCCCGCGTGGCTGTACCTCCCGCCCGCCTACCTGGGCTCGGTACGGGCCCGCCTGCCCGTGCTGGTGCTGATTCCCGGCCAGCCGGGCGGTCCAGAGGACTGGCTGCTCGCCGGGCGGCTCGCGGCCGTGATGGACAAGTTCGCGGCCGCGCACGACGGGCTCGCGCCCGTGGTGGTCGTCCCCGACGCCACCGGGTCGAGCCTGGCCAACACCCTGTGCGTGGACTCCCGGCTCGGGGCGGCCGAGACCTACCTGGCCGACGACGTCACGGGCTGGGTCGCCGCGCACCTCGAAGTCGACACCACCCGTATGGCCATCGGTGGGTTCTCCTTCGGCGGCACGTGCGCGTTGCAGCTGGCCCTGCGCAGGCCGGACCGCTATCCGACGTTCCTGGACATCTCGGGCCAGGCGCACCCCACGCTGGGTGATCTGCCCGGCACGATCGCGGCCGCGTTCGGCGGCGACGTGGCCGCCTACGAGCGGGTCGATCCGCTGTCCGAGTTGCGGGTCCGGACCTGCCCGGACATCGCGGGCGTCTTCGTCGTCGGCCGCGACGACGATGTCTACCGGCCGCAGGCCGAGCAGGTCGCCGTGGCGGCGAAGGGCGCGGGAGTGGGCACCACGTTGCTGGAGGTTCCCGGTGAGCATTCGTGGGCCATCGCGACCCACGGGCTCACGGCCGCATTGCCCTGGATCGCCGGGCGGACCGGGATCCTCGGCCCGGTGCCGCCGCCGACCGCAGGCGCGGTGCCGGTCGCGGGACCGGCCCGATCGGTCACGCCGTCACGGCCCGCGCGAGACGGGTGAGCGTCCGCAGGGTCAGGACGGGCAGATAGGCGCGGGCGAGGGCGTTGCCGATGACCGGCAGGGCCACCGGGTCCGCGTAGGCCAGGTACAGCGGCCGGTAGAGCGGCTGGAACTTGGCCTTGAACGCCAGCAGCGAACCGAAGCCGTAGACCGGTTCGAGCCTGCGGGCGAGCACGTCGAGGAAGCGTTGCAGGCCATCACCATCGGTGGTCTTGCGAGCCAGGGGCGCTCCGGAAAGCGACAGCACCAAGGCGCCGTCGGCCCGGACGTCGAGCGCGGCCGTCGCGATGAGGAACTCCATGATCCCGGGTGGGGCGTCGGGGCCGCGGCGCATCACGTCCAGCGTCCAGCCAACGGTCACGCCGTCGGCGCGCACCGGCAGCCAGCTCGTGACGGCCAGCACCCGTTCGGCGGCGTCGACCGCGAGCAGGAGCCGCACCTGCGGGTCGTCGACCTCGTCGAGCCCGCCGAGCGTGAACCCCATCTCGGGCAGGCCCTTGCCCGCCGACCGCTCCGTGGACAGCGCGCGCACCTGGTCGCGCACCGTGTCGGAGGCGGCCGGGTAGGCGGTCCAGCGTGCCGTGATGCCTGCGCGGCGGGCCCGGTTGATGGCGGTGCGGACGTCCTGCCAGCGCCGTCCGGTGAACGACAGGTCGGCCAGCGGCAGCAGCGTCTCCTCGGCCACCTGGACGCTCGACCAGCCGGTCGCGCGGACGATCGCGACGACCTCGTCCACCACGCCGTACAGGGCCGGGGTCCAGCCCTGTTCCCGGCAGTGCGCGACGAAGCCCCGCACGGCGTCCGCGGCGGCGGCCTCGTCGCCGACCGGCCCGCCCACGGTCAGCGCGACCCCGCCGACGACCCGGTAGGCGAGCGCGGCCGCGCCGTCCGGCGTGAACCACGCGGCGTTGCCCTTCCACGTGGCCATCCAGGACAGGGTCGAGCCGCCGCGACGGGCAAGCTCCCGCAGCCGTTCACGGTCGCCCGCCGCGGGGCGATCGGCGAGGAACGTTCGCAGCGCGGCCGCGCACACGACGGCCCAGAACCCCGGTCCCGTCCACTCGAACAGCCACCGCGCCTGCGGCGACACGGGCAGGAACGCGGGCTCGAGCCAGCCCAAGTAGACCGGCGGGAGCAGGCGCATGGGCAGGTCGGCAACCAGCGCGGCCAGGTCGGGCGCGGGCGCGAAGTCCCGTCCGAGCACGGTCCCGCACACCACGAACGCCACGGCCGTCGCAAAGAACGTCAGCGCCATCGTCCACGCGGCCGTGGCGAGCACCCCGGGGGGCGCCTGGAGGCGGAACCGCCGCCGGGTCGCGACGAGCACGGCCGCCACCCCCAGCGGCTGCAGCGCAGGCAGCGCCAACACCAGCCAGGCGTGCACGTGCACACCCCAGCCGAGCAGGAGGAGCTGGGCGGGTGCCCGCGACACCTTGTCCCCGGCCAGCGCCAGGCCCGCCAGCCCGAGCACGACGTTCAGCGTCAGCGCCGCCACCCAGGCGACCCGGCGGCCCCGCCACAAGCCCACCACGCTGACCAGCAGCAACACGACGGGCATCACCGACATCACGGCCGAGCCCCATCCGCCCAGCCGTATGCGGGTACGGGCCGCGAGGCACGCACCCGTCGGGTCCTGACACAGTTGCTGCACGTCCGCGGCGTCGGGAATCGGCGAGGTGAACACGTAGCGCAGCACGGCCAGCGGCCCGACCCGGGTCTCGGCCAGCGCGGCCACCAACGGGCCGATGGCCGACACGGCGACCAGCAGCGCCACCAGCACCCGCGTCTCCGACCGGGCGGAGGGCCGCGGCCGGGCGTCGGGGTGCCGCCCGAGCGTCGCCACGCCCGCCACCAGCCCCATGAGGCCGGTGCCGAGCCGAAGCACGTCGCCGAGCATCCCGGAGTAGAGCGCCATCATCGCCAGCCCGGACAACAGCAACAGCCGCGTTCGCCGCCGCCACAGCGGGCCGAAGCCCGCGGAGGCCAGAAGCGCGACCCCGACCACGGCGGCACTCGGACCGAGCATCACCGTGTGGTCCAGCTGGGTGACCCATCGGGTGTCATCCGGCAAGTGGCCCACGAGCACGATGCCGCCGAGCACCCCGACCGTCTGCAGGGCCAGCGCCGCCGCCACGGTGCGCGCGGAGCCGAGGCGGCGCTCGGCGAACGGCAGCAGCGCCACCACGGCCAGGCTGGTGGCGAGATAGCCGAGCAACTGCGCGCACCACGGCAGCGACGTCAGCACCGTCCACCAACGTCCGTCGCGCACCGGCTCCACGCCGGAGCCGACCACCGCGCGAAGTGCCGGTGATGGCCCAGCCGTCAGGCTTCCGGTGGCGGCGCCCGCCACCCACAAGAGGGCCACCAGTGCGACCGTGACCGGCGCGTGTCGGACCGTGGCCGCGAAACGGGCCGCCATGGTTGCGGGCATCGTCCTCGTTGTCCTCGTCCGGCGGATCTGGGTGGTTGACGCCAGGAAGAGGGCGCAACGATGGTCATCCGGACAAGAATGTGGCGTCGGCGAGGGCGGCCGTCGACGACCCGCGTCACCTCGTGTCAGACCTCGGCGGGTCGCGGTGACGTGTTGTAGGCGAAGAGGTTGTCCCAGGTCTCGTCGAGGCGCCGGGTGGCCTCGGCCAGCGGCACCGCGGAAAGCCTGCCGTCGGCGTCGTCGATCAGCCGCAGCCTGCGCAGCTTGCCCACGCCGTCGGCGACCTCGAAGTCGAACTCGGCACCCCACCGCCGCGCGAACCAGGCCTCGATCCGCCCGTCCAGTTCGTCGGCGGTGAGCGCTTCCTCGGCGCTGCGCAGGAAGTGGTAGGCGAGCACCGCCTCTTTGACCTCTTCCTCTTCGGCGGCGTCGAGGAGGTGGTTGAACACACCGGCGTCGTTGTCGAGATTGCGGAAGTAGAGGTTCTCCGACAGCGACTTCATGAACTGGATCTTGCGGTTCTTGAACTTGCCGAACTGGCGCACCAAGAAGCCGCCCAGTGCGGCCAGGCCCGCGCCGAGTGTGACGAGCTGGCCCTGGTTGAGCTGGATCGGCTCGCGGCGCAGCCCGAACCAGAACGCCAACAACAACAGCACGGGCAACAGCGCCGCGACGAGCTTCGTGACCACCATGATGATCCCCGAGACGACCGCGGGAACTCCGATCAGCAGCTTGTCGATCGCCCGCATCCGCACCCGCGCGTTGGGGAACAGCATCTCCAGGTCGGCGCGGGGCACGTCCTGGAACAGTTTGATGATCATCGAGCCCGGGTTAAACGGGAGGTCGTCGGCGTTCTTGCCCAGTGCCTGGAAGTGCGCCGCGTCCTTGAACTTCACGTAGACGAGGACTTTCCCGTAGTTGGTGAACGTGATGTTCGTGCGGCGCAGCCCGAACCAGCGTTTCACCTCCTCCTCGCGGGTGTACACGCCTCGGCGGTAGAACACGACCTGCTCGAAGTCGTCGAAGTCGGCCTCCAACCGGACCTTGACCAACGACTCCTCGACGAACGCCCGGTCCAGGTCGTCGGGGCTGATCCGCTCGAAGTTCGCGGCCTCGGCCAGGGCGGTCAGCTCCTCGACCAGGCGCTCTTGCGCCGCGTTCCGTTCGTCGGGGCTGGGCTCGCGGACGGTGCGCACGTCGGCGTCGGGGTTGAACGGATGGTAGGCGTCCTTCAACGCTTCGAGCCGTGCGCGGAACTCGTGGTGCAGCAGGCTGTCCAGCAGCTCGACGAAGGCTCGGAAGGGCTCCCGCTGCCTGTCCGACACCTCGTCGGCGCACATCGCGACGACATCGGACTTGCGGAACGGGATGAATCGCTCGCCGGTCATGGCGACCCCTCTGCTTGGCGCGTCCACACCCCTGACGCGGATGTGCGTCCACAGCAGGTTCGTAGCCCGCCTGCACAGCGAGGAAACCCGACCCGCTCGACCGGGTGGCCAGACGCGGGGGATCGATGGTTCACGGATGTGCGCAAGAGGTCATTCCACTGTGGGTAACCGCTGCCGGTAGCGTGTTCGCTCGATCAGGCGACGAGCGGGCAATGGGTGGAGTGAGACGGTTCCAGCATGGCGAAGCTCAGCGCGATCCTCGACCAGGTTGACGCCGGAACGGTGCTCCTGCCCGAGTTCCAGCGCGGCTACGTCTGGAACCGTGACCAGGTGCGCGGCCTCATGCGCTCGCTGTACAAGGGCTACCCGGTTGGTGCGCTGTTGGTGTGGGAGACCGACGCTGCGTGCCAGGCGGTGCGTGGTGCTGCGTCGCCGAGTGGCACCCGCTCGCTGCTGCTGGACGGCCAGCAGCGCGTCACCACGCTGTACGGCATCGTCCGGGGCACACCGCCTGCCTTCTTCGAAGGCGACCGCGAGGCGTTCCAAAACTTGCGGTTCAACGTCGAGACCGAGGCGTTCGAGTTCTACGGCCCGGTCAAGATGAAGGATGACCCGCTTTGGGTCGATGTCACCGCACTCTTCACCGGTGGACCCTCCGCGGTGGCCTCTGGGCTACAGGACCATCCCGGCTTCTTCGACTTCGTCGACCGCCTCCATCGCGTTCGCAACGTGCTTGAACGCGAGGTCCACGTCGAGAGCATCACCGGTGCCGACAAGACAGTGGACGTCGTCGTCGACATCTTCAACCGGGTCAATTCCGGAGGCACCAAGCTCTCCCGAGGGGATCTGGCGCTGGCGCGGATCTGTACAGACTGGCCGCAGGCTCGACCGTCGATGCGCGAGCATCTCGACCGGTGGCGGGCTCAGCGGGGCCTGCAGTTCCAACCGGACTGGCTGCTGCGCAACGTCAACGCGGTCGCCACCGGTCGCGCGCCGTTCTCCGCTCTGGAGAACGTCTCCGCCGAGAACTTCCGCGACGCTTTGGGGAAGGCGGTCCACAACGTCGATCACCTCGTGGACCTGATCGCCTCGGTGCTGGGTCTCGACCACGACCGCGTACTCATGGGCCGGTACGCCCTGCCGGTCCTGGGGCGCCTGCTGCTGAAGAACAACGGGCGGTTCACCGACACCGTCGAGGCGGGCCGCGCGCTCTACTGGTACGTCCACGCTGCGGTTCGCGGTCGTTACACGGGATCGACCGAGACGTTCCTGGCCAAGGATCTCGAAACCGTCGACCGAGACGGGATCGACGGCGTCATCCACAGCCTGCGACGTACCCGCAACGGGAGCCTGGCGATCGAGGCTCAGGACTTCGAGGGTGCGGGCCGCGGCTCCCGTTCCTATCCGCTGCTGTACCTGGTAGCCCGCACCGGCGGGGCGAGGGACCTCGTGACCGGCAGGCCGCTCGGGGAGGACACGGCGGCCATCGAGGTCTGCGAGATCTTTCCGCGGGCTCTGCTGGCCCAGGCGGGTTATTCGCGGGCCGAGATCAACGCGGTGGCCAACTACGCGTTCGTCACCCCCTCGTCGTCGGTGGCGTTCTCCCACTGCGATCCGGTCCAACGCCTGGCGGCGATGGATCCCGCCGTACGGGCCTCGCAGTGGATTCCTGACGGCGACTGGCGAGTGGAGGACTATCCGAAGTTCCTCGCCGCCAGAAGGACGCTCCTGGCCGCCGAGGCCAACGCATTCCTCGACGCCCTTTCCAGGCACGGCCTGCCACGACGGTTGACGCCGGTCACGCTCATCCCCGAGGACGAATCGGGATACGACGTCCGCGTCGCACAGGTCGACGCGCTCGTCGACGACGTCATCCGCATGGGCCTCGCCTGCCCGGCCCTCGACGTCGAGGTCCCCGATCCCGAGACGGGCGCGGCGCTCGCCGTCGCCCAAGCGTTCTGGGCCGAAGGGCTCCAAGCAGGTCAGGGCTCTCCCGTGGTGCTGGAGCTGGATCCCGACGAAGCGGACCTGCCGCGGTTGGCCGAACTCGGCTACAAGGTCTTCGTCAGCGTCGATGCGTTGCGGGGCTATATCCGGCGCCGCAACGAGATGGCATCCGGTGATCGCGATACGTCCGGTGACAAGGCCCCCGGCGAGCCTGTGCCCGCCGCAGGCGAGGCGCGGCATGCCGCGGCCATCGCGCACCACCTGCAGGCCGCGTTCGCTTGATGCGGTGAATGGCGGCCTCGACACCCGCGCGCGGTGGACAGGTCGTCGACTGCGGCGTTACTGCGTATTGACGGCGTGATCCGGGTCAGTGAGTCGGATTCGGGGATCGCGGTGAAGGGACGAGCGGGCGCGCTGACAGGGCAGCCAGCACTTCGTCGGCGCAGGTACGCAGCGGCCTGCAGAGTCCGGCGTCGGCCAGTTGGCGCCGCACCCCCTCGTCGTCGGCGGCCACGTGCAGCAGGCTGCCGCGGTGATGGGCCAGCTCGCGCAGTGCAGTCACCGCGTCGGCGGCCGCCTCGGCGGCAGCCGGATCGACCAGGTGCTTGCCGACCAGCTCGATGATCACGTGTTGTGCGCGACCGAGGTGGTACCCGGCGCGTTCTGTCAACAGACGAACTCCGATCGAATCCAGCTGGCCGTACACTCGCATGGTCACGACGTCATACGCCGGTGCGTGCACCCGGATGTCCAGCGCCTCATCCGCGCGATCGTTCGCGCTTGAGCTGAGCTGGGGCGGTGCCGCAGCCGCCGAGGACGACTCCTGCCCTGCCGTGATGGAAACGCTAGCCATCTCGCGTCCTTCCTCACCGGGTACGAGTGTGCACCGGCGACGAGGTGTGCGGATGCAGTCCAAAGTCCCGAGGGTGAGAACCCACAGGTCCCGAGACTGCCGCACGCCGGCGCCAAGCGACGGGGGCGGTGCTCGGGGCAGCCGCCGGATCAGTGCGGCGAGCACGGGCCCGGTCGGCCCGGTTCAGGCGTGATCTGGACCGTCCGCTTCAGGCGGCGAAGCTTGCTCCGGCGATCGTGGAGGGGTCGGAGAAGGCGTAGGTGGTGCAGAAGAAGCCCCGGATGGGGTCGGCAATGTTGACGTTGTGGTCGATCGCTGTCGTCTGGCCGGGGTTGGCGGTGTCCATGCCGATGTGGATGTCGTCGCGTCCGGGGCTGTTCGGGTCGTAGACGGCGACGCGGAAGTAGCTGGCTTGCCAGTCATAGGCGTAGGCCAGGACTTGGTGGCAACGGCCGAGCTGGGCGGGGTCGGGGCTGTGGACGGTGACCAGGCCCAGGGGGCAGGGCTCGCCCCGGTCGATGCTCGCCGTCAGCGTCGGGATGTGGTCTTGGATGGTCATGCGGGCCAGCCCGTGGCGGAGACCGGCGAGGGTGTCGTGGTCGGGGGTGTTGGCCCAGAGGTAGTAGGTGAGTACCCCGGTCGGGATGTTCCAGCTCGCGAGCAACCGTCGGGTGAGATAGGTCAGCAAGGTGGATCCGGGTGGTGGCGAGGCGGTGTCGGGAGGGGGTTGTAGACCGGCGTCGAACAGATCCCGGGCAGCGAAACACATGCCCCCGCAGAGCCCCGCGTTGGCGTTGCCGATCGAGAGGTTCCCGATCAGCGTGTGCGCGACGAGGTCGGGTGTGCCGGGCGGCCAGTAGTTGGGGAACTTGAGGCCGTGCGTGCTGGGCAAGAACCTGGTGCCGGTCATCCACCGGCCTCCTTCCCGACGTCGGTGTGCGCCGGGAAGAGGTGTGGATCGCCCGCTTGATACGACGTGAGTGGTTGCCGTCCGTCGAGGACCACGGCAGCATCCGGGCATGCCGCCCTCCGCCGTGCACTTCAACGGCTCGGTCAACTTGCCCGACGCCGAAACCGTCATGCGTGCGATCGCGGAGAAGGTGCCGGTCGGGCTGCGCCGCATCCCGGACGGCGAAACCGGTGACCGGCTCGGGTGGATCCGCTATCAGCTGCCCCGCCTCGTCGAGGTCCCGGAAATCGAGGAGGTCCCGAGCACGGGCACGGGCTATCAAGGTCTCGCGCGCGTCCGGCTCGGGCCGGGCACCGATCCGGATGCGATCACGTGGCCGGATCTGGGCTACGCGAGTGCCTACCGCGAGTCGTTCGCGACCTTCGGGCAACTGCGCAAGGAAGGGGTCGTGCCCGATGACGTGCGCTTCCAGGTGCAGTACCCGACACCGCTCGCGCCGGTCGCGGCGCTGTTCGCCGAGCAGGACCAGCAGCGGGTGCGAGCGTCCTACGCGCAGGCGCTGCTCGCCGACCTGCGACGCCTGCTTGAGGAGGTTCCCCACGAACTGATCGCGGTGCAGTGGGACGTCGCGGTCGAGATCGGCATGCTGGAGCGCGGGGGACCACGGGCGGTGGTCGTGGAGGGATTGGTGGGTTGCGTCGAGGCGATTCCGCTTGACGTGCCGGTCGGGCTGCACCTGTGCTACGGCGACTACCAGCACCGGCACTTCGTCGAACCGAGCTCGCTCGCCCTGCAGGTCGAGCTGGGGAACGCGGTCACCGGGGCCGCTGCGCGGTCGGTGTCGTGGTTGTCGTTCACCGTCCCGCAGCATCAGCGCGATCCGAGCTATTTCGCGCCGTTGGGCGAGCTGCGACCCGATGCGGCCGATGAGCTCTACTTCGCGCTCGTGCCTTACCACCCTGACCGACAGGAGCCGGGCACAACCGCTGCTCAGGTCAGGTTGATCGATGAGCAACTCGGCTCCCGACCCTGGGGCATCTGCACCGAGTGCGGGATGGGTCGGGCCGCGCGTGAAGAAATCCCGGTCCTGCTCGACCTGTACCGCCAGATCCTCGCCGACCCCAGTGGCCGGTAACGCCGGAGTCACTCAGATCGTCGGCGGTGCCACCATGCCCGACGCGGTTTGACCTGTGGTTGCTCGGCTGGGCGCTCGGTAGGGGTCGGGTTCGGCTGTCGCGCTCGCCAGCGGGCGACGACCTCGTCTGCCACGACCGGAATGAGGACGACCGGCGGTCCGGACGACACGACCCGCGCACGCTTGATCTGGCGGTTGAGCTCGTCGACGTGGTCCCGGACCGCCTGCTCGGTGCGCAGCCGGGCGACGGCCTCGTCGACGTGTTCGCGTTGCCTGCGCAAGAGCAGCGACTCGGGCAGGAACTCGTCACCGGAGAGGCCTTCGCGGCGGACCCAGTCACGCACCCACCAGAGTTCGTCGCCTGGCTCGTCCAACCCGGGAAGTGGTCTGCCGTGACCGGGCAGGTTGTCGAACTTCCCCTGCTCCTGGGCTTCCCGAATGGCCCTGTCGACCGCCGTCTCGTAGCGCTCCGGGAAGCTCACCTCGTTCACGGTAGCAACTTGCGCTCCGCAACCCCGAGGCTCAGGTCGTCTTGCTGGTGGCGTACACCAGGTGGGTGACCCGGTCTCCCTGGATGCACACGACCGGGTCGTCGAAGAGGACGTCTTCGGCTTTCATCCCGGCGAAGAACGGGCGCCCGTGACCCATGACCACGGGCACCAGGTCGATCGCCACCGCGTCGAGCAGTCCGAGCTGCAGGCACTGTCCGGCGATGGTGCCTGCCGCCACCACCACGGTGGCGTCCCCGGCGATCTCCTGAGCCTTGGCGACGGCCGCGTCGACCCCGTCGGTGACGAAGTGGAACGGCGCGTCCGGATGGGCCCGGACCCACTCGGTGGGCACCTCGTGCGTGACGACGACGACCGGCACGTCCATCGTGTGTCGTCCGCCCCATCCGTCCGTGAAGTCGAACAGGGTCCGGCCGCACACGAGCGCCCCGAGGCCGGAAAGCCGGCGCTGCCAATACTCGGCACTTTGTGGACTCAGGTGCAACCTGATGTTCTCGTTCGCCGTCGGGAACTCAACCCGCCCGTTCTGGAGCCAGTCGAACAACCGACCGATGGTGTTGTCGTCTTTGGCGATGTAGCCGTCGAGAGACATCGACGCAGACGCGATGACCTGTCCCATGGCGTACTCCTTCCCACCGAGATCGCGTACGCGATGACGACTCCTCCGCCGAGGTGGTGTTCGCGACTCGTGGCCGAAATCGGTGTCACGGCACGACTGCGGTCGCCTCGATCTCGATGAGCATCTCGGGAAAAGCGAGTCGGGCCACGCCGAGCAGGGTGCTGGCCGGCCGGTTGTCGGCCAGGCGTTGGGTGATGATCGACCACACGCCGAGCAGTGCGTCCACGTCGGTTGTGTAGTAGGTCAGGCGCACGACGTGGGAGAGGTCGGATCCGGCTTGGGCGAGCACGGTTTCGAGGTTGTCGAAGGCTTGGGTCAGCTGGCCGCCGATGTCGCCGGGGGACACGACGCTACCGTCGGCTGCTGCCGGGCCCTGGCCTGCGAGGAACAGCCAGCGCGACGGGGTGGGCGTGGCCACGGCCTGCGAAAACCCGAACTGGTCCTGCCATGCCCAGGGGTTGATCGTTTCGTATGTCGGGCTCATCGGCTTGTCCTTCTCGTTGTTCGTCCGTAAGTGCGGCAACGTCGTACAACTTGCGCGGCATGAACTGGGCGCCGATGACCCGCCTAGTGGATCTCTGGAGGGCGGGGGAAGTCGGTGCGGCCAGGTGTCTCGGGCGGCCCCAGAGGCGGGTCACCGAGGGGTGGGCGGCCCGCGCCGGGATAGGGGTGGGAGCCCGGGATACGGGGACGAGGGCCGCCGCCGCTGGTGGCGGCTTCGAGCGCGGCCCGGACCGTGTCCGCCGCGCCGTGGGTGCCGAGGGCTTGCGCTGCGGCGTCAAGGAGGGCGTCGTCGAGCTCAAGCGTCACCTCTGCCATACCGCGAGCCTAGGCGTTCCGCGCCGCATGGCGGGCGGTAACCGATCAGGCAGCAAGCCCTCGCGCGCGATGGCCGATCGGGCCCACACCCGTCCGCCGATTGACCGATGGCAGGTTCAGCGTGCGCGTGGCCCGGTAGGCCGACGGCCCGACGCGGCCTCGGACGGCACCGTTGGTGGTGATCCGCTTACCCGAGATTTCCAGGAGCATCGTCATGTTCGTCACCCGCCCCGACGTGGGCGTGCGGCCGCCCCCGAGGGTCCCCGTGGACGCCGCGACCGAGGAGCGGGGGATCCGATGAACCGCCGGGAGCCACCCGCGGGCGTCGACCCGGGTCGCCTTCCGGGCTCGACGCCCGGCCCGATGACGCTCAGCCTGACGCTGCCCGCCGAAACGGGCGGCGCGGCACGGTTGGTCGCCGGTGGCGTGCTCGATCGGGACGGGCTCGCCGCGCTGATCCACCTGGCCCAGGTCGGAGTGCGCCGCGGCTACCGCGAGTTGGTGCTGGACCTGCACGGGTTGACCGATTTCCCGACTGCGCTGTTCATCGAGTTGCACAAGCTCGCCGACGTAACGGCCGGCAGCCGGTGTCGGTTGCAGCTGGACGGCCTCGACGCGGCCATTGCCGCGGCTGTGGACGTGGCCCGTCGAGGGGGCGACGCCTCGTCAGGCCGCGCGTGATCGCGTCGGGTCTCGAGTTCACGGACGTGCGCCGAGGGGCCCGGTGGACGTTTGCGGACACCGCTAGCCTGCCCGAGTGATCTACCCAACGTATCCCGTCGGATGACCGCACCGCCGGACCCGCGGAAAGTCGCGATCATCACCGGTGCCTCCCAGGGCATCGGCGCCGGGCTCACGGCCGGCTATCGTCAGGCCGGATACGCCGTGGTCGGCGTCGCCCGCTCGCTGCCGCCTTCCGACGAGCCGGACCAGCACAGCATCCAAGCGGACATCACCGAAGCCGCGACGGCACAGCATGTGGTCGACCAGGCGCTCGACCGTTTCGGTCGCATCGACACCTTGGTCAACAACGCGGGGATCTACATCGGCAAGCCCTTCACCGCTTACACACTCGATGACTACCTCGCGATCACCGCGGTGAACCTGACCGGGTTCTTCCACATGACCCAGCGGGCGATCTCGCAGATGATCAACCGGGGCGGCGGCCACATCGTGAACGTCTCCACAAGTCTTGTCGAGCATGCCGACAGCACCCGGCCCGCCGCGCTGCCTGCACTCACCAAAGGCGGCCTTGTGGCCGTGACCCGGTCGCTGGCCATTGAATACGCCTCACGTGGAGTGCGGGTCAACGCGGTCTCGCTCGGCGTCATCCAGACGCCCGGGCACGATGCGTCGTCCTACGCGGAGTTGGGTGGCCTGCACCCACTGGGGCGTGTCGGTGCGGTCGCCGATGTCGTCGAGGGCGTTCTGTACCTCGAGCAGGCCTCGTTCGTGACGGGGGAGACGTTGCACATCGACGGCGGTCAGGCCGCCGGACACTGACCGAGGTCAGTGAAGGGTTGGCCGGTAGACGAGCTCTTGGATGTGACCGTCCAGAGTGCGGTTCTCGATCAGTTCCAGGTCGAAGTCGGCCGCACCCCGGAAGATCGGGTCCAGTCCGGTCTGACCGGTGATGACGGGGAAGAGGGTCACCTGCACGCGGTCGACGAGTCCGGCGCCCATCAGCGCCCGGTTCAACGACAGGCTGCCGTGCGAGCGCAGCGGCACCTCGGACTCCTCCTTGAGCCGGGCGACGACGTCGACGGCGTCCTCGCTCACGACGGTGGCGTCGGGCCAGTCGAGGGGTCCTTCCAGGGTCGTCGACACCACCGTGGCCGGCATGTTCCTCATCCGTGTGACCCAGGGATCACGTACCTCGGACTCCTCGGTGCTCGAGGCCAGCATCGCTACGAACGCCCGGAACGTGTTGGCTCCGAAGACCATCCGCTGCTCGGCGTCGTACAAGGCGAGGCGGTGGTCGAGCAACTCGGGACCTTGCTTACCCCAGTAGCCGGACCAGTTGGCGCTGGCGGCGCCGTAGCCGTCGAGGCTGGAGAAGACGTCGAAGGTGTAGGTAGCGGTCATGTCGTGCTCCTCGAGTGCGGGTTTTGATCGGTCGGAGTGCAGACCCGGTGCCACTGCGGGACTCATCGCCGTCGGACCGGGTACCGGCCACAGGCGTCAAACGCCGAGCTGAGATCGAGGTTGCTCACGACGGCCGTTCCGCGAACAATCATTCGCTATGGAGGACCGTCCGAGCTTCACGGCGGAGACCGTTGCCCTGCAACGGGCATTCGAGTCGGCACGCCCGCCCGGGGAGAGGGTGTTCTGCGATCCCTACGCGGTCGCGTTCCTCCGCCCGGGACTGCGGGTGCTCGCTGAGGCGGCGCGGGTGCGGCTCCTGCGGTGGGCGGCCGTCGGTCTCTACGACACCGTGGCGGGGCCGGGTCCGCGACCTTCGGCGGTGGCGCGCACGCGGTTGATCGACGAACACGTCGAGGCCGCGATCGGCCCGGCAGGCCAGTGCGTGCTTCTGGGAGCGGGCTACGACGCCCGGGCCCACCGGCTGCCGTGCCTTGCCGGGTGTCGCGTGTTCGAGATCGACCATCCCGCGACCCAGGCCGCCAAGCGCGCGGTGCTCGACCGGCTCGGGGTCGCGGGCGAGCACATCAGCTACGTGCCGGTGGACTTCGAGGTCGACGACCTGGCGGAGGCATTGTGCAGTGCGGGCTTCGACCCGGCCGCCGCTGCGGTGTTCGTGTGGGAGGGCGTCACCAACTACCTCACCGAAGCGGCCGTGGACGCGACCCTCGCGGTGGTGCGCGAGCTCGCCTGCCCGGACTCGCGGCTGGTCCTCACCTATGTCGACCGCCGCGCCCTGGTCGAGCCCAGTCCGTTTCCCGAGGCTCGTCGCTGGGTGCGGGGAGTCGCCAGGGCAGGCGAGCCTTGGACGTTCGGCCTGCTGCCCGACGAGGCGGCCGGGTTCTTCGCCGAGCGCGGCTTCCGGATCTGTGCGGATGTGTCCAGCTACGACGCGGGCCGCGCGTGGTTCGCCGGGCTGGGCCGCCGCGAGAACGGCTCGCGGCTCTACCGGATCGCCGTCGCCGAGGTCGTCGCTGTGCCTGCGACGCGCTGATGCCCCGCATCAGCGAGGCCCGCCGCTCGGCGCAGCGCCGTCGGATCCTCGACGCGGCCACGGCCTGCTTCGAACGATCCGGCCTGGACGGGGCGTCCATGCACGACGTCGTCGAGGAGTCCGGCATGAGCGCCGGGGCGATTTACCGCTACTTCGACGGCAAGGCCGCGATCATCGAGGCGGTCGCCGCGGAGCGGCACACACGGGAGCGGGAGCTGCTGGATGCGGCGCTCGATGCCGGCCCCGAGAACCTGGGCGGCGCGTTGCGGCGCTTCCTGTCCGATTGGTTCGACTGGGTCAGCGAGCCCGGCGAAGCCCGGCGGCGTCGGGTCACCCTGCACGTGTGGGCGAACGCACAGCACGACCCCCGCCTGCGGGCCGTCGTGACGGAGGGGTTGGCGCCGCTCGGGGAAGTGACGCGTGTGCTGGCCGAGGCCCGTGCCCGCGGCGTGCTGGACTCCGCCGTCGACCCCGGTGCGTTCGCCCGCGTCCTGCTCGCGCTCATCCAGGGCTTCCTGCTGCAGCGGTCATGGGAACCCGACCTCGAGGTGGGCCCTTACCGTGACACCGTCCTGACCCTCCTCGACCGCGTCTTGCGGCCCGCGAACGACGCAGACGATCACCCAGCGTAGGAAGTACGCCACGATCTGCACGAATCGTTGCCATCGCAATCACGACGGGTAACTGCACGTGCAACGAAGGACGCAGATGCACTTGCGTTCGCTCGATCGATGGACGACGATGATCCGCATCAGCGACGCGCCGTAATCAGTCCACGAGCCCACGCTCGGGTCATCGGACCGTGTCGGCTTTCCGGACATCTCATCGGCGGGAGCGGTCATGCTCGACGAGTGGAGGGCGCGGTCTGTGAGCGAGGCCTTGGCGATGATGCCGGGCCTACGCAATCGCCTGCTGGCCGAGCACGTGCCGGACGCGAGTGGTCACCGGTGCCGGGCCTGCACCACGCCGGGTACCGGTACTCCCGGCGCGGCCTGGCCGTGTCGCATCCGCGACGCGGCCGAAGCCGCACAACCGCACATCCGACCGACCTGACGGCCCGGCGCGACGCGGCGTTCCCTCCGCAGGCCGGGCGGTTCACCGCGGTCCTGAGCGAGGTGTCGGCACCGACGAGGTAACGGCCAGCCAATGCGTCGCTGTGTGATCCACCCGCCACAGAAAGTCATCTCGCGGCGCTCCACCTCTGTCTATTTGCCCCGGCAGAGCGGAGCATGGTTCGGGACGACCGCGGGAGGAGAGCGCACCCGATGGCTGAGCGACCGTCGATCCCCACCGGCTTGCCTCCCCACTTCTTACCCGGCTACGACGAGCCGCCGGCTTCGCGGCCGGGTTTGGGAACGGTGTTCTCCACGCTCGCTGCCGTGCTGGAGATCCTCGACAACCCCGCCTTGACGGCCGAGCACGCGGCGATGTTCGGCGTCGAGGAGCCCGACTTCCGCACGGTCCACCCCAACGTGGCGGCCATGACGTCAGCGCCCCCGGAACGCCATGATCGGCTGCGGAGCCTGCTGCAGCCGTCATTCACCCGCCGACACATCGATCGGTTGCGACCCCACATCGTCGAGATCGCGGATCGCCTCGCCGCTGAGTTGCCCCGCCACGCCGGTGCCGACGGGGCGGTGGACGTCGTCGAGTACTACGCCCGGCGCTTGCCCTTCGAACTGATGGCCGAGTTGGTGGGCCTGGAACGCGCGACGGCCGACGCCTTGTACCGGCCGCTGTGGCACTGGCTGGTTGACGGAGTCCAAACCGCGGCGTCGGTTCGTGTCGTCCCCGAGCTGCCTGAGGCGTGGACGGTGTGGCAGCGGGTCGTCGACGATCGGAGGGCGCGCGCCGCCGCGGGTGATCCCGGGCCGGACGGGGTGCTGAACGTGCTGTTGGCCGCCCAGCGTGAGGGTTATTCGGTCGGCAGCCGCTTGCTCAATGACGACGAGATCATCGGCACGCTGATGTTCTTGTTCACCGCGGGGGTGGCCAGCACGGCGTCGGCGATCGCCTCCACCATCGTGTACGCCGACGAAACCGGGCAGTGGGCGAACGTCGCGGCGCAGGAGGAAGACGGCAGTGGATCGGAAGCCGCTGACGTGTTGACCCGCCGGGCGGTGATCTTCGATCCGCCGTTCCCCACGGTGGGTCGAGTAGCGGCGGCCGAGACCACGGTGGCGGGCTGCCCGGTGCACGCGGGCGACGTGGTCACCGCGAACATCATGGGTGCACAGCGAGACCCTGCATTGGTCGGCGACGGGGACGACCCGCCGCCGGAGTGGTGGGCGTTGCCGATGTGGGGGCGTGGGCGGCTGCGCTGCTTGGGTGAAGCGCTGGCCATCGCCGAGATGGTGATCGGAATCAGCCGGTTGGCGATCCGTTACCCGGCCCTCGCCGTTACCGGCCTCGGACCGCGTCCGGTCTCGATGGTCCCCGCTTTCCTTCGAGTGGACGTCGTATTGAGCGGTGGTCCGGCGCTGCCGGGCCGTGCGACGTAGCTGCGCGGCCAGGCCGGGCGCTCCGCTCGGCGGATGGTCAGGGCGAGCGCGGGGCTGCCTGCAGCAGCCACGCAATCGCTTCGCTCTCGTCGGTGAAGTACCTCGTGGGAGCCAGGGCTCCGCCCGGGCCGAGGACGAAGGTCGCCAACAGTCGGTCGACGGGCGTCTCGCCCAGCAGCGCGATCGCGGATGGGGAGCACTTTTCCGCGAAGTGTTCGCGAGCCTTCCTGTCGAGCGCGTTCGTGCGGGCCATGTAAACCAGCAGGGGCCGTTGTCGACCGCCATTGAGGTCGTCAACCGCGATCATCGCCTGCTTTGCCATACTCCCGGTGATACGCAGATCGCGCTCCCAGGCCAGCCGTACGATGCCGTCTTGGCCCTCCACAAGACGGAAGGGCCGCTCGCGGTCGTCAATATCACCGGGTGGCATCGTTCGCACCAGCTTGGCCTTTCGCTGAAGCGTCAGCTGAGGTTGGGCCCGCCCTGCCGAGCAGCCAGCGTAGCGGGTCGCAGCGCGGCCACGTACCGCGAATGGAGGGCCTGCCCACGTCGACGACGGCCTACAGCGCCGACGGCACCCGCAGAGTGCAGTGTGGCGGCACGACCCTCGCTCGCCGAGCGACACCGTCAGGAGACGGCGCCCTGCAGCCACGCCAGGGCGGCAGTTTTCGAGTTGAAGAACCGCGAGGGGACCGGCGGCGGGCTCACGCGCAGACCGAAGTTCGCGATAACTCGGTCTACCGCGGATTCACCCACGATCGCGATCCGCGAGATTCGCGAGTGCTGCCGGAAATGTCTATGGGCGTCGCGGCTGAGGGCCGCGATCCCGGTCATGTCCACCAGGAGCGGGCGTTCCCGGTCCTCGTTGTGCTCGTTGACCTGGATCATGGCTGCGGCCGCGAGGTCGGCGGTGATGATGATCCCGGAAGACCAGGTCAGCACGACAACGCCCCCCACTGCATCGCGCAGTGAGAAGGCGTTGTCCGCCTGTGGCACGTCGCCCATCGCCGCCGGGGGTCCCATCGCGACGAGCGTAGATCGTCCGGTTCGGGGCGCCAAGCTCACCCCACCTGTCGTGTGCGCAGTTGCCGGGACGAATGCCCTGGTCGGACCATTCCGGCCGTAACACCTGCCTGTCCAGCCGTTCCACGGCCGTGGAAGCCGTGGCCGGAAACACAAGGAAGGACCTCCGTTGTACCCCGGTTGACCGACCACTGCGAGTGCCGAGGTCAGAGAATGCCGGGGTAGGCGCCGCCGTCGATCAGCAGGCTCTGGCCGGTGATGAACCCCGAGCCCGCGGCGCAGAGAAATGCGCACGCCGCGCCGAACTCGGTGGGCTCGCCGAAGCGGCCCGCGGGGATGGACGCGCGGATGTGCTCGCCGATGACCTCGGGGGCGACGCCCTGCTGGTGGGCCGCCCCCTCCTGCATCGTCCGCATCCGCGCGGTGTCGAAGGAGCCGGGGAGCAGGAAGTTGATGGTCACGTTGGCGTGCGCGACCGTGCGGGCCACACCCGCCAGGAAGCCGGTGAGCCCGGCGCGCGCGCCGCTGGACAGGTCCAGCCCGGCAATCGGCTGCTTCACCGATGCGGAGGTGATGTTGACGATGCGGCCGAACCGGCGCTCGACCATGCCGTCGACGACGAGTTGGACGAGCCGGATCGGGGTCGCCATGTTCGCGTGCACGCCCGCGACGAGCGCTTCCTGGTCGACCTGCCGGAAGTCGCGCGGGGGCGGTCCGCCGTTGTTGTTGACCAGGACGTCGACCGTGGGCACGGCCGAGATGAGGCGCTCGGGCCCGTCGGCGGTGTTGAGGTCCGCGGTGACCGGGATGACGGTCGCGCCCGTCTGCTGTCGGATCTCTTCGGCGGTGCGCTCGAGCTTGGCCGCATCACGGCCGTTGACCACCACCGTGGCGCCTGCTCGGGCCAGCTCCGTTGCGCAGGCGCGGCCGAGTCCCTGGCTGGACGCGCAGACCACCGCCGTGCGTCCGGCGAGCCCAAGATCCATGACACCTCCGCTCGGGGCACCGGGGCCCTGTGACCACGATGCAGGCGTACCGTACGACCGCGCTACCCCCGCGGTCCGCCCGGTCGGTCAACCACGTCGGGGTCCGGCGCATCCAGCCAGAGTTGGACGGCGGCCGGGTCCAGCAGAGCCGGGTCGGCCAGGCTATCGGCCATGATCCGGACTGTGCCTGCGACGTCCCGGGTCATGCGGAAGCACTGCTCCCGGGAGCGGCAATTCGTGGGAGCGAGCGCGCGAGCCGTGTCGACGATCAGCGCCGCCTGCCCGCGGACGTCTTGCGCGTCGTCCGCGAGCGCGTCCGGTGGCAACCCGGCCGCGTCGGCGACGGCCTCCAGGTCCGACAGCTGGGCCGCGGCCCACGCCCAGGGATCGGCCGTGAGGTCTTCCCGGAAAACCCGGTCGGACGGCTCGATGCCGTCGAACCGGGGATGGAAGTGCGCGGCGGAGAACGTCCCGGGCGGACGGTCGAGTCGGTCGAACAGGTCGGCCCGCCACACCGGCCGGTCGATGACGAACCGCTGGGCCGCCGACTCTGTCCCGCGGCGGGCCTGCGGCTCGAGCAGCCGCAACTCCAGTCGGGCCCCATGCTCGAGCACGCCGTCGGTCAGCCCGATCTCGAACCAGTGCCGGACCAGCACCGCCACTCGCGAGTAGACGAAGGAGTACAGCACCCCTGCACCCTGCCACGCTGAGGCAGGCGACGCACCGGCGTCCGGTTGATCCGGACGCCGGTGCCGTCAGAGGTTGCCGAGGACGGTGCGCTCGTCCGCCTAGTACCAGTGTGCCCTTCCGCCCACCGCCCGGCCGGTGCCGCCGAGGATGGCCAGGATCGCGCCGACGACGAGCAGGATGATGCCGAGCGTCCACAGGATCGATATGTGGAGCAGAAAACCGACAACGAGCAGGATCAGTCCGAGAACAATCATTTTTCCTCCTGGGGAGCGACTGTCCACCCTGTACCCGCCGGGCAACTGGTTCACACATCCGGCGCGTGGGCCGCCGGTCGTCGCTTCAGCTCGGCCGGGTCTCCAGTCGCGGATAGTTGGGCCGCCACATCGCCTCGTGGACCTGTTGGACCGGGTTGCCCACCGCCGCCTGGGCCAGTCCGTCCGCCATCGCCGCCCGAACCACGGCGATCGCCACGGCCGCCGATACCGGGCGCAGTTCGCGCACGGGTGGCAGCAGGGGTGCACCCGGCTTGGTGGCGTCGGACACTGTGGCGACGGCGTCAGCGGCTGCCGCGATCAACCGGTCGGTGATCCGTGATGCGCGTGCCACGGTTACCCCCAATCCGAGGCCCGGGAAGACGAGCGCGTTGTTGGCTTGGGCGATCCAGTAGGTGATCCCACCGTGTTCGACCGGCGCGAACGGGCTGCCCGTTGCGACGAGTGCGGCACCGTCGGTCCAGGCGAGCAGGTCGGCGGGCATCGCTTCGGCCTTCGATGTCGGGTTGGACAGCGGCATGATGATCGGCCGTGCCGTGTGGGCGGCCATGTCCCGCACGATCTGCTCGGTGAAGGCACCTGCCTGCGTCGAGCAGCCGATCAGCATCGTGGGCCGCGCGTTGCGTACGACGTCGGCGAGGCCGGGCCGTGCGCCGGGCGCCGCCCAGTCCTTCACCTCGTCCCACGGGCGGGCGTAGGGGACCTGGAAGTCGTAGAGGTGCTGCAGCCGGTCGTCGCTCAGCACGCCGTGGCGGTCGAGCGCCCAGAACCGCCGGGTGGCCTCTTCCTGCGGAAGGCCTTCGCGAATCATTTGGTCGCGCATCATGTCCGCGATCCCCAGCCCGGCGGTCCCGGCACCGTGGATCACCACGCGCTGGTCGCGCATCCGTGAGCCTGCGGCGCGGGTGGCGGCGAACGCCGCGGCCAGCACGACGGCGGCGGTACCCTGCATGTCGTCGTTGAACGTGCACACCTGTTCGGCGTAGCGATTCAAGATCCGCCGGGCGTTGGCGGCGCCGAAGTCTTCCCAGTGCAGCATGGCGCGCGGGAACAGCTTCTGGCAGGCGGTCACGTAGGCGTCGATGAGCTGGTCGTAGCGTTCGTCGCGGACGCGGGCGTGCCGCTCGCCGAGGTACATCTCGTCGTTGAGCAAGCCGAGGTTGTCGGTGCCGACGTCGAGCACCACGGGCAGCACCCGCGAGGGGTGGATGCCCGCCGCGGCCGTGTACACGGCGAGTTTGCCGACGGAGATCTCGATGCCGCCGACGCCCTGGTCGCCGAGGCCGAGGATGCCCTCGGAGTCCGTGGCGACCAGCAGGTCGACGTCGTCGGGGCGCAGCCGCGTGTTGCGCAGCGCCAGCTCGACCTCGTCGGGGTGGTCGATGGACAGGTACACGCCCCGCGAACGTCGGAACTCGTTGGAGAACTGCTGGATCGCCAGGCCCACCGTCGGGGTGTAGACGATCGGCAGCATCTCCTCGATGTGCTCGGCCAGCAGCTTGTAGAACAGCACCTCGTTGCGGCTGTGCAAGTTGGTGAGGTAGACCCATTTTGCCAGGTCGGTGCCCTGCCGGGTGTACTGGGCGTACGTGCGGCGCAGCTGGGAGTCCAGCGTGGACACGCCTGAGGGCAGCAGCCCGGTCAGGTCGAGCTCGCGCCGCTCCTCGGCCGTGAACGCCGTGCCCCGGTTGATCGCAGGCGTCGCGAGCACCGCTGCCCCGCGGGCAGAGATGCGGACGGCGTACCCGTCGGCGGACTGGATCAGCTCGTAGGTCTCGGCGGGCATCGGCGCGCTCCCTCGCAGGATCTTCGTCTCGGGCTTCGATTCTGTGGCAAGGGTGGCCGAGAACACCGCCGTGTCGTAGACCGCGAGTGGGTGGACGTCACCAGCAATCTGGCCGATGCCTCTGAGCAGCGGGGTTTCAGGCTGCCGGGTTCGAGCGACGAAAGATCACTTCGGGATGCTCGGGGAATCACCGCGTGCGGCGGTGCCCGCCCATTCGATGAGCGCCGCGGCGGAGATCCGGACGGACCCGTCAAGATCGCGCAGGCAGGGCAGCTCGCCACGAGCGATGAGCGCGCTGACGCAGGGGACCGTCAGACCCAACCATCGGGCCGCCTCGGGCAGGGTGAGCGCGGTCCGCCCCTCGATCCGCATCACCGGTCCCACTGTGCCCGCAACGGGCGGACAGGTCCAGCGCCGACGCGCAAGCGCGGAAGGTCTGCGCAAATCGGACCGGCACAGACCGACGGCATGCAGCAGTCGATGCGATGACGGGACGCGTCATGTGGGCGGTACCTGTCGCAGCTGCGGTGCGGGCAGCAGGTGGGGTTCGTCGTCGACGGTTGTGAGGGGTGCGAGGCCGCCGAGCACGGCGATCTCGTTGATGCCTGCCCAGAACCGGCGTTGGTGGTCGTGTGGCGTGTCGAACCAGTTGTCGGGGTAGGGGAGCTCGGGGTCGCCCAGCGCGACTGCCGTGTCCCCTCGACCGGCCTGGACGAGCGCCCCGAGTGCGGCGCGGCAGCATCCTGGGTTGAGAAGCGCGTCGAGGAACGGGTCGCGATGCGCCATGGCGACGGTGCGGCGGAGGTCGTCGAGGGTGTGGGCGGCGATGCGGGTACGCATCCATTGGTGGCGTTGCCACCAGAAGCGCATCGGTGAGCCGGGGTCGAAGCGACGGGCGAGTCGGGCACCCGCCAGGCCGCCGCGCAGGGCCATCGACGCGATGGTGCCGGGTTCCATGTAGAAGTTGGTGCCGCCTTCGGTGGGTCGCTGTCGCACGGTGGCGACTCGGCCGCGGAAGGCGGGCATGAGTGAGACGGTCGTGTCGTGCCAGCTTCGTGCCGTGTTGACGATGGCGCCTGCGAACCCGGTGAGGCCATCGAGGGTGTTCGACGTGCTGTTGCCGCCGTCCCAGTCCTGCGGGAGGACCACGTCCTGGCTCTCGAAGCCGGGTGGGTGCGCGCCAAGGTTGATGGCGAAGGTCGGCCACAGCGGCAGAGGCGCGTCGAAGAAGTGCACGGGGAAGTTCGACGTGATCCCGCCGTCGGAGAACCAGAGCTGTTCCACCCACAGCTGCTCGTCGGGCGGGAACTTCTTCTCCGGCTCGACAGCCCGGCCCAACTCGTCGCGGACGATTGCCTGGTTGACGCGTCGGTAGAGAGGGACGGCTTCGAAAACGCCGGGCAGGGAGAGGCTCAGGCGCGCCGCGAAGATGACGGGCAGGTCGCCACCGCTCGGCAGGGGATAGAGCTTGCGGGGCCTGTTCGTGGCGACGTCGTACGCGCACTCGGGCGTGCCGCCCAGCTTCATGGCCTCCACGACGTGTGGTGGTAGAACCTCACGCCCACTCGCCGACAGGTCGGCGGGATCGAAGTACAGCAGATGAACGTCCTGGCCGTGGCGCTGCGTGATGTGGCTGCGTGGGTCGAGCGGGAAGCGGTAGGGCACGCCGCGGACGAGCTCGGTCGTGATCAGCTCCAGGTTGACCCTGCGGCGGCGCGGGTCCCGGACGGCGCTGTCGGGCCGGTCGGCAGCCAGCGATCCCACGTCGTACCCGGCGCCTGCCCAGAGGTGACCGAAGCGCAGCACGGTCCCGGGTTCCAGCCCGGCGAGTTCGCCGAGGGTGTCGGACAACCAGGTGACGAGCGCTCGGTCGACGGTGCGGTGCGGTAGCCCGCAGAGGCGATCCCACAAGCGTCCGAGCCGACTCCCGCCGGTCGGATCGCTGATCAACGTGCTGGAGCCGCTGATGAGCCCGAACCGGGCCTTGGTCTTCACCCGGCTCAACAGAGCTGCGACGCTGCTGGCGAGGACGATGAACTGCAGGAGCACGAGCGAGGCCAGGACCGGCCACAGCGGCGCCGCGAGCTGCTTTCCGACGAGTTGCAGCATCCAGATGAGCAACGCGGCACCGCCGACGATCAGCGCGAGCCCGGCCAGGAGGGGGCGCCCCTTCGGCCGTGGTGACGGTCTGGGGGTGGTGCGCCGGTAGTCGGGTAGCCGGGTCCAGGCGCGACGGCGAGACAGCGCGTTCCAGGTCAGAGCGACGGTGAAGATCACGCCGAAGACCGCCAGTGTCGCGCCGAGCAGCGCGGCGCCTGCGCCGGGCACATTCCAGCCTGCCCAGACCGGCAGTCCGGCCAGCGCGGTGAGGGCGAACGCGGCGGCGGCCGGGAGCACGATCAGGTTCAGCGTGAACGCGACCCATCCGAGGGCGCCGAGCAGGAACAGCGGCAGCCGGACGAAGTTGTGCCGCTGCACCGCGGTCATCAGCCGCCACACCGCCCGCGATCCCGCCGAAGGCACGAACAGCTGGGCGAGCCGGTACTCCGGCCGTTTCGTGGCCCTCGCTCCCGGCGTCTCGCCGGTGGATGCCGCGTCACCGCCGGGTGGGGACGGGAGCTCGGCCAGCCACCGGATGACGTCGCTCAGCCCGGCGTACCCGGGCCGGACGTGCCCGGGTGCCGGGTGTTCGGTGGCCACGCTCGTTACGGTCGTGATCGGCGAGGCGTCGGGACGCGGGTCGGCGTGGTCTGCTTCGGAGCGACCCAGCTCGGCGGCGGCCGCGGCGGCGGCGGCAATGGCTCCCGCCGAGGCACCACCGATGTTGCGCAGCCGAAATCGACGCGCGAGCTCGCAGATCGCCAGCGGGTACACCACGCCGGACGTGGTGCCGCCGCGCATGGTGACATCGGCGCTGGCCCGGCAGTACGCGTCGCGGTGGCTCCCGTGTTCCGCGGTGCCCTCGGGTGACTCCAAGACCAGGAACGGCGCCGCGTGCAGCGTCGTGCTCGGCACGTCCTGTGCGATCCGGTACGCCCGTGGGTCGGCCAGGCCGTGGGCCTGCCGCGCTCCCGCGTGACCCCACAGCCCGGACGGCGCAGGCTCGGCGGCGTCCGGAGGCGTGTCCGAAGGTGTGTCGAGGCCGAACCCGACAGGTCCGTCGTCGAGTGGGCCATCGAGGCGGGCGCGCAGGACCTCCAACGCCTGCGCGCCTGTCTTCACCGACATCTCGCACCCCTCAACACTCGGCTGCCCCTGTGCTCGCCCCAGTGCCGCAACGTGTTACACCGGATACTCTCCGTCACACGGGCGCCTTGGCCGGAGCGACGCGGTCAGCGTCGGAACCGGACGTAGCGGCCTTCCAGGCGGGCTTCGGCGTCGCTGTAGATGACGGAGTCGGTCGTGGCGCCGTCGTTGTCGTGCAGGACGAGGTTGCCTCCGTCGTTGCCGAGTTGGACACCGCTGCCGTCCAGGTCGATCGGTGCGGTGCCACCGGCCGGGATGGTGACGTCGACGGCGGTGGCGCGGTTGTTGCGGTCGGCCAGTTGCCATCCGGTCAACGTGCGGGCTGTGGTCGCGAGATTGGCCAGCACGACCACTTCGTGGCCGGGGTCGGCGCCGTCCGGATTGATCAGGGCGTGGGCGATGTAGACGTCGGCGGCGGCGAGACCGGCAGGTGCCGGGCGGCCGATGACTGCGCTGAGGGGACGGGCGTCGGAGACGGGCGCGCCGTCGGGGTTCGTGGGGACGCGTTGGGTTTGGAAGGCGAGGAAAACGCCCACGTGGCGGCCGGAGAAGCTCAGGATGAGACCGCCGTCGTGGAAGGCGCCGTTGTCGTCCGCGTGGGCGCCCTTGTTGCCCTGGTTCATGTGGATGTCGTGGATGCCGTGCAGCCCGTCGGTGTTGCCGAACTCGGTGTCGATGTCCTTGTGCAGGTTCTCGGTGAACTTCGCGCCGAACGCGAAGATCTCCCCGCCCGCGGTCTTGCATTGCTCCAGGTACAGCGACAGCAGATCTTGCAGGTCATCAGCGCTGGCCGTCCCCGACGGCGGCAGCACCCGGCCCAGCGCCAGATCGAACAGGGGGGCCTTCGTGTAGTCCAGGGCGTGGCCTGCGTCGGCGGGCTCGTCGGTGAATCCGGTCGCCAGCGCGTCCAGGCCGTCCAGGATCGGATGCCCGATGACGGGATCGACCACCCAGTACACGACGTCGGAATGGTCCTCGGATTGGACGTTGACCGCGATCCGCCACGGTTGGCCCGCCTCGTCGAGGACCCGCACATTCAAATGCGGCGTTTTGACTTCGTCTTCCCGCTTGTAGCGGTCAACGCTTCCGCGCAGCACGCCATACCGAACCGCCATCACGTTCGCCCCCTCGACCTCTGCGAGCGATGTTGCTTTCGACTAGAGGGGCTGAATGAACGCGGTGATACGTCGACCCGCCGCCCGGTCGTCTGCGCGCCCCTTCTTTCCGGCATGATCGCCGGTTGGGTGCAAAAGCGGCCGATTATGGCCGGTTTCTGCACCGAACTGGTGATCATGGCGGTGGGACGGCTGGTGATGTCAGGCGGCGCCCTGGCGGCGTTGCTGGCCACCGCAGTGCTCACGAAGGTCCGGTTCAGATCACCGGCGGCGGAGTCTTCGTGAGCCCGCCACCCGCGATCATGCTGGGTGGCGACCCGGCTGAACCGGCAGGTCAGCGGTCGTGCGCAGCGCTCCGTTCGTGGGCGCCTGCCCGGAGGTCGCTGCGGCCGCGGTCTCGTGAGCGAGGAACGTGCCCAACTCGCCGATGGTGCTCATCAGCGGAGCCGGGAACACCACGGTCGAGTTCCGATCAACCCCGATCTCCACCAAGGTCTGCAGATTGCGCAGCTGCAACGCCAGCGGGTGCTTCAGCATGATGTCCGAGGCATCGCCCAGGGCCGTCGCCGCGAGCGACTCACCCTCCGCATTGATGATCTTCGCGCGCTTCTCCCGCTCGGCCTCGGCCTGTCGCGCCATGGCCCGCTTCATGCTGTCGGGCAGCTGGATGTCCTTGAGCTCGACCAGGGTGACCTCGACGCCCCATTCGACGGTCGTGATGTCGAGGATCTCGCGGATGTCCTGGTTGATCCGGTCGGTCTCGGACAGCGTCTCGTCGAGCGTGTGCTGCCCGACCACCTTGCGCAGTGTTGTTTGGGCGATTTGGTCGATCGCCGCCCGGACGTTCTCGATGGCCACGACGGACTTCACGGCGTCCACCACGCGGAAATAGGCCACAGCGGACACGTCCACGCTGACGTTGTCCCGGGTGATGATGCCCTGTGACTGGATCGGCATCGTCACCACCCGCAGCGACACCCGATGCAAGACGTCGACGAATGGAATGATCAACTGGAGGCCCGGTTCCCGGACTCCGCGAAGCCGTCCGAGGCGGAACAGCACGCCGCGTTCGTACTGCTTGACGATCCGCATGGCCAAGCCCAGCACGACGAGGACGACGAGCAGAATGACGGCGAGCGAGGTGATGGCGGTCATCGGATGCTCCGTGATGATCATACGTCGAGGGCTCTGGTCCGCCATCGACTCCTCACGAGCGTCCGCGCACGACAGCCGCGGCGGCAGGGCACAAAGGCCCACGTCTCCACGCGGATGACGGCCGGAAGTACTGGGATCTGATGCTCGACAAGGAGTAACCGATGACATCCTCAGTTGATCGTGTCGTGGTCGGCGTGGACGGATCCGAGCCGTCCCAACAGGCGCTGCGCTGGGGGCTGTTCTTGGCCCAGGCCACCGGCGCCACCATCGACGCCGTCATGGCCTGGATGCTCCCCACGTTCGCCGGTGCCGGCGTCTGGCCTCCGGACTGGAATCCCGAGCAGGACGCCGCCGACGCGCTGCACGGCACCGTCACCGAGGTACTCGGCGAGCAGCCCCCGGTCCCGGTCCGGGAAATCGTCACCGAGGGCGGCGCCGCACAGGTCCTCCTGGAAGCCAGCAAGGGCGCCCGGATCCTGGTCGTCGGCAGCCGAGGACACGGCGGCTTCGCAGGCCTGCTGCTCGGCTCGGTCAGCACCGCGTGCGCCGAGCACGCGCCGGGCGCAGTTCTGGTCGTCCACGGCGAGACGCCACCCCCACCCGTCGCTCACGCCGCGACGTCCCCGTCGGGATGAGCGGGGGATCGGCGCCCGCAGACACTCCTTCGATACACGGGACCGCCATCCGATCGATGCATATGCGCCGAGCGTCGTTGCGGCGTGCGGGTTGCTGCGTAGATTCCCCGCGGTGCGCATCCGCAGCCGTTCGGGCCACCGCAGCGACCGACTGCACACCGTCACCAGGATCGCGACGTCCTCGTTCGTCGTCGTGGCGATGTGCCGCCGCCTGCGCGATGCCGCGGTCGGAGGCGCTCGCGACGACGCACACCGCGCGGGTCGAGCAGCAGCGTGGTGACGCGGGGAGGGCGGTCGCTGTTCGGGCCCCGTCTGCGACGCCGGCCGCGAAGACGGTGAGGATCGACGGCGAGGACTATCCCGAACCCGCTGCGCTCGGACAGCGGCGACTCCGTCACGACGGCAGCGGAATGGGAGGGCACGCGCCGCGCCGAACTGCTGGCCGACTTTCGGCAGGACGTCTACGGCCAGGGTCTGCCCGATTCGCCCGCGGAAGACTTCCGGGTCACGGCGACCGACTTCCCCGGCGTCACCCGCAAGATCGTCAAGGTCACCGTCACCGGCTCGCGGGGGACCGGCAGCTTCACGGTGACGCTGTTCGTTCCGAAGACCGACGCCAAGCCGCGGGGCACGTTCCTGATGATCGACCACCGCGGGGCGGTGGGCGACGATCCGGGTCAGTCGTCGGGCTACGCGCCCGTTTCGACGATCGTCAAGGCAGGCTACGCGTTCGCGTCCTTCAAGGTCGAGGACATCGCTCCCGACGACAGCCGCACCTACCGCAGCAAGATGATCGACCTGTTCCACCCCGCGGGTCAGGCGCTGCCGGACGACGCCGGTCGGGCCATCAGCGCCTGGGCGTGGGGAGCCGTCCGGGCCATGGACTACCTGCAGACCGATCCCGACATCGACCCCACGAGGGTCGCGGTCATCGGCCACTCGCGGGGCGGGAAGGCGGCGCTGTGGGCCGGGGCGCAGGACACCCGCTTCGCGGCGGTCGTCGCGAACGACTCGGGGTCGACCGGCGCCGGGCTGGCCCGGCGTGGTGACGGGGGAGTCGGCGCGGAGACCGTCGCAGGCATCAACGCCTCCTTCCCGCACTGGTTCCCGCCGACGTACAAGGCCTATGGCGGCCGGGTGAGCGCACTGCCGGTCGACCAGCACGAGCTGCTTGCCTTGATCGCGCCGCGGCGGGTCGTCATCGCCAGCGCCAGCGACGACGCGAACGCCGACCCGGAGGGCGAGTTCCTGGCCTACGTCGCCGCCGCACCGGTGTACGACCTCTACGGGCTGGGCGACACCGGACTGCCCTCCTCGGCGTGGCCACCGCACGCGGACCAGGGGTTCCGCGGCCCGGCGATGAGCTACCACCGGCGATCCGGCGGGCACGGCCTGACCGCTGCGGACTGGGACGCCTACCTGAACGGCGATCTGTTCTCGCGATGACGGTCGGCGCGGGGCATCAAGCGTGGAGGGTCTTGTGCTCGCCGGTCGCACCCCGCCGCGGCTGCGTCCGCCCGGGGGGTGCCGCGGTGCGGAGGAGGACGACGGCGGAGGCGCTGATCAGCAGGCCGAGCACGGTCGTTCCCCGGAGGGGTTGGCCGAACATCGGGACCGCCCACAGCGCCGTGGCGGCGGGGGTCAGGTAGAGCAGGGTGCTGGCGCGGGCCGCCCCGTCGCGGGTGGTGACGAGGTAATAGATGCCGTAGCTGCCGATGCCGGCCGCGACCGCCCACGCCACGGCGATCCAGAAGCCTGTGGTCGGCGGGGGTGTCAAGCTGCCCGCACCGGCCGTGTACGCGGTGAAGAAGCCTGCGGTGAAGAGGGCTTGGACGGCCAGGGTCTGCATCAACGGCGGTGCGGGCCGAGGCTGTGTGGACCACCGCTGCTGCAGCAAGGTCCCGGCGGCCAACGACAGCATCGCCGCCAGCGGCAGGAGCAGCGCGGAGACGGTCACTCCGGCACGCAGGTCGCCTGCCGCGGTCAACGCGACCCCGACGGTCCCCAACGCCAACCCCGCCAGGTGGCCTCCTCGCAGTCGCTGCGCGCTCGACAAGACGGCCGCGGTGAGCACGAGGGCAGGTTGCAGGGAGGTGATCAGGGCGGAGGTGCCTGCGGGAACGCCTGCGGCGGCAGCCCAGAAGACACCCCCCAGGTACAGGCATTGGCACAGCAACGCCAGCACGGCCTGACGCACCCACTCCCGCCGATCCAGGCGGGTGAGCGCCTGCAGCAACCACGGGAGCAGGACGACGGCGGTCGCCAGGCCCCGCCACGCCAGCACGGTGTCCGGTCCGGCGAATCGGGCACCCAGCTCGGCGCCGATGAAGCCCGAGCTCCACACCACGACCAGGGCGGCGCCGCGGCTGTGGACGAGGTAACCGGTGGTAGGCATCGACCCATGTAACCATACCGGTTGGTATACTCGCAGTGCACCGACCCAGGAGGCCCACCGTGTTGCAGGTGCCCACCACGCTCGACGAGAACACGCCCGCCGCGCTGCGGCCCGTGCTGCAGCCGCTGCCTGCGATGACCAACGCGGGGACGCGATTGCTGGAGGCGGCAGGCGATCTGTTCTACGACCGCGGGGTGCGCGCCGTCGGCGTGGACCTGATCGCCGAATCGGCAGGCACGACGAAGAAGACGCTCTACGACAGGTTCGGTTCCAAGGACACCCTCGTCGCCCTGTACCTGCTACGGCGGGCCCACCGCTGGCGCGCGCATCTGCTCGCTCGCCTCGCCGAGACCGACCCCGACATCGGCGCCTCCGGCGAGTCGCAGGTGCTGCTCGTCTTCGAGGCGCTGGAGACGTGGATGGGAACCCAGCGACGCGGCTGCGCCTTCGTCAACGCCTACGCCGAGCTCGGCGAGAGCGAGCACCCCGCCGTGCCCATCATCCGGGCGGAGAAGGCGTGGATGCGCACCCTCTTCGACGCCCTCACCGGCGACGTCGCCCTGGGGGCCCACCTGCACATGCTGTACGAGGGCGCCCTGGTCGTCTTCACCGCGGGCGCCAACCCACTGGCGGCAGCAGAAGCACGTCGCGCCGTCCAGGTCGCGATGGCCGCCGCCCGACGTAGCGCGTGAGTTCCCTTCAGCGACCGGGCACGTCGATGTCGTCGTAGAGGCGGGCCGCGGCCAGCAGGCCGTCGGGGCTCCGCTCGTAGACGCCCAGCCCGGCCTGGGGCGCTACCGGCTCACGGCCCCACTTCACGCAGTTGTACTCGAGCACGCAACGCGCGCCGTCGTCGGTGATCGTGCAGTGCTGCAGGTCGACGCCGCCCCCGGCGCTGAAGCACCGGTCGAAGTACGCGCGCAGCTCGTCGGCGCCGCGGTGCCTGCGCGCCTCGACGGGCTCGCGGACGTATCCCTCCGCGGCGAAGGTGCCCACGATCGCGTCGGTGTCACCGGCCTGCAGCGCGGCGAGGTAGTGGCCGACGACGTCGCCCGCCTGCGCGTCCGCGGCCGGGAGGATCGGTGGCCGGACGTGGCGGCGGTGGTCGACCGGCAGCTGGCTGCAGTAGGTGCGGAACACCACCGACCGGTCGTCCGGCGACTCGGCGACGACCGCGACCGGCCACACCGTCTCGCGGCCGCCGTCGGTCAGGTGGGCCAGCAGCTCGACGACGGCCCGGCCGTTGACGCACGTGGCCGCCACCCGCTCGGTGCGGGCCCGCCGCTCGGCCAGCCACACCTGGTTGCGGTGGATGAACTGCCGCAGCCTGCGGTGACCGCGGACCTCACCGGCGCGCGGGTCGTAGACCACCACCTCCCCGGGCCAGGAGTCGTGCAACGCGCCGACGTCGCCGCTGGTCAGCGCGTCGAGGTAGACGCCGACGGGATCGGCCGCCCCCTCGGCGCGCGTCTGCCTGCGCGCCAGCTCGACGGCGCCGACGAAATCGGGGAACCACGGCATCTCAGCCCGCCGCATCCCGCTTGGCCCGCCGGTCCCACCCGTGGAATGGCGACCGGTCGCCCGCGGCCCACGCCTCCCGCAACCCCGGCGTGCCCAGGTCCCAGTCGGGGCGGCTTTCCCGGGTCGCCGCGCGCAGGTCCCGCCACAGATCGCCGAGCGAGGGTCGGCCCCAGAACCAGTAGCCGTTGTAGATGCTGTGCACGACCAACCCGGGCCGCAGCACGAGCGTGTGCGGGATCATCGGGTCGTTGTCCGGGTCGGTGTACTCCTGGATGTCGAGGTCCTTCTGGACGATCCGGCCGGGATCGGAGAGGAAGGTCCACTGCGCGCCGACCGAGTTGCGGAACTCCTGCAACGTGTGGTGCTCGTCGGTGGCGATCGTGACGATCTGCGTGTAGGCGACGGCGATCTTCGGCTGGAACGCGGCCAGCTCCAGGTGCTGCTGGTGCTCCTTCGGGCAGTAGTGCCCGCGGGCGAGCGTGAGGATCATCGGGTCGCGGCCCTGCAGCTCGCTGAGCGTGCGCACGGCGCCGGTGTGGTCGGGCAGCGCATAGTCGGGGAAGACGGCCCCGGGCACGATGTCGGAACGCATGCGAGGACCCTCTCAGTAGACGAACTGCTGGCCGCCGTCGATGTCGAACGTCGCACCCGTGAGCGCCGTGTTGGTCATGAGGTGGACGGCGAGCGCGGCGACGTCGGCGGGCCCGACGACGCGGCCGATCGGGAGCGTCGCGCGCAGCTCGTCGCGGCGTGCGTCGAGCCCGTCGCCCAAGAGCGACGCCGACAGCGGGGTGTCCACGAAGCCCGCCGCGATGAGGTTGACCCGCACGGGCGCGAGCTCCAGCGCGAGCGCCGCCGTGAACGGCGGCAGCACCGCGGTGGCCGCCGGGAACAGCCCGAGGCCCTTCTGGACCCTCCGCCCGCCCGTGCCGCCCATGAGCACCAGCGTGCCGCCGGGCGGCATCTTGGGGGCGGCGCTCCGCGCGACGTCCAGGGCCATCACGACGTGGTCGCCGAGGGACTCGTGCACCTGGTCGGCGGTCATCTCCAGCAGGGGCACGTAGTGCGGGCCGCCCGCCGTGATCAACACGTGGTCGACGCGGTCCAGCCCGTCGAAGAACACCTGCAGCGCGGCCCCGTCGGTGGCGTCGATGGCCGCGGTGTGCCGCGCGCCGACGTCGTCGGCGGCCCGGCGGAGCCGTTCGGGATCGCGGCCGACGAGGACGACATCGGCGCCCTCGGCGCGGGCTCGGCGCGCGGTCTCCAGCCCGATGCCCGCACTGCCACCGATCAGGACGACGGTCTGTCCGGCGAGTTCCGGCATGGCTCCCCTCATCCCCGCGTGATGCCCGCGACCTGGTTGCGCAGCGCTTTGACGGCGGTGTCGTAGATCCCGGAGAAGCTCGGGAAGGGCTGGATCGTGTCGCTGAGCACCACGAGCGGCACGTGCGCGCGGATGGCCAGCGTCGCCTGCTGCAACCACTCACCCGCCTCCGGCCCGACCGCGTAGGCGCCGGTCAGCCGCTCGCCGTCGCTGAGCAGGGTGAGGAGCCCGGTGGACTCGGCGTACTCGTGCGTGTACGTGGCGGTCTTCGGGACCTCCGACAGCATCGTGGTGGCGCTGTAGCGGTCCTCGACCACGCCGACGGCCGCGGCCTGCGGATCCGTGTAGGTCACCCGGGGGACGGCCTCGTAGTTGGCCGGACGCCCGTCGCCCGCGATGTTCTCCGCAACCACATCGCCCTCGTACTCGCCCACGTGGGTCAGCGGCCAGACGCCGGTGACGTCGCCGATCGCCCACAGCCGCTCACCCGCGCGCAGGTGCTCGTCCACCGCGATGCCGTGCGGGTCGGGCTCGATGCCGACCGTCTCGAGGCCGATCCCGTGCACGCGTGGCCGCCGCCCGGTCGCCACGAGGAGCCGGTCGCCGCGCAGCTCGTCCCCGCCGTCGAACGCGAGGACGAACTCCGCGCCGTCCCGCCGGGCGGCGGCGGCCTGCCGCCCGAGCACGAGCTCGATGCCGTCGCGGCGCAGGGCTTCGCCGAGCGCGTCACCGAGCGGCTTCGCCTCACGGGGGAGCACCCGGTCGGACGCCTCGACGATCACGGCCTGCCCGCCGTAACGCTGCACGACCTGCGCCAGCTCGACGCCCGCCGACCCACCGCCCAGCACCAGCAGCCGCCGCGGCACCTCCTTCATACTCGTCGCCTCGCGGGTGCCCCAGACGCCGTCGAGCTCACGCAGGCCGGGGACCGGCGGCACGAACGGGTCCGCGCCGGTGGCCACGACGACGTGGTCGGCGGTGTGCCGCACGCCGTCGACCTCGACGACGCCGGTGCCCGCCAGCCTGCCGTCGCCGCGCAGCAGGGCGATGCCGCGGTCGGCCAGCCAACGCTCCTGACCGGCGTCGGAGTAGTCCGACACCATGTAGTCCCGGTACGCGAGCGCGGCCGCGACGTCGACCTCCGCCGTCGCCGCCGCCTCCCGCGCGCCGTGCACCGCCTCGCCCGGGCGCAACAGCGTCTTGGACGGGATGCACGCCCAGTAGGAGCATTCGCCGCCGACCAGCTCACGCTCCACGACGGCCACCCGCAGCCCCCGCGCGGCGATCGCGGCGGCGCAGTGCTCGCCGGGCGCCCCGCCGCCCAAGAGGATGACGTCGTAGTCGCTCACGAGCCCTCCTCGCCTGCGCTCGTCGAGCGCGTTCGCTGCGCTGCTGTGTCTGATCGTGAGCCCGCGAGCTCGCTCACGTCGGAAGTTCCGTCCCGGCCTGCTCGGCGACCATGTAGGCGGCGTACCAGTCGGGCCAGTTCGCGTCCGCCTCACCGGTGCGCTTCTCGTGCTCGCCGTGGGCGACCGAAGCCCGGCGCATCGCCGCAGCCAGGTCCGCGGTGGTCGCGAACGTCGTCTCGGCCGGGTCGGTCCGCCCCGGCAGGCGGGTGGTGACCTCCTGCAACAGCCACGTGTTGCCGTCCGGGTCGTGGAACGTGGCGAACGAGCTGTAGCTGGCGCGTTCGTCCGCGGGGCCGCCGACCCGATCGCCCGTGTCCGCCTCGAACTGCGCGCCGGGCGCCCCCGGGTGGAACACCTCGCTGACCTCGGCGCCGCGGGCGGCGAGCGCGTCGCGGGCGGCCTGGATGTCGGAGACGACCAGGTAGAGGCCCTGCGCGGAGCCGGGTGCAGCGGTGGTGATGCGGGTCCCGAACTGCACCGAGTTCCCGGATCCCGGCGGGGTGAACTGGACGACCCGGAAGCCGTTGTCGAAGGGGAAATCGGCGTCCAGCCGCCAACCGAGCCCGGCGTAGAAGTCCTTGGCCCGATCCACATCCGTGACGGGGATGACGACCGCTTCGAACTTCAGATCGACGTTGCCAACGCCCACAGTGCTCACCGCGCCCTCCGCAGGATGTGTGTCACCATGAGCATTCCGGCCGCGTCAAGACCCGCCCGCCGTAGCAACATGATCGGGTGTGCCGCCGCGGTGTGGCAGGGTGTGTGCGTGACGCACGGGTCGAAGGGCGACGCCCACGTCCCCGAAGCGCTCGTCCCGAGTCTGCACCGCGCCGCTCGCGTCGAGGACGCCGTGCACGAGTTCATCGAGCCACGGCTGCGACAGCGCGGCTGGCGGGACACGATCGTCCCCTACACCGGCTACGGAACACCGTCCTGGGTGCGGGTCATGGCGCGGTTGCTGTTGCGCCGCCCGGAGCAGCAACCAGAACGGGTCCACTCGGTTCGTGGCTGGCGCAGCTTCGCGACGCTCCCCGTCACCGACGAGATCGTCGTCATCGACGTGGGCGACCGGCAGCACGAGGTGCGGACGGATCGCGGCGGCTACATCGACGTCGTCGTCGACGCGCGCCTCGAACCGGGCTGGCGCAGTGTTCGGCTGCATCGCCTCGGTGCCGAGCCGGTGGAGGCGCCGGTGCGCATCCTGGCCGCGGACGTGCGCTTCGCCGTCGTGTCCGACATCGACGACACCGTCATGGTGACGACACTGCCGCGGCCGTTGCTCGCGGCGTGGAACACGTTCGTCCTCGACGAGTATGCGCGCTCGCCCGTGCCCGGAATGGCGGTGTTGTACGAGCGCCTGGTGACGGCGCACCCGGACGCGCCGGTCTTCTACCTCTCGACCGGGGCGTGGAACGTCGCGCCTGCGCTCACCCGCTTCCTGTCGCGCAACCTGTATCCACCCGGGCCGCTGCTGCTCACCGACTGGGGTCCGACGACCGATCGCTGGTTCCGCAGCGGGCAAGCCCACAAGCGGGCGACGCTCGAACGGCTTGCGCGGGAGTTCCCGGAGATCCGCTGGTTGCTCATCGGCGACGACGGGCAGCACGACCCGGAGATCTACGGCAACTTCGGCGCGTCGCATCCGGACAACGTCGCCGCCGTGGCTATCCGGCAGCTGTCCGCGACGCAGTCGGTGCTCGCCGGTGGCCTGCCTGCTCCCGTCGACGGTTCCGCTGCCGCGGATCGGCACGGGCGGCCGTGGATGTGCGCTCCCGATGGCGCCGGGCTGGCCCGCCAGCTGAGGGCGGCCGGCCTGCTGTAGGAGGTCGCTCTGACCTCCGACTCTCGTGCACCCGGTTGATCACGATCAATCGGGGTCCTTCGGCACCGCGCAATGGACGTTGGTCTCCTGCGTGGTGATCCACTGAGGGCGCACTGTGGAAACGTTGCCGGCGTCGGGGGCCCTGCCGGTGGAGACGCCACGGTGGTCTGGGGGCGAAGGTCGGTGAGTCGCAGCGGGGCGGCGCGAGGGGGCGTGCTGGTCGCCGATCAGGTGTTCGTCGACGACTCGGGCAGGCGCAGCAGCAAGCTGCGCGGGGTCGGGACGTTGGTCATGCTCGGCTGCTTGATCTACGTCGCCGTCGTGTTGGCGTGCGCGCGTGAACGGCCCCAGACCCGCGGTGCTCGGGACCGTGGTCGCGTCGGCCACATCGACATCTGGACCGGGGCGTCCGGGGCCGGGCTCCAAGCCTGCGAACAAGCGCTCACACCCAACGGTCCCGTCACCATCGAGGTCAATCCGCCGCCCGGTCGCCCGACCGACCCGCGGCCGCTCTACCCGCCGGGCGGCACCTGTCGGACCCCGAGCTGACGCGCACAGCACTCGTCCCCAGCGCCTCGACGTCGGCGCGGTGGCAGGAGATCATGACCACGCAGTCGTCGTCGGTCCTCGCCGCGGGCCATCGGGCGCCGACCCCGGACCCAGGGAAGGACGGATGCGGATGTTCACCTCCGTCGCCGGTCGCTCGGTCATCGTCACCGGCGGCAGCAGGGGCATCGGCCGCGGCATCGCCGGGGTGTTCGCCACCGCGGGGGCCAAGGTCGTCATCACCGGCCGCGACCAGTCGACGTTGGACGACGCGGTCGACGACCTCAAGCGGGCGGGCGGCGAGGTCTCCGCCGTGGTGGCCGACGTCCGCGACCGGGCGCACTGCGACCGGATGGCGAGTCTGGCCGTCGAGCGCCATGGCGGCATCGACATCCTCTGCGCGAACGCGGGCATCTTCCCTTCGGCCCGGATCACCGAGATGACCCCCGAAGACCTGGACGCGGTGCTGGGCACGAACCTCAAGGGCACCGTGTTCGCCGTGCAGGCTTGCCTGCCTGCGCTGGTCGCCTCCGGCCGCGGTCGCATCGTCGTCACCTCGTCGATCACGGGGCCGATCACGGGGTATCCGGGCTGGTCGCACTACGGCGCCAGCAAGGCCGCCCAGCTCGGGTTCTTGCGGACGGCGGCGATGGAGCTCGCGCCGGAGAAGGTCACGATCAACGCCGTGCTGCCCGGCAACGTCATGACCGGGGGCCTCGACGATCTGGGGCAGGACTACCTGGACGGGATGACGGCGAGCATCCCCCAGCGACGGCTCGGAAGCACCGCGGACATCGGCCACGCGGCGCTCTTCTTCGCCAGCGACGAGGCGGCCTACATCACCGGCCAGACCCTGGTCGTCGACGGCGGTCAGGTGCTGCCCGAGTCCCTGCAGGCCCTCGACGAGATGTGACCCGTCGAGGGCCTGCGGGCCGCGTCTCAGCTGTTCTGGGCCTCGTCCACCGCGGGAAGCGCGCCGGAGTGGCAGCCGCCGTCGGCGGGCGGGAGGTCCAGCGCGGGGTTGCCGTCGAAGAACCCGCTCGGCCTGAGCATGAAGCCGACCGTGGTCACCGGCATCACCGGCCAGTCCTCCGGACGCACGATGTGGTGCGCCCCGAGCGTGTACCAGACCACGACGTCGGTGTCCTCCAGCGGCCTGTCCTCCGTCCCGAACGTCGGCAGGCCGGTGCTGACCCGCTGTTGGTTGGGGTAGTCGCCCGCCGCGAACCGCTGCGTCGGGTCGTAGGCGGTGACCCACAGCTGGTGTTCGGTGAACCCGGACCGCTGCGCGTACACCGCGTCGGGCGGGTACATCGGCGGCACGTTCGCGCCCGGCATCAGCGCGTAGGCGGTCGGCGTGCCCAACGCGGACAGCCGCTCCGCGCTTTCGATCTTCCAGTACCGCGCCCGTGCCGCATCGACGTCCCGGCGCGCCGCCGCCTCGCTGGCCAGCACCGTGCGTCGGACCTCCCACGCGTTGCCGTGCGGGTTGTCGGGCCCGGGTGGGCTGGGTATGGAGTCGATCTCGGTCACCGTGTTGCGCGGACCGTCCACGCACATCTCCAGGCGGACGGAGAAGAAGTGCTGGTGGTGCGGCCCGTACAGACCGGGGGCGACCAGCGTGCCGTGCCGGGGCGTCTCACCGGGGGCGATCGCGCCGGTGGAGATGACCCCGGTCAGCTTGATCTCGTACTCGATCGTGCCGTCGTTGTAGAGGTACCAGAAGTAGCCGTACTCGTAGTTGCCGACGGTGGCGACGGTGGAGATCACGAGTCGACGGCGTCGCCGCACCTGCGTCGCCTCGGTGCGGAAGTCCATGTGCTTCCACGCGATGCCTGCGTCCTCCTCGTGCATGCAGATGGCGTTGGGGATCACCACCGCGCCGCCGTCGTTGTCGTTGACGATGCCGTCGAAGTAGTGGATGTGGCCGACGCAGTCGCAGCCGAGCGTCAACGAGTTGGCCAGCCACCCGACGCCGTACTCGCCCTGGTCGAACACGTTCTTGAACCGGTGGGTGGGTGCCGGGTCGCCGTAGGGCACGTACATCTCGACCAGCGAGGCCCGGTGGATGATCGGCCTGCCCGCGTAGCCGACCTGGTGCAGCACCAGCCCTTCTCGCGGGGTGAAGCCGATCCGCAGGTGCCACTTCTGCCACGTGACGGCGTGCCCGTCGACGGTGAAGCTGGGGCCCTCGGGCTGCGTGATCTCGATCGGCCGGACGTCGTCACGCACGCGTTCGACCGCGGGGACGTTGCCGGACTCGAAGATCCACGGCTCCTCGTAGTTGCCCGGCTGCGTCGGGAACGGGACGACGCCGTGGTCGACGACCTCGACGACCTCGCCCGCGTCCAGGTCCACCACGCAGATCAGGCCTTCCACCGGGCGCGCGTAGCCGTTCTCGCCGGGCGCCGAGCGCACGAAGGTCAGCGGCCGCGCGATGCGCCTGCCCGAGGGGTGGTCGTCGGGTCCGGTCCAACTCGACGCCCAGGGGTCGACCATGGTCAGGGAGAAGTCGGTGACCCCGCGGCGGCGCATCGCCTCCTGCCATCGGGGGTCGGCCTGGACGATCTGCTCACAGGCGATGAACTCCTCGGCCATGATCGGGGCCTGGACGCCCTCGACGGCCCGCCACGACACCACCGAGCGCTCGCTCAACGAGACGACGGCATCGTAGGTGACCCGCTCGCCGCGCTCGTACATGACGATGTGCGCCTCGCGCGGCAACGGAGCGGTGTCCGGGTTCCACCCAGGAGGTCCGCCTTCGTGGGTTCGCGCAGCGTGATGAAGACGAAGCGGGCGGTCGGGCCGAGGTTGCGCTCGGTCTGCAGCAGCCGGGCGGCGGCGGCGATCTCTTCCGCGGTGAGCGGCTCGAGCGGGTGGGATGCGGTCGCGACGCTGGGTTCCTCGACGGCGGTCATGCCTGTGCTCCTGCGGTGGTGTCGGCGATCGGGTCGGTGCTGGTCATCTCGAACTGGCCGATCTGGACGTAGCGGTCTGATGCCCTGCTGCGCAGCACGACCGCCACCACGAGGCCCAGCACGAACACCCCGAGCACCACCCAGGGCAGGATCTCGATGTAGACCGCGTCGGCGGCTCCGGAGAGGTCACCCCGGTTGTCCACCAGCAGCACGCAGGCCACGACCATCGCGGCGAACCCGAGCAGCGGTGCGACCAGCGTCGTCCACCAGTGGAAGTACGCGCGGCCCGACGTCAGGAAGAAGCGGATGATCGCGATCGACACCAGCGCCTGGACGGCCAGGATGCCCAGCACTCCCAGCAGCGGCGACCAGGTGCCGAGCTTGAGCAGGGCGCCTTCGGTGCTCGGGTCGTACAGCGTGAACGCCAGGGCGTAGATCGCCACGATCGCCGTGACCGTCATCGACGCCGTCGCCGGGCTGCGTCGGTGGGAGGTGCGGGCGAGGGCGGCGGGCAGCACGCCTTCGCGGCCCAGCGCGAACAGGTACCGCGCGCCGGTGTTGTAGAAGGACATGGTGCAGGCGAACGAGCCGGTGACGATGAGGATCTCCATCAGCAGCGTCGCCCACGAGCCGACGTAGCGGTCGGTCAGCGGGTAGAACGCCGAGGCGATCTCGCCTGCGTACTGCGACTTCACCGCATTCGCCGCGCCGGTCAGCCCCCATCCGGTGACGAAGGCGTACGACATGATCGTGTAGAAGACGCCGAGGCCGATCACCGAGCCGTACGTGGCCATCTTGGCGATCTTGTGCGGGTCGCGGGTCTCCTCGGCGTAGTTCGGGGCCATCTCGAACCCGACCCAGGACCAGAACGCGGCGAACAGCGCGATTCCGGCGGCGCCGCCACCGAACACCGCGATCGCGGCCTGGTTGTCGAAGATGTTCGCGGGGTTGAACGGCGCCGCCGAAAGACCCTCGGCGCCGCCCACCGCGAAGATGCCGACGGCCATGACGACGAGCACCAGCACCTCGCCGATGAGCAGGACCCCCAGGACCTTCGCCGTCAGCTCGATGTGGAACCACGCGAACAAGCTCACCAGCACCAGGCCGATGATCATGTAGACCCAGGCGGGCAGGTCGATCCCGGTGATGCTGGCGACGGTCGTCGACGCGAAGTAGCCGGTCACTCCGAGCACGGCCGCGGAGAACACGATGTAGCAGAGCGCGATGAGGTACCCCACGCCCAGGCCCACGATGCGGCCCAGCCCGCGGGTGACGAACGTGTAGAAGCCGCCGGCCGAGGTCACCCGACGGGCCATCGCGATGTAGCCCACCGAGAAGATCGTCAAGGCGATCGTGGCGACGATGAACGCGGCGGGCGAGGCGTACCCGCCGCCCAGCGTGGCGACCGGGACGTTGAACAGCATCGCGGCGAGCGGTGCGGCACCGGTCACGATGCAGAACAGGACCGACGGCAGACCCAGCACGCCGTCCGCGAGCTCACCCGGGGGGCCACCGGTCGGGACGGTTCGGGACGGGGGATTGGTCGGAACGGCGGTCATCACACCTCCACAGGGTGAAGGCCCGGTCGGCACTATGCGTCCGGTGCCCATAAGCAGCCTGAAGACTCGGCTGCCGGATCGCGCCACCCGTATGGGTGCAATCTGCGTACTGAATGTGACAATGATGTTAAGCCGTTCGGGTTGATCGTGACGCGAACGGCCACGCACTCGACGGGGAGGCGTTGCCCGATCTAACGTCCGTCAAACGTGGGCACCGACGCGCGCAGACAGAGGGTCCGGCCGCGGCTGCTCGTCGTCCAACCCGATCCGCTGACGGTGCTCGACCGATTCGACGGCTGGCTCGCCGACGCGGGGGTGGCGACCGACGTGGTACGGCCCTTCGCGGGCGACCCGGTGCCCGAGCGCCTCGACGCCGACGGTCTGCTCGTCATGGGCGGTCGCATGAGCGTCTGGGACGACGGTGACCACCGGTGGTTGGCGGACGTGCGACGCCTCCTGCGCCACGCCGTGCAGGCCGCCCGCCCGACCCTGGGGATCTGCCTCGGCGGCCAACTCCTCGCCCAGGCGCTCGGCGGCACCGTGATCACGGGTGACCAGGGCGTCGAGGCGGGCGTGACGTGGATCGACTGGCGGCCGGAGAGCAGGAACGACGTCCTCTTCGCCGGGCTGCCGACACCGTTCCCGACCGGTTCCCTCCACGGCGACGCGGTGGCTCGGCTCCCGGACACGGCGGTCTGGTTGGGGCACTCGCCGATGTATCGCCACCAGGCGTTCCGGCTGGGCCCGGCGGCCTGGGGCGTTCAGTTCCACCCGGAGCTGGCGTTCGCCACCTACCGCGCGTGGGTCTCCGGGCTGGCCGCGACCAAGGACGCCGGCACGCAGGAGCGACTCCGCGGCGGCGTCGCGGACTTCGCGCGCCTCGACGAAGAGGTCCGCGCCGCCAATCAGGTCCTCGCGACGCGGTTCGCGGACCTGCTCCACGGCCGGGCGGGCATGACGTGATCCGACGTCCTCCCGCCCCGTCCGGGCCGACCTGCGCGGACCCTGGAGCCACGGTCACCGGTCGTCGGGACGGGGTCGACGGGCTCTGCTCAGCAGCTCCCGGCTGATGAGCCCCGCGGCAGTGGCGAGGACGGCGACGTTGAGGACCATCTGGAGCGAGACCATGGCCCGTGCCACCTGTCCGACCGGGTGGATGTCGCCGTAGCCGACCGTCGCCAGCGTGGTGAGCGCGAAGTAGATGGCGTCGATGCGGGTGGACAGCCCGTCGAACTCGCCGGGGTGGGTCGTCGCGACGATGTAGTCGGCCGCGGCCGAGAACACCACCGCCACGACGATGGACACCAGCAGTCCTTCGATGTCGCGGCTGAGGGGGTCGCGGCGCAGGTCTCGGGTCACCCGTCGGGCGACCGAGATTCCGACGAGGGAGAACCCGACGATCACGATTGCCAGCCGCAGCCACACGATCGGATCGGACTTCTCGGCGCCCAGCGGTACGACGAAGTAGAAGACGACGATCACCGCCAGATCCCGGGCGAGGCGGGCCCACGGGCCGGCCGATCGACGGACCCATCGACGTTCGGGCACGGCATCGCCCCTCGTTGCGCTGCGCTCAGTTGCTGGGAGGTGGATCCGCGACCGGTTCCTGCGGTGCCGCCCGAGGCAGTAGCGCGGTGGCCGTCAGCCAGCCCGCCACCGACCCCAGAACCGCGGCCGGTACCGCATCCAGGCCCCCGATTCCGACCATGAGCGCCGCGAAGAGCACGGCGGCGAACAACAGCCGGGTGCTCGCGGCCATGCCCGCCGCCGCGCCGACGGCCACCGCGACGGTGGGCGACTGGTGCAAGAGCACCGCGGGGATCATGGCGACCGCGATCCCGATGAAGATCGCCGGGAACACCGGGCCGCCGCGGAAGCCGCAGCCGAGGCTCACCGCGTAGGCGAGCGCCTTGGCGACCAGGAGGATCAGCAGGCCCGCGACCCCGCCGCCCGCGGCGAGGGCGGGGAGCGATGGCTGACCGGAGAACAGGACGTCCTCCGCGTGATCGCCGAGCCCGCTCACGGCAAGCGCCAGTACGCCGATGCACAGCCCGCCTGCGAGCAGGGGCACGACGATGCCCACCCGCTGCGAGAGCACCTCGATGGCCGCCCCGAGCCGAGCGGTCACCGTGATGACAGCGGCGATCACCACACCGACGGCCACGGCCACGACCAGGTCGCGCAGGTCGGTCGCGTCGTAGCCGGGAAGGCCGGGTACCGCCAGTTTGCTGGCGGCCACCCCTCCCCAGTCGCCGACGCCGACGAAGATGAGGTACCCGATCGCGGCCGCGACCAGGCCGGGCATCAGAGTGGGGACGATCGCCCATGCCATGCCCGCGCCGACCTCGATGAGCATGAAGCTCGCCACCAGCGGGCCACCGAAGAGCGCCGAGATCGCGGAGAACGATCCGGCGGTCGAGAGCAGGGCGGACTCGCGTCGGCCGAGGCGGGCCAGGTGCGCCAGCGCCCCGCCTACGGCGCCACCCAGCGCGATCAGGGGAGCCTCCGGACCGAGGACCGCTCCGAACGACAACGATCCGAGGGCCGCCAGCGCGACACCCGGCAGGTCACGCAGCGGCGACGGTGCCGGGTCCAGGCCCCTGACCGGTCGGTGGCCACCGTCGCCGGGCAGGAACTTCCGGGCGACGGCGACGATCGCGGCGCCCACCACCGGCAGGCCCAGGACCAGGTACCAGGGTGGTGTCGCGGCGCCGAGAGCGGCCGGGAGGTCGCTCCACAGCCAGTGCTCGACGGTGTGGACGAGCGCCAGGAACGCCGCGGCGAGGGCGGCGGCGGGCAGGCCGACCACCGCGCCGAGGAGCGTGAGCTGCGTCAGCCGCCGGATGCCGCCGCCACGCCGTCGGGGTAGTTCGTCGGTGTGCTGCGGTCGGGCCGCCTCCAGCTCGTCCGCCGACGCCTGCCCGTGCTCGCCCGGTCCGCTGCGGCGCTCACGGCGTTGCCCGACAGGACCGGGTCGGCAGGTACATCGGCCACCCGCAGTGCCGCCAGCGCGGCGGGCATCCCGGCGTAGACGGCCGTGTGCAGCAGCACCTCGCCGATCTCGCTCGCGCTGAGGCCGTTGCGCACCGCGCCGCGCACGTGCACGGCCAGCTCCTCGTGCGCGCGCAGCGCGACCAGCACACCCATCGTCACGAGGCTGCGGGCGCGCCGATCGAGCCCGTCCCGGCTCCACACCTCGCCCCAACCCGCCCGGGTTGGGCGCGCGTCGCCTCGGTGACCCCGAGGTTGAAGTGCACGTGCGCGTCGACGCCACCGGGGACGACGTACTTGCCGCTCGCGTCCAGGTGCCGCGTGGCGTCCTCGGTCAGCACCCCGGGCGCCGACAGCGCACCACCCGGCCGTCCCGGACTCCGACGTCGGCCCGGAACCGCCCCGCCGCGCTCACCACGGTCCCGCCGGTCACCGCGAGATCGAGCATCCCGACTCCTAATAGTGGAATGAAGAATCCCGAATAGTGGGCAAGCCGCTTGGGGCGACCGTCGGCATCGATGTCCGTCGATCACAGGAGGGCGAGCGCGTGCGAACCGGACGGCGAGCCGCGATCGTGGTGGCCGTGAGCGTCGTCGGCGCTACGCCCTGTGGTAAATCGATCCACTGAGATCGAGCGCCAAATCGCCACGTGCATCCCTGCCGATCGCCATTGCGAGCGGATCCAGTCGTGGGTGCACCTCGCGGCCGTTGACTTCGGCGGTTCTGACGGCGGGGATCAGGGTCAGCTGCGCGCCGATCACCTGGTAGCGCCCCTCCTCGGACGAGCTGAGCGTGCTGCTCCTGATGGCGTAGCCATAGGTGCCGTCGCTCTGCAGGAGAAGCAGGCCCTGGCCGTTGTCTGATTGCCATTGCCCGAGAAGCTGGGACACCAGGGTCTGGGATTCGACAGCGGGCGCCGAGGTGACGACGCTCGCCAGGGCGACCGGACCGCCAGTGGTGGGCGCGTCGGTCGCCGCGGCGCCTGCGACGAGGGTTGCGCCCAGCGCGGCCGTGACAACGAGTGGTCGAATCATGATCGTGACCCCTGATGGGACGGGTCTCCTCGACGACCGGGAGATGCTCTGATGTGGGGCATCGACGTCGTGCGGACGCCGATACCGCAGAGGAGGCCCGGCGGCGGACGGTGATACATCGGCGGCGGCCCCGACGCCCGTGTCACCTCATGCGTGGCAGGTGAGCGGACGTCCGCCGTTGTAGGTGACCATGTCGCCGAGCGCGGCGAAGACGTCGATGGGGCCGCCGCGGGCGGTGCCGCCCAACTCGGCGTACGCGCGATGCAGGTTGCCGACGATGCGCTCGGCGTCGGGCCAGTCGGCGAACCGGCCGAGGTCGGTGTCGCGTGCCGCGTCGAGCGGGCTGACGCCCGCCGCTCGGCCCTGCTCGGCGACGTCGAGGACGAACCGCAGGTAGGAAAGCGTCGCCCGGATCGCCTCGTCGCCGGAGAACACCGGCCCGTGCCCGGGCACGACGACGGCGGGCGCAAGCGGCGCCACGACGTCCTCCAGCACCTCGATGGCCCCCGTGACCGACCCCATGAGCAGGAACGGGGTGCCCCCGTTGAACACGAGGTCGCCGCAGAAGAGCACCGAGTGCTGCGGGATCCAGGCGAGCACGTCGTTCGTCGTGTGCGCCGGGGTGCCCACGTAGCGCAGCTCCACGCGCGCGTCACCGGCGTGCACGGCGATCTGGTCGGTGAAGGTGAGGAACGGCGGGTCGAGGGTGAGATCGCCCCAGTCGCCGTGGTCCCAGAACGGCAGCGGGCGCGGCGGCCCGAACGCGATGGCCTCTTCGCGCGCCAGCTCGTGACCGACGATCGTGGCCTGCGGGAACAGGCAGTTGCCGAAGGTGTGGTCGCCGTGGTGGTGGGTGTTCACGACGGTGCGCACCGGCGCCGCCGTCACGTCGGCGATGGCCTGCCGGTAGGCGCGGGTGCGCCGCTCGGTCGCGCAGGTGTCGATGCTGATCACGCCCTGCGGCCCGACGAGGAATCCGGTGTTGTTGATCCACCAGGTGCCGTCGGGCTGGATGTAGGCGTAGACGCCGTCGGCGACCTCCTGCACCTGCGGCCTGCCGGGCTCGATGATCTCGTCGACGAGGCTGTGACCGGCGCTCATGCCTGGCTCTCCGCTTCCGCGCGCAGGGGGATCAACGGCCGGGCGGCCAGCATGGTGGCGTCGATCGCACCGAGCAGCTCCGCCTCGAGGTGCACGCGGTCGCCCGCCCGCAGGTACGGGTAGGCCTCGGCGCCGTGCACCCGGGAGAGCTCCAGGATGCAGCCCGTGCCGACGGTGCCGCTGCCGATCACGTCACCGGGGCGCACCCGCGTGCCGCGGGAGGCGTAGGCGATCATCTCGCCGAAGGACCAGTACAGGTCGGCGAGGTTGCCGCTGCTGTAGCCGACGCCGTTGACGGCCGCGGACATCGCGACGTCGTAGCTGCGGCCCGCGGCGCGCTCGGCCAGCTCGTCGGTCGTCACCATCCAGGGCCCGAAGCCGTTGGCGCTGTCCTTGCCCTTCGCCGGGCCGAGGTTGAGCGCCATCTCGGCGCCCTGCAGGTCGCGGGCGCTCCAGTCGCAGAACAGCACGAAGCCTGCGATGTGGCCCGGCGCCTCCTCGGGCGTGAGGTCGGCGCCCGCCCGGCCGATGACCGCGGCGATTTCGAGCTCGTAGTCGAACGCCGAGCTCCCCGGCGAGATCGCGACCTCGGCGTGGGGACCGATGACGGCCGCCGGGTTGCTGAAGTAGAAGACGGGCTGGCGGTACCAGAGCGGGTCGACCGTGAGCCCGATCGCCGCGCTCGCCGTGACGACGTGCTCCTCGAACGCCATGAAGTCCCGGATCGACGGCGGCTCCGGAATCGGCGCCAGCAGCTCGACGGTCGCCGGGTCGACGGCGGCGGACCGGCGGAGGGCCTCGTCGCCTACCGCGCGCAGCCCGCCGTCCCCGTCTTCGCCGCCGAGCAGGTCGACGAGCCGCTGGGCACCAGGGACGGGGAACAGCTCGGCGCCGCGCCAGACGCCGACCCGCTGCGCTCCGTCCGGTGTTCTGAAGGTGCTCCAGCGCACGTGTCGCCCCCGTCTACGAGCCGATCTCGGAGCGCAGCTGCTCGGCTGCCGCCGCCATGGCTGCGAGCTTGCCGCGAGGGATCTTCCGGGGCAAGGCGAACTGGCAGCAGTCGGTGGCGAGGTGGATGCGCTCCGCCGGGAGGTGAGCGAATGCCTTGCGGACGGCCTCGACCGCGGGGCGGCGGTTCGAGCTGGGCGAGCCGGCAGCCGTGCTGCCGTATCGTCGTCCATCGTGGCGGTCAAGAAGCCCGACGAGCTCCGCAGTCACCGGTGGTACGGGGCGTCGGATCTGCGCTCGTTCGGCCATCGTTCCCGGACCGCGCAGATGGGCTATGAGGGCGCTGACTACCGGGGCAAGCCGGTGATCGCGGTCATCAACACGTGGAGTGACATCAACCCGTGCCACACGCATTTCAAACAGCGTGTGGAGGAGGTCAAGCGCGGTGTGTGGGAGGCGGGGGGCTTCCCGGTGGAGATGCCTGCGATGTCGTTGTCGGAGCCGTTCCAGAAGCCGACGACGATGCTCTACCGCAACCTGCTGGCGATGGAGACCGAGGAGTTGCTGCGTTCCTATCCGGCCGACGGGGCGGTGCTGATGGGTGGGTGTGACAAGACCACCCCGGGGTTGTTGATGGGCGCCGAATCGATGGACCTGCCCGCGTTGTTCCTGCCCGCGGGTCCGATGCTGCGCGGCCATTGGGGCGGCACGGTCCTGGGGTCGGGTTCGGACACCTGGAAGTACTGGGCGGATCTGCGGGCGGGTGTGATCACCGACCAGGACTGGCAGGAGATCGAGAACGGGATCGCCCGCTCGCCGGGGCACTGCATGACGATGGGTACGGCGTCGACGATGACCAGCGCGGCCGAAGCGTTGGGGGTGACGTTGCCGGGGGCGGCGTCGATCCCGGCGGCGGATTCGCGGCACGCGGTGATGGCCACCCGCACGGGGCGGCGGATCGTCGAGATGGTATGGGCGGACGTGCGGCTGTCCACCGTGTTGACCCGGGCGGCGTTCCGCAATGCGGTGACGACGGTGTTGGCGTTGGGTGGTTCGACCAATGCGATCGTGCACCTGATCGCGATGGCTCGTCGCATCGGCGTCGGGCTCGGGCTGGGCGACTTCGAGGAGCTGTCGCGCCGGACGCCGTTGCTGGCCAACATCCGCCCGGCCGGGAAGTACCTGATGGAGGACTTCTTCTACGCCGGTGGGCTGCCCGCGATGTTGGCCCAGCTCGGTGATCTGTTGGACACGTCGGCGATGACCGCCAACGGGCAGACGCTGGGGGAGAACATCGCCGGGGCGCAGGTGTTCGACGAGGACGTCATCCGTTCCCGCGGCAACGCTTTGGTCGCGTCCGACACGTTGGCGATCCTCTACGGCAACCTCGCCCCGGACGGCGCGGTGATCAAACCGGCGGCCGCGGAATCCCGCCTGCACCGCCACCGCGGGCCCGCGGTGGTGTTCGCCGACTACGACGACATGGCCGCGCGGATCGACGCTCCCGATCTGGTCGTCGATGCGAACTCGGTGATCGTGTTGCAGAACGCCGGGCCGCAGGGCGCTCCGGGGATGCCGGAGTGGGGTCAGCTGCCGATCCCGAAGAAGCTGTTGGAGCGGGGGGTGCGGGACATGGTGCGCATCTCCGATGCCCGCATGAGCGGCACCAGCTACGGCGCCTGCGTGCTGCATGTCGCGCCGGAGTCGGCCGTGGGCGGCCCGCTCGCGCTGGTGCACGACGGCGATCTGGTCGAACTCGACGTCCCGGCCCGCAAGCTGGTGTTGCACGTCGGCGAGGACGAGCTGGAGCGGCGGCGGGCGGACTGGCAGCCGCCCGCGCCGAAGTACGGCCGCGGCTACGGCGCGCTCTACCTGCGGCACATCACCCAGGCCAACGAAGGCTGCGACTTCGACTTCCTCGAAGCCGGTCCGCCCACCCCCGAACCCGAGATCCACTAGCTGGCCCGTTCGGCGGCGAACCCGGCGATGAGCGACGCGATCGCGTCACGCCACAGCCGCTCTTGCGCTCCCGGCGGCAGCAGCCCGCGCAACTCGAGTGCGGCCAGTCCCTCGCACGAGGCGTGGAACTCGATGGTCGCCTCGTCGACCGGGCGCGAGCCGAGCGCACCGGTCTCGCCGAGACGGGCGACCCGTGCTCTCAGGGTGTGCCAGGCCTGGCCCGCCCTCTGCTCGAACCCGGCGACGACCTGGGGCGGCGTGGGGGTCTGCGACCAGCGCGGTCCGCTCGGCGTGCGGGTAGCGCAGGGTCTGCCCGGTGCCCGCGCGGCCGCCGCCGGTTGCGACTCACTCCTGCCCAGTCCGTGCGCCCGGCACCGGAGGCACGTGGCTACCCCACCATGCGGGCGATGAGCTGCCGTTGCATGGTCCGGGTCGGTCGGGCGAGGTAGAGCCGGGCGTGGGCGGCCCGCTCGCCTGCGGCCGCGCCGGGCTCGACATCGGGGCGGCGGAGGTCGTGATGTTCCCGCGGCGCCGGGACGGCTGGCGGCTTGATGTCGGTCATGGTCGCGCTCCTTCTCATTTGGCTACTGCGAACTCTGCCGCGCGTCGGCGCGCCGCTCTGTCGGTCCGACGGCCGATGCTCGGGTGGATCCCTTCGTCGGGCGATCGGGGGAGTGGTTGCTCCTCGGGCGTGCCGGGTAGCCGCCGGTATGGCAGCCGAGGTTTCGGAAGATCGTGTGGCGGGTCGCGCTGTGCCGCTGCCCGAGGAGCAGACCGAGCACGAGGACGTCGATCGCCGTGCTTCGGCCGAGGCGATCCTGCGCGACTCCGAAGAGCGGGTGGCCGAGGCCACGCAGGCGGATGCGCCGGGGGATGTGGCCGATGAGCACCGGCGCAGCGAGGAGACCGCCGGTCCCTGAGGTCCGGGGACGCTGCTCCCCGTCGACGATCGCGCCGGGCTGTGGAGCGGTTTGGGGGAGGATGAGCCCGGGAGGTGATCGTGCCTATGGGCGACACCGCGGAGACCGTCGGCAACATCGATCTGTTCGGGCGCATGCTGTTGCTGGTCGGGCTGGCGGTGATGATCGCGTTGCTGTCCGACCGGATCGGGGCCCGGCTGCGGATCCCGACACCGGCGATCTTCCTGCTGGGTGCGGCGGCCGCGTCGGATCTCGTGCCGGGGCTGGGGGACCTGGCGATCGTGTCGGTGGAGGAGATCGTCACGGTCGCGCTGGCCTTGATCCTCTTCGACGGTGGGATGGGGATCGGCGTGCGCAGGCTGCGCGCGGCGCTGGTGCCGGTGCTGACCGTCGGGGTGCTGGGCACGCTCCTGACCGCCGTCGCGATGGCGGCCCTCGCCCACCTGCTGTTCGGTCTCTCGTGGACGTTGTCGTTGCTGCTGGGCACGGCGCTGGCGCCGACCGACCCGGCGGTCGTGTTCTCGGTACTGGGCAACCGGGAGGTCGGCGGCCGGGCCGGGGTGATCCTGGAGGGCGAGTCCGGCGCCAACGACCCGGTGGGGATCTCCCTGCTCCTGGCGCTGCTGGCGACGGGCGGCGCGTTGGACGCGGGGGCGCTGGGATCGGTCGCGGCGACGTTCGCGCTCCAGATGGCCGTCGGCGTCGTCGTCGGGATCGGCGGCGGATTGCTGCTCCTCGTGGCGATGCGTCGGATCGCCCTACCCGGCGCGGGCCGCTACCCCCTGCGCACGCTCGCGGGCGCGTTGACGATCTACGGGCTCGCCACGGTCGCGCACGGCTCGGGGTTCCTGGCCGTCTTCATCGCCGGGATCTTGCTGGGCGACGGGTCCGCCCCGTTCAAGCGGGAGATCGAGGGCTTCCACTCGACGTTGGCCGGGCTGGCGGAGATGGTCGCGTTCGTCGTGCTGGGGCTGACCGTGTCGTTGCGCGAGACGGTCACCAGCGGCGCGTGGCTCATCGGTCTGGTGCTGGCGGTGCTGCTGGCGTTCGTGGTGCGCCCGCTGCTGGTCGGACCGCTGTTGATGGCCGGGCGGCTGACCACGGGCGAGCGGGTGTTCTTGCTGTGGGCCGGCCTCAAGGGTGCCGTGCCGATCCTGCTCGGCACGTTCGTCCTCGCGGGCGGCACCGCCGGGGCGCAGCTGGCCTATCAGGTGATCTTCGTGGTCGTGCTGTTCTCCGTCGTGGTCCAGGGCGGCCTGGTGCCTGCGGTCGCGGCCCGATGTCGGGTATGGATGCGGGACATCGAGCCCCGGCCGTGGGCGATCGGGGTGCGGCTTCGTGACGAACCGGAAACCGCCCATCGGGTCGTGGTCGTCGGGGGCTCCCCGCCCGACGGCCAGCAGGTCCGGGAGCTGCACCGCGAGCAGGGCGTCTGGGTGGGCATCGTGGTGCGCGACGGCCGGGTGCTGCCGGTACGGCCCGACACGGTCATGCAGGCGGGCGACGAGCTGTTGTTGATCACCGACCCGGCCGGTGCGCCGGAGGACGATGGCGACTATCAACCCAAGGGCGGGTCGTCGATACCGTAGATCCCGCGACGCGCCAGTGGTACGGCGGTCCGCCGCTCCTCCAGCGCCTCTTCGAGGGCGGCGCGTCCGGATTGGACGAGAGCCAGGTCGGCGCGCTCGGCGGTCTCGCGTTCCGCGGCGGACACCAGCAAGTCCGCCTGCTCGGTGATCGCCGCCCGGTGTTCGGGTGTCGGGCCGCTCGCCTCCAGCGTGGTCGTGAGCAGCCGCAGCAGCGCCGCGACGACGGTCGGCTCGGCTGCGCCGTAGCGCCGGATCAGCCCGACGCCCAGCGCCAGGTGTTCGGGGAACGAGCGGGTGGGGATCGTGACCAGGCAGCCCTGTGCGCGCCCGGCGATATCGCCGAGCGGCCTGGCCGCGAGCGCTGCGTACAGCACGGTCAGATGCTCGATGGCCTGGATCGCGGTGTACGGGTCGTTGATCGCGGGGGAGAGGGCCTTGCACGCCGCGTCGCACAGCTGCCGCATGCCCAGCCCGGGATCCTGTTCGAGGGTGCGCTCGAAGCCGATCCGCACCGCACCGGTCACGGCGGCGTCGACGCGCCGCGCCATGTGGTCGTCGAGCTCCGGTCGTTCGTCCCCGACCGGCCACACCCACGCGAGTGTGCAGCCCGCCACCACGTGCTCACCGACCCTGGGGCGCAGCCGGATGTGCACCCGGTGCGCCGCAGCCGTCTTCACCAGCGCGGCGACGTGGGCGACCTGGATGTAGCCGGACGCCTGCGCCGCAACGACGTGCGCGTCGGGCGTCGGCGTCGGCGTCGGCTCGCCGCGGGCGGGAAGCTCGCCGATCACCTCGAGGGTGCTGTCTTCCACCACCCGAAGGACCTTGTCGACCTGGATCGAGTGGGCGAGATGGTCGGCGAAGAACACCAGCAGCCCGAGGCTGAGGAACAGCAGCGCGACGGCGACCGTGACGGCGAACCGGGGGAACTCGGTGACCCGTTCCCCGCCTGACACCCCGACCTCGAACAGGCCGGCCGCGCTGTAGGCGAAGGTCCCGACGAAGACGCTGAGCACGATCTGGTTCGGCCGGTCACGGAGGAAGTTGCGCAGCAGGCGGGGCGAGAACTGGGTGGACGACAGCTGCAGCGCGACGACCGCCAGACCCAGCAGCAGCGCGATCACGGTGACCATCGTGCTGGAGATGCCGATCAGCAGGTTGCGCGCGTCGTCCGCCGTTCCCTGAAAGGCCAGCAGCGAATTCGGGCTGACGGCGATCCGGGACAGCACCGCGCCGAACGCGACGGACACCGCGACGGCCGCGACCGGCAGCAGCCACAACGATCCTCGGCTGTACTCCCGCCAGGCATCCCGTCGGATCATCATCGGCTCCTCACGTCGACGCGGCGCACCAGCCGCGCCGCACCCGTGACAATGGTCATCCCGGAGAGGATCGATCGCGAAGGCCGGATCGGGGGTGCCGCACGTTCGCTACATGCCGAACCGGGCGCGTCGCACGGCTTCGACGGCCCCGGCAGGCCCGTCGACCACGACCTGCGCCGCCTCCTGCCGCCCGAAGAGGTAGAGCAGCAGCTCACCCGGAGGCCCGGCGATGCGGGCGGTGGGGTTCCCGCGCCGCGCCCGAACCGTCTCGGCCGTCCCCGCCCATTGCAGGGTGAGTCCGGCACCGCGCAGTCGCCGGGCGAGGAACCAGGGCGCCTGACGGACGTTGCCCCAGAGGGCCTCGTCCATCGAAGGGTCCTTCGTTCGCGGACCACCGCCGTTGGCCCTGCGCACATCCTCGTGGTGGACGAAGAACTCGTTGAGGTTCGGGAATCGGCGCACCCATCCGATGCGGAAGAAACCTGGTGGCGGCCCCGATCGGATCATCGCCACCAGGCGGGAGAAGTCCCTCAGCGCGAGCGCTTCTCGTCGCCGTTCGGCGAAGCGGCTCCAGCGACCGGGCAGGACGAGCCCGGGTCCGGCGAGATGGTCGTGCTCGCGCAGGACGAGGTGCGCGGCAAGGTCGCGGGTCGTCCACGGGGCGAGGAGGGTCGGTGCCCCCGGACCGAGCTCCTCGAACAGGTCGCAGAGCCGTGCCCGCTCGGCGGCGTCGAGGAGCGCAGCGGTCATCGCCGCAGCGTAGCCACGCCGGCTACGCGGTGCCTGCCTCGATGTGGTGCGCGACCCGGGCGGCGAACGGCTCGACGAACACGATCGTGTAGTGGTTCGCGTCGGCCACCGTCTCGATCGGGATGTCCGGGCGCTGGCGGGCGGCCTCCGCGACGATCTCGTCGGAGATGAGGCCGGGAGCCTGTCCGAACATGCCGAGAGGGGCGCGCAGGACCACGGTCGGCGTCCGGAGCGCCTCCCAGGCCGCGCGGAAATCCCCGGCCAGCGTCAACACGTCGCGCCCGTCCTGGCGCACGGCGTCGCCGACGACCCGCGAGCGCAGTCGTCCGGGCGGCCCGGTGAGGTCATAGCGCGCGTAGGCGGCGATGTCGTCGTTCCAGTCGGCGGCCAGCGCGGGATGGGCGCGGAAGAAGTCGAGATAGGCCTCCTCGGACGCGAAGGTCTGGCTCAGCCGCTCGATCGCCGGGCCGAGCGTGGCTTTGAGCACGTCCTCGACGTCGACGCCCTCGGGCGGCGGCGGAAAGGGCAGACCGCCGTCGACGAGCACCAGCCGACGGAACAGCCCCGGCTCGGCGGCCGCCGCCAGGAGCGCGACGAACGCGCCCATGCTGTGCCCGACCAGCACCGCCCCGGACTGCGCCTGCCGGGAGCGCACGAGGGCGCAGACGTCCTCGACGTGCCTGCGCAGCCCGTAGGGTCCAGGCAGCCCGGCCGCTGCTCCTCGCCCGCGCAGGTCGGGTGCCACGAGGGTCCACTCCGACGACAGGTGCCGGGCAACCGCGGGCCACGACATCGCCGAGGCGGTGATGCCGTGAATGGCGACGACGGGCCTCGGGCCGTCGCCGAAGGTCAGTGCGGGCAGGGTGTCGCCTGCCTGCGGTGTCGGGCCGTTCGGTGAGCTCATGGTCGGCAGGGTGACACGGCCGGGCTCCGGCGGGCCACCCGCGGCCCCGCTGCGGTCACCGGCGGGCCTCGAGGGTCAGGCCGTCGCTGCGCTGGAAGGTGCCGGTGGGACCGTCGGGGGGCAGCGTGGCCAGCCGCACGATGATCTCGGCGCCCTCGGCGACGCTCTGCGGGCCCTGGAAGTCGTTGAGGTCGGTGGCGCTCCAGCCGGGGTCGGCGGCGTTGACGAGGATGTCGGGCAGCGCGTGGGCGTACTGCAGCGTCAGCATCGTGAGGGCCGCCTTGCTGGTGGAGTAGATGGGCGGCGCGGTCTCCTGGTTCCAGCCGATCTGGTCCTGCCTGGCGATCGATCCGGTTCCGCTGGACACGTTCACGATGCGCGGATGCTCGGCGCGGCGCAGCAGCGGCAGGAAGGCGTGGGTCACGCGGACGACGCCGAGCACGTTGGTGTCGAGCGTCACCTGCACGTCGGCGGCGGTGATCTCGGCCAGCGGACGTCGCGGACCGACGATGCCCGCGTTGTTGACGAGGACGTCGAGGCGGCCGTAGTCCGCCTCGACCTGCCGGGCTGCGGACGCGACGCTCGCGTCGTCGGTGACGTCGATCCGGAGGAACGGGGTGTCGAGATCGGCCGCGGCGCGCCGCCCGCGGTCGGGGTCACGCGCGCCGACGAGCACGGTATGACCGGCTTCGAGCAGGACGCGAGCGGCCTCGTAGCCCAGTCCCTTGTTGGCGCCAGTGATCAGCGTGACGGTGCTCGTCGACGGGTGTGCGGCGGTCATACCGCAACGCTAGGACGTCGGATGAGCTCGACGTCAAGCCGGTTGTGGCCGGTCCCGAGAAGATTTCCGGTTGAGGCGTTTCGCGCGGTCCTGCCAGGGCACCCGCGAGGTGACGTACGGGCGTCGGCGGCGAAGGAGGCGGCGGCGATGACAACCGGGAGTTTCGAAGGCAACACCACGCACCGCGAAGGGCGGCCGGAGGCGGGCCGGGCGCGCGTCCCCTACCGGGCGCTGTGGGGGATCTTGCTGTTCGGCTGGATCGTGAGCTACGCCGACCGGACGCTGACCGGCCCGGTGGTGGCGTGGATGATCCAGAACAAGGCGGGCTTCATCGGGGACGCCGCGAACCCCGCCGCGCTCGGCGGTCTCGTCGGATCGATGTTCTTCCTGGGCTACATGCTGACCCAATACCCCGGCGGCAGGCTCGGCGACCGGTTCGGACATCGTGAGATGATCATCGTTTCGCTGTTGTGGGCCGCCGTGCTCACCGCGATATCCGGGCTGATGGCGGGGCTGGTCGCGTTCGTCGCCGCCCGCGTGCTCACGGGCCTCGGCGAGGGCGTGTTCTACTCGAACGACCGAACGCTGATCATGAACAACACCCCGGTCGAGAAGCGGACCCTCGGCCTCGGCGTCGTGATCTCCGGCCTGTCCATCGGGCTGACGCTCGGCATCATCCTCACCCCGATCCTCATCGGGTGGGGGACGTCGATGGGGATGGGCGGTGACGCCTGGCGCGTGCCCTTCTTCGCCTTCGCCGTGTTCACCCTCGTCGTCGTGGCGGCCGCGTTCGTGTTCTTCCGCGCCAAGCTCGGGGGAGCGATGCGGCTGATGCCGCCGTTCCTGCGCCTCATCGCCTTCTCGGCGCCCACGTTCGTCGTGATCGTCGCGCTCTTCCTGCTGGCCGAGAGCCTGCGCTGGCCGGAATGGCTCACCGCGCTCGTCGCGGGCGTCATCGCCGCGGTCTACATCGCGATCATCGTGCGCGGCGTGCAACGCTCCGGCCGCGGGGCGACTCTGCTCAACCGCAACATCTGGCTGGTCTACGTCGCCTACATCGCGATCTTGTGGAACCTGTGGTTCTTCAGCTTCTGGTCCGTGGAGATCGTCAAGGAGGCGGCGCACAGCAGTCTGCTGGCCGCCGCGCTCACCGCGGCGTTCAACGCGGGCGCAGGCATCCTCGGCTTTCCGGCGGGTGGCTGGCTGGCGGACTGGGCGGTCCGCACCGGGCGCAGCCGCAAGACGCTCGCGTTGGGCTGCACGGCCGTGTACTCGGTGTTGGTCCTGATCTTCGGGTGGAGCATCCAGGGCGGCGGCATGCCATCGCTGGGCCTGCTCGGGCTGCTGCTCTTCACCAGTGGGCTGTTCTTCAACGCCCTGCAGCCGATCGTGCAGGGCATGGCGGGCGACATGGTTCCGGTGCGGGAGCGCGGTTCCGCGTTCGGGATGCTGAACCTGATCTCGGAGATCGGTGCCGTGGCGAGCCCGGTGGTGAGCGGGATCCTGCATGACGCCACCGGCAGCTGGAGCCCCGGCGTCTACGTCGCGGCCGGGATCATGATCATTTCTTTCTTCCTGTACCTCATGGTCCACGAGGCGCCGATGCACCACGAGGACCCCGTGGCGGCCTGATCCCGCCTGCTACCGCAAACGACGAAGGCGGCGCGGGGCGCCGCCCGAGGAGGATCGTCATGTCACAGTCCGGTCAGGCGACGGGGCACGCCGCGTTCCGCCACTACCCGTCGAACGCCTGGTACGCCGCCGCATGGGACCACGAGGTGGGCCGCAACCTGCTGGCCAAGACGATCGCGGGCCGCCCGATCGTGTTCTACCGGACCACCGCAGGCCGTCCGGTGGCGTTGGCCGACGCGTGCTGGCACCGGCTGGCGCCGCTGTCGATGGGCAAGCTGCTCGGCGCCGAGGAGATCCAGTGCGGCTACCACGGCATCTGCTACGACGCCGACGGCCGGGCCACCTTCATGCCCGCCCAGGACACGATCAACCCGAGCGCGACCGTGCACTCCTTCCCGGTCGTCGAGCGGCACCGCTACGTCTGGGTGTGGCCGGGCGACCCCGCGCTGGCCGACCCCGACCTCGTGCCCGACCTGTACTGGAACGACCACGCCGAGTGGGCAGGCGACGGGAAGACGATCCACGTCAACTGCAGTTACCAGCTCATCGTCGACAACCTGATGGACCTCACCCACGAGCAGTTCGTGCACGGGTCGAGCATCGGCCACGACTCCTTGTCGGAGTCCGAGTTCGAGGTCACCCACGACGACCGGACGGTGACCGTCACGAAGTGGATGTCGGGCATCGACCCGCCGCCGTTCTGGAAGCGCAACCTGCAGGACCGGTTCCCCGACTACGACGGCCCCGTCGACCGGTGGCAGATCATCCGCTACATCGCTCCGTCGACCGTGGCCATCGACGTGGGCGTGGCGAAGGCGGGCACCGGAGCCCCGGAGGGCGACCGGAGCCAGGGCGTGACCGGCACGGTGATCAACACGATGACGCCCGAGACCGACAACACCTGCTTCTACCTGTGGGCCTTCGCCCGCGACTGGTGCCTGGACAAGCAGGTGATCACCACGCGGCTGCGGGAGGGCGTGTCGGGCGTCTTCTTCGAGGACGAGGTGATGCTGGAGGCGCAGCAACGCGGGATCGAGGCCAACCCCGGCTACGACTTCTACAACCTCAACATCGACGCGGGCAGCATGTGGACCCGGCGCATCGTGTCCCGCATGATCGCCGCGGAGTCGGGTGGCGAGGACGGCACGGCAGCCGACGCGGCGGCCCGGCTCAGCGCGGTGACCGCCGCGGAGAACGCCCGGAGCGGCGACGGGGCCGAGACGGGCCAGGGCGCCGAGGTGGCGAGCGGGGTCGCGCGGCATCGTGCGCAACCGGCCGCGGGCCTCATGGGTCGCGGGCTCTGACGCGAGGGCGTTGACGATGGGAGCCACGAGCCACAAACGGTGGGGCAAGGCCAGGGTGGTCGACGTCTGCGAGGTCGCCCGGCACGTCCGGCAGGTCGTGCTCGCGCCCGAGCAACTGGAGGCCCCCGCGCCGCCGGGAAGCCACATCGACATCGGGGTGTACATCCACGGGCGGGCCGACGTGCGGTCGTACTCCGTGGTGGGATCCGGCGCCTACGGATCGGAGATCATCCTCGGCGTTCAGCTGGCGCGCCAGAGCCGGGGCGGTTCGGCGTTCATGCACGCGCTGCGCCGCGGGCAGGAGGTGTCGATCACCCAGCCCCTGCAGAACTTCCCCCTCAACTACGGCAGGCCCGGCTACGTGTTGGCCGCCGGTGGAATCGGCATCACAGCGCTGGTCGGGATGGCCAAGGCGCTCAAGGCCCGCGGCGCGAACTACCGGTTCGTCTACGGCGCCCGCTCGCGCGCGCTCATGGCGTTTCTCGACGAGCTGGTCGCCGTCCACGACGACCGGATGGACCTGCGCATCGACGACGAGGGCTCCGGCATGGACGTCGACGAACTGGTGGCGAGCGTGCCCGCGGGCGGCGAGCTGTACGTCTGCGGACCCACGCCGATGCTGGACGCGATCAAGGCGGCGTGGGCGGCGGCCGGGCGCAAACCGGCGGAGCTGCGGTTCGAGACCTTCGGCAGCAGCGGCCGGTTCGCCCCCGAGCCGTTCACGGTGCGGATCCCGCGACTCGGCCTGGAGACGATGGTGCCGCACGACGCGTCGATGCTGGAGGCGCTCGAGGCCGACGGCGCCGACATGATGTTCGACTGCCGCCGCGGCGAGTGCGGGCTGTGCCAGGTCAAGGTGCTCGACGTGCAAGGGGTGATCGACCACCGCGACGTCTTCCTCAGCGATGACCAGCACAAGGCGGGTGACCGGTTGCAGTGCTGCGTGTCGCGCGTCGTCAGCCCCCGCACCGGCGGAATGGCCGACGCCGACGGCCGACCCGCCGTCCTGACGATCGACGTGCCCTGATCCCTCCGGTCAGTCTTTGATCGAGTCCCGCCCACGCTGTACGAGCAGCGGGTCCGCGGCGTAGACCACGGAGGGGTCCTTGTCCGTGTACTCGAACTGGTTGAGGAAGAACCGCATCGCGTTGATGCGAGCGCGCTTCTTGTCGTTGCTCTTGATCGAGGTCCAGGGCGCGTGGTCGGTGTCCGTGTGCTCGATCATCCCTTCTTTGGCGGCGGTGTAGGCGTCCCAGCGGTCCAGGGACTCGATGTCCATGGGCGAGAGCTTCCACCGACGCACCGGGTCGATCTGCCGGATGGCGAACCGGGTGCGCTGCTCGGCGTGGGTGACCGAGAACCACAGCTTGGTGACCGAGAAGCCGCTTTCCACCAGCATGGACTCGAAGGCAGGCGCCTGGCGCAGGAAGATCTCGTATTCGAGCTCGGTGCAGAAGCCCATGACCCGCTCGACCCCTGCGCGGTTGTACCAGGACCGGTCGAAGAGCACGATCTCCCCGGCGGTCGGCAGCTGGGCGATGTAGCGGTGGAAGTACCACTGGCCGCGCTCGGTCTCCGTCGGCTTGGTCAGCGCGACAACGCGGGCGGCGCGCGGGTTGAGGTGCTCCATGAACCGCTTGATCGTGCCCCCTTTGCCCGCGGCGTCCCGGCCCTCGAAGAGGATCACGTGCTTGGTGCCTGCGTCCTGGGTCCAGTACTGGAACTTCAGCAGCTCGATCTGCAGCTTGTACTTCTCCTCCTCGTAGAGGTCGCGATCGAGGCGTTCGTCGTAGGGGTAGTCCTCGCGCCAGGTCTCGACCGGGTCGCCCCCGGGGTCGATCAGGTCGGGGTCGGAAAGGTGCTCGTCGTGCCGGACGCGATAGCCGTCGCGCAGCAGATGGTCAAGGTACTCCCGAAAGTTCTCCCGTATCACCGCCCAAGTATCGGTCCACGGTGTGGCTTTTGGGCCACACCCACCTTCCGGGCGTGCGTCACAGGCTGACCAGCACGATGCCGACGGCGACCACCGCGGCCGCGATCGCGCGGCGGATGCCCAGACGCTCTCCGAGGAAAAAGGCGCCGATGAGCGCTCCGATGACGATGCTGGTCTCCCGCAGCGCCGCGATCGCCGCGGTGGCGCCGCTGGTCTGCGCCACCAGCACCAGCCCATAGGCCGCGATCGAGACGAGGCCGCCGCCGAAGCCCGGGAGCAGGACCGGTCGCATCTGGCCGACCAGGCGCCGCCCACGGCGTACGAGCGCGATCGCGGGGAGCACCGGGCCCTGCAGCAGGAACATCCAGGCCGCGTAGACCGGCACCGGGGTGGTGCTGACAGCCGCGGCGTCGATGACGGTGTACCCGGCGATGGCGACGCCGGTGGCCACGGCGGCGCCCAGAGCGGGCAGCGCCGCGGGCGACAGCCGGGTGCCGTCGAAGGCCAGGCTGAGCAGCCCCAGTGAGATCACCACGATCCCGAGCCACTGCAGCGCGGGCAGGGCATGACCGAGGAACACCTCGATCACCGCCACCATCCAGGGCGCGGTGCCGCGCGCGATCGGGTAGGTCTGGCTGAACTCACCGAGTTGGTAGCTCGTCCACAGCAGCAGGGTGTAGACCACGTGGACGGCCGCCGAGGCGAGGACGAACGGCCACGCCCCGGCGGGCGGCGGTCCGAGGACGAGCGCGGCGATCCCGCCGACCGTGACGTAGGCGAGTCCGATCAGGGCGAAGCCCACGAGGCGGTCGGAGATCGCGTGGGCGATGGCGTTCCAGACCGCGTGCAGCACCGCGGCGGCCAGCGTGATGCCGACGACGCCCGCGCCGATCTCGGAGGGTCCGGCCGTCAGGACGAGAGATGCAGTAGCCACCAGGAGGAACCCAAGCGCATCCACGTTCTGCGAGCACCGTGATTGCGGCCTGCGCGTGCAGGCCCCGCTCGATCAGGAGCGGGGAGATGCGCGTCAGCGTGTCGTCCAGCCTGCGATGCGCGGATGCGGCGACGGGGCGAGGAGGCCAGCTCGAAGCCATCGGATTCTGAAGCCGCCACCGTCTCCGGCGGGCGTGGCAGTCTCGGGTGATGTCGTCGGTCTCGTGGATGCACGCGTTCGTTGACGTGCCGGTCGAACGCGTGGACGAAGCGCGTTCGTTCTGGTCTGCCGTGCTCGGCTGGCCACCCGGAGAACCGTGGTCGGGGCACCCCGAGTTCGTCTCGCTGATGCCGCCCGACGGCGCGCCGTACGCGCACGTGCAGCGCATCGGCGGGCCGCCGCGGGTGCACCTCGATGTCGTCGGCGACATCGAGCGCGACACCGCGCGGCTGGAGGAGCTCGGGGCGACGCCGACCTACCGCGGCGCGGCCTGGCAGGCGCTGACCTCACCCGCCGGGCTGCCGTTCTGCGTATGTGCGGAGTCCTGGCTGCACGAGCGACCGCAGCCAGTCACCTGGCCGGGCGGGCACCGCAGCAGGCTGGTGCAGCTCACCATCGACGTGCCGGGCGAGCGGTATGCCGGGGAGCTGGACTTCTGGCGGTCGGCCACCGGCTGGGCCGACGAAGCGGTCGACGCCCCCGAGTTCCACCGGCTGGTGCACCGCGCGGAGAGCCCGCTCCAGCTGCTGGTGCAACGGCTCGGGCCGGACGACCCGGACCGACAGGCCCGCGCACACCTCGACCTCGGCACCGACGACATGGACGCCGAAGTCGCTCGCGTCCGGCCGCTCGGCGCCCGGGTCCTCTGGGCCCGGGACGGCTTCGTCGCGCTCCGGGACCCGCTCGGCCTGCCGTTCTGCGCCACCGGCAACGATCCAGCCCGCTGATCCGCGGCCGCCGAGCGCTCAGGGCACGCAGACGGCCACGGCGTGGGGGGACCACCCGCACGGTCAGGCGGTCGGTCATCCGGCGTTGCCCGGCAGCACGCAGCTCGCGCTCCCGTCGAACCAGGCACGACCGTCGATGGTGATCTTCATCGGACTGGTCGACCGGCGGAAGTCCGAACCGGCGAGGGTGTCAAGGCAGCGCTGCACCATGCCGTCGCCAACCCACGCGATGATCGGATCTGCGCCGTCCCGGACGGCCTGGCGCGCAGGGCCCTCAGGAGCGCTTGCGGTCGAGACGTTGCAGCAGGTCGTCGGCGGCCTTCTCGATTTCGTCGTGGTTGTTCTGCGCGGCGCGCTGCTTGGCGTGGATGAGCGCCGCGCGGTTGACCTTCGCGAAGTCGCCGTACGGGAAGGCGTACCGGCCTTTGGTGCCCTCCGAGGCGTCGGGGTTGATGCCCAGATGCCATTCGGCGAACCGGTCGAAGCTTTCCTCGTCGATCTCCTTGTTGGCGTCATCGGCGGACGGCGCGGCATCCGACCACTCGGTCGTGTCGTCGTAGGTGCCGCTGTCGATCAGCTTGCGCGCGTGCTTGACGGCGCCGTCGTTCACCCGGTACTCGGCCATGCGAGAGACTACCCGTCGCATGGGGCGCTAACCGAGGCCGGATCAGCGGAACGACGAGACGTCGTGATCCCGACGAGACGGGCTCAGCAGGACGAGCGTCGAGCGCGGCGGCACGCGCAGCTTGCTGCCGGGCATGGGATACCGCCGACGGGTGTGCGCGAGCAGCGGGTCGTTGGTGTCGACGACGGTCTGCCACGCCCGGGCGTAGGTCTGGTCGGGGAGCGTGAACGTGGTCTGGCGGTGCCCGGCGTTGAACAGCAAGAGGAAGGAGTCGTCGATGATGCGTTCGCCGAGCTCGCCGCGGTCGGGGATGCCCTCGCCGTTGAGATAGATCATCACGCTCGAGCTGCCGGTGTGCCAGTCCGCGTCGGACATCTCGCGGCCATCGGGGTGCAGCCAGGCGATGTCGTCCTTGTTCGAGCCCTGGATGGGGCGGCCCTGGAAGAACCGTTGCCTGCGGAAGACCGGGTGTGCGGCGCGCAGTGCGGTGAGCCGGGCGGCGAAGACCGTGAGGACGTCGTTGTCGCGGGCGCGGTCCCAGTCGACCCACGACAGCTCGTTGTCCTGGCAGTAGACGTTGTTGTTGCCCTGCTGCGTGCGGCCGAGCTCGTCGCCGTGCGCGATCATCGGCACGCCCTGGGACAGCAGCAGCGTGGTCAAGATGTTGCGCTTCTGCCGCTCCCGCAGCGCTTCGATCTCGGAGTTCTCGGTCGGCCCCTCGGCACCGTGGTTCCAGGACCGGTTGTGGCTTTCGCCGTCGTTGTTGTTCTCGCCGTTGGCCTCGTTGTGCTTCTCGTTGTAGGAGACCAGGTCGTCGAGGGTGAAGCCGTCGTGCGCGGTGACGAAGTTGATCGATGCGATGGGCCTGCGGTTGTCGGCCTCGTACAGGTCGGAGGAGCCGGTGAAGCGGGCGGCGAACTCGCCGAGGCTGCCCGGCTCGCCCCGCCAGAAGTCGCGCACCGTGTCGCGGTACTTGCCGTTCCACTCCGTCCACAGCGGCGGGAATCCGCCCACCTGGTAGCCGCCCTCGCCGACGTCCCACGGCTCGGCGATGAGCTTGACCTGGCTGACGATCGGGTCCTGGTTGACCAGGTCGAAGAACGCGGCAAGGCGGTCCACCTCGTGGAACTCCCGGGCCAGGCTCGAGGCGAGGTCGAACCGGAACCCGTCGACGTGCATCTCTGTGACCCAGTACCGCAGCGAATCCATGATCAGCCGCAGCGACTCGTGGTGTCGGACGTTGAGGCTGTTGCCGGTGCCGGTCGTGTCGTAGTAGTAGCGCTTGTCCTCGTCGACGAGCCGGTAGTAGGCGCGGTTGTCCACGCCGCGGAACGACAGGGTCGGGCCCAGGTGGTTGCCCTCGGCGGTGTGGTTGTAGACGACGTCGAGGATGACCTCGATCCCGGCCCGGTGCAGGGTGCGGACCATCGTCTTGAACTCCTGGACCTGCTCGCCACGGGTGCCGAAGCCTGCGTAGTTGTTGTGCGGGGCGAAGAAGCCGATCGTGTTGTAGCCCCAGTAGTTCGACAGGCCCTTGTCGTGCAACGTCGAGTCGTGCACGAACTGGTGCACCGGCATCAGCTCGACGGCCGTGATCCCCATCCGGTGGAAGTGCTCGATCATCTGGGGGTGCGCCAGGCCCATGTACGTGCCACGGAGGTCCTCGGGGATGCCGGGATGCCGCACGGTGAGGCCCTTGACATGCGCCTCGTAGATCACCGACTCGTTGTAGGGCACCCGCAGCGGCCGGTCGGCCTTCCAGTCGAAATACGGGTTGATCACCACGGACTTCATCGTGAACGGCGCCGAGTCGGTGTCGTTGAACGAGTCCGGCCCGCCGAACCGGTAGGAGAACAGCGCCTCGTCCCACCGGATCTGCCCGTCGATCGCCTTCGCGTACGGGTCGAGCAGGAGCTTGGCCGGGTTGCACCGCAGACCGGCCGACGGCTCGAAGGGGCCGTGCACCCGGTAGCCGTAGCGTTGACCCGGACCGACCCTCGGCACGAAGCCGTGCCAGACCAGCCCGTTGCGTTCGGGCAGGTCGACGCGGGTCTCGGTGCCGTCGTCGGCGAAGAGGCAGAGCTCGATGCGGTCGGCGATCTCGGAGAAGATCGCGAAGTTGGTGCCACCGCCGTCGAACTGCGACCCCAGGGGATAGGGCGAACCAGGCCAGATGTGCAAACGATCTCCTCGGTCTCGGGGCCGCAGCCCACAGTCTTACCCTGTGGAAGACCCGCCACGCGATGTTGCCTTCGACCCGTCCGGTGGGTAGTCCGGAGTCATGAGCCAGGTTCCCAACATCATGCTCAACAACGGCGTCGAGATCCCGCAGTTCGGGTTCGGCGTGTTCCAGGTGCCTGCGGAGCAGACCGCGCAGACCGTGCGCGCCGCGTTCGACGCCGGGTATCGCCACATCGACACCGCGCAGGCGTACGGCAACGAGGAGGGTGTGGGCCGGGCGCTCGCCGAGTCGGGCCTCGCGCGCGAGGAGGTGTTCATCAGCACCAAGCTGGCGAACAACCGGCACGGCGAGGCGGAGGCAGGCCGGGCGCTCGAGGAGAGCCTGCGGCGGCTGGGCACCGACCACGTCGATCTGTATCTGATCCACTGGCCAAAGCCCGCCGAGAACCGCTACGTCGAGACCTGGCGCGGTCTCGAGAAGGTGCAGGCCGAGGGCCGTGCCCGGGCCATCGGCGTCTCGAACTTCACGATCGCGCACCTGCGGCGGCTGGCCGCGGAGACGGGCACGGTGCCCGCCGTCAACCAGGTGGAGCTGCATCCGCGGCTGCCGCAGGCCGAGCTGCGCGAGTACCACCGCGCCAACGGCATCGCGACCGAGGCGTGGGGCCCCATCGCGCAAGGCGGCGAGCTCCTGCAGGACCCGACGGTCGCGGACCTGGCGCACGGGCACGGCCGCACGCCCGCGCAGGTCGTGCTGCGGTGGCACGTCCAGCTCGGCAACATCGTGTTCCCGAAGTCGATGCGGCCGGAGCGGATGCGGGAGAACATCGACGTGTTCGGCTTCGAGCTCTCCGACGACGACATGGCCGCCATGGACGCGTTGGGCATCGGCGAACGGATCGGGCCCGACCCCGATCACATGGGCTGAGCGCCAACGGGGGGACGGTGTCTGCGTGGATCTGCATCAGCTGCGCGATGCCGTACCCCGACACGGCGTCGCCGCGACCGGCTAGTGCGGTGTCCACGAACGTTGCCGGGTCGATCGCGTGATCCAGGCGGCGACTCGCAAGGCGCCGCCCGAAGCTCATACCGGGCGTATTCGCGAGGGCGGCAACGCCGCGAGTCGTCGTCTGGGCGCGCGAGCGGCCCGGTGGACGTTTGCGGACACCGCACTAGCGCGAGGCCACCGGCCGGGAAGAACGCCGGATGACCGCGTCCGGCACGGCGAGCATGAGCACCGCGGAGGCCAGGAGCGATCCGGCCATGAACACGAACGCCGGACCGGGGCCGAAGGTGCCGTTGAGCCAACCCACCGCGTACGCCCCGACGAACCCACCCAGCGCGCCGAAGCTGTTCACCAGGGCCATCGACGCGCCCGCGACGTTGCGCGGCACCAGTTCCGGGATGAGCGCGAAGTACGGGCCGTAGGGCGCGTACATGCACCCGCCCGCGACGACGAGCAGGACGAACGACGGCCAGAACCGTCCGGAGCCGAGCAGGAAGGAGCCGTAGAAGGCCAGGGCGGCGGCGAGCAGGAACGGCCACACGAACCGCCGCCGCCTCCCCGAGGCATCCGACCAGTGCGAGGCCACCAGCATGAGCACCACGGCGAGCACGTACGGCACGGCGGACAGCAGCCCGGTGGCCGCGATGCCGATGCCCGCGCCTGCCTTGACGATCGTGGGCAGCCAGAAGACGAACCCGTACACGCCGACGCTCCAGAGCAGGTACTGCGCCGAGAGGACGAGCACCGAGCGGCTGCGCAACGCCTGCCGGTAGCCACCCATCTCGGGCAGGTGCTCCTGCTCGTCGCGCAACTCTGCATCCAGCGCGTTCCGTTCCGCCTCGGGCAGCCAGGCCGCCTGTTCGGGACGGTCCGCGGTGAGCGCGGCGAAGACGAACGCCCAGACGATCGCGGGGACGCCTTCGATGATGAACATCCACTGCCAGCTCGTCACGGAGACCAGCCATCCCGACAGCGCGGACAGCCACAGCACCGTGACCGGGTTGCCGAGGATCAGCACGGTATCGGCGCGGCCCCGTTCCCGGCTGGTGAACCAGTGCGTGAGGAACACCAACATCGCGGGCAGGATCGCCGCCTCGACCACCCCGAGCAGGAATCGGTCCACCATCAGCGCGGGCACCCACGGCAGCACGCCCTGCAGCGAGGCGAAGACCCCCCAGCCGATCAGGCACCAGAAGATCAGCCGCTTGACGCTGCCCCGCTCGGCGTAGTGCGCGGCGGGGATCTGGAAGAGGAGGTAGCCGAGGAAGAACAGGGCGCCGAGCAGGGCCGAGATGCCCGCGGTGATGTGCAGGTCGCGCTCCAGACCGCCCGCAGCGCCGATGGAGTAGTTGGACCGGTCGAGGTACGCGAGGCTGTAGGTGATGAACACGACGGGCAGCAGCCTGCGCCAGCGCACGCTTCGCGTGGCTTCCAGGCGGGCCGGATCAGCCATTGGACGCTCCTCACTCAGGCGACGTTTGCGCGGAGGGACTTGCGCCGGCCGTGCGCGCCGACCGAGCGGTCCTTGAGGTCGATGCCCTTCGTCTCCGGCAAGGTGAGGACGACCAGGCCGGAGAGCAGGCCGAGGGCGACGCCGTACCAGACGAACGTGCTCGTCATGTGCTGGCTGGCGAGGTAGGTCTGCAGGTAGGGCGCGGTGCCACCGAAGAGCGCGACGGCGATGGAGTAGGGCACGGCGAGCCCGGTCGCCCGGATGCGCGTCGGGAAGATCTCGGCGTAGAGGGCGGGCCCGATCGAGGAGAAGGCGCCCAGGAAGATGAGCGCGATCGACATCGCGAAGAACAGCGACCACGGTGACGTGTCGAGCATCGCGTTGAGCGGGAAGTTCAGGAGGGCCAGTCCGACGACGGCCGTGAGCAGAACGGGCTTGCGCCCGATCCGATCGGACACGATGCCCCAGATCGGGAGCACGATCAGGAAGACCACCTGCGCCGCGACGCCCGCCCAGAGCGCGCCTGCCGCGGGCGCGTGCAGCACGTTGATCACATAGGCGGGAGCCGAGATGGCCCACGCGTAGTAGAGGACGGTGGCTCCCATCGTCAGGCCGATGACCTGCAACAGCAGCCGGGGGTGCTCTTTGATCGTCTGCCAGATGCCGTCCCGCGCGTGCGTGTCGTCGCGGGCCGTCGGGTCGTCGCGGACGATCTCGTCGACGAACACCTCGGTCTCCGACATCCGCAACCGCATGTAGAGCGCGTACAGGCCGAAGACGCCCCCGAGCACGAACGGGATGCGCCAGCCGAAGGACGTCATCGCTTCTTTGGCCAGGATGGTGGACAGGATCGCCGCCACCAGGGTGCCCGCGAGCTGCCCGATCGTGCCCGAGAAATAGATGAGGCTCGACCACAGGCCGCGCCGCTGCCGCGGCGCCGCCTCGGCGATGTAGGTCTGTGCGGACGGCAGCTCGCCGCCGTGCGCGAGACCCTGCGCCAGCCGGGCGAGCACGAGGATGACCGACGCCCCCACGCCGATCGTCGCGTAGTTCGGGCTGATCCCGATGGCGAGGCTGCCGACCGCGGCCGTCGCCACCGTCAGCGTCATCGACAGCTTGCGCCCCTTCTTGTCCGCGATCCAGCCGAACAACCAACCGCCGAAGGGGCGGGCGAGGAACCCGACCGCGAAGACGACGAGCGTGTTCAGCACATCGGAGACGGTGTCGCCGCTGTGGAAGAACTGGGAGGCGAAGAACGGCGTGAACGTGGTGTAGACACCCCAGTCGAACCACTCCATCGCGTTGCCGGAGCCGATTCCGAACAGGGTGCGGGCCCGGCTCTGCGTCGCGGAGGTCTGTAGGCGTGATGTCTCCGAACGCTGGGCGGCCGATTCACTCACGATGTCGCCTCCTCGGCAAACGCCTCGATCAGCGGCCGCGCGCGCGGCACGCCGCGGCTGGTGTACCCCCCTTCGTCGCAGCCCAACCGGTCGGGCGGTCGGGCTGCGCCGTCGCCCCTCCGGCGGCCCGGGACTCGTCGGGGCCTCCGCGCGAGGGTGGCGGACTCGGGGTGAAACGCCGGACGCGACGGCGCGTCGTGACGGCCGCGGGCAGGCTCGTCCGGCACACTGTCGCCGCTCGCCTCTGCGTCAAGGAGACCGGCATGATCAAATTTTCCCGTACCGCCGAGAGCGTCAAAGTAACGTTCGCGTTGCCCGCCGAGGAATGGGCGGCAGGCTGCAGCGTCGTCGGCGACTTCAACGAGTGGGTGCCCGGACGGCACGAGCTGCGGCGACGTTCGAATGGCACCCGATCGACCTCGGTCACGCTGGCGACCGGCTCCCGGGTGCGGTTTCGCTACCTCGGGGTGAACGGACGCTGGTTCAACGATCCGGATGTCGTCGAGTTCGACGGCCCGAACTCGGTTCTCGCCGTGTAGAAGGGTCGCGGCCGCCCGCCGGTCGTGTGGGCGGTGCGGGTCTAACACTCATCGCGGCGCGGCGTGCTCCGCGAGGGCCTGCAGGCCGTCGCGGGTCGCCGCGGCGGTCGCGTCGGCGGCAGCCAGGTAGATGCGCAGGTCCGTGGCCTGCACGAGCACGTTGCAGCGGTGGTCGAGCAGCTCGGGCAGCCGTCCCGCGGGCACGTTGCCCGCGAACGCGCACGAGATGCCTGCATCGTCGGCGGCGGCCAGGATGGCGTTGATCGCGTCGACCATCACCGGAGCGAAGGTCTGCAGCGGCTGACCCAGCGCGAAGGACAGGTCGGACGGCCCGATCAGCACCGCGTCGACGCCCGGGGTGCCTGCGATGTCGGCGACCGCGCCCAGCCCGGAGGCGGTCTCGATCTGGGTGATGCAGGCGATGCGGTCGCGGGCGACCTGGTGGTAGTCGCCGTCGCGGCCGTAGGCGTTGGCCCGGCGCGGGCCGAAACCGCGCACCCCGTGCGGCGGGTGGGTCACCGCGGCGGCGGCCGCGGCCGCCTCGTCACCATCGTTGATCTTCGCCACCACGATGCCGTCCAGACCGGCGTCGAGCACCTGGGCCACCACCTCGCTCTGCGCGGATGGCACCCGGGCCACGACCCACGCGCCTGCGCCCTGCCCGGCGATCGCCAGCAGCATCGCGTCGGCGACGGTCAGCGCGGCGTGCTCCAGATCGACGACGAGCAGGTCGAACGCGCCTGCCAACATCTCGGCCAGCGCAGGCTCGGCCACGGTGACGAACGTCGCGACGATACGGTCACGACGGATCAGCGCGGCCCGCAGCCCACCGGGCTCACGGCGAGGTCGGGACATCGGAACCTCCTCGGGTCGATCACAGTGTCGGGGCGCAGGCCGCGTCGGGCACGGTGCAGCCCGCCGCCGTCAGGGAGCGGGTATCTCGTCGGGCGCTCGGCTGTCGACGGCGTGCGGCGCGGACGACGGTGTTGAGAGGCCGAGGCGTTCGCGCAGCGTGGGACGACGCCGCGGCCGGTGGTGTTCGCGGGCGGCGGTGAAGCTGCGGCGCAGCGCGTCGCGCGACCATCCACCGAGCGGGGCGGGGTGCCACGTCGTGACCGGTGGCCGGATCGCCGCGTCGATCTCCACCCGCAGCCGGTCGATCGCGGCCAGCAGCGCGCCGTGTTGTTGCCAGGCGGCCGGGTCGTCGTGCGGGTCGACGTAGAGCAGGGCGCTGAGCTGCTCGGTGCGCCGTTCGACCTCGGACAGGTGGTCGGCGACCGCGTGGCCGAGTGCGGGTGCGTCGGCGGGGTGCCCGGCGGCGATGGGAGCGACGGCGTGGACGGCCGCGCCGATGGCGTCCAAGACGGCCGCGAGGGCTTCGCGGGCCTCGGGGGAGTAGGCCTGCCCGGTCCTCTCCGGGGAGAGGTAGTAGGTGCGGTCGAGCAGGGCGCGGGCCAGGTTGCGCAGCCCGATCTGGGCGTGCTCCAGCGCGGTGAGGGCGCCGCGCAGCCGCGGCTGGACCTGGCCGACCTGGCGGCCGCGCGGGTTGAGCCGGGCGCTCTGCTCGACGCGGGCCAGCCGGTTCTCCGCCCGTACGACCTCGACGCCCAGTGCGCGGGCACGGTCGAGGTGGTGGTCGGCCTCCTCGCGCGACCAGGTTCCGCGCAGAGCGGCGCCGAGTTCGGCGCAGTAGCCGCCCATCCGGTCGGCGAGCTCGGCGACGGCGTCGCCCGCCGGTTGCAGGTACAGCGGGGGCGCGATGACCAGGTTGATCAGGATGCCGACCGCTGCGCCGATGAGGGTCTCGATCACCCGCTGCGCGGCGGCGGGTTCGCCGCCGCCGACGGCGAGCACGAGCATCGCGGAGATCGCCACCTCGGGAAGGTGCGGGCCGAGCCGCAGCAGCCTGCCCGCGATGAGCGAGACGGCCACCACGGCGCCGAGGCTCCACCAGGTCAGGCCCACGACGTGGGCGAACACGGCGGCGACCGATACGCCCGCCGTGACGCTGAGGATGCGTTCCCAGCCGTGGGCCACGGTCTCGTACATGGTCAACTGGACGACCAGCAGCGCGGTCAGCGGGGCGAGGATCGGCTGGTCGCTGGTGTGCAACGCCGTGGCGACGGCGAAGGACACGACCGCGGCCAGCACGGTCTTGCTCGTGCGCAGGCCGGGCGGGCGGCCCCGGCGTAGCAGTCGGGCCCGGACGCCCCGGGTCAGCTCCAGGAGATGGGGTCGAACGTTCACAACCTGTACGACGCCTCCCGGGCCGCGGCCGTGCCCCGATGTGACTGAATGCATTCAGAAACCCGGACCACGCTCGCGCCCGGCCGCCGTCGTGCGCAGCCGTCGGCCGATCGAGCGGACCACCTCCGACATGCGGCGCGACCAGGGCTGCCCGGCGACCGCGCGTTCGGCAGGCCTCGGGAGACGCGGGCCGTCGCCGGTCGGCGGACCGGGCGGGCCTGCCGCGGGCCCCTCCCTGGCCCCTTCCGCGCGCCGGTCTGAGGTTCCACCGCAGGCCCGTCTGCAGGCCTGCGGGAAGACTCGTGCGCGGGTCTGTCCACGGGCGCATCGTCGCGAGGCGCGGGCAGCGCGCCCGCCTGCGCCTCGTGAAGGTCGTCCCGGTCCTCCAGGACGCGGTCCAGGAAGGCGGCCAACGCATCGGTGAACGCGGCGGGGTTGTCGAGGTTGCTGGCGTGGCCCGCGTCCGGCACGACGACGTACTCGGCCATCGGGTCGCGGCCTGCCCAGGCGCGGGTGCCGCTCACGACGTCGCCGACGCGGTCCTGGGCGCCGTGCAGCAGCAGCGTCGGCACCGGGAGTCGGTAGTCCGGGTCGGGGCGCAGCGCGTCGTCCAGCAGCGAGGTGAGGATCTGCAGAACCTCCTGTGGACTGCGCTCCGCGTTGGCGTCCAGCACGTAGCGGCGCACGTCCTCGTGGGCCGAGGTGACGGTCGCCGCACGCTGCAGGAAGCGGCCGCGGCTGGTCAAGGCCATCGTCGAGAGCACGGCGACCGTCAGCGGGGCGGCCAGCGGGTGCCGGGGCGCGGTGTTGCAGGTGGCGTCGGCGACGACGAGCGCGTCGACCCTGCCGGGCCTGCGGTAGACGATCTCCTGGGCGATGTTGCCGCCCAGGCTCAGGCCGCCGATGGCGAGGGGAGTGTCGGTGGCGACCTCGTCGAGCAGGGCCTCGATGTCCGCGACGACGTCGCCGAACCGGAACTCGTCAGCCATTTCCGACTCGCCGTGGCCCCGCAGGTCGGGGACGACCACGCGGTAGCGCCCCGTCAAGGCGGCGGCTTGTGGCGCCCACGCGTGGTGGTCGAGGGTGGCGCCGTGCAGCAAGACGACGACGGGAGCCCGTTCGGGTCCGCTCGTCCAGTACGCGACCGTTGCGTCCGGACGGATCAGCTCGCGCCGTTCCGTTTCGGTGGACATCACATTCCTCCGTCGGGGCCGCACCGGGGGCGACCTACCGCGGAGTTAACTATCCCGAGCACCGTCAGGGTGCCGGATCGGGCCGATATGAGAGTCTGCTCACCGGCGTCGCGCGCGTCACCCGACGTCGGGGCGGTTTCCGTTTCCGCAGGTCAAAGGCCTAGCAGTGCGGGAGGTCGGCAACCGAGTCCAGGACCTGCCAGGGCTGCCGACCGTCTGCGCCGTCCTCAGCCGATGCCGACGGTCTGCCGTTCGGGCTCGACGACGGCGACCACGCGCTCCTCGTTCCGCGGGTAGGGCGCGCCGATGTACTTCATCGAGATCCGGTCGACGATCTCCCAGGCCGCGTCGCCCTCCAGCCATTCGACGACCCGACCGCGGATGATCACCGGCTCGAACGGGTTGTCGGCGGCGGTCAGCGACAACGCGACCCGCGGGTCGCGGCGCAGGTTGCGGGCCTTGCGCGAGCGGGGCCCGGTGAGGAAGACGATCTGGTCGCCGTGGGTGGCGACCCAGAGCGGGACGCTGTGGGGTGCGCCGTCCGGCGTGACGGTGGCGAGGTGGGCGAGCGAGGTGCCGTCGAGGTGGCGGCGGACGTCGGGATCGAGCATCTCGGGTCATCTCCTCAGCAGTGACAATTTCGAAGTTCCTTCAAGAGACTCCAGGACCGTAGCAGATGTGAGTTCCTTGAGGGAACCCCAAGCGGTAGCCTGATTTCATGCAGCGCACGGATTTTGGTGGGATGGCGTGCTCGATCGCGCGCACGCTCGACGTTATCGGGGAGCCCTGGTCGCCGCTGGTCCTGCGCGACGTGTGGGTCGGGATGACCCGCTTCGAGCAGATCCAGGCCGATCTGGGCATCTCGCGCAAGGTCCTGACCGAGCGGCTCAACCACCTCGTCGAGCGCGGCGTGCTCGAACGCAGGCCCTACGACCGGCGACCCCGCTACGAGTACGTCCTGACGGACAAGGGCGCCGAGCTCGTCCGGCTGCTGATGGTGATGGCCGCGTGGGGCGACCGGTGGCTCGCCGGGGAGGCAGGCCCGCCGGTCCTCTACCGCCACCACGCCTGCGGCGAGCTCAGCCGCGTCGAGCTGCGCTGCGCGCACTGCGGTGAGCCGATGGGCCCCCGCGACGTCGAACTGCTCCCCGGGCCCGGCGCCGCGGCGTGAATCGTCGACCGCTGACGCCGAGAATCACCAATCGGTCGTACAGACGACAGATCGGTGATTCTCGAGCCACGGTGGAACCGCTCTGCGGCTGGGACCGTCTGTTGGTGATGTGTTCGACACACCGTTTCGCGGGCGGGACGCGATCGCAGCCGGACTCGTGACGCCGGGGCAGTTGCGCGGACCACGGTTCCGCAGGCTGTTCTCCGGGATCTTCGTCGGGGCGCACGTCGATGTGGATTACGCACTCCGCTGCCGGGCCGGGGTGCTGGCGGTCGACGGCCGGGGCGTGCTCGGCGGCTGGTCGGCGGCCGAGCTGCTCGGGGCGTCCTGCGCACCGCTCGATGCACCGGTCGAGCTGATCGTGCCGGGAAGCTCGGCGCCGACCCGCGCCGGGCTGATGGTGCGCGCCGACCGTTTGGCCGAAGCCGAGATCGCCCGGGTGCGTGGCGTAGCCGTCACGACCGCGCTGCGCACCGCGTTCGACCTGGGACGACGTCCGCCGGTGACCGACGCGATCTGCGCTGTCGATGCGATCACCCGCTGCTGCGCGGTTTCGGCCGACGCCGTCGCGGCCTTGGCCGAGCATCGCGGCGGGGCACGGGGAGTGGTTCAGCTGCCCGAGGTCCTGCGCCGATCGAGCCCGTTGGCCGGCTCACCGATGGAGTCACGGATCCGGATCGCGCTGGAGGATGCCGGGCTCCCGCTGCCGGTGCTCCAGCACCCTGTGGGCCCGTACCTGCTCGATCTTGGGTATCCCGCGCTGCAGCTCGGGCTCGAGTACGACGGGCCGCACCACCTGACCCCGGAGCGCGTGTTGCGGGACCTCAGGCGCCAGGCGTATCTGTCCGCCTGTGGTTGGGAAGTGCTGCGGTTTCCGGCGAGGGAGGTCTTCCGGCCGTGGCTGGTGGCGGGACGAACACGCGCCGCGATCGCCCGGCGCCGCGCCGAGGAGCAGCGATGTGCTCCTCTGGGTGCAGATCGGTGACTCTCACCGCGCGTCGTCTTCGATCTCCTCGCCGCGTCCGCGGATGAATCGTCGTCTCACAGGGTGGCCCACACGGTCTTGCCGGTGAGGCTCCTGACCACGCCCCAGCGGGAGACCGAGTTGACGATCGTCAGGCCGCGCCCGCGTGACCCCCCGAAGCGCGATCGTCCGACGGTCAGGATGCCGTCCGGGTCGGCGTCGTCGATCTCCACGCGCACCTGGCGGTCGCCGACGACCTCGATCCGCGCGGCCCCGGCCCCGCCGCCGTGTTCGACCGCGTTGGTGACCAGCTCACAGCAGACGAGCTCCGCGTCGAGTTCGAGGTCCGCATCCGGCGGCAGGTTCGACCGCAGCCAGCGCCGGATCGCAGGCAGCGACGTGGAGTCGGGAAAGGTGAGGCTCAGCGAGCGGATTCGCTCCGTTGATCGCGTCACGCTGCTCCGATGCCCGTTGGTTCGATTCGCTACACACCTGCTCCGATCGATTACCCGTCCGGGCGCCGCCGTATCCACGTCGGCGTGTCGCCGACTGCTCAGAACTCCTCGTACCCGTCCGGGTCCTGACCCCAGATCCGGCCGCGCTCCAGCCCGGAGAGGGCGGCCATCTCGTCGTCGGACAGGGTGAAGCCGAACAGGTCGATGTTGGTGCGCTGCCGCTGCGGGTTGGCCGACATCGGGATGGGAACGGCGCCCAGCTGCACGTGCCAGCGCAGGACGGCCTGGGCGGGCGTGACGCCGTGGGCCTCGGCGACGCGGGCCACGGTCGGCTCGGCGAGCAGCTCGCCGCGGCCCATCGGGCTCCAGCTTTCGGTGACGATGCCGAGCTCGGCGTGCACGGCCCGCAGCGGCGCCTGCGGGAAGTACGGGTGCAGCTCCACCTGGTTCATGACGGGCAGGACGCCGGTCGCGTCGATGATCCGGTGCAGGTGGTCCTCGGTGAAGTTGGAGACGCCGATCGAGCGGACCAGGCCCTCGTCGCGCAGCTTGATCATGGCCTTCCAGCTGTCGACGTACTTGTCGAGCCGGGGCAGCGGCCAGTGGATGAGGTAGATGTCGACGTAGTCGAGGCCGAGGTTGGTCAGCGACTCGTGACAACCCTTGATCGTCTCGTCGTAGCCGTGGTGGCGACCCGCGAGCTTGGTGCACACGAGGATGTCTTCCCGGGGGAGGTCGTACTCGCGCACGGCCTGGCCAACGCTCTGCTCGTTCTCGTACCGCAGCGCCGTGTCGAGCAGTCGGTAGCCCGCGTCGAGCGCGGAGACCGTGGTGGTGCGCGAGTCGTCCCCGGCGTGCGGGAAGGTGCCGAACCCGATGGCGGGGATCGCGTGACCGTCGTTCAGCGTCAGGGTCGGGATGCTCATGTTTTGAGCATATGTCAGGACAAACCGTCGGGCTACGGCGGCTGCGGCGGTTCGCTCATCCCCGCAGGTGGACGCGCAGGTCGGCGTCGGTGAGACCGACCAGCCCCGATCGCTCGATCCGCCGGGCCAGCTCCTCGGCGTGCCGCCGCACCCCGTCCAGGTCGACGCCCGCAGGCGCCGGGCCGACCCACCGGCCCAGCCCGTCCGCGGCCCGGTCCAACAGGGCGACGGCGCCGCGGGCGTTGCCGCGTTGCGCGTGGGTCAGGCCGACCGCGAGCTGGGCCAGCGCGCGCCACAGCTCGCGCTCCCCGCCGGAGGCGGTCTTCCACGCGCTCTCCAGCACGTCGTGCGCGGGGAACGGCAGTCCGGCGTCGAGGAGGCGCTGCGCCTCGCTCACCGCGTCCTCGGGGTGGAGGACGAGATCGTCGGGCACCCGTTCGACGCCGACGGCCCCGCGCGGCAGCGGGCGCCCGTGCCGGTCGCGCGGGCGGGCGTTGCGCGCTCGTCCCGCGGCGTCGCGCTCCCGTTCCGGCACACCTCACCGTCTCATCCGGGCGACGTCGCCACCACCCGGTCAGGCGAGCTCGTAGACGTCGACCCGGTCGTCGTAGGTCGGCACGTAGAGGCGCCCCTTGAACACGACCGGCCGGTTGAACTTGTTGAACGAGAACTGCAGGTTCCAGTCCTGGGAGTCCCACAGGACCCGCAGCTTCTTGGAGCCATCACCGAAGGTGTCGAACTGGGTGGCGTCGTAGGCGAGCAGGCGCCCCGCCGAGACGGTCCTGTTGGCGTCGACGTAAGGCACGGTGGCCCACACGACCCCGGTGTGCGGCGCGGCGGGGTCGGCGGACAGGCTGATCATGCCACCCGGCATGCCGCCCGCAGGGACGGGCGACTGCGGCGAGGCGGATTCGGCGCCTGCGGCCAGGTACGTGAGGGAGCCGTTGGGATTGAGGCTCCACGCGCGCAGGTTGCCGTTCTCCCCCCAGCAGTAGACGAGCGGGCCGCGATCGACGCTGTCCCACACGACCGGGTTGCCGTGCAGGTGGTGGGTGACGTCGTCCCACAGGGTGTTCAGCGTGCGGATGTCATCGGGGTGTGGGCTGAGCGTCGGGGAGTAGTAGGTGAAGAAGATCGGCGGAGACAGCAGCTTGGCGTAGTTCCCCGCCGGAGCGACGAGGTCGGCACGTGTCGTGCGGCCCATGTCGTCGAGCTTCACGACGTAGAGGACGCCGTCTTTGCCCGCCCCGAGGATGGCGTTGTGGGACGGCAGCACGACCGGGCCGCCGCTGGCCAGGTCCATGTCGTCCCAGCCCGCCATGCCTGCGGTAGCCGCGACGGCGCGGAAGTTCGTCGTGGCCGGTGGGCCGACGGCCTGCGCTTGGGCGACCCGGGCTCCGGCAACCCGGGCGGCATCGGTGAACGGTGTCCACCAATCGACCAGGTCCAGGGACGCCGCCGCGCCGTGCTTCGGCGGGGTGTAGGTCAGCTTGACGAATGACTGGGCGAAGTCCGTGACGGCGTCGAAGGTCCCGTTGCCCGTCATCGCGTAGACGTGTCCGGCCGGGTCGGCGGCCAGGCCGCCCGCGCCGTGCCAGATGCCGCCGCCGAAACCCTTCGCCGTGGCGGCCCACGCGGCCGTCGGCGCGAACGGCTCGGTACCGCAGGCGATCACCCAGCCGCGGGCGTCCTTGCCGGTCTCGCGGACCGAACCGAACCCGATGAACACCGTCGCAACGCCGTCGACCTTGGTCAGGAGCAGCGCGGCGCGCTGCTTGCGTGGCGCCGATCGGAACTGCTGCACCGGCGCGCCGTGGCCGGGGTCGTAGGTGGCGCCTTCGAGGTCGATGGACGGGTGGGCGTCGGTGCCGTTGCGGATGCTGATCGCGTAGCAGCGGTGCCGGGCCGCGGCCACCGAGCCGTTGTCGCTCACCCAGGCCACCGCGTACATGATCCCGGTCGCGGTGTCGATCACGGGTGTGCCGAGGACACCCCAGTGGTCGTTGATGACGTACACGTCGATGTCGTTGCCGCCGTTGACCGGCGCGCCGAGCTTGCGGACCCACAGCTTGGCACCGGTCGCGGCGTCGAACGCCCACACCTGGTTGGCCATGTCGGCCAGGTAGATGACGTCGTGCACGGAGCCGTCGTCCAAGCGGACGCCCGGCACGGCGAGCGGCTGGGCCTCGACGCCGCGCCGGTCACCCGTGAGCTGCAGCGAGAACGCGCGCCGGATGCCACGCGTGCGGACCGCCGACGCGGTCAGCGCCGTCTCGTGGGTGTAGCTGCCGGTGCGGGCGTTGTCGTAGGAGCGGGTCGTGATCGCCGTCGACATCGAGGTCCCCCAGATGCTCGGGTGGTGGTGCAGGTCACCGCGGATCTCGCCACCGGTAGTCGCGTCCGACGCCCGCGATGTGACGGCATCCCCCCGGAAGACTTCCGTGTCGCAGGGCGTTTGACCAGGCGGAGGTGGTCGCTACGACGACCGAAGTCAGGCGCTGCGTGGAGTGCGGCGACGAGTTGCCCACCGAGCGGGCCGAGCTCGGCTACACCTATTGCACGAAGGACGCGTGCCGGGCGCGGCACTACCGCGGCCTGGTCGTCACGACCGTGGGCGCCAACAAGAGCGCCGACACCCTGATCGTCGGGGATCCCGACGAGGTCAGGAGGCGCGGCGAGGCGGGCGAGTTCGGGCGCAAGGACACCGGCCTGGGGCTGGACTACCGGCCGCTGCGGCCGGGCGCCGGTGCACGATCCCCCGCGCGGCCCGCGCCGCCCGCGCCGCCCGCGCCGCCCGCGCCGCCCGCCCGCGCGACGGGTGCGCGCCCCTGGACCGCACGGCAGGAGAAGCTCGTGTGGCTCTACCACGAGATGGGCCTGAGCCCCCAGGGCATCGCGCAGCGAGCGCGCGAGAACGCGCCGCACCTCGCCATCACCGAGCAGCTCGCCACCCGGATCCTGTCCGCGCCGCGCCGTCGGTGAGCGATCCCGCAGGTCACAGGCCGAACTTCGCCCGTGCCTGCGCGGTGACCGGCGTGAACAGGTTGACCGAGTTGCCGTCGGGGTCGCGGAACAGCAGCGAGCGACGCGTGGGTCCGGCTCCGCCTCCAGGTCGAGCAGCTCGACTGGGTCCCGGCGCTGCTCGCCTGGATCGACCGGCCCTTCGTCATCGAGGAGCCGGTCGCCCTCCGCGAGCAGGTGCACTTGCTCGCGGCGCGGCTCGTCCGCTCGGCGGACCAGGCCGCCCACTGAGACACCGGGTTCGGTCAGTGGCGGCCGAGCAGGTTGTCGGAGACATCCTGCAGGTGCGCGCGCATGGCCGCGCCCGCGCCGTCGGGGTCGCGGTCGTGGAGGGCGTCGACGATCGCGGTGTGCTCGCGGTGGTAGCAGCGGCGCCGTTCCGGGCTGGAGGTGCGCCGCTTGAGGGTGCCCCACACGGGCAGTGCGCGGGCCGTGTTGAGCACGTCGAACATGTTCATCAGCAGCCCGTTGTGGGTGGCCTGGGCGATGGCCCGGTGCAGGCGGGCATCCCAGGTCTCGAAGCCCTCGAAGTCGTCGCAGGCGCCACCGGCGTCGAGGCAGGCGGTGATGCGGTCGAGGTCGGCCTGGGTGGCGACCCGGGCGGCCAGGGTGGCGACCTGCGGTTCGAGCAGCAACCGCACCTGCATGATCTCCGCGGGGCTGGTGTCCGCGGGGGCGCCGTCGACCTTGCGGGTGGCGGCCTCGGTGAGGAAGGTGCCGCGCCCGACGTGGCGGGTGATCAGTCCCTCGTGTTCGAGCGTCTCCAGGGCGCGGCGTACCGCCGACCGCGGCGCGGACAGCCGCTCGACCAGTGCCCGCTCGGTGGGCAGCTTCGATCCCGGGACCAGCGTGCCGCTCTCGGCGCCCTGGGTCAGCAGGTCGCGCAGCGACTGTTCGACCAACACGCGTCCAGGATACCAATTCCGACCAATGCGGCGCAGAAACGGTCTCTCGACATGCCGACGACGCCCGCGTAACGTCGGCCTGGTGCGCTATTGGTTGAATTGGTACAGATTGGTGTCGGGATGAAGCTGGTGACCTTCACGACCGGCGACCGGCCCGCTGTCGGCGTGGTGGACGAGGAGGCGCGACAGGTGCGGGAGGTCACCGCGCTGCTGCCGCCGGGCACCGGGGTGCTGGAGCTCATCGAGGGCTGGGCGCAGTGGGGGCCGGTGCTGGCCGACCGCGCGCCGTCCCTGCCCGCGACCGGCCTTGACCAGGTGCGGCTGCTCGCCCCCATCCCGACGCCGCGCCGCGACGTGTTCGCGGTGGGCAAGAACTACCGTGCGCACGTGGCCGAGTTCGGCCGTTCCGGTTACGACCAGCCCGACCGCTCCGAGGCCCTGCCCGAGCACCCGGTGGTGTTCACCAAGGCCACCACGTCGGTGACCGGCCCCTTCGACGACATCGACCCGCACCGCGGGGTCACCACGGAGCTGGACTACGAGGCCGAGCTGGGCGTCATCATCGGCCGCGGCGGCCGGGGCATCGCGCGGGCCGACGCCTTCGCGCACGTATGGGGCTACACGATCATCGACGACATCACCGCACGGGACCTGCAGGCCCGCCACAAGCAGTGGACGCTCGGCAAGGGTCTGGACACGCACTGCCCGATGGGCCCGTACGCGGTGTCGGCCGACGAGGTCGCCGACGTGACCGCGCTGCAGGTGCGCAGCTTCGTCAACGGTGAGCCGCGCCAGTCCGCCCCGGTCAAAGACCTGATCTTCGACATCCCGGAGCTGATCGCGGTGCTCTCGGCCGGGATGACCCTGCTGCCCGGTGACATCGTCGCCACCGGCACCCCGGCGGGGGTCGGGATCGGGTTCGACCCGCCCAAGTTCCTGGCCTCCGGCGACGTCGTCGAGGTGACGATCACCGGCCTGGGCGCGCAGCGCAACCGCGTCGCCGACTGACGCACCACCCACCACCGTCCGTCACACCGGGTTCCGCCGGTGGGCAAGGAGTTCTCATGAACGTCAACGGCAAGGAACTGGCCGTCGAGATCGACGGCCCCGAGGACGCCCCCGTCGTGCTGCTCGTGCACGGCCTGGGCGGCACGTCGAACTTCTACCAGGTCCAAACCGACGCGCTGGCCGAGCGGCGGCGTGTGATCCGGGTGGACTTCGCCGGGGCGGGTCGCTCGCCGCTCACCGACGACATCAGCATCACCGGGCACGCCGACGACCTGGCCGCCGTTCTCGACGCCCTGAACGTCGACGCGGCGGCCGTGGTCGGGCACTCGATGGGCACGCTGGTCGTGCGGGAGCTGGCCGCCCGCCACCCCGAGAAGGTGTCCGCGCTGGTCCTCCTGGGTGCGGTGCGGGAACCGGCGGAGGCGGGGCGCCAGGCCCAACGCGACCGGGCCGCCGTGTTGCGCGAGAAGGGCACCGCCGCCGTCGCGCCCGGCGTGGTGGCGGGCGCCCTGTCCGAGACCACCCGCCGCGACCCGTCCCGACCACCAAGACCCTGTTCCGCAACGTCTCGATCCTCGACTCCACCGGGGCCGACCCGTATCCGGGTGACGTCCTGGTCGAGAACGACCGCATCGCCGCGGTCGGCGCGGTCGACCCCGCCCAGGCGCAGGACGCCCGCGTGATCGAGGGCCGCGGCCGCACCCTGATGTCCGGGCTGTGCGACGCGCACACGCACTTCTCCTGGAACAACTCCGCCGATCTCGACGGGCTGGGCACCATGCCGGTCGAGGAGCACCTGCTGTTCTGCATCGAGTCCGCCCGCACCTACCTCGACTCCGGCTACACCGGGCATCAACTGGCTCGTCGCGACCCTGTACGAGGCCGAGGCCTTCGGCTTCCCGCAGGCGGCCGCCGAGGCCGTCGGCTACAAGAAGGAGCTGGAGACGGCCATCGCCGGGCTGCGCGAGATGCACCGCCGCGGCGTCAAGGTGCTGCCCGGCGGGGACTACGGGTTCGCCTGGACCCCGCACGGCACCTACGCTCGCGACCTGGAGCACTTCGTCGAGCTGCTCGGCTTCACGCCGATGGAGGCGATCCTCTCGGCCACCGCGTGGGGCGGGGAGATCATGCTGCGGCCCGACGAGCTGGGCAAGGTGCAGCCCGGCTACCTCGCCGACCTCCTGGTCGTCGACGGGGACCCGCTCGCCGACGTCACCGTCCTGCAGGACCACGACAAGCTGCACTACATCATGAAGGACGGCCGGTTCCACAAGGAGAACGCCGCCGACACCGCACCCGCCCCGGATCCGGGCAACATGCCCGCCAGCGGCACGGAGCAGCTGGTCACCCAGCGTCCCTAGGTCCAGGAACGTCGGGACCGCGCCGCCCAGTAGTCGGTCGGGGGCTCCGCGAGCGCGGCGAGCTCAGCGAGCACGTCGGCGGAAATCCGGACGTCGGCCGCGCCTGCGTTGCTCTCCAGCTGCTCGACCGTCACCGCTCCGGAGAGCACCGTGTCCGCCCAGGGCTGCGCCAGCGCCGCCGCGATCGCGAGCTGGTCGAGGCCGACGTCCAGATCGGCCGCGAGCGCGGCGGCTCGCTTGCCTGCCGTGTCGGCGTCGGCGCGTGCGGACGTCAGACGGCCGTTGGCCACCGCCTCTTTGACGATCACCCGCGCGCCCGCGGCGTGCGCGTCGGCCAGCGCGTCGGCCACCGAGGTCTCGAGGAGGTTCCACGTGGACTGGACGGACGTGAACAGCGGACGCCCGTCGATGTCCACGGCCAGCGCCCGGCGCACCGCCGACGCCTGGTCGGGCCCGGACGTGGACACCCCGATGCGGACACCGGCGTCGCGCAGCTCGGCGAGTGCCCGGTGCAGCTCGACGTCCTCCAGCACGCCGGTCTCGAGGGTGGCGGAGTGCACGTGGTACACGGCCAACCGGTCGCCCAGCCACCTCCGGGTTTCGGCGAGCTGCCTCCGGAACGCGGCCGCCGAGTGGTCCTTCACCTCGTGCACGTCCGCGTCGGTGCGCCACTCGCCCACGTAGCGGTATCCCCACTTGGAGCCGACGATCACGTCGTCGCGGTCGGGATGCGCGTTCAGCCAACCGGCGGCGAACTCTTCGGCCCGACCATAGGATCGGGCGAGGTCGAGGTAGCGGATCCCCAGCGCGTAGGCCCGGTCGAGAATTCGCCTGCTCTGCTGCCGGAGCGTCTCGACGGTCCGGTCCGCGCCGAGATCGGTCGCCCGACCGGACGTGATGTAGGCCGGGCGGGCGAGCGCGGCCAGCCCCAGCCCGAGACGCGAGATCGACACACGACCATCCTTCCGCAGCGTTCAGCCGGACAGCAGGCGGCGAACGGCCCCGGCGTCGGGCGCCGCGAGGGCGTTCTCGGCGAGGTCCCGGGCGGCGGCGAGGTCGATGCGCCGCACCGCCTCCTTCACGGCCGGTACCGCCGCGGGCGCGACGCTGAGCTCCCGCACACCGAGGCCCAGGAGCACCGGCACGGCCTGCTCGTCGCTTGCGAGCTCGCCGCAGACGGCGACGAGGACGTCGGCGCCCGCCGTCGCGCCCGCTGCGCCGATGAGCGCGAGCACCCCGGGATCCAGCGGGTCCGCCAGCGCGGCCAGCTCCTCGTTGCCGCGCTCGGCGGCCAGGGCGTACTGGGTGAGGTCGTTGGTGCCGATCGACAGGAAGTCGACGTGCGGGGCGAACGCCTTCGCCTTCAGCGCCGTCGCGGGCACCTCGACCATGATCCCCACGCGCAGTCCGGCGGGCGCGCCGCGCCCGACGACGCGAACGGCGTCGTCGAGCAGGCGACGGGCGGCGAGCAGCTCGTCGACCGTCGTGATCATCGGGAACATGACGTCCACGGGATGATCGTGGGCCACGCGGACGAACGCTTCGAGCTGGTCGGTGAGCAGGCCCTCCCGGGCCAGGGCGAGCCGGATGCCGCGGACGCCCAGGAACGGGTTGGCCTCGTGGGGCATCGGGAGGTAGTCCAACGGCTTGTCGCCGCCCACGTCCAGGGTGCGCAGCGTGATGCGTCGGCCCGTCATCGCCTCGGCGATCCCGCGGTAGGCCGCCTCCTGCTCGTCGACGGTGGGCGCGGCGGCCCGCCCGAGGAAGCAGAACTCGGTCCGCACCAGGCCCGCGAGGTCGGCTCCGACCGCGGCGACGGCGTCGGCGACCGATCCGAGGTTCGCCCCGACGAGGACGGTCGTGCCGTCCGTCGTGACGGCGGGCTCGCCTGCGCGGGCGAGCGCTGTGGCCGCCCGTCGCTCGTTCCGGGTCGCCCGGTCGCGGAAGTCGGCCAGGACGCTCTCGTCCGGGTCGAGGAGCACCTGGCCGGTCGTGCCGTCGACGGCGATCAACGTCCCCGGCTTCGCCTCGGCGACCAACGGGCCTGCCCCGACGACCGCCGGGATGCCCCGGGCCCGCAGCAGGATGCTGCTGTGCGCGGTCGGGCTGCCGTGCGCCAGGACGACCGCCGCCGTGCGGGTGGGATCGAGCGCCGCCGCCTCCGCAGGCGTCAGGTCGGGCGCGACCAGCACGCCGTCGGTCTCGCCCGCGGTGCTCGACGTCCCGCCGAGCAGGCGCAGCACCCGGTTGCGCACATCACGCACGTCGGCCGCGCGCGCCTGCAGGTACTCGTCGGGGGTGGCGGTCAGTTCGGCCTCGACGGGGGCGAGGCTGTCCGCCCACGCCCGGGCGGGGCCTGCCCCGGCGTCGATCATCCGCCGCGCGGTGTCGGTCAGCTGCGGGTCGTCGAGCAGCAGCAGGTGGGCGTCGAAGATCGCGGCTTCGGGTTCGCCGACCTCGAAGGCGGTGCGGTCGCGCAACGCGCGGACGTCGTGGCGGGCCGCGTGGAGCGCACGCTCCAGCCGTGGCCAGGCCTCGCTGGGGGTGGTGGCGTCGTCGGGAGCGCTGACCGTCGGGTCGCGCAGCGGCCGGACGCGGCCGATCCCGATCCCGGGGGAGGCAGGCACGGGACCGGCGGGTCGCCGCCCGGTCCGCGTCGGCGGTGGCCGCGGCGCGGTCTCGCCGAATCCGTCGCGGGCCAGGTCGAGGAGGGTCCGCACGGCCTCGTGGGCCTGCGGCCCGGTCGCCCGGATCTCGATGTCGTGACCGTGGAGAGCGCCGAGCGTGGCGACCTTCGACAGGCTGCCCGCGGGAACGAACCCGGTGCCGGTCGTGCGGTTGCGCAGCTGCACCTCGGCGTCGAGACGGCGGACCGCCTGCACGACGAGCGCCGCGGGCCGGGCGTGCAGGCCGTGCGGCGTCGTCACGGTGAAGACCGCGGTGTCCGGCTCCGCGTCCTCGTCGAAGCGGTCCTCGGACGCGCTGGTCACCGCCGGTGCGAGATGCGACTGCTTGGCCGTCAACGCCGCCATGGCCTCGGCGGCGACCTCGGTGGCGGTGGCGCCCGAATCGGCGGTCACCGCCGCGACGACCAGCCCCTCCACCAGCGGAGCGGGGCAGAGCACGACCCGGCTCCTGGCGTCGTCGTGCAGGAAGTCCAGGGCGAGCTCGGCCGACAGGACGGCGCTGCCCAGGTCCATCAGCACGACGACGCCGTCGCCGCGATCGGCCCGGAGGACGGCGTCGTGGATGGCGACGGCATCGGTACCGAAGGCGCCGTCGTCGAGCCCGGCGGCGACCTCGATGACGGCTTCGCCGCCGTGCAGCATCTCGGCGGCCAGCGCGACCGCGGCGTCCGCGAGCGCCCGGCTGTGCGAGACGACGACGATGCCGACCGTCATGTCTCCGAGCCGTCGACCGCCTCCGCGGCGGCGGCGATGAGCAGGGCGGCCGAGGTCGCTCCGGGATCCTGGTGCCCCACGCTGCGTTCACCCAGGTAGCTGGCCCGACCCTTGCGGGCCAGCAGCGGGATCGTGGCGTCGCGGCCCTCGTCGGCGGCCGCCGAGGCGGCCCGGAGCGCGTCCCCGAGCGCCGCCCCCGAGGCCAGCTGCGCGTCGAGGGCGTCGAGGGCGGGCGCGAGGGCGTCGTAGATCGTCTTGTCGCCCGCCTCGGCCTTGCCGCGGGCGACGACCCCTTCCATGCCCGCCCGCAGGGCCTTCGCGAACCCCGCGGCGTCGAGGGCGGTGGCCGACGCCGACGACGTCGCCATGCGCAAGAAGAGGGTTCCGTACAGCGGCCCGCTGGCGCCGCCCACGGAGCGCACCAGCGTCATGCCGACCTGTTTGAGCAGCGCCGCCGGATCCGCGTAGTCGGAGCCGTCGATCTCGGCGAGGACCGCTTGCATGCCCCGGTGCATGTTCGCGCCGTGGTCGGCGTCGCCGATCGCGGCGTCCAACGCGGTCAGGACGTCCCGCTGCTCGGCGATCGATCGGGCGAACACCTGGAGCCAGCGCCGCAGTCCGACCACATCGAGCGCGGTCATCAGGCTCCCCACCGCAGACCCGGGGTCACCACCGGGGCGTCCCAGAGCCGGAGGAACTCGTCGTCCATCCGCACGAGCGTCAGCGAGCAACCGGCCATGTCCAGGCTGGTCACGTAGGGGCCGACCAGCGAGCGGACCACCGTGACGCCTGCCTTCTCCAGTATCGCGGCGATCTCGCCGTACATCAGGTAGAGCTCCAGCAGCGGAGTCGCGCCCATGCCGTTGACCAGCGCCAGCACACCGTCGCCGTGGGTGAAGTCCAGGTCCGAGAGGACGGGTTCGGCCAGCATCTCGGCGATGTCCCGAGCGGAGGCGATCGGGACCCGCCGTCGGCCGGGCTCGCCGTGGATGCCGATGCCGATCTCGATTTCGTTCTCGGGGAGGTCGAAGGTCGGGCTGCCCTTGGCGGGCACGGTGCACGAGGTCAGCGCCATGCCCATGCTGCGGGAGTTGTCGTTCACCCGCTGCGCAACCGCGGTCACCTCGGCGAGGCTGCGCTGCTCCTCCGCGGCCGCGCCCGCGATCTTCTCCACGACCATCGTGGCGCCGACCCCGCGCCGTCCTGCGGTGTACAGGCTGTCCTGCACGGCGACGTCGTCGTTGACCACCATCGACGCCACGTCCGCGCCCGTCTCGGCGGCCACCAGCTCCGCGGCCATCTCGAAGTTCATGATGTCGCCGGTGTAGTTCTTCACGATGTGCAGGACGCCTGCCCCGCCGTCGATGTTCTTGGTCGCCTCCACCATCTGGTCCGGCACCGGCGAGGTGAACACCTCACCCGCGCAGGCGGCGTCGAGCATCCCGCGGCCCACGAAGCCGCCGTGCAGGGGCTCGTGGCCGGAGCCGCCCCCGGACAAGAGCCCGACCTTCCCGCGAACCGGCGCGTCAGCCCGATAGACGATGCGATGCTCGTGATCAACGCGAAGCGACTGCGGATGTGCCTTGGCCACTCCCCGCAAGGATTCGGCAACCACGTCCGCCGGATCGTTGATGAGCTTCTTCATCCAGGCTGCTCCTTCGGTCTGAAATTGTGTATGGCGCTGCCCCGGACGCGCGGCGGGATCAGGCGCCTTGGCGAGCCGGTGGGAGGAACTCTCACGGCCTGACCGATGCCCGATCATCGTCGCGATCCCCGGCAGCGGCAACCGGATCGCCCGATCCGAGCCCTCGGCCCGGCCCGGGCTCTCGATCTACGGCCGGGCGGGGTCCAGGATGGCAGCGGCCGCGGTCTCGGAAGGAGCATGATCATGCAGAAGCTGGTTGTCGGTGTGCCCAAGGAGATCAAGGACAACGAGAACCGGGTGTCGGTCCAGCCCGACGGTGTCGTCGAGCTGGTCCACCACGGGCATCAGGTCCTGGTCGAGACGAACGCGGGCGCGGGATCCCGGTTCCCCGACTCCGAGTTCGCCGCGGCGGGAGCCGAGATCGTGGCAAGCGCGGACGAGGTGTTCGCGGGCGCGGACCTGATCGTCAAGGTCAAAGAGCCGATCGCCGCCGAGTACCACCGCTTCCGCGCGGGCCACCAGTTGTTCACCTACCTCCACCTGGCCGCGGACAAGCCGCTCACCGAGTTCCTGATGGACCGCAAGATCGACTCGATCGCCTACGAGACCGTGCAGACCTTCGACCGGAAGCTGCCGCTGCTCACGCCGATGAGCGAGGTCGCAGGCCGGATGGCGGTGCAGGCCGCGGCGCACCACCTGGAGAGCCCGTCCGGCGGTGCGGGCATCCTGCTCGGCGGGGTGCCCGGCACCCCCGCGGCCAAGGTGCTGATCATCGGTGGCGGTGTGTCCGGCACCGAGTCGGCCAAGATCGCCGCAGGCATGCGCGCGATGGTGCGGGTGCTGGACACCAACCCGGCCCGGCTCGCCTACCTTGCCGACATCTTCGGCGGCAGGCTGGACCTGGTGGTGCCCAACCGGGCCCGGATGGCCGAGTACGTCGCGGAGTCCGACGTGGTCATCGGCGCGGTGCTGGTGCCGGGGGCGAAGGCGCCCAAGTTGGTCACCCGGGAGATGATCTCCCGGATGCGTCCCGGCAGCGTCGTCGTGGACATCGCGATCGACCAGGGCGGCTGCTTCGAGACCAGCAGGCCGACCACCCACTCCGACCCGACCTACGTGGTCGACGGAGTGATCCACTACTGCGTGGCCAACATCCCCGGCGCGGTGGCCCGCACGTCCACCCTTGCGCTCACCTCGGCCACCCTGCCCTATCTGATCAAGGTCGCCGACCAGGGCGTCCGCGGTGCGGCCCGTGCCGACGACGCGCTGGCCAAGGGCCTGAGCACGCTCGGTGGAGCGCTGGTCAACGAGCCGGTGGCGCAGGCCCACGAGCTGGCCTACACCGACCCCGCGACGGTGCTCGCCGTCTGACCGCAACTTCTCGGCGGCTGCCGCGCATCCTCTCGCGATCTGGGGGGTTGAACCCGGAGAGAGATCGGGTTCCGGGTAGGAGCGGTGGCAGTGGGTGTACGACACGGTTGGTCAAACGGCGGTCGCAAGGTCGCTGTGCTCGGAGCGCTCGGGGCGCTTGTCCCCGTCGGCGTGCTGCTGGCGGGGCAGGCGTTCGCCGATCCGCTCGACTCGCCCGCGGCACAGGCCGCTCGGGCCGAGCCGCTCGTCGCGGGGACGCCGTGCTCGGTCTCGGCGAAGGCGTGTGTCGACCTCGACTCGCAGCGGGCCTGGCTGATCCAGGACGGCAAGATCTTCCGCGGCCCGGTGAAGATCGCCTCCGGCGGCAACGGTCAGGAGACGCCCGTCGGGCACTCCCTGCGCGTCTACCGCAAGGACAAGGATCACCTCAGCGAGGAGTCGCGGCTGGCGAACGGGCAGCCCGCGCCCATGCCGTGGTCGGTGTTCTTCGAGGACGGCGGGATCGCGTTCCACAGCGGCAGCCCGAACCGGTCCTCGGGAGGCTGCATCCACCTCGACCCCGCCGACGCCGAGGCCTGGTTCAACTACCTGCAGATCGGCGATCAGGTGCAGGTCGTCAAGGCCGCGGAGGAGCTCGCCGCGCGCAGCCACGCCGCGTCCCCGGCCCCGACGACGGCGGCCAAACCCACGCCAACACCGCCCGCGGCAGGCGGCGACACCGACGCAGGCGGTGCGGACAACCGTGGCGACGATGGCGGCGAGGCCACCTGACGCCGCCTGGCGGCGTTACTCCGGCCAGCCGATTCCGACGTCGGCCCACACCACTTTGCCGTGGGGGTCCGGGCTCCAGCCGTGCCGCAGCGCCAGCCCCGCGACGATCTCCAGTCCGTGCCCGCGCCCGTGGGCGGGGCGGTGTGACCACGGGGGCTCGGGCGCGGCATCGTGGACCTCGACCCGTACGAACTCCGGGCCGAGCCCGAGCGTCACCCGCAGCGGCGCGGTGGCGTGCTCGATCGCGTTGGTCACCAGCTCGGTGAGCGCCAGCAGGCTCGGCTCCGCGGCCTCGCCGGGCAGGCCCCATCCGGTCAGCACCGCGGCGACCCGCTCGCGCACCAGCGGCATCGCGCTGGGTAACGGCATCGTGTCCCACGCCGTCGTCCAGCTCAGCCCGTCGAGGGTGGGTGGCGCGGCTGCGGCCGCCCACGGCCCTGCGCGCGCGGATCGTCCGGCGGCGCGCGGGCGCCACTGCCACCACGTGATCTTCGAGTACTTGCGGAGACCGACCACGAGGGCGAGCACGATGGTCGCAAGGGCGATCGCGACCGGGAGCGTGGCGAACGCCGCCGCGAGCGCTGCCGACACCACGGCAAGAGTGACCCCGAGCGCCGCGACGACCAGAGCAAGGCGGCGACAGGCCGTCATCGTGGTGGTTCACCCCGGGTAGGTCGGGTTGCGTCCGTGGCCCCCGGATACCCCGTTCTGCCGCCGATGATCCCTCGGCGAGACGATCGCTTCTCACCACCCGCCAGCCATGATCACCGGTTCGGTGCGAAAGGCGGCCAGATCCGGCCGGACTTGCACCGAACTGGTGATCACGGCTCAGGACGGACCGGACGGGGCCCGCAGGGACTCCTCGACGGCGAGGCGGTCGACCAGGTCGTTCATCTCGTCGCCGGAGTGGCCCTTCACCCACCGAAACGCCACGTCGCCGCGCTCGTTCACCAGCGTGACCAGCGGTTCCCACAAGTCGCGGTTGGCGACCGGCTTGCGCGCGCTGGTGGTCCAGCCGCGCTCCAGCCAGCCGCGCCACCAGCGATCGCGGAAGCAGTTGACGACGTAGGTCGAGTCGCTCACCACCGTCAGCGGGCCCGGTAGGGCGAGCACCGCCGCCAGTGCGGCCTGGATCTCCATTCGCTGGTTGGTCGTGACGGCGGCGGCGCCGCTGTCACGCCGCCCGTCGCGGGTGGCCCACGCCCAGCCGCCCGGGCCCGGGTTGCCCGAGCACGCCCCGTCCGTCCACACGTGCAGGGCGCCGTCGAGGGCGGGCATCTCACGCCGCGCCGCCCCAGTGCTGCCCTGCGCCTTACGGGCCGCCGCCCCGGCCGGGGCGGCGGACCCGGGCGCATCGGCGGCCGGGCGGTTCCCGGCGCAGGGGCTGTGCGCCCACCCGTCGGCGGCCTTGACGATCTCGTCGCCGGGCCGGACCGGGCCCGAGCAGACCCGGCATGTCGTGGCGTAGCGGGCGGTCATCGGCACGCCGGAAACCTACCGACCGGGCGTCCGCACCCCGGCATCTGCATGATGGACGGAGTTGAAGGAGGGGCGCAGAAGCGGTCGAGGAGCGGCGCTGCGGCGGACGACGTCCTCGATGTCGCCGCCGGGGATGTTCCACAGGTCGGCGTGCTCGGCGACCACCCGCAGCGTCGGGGCCGAGCGTCCGCCGATGAGGATCGGAGGGTGTGGACGCTGGACGGGCTTCGGGATTGGAGAACGCTCCGGTGAGGTGGTGACAGGTGCCGTCGAAGTCGAACGGCTCGGTCTCGGTCCACAGCCGCCGGATGACCGTGCACGCCTCGGCGAGGCTCGCCGACGGCGTGGGCGGCGTCGTGGAAGGGCAGGCCGTGCGCCTCGTACTCCCGGCGGGCCAGCGGGATGGCTGGGACGGGAGCCTACGCCGATGCCGAAGTCGAGCCGTCCGCCGCGACACGATGTCGACGGTCGCGGCGATCTTGGCCAGCATGGCGGGTGGTCGGAAGCGGTTGCTGGTCACGAGCAGCCCGAGGCGCACCCGTCCGGTCTGTGCGGCGAGGGCCGAGAGCAGCGTCCAGCCCTCGAAGATCGGCCCGCTCGGGTCGCCGCCGATCGGCATGAGGTGATCGAACAGCCACGCGTGCTCGATCTCCGGGATCGCGTCCGCCTCGCGCCACACGCGCAGGACGTCGTGGTAGTCGACCTGCATGGGGGCTGTCATGATCCCGAAACGCTCGTCACCGGCTTCGTCCTCTACCGATCGTCACCAAGTGGAACGGTGCTCCGGTCACGTTACGGAGCGTTGTTCCGTTTAGCAAACAGGAGGGGCGCGGTGTCCGACATCGATGGCGCGAGCGGACGGTCCCGCGCAAACGCGCCGACGCCCGCCGCAACGAGCAGGCCCTGCTGGCGGCGGCCGCCGCCGTCTTCGTCACGTCCGGCGTGGACGCGCCGGTGCGTGACATCGCGGCAGAGGCCGGCGTCGGGATGGGCACGATCTACCGCCACTTCCCGAGCGCGGGCGGACCTCGTCATCGCCGTCTACCGCCACCAGGTCGAGGCCTGCGCCGAGGCCGGCCCGGCCCTGCTGGCGAGCAGCCGCACGCCGTACGCCGCGCTGACGCGGTGGATCGATCTCTTCGTCGACTTCCTGGTCACCAAGCACGGACTCGCCGCGGTGCTGCAGTCCGACAACGTCCGGCTTCGCAGACCCTGCACGCTCACTTCCTCGACCGCCTCGTGCCGGTGTGCGCTCAACTGCTCGCGGCCGCCGCCGCAGCGGGCGAGATCCGCCCCGACGTGGACGCCTATGGCTACTTCGCGGCATCGGCAACCTCTGCGTCGGCGTCGAGGGGGACTCGCGCTACGACGCTCGTCGCAGGGTCGAGATCTGCACCGCCGGGCCGGCCCGATCGCGTTCGCCCGGCGGTGAGCAGCGGCGGCGCCGACGGTCTCGCGTTGCCCGCTCCGGCGGCGCGGTGGATGCTCCGTGGTGCAGGCTCGGCCGACGCCGTGGGGGAGCGACATGGAAGCCACACCGGCCGGAGGCGAATTCCTGGCAGGGCGCTACGAGCTGGGCCCGCTCGTGGGGATCGGCGGGACGGCCCGCGTGTTCCGGGCCTGGGACCACGCGGGCGGCGGAACCGTAGCCGTGAAGATCTTTCCGTCCGGCACGGCGACGCCGACCCGCGCGGGGGGTCGCGAAACCGATGTGCTGACCGGCGTCCGCCACGTCGGGCTCATCGAGGTGCGGGACTCCGGCACCGCCGACGACGGTTGCCCCTTCGTCGTGATGGACTTCATCGAGGGCGAGAGCCTGTCCGCGCGGCTTCGGCGCGGGGCGCTGCCTCCCGGTGCCGTCATCGAGATCGGAACCGTGCTCGCGGCCGCGCTGGCGCACGTGCATGCGCGCGGCGTCGTGCATCGCGACGTCAAGCCGGGCAACGTCCTCCTCGACCGGGCCGGACGCCCGTGGTTGGCCGACTTCGGCATCGCCCGGATCGTCGACGCCACCCGCGTCACGGCGACCGGTGTCGTGGTCGGCACCGCCGCGTACATGGCGCCCGAGCAGGTGCGCGGGGAGATGGTCGGGCCCGCCGCCGACGTGTACGCGCTGGGCCTGGTGCTCCTCGAGGCCGTCACGGGACGCCGGGAGTACGAGGGCAGCGCGGTCGAATCCGCGATGGCCCGCCTGAACCGCACCCCGCGCGTGCCGTCTGAGGTCCCGAACCCACTGGCTGCGGCCCTGCGCCGGATGACGCTCGCGGAGCCTGCCGACCGGCCGACCGCGGCCGAGGTGGCGGCGGCCCTCGACGAGGCGCCGCAGTCGGGTGGCCTCGCGCAGGGTCTGGCGCGCCGGGCGGTTGATCGGCGGCTGGTGCCGCTGGGGGCCTTGGCCGTCCTGGCGACGGCCGCGCTGGGCGGCGCGGTGCTGCTCGGGGGCGCTGGATCTTCACCGGGCGACGGTGCCCGGCCGGGTGCGGCACCAGTCGCGCCTGCCCTCGCCGGCTCGGCACCGGAAGGTCCCGCCGCCGGGTCGATCGCACCTCCGGTGGCCGCCGCTCGGGTGGCCCCGGACCCGAGCCGTGGCCGTCGCGCCTGCTCCGGCTGGCGCAGGCGCGACCGGCTGCCCCCGATCCCGCCCCGGCCGGCGCGCGCGGGGGCGCGTCCGATCCGCCCGGCCCGGTCGTCGCGGCCCCGACCGACGCGGAGCAGGCAGGCGCGGACCAGGCCGACGATCGCGGACGTGGCGGCCAGCACGACAACAAGGGCAACGGCGGGCAACGGCGGCAACGGCGGCAACGGCGGCAACGGCAAGGCCAAGGGCAAGAGCAACGGCAATGCGGGCAAGGGCAAGGACTGAGCCCCGCGCGTCGGTGGCGTCGGATATGTCCCCGTCGAGCCGCCCACACAATTTCGCCTGCGCATCAACGGAAGACGGCCGTACCGTCTTCGCGCATGCCGGTCTCGTTCGCTCCGCCGCTGGTCCACGTGCCCCGGGTCGAGGTCTGCCCAGCACGCCCGGTGGCCGCCTGCCGAACCCGGCGGACGCTGCGAGAAGCAGTACCTGTGCGTCCGCACCCCAGCGGACCGTAGGCCATAAGGCGTAATACGTCCCTCTGGATGGGGCCTATTCACCAAGATCTTGTATTTCCCGTAACAGCTTCGTGGATCAGTACGATCGAGAGCAGGGGGAGTCCAGATCATTCATGACTCGATCATGAATGACGAGGTTGGGGGGAGGTCGCACTTCAGTGGCGAGTTTCGCGTGCGTCGGTGCGTCGAAGGACGGGCTGATTCGGAGGGGCGGAACCACGGGCTCGTCGAACGGTCGTCACGTTGACGGCCACTCAGCGAGCTGGTGGACCCGACGTGCCCTCTTGATGATCTGGGATGCGTTCGGCTGGGCGTGCGCCCTGGCGATCGCCTCGTCCTTGCGCGCCGACTTCAGTATCAGCACCATCGAGACCCGACCGTTTCTGACGGCCGTCGCCGTCGCCGTCGCCGCACAGCTGGCCGTCCACGCGATCCTGCGGACCTACCGCGGCAAGCATCCGATCGGCGGCATCGACGAGGCGATCACCGTCACGGTCGGCACGGCGCTGGTCGGAGCGGCCGTGTTCATCGTCGACTCGTCGGTCCACCAGGCGTTCGTGCCGCGTTCGGTCCCGCTCTTGGCGGCGCCGATCGCCGTGCTGGTCGCGGTGGGGTCGCGACTGGCGGTCCGGCTGTACCGGGAGCGTCGCTACCGCGCGGACTACAGCCTGGCGCACCGGGTCATCGTCCTGGGGGCCGGGATCGACGGGCAGCATCTCCTGCGGTCGATGCTTTCCGACCCCACGGGGCACTACCTGCCGGTGGCGCTCCTGGACGACAACCAGCTCCTGCGCCGCTACCGGATCTCCGGGGTGGCCGTGCGGGGCACCCGGGCCGACGTGGCCCACGCGGCGGCCGAGTCGAAGGCCGACATGCTCGTCATCGCCGACCGCATCGTTGTCCGGTCCGGCGGTCGAGGAGATCACGTACGCGGCCCGCGAGGCCGGGCTCGCCGTGGCGATGATGCCGACCCTCGACGATCTGCTGCGGCCGCTGCCCCACGAATCGCTCGTGCCCGCTCCGCGGTCGACCGCCGATGACGGGGCCGTTCTGGCGGGAGGACGTGCTCGACACCGCGCCCTTTCCGGCGGTCGCACCCCACGCCGCGGCGCGGAGCCGGGCGAAGCGCGCCCTGGACATCGCGGTGTCCCTCGTGGCCGTCCTGATCGTCATCCCGCTGCTTCTGGTGATCGCGGTGGTGCTGAAGCTGACGGCGGGCGAGGTGATCTACCGCGCGCCGCGCATCGGCCGCGACGGGCAGCTCTTCACGATGTTCAAGTTCGTCACGATGACCCGCGGCGATACCGGCCCGAGGGTGACGGGACGCGGTGACCTGCGGATCACCGAGGTGGGCCGCTGGTTGCGCGCCACGAAGCTCAACGAGCTGCCGCAGCTCTTCAACGTGATCAAGGGGGAGATGAGCGTGGTGGGGCCGCGCCCGGAGGACCCGCGCTACGCCGCCTACTACTCCGCTCACCATCGCCCGGTGCTCGACGTGCGACCGGGCATGACGAGTCGCGCGTTCCTGAGCTTCGGCGACGAGGAGGAGTTCATCGCGCGGGCACGGCCCGACCGACCTCGAGTCCTACTACGTGCACGACCTCCTGCCGAAGAAGCTGGACATCGAGCTCGACTACGTGAGGACGTGGAGCCTCCGGCAGGACCTGCACATCCTCCTGGGAACGGTCCGCACGCTGCTGCGGTGACGGCGCGCCGTCACCGACCGGCGGCGTTCGGGCGGGCGAGGCGCTCGCGCACCGGCACGAACGCCTCGGCCAGCAGGTAGCCCGCATGTCCGCCGCGCACCCGGGCGAGCGCCTCGATGTAGTCGAAGCTGCGCGGGTGCCTGCCGCCGATCATCTCGGTGGGATAGCACGCGAGCGCCTTCAGCTTCTTGTCCCACACCGGCTCCACGTCGACGAAGGTCGTCGGGACGAAGGCGTAGTTCGGCATCTGCGGCGCCTGGTCGGTTGACGACGGCGTCTCGAAGGTCAGGAACCGCTCGACGAGCGAGCCGAGCGGGGTCATCGGCCTGCACGCGGCGTACACGGCCTTGAACACCACCTGGTGGTCGGTGTTCGCATCGCCGCCGTGGTGGGCGTAGACCACCGTCGGGCGGAAGGTGTCCAGGGCCGTCTCCACCGTCTTGATCAGCTCGATGAACGGGACGGTGTCGAGGCGCTGGTCGGGGAAGTCGTGGAACTCGACGTCGGCCACGCCCATCGCGTCGGCCGCGCGCAGGGCGCACTCCCGCCGGGTGTCGCAGCGCGGGGTGTCGGCGAGCTTCTCGACCTCGCCCTCGGACATGATGAGCACCTTCACCTCGCTGCCCGCCTCGGCGTGCAGCGCCAGTGTGCCGCCGACGCCCAACGTCTCGTCGTCGGGATGGGCCACGACGCACAGCACGCGCTGGCGCAACGGGTCGTGCCGGTCGTGGCGCGGCGGAGGCAGCACCAGCTCCGGCGCGGCTCTGGCCTTCTCGATGAGCACCGGCACGCCGTCGCCGCCGAACGTGTGGGCGAGCGGGTAGGGCGGCGACAGCGCCCGGACCAGGTTGACGATCTCCTGCGCAGGCCGGTTCCAGTCGATCTCCCCGTCGGCCGGGGTACGCCTGCGCGTGTAGGTGCTGCCGGTGTCGCCCTGCTTGGTGCGCGGCGCCGTGCCGTCGAGGATCTGCCCCAGGTGGGCGCGCAGGAGGTTCAGGGTCGCGTCGTCGGCCTTGCGCAGGACGTCGGCGGCGTAGTCGTCGTCCTCGATGGGGAACCGCTCGACGGCGATCACGTCGCCGGTGTCGATCCCCTCGTCCATGTAGAACATCGTGACGCCGGACTCCGCGAGCCCTTCTACCATCGCCCAGATCACCGGCGACGACCCGCGGCGGCCGGGAAGCACGGCCGTGTGGAAGCCGATGACACCCAACGGCGGGACGCGCAGGATCGCGGGCGGGATGATCTGCGAGAAGCCGACGACCACGACCAGGTCGGGGCGCAGCGCGGCGATCTCGTCCGCGTGGTCGCGCACCTTGGCGATCTTCCGCAGCACGGGCGGCGCGACGAGGTCGTCGAAGGTGCGGAACCCGGAGACACGGCCCGCGGCCTGCTCGTCGAGCACGAAGACGCCGACCAGGTCGACCCGGGGATGGTCGAGCAACTCCCGCACCGCTCGGCGTCCGTCGTCCAGCCCGCCGATGAAGACCACCCGGCGTCGCGGCGACCCGGCGTCGGTCCCGTCCTGCCCTCCTGCCGCCATCAGCCCGCCTCACGTCGCGAGAGCGGCGCGCTCGTCAGCGTGGCGGGCCTGCGCTGCCGGGGCGGCGGTGGCGCGGTGCGATCCCGCCAGCGGTGGGCGAACCGTAGGAGACCGACGAGGAAGCCCCCGCCGTACCCGAAGTGCATGGCGGCGAACGCCACCGGCAGCAGCGGCAGGTGGCGCCAGCCGGACCGGCGGGCGACCGAGACCGACGCGGAGACGGCGGCGAGCCCGTAGGCGGCGAGCGTGGCCGCCCAGACGCGACGAACGCCACGGCTCGCCGGGGCCAGGACGGCACCCCCCACGACGGCGGCGGCGAAGACCGGCGGGACGAACTGGCGCAGGCTCATCTGCTTCGGGTGCTTCTGCAGCACCCGCACCTTCCAGAACCCGTACTGGCGGTACTGCCGGAACAGCTTCCGCATCGACGCGCGGCTGTAGTAGCGGGAGCGGATGCGATCGGTGAGCAGGATCCGACCGCCCGCCGCGCGCAGCCGGTAGTTGAACTCGTCGTCCTGGTTGCGCACCATCTCGGGGTCGAACGAGCCGACCCGGTCGAAGACCTCCCGGCGCCAGGCGCCCAGGTAGACCGTGTCGACCCAGTGCTCCCCGGAGGCGTAGTGGAACTGCGCGTCGCCGACCCCGAACGGCGAGGACGTGGCGAGGGCGATGGCCGCAGCGACCCGCCCCTGTCCCTGCGCGTCCATCCGGCCCCCGACGTTGTCGGCACCGGACTCCTCGAGCGCCGTCACACACGCCGACACGTAGTCCTCCGCGATGACCGTGTGCCCGTCGACGCGCACGATGACCTGTCCACTGGCCCGCGAGAGCGCGGCGTTGAAGCCGGTGGGCACGATGCCGCCCGGGTTGTCGACGATCTCGACCGCGTGGTCCGGGTGCTCGCGGGCGAGCTGCTCGACGATCTCCCGGGTCTGGTCATCGGACATGCCGTCGGCCACCAGCACCTGTACCAGCTCGGCGGGGTAGTCCTGCTCCAGCACCGCCCCGAGGCTGCGGGCGATGAACGTGCCCTCGTTGCGGACAGGCATGATCACGGTGACGGTGGGCCGATCTGCGGTGCGGCCGGACATGCGAGGGTCCTCCCACGGGCGTTCCTAGGGGTTGGCGCACGGTCCAGAGTGCTCTACCGCCGCCGGAGCCCGCCACCCGGCCGTCGTTCTGCGGATAAGGTCGGCGGAGGACACGGTCCGGGGGGACGGAGCACCGATGTTGTCGCAGGACGAACCCGTGCGCGCCGCGGTCAGCGCGACGGCCGACGTGGCCGATTCGGCCCGGATCGGCCCGGAGAGCCGGATCTGGCACCTGGCCCAGATCGGCGAGGACGCGGTGCTGGGGCGCTCCTGCGTCGTCGGGCGCGGGGCCTACGTCGGTCCGGGCGTGCGGATCGGCGACTACGTCAAGATCCAGAACTATGCGCTCGTCTACCAGCCCGCCACGCTCGAGGACGGCGTCTTCGTCGGCCCGGCCGTGGTCCTCACCAACGACCTCAACCCGCGGGCGGTCGACGCCGCCGGGCGACCGAAGTCGGGGGCCGACTGGACGCCGGCCGCCGTGCACGTCAAGGAGGGCGCGTCGTTGGGCGCCCGCTGCGTGTGCGTCGCCCCGGTGACGATCGGGCGCTGGGCGATGGTCGGGGCCGGAGCCGTCGTCGTCCACGACGTCCCGGATTTCGCCCTCGTCGTCGGGGTACCTGCACGGCGCATCGGCTGGGTCGGCCGGGCGGGGTTCCCGCTGCGGAGGGACGCGGACGCGACGTGGCACTGTGAGAGGACGGGTGACCGCTACATGGAGACAGAAGGCTCGCTGCATGAGATCGCCAATTGAGCTCGACGACGTCGACTTCCTCGACGTTCCCGCCGCCGCCGTGCAGATCGGTGAGCAGGAACACGCCGCCGTCCAGCGCGTGCTGGCCTCCGGGATGCTGGCGCAGGGTCCCGAAGTGGCCCGGTTCGAGACCGAATTCTCGGTGCACGTCGACGGCAGGCCGTGCGTCGCCGTCAACTCGGGCACCAGCGCCCTGCTGCTCGCGCTGATCGCGCTCGGGATCGGGCCGGGCGACGAGGTCGTCGTCCCCTCGTTCAGCTTCGCCGCAACGGCGAACGCGGTCGCGCTCACCGGGGCGCGGCCGGTGTTCGCCGACATCGAGCCCGCCTACTACGGCCTCGATCCGGCGGCCGTCGAAGCCGCCGTCACCGACCGGACGGCGGCCATCGTCCCGGTGCACCTCTACGGCCATCCCGCCGCGATGGAGCGCATCACCGACATCGCCGCGAAGCACGGCCTCGCGATCGTGGAGGACGCCGCCCAGGCCCATCTCGCGGCCCTCGACGGGCGTCCGGTCGGCACCTTCGGAGCCGCCGCCGCGTTCAGCTTCTACCCCACCAAGAACATGACCTCGGGCGAAGGCGGGATGGTCGTCTGCGCCGACGAGACCGTCGCCCGCCAGGTGCGACTCCTGCGCAACCAGGGCATGGAACGGCGCTACGAGAACGAGGTCGTCGGCTACAACCTGCGCATGACCGATCTGCACGCGGCGATCGGCCGTGTGCAGCTGGACCGGCTGCCCGAGCGTACGGCGCAGCGCAGGCGCAACGCCGCGTTCCTCGGCGCGGAGCTGGGCGCGCACGCCGCCGGGACAGGCCTCGTGTTGCCGCAGACGGCGCCCGGAGCCGCCCCGGTCTGGCACCAGTACACCGTGCGGGCCCCCGACCGCGACCGGCTGCTGGGCAGGCTGGCCGAGCACGGCGTGCACGCGGCCGTCTACTACCCGACACCGATCCACCGGCTCCCGGCGTACGCGCTCGATCTCGATCTGCCCGCCACCGAACAGGCGGCCGCCGAGGTGCTCTCCCTGCCCGTGCACACGGCCCTGTCCCAGCCGCAGCTCGACCACGTCGTCGCGGCCGTCACCCGGGCGATGACCCGATGAGCCCCGTGTTGCGCGCCGGGCTCATCGGACTCGGCCGCATGGGACACCACCACGCCCGCGTCCTGCGCGAGCTGCCCGGCGTCGAGCTGGTGGCGGCGGTCGACTCGCAGCACCGGGCGGACGAGCGCGTCGGGGCGCTCGACGTTGTGGGCACGGTCGAGGAGCTCCTCGACCGCGGCGTCGACATGTGCGTGTTGGCCACGCCGACCGTCACCCACGAGCCGATCGGGCTGCTGCTGGCCGACGCGGGCGTCCCCACGCTCATCGAGAAGCCGCTCGCGCACGACGCCAAGGCGGCCCAGAACATCGTCGATGCCTTCGCCCGCAGCGCCACCCTGAGCTGCGTCGGGCACATCGAACGGTTCAACCCCGCGCTGCAGGAGATGCGGCGCAGGCTGTCGGCGGGCGACCTCGGCAGCCTGTACCAGGTGGTCACCCGCAGACAGGGGCCCTTCCCGGACCGGATCGTCGATGCGGGCGTCATCCTGGACCTCGCCACGCACGACATCGACCTCACGGCGTGGGTGACCGGCGCCGCCTACCGGTCGGTGTCGGCGCGGTCGGCGCACCGCAGCGGGCGCCCGCACGAAGACCTCGTCAGCGTCGTCGCGGAGCTGTCCAACGGCCTGGTCGTGACCCACCTCGTCAACTGGTTGTCGCCGTTCAAGGAGCGCGTGACGGCCATCACGGGCGCTGAGGGCAGCCTGGTGGCCGACACCCTCACGGCGGACCTCACGCTGTTCAAGAACGGCTCGCAGCAGATGGAGTGGGAGCGGGTCGCGGCGTTCCGCGGCGTCGTCGAGGGCGACGTGATCCGGTACGCGATCCCGAAGCCGGAACCGCTCATGACCGAGCTCCGCAACTTCGCCGCGACCGTCCGGGGCGACACCGAGGGCCAGGTCGTGACCCTCGAAGAGGGCTTGGCCACGGTCCGCATCGCCGAGGCGATGCGCGATTCCGCGGCCACCGGTGAAACCATCCGAATCCCGAGGTGATGGCCACGATGAAGGTTGCAGTGGTGGGGCTGGGCAAGATCGGCCTGCCGCTCGCGGTGCAATTCGCGGGACGCGGACACCACGTGATCGGCGCGGACGTCGACGAGCTGGTCGTCCGCGATCTCCGACGCGCCATGCCGCCGTTCCCCGGTGAGCACGGGCTGGTGGAGCAGCTGTCCGACGTGGTGGGCTCCGGCGCTCTGGAGGTGACGACCGACACCGCGTCCGCGGTCGCCGCGAGCGACGTGGTGGTCGTCGTCGTGCCCCTCTACGTGGACGCCGACGGCAACCCGGAGTTCACCGCGCTCGACGCGGCCACCGCGGACGTCGCCGCCGGTCTGCGCCCGGGCACCCTGGTCTCGTACGAGACGACCCTGCCGGTGGGCACCACCCGCAACCGGCTCGCCGCCGCCCTCGAGGCGGGCAGCGGCCTGCGGGTCGGGGTCGACCTGTTCGTCGTCTTCAGCCCGGAGCGGGTCTCGTCCGGTCGCGTCTTCGCCGACCTCGCCCGCTACCCCAAGCTCGTGGGTGGCGTGGATCCGGAGAGCGGGCGGCGGGCGGTCGACTTCTACGGTCTCGGCCTGCGGTTCGACGAACGCCCCGACCTGATGCGGCCGAACGGCGTGTGGGACATGGGATCCGCGGAGGCCGCTGAGTTCGCCAAGCTGGCGGAGACGACCTATCGGGACGTCAACATCGGTCTGGCCAACCAGTTCGCGCTCTACGCCGACCGCATCGGCGTCGACTTCCGCCGCATCGCCGAAGCCTGCAACTCCCAGCCCTTCAGCCATCTCCATTCGCCCGGGATCGCCGTCGGCGGCCACTGCATCCCCGTCTATCCGTGGTTCTACCTGGCCGGAGACCCGGACGCGACGATCGTGCGCGCGGCCCGCTCCGCGAACCGGGAGATGCCCGAGCGGGCGGTTCGGAGACTGGCCGACGTCTACGGGGACCTGCGGGGCGCCACGGTGGTCGTGCTCGGTGCCTGCTACCGCGGCGGGGTGAAGGAGACCGCGTTCTCCGGCGTGTTCGGCGTCGTCGAGGCGCTGCGCGCGCGGGGGGCGGATCCGGTCGTGCAGGATCCGCTGTTCACGCCGGGCGAGCTCGCCTCCCTCGGGCTCGAGCCCTACCGGGACGGCCTGCGCGTGGATGCCGCCGTGCTGCAGACCGACCACGAGGAGTACCGCGGCTTCACCCCGGCGGATCTGCCCGGCGTCACCGTGCTGTTCGACGGGCGCGGGGTCGTCGATCCGGCCCGGTGGCCCGGCGTCACGGTGATCACCCTCGGGGCGGCCGTCGTGCCGCGCTGAGGCCGGCGCTGACGGTCAGCGCTGACGGTCAGCGCTGACGGCCAGCGCTGACGCAGTGCCGGCGGTCAGTGCTGGTAGACCCCGATGTCGACGCCGCCTTCCGGCGGGCGTGGCCGTCCGTCGATGTCGGTGGGCGGTGCCCCGATCTCCACGCCCGTGCCCAGGCCCGGGCTGCCGGGCCGCAGGTGGTAGTCGCCTGACCCGTCCAGCTGGAAGTTGACGAACTGCGGGTCCGCGACCAGCGTGCCCTGCTGACTGCCGGTCTGCAGGTTGATCCGTTTGGTGCCGTTGTCCCACAGGATGTTGTTGATGAACTGGTTGTTCGGGCCGGTCGCGCCGCTCTCCCGGATGCCGTCGCGGCCGTTGTCGATCGCGATGTTGTTGGACACGACGAAGTCGTCGGCGTTGACCTCGCCGTTGTTCGGGTCGTCGCCCTGGCCGATCACGATGCCGCCCTGGGAGTTGCCGAAGACCAGGTTGTTCGAGATGTCCAGCGAGTTGCAGTTGTGCCAGCAGTGGATGCCGTAGCCCGCGTTGCCGTAGGCGATGTTGTTGGCCACCACGCCGTGCGGGTGGCTGACGTAGATGCCGTGGTCCAACGCGTCCGCGCCGCAGCGGGAGACGATGTTGCCGATGACGTCGATGTTGTGCAGGTCGTAGTCGCTGTTCGCGGTGGTGATGCAGTTGCCCCCGTGGAACCCGTGGACGTTGTTGTCCACGATGCGGACGAACGAGCCGCCGCTCAGCAAGCCGTCGGTGTTCGACCCGCTGATGTCGAACCCGATGATGTCGACGTAGTCACCGTTGTTCTGCCACGCGGCGTCCTGCGAGCCGTCGCCGACGATCTTGGCGCCGCCGCGGTTGGCCGCCACGAACGCGATGCGCGCCCGTGCGGTGCCGTTGACATCGGTGGTGACCGAGCCGTTGTACGTGCCGTCCTCGAAGACGACTTCGGTGCCGGGGTTCGCCATCTTGGCCGCGCGCTCGATCGACTGCAGCGGCTTCGCCTGGGTGCCGGGGTTGTCGTCGCTGCCGGTGGGCGACAGGAACAGCTGGTTGGTGGCCTCGGTGGGCGCGATCGGGATGTTGCCGCCCGCGGGCTGCGGCGGTGTCGGCGGTGAACTGGACGAGCACGCCGCAACGCCCATGGCGCCGGCGATCATCAACACGATTGCCCTCGTTCGCCAGCCGCTCATCTGGTTTGCGATCCCCCACCCGCCGCACCGGTCGCTCTACTAAGCCAAGCTACGCGTTTCGATGTGTGCCTGGGGCAAAACGGCGCTAGGCCGAATGCCGTCGGTGCGCATCGGCGGCGTCGGCCGCGTGCAGGCACAGCCCGTAGAGCAGGGCATAGCTCACCACGTGCCCGATGGCGAGCACGATAACGGCGACCTGGACCGGCTCTCCCAGCAGCCCGCACACGGCGGTGCCGCCCGCGGTCAACAGGAGCCGGAGGCATCCCCAGACGAGCTCGTGGCCCTGCCGCTCGAGCAGGAACAGCGTGGACGACACGGGTGTGACGGCGAACTGGGCGAGGTAGGCCACGGCCAGGAACCGCGCGTACTCGCCCGCCTCGGTCCACGTGGGTCCGAAGATCAGGCCGAACATCCACGGCCCCGCGACCACCAGCAGGAGCGCCGGACCCGCGCCGAGCAACACCAGTCGCAGGACGGCTTTGCGCAGGAGGCGGCCGAGCGCCCCGCTGGGTTGGCGGATCGCGGCTCCGGTCTCGCCGGTGTAGACCTGGCTCACCGCCTGACCGATGATCGCGGTGGGGCCGCTGAAGACGCGGATGGTGAGGCCGAGCAGGCCCGCCCGCGCGTCGCCGTAGAGGGCGCTCACCAGCAGCAGCGGCATCTCCAGCCCGGCCGAGTTGACCAGCGCGGACGGGGTGGCCAGCAGGGGGAATCGCCGGAACCGCCGCACCGCGGCACGCAGCCCGGCCACGCTGGGCGCCCGCTGGCGGAGCAGGCCGCCGCGCGACACGAGCCCGCCCATGGCCAGTGTGCGGCCCACGCCGACCCCGAGCAGGAGGCCCAACGGGCGCACCCCGGCCAGCCCCAGGCCGATCTGCGTCACCGTCTGGCCGACGCCCTGCAGGAGGTTGCGCCTGCCCAACGCGCCGTAGGTGCGATCGCGCACCATCCACTCCGAGAGCACCATGTAGGCGCCCAGCACGAAGACGGTGACGGCCACCAGCCACCAGTACTGCGCGAGCCTCGGCACGCCGAGCAGGGTGGCCAGCGGGCCCGCGGCGAAGAAGCCCACGACGCCCGTGACGATCGTCGTGCCGGACACGACCGCCAGCGCCGACCAGGCGACGTCCGCGGCCTCGCCGTCGTCGGGCGGGATGGGTATGGCCGCCTCGAGGCTGGCCGTGGAGATCACGCTGATCATCCCGACCACCGAGGTGAACACCGTGAGCAGGCCGAGCTCGGCGGGGTCGTAGAGCCGCGTGAGGAGCGGGTAGGACAGGATGACCAGGCCCTGCCCCGCCAGGCTGCCGACGACGATGCTCGTGATGCCCCGCATCGCGGTCGGTAGCCGTCGGGACACCATGCGGCTGATCAGCCGTGGTCCCGGTGGGTGATCGAGGACACCGGCACACGACGACCCAGGTGTCGGAACGTCATCGGCGGCATAGTGAAACTCTATCGGGCGTGCGTCGACGGGAGCGAGGATCAGTGGCGGACGAGCGCGTAAGCGGGCGGGCGCGGGTGAGACACCTGACGTCCGTGCACCCCATCGGCGACAACCGGATCTTCTACCGGGAGTGCAAGACCCTCGCCGACGCGGGCTACGACGTCGCGCTCGTCGTCGGGCACCCGCCGACGGGGCCGGTCGCGGGCGTGCCCGTCATCGGGGTCGGCGAGGGGCGCAACCGGGTCGACCGCGCGACGAGGATCGTGTGGAAGGTCTTCCGGGCGGCGCTGAAGGAGAAGGCGCAGATCTACCACCTGCACGACGCGGAGCTGCTGTGGATCGGGTTGCTGCTCAAGCTCGCGGGCCGGTGCGTGGTGTACGACGTCCACGAGGACACGCCGAAGCAGATCATGAACAAGTTCTGGATCCCGTGGTGGGCGAAGCGGGTGCTCTCGTCGGGCACGGCGCTGATGGAGCGCCTGGCCGCGGCGGCGTTCGACGGCATCGTCGCCGCGACGCCGTCCATCGCCGACCGGTTCCCCGCCGCCAAGACGGCGGTCGTCCAGAACTTCCCCCGGCTCTCCGCCGCCCGTGACCGGCCCGAGGCCGCCGCGGGTGACCGGACCTACGCCTTCGCCTACACCGGCGGTCTGGCCGCGGTGCAGGGCCTGCGGGAGATCGTGGCGACGGCCGCGCTCCTGCCGCCCGACCTGGGGGACGCCGTGGTGGCAGGCTGGTTCGACGACGACGCGCTGGAGCGCGAGATCCGGGCGTCGGAGGGCTGGAAGCGCATCCGGTTCCTCGGCCGCGTCACCCCGAACGAGGTCCTGGAGGCGATCGTGAGCGCCCATTGCGGCCTGGTGATCGACCACCCGATCAGCAACTACCTCGACTCGTACTCGACGAAGATGTTCGAGTACATGGCCTGCGGCGTGCCGGTGGTCTGCTCCGACTTCCCGCTGTGGGTGCGCCTGGTCACCGACGCCGACTGCGGGGTGACCGTCAACCCCATGGATCCGCAGGCCGTCGTCAAGGCGGTGGAGGCGCTCTGCCGCGACCCGGAGGAGGCGCGGCGCCTCGGCGAGAACGGGCGCCGGGCCATCCGGGAGCGCTACAACTGGGAGAACGAGTTCGCGAAGCTCGACGATCTCTACCGGAGACTGATGTGATCAGCCCACAGCGCGTCCTCGTCATGTCGCCGCACACCGACGACGCGGAGCTCGGATGCGGCGGCACGATGGCCCGCTGGATCGGTGAGGGCGCCGAGATCTTCACCGCGGCGTTCTCCACGGCCGAGCTGTCGCTGCCCGCCGGGCTCCAAGCCGTACCGGCTCAAGGACGAGTGCCACGCTGGCGCTCGACGAGCTCGGCGTGCCCAAGGAGAACCGCTTCATCTACGACTTCCCCGTCCGCGAGCTCGGGTACCACCGCCAGGAGGTGCTCGAGGAGATGGTGAAGCTCGCCCGGATGGTGGAGCCGGAGGTGGTGCTCGTGCCGTCCGGCGCCGACCTGCACCAGGACCACGCCGTCGTGCACCAGGAGAGCGTGCGGGCGTTCCGGTTCACCACGATGCTGGGCTACGAGCTGCCGTGGAACCACATCACGTTCTCCACGCAGGCGTTCGTCGTGCTGACCGAGGAGCACCTGCGCGCAAGTGGGCGGCGTTGACGAAGTACCAGAGCCAGCTGGAGGTGGCGCGGCCGTACTTCCGCTACGAGTTCATCGAGTCGATGGCCCGGGTCCGCGGCCTCCAGGTGAAGGCGGACTTCGCCGAGGCGTACGAGGCCATCCGGGTGCGCCTGTGCGTCCGTGATCGTCGCGGCCCACCAGCCCAACTTCGCACCCTGGCTGGGCTTCTTCGACAAGGCCATGGCGGCCGACGTGCTCGTGCTCCTCGACACCGTGCAGTTCATCAAACGGGGCTACCAGAACCGCACCCGGATCAAGGGGAGCACCGGGCCCCAGTGGCTCACCGTGCCCGTCATCAGCAAGGGCCGTTACGACCAGGCGACACTGGACGTCGAGATCGACGAGACGGCGCGCTGGCGGTCGGTGCACCTGCGCACCCTGCAGAGCGTGCTGGCCAAGGCGCCGCACCGCGACACGCTGTTCGAGACGGTGGAGCCGATCTACGCGCGGGAGGACGTGCACCGGCTCGTCGACCTCAACCTCGCCGTGCTGCAGCGCGGTGGCGTGCCGCTTCGGCCTCGGCACGCGCCTGGTCCTGGCGTCGGAGCTCGACCTCACCGGCAGCTCGACCGAGCTGATGGTGAGCCTGACGAAGAGCGTGGGCGGCGACGTCTACCTGTCGGGACCGACGGGCCGCCGGTACCTGGAGCCTGCGCAGTTCGCCGACGCCGGGCTCGAGCTGCGCTACCACGAGTTCGCCCCCACCGAGTACCCGCAGCTCCACGGCGCGTTCGAGGCCGGGCTGAGCTGCTTCGACTACATCGCCAACTGCGGCTTCGCGCCCTGGTGGGCACCGCACCCCGGGTCCGCCGTCACACGGTGACGGCCTCGATCAGCTCCGCGTACCAGCGCTTCTGACGCGTTGTCCGCAGGATCTCGTCGTTGTGCCAGAGGATGCCGAGGTCCCCCCGGAAGCGACGGCAGGCGCGGGCGATGTCGACGACCGCGGCGAACGCCGCGTCCGGGCGCAGGCCCATGTACCCGAACAGGCTGACGTCCATGACCTGGAACGGCCGCTCCCGCAACGCGAGCGGTCGGCGGGCGACGAGGTCGAACACGGGGTACTCGTGGCACGTGCCGGTGCGGAAGCCGACCGACTCGCTGAACGCGAGCGTGCAGTCGTAGTCCAGCCCCGCCCGGTCCCAGTTGCGCCACGTGTCGGGGTTGGCCCACTGCAGGTAGTGCTGCCTGCCACCCCAGCTCTCCTGCTCGACGCCCGCGCGCTCGGCGACGCGCCGCAGGTGGGCGAACTCCTCCGCCGTCCGCTCCGGGTCGCGGAACGTGCCCAGGCCCCCGTGGAAGCCGACCTCGTGACCGCGGCGGTGGACCCGGCCCACGAGGCGGCCGACCCAGGGGTGGTCGACGAGGTCGAACCGGCCGCCGTGCGGGTCCACGTCGTTGTTCGACAGGAAGTAGAACGCGCTGCGCAGGCCGTGCCGTTCGCTCACCGTCATCAGGAAGTCGAAGGTGTTGTGCGGGTCCCGGTCGAGCCGCCCGCGTCGGGCGTCGGCCGAGCGCGCGCGTTCGCCGGAGCAGCAGACCGGGGTCCCGGCGCCGCACGACGTCGCCCGCGAGCTGGCGCGCGAGCAGCGCCCGGCTGCGCCCGAGGGTGGACAGGGGATCGTCGACGTCGTGGGAGAGCAGCACGCGGTAGCCGTGACGGGCCGTGGTCAGCCGGGGCCAGAGGTGGTGCAGCGCCGCGCGCAGCAGCTCGACGTAGGCGTCGACCACCGGGGTGCGCAGGATGCCCGCGCGCACCGGGACGGACGCCGCGGCGGGGTAGCGCTGATAGGCGTCGCGCTCTCCGGGTAGCGCCTCCTCGTACCGCGTGAGCATGGCGAAGGCGCTGCCGAACACGTCGACGTGCAGGCGCACCCCGGTGGGGTCGAGCTCGGCCAGCGGACGGTCGTCGGGGGTGGGCGACCCGTAGAGGACGGGCAGCTGCTCGGTCGCGGTGAGCACCCCCGCGCCCACGGCGCCGACGGCCCGCTGCGGAAGCGGCAGGCGGGGGAGGGCGGCTACCGTGAGCCATCGGGCTTCGTCGGTGGCGAACAGCACGTCGGGCAGGGTGACGACGCGCTCGTCGCCGCCCGCGAGCCCGATCCGGACGTCGGCGTGCGGGTGGATTTCGGCCTGCCACTCCAGACCCAGCCAATCGCCGAGGACGACCCCGAGGGCGTAGCGCCGTTCGGCGCTATAACGCGATGGCATCCGGACGATCATCGTCATCGGATTGTGTGTACCGTGCAAAGATGACCCATCTGCGTGATGTCTGTCATCCTGATGGTCCTCTCTGACTCCCGCCAGATCGGCATCTCGGCAACCGAGAGTAGCCGTTCCGATCACTCCACACCCCCGTCCGTCGATCGGCCGGGTGAGCCGATCTTCCATCAGTCATGGTGGCTGGACGCCGTCGCCCCGGGCATATGGGACGCGGCCACCGTCGACCGCGGCGGGCGAACGGTAGCGGTGTTGCCGTTCGTCGTGCGGGGCCCGCGACGGTTGCGCGTACTGAGCCAGCCGCCCCTCACCCCGTTCCTCGGTCCGTGGTTCACCCGCGAGGAGGGCGCGAAGTACCGCACCTCGCTGGGCGACCAGATGGAGCTGCAGGCGCAGCTCGAGGCGAAGCTGCCTGCGGCCTCGGCGTTCCACCAGAACTTCTCCTCGGCCGTCATCAACTGCCTGCCGTTCATCTGGGCGGGCTACCGGGCCGAGGTGCGCTACACCTACCAGCTCGAGGATCTCACCTCCGAGGAGGCGCTCTGGGAGGGGATGGCGGGCAACATCCGGCGGGAGATCCGCAAGGCGACGCGGCAGCTCGAGGTGCGCGAGACCACCGACGTCGACGGCTTCTACCGGGTCTGGGCGAAGACCTTCGAGCGCCAGGGAGCGGCGGCGCCGGATCGGCGGCGGCTGGAGCGCATCGACGCCGCCTGCGCGAAGCGGGACGCCCGGGTCATGCTGTTCGCCTGCGACGAGGCCGAGCGGGTGCACGCCGTGGCGTACGTGGTCTGGGACCGGCGCACCGCCTACTACCTCATGGGCGGCGGTGATCCGCAGCTGCGCACCAGCGGCGCGAGCAGCCTGCTCGTCTGGGAGGCGATCCGGCGGGCGCAGCGGCGTCTCACAGGTTTTCGACTTCGAAGGGTCTATGCTCCGGCCCGTTGAGCGCTTCTTCCGGGCGTTCGGGGGTCGTCAAACGCCATACCTGCACGTCAGCCGGGCGACGCGGGCCGGGGCCGCGGCGCTCGCGCTGCGCGCAGGCGCGAAACGATGGGCCCGCCGATGAGGGGATAGGGTCGTGCTTCTGGTATCGATGGTGGAGTGGTCGATACGAACGTCGTGGGGGATGCGGCGCAACGCGCAGGCGTCGGACATGTGGGGTGACGCGTGACCCCTCGAGAGTTCGTCGACATCGCGCGGGAGCGCTGGCGGTTCATCGTGGCCGGGTTGCTCCTCGGGCTGGTCGCCGCGGGCCTCGCGATCTACCTGGTGCCCCGCGAGTACTCCGCGTCCGTCACGATGATCGTCTCGACGCAGCCCGTCGACCCGACCCTCCCCGTGCAGACCGGCAGCGACGAGGTGTCCGCCCAGCGGATCAGCACCTACGTCGAGCTCGACGCGCAGCAAGCGCCTGGCGAGCGACGTGATCCTGGCCCTGCGCCTGCCGGATACGCCCGAGCAGCTCGCGAACCGGATCGCCGTCACCACCACCCCGGATTCGGCGCTGATCACCGCCGCGGTCACCGACGGCTCGTCCGACCAGGCGGTGAACATCGCGAACGCGATCGGAGCGGCGTTCATCAAGGACGTGGGGGAGATCGAGCAGCCCGCCGATCCGGCGCGCCGTCCCGCCAGTCGTGGCGAAGGTGTTCCAGCAGGCCCAGCCGCCCGCGGATCTCGTCGCCCCGCGGCCCTCCCTCTACGTGGTGTTCGGGATCGTGCTCGGCCTGTTGGTCGGGTTCGGGGCCGCGGTGGTCCGCAACGCGCTGGACACGGGGATCAAGAGCAGGAGCCAGCTGGAGGAGATCCTCGGGGTGCCGGTGCTCGGCATCATCGGCCGCGACCGCAAGATCCGGTCGAGCCCGCTCAGGATGTACGGCGCCTCGCACACCCCGTTGGCCGAGGCCTTCCGGCACCTGCGGACGAACGTGCAGGTCGGCGCGGTCGACCGCAGGCGCAAGACGATCCTCGTCACCAGTGCCACGTCCGGCGAGGGCCGCACCACCACGGTCTGCAACCTCGGACTGACCCTGGCGAAGGCGGGCGCCCGCGTCGTCATCGTCGACGCCGACCTGCGCAACCCGTCGATCGCCCGCTGCCTGGGCATCGCGGCCACGCCGGGGCTCACCGACGTGTTGGACGCCACGGAGTCGGTGAAGAGCGCCGTGCGGCCGGTCGGGCCGACGCTCGACGCGCTCCCCAGCGGGATCTGCCCGCCGAACCCGAGCGAGCTGCTCGGCTCGAAGCGCATGACCGACCTGCTCGCGTCGTTGCGCGACATGTACGACGTCGTGCTGATCGACACCGCGCCGCTGCTCCCGGTCACCGACGCCGCGGTCCTCGCGCCCCGGGTCGATGCGGTGCTCGTCGTGGTGCGCCACGGCCGAACCCACGTGCAGGACGTGTACGAGGCCCGGGACGCGCTGCACGCGGTGTCCGGGCGGATCCTCGGCTCGGTGCTGACGATGGCCCGGCACACGGGCCCCTACGGGCGCGACGCAGCTGGGGCCCGCCGTGGCGCGGTGGCGGCCGACCGCTCGGCAGCCGGAGAACGGGATGGCGCACCGCATCCGACGTGACCGCCGCCGTGCCGACGACCGGACCCCGATCCGAGCCGCCTGCGCCGCCTCGCCCGCGCCCGCGGCCGCGGGCCGAGCGACGATGCTCCGCCGGAGCGCTCCGACGTCGACGAGACGCTCGACCGCGGATCCGCGGCACGGTAGGCCGGGCGATAGGTACGATCGATCTGGTGGCTGGCGATCCGGAACGACACCCGCGGCATCCGGTGCTGATCGCCCGGCGCGGGCGGGCGCTCGTCGCCGTCGTCGTCGCGGTGCTGGTCGCCGCGGCGCTGGGGGTGCGGTACGCAGGCGATTCGCACGCCGCGTGGATGGACCAAGGTCGCGCTCTCGCTGGCCCGCGAGTGGTTCCCGATGCCGCGCGGGCCTGGCGATGATCGTCATCAGCGTGTACGACCCCGTGCCGCTGGCCATCATGATCGTCGTGCTCGCCGGGCTGTGCCTGGCCCTGGGCAGGCGCCGTCTGGCGGTCCTCGCCGTGGCGGGCCCGGTGCTCACCGGAGTCGCCACCACCGTCGTGAAGCCGGTGATCGAGCGGACCAAGAACGGCGACCTCAGCTACCCGAGCGGCCACATGGGCTCGGCGGTCGCCGTCGCCATCGTCGTCGCGCTGCTGCTGGTCAGCCTGCTCGGAGCGCGGCGGTGGGTCGACCGCGGTCGCCGTGGCGGTCCCGATCCTGTGGGGCGCCACGGTCGGGCTCGCGATGACGGTGACGAACTACCACTACTGGACCGACGCGGTCGGCGGGATTCTGCGTTGCGGTGGCTGTTGTGTTTGAGCCTGGCTGTACTGATCGACTATAGGCCGCCGCGACCGATCCGGAACGGACCATTGCTCGGGTGGCAGGGAAGAGTCGGTGCGCTCGGGCAATCGATCTTCGGGCGGGATGCACCGACGCCCTGACGGACCACGAGGAGGGGAATGAGGTCGTGAGCGAGCTGAAGGCCGTGATCCAGGCAGGGGGCCGGGGAACACGTCTCGCACCGTATTCGACGGTGCTGCCCAAGGCCTTGATGCCGGTCGGCGAAGGCACGGTGATCGATCACCTGCTGAACGGCTTCCGGGATGCCGGGGTCGTCGAGGTGATCGTCACGGTGAGCAAGTTCGGGCCGCTCATCCGCAGCTACTGCGGCGACGGGAGCCGGTGGAACCTGAACATCGACTACCTCACCGAGGACGTCCCGCTCGGGCACGATCGGCGGACTGAACCTGCTGCGGGAGCGGCTGCAGGCGCCGTTCTTCGTGGCCAACTCCGACATCTACACCGACCTCGAGCTCAAGGACCTGCTGGCCACCCACAGCAGCGGGTCGGCCGCGGTCACCGTGGTCGTCACCCGGCAGACGGTCAACATCGGCTACGGGGTCATCGACCACACCGATGGCCGCATGACCGACTTCCGGGAGAAGCCCAGCCAGGAGTTCTCGGTGAGCACCGGGATCTACTGCATGAGCCCCGAGGTCTTCGAGTTCATCCCGCGCGACCGGGGCGTTCGGCTTCGACCATCTCGTGCGCGCCATGCTGGAGCGCGGCGCGTCGGTCGGTGTCCACGAGCACCTGGGCAGCTGGATCGACATCGGACGGGTCGAGGACCTCCGCAAGGCCCAGGAACAGGCCGCGCACCCGTTCACCCCGGACGAGGTCGTCTGAGGTGCCGATGCAGGCGCTCCCGATGATCGAGCTCGGCGCGCCGGTGCTCGGCGACGCCGAGAAGCAAGCGCTCATCGCGGTGCTCGACGACCGGTGGCTCACGATGGGCGAGCGCGTCCGCGCGTTCGAGCGTGCCTTCGCCGACCTCCACGGGGTCGACGACGCCGTGGCGGTCAGCTCGGCGACGGCGGCCCTCCAGCTGATCCTCGCGGCCTTCGACATCGGACGCGGGCGACGAGGTCCTCGTGCCGTCCATGAGCTTCGTGGCCACGGCGGCGGCCGTCGTGCACGCGGGCGCCACGCCGGTGTTCGTCGACATCGAGGCGGCGGACCGCCCGCACATGTCGCTCGACGAGGCCCGCCGCGCGGTCACCCGGCACACCCGGGCGATCATGGTCATGCACTACGGCGGGTTCGCGGTCGACCTCGCGGCCTGGCGGCGCTTCGCCGACGAACACGGGCTCCTGTTGTTCGAGGACGCGGCGCACGTGGCCGGTCTGACCGGCGCGACGGGCATCGAGCAGCGACGCCGCCGCGTTCAGCTTCTTCACCAACAAGAACATGACCACCGCCGAGGGCGGCATGGTGGTCGTCGCCGACGAGGCCCGTGGGGAGCGCGTGCGGCTGCTGCGGTCCCACGCGATGACGGCGAGCACGCTGGACCGCGATCGTGGTCGGGCGGTCGGCTACGACGTCGTCGCGTGCGGCTACAACTTCCGGATGGACGAGCTGCGGGCGGCGCTCGGACTGGTGCAGATCGAGCGGCTCCCGGCGTGGAACCGAACGCGCGTCGAGCTGATGGCGCGCTACCGGGAGCTGCTGGCCGAGCGGCTGCCCAAGGTGTGCGTGCCCTTCGACGCACGAGCACCCGACCTCGGGCCACATCATGCCGATCGTGTTGCCGGAGGGGCACGACCGCGCCGCGATCATGGCGTCGCTGCGGGCAGCGGGCGTGCAGACCAGCGTGCACTATCCAGCCATCCACCAGTTCGCCTACTACCGCGACCGCTTCGGCGGCCTGACGCTGCCGCACACCGAGAGCTTCAGCCGCCGCGAGCTGACGCTGCCGTTGCATCCCGCCCTGAGCCCGGCCGACATCGACCGGGTGGTGGACGCGCTCGCGGCAGCTGCGGGGTCGTGCGCGAGCCCGCGGTGATGCGACGAGAGGATGTCGAACGTGGATTTCTCGGATCGGACGGTCCTTGTCGTCGGCGGCGCCGGATATGTCGGCTCCGTCCTCGTGGCGGAGCTGCTGCGTGCGGGCGCGCGGGTGCGCGTCCTCGACCAGCTGATCTACGACAACGGCTTCGCGCTCGCTCCTCTGCTGGACGAACCGCGGCTGCAGTTCCAGCGCGGCGACCTCCGCAACCGCGCACGACCTCGCCGAGGCCGCGCGGGGGGCGACCGACCTCGTGCTGTTGGCGTCCCTGGTCGGCGACCCGATCTGCAAGGCGTACCCCGTACTGGCCCGCGAGATCAACGAGCAGGGCGCGAAGGCGCATCATCGACCACCTCGGCGCACACCGGGATCGAGCGGTTCGTCTTCACCTCGACCTGCAGCAACTACGGCATCCACGAGTCCTCGCGGCTGGCCACCGAGGACAGCGAGCTCAACCCCCAGTCGCTCTACGCCGCAAACCAAGATCGCGGTCGAGCAGCACGTGCTCGAGCGGGCCGCTGATCTGCGCGAGCGCCGCCACCGTGCTGCGGATCGCCACGGCATACGGACTCTCGCCCCGCATGCGGTTCGACCTCACCGTGTCCCAATTCGCCTGGGAGCTGGCGTCCGGGCGGCCGTTGCAGGTCTATGACGCCGACACGTGGCGGCCCTACTGCCACGTGCGTGACATCGGCAAGGCCATCATGACCGTGCTCACCGCTCCGGAAAGCGACGTTCGCGGCGAGGTCTTCAACGTGGGTGACACCTCGCAGCAGTTCACGAAGCGGATGATCGTGGACGAGGTGCGCAAGCACGTAGGGGAAACGTCCGTCGCCTACGGCGACAAGGGCTCCGACCCGCGCAACTACCGCGTCTCCTTCGACAAGATCGCCAAGGGTCTGGCGTTCCGCTGCGACTACACGGTGCAGGACTACCTCACCCGGCTGACCGCCGCCGTGCAGGCCGGAATCTTCCCCGACGTGAGCGCCGATCCGCGGTTCGGCAACTACAAGGTCATGCACGTCGAGCCGACCCACTGAGCGGGCCCGGGCGGCCGCCGCCCGCGCGTGATTCCCGTGTTACCGTGGGGTAGGGCGACGTGGAAGTGCTGGCCCGAGGCCTGGGTCGGCGACGAGCGTCCCCTTGCTTGAAGGGCAGGAACCCATCATGGGCGAAGCCTCGTCGAAGCCGGACCGGGCACCGTCCCGCCACGGTCGCCGAGCTGGTCGCTCGTCGCTCCTCACGCCGCCGTTGGGGCTTCCGTTGTTCCCGTCGCGGCCGCGACGGCCCGCGGACGAGCCGTCGACGGAGCAGTCGTCCGCCGGTGAGCAGGCGTCCGCGCCACCCCCGACGGTCGCAGCGCCCAAGGAGAAGCTCTGCCGCTGCGGACACGTACGCGAAGCGCACGAGCACTATCGCCGGGGCAGCGACTGCGGCATCTGCGGCGCCGCCGGCTGCGCCGCCTACGTGCGCGCCTCCTCCCGCACGCGTCGCTGACCTGCGGAGGTCCCCGCTACCGGAGCCGGGCCGCCGCGCGGCGCCGCCGGGCCGCGCCGACCAGCCACCGGGCTCGGCGCAGCACCGGGTTCTGCGTGGCGCGGAGCAGCCGCTGGTCCCCGCTCGACCGGTCGGCGTCGGAATCGCCGCCGTGCTCGGGTGGCGGCGGCCGAGCAGGGCGTGCGCGACGTCCATCGGATCGTGCTGCAAGGTGCTCGTCCATCGACTCGAACCACGACGCGCTCGCCGCCGCCTCGGCCTGCCAGCGCGCCACCTCGGGACGGCGCTCGTCGGCGTAGCGGCACAGCGCGCCTGCGAGATCGAGGCCCGGCACGGAGAGCGCGCCTCCCAGCGCGATCGCGTCCTCCAGCGCCAGGCGGGTGCCGGAGCCGATCGAGTAGTGCGCGGTGTGCGCGGCGTCCCCGAGCAGCACGACGCGATCGTCGTACCAGTGTTCGTTGGTGAGCGTCGGGAAGTGCGACCACCGGGCCGGGTGCTGGCCGGGCCGCCGGTCGAGCAAGGGAGCGCCGTCGAGGTGGCGGTGGAAGACGTCGGCCAGCAGCTGCAGCGCCGCGGGGTTGTCCAGGGTGTCCAGGCCGAGGCCGCGCCACGTCGGCTCCGCGCATTCGACGATAACGGTGCTGGCGCGCGGCGCGAATTGATAGCCGTGGTACCACAGCCACCCGGCGTCCGTGCGCTCGCAACCGAAGGTGAAGTCCGTGAACTCCTTGGTCGTCCCGAGCCAGATATAGGCGTTCGATCCGGTTTCCACCGATGTGCCGAACTTGTCGGCTTTGCCCGAACGCAGCGCGCTCGTGTGGCCGTCGGCGGCGACCACCAGGTCGGCGTCGATGTCCGCGACGTCGTCGACGGGCTCCTCGAACCTCATCTCGCACGCCGAGCTGACGCGCCCTGGCCTGCAGGACGTCCAGCAGCTGCTGTCGTTCGATGCTGTAGCCGTAGCCGCCGAGATGCACGACCCGCTCGCCGATCCGCAGCCGTTGGCCCGTCCACGTCACCGAACGTGCGGTGATCTGCGCGGCGGAGGTCGGGTCCGCCCGGTGCAGGGCGTGGCGCAGGGAGTCCCAGTAGACGACGCCCCAGCCGTAGGTCGTGTCCGGCGGGTTGCGCTCCATGACGACGACTTCACGGCCGGGGTCGTGCAGCTTGGCGACCACCGCGAAGTAGAGTCCGGCGGGACCGCCGCCGACACAAGCGATCTTCATGCGATAGACCATATTCGGGACCGTGTGATGGACACGTGCACCACCTTTACTCGGTCAGGCCCGGGTACGCGGGATATCGGCATGCCTAGGCTGCCGGCGCGATGACCCGGGTATCCTCCGACCCCACCTTTTCGGCGTGTCGCGCAAAACCCGTTCTGCCTGCGGCGCAAGGGGGTGGCCGTTAGGCTGATGGAACCAGCCGCCCAGCGCAACAGCACGAGGTACCGGAGTGGTGATCCCGGCTCCGAACAGCATGGAGGTGCACGAATGCACGGCGTAGACCCGGCAGGCGAGGTGATGTCGGGCGACGATCACCTCGGGCGGGCGCACACGCCGTTCGAGCAGCCGTGGTGGCTGGACGCCGTCGCACCGGGCAGCTGGGGCGAGGTGGTGGTCGAACGGCAGGGCGAGCCGGTCGCGCGGCTGCCCTACGTCCGGAAGCGGAAGCTGGGGTTCACCGTGCTCACGCAGCCGCCGCTGACCCGCTTCGTCGGGCCGTGGCTGCGGCCGTCGACGGGCAAGTACGCGAAGCAGCTCGGCGTCGAGTGCGAGCTGATGGGCGAGCTGATCAAGCAGCTGCCGCCGCACGACGTCTACCGGGGCAGTTTCGCGCCCGCCGTGACGAACTGGCTGCCCTTCTACTGGGCGGGCTTCGAGGCCACGGTCCGCTACACCTACCGGCTCAACGACCTCTCGGACCCGGACAAGCTCTGGGCCGAGGTCGGCGGCAACGTCCGCAGCCGGGTGCGGCGCGCCCAGGACCAGGTGGAGATCCGCACGGACGTGTGCCTCGACGACGTGCTGCGGATCAACCGGATGCTCTTCGAACGGCAGGGCTTGTCGCCGCCGTTCGACGACGACACTGGCCCACCGCCTCGACGACGCCTGTCGGCAGCGCGATGCGCGGCAGATCGTCGCCGCCGTCGACGCGCGGGGCCGGGTGTATTCGGCGCTGTACCTCGTACGGGACGCCACGACGACGTACCTGCTCTTCGGCGGCACCGACCCGGAGTTGCGGTCGAGCGGCGTGAACAGCCTCGTCGTCTGGGAGGCGATCCGGCGTGCCTGCGAGAAGTCGCAGCATTTCGACTTCCTCGGTTCGATGATCGCGTCCGTGGAACGGGTCAACCGGTCGTTCGGCGCTCGGCAGGTGCCCTACTTCTTCGTGTCGCGGGCGCGTCCGCACGCGCGGGTGCTGTTGGCGACCCGGGAGGCGTCGGCGCGAGCGACCCGGGTGCTGCGGCATCGGGGGATGGGCGGATCGGCGTAGGCGGGCCTATCGGGGCTTCGCGGCAGGCGTCTTGGGCAGCTCCTGCGTGAGGAGCATGGCCGACCTGTTGCGGTGGCCGTTGGTCTCACTCCCGGCCGGGGCGGACGCACGGTCGGGTGGGGCGGGCGCCGTTGATCTTCGGTCCAGCCAGCCGTCGCGCGGCGCGAGCGCGCAGAGGATGATCGCGGCGATGAAGCCGTGCGTGAGCAGGGCGGTGAGGATCGCCGACTCGGCGAGGGCCAGGCCGGGCATCAGGAAGATGAGGCACGCGAGGCGGGAGGGCAGCCCGCGAGTGGCGTCGTCGATCGCCCAGAGCAGCAGGATGAGCACGATCGTCGCGGCGATCATGCCGGGGTAGCCGAAGTTGGCGTAGCCGTCGGCGAGCCAGCTGGCGTTGGCGTGGGTGAACGGGTCGCCGAAGAACTCCGCTCCGACCAGGTCCGGCGGCTCCTTGTTGTACGCGTAGGGGAAGATTCCGCGCAGCACCGAATAGCCGAGCTTCGCCTTCGGGATGTCCTGGAAGACCTGCACGTACCCGGAGAGCACGATGCCCGGTGTCACCAGGACGCGGCGCACGAAGTCCGACGTCAACGTGTTCGAGGCGTTCCACCAGTCCACGAGCAGGATCCCGATCGAGCCGACCACGGCCGAGGCCAGGATGGTGGGCCCGGCCGGACGACGTCGCAGGAACAGGTAGCCGATCACGATCGCGACCGGGGCCAGGATCGCGGTCTTGCTGCCCTGTTGGGAGTACAGGAAGATCTGGCCGACGATCCCCGCGGCCGCCCAGGCCCAACGCCGGTACCAGAGCCCGCGAATGATGAGCAGCGGGTTGAGGATCTTGTCGAGCAGGGGGACGACGTACGCGAGAGCGGGGTCGGAGGACTCCGTGACCCGGAAGTCGCCCCGCACCCCGTAGACGTCCTCGAACGACGGCAAGGTCAGCTTGATCCCGGCGTAGGCGATCACGAAGACGTTGAGCACCAGCCAGAGCCCGCCGACGAGCAGCCACCAGCGGCGTGCGGGCATGGGCGCGAGCGGGATGAACCCGCGCAGCGCCTGGCGGGTGCCGAACAGCGCCACGGGCAGGAAGCAGCCCGCCACCCACAGCGCCAGCCGGAAGGCGCCCACCTGGGTCAGGGCGGGCGAGATCTGCGGCACGATCACGCCGGGGAGCACGGCGATCAGGTAGAGCACCCAGACGATCAGGTGCGAGGGCCGCTCGATGTGACGTGGCAGGAGCAGGGCGAGCACGATCACCATGGCGATCGCGGTCGCGTAGTAGTACGGGTCCGGCGCGCGGTAGCCGTACTGCAGGTAGGTGAAGATCGGCGCGATGTCCTGCACGTACGCGTAATGCAGGACCCCGACGTAGGCGAGCACCACGAGCACCACGACGGGCCCGCGCGCGAACATGCTGCGCCGAGTGGCGGTGGCGGCCTGCACGGACTCGACCTTACGGGAACCGGTCTGGGGTTTCCGTGAGCAGAGGGCCGCCGCCCGGCCTACGGCCCGCTAACGACGGCGGGTGTAGCCGCGAACGCGTACGCCGGTGCCGACACCGGCCAGGTGCAACGCCACGCAGAGCAGGCCCGCGGTGATCAGGACGGTGGCGGTGATGACCGAGAGGCTGATGTTGAGCAACTGGAACAGCAGGGCGAGTCCGAACAGCACGGCGGCGATGATCGCGGTCATGGACGTTCCTTTCGTGGACGACGACGGGCGCCGACAGCATGGGGGCGGCGCCCGCGTTCCGCTGGGGCCGTCGCTGAACCGTGATCCGTCGGCATGGCGCCCGGCTCAGCACGCGTGCATGTTGGCGCTGGCGGTGCTGTCGGTGCGGACGTAGTAGGCGGTGACGTAGCCGACGCGCGGCTCCGTGATGCGGTACCAGAGGGTTTGGCCGTGGATGGCCTGGCCACGTGTGAAGCAGTCGATGGTCAACGCCGTGCCCGTGCCGCTCAGCTTGCCGACGACGGCGCTGCCGGTGGTGGGCCGGGCGCGGACGTTGAGCACGGGCACGGTGGTGGACTGGCAGGCCGCGGTGCACACGACGGCCAGCAGCGCGACCGCGAGCCGAGGCGACCGGAGGCGACGTCGGGATCCGCCGGGTGGCGGAGGCTCGGGCCCGTCGGCGACTTCCGACGGGTCGGCCATGACGGCAGCGTGAGCAATGGCAGGTCGCTCTGCGCGGTCAAACACTGCTCGCGTCCCCTCATCGACGAGCCGGAACGCACTCGATCTGGTGATCGAATCCGGGTTGACATCGCTGAAGGTGATATACCCGTCCGCCCCGTCCGGTATGCGTGCAAGTGGGTGATCGGCTCACGCCGCCGTCGCGGGACGGCAGGCGCGACAGGGCCGGTACCCCGCGGCGGCCGCGTCCGCGATGGTGGCGAACCCGGCCCGGTGTGACGGCCGGATCCGGCGCGCGTGGTGGCAGGTCGGGAAGCACACGATGCCCGTGGTGTCGCTGCCCAGGTAGTGCAGCCCGCGGCGGGCGAGGGCGGCGACGTCGTCGAGGTTCGCGTTCTCCCCCCGCAGGAGCGCCTCCTTGTGGTCGGCGCCGAACAGGTAGCGGCCGACCGCGCCGTCGGCTCGCACAACGCGGTGGCACGGCACCAGCAGCGGGACCGGGTTGCGGGCCAGCACCGACGCGACCGCGCGGACCGCGCGCGGGTTGCCCACCTCCCGTGCGACCCAGCCGTAGGGGCGGGTCTCCCCGGACGGGATCGTGCGGGTGGCGGCCAGCACGCTGCGCTCGAACTCCGACAGGGCGCGCAGGTCCAGCCGCGGCGCGCTGCCGCGTCGTCCGCGCAGCACCGGCAGCAGGCCCGCGGGCGCGCGGTCGGCAGGGTGCAGCGGCCGGGCGAAGCGCCGCCGGTACGCCTGAGCGAACGCCGCCGGATCGCCGTCCAGCGACGCCGCCGACCGCACGAACTGCACGCCCTCCGGGGTGAACGCCACGAAGACGTCGCCGATCCTGCTGGGTGCGGTGAGCCAGCCCGCGAACAGCTTGGCGTCCAGGGCCGGTGGGGTCGGGTGGCGCAGGGCGCCCAACGCGGCCACCACGGGATCGACCTCGTGCACCATCATCGGAGACCTCCTCGGGGGTCGAACGGGCCCGCGTCGTCGCGGGCCAGCAGTGCACGCAGGCGGGTGAGCCCGCGCGAGACGTGCGACTTGGCGGTGCCTTCGCGGCAGCCGAGAATCTGGGCGATCTCGCTCGTCGGCAGGCCTTCGACGTGCCGCAGCACCACCGCCACCCGCTGCGCCTCGGGCAACAGGCCCAACAGGCGGGCCCATTCGCGCTGCATCAGCTTGTCCTCGACCCGCTGCTCCACGCCGGGGCCCGCGACCGCGAGCTCCGGCGCCTCGAACGCGGGCGGCGGGCCGGGCCTGCGGGCGGCGTCCCGGGCGGCGTTGCGCGCCGTGTTGCGCAGGATCGTCAACAGCCACGGCCGAAGCCGCAACTCCCGGATCCGCGCCGCGTCGTAGTCCCGCAGTGCCCGGTAGGCGCGCAGGAACACGTCCGCGGCGAGGTCCTCGGCGTCGGCCGGTCCTGCCGTCAGGCGCAGCGCCACCGAGTAGACGACCCGATCATGGCGGCGGACCAGCTCCGCGAACCCCGCGTCGAGATCGACGATCAGGCCCAGGCGCAGGCGCTCCTCGGCCTGGTCGTCGGTCAGCTCCGCCAGGGGAGTCTGCGCCGCCTCGGGCATGTCCATCCGAACACCTCCCGCCCGCCGCCGGTTGCACCACGTCCACCATGGCGTCGCCCACGCACGGACTCCGGCGGGATTCGGACGTCACACGCCGCGGTGTGCGGTCGGTCCGAAGGGCGCCCCGAGATCGTCGTCGGCCGGTGCGCAACGCAGGTGGGGGATCGGCGTCACCGCAGGAGCCCGACCGAGCCGCATGATCCCGGACACCAGGGCCATCGCGGCTCCGACGACGATGGCGACGGCGCCCAGGATCAGGCGGAGGATGTTCACATAGGCCGGTCGGCGCAGCCGTCCCGAACGTTAGCGTCGGCCGAAATGTCGGGGCCCTCGGTCACAATGCGGGCATGGTCACCGTCGCCGATGTGCGCGCCGTCGCCCGCACGTTGCCGCGCACCACCGAGCACCTCGTCCACGACCGGGTGAAGTTCCGGGTGAAGCAGATCGTCTACTGCGGCTTCAGCCGCGACGAGACGCTGATGGGCTTCGCCTTCCCCAAGGAGGAGCGCGATGCGCTGGTGGCCGCCGAGCCCGCCGTCTACCTGCTGCCGGGCCCGTCGGACCTGCGGTTCAACTGGGTCGTCGCGCGGGTCGGCCTGCTCGACGTCGTGACGATGGAGGAGCGGGTGTGCGACGCGTGGGCGATGTGCGTGCCGAAGTTCCTCGTCCGCGAGCGGCTGGGGTTCACGTAGCGCACCCGTCCACGGTCTGGCGCAGCGACGCGACGGCGTCCAGGTGTCCGCGCAGCGGCGCACGCAGCGCGTCGGGCAGCGCCGCGGCGGGTGGTCGCACGGCGGCGTCCGCGATGAGCCCGCGCACGCGCAAGCACTCCTTGCGCACCGCGAGGGCGATCCGGGTCTGCTGCTCGAAGTTCACCAGCGGCAGGTAGGGCGCGAAGACCGCGCGGGCGGCCGGGTAGCCGCCGTCCCGGTACGCGCGGACGCAGGCCACGAGCGCCTCGGGGTAGGAGAAGCCGGTCATCGCGCCCGCTGCGCCGCAGCTCAGCTCGTCGAGCAGCCCGATGCCGCCGAGCCCGCCGAACACGGGCACGCCGAGGTCGGACAGCGCGGCGATCGCGGGCGGCGTCGGCGGCGCCTCGGCCTTCACCGCGGCGGTGGCCGCGACGGCGGCGACGACCTCGCGCAGCGCCGCGGTCGGGATCGTCACCCCGCTGGCGATCGGGTAGTCCTGGATCACCACCGGCGTCCCGGTGTGCGCGGCCACCGCGGTGAAGTGGGCGGCGGCGACGTCCGAGACAGGGCTGTTCACCTGCACCATGAGCGCCGCCACCCGGTCGCCCGCCACCTTCAGCGCCGCGTCCGCCTCCTCGCGCGCCGGTGCGGTGGCCAGCGCGCTGAGCCCGACCACCAGCGGCAGGTCGACCGCGTCCCGGACGGTCGCCAGCACCGCGTCCCGCTCCGCCCGCGACAGCGCGGCGGCCTCGCCGAACACACCGAGGACGGTGAGACCGGTCACGCCGATGCCCGCGTAGTGGCCGACCAGGCGGCGCAGGCTGTCGTGGTCGACCTGCAGCTGCGCGTCGTACGGGGTGGCCACCACCCCCCAGACACCGGGGGCGAGCGTGCTCACCGCCCGTGCCACAGCGGGGTCCGCTTCTCCTGGAAGGCGCGCACGCCCTCCTCGGCGTCCGGTCCGGTCACCGACGCCATCACCGCGGGCAGGCGGGCGTCGCGGGCCTCCCGCGGGCTGAGCTGCGCGGTGCGGGTGGTGAGCTGCCCGCGGTCGCGCCGATGAGCTCGGCGAGCCGGTCGGGCTGGTCGAGCATCGCGAACGTCCGCGCGTCCTCGATGACGTGCAACTGCGCGTTGGGCAGGGTCGCGGCGAGCCTGCGGCCGTCCTCGACCGGGAAGAAGGTGTCGTCGGCCGACCAGGCCACCAGCGCGGGTCGGGTGAACCCGGAGAGGCGGGCGGCGGCGTCGAGCGACGTCTCCCGGCGCATCGAGGCGGTCAGCCTGCGCAGGTCCTCGGCCACGTCCGGGTTGTCGAGGGCGGGCTTGACCCACTGCGCGGCGAGATCGTCGATGTCGTGGTGGGAGAGTGCGCCGTAGGCGCGGCGGCGGGCCGCGGCGGAACGCAGTGGCTGCATCGCGGCGCGGAACGTCAGGCGCGTCCGGGAAGCGAGGATGAGCGGCTTGAGGACCGGCGGTGGGAAGTGCTCGAAGGCGTCGCAGCTCGTGAGCACGAGCGCGCCGAGCCGGTCGGGGTGCTCGACCGCGACGAGCTGCGCGACCAGGCCGCCGGTGTCGTTGCCGACGAGCACCACGTCGTCGAGGTCGAGGGCGGCCACGAAGGCGTCCACCATGGCGGCGACGCCCGGCAGCGTGCGATCCGCGCCGGGGCGCAGTGGGTCCGAGTGCCCGCCGAGCGGCCAGGTGGGTGCGAAGCAGCGCAGGCCGCGGGCGCCGAGCCGCTCCCCGAGCGGGCCCCACAGCGAGGAGGCCATCGCGTAGCCGTGGATGAAGACCACCGGGCGGCCGTCGGCGGGCCCGGTGACGTCGTAGCGGATGGTTCCGGCGTCCAGCGTGACGGTTGGCATCGATTCCCCCACAATCGTTGCAGACAGGCTGTCTGTTTGTAAGTTACCGGCAGGGTGTATGGAAATCAAGGGACGTACCCAGGAGCAGCGGTCGGCCGCCACGCGGCAGGCGTTGGTCACCGCTGCGCGACGGCTGTGGGCGGCGCGCAGCTACGCGGAGGTCGGCACGCCGGAGATCGCCACAGCCGCTGGCGTGACGCGGGGCGCGATGTACCACCAGTTCGCCGACAAGGCGGCGCTGTTCCTCGCGGTCGTGGAGGCCGTCGAGCAGGACGTGGTGGCGCGGCTGGCCGAGGCGGTTGCCCGGTCCGGAGCGACGACCCCCGCCGGGGCGATCCGCGCTGCGGTCGAGCCGTGGTTGGACATCTGCGTGGACCCCGAGGTCCGCCAACTGCTGTTGCTGGACGCGCCCAGCGTGCTCGGCTGGGAGCGGTGCCGCGACATCACGCAGCGCTACAGCCTGGGCATGACCGAACGGCTGCTGGTCGAGGCGATGGACGCCGGGCAGCTGGCCGTGCAGCCCACCCGCGCGCTGGCGCACATCCTCATCGGCGCGCTGGACGAAGCGGCGATGGTCATCGCCACCGCCGAGGACCGCGACCAGGCGCGCGCCGACGTCGGCGAGGTGCTGCGACGGCTGTTCGACGGGATGCTCACCGACCCCTGAGCCGCGTGCACCGCTCAGTCCGCGGGCACGGCCTCCGGGGCGTCGAGGAACGCCGGGATGATCGCGAGCAGCCAGTCCGCGCGGTCGAGCATGGCGATGCCCGGGGGCATGAAGTGCGTCGTGCCGGGCAGAACGGCCAGCCGGGCCCGCCCGATGCCGTACATGTCACCCATGCGGCCGCCGCCCAGCAACCGGAACATCGCGACGGCGTGCTCGACCACCGAGGCGTCCGCGTCGCCGGAGACGATCAAGGTTGGGGCCGTGATGCCCCGGATGGCGTCCTCGGGCCACGCGAACGGGGTGCCGTCGAGCTGCTTGAGCTTCGCGACCAGTTCGGGGAACCGGTCCGGCTGCGGGGCGACGGCCTTGTAGGTGGCCTCGAACGGTGTGCCTGCGAACATCTCCACGGTGATCGTCGGGATCATCGCGAGCAGCTCCGGCTGCATCGCGTCGCTGCGGAAGCCTGCCGAGATCGGCACGAGCGTGCGGACCAGCCGCGGGTGTCGGATCGCGAGCTGGATCGCCACGCCGCCGCCCATGCTGTAGCCGACGACGTCGGCCTGCGCGATGCCGAGGTGGTCGAGCAGCGCGGCGGCGTCGTCGGCCATGCCCTCGTAGGTGAGCGGGCGGTCGGCGTCGCCGGTGCGGCCGTGCCCCTGCGGATCGCAGACGACGACGCGACGGCCCGCGGCGAGGCCGGGCAGCAGCGGGCCGAAGTCCGCGGTGGTCATGTACGCGCCGTTCAGCAGCAGGACGGGCGCGGCGGTGTCGCCGTGCTCCGCACCGTGGATCTCGTAGTACACCTGCAGACCGTTGACGGGGGCGTGGCCGCTGCGGGGCTCGGACATACCGACACCCTAGGGCCGCGGTCGTCGGCCGGGCATGATCGCCTCGTGACGAGCGCAGCCTTGGCCGCCCGGGTGACCCGGGTCGGCGCGGTGCCGTGGCGGTCGATCCTGCGGGCGGAGCTTCCGCAGATCGCGCGCATCGTCGTGGTCGCGGGCGTGGCGTGGCAGGTTGCCGTGGTGCTCGGGGCGAAGGAGCCGCCGATCTACGCGGCGCTGGTGCCCCTGGTGAGCCTGCGCGCCGACCCGTTCAGCGCGCTCAACCTGTCCGTGGCGCGCCTCGTGGGGGTGGTCGCCGGGCTGCTCATCGCCGTCGGCGTGCTCGCCGTGTTCCAACCGACGGCGCTCGCCGTCGCCGCGGTGCTGGCGCTGGCGTTGCTGGTGGGGGTGGTGCTGCGGATCGGGAACGTCATGAACACCCAGGTCGCGGTGTCGGCCCTGTTGGTGTTGAACTCGACCGACACGGAGGGCTACGCGGTGACCCGGCTGTGGGAGACCGGGCTCGGCACGGCGACCACGCTGCTGCTGGCGCCCTTCCTGTTCCCGGCGAACCCGCTGACCGCGGCCCGCGCCGAGGTCGACCGCGTGGCGACGGGCCTGGCCGACGCGCTGCGGACCTCGGCGGCGCTCGCCGGGCAGGCCGACGGCGAGGACCGGCGGGCGGTCCTGCGGCGTACGGCCGACGACATCGCGGGCCTTTCGGCCGACCTGCAGCTCCTGGGCCCGCAGATCGCCTCCGCGCGGAAGTCGGCGCGCTGGACTCACTTCGCACCCCCAACGTGCACTTCGCACCCCATCGGTGGGGTGCGAAGTGCACCGAAGGGGTGCGAAGTGCGCTGCGGCCCGGGCGCGTCAACCCCCGAGTCGGAACGTCGTGCCGCTGCTGCTCTGCACCCACGCGTCGGGCAGCGCCGCGGCGAGCGCGTGCTGGGCGCGCCAGCCGGTGCAGTGGCCGGGCACGAGTAGCGCGGGCTCGAGCTCGGTGAGCGCCGCGACGGTCGGGCCGATGACCGGCTCGAACGCAGGCCCGCCGAGGTGGAGCCCACCGATCAGGCCGTGCAGACGCTCGACGCCGGTGAGCCGCCGGGCGTGGCGGACGATGTTCACCGCACCCGCGTGCCCACAGCCGGTGAGCACGACCAGGCCGCGGTCGCGGACGTGCACGACCAGCGCCTGGTCGTCGATCACCAGCGGGTCGTGCGCCCAGGCCTCGCCGGACCACGCCTCGTGGGCGGGCGGCATGCCGCGCTCGAACTCCGTGGTCCGGTCGACCTCGCCGGTGATGAGCACGCAGCCGTCCACGAGCAGCGACGGCTCGCGCCGCTCGACCAGGGCAAAACCCTCGCCCTCCAGCGCGCGGGGGCTCAGCGTGGGCAGCTCGTCGGGTTCGCGGCCGGGCACGGCGAGCCTGCGCCGGGTCCAGGCCCGCGGGTGCACGACCATCGGCAGCCGCCGTGCACCGAGCCTGCCTGCGAGCCCGGCGAGTCCGCCCGCGTGGTCGAAGTGGCCGTGGCTGAGCACCACGCCCTGTACGGCGGACAGGTCCACGCCCACCCGGTCGGCGTTGGTGACCATGGCGTCGGGCGAGAGGCCGGTGTCGAACAGCAGCGACGTCGTGGTGCCCGCGCGCCGCACGGTGACCAGCGCGCCGAACCCGTGCTCGGCGATGAGCCCGACCGCCGTCCGCCCGTCCTCGAACTGGGGCGCGACCGCCGTCCCGGCGCTGAACGAAGGCCGCCGCGTGTGCTCGTCGCCCGGCAGCAGCGCGTCGTAGACGTTGTCCACCAGGGTGGTCACCAACAGTTCGTCGACCGGCTCCAGCGCGATCGGGTCGACCGCTGCGCCGGGTGCCGGGCGCGGCACGGCCACCCCCGGCATGCCCGATGATGCGTCACACATGCCCGAATGTTTTCAGGGACGCGCCTCGAAAACGAGGTTGAACGGGGTTTCCGCCGCTCGGCGGAAGCGGGTGAACCCGGCCTCGGTGACGACTTCGCGGATGGCGGCCTCCCCGGCCTGGGCGCCGAGGGCCTGCCCGCCGGGCTGGGAGAGCGCGTTCGGCACGCAGAGGTAGGTGGAGAAGTTGTAGTAGACGCGGCCGACCGGGTTGAGGTTGTCGGCCACGGTGTCGCCCGCGAACGGCTCCACGATCATCCAGGTCCCGTCCGGGGCGAGCGCCTCGCGCACGTGCCCGGCGGCACCTGTCGGGTCGCCCATGTCGTGCAGGCAGTCGAACGTGGCGACCAGATCGTAGCCAGAGCCGGAGAAGTCCTGCGCCGTCGCGACCTCGAAGCCGGTGCGGTCCTCCACGCCCGCCTCCGCGGCGCGCTTGCGGGCCAGCTCGATCGACGCGTCGTGGTAGTCCGAGCCCGCGAACTGCGAGCGCGGGTAGGCCTGCGCGAGCAGCACCGTCGAGGCGCCGAGGCCGCAGCCGACGTCGGCCACCCGCGCGCCCGCAGAGAGCTTCTCCTCGACGCCGTCGAGGGCCGGGATCCAGCTCGGCACGAGGTTGGCGAGGTAGCCGGGTCGGAAGAACATCTCGCAGCCGACCGGGACGTCGTCGTGCTGCTCGTGCCAGCCCATCCCGGCGCCGGTGCGGAACGCGTCGGTGATCTGCGGCTCGGCCCGCAGCGTGCCCAGTGCCAGCACGAACGCCCCGGGCACGTAGAGCGGGCCCTCGGGGTCGGTGAGCGCGAACGCCTGCTCCTCGGTGAGGGAGAACGCGCCCGTCGCGGCGTCGTACTCGACGTAGCCGCCCGCGGCCTGGCCCCGCAGCCACTCCGCGACGTAGCGGGCGTGCGTGCCGGTGCGGGCCGCCAGCTCGTCGGGGGTGGCCGGACCGTCGGCCAGTGCCCGGTAGAGCCCCAGCCGATGGCCGACGACGACGCCGCCCGCCGCGACGGTGGCGCCGAGATCGCTGACGAACCGGCCGAGGAACGCGTTGAGCCGGTCGGTGTCCACTGCCATTTCCACTCCTTCTTCAGATGGATGAACGTGAGCGTCGGCGGCGCGCACCGCGCAACGGGTCAGAACGCAGGCACGGTGAGGTCGCGGCCCGCGAGGACGGCGCCTGCCGTCGTGAGCGTGGCCGGCTTGACCAGGAAGTGCTGGGTGAGGGTGTGCACGTCGCGCAGCCGTCGGTGCAGCGGCGACTCGGCGTAGACGGCGGTGCTGCCCGCGGCGCGGTGCGCCGCGGTGACGACGGACGCGGCGCGCGTGGTAACCCAGACGGCCGTTGCCCGGGCGCGGGCGCGCAGCGTCAACGGTGGCGGCTGCCCGGCGACGGCACCCGCCCACAGCTCGTCCGCGGTCGCGGCGAGCAGGGCCCGCGCCGCCCGCAGGTCGGTGTCCGCCCCGGCGAGATCGACCTGGAAGAGCGGGTCCGCGGCCAGCGGTGCGACGGCGAGCAGCGGCACCTTGTGGGCGGCCAGTGCGAGGAGGTCGTCGAGCGCGCCCTGCGCGATGCCGACCGCCACGGCGGCGATCAGCTGGGCGAGCAGCGTGGGCGGCGGGATCCGCACGATCGGCGCGTCCACGGACGGTGGGTCGGCGAACAGCCGGAACGTGTGGTCGGCCGTCACCAGCCGGTCCGTCACCCGGAAGTGGTGGCTGCCCGTGCCACACAGGCCCGCGGCGGTCCAGGTGTCCTCGATCTCCACGTCGTCCCGGCTGAGCAAGGCCATCCGCAGCTGCCCGGCACCCTCCGTGCAGGTGCCGTAGAGCACGTCCGCGTGCTCGCAGCCGCTCGCGAAGGCCCATCGGCCGGACACCCGGTACCCGTCGTCGGACGGCGTGATCGACCCGGACGGGGCGAAGACGCCCGCGACGACGACGTCCGGTCGGTCGAAGACCTTGTCGAAGGTCGTGCGGGGCAGGGGAGCGAGGTCGATCCACGCGTTGCCGCCGATCATCACCGTCCATGCCGTGGAGGCGTCGGCGTGGGCGAGGGTCTCGAGGACCGCCAGCGTCGCGGCCAGATCGGCGCCGAGCCCGCCATGGCTTTCCGGCAGTGACATCCGGAAGCATCCGGCGCCGCGCAGCGCGGTGAGTAGGTCGGCGGGAAGGCGGCGGGCCGCCTCGCTCTCGGCCGCGCGGGCGGCGATCGTCGGGGCCAGTGCGCGGACGTCCGTCAGTACGTCGTGGGGTGTCATGGCGCTCACGGCCGCAACATCGGGGCTTCGACGGCGTGCCGGGCGCGCAGCGCCGCGTCCCAGCCGCCGTTGCAGTAGCCGAGCACCTCCGTGATCCGGCCGTCGCGCACCTCGCAGAGCCACAGCCGTCGGGCCACGTCGTCGCGCAGGGTCTCCTCGTGCTCCACGACGAAGCCGGTCGCCGTCGGCACTACGCGCAGCAGCCGGGCGCTGACCGCGGCATCCCCGGCGAGCTTCCGCAGCTGAGCGGCGAAGGCGTCCGGGCCACGGAGCTGGAACCGCCAGTACGGCGGCAGAAGATCGAAGAACGCGTCCGGGGCGAACAGGTCCGCACCCGCGTCGAGGGTCTCGAAGCACCGGTTGAATGCCGTCCCCATCTGCACCTGATCGGTCATGGTGCGACGCTAGGTCGGATGCGGGCCCTGGCGGATCGCCTGTGTTCACCATCCGCGACGGCCGCGGATGGTGAATTCAGACCAGGCCGTGCCGGTAGGCGTAGGCGGTGGCGGCCGCCCGCGAGGGCAGGTCGAGCTTGGCGAACATGTTCTGCAGGTGCCGGGCGACGGTGTGCTCGCTGATCACGAGCTCGGCCGCGATCGCCCGGTTGGTCCGTCCGCTCGCCACCAGGCGGAGCACCTCGCGCTCCCGGGCGGTGAGACCCGCCCGGCCGACGGTCGGCGCCGCTGCCAGCGCGGCCGCGTGTTCGAGGTCCAAGCGCGCTCCGAGCCGCTCGAACGTGGCGCACGCAGCGTCCAGCTCAAGCCGAGCTGCGTCCTCGTCGCCCAGTGCCCGGCAGGCGAGGGCCACTCCCACCCCGGCCCGCGCGACGTCGTAGGGAAGGGAAAGCGCGCGCCACCGCCCGGCCGCCGCCCGCAGCAGCGGCAACGCCTCGGCTGCCGCCCCCTCGGCCAGCAGCATCGCGCCGCGGGCGTGGTCGGCGACGGCCTGCCGCAGTGGTGGCGCATCCGCGACATCGGCGAGGGTGGCCAGCTCGCGACACGCGTCCGCGGCGGCGGCCGCCTCGCCCGCGGCGAGGTAGACCTCCACCGCCGCCGCCAGCAGCACCGGCCGGTCGATCCGGCCGCGGCTCTCCTCGACGAGGCGTTGCATCGCGACGGTCGCCGCCGAGACCTCCCCCTGCGCCAGCCGCAGCAGCGCGAATCCCGGCGCAGGCTCTCGACCCGCCCTGCTCGCCGCGCGGTACGCCCGCTCGGCGGCGTCCAGCTCGCCGCGCAGCCGGTGCAGCTCACCCTGCTGGTAGAACGCCAGTCCGAGCGCGGGGTGCGGGGGATCGGCCAATCGACGACACGCCCGCTCCGCCTCGGCCAACGCGTCCGACCAACTGCCATGGGCCTGAAGCACCTGCGCCCGGTGCACGAGGCACTGGCCGCGGTAGGGCACCAGATCCGGCTGGGCCGCGCACCAGTGTTCGAGGGCCTGCGTCCACTCGGCAGCGCGGCGCAGATCGGCGACGTCCATGCATGCCTCGATCACCGCGCAGTAGACGATGCCGGTGACGATCGGCGATCGCGGCGTCGCGGTCACCAGCACCATGACCTCGTCGAGCAGATCCATCGCACGTCCCAGCTCGCCGAGCACGAGAGCGGCCTGGCCCTGGCCCAGCACGCCCAGCGCCCGCAGGTCCTCGTCGCCGCACCGCTGTGCCACCTCGACGACCTCCCCTGCGAGCGCGGCCGCCCCCGCGCCGTCCCCGGCCGCGAGCGCGGCGAGGAACGCGGGCACCCCCAGGTAGCCACGGCCGGAACCGGCCAAGCTGTCCGCGCCGCGAGCGCCCTGCTGGTCGACGAGCCGCTCTGCGCCCGCGAGCCAGCCGCCGGCCCGCGCGGTCTCGCCCCGCAGCATCAACAGGAAACCCAGCCAGAACGCGCACCGCACCGCGGCGTCGGTGTGGCCGAGGCGCAGCCGTTCGCGGTGCGCGCGCGTCCAGGCGTGCACGCTGTCGTCGTCGCGGCCCGCGAGGTGGGCCGCGACCGCGAGCCGTTCGATGTCCTCGACCTCGGTGGCGGGGGCGAGCAACGCGCAGGCGGCTGCCCAGGCGCCGCGGCCGAACGCCGCCCGGCCCTGCGCAACGGTGCTCACCCCGGCATCTTCGCGTGCCGCGCCGTCAGCGGTAGACGAGCGTGCCGTCGTCGAGATCGACCTTCGGCAGGACCTCCCGCTCCTGTTCGTGCTCCATCATGTGGGTCCACGGCTCGTGGTCGCCCTGCTTGAACAGGATGTGCTGCGAGCGCATGACGTAGCCGGAGTTGAAGTTCTCCGGATCCGACCAGGGCCGCCGCGGCATGTCCGTCTCGGTGGGCCGGAGGGTGGGGGTCACGACGGTGGCGTCCTTCTCCCGCATGGTCTCGAACACGCGGCCCACCACGTCGGCGACGAGATCGACGCGCAGGGTCCAGCTGTGCCGGAAGTAGCCGAACATGTACGCCATGTTCGGCACGCCGCTGATCATCATGCCGCGCCAGGTGAAGCGCTCGGTGAAGTCGACCGGCTCGTCGTCGACGGTGAACGCGACGTCGCCGAAGACCGACAGGTTGAAGCCGGTGGCGGTGACCACGACGTCGGCCGGTATCTCCTCACCCGAGCTGACCTTGATGCCGTGCTCGGTGAACGTCTCGATGGTGTCGGTGACGATCGACGCCTTGCCCTCGCGCACGGCGGCGAACAGGTCACCGTCGGGCACGATGGCCAGGCGTTGCTGCCACGGGCGGTAGCGCGGCGTGAAGTGCGTCTCCATGTCGAAGCCCTCGGGCAGCTGGGGACGCAGCGACTCGATGAGGAACGTGTGCAGCTCGTCGGGCGCCTCCAGCGACGTGCGCGCCAGCCAGTGGAACTGCGACATGTACTGGCGCCGCATGATCTCGTGCGTCCAGTCCTCCGGGATGTCCAGCGCGCGGAGCTGGACGGCGAGCTCGTGCGTGATCGGTGGGGCGAACCAGTACGACGGGGAGCGCTGCAGCATCGTGACGTGCGCGGCCTCGTCCGCTATCGCGGGGACGACCGTCGCCGCCGTGGCGCCCGAGCCGATCACGACGACGCGCTTGCCCGCGAGATCGAGGTCCTCGGGCCACGCCTGGGGGTGCAGGACCGTGCCCTGGAACCGGTCCAGCCCGGGGAACTCGGGACGGTAGGGCTTGGCGTGGTTGTAGTAGCCCTGGCACATCCACAGGAAGTCGGTCGTGAACCGCACGTGCTGCCCGGTGTCGCCGCGGGTGACCTCGACGGTCCACCGGCGGTCCTCGGACGACCAGCTCGCGGCGCTGACGCGGTGCTCGTAGCGGATGTGCTGCTGCAAGTCGTCCTCGTCGATGACCTCGTCCAGGTACTTGAGGATCTCCTCGCCCGCCGCGATCGCCGGGCCGCGCCAGGGCTTGAACCGGTAGCCGTAGGTGAACAGGTCGCTGTCGGAGCGCACGCCGGGGTATTGGTGGGTCCACCAGGTGCCGCCGCGGTTGTCCTGGGCGTCCAGGATGACGAAGGACCGGTCGGGGAACTGCTCGCGCAGGTGGTGCGCGGCACCGATCCCGGAGACCCCGGCGCCGACGATGAGGACGTCGACGTGACCGCCGTCCTCCACCTGCTCGGTGGCCTGCGCGGGGGCTGGTAGGGGTGCAGTCGTCGTCATCGTTCGAGCTTAGGTCGCCGCTGTGGGTATCAGGGAGCGCCGATCGCTGCTCAGATGGCGTGAACCCCTCGACGAGGAGGATGGTCGGATGGTCAACACAACACGGCGGGCGGCCTGGCGGAGCGGCCCGGCCAACGGCTGGCACGAGGACTTGATCTGGTACGCCGCCGCGATCCACCGGATGCGGGCGCTCACCCCCGGATTCGACGACTTCCTGCAGGTCTACCGGGCCTTCCAGACCGGCCGACTGCCCCAGGCGCAGGCGGTGCCGGAGCTGGTGGCCATCGCCCGGCAGTGGGGTGACCCGCGCAGCCTCGGCTACCAGTCGCAGGTGCACGGCACGTTCGTGGACAAGCCGAACTGGCCCGCGCAGGCGCTGTGGCAGGAGTGCGCGCACAACCACTGGTTCTTCCTGCCCTGGCACCGGGCCTACCTGTTGGAGTTCGAGGCCGTCGTGCGCGGACACGTCACCGACCTCGGCGGCCCTCCGGACTGGGCCCTGCCGTACTGGAACTACTCCGACTTCGCCGCCGACGGACAGCGGCTCGCCCTGCCGCTCCCGCTGCAGGGCGACACGTTGCCCGACGACGTGACGGTGCCCGGCGTCGCGGCGCGCGCCGACGGCACGTTCCCCAACCCGCTGTTCAACCCGACGCGCCAGGGCCCCGACCCGGCCAGCGGCCCGGGCTGGGCCACCGCGACGCGGGCCTTGCTGCGCCCGCACTACGCCAACCAGCAGGACACCGGACGGGTCTCCTTCGGCGGTGGGGTGCTGGAGAACCCGAACAACCCGGCGCTGTTCCACGATTCGTCGGCCGAGATCGGCCAGCTCGACGTCCAGCCGCACGGCTCCACGCACGTCGAGGTCGGCGGGGTGATGGCGCAGTTCGAGACGGCCGCGCTCGACCCGGTCTTCTGGATGCACCACTGCAACGTCGACCGGCTGTGGGAGACCTACGCCCGCGACCTGAAGCACGGCTACCCGTTCCAGAACGGGTTGGGCGTCGGCACCGCGGCACAGCAGTCGTGGCTCGGCCACCAGTTCCGGTTCCGCAGGCCCGACGGCAGCACCCGGGTGTGGAAGGCGCCCGACGTGCTCGACGTCGGTGCCCTGGGCTACGCCTACGACACCACCGCGCCGCCGCCGCTCCCGCCGCCACCCGTGACCGGGCCGCCCGGATCCGAGGTGGACCCGTTCGGCCTCGACGTCGGCGCGCCCGAGCCGGTCGCCGAGGCGGGCCCCGTCTCACCGCTCGCGGACCTGGAGATCGCCCTCTCCGGCGGGGAGGGTGCCGACCCGGATCTCGGTGTCGACGCCTTCCCGTCCGGCACGCAGTGGCTGTTGCGGTTCGACGGCATCCGGGCCACGGGCCCCACGGCGACGTCCTACGACGTGTTCCTCGGCCTCGGCTCCGGCGCGGCCGCCGACCCGGACGACGCCGAGCACCACGTGGGCCTGCTGTCGCTGTTCGGCGTGTACGAGGCCAGCCGGGACGACGGCACCTCGGCCGCCGACGGGCAGCGCAGGCAGCTCGACGTGACCGCCCAGGTGCTCGCCCAGTCCGCGACGTTCCGGCCGTTGGCCGCGACGGTCCGGCTGCGCGCGACGAACCCGGGGCGCGACCTCGCAGGCATCGGGCTCACGATCGACCGGGTCACGCTGGAGTTCGCGTGACCGCTCCCACGGCTGCGGCGCTGGGGGTGCCGCGGCCGTGGGAGCGGCAGCCGCAGTGGTGGCTGTGGGCGATCGCGGCGGTGGGAGCCGGGGTGCTGGGCGCCGTGTTCGTGACGGGGATCCCCGCCGCCCCGACCGGGCACGCGGGCCACGGCGCCGCGCCCTTCTCCTGGCCGCACGTCGCGGCCTGGATCGCCATGGTCGCGGTGATGGCGCCGCTGATCGCCCCGAACGTCCGGTTCGCGGCCCGGCGCAGCCCGCGCCGGACCCGGGGGAGTGTCGCCCGCGGCGTCGTCGCGGGCTGGGCGCTCGTGTGGCTCGGCGCGGCTGTCGTGCTGGGCGTCGGCGGGGCGGTGCTCGTCGACGCGCTCGGCGAGCTGGTGGCCATCGCGCTGCTCACCGTCGTCGCAGTCTGCTGGCAGTACTCGCCCCGCAAGCGCCGCAGCCTCGCGCGGTGCACCGCGGTGCTCGCCCCGCCCCTGGACCGGCGACGATCAAGCGTCGCCTGCCGTGCCTACGGCGTCGCGTTGGGCCGCGACTGCGTGCGCAGCTGCTGGCCGCTGATGGCGCTGATGGTCGTGGCCGCGCACGATCCGCTCGTCGTCGCGTCGGCCGTCGGCGTGGCCTGGTACGAGCGGCGGCGCCGTGCGCACCACGACCCGGCGACCCGCGTCACGGCGAGCGTGATCGTCGTGACCGGGGTCGTCGCCATCGCGGTGGCCGACCTGCTCGGCCGTCACCCCTGACGGGGGCGCGCCGGGCCGGGGGAGCACGTGAACGGCGCGCGCCCATGCGTCGGCGCCTCGACGTCCAGCCACCACACCCCCGGCGGCAGGGCCGCGGTGCTGTAGACCGGGCCCCGCCGGTGGAGGTCGGCGAGCACCGTCGGGTCCGGTGCGCGTGCCGTCGGTGCTGAGCACCGAGACGAGCGGGCGCGCCGCGGGGCCTCGGCGCGCCCACAGCCTGCGCAGCCCCGCCGGGGTGGCGGCGGCGCACCCGTGCCCGCCCACCTTGTAAACGCCGACGGCGGCCAGTCGCCGGGCGAGCTGCCGGTCGGCGAGAACGGGGGCCCAGCCCGCGCCCTGGGCGTCGCCGGGCAGGAGCAGCGTGCGGTTGCCCACCTTCACGAGCAGCACCACGCTCGTGTTGTGGGCCAGGTCGGCGAACGCGTCGGCGATCTCCATCTGCTGTCCGACGGAGTGGGTCCGCAGGGCCCGCAGCAGCCATTCGGCCGCGCCGACGCCGCCGGGGTCGGCGAGCACCCGGGCGGCGTCGGCCCACGCGTCGGCGGCCGGTTCGGCCTGCGGCGGGAGGACGCCCGCGGCGTCCAGCGCGAACCAGGGCTCCCCCCGGGCGACGACCGCGGGCATCCGCTCGGGCCCCGGCGGGCCCAGCACCTGCACCGACACGCCGGGCAGCTCCGCGTCGAGCGCGACCGCGTCGCCTGCGCGGACGTACTGCATGCGCCCGCCGTCCACCGCCGGGGCCGTCGTCTGCGAAGGCGGCAGCGGGGACGCGGCGTCGTCGGTCCACGGCCGGATCACGACCGACGGCTTCAGTGAGCGCAGGATCTCGCCCGCCTCCGGGTCGGCGAAACCGCCGACGTGCCCGGGGTGCGCGTGCGTCGCCACGACCACGTCGAGCCGTCCCGCGCAGTGCTCGGCGACCGCGGCGGCGACATCGGCGAGGGAGGGGCCGCCCGGCGCGGGGCTGGTGCTGCCGCAGTCGACGAGCACGTGGCGCTCTCGGCGGCGGTCGGGCAGCGCGGAGCCATAGCCGACCGTGAGCAGCAGGCAGTCGCCGAGCCCGACGGCGTAGGCCCGCAGCCGGACGGAGGCAGGCCGGGCCGTCATGCGTCGGCCCCCCGGTGCAGCTGCGCGAACCGGCGCAGGTCACCGATGCCGTCGGAGACCCCGAAGGAGCCGTCGGCCCCGCGCACACCGTGGTCGTAGAGGTAGGAGAGCCGTCGGCTCTGCCGGTCGCGGTCGAGCAGCGGCTGCCGCTGGTGCAGCCGGAAGCGGCCGAACTGGTCGAACACCAGCACCCCGCCGCCCCACAGCTCCACCACCGTGTCCGGGGCCATCCCGGCGGGCGCCTGCATGCCGGGTGGCAGGTTGTCCGCGGTCGTGTGCAGCGTCTGGACGTAGTCGGCGAGGATCTCGTTGACGATCAGTCCGTCCGGGCCCACCCGCGTGCTGGCCAGCACCCGCTCGACCCGGGTCGGGAACCGCACGTCGATCCGGAGGATGGCGGCGTTGTTCCAGATGAACTGGTAGACCTCCTCGGGCGAGCTGCGCAGCGCGACGAGGTTGAGGTGCTCGTAGCGGATGCCCAGGTCGACGTCGGTGTCCGGGTCCGGGGGGTAGGCCGCATCCGACGGCGACGTCGTGGCGTTGCGGGCTTCGAGACGGTCCTGGTCGACGATGCGGTGTCGCGGAGGCGTGATGCCGAACGCGGCAAACGTGCCCGTCAGCGCGTCGCGGTAGTGGTGGTCGTCGTCGGGCGCGAGCCGCTGGTCCGCGGTGATCACCGCGTCGATGACGTCGGCGAACTCGAGATCGACCGGCGGCAGGTAGTCCAGCGCGCGCAGGACCATGCCCAGGAGGTGCCGCGCGGACTTGATGCCCTCCTCGGCCACCCGGTCGGCGTCCATGCCGTCGGCGTCGACGCGCAGCGGCTCCAACCGGCTCGCCCAGATCGTCACGAACGTCTGCAGGAACGCCGCGACCAGCACCTCGGCGCGCCGGTGCGGCTCGGCGAACGCCGGGTCGGTCTTCCACGCGTCGTCGGCGGGCAGATCCACCGATCGGCGCAGCGCGGGATAGGGGTCGGCGGCGTTCGGCGTGGCCCGACGGGCGCCGAGCTGCTCCGCGAGCCGCAGCAGCGGCGACGTCTTCAGCGTGGTGGCGCGCGCCGCGAGCCGCTGCGCGGGATCGGCCTCCGGGCCGTCGCCGTCGAGGCGCACCTTGCCCGTGTGGTCGGGGTCGAGCAGGTGCTCGGCGAGCCCGTCGAGATCGAACACCGACAGCATCGCCACGAGGTCGGCGAGCGCCTCGTGGAAGGCCAGCTGGTCGGGCGGGCCGGGCTCGGTGAACCGGGGCCGCAGCCCGTCGAGGATCGCGTGGCTGACCTCGTGCGCGATCACGTCGTAGGACAGCGCGGTGTACAGCACGGGCTGACCCAGGAGCGCGGGGAGCCAGCCGAACAGCACGGCGTTGTGCTCGCGGGAGTAGAACGCGTTCGCCTCGAGCCGGGCCTGGGGCACGAGGTAGAGCTGGGGGTAGCCCGCGTGCCACGGGACGGGGCGGCCGAGGAACTGCTCGAACAGGGAGAGCGTGTGGGCCGCGACGGCGTACAGGTTCTGGGCGCGGAAGTCCCGGTCGGCCACCAGCGTCGCGGCGTCCGGGTGGGCGTCGGCGGTGAAGCGGTCGCGGTAGGTCCAGGGGTCGCCGTCGTGCAGGACCACCGGCGGGGCGGCCTTGCCGTTGCCGACGTTCACGTCGACCACGTGGAACCGGTGCCCCCGCGGGCCCCGCTGGAGCCGCTCGGCGGGCACGGCGATCCCGGCGCGCACGGGCCCGCCGCGGTCCATGACCGACGGGTCCTGCGCGAGCACCGTCATGAGCACCGTCTCCTTGGTGAGGAGGTCGTACCGGGTCGGGTCGTCGCCGACCGGCGGGAGCGGATCCTCGACGTCGACGGTGAAGCCCCGGGTCCGGCTCATCTGGTGCACGCTGCCGCCCTTCGACGATGGCTCCTGGCGAGGAGACGCCGGGACGGCGCGGTGATACCAGACTTCGCACCCTTGGGCAGCACTTCGCACCCCACCGGTGGGGTGCGAAGTGGTCGTCAGGGGTGCGAAGTGGCGGGTGCAGCACGTAGCCGACCGGCTTGCCCAGCGCGTTGGTCTTCTCCGGGTTGACGATGTGCCAGACCCGGCCGGTGGCGGCGCTGCCGTCGCGCTGCGCGTCGGACTCCCGCGAAAGGCGGGTCACCTGGCGGCGGACCCATCCGCGGGCCGCGCGACGGTCGGCTCGTCGCCGGGCTCGCCCTCGCGGGGCCCGCCCGCCACCCCGCCACCCCGCCACCCCCGCCACCCCCGCCACCCCCGCCACCCCGCCTGATCCCACCGCCATGATCGCCGCTTCGGCGTGATTCCGTGCACCAGCGCACGGAATCGCCCACAACCGGTGATCATGCGTCGAGGAACGCGGCGACGACGGCGGCCAGCTCGACGGTCATCGTGAGCAGGCCCAGGTGCCCGTCGGGGTAGACGTGCAGGTGGGCGGCGCGGATCAACCGGGCCATGATCTGGGCGTTGACCAGCGGGATGATCGGGTCGTCGGTGCCCGCGAGGATCAGCGTGGGCTGCCGGAGCAGCGGGAGGAACGGCAGGCTGGTCCAGCCCAGCCCCGCGGCGATCTGGTAGAGGTACCCGCGCCCGGAGGGCTCGCGAGCCAGCTCCCGGGCGAGCTCGGGGTGCTCGCGCAGCCGCCCGCCGTAGATCTCCCCGGCGATCGCGCGGGCGTGGTCGGCGTCGTGGTGCCGCCGGGCCGTCGCCATGTGCAAGAGCACCCGCGGCGCGCCGGGCACCATCACCGCGCCGGTCGCCGTGGCCACCAGCACCAGCCGACGGCAGCGGTGCGGGTTCTGGAAGGCGAGCTGTTGGGCCAGCCCGCCGCCCCAGGAGACGCCGAGCACGTCGAACCGGTCGTAGCCCAACGCCGTGAGCATCCGACCGACCAACCGGGCGAGGAGCGGGAACGGGTAGGGCAGCGGCGGCACCGGCGATCCGCCCACGCCCGGCGGGTCGAACCGGATCACCTCGATCGCCGGGTCGAGCGCGTCGACGAACCGTTGGAACGTCGACAGGTCGGCCCCGATGCCGTTGCACAGCAGGAGCGGCGGCCTGCCGGGATCGGTGCCGGGGCGCACGGCGACCCGCAGCCGCCGTCCCCCCACGGACACCACGCGTTCCATCAGGCTTCCAGCACGTAGCGGCCGGGTGCGGCGGCCAACGACGGCGCGCCCTCCGACGGGGCCACCTGCTTGCCACCCCGCTGCTTCAGCCAGCCGACGTAGTCCGGCCACCACGAGCCCCGCTCGGTGCGGGCGCCCGCCGCCCAGTGCGTCCGGGTCGGCCGGGTGTTCGTCGGCGACCTGGTAGGCGGCCTTGGGGATGCCCGGCGGGTTGATCAGCGCCGCGATGTGGCCGCCCGAGGACAGCACGAACCGGCTGTCGCCGCCGAACAGCTGCGTGCTCGGGTAGCAGTTGCGCCACGGGCAGATGTGGTCGGCGCCGCCCGCCACGACGTAGCTGTCGACGGTCACGTTTCGCAGGTCGATCGGCGTGCCGAGCAGCGTCGGGCCGCCGGGACGGGTCAGCGTGTTGTCCAGCGCCGCGGTGACGAAGTCGCGGTGCAGCCCCGCGCTCATCCGCGTGGTGTCGGCGTTCCAGAACAGGATGTCGAACGCGGGCGGCGTGCGCCCGGCCAGGTAGTTGTTGACCCAGTAGTTCCAGATCAGGTCGGCGGGGCGCAGCCAGGCGAAGACCTCGGCGAGCGCCTTGCCGTCCAGGTAGCCCTTCGCCCGGGACGCGGCGATCGCCGCCTTGGCGACCGCCGGGTCGGCGAACGCCCCGGCCGTGCCCGCCCGCTCCTGGTCGAGCATGGTCACGAGCAGGGTGAACGACGCCAGCCGGTCGCGTCCGACCGCGGCCAGGTGCCCGGCGACCAGCGTCGAGACGATGCCGCCCGAGCACGTGCCGAGCAGGTGGGCCCGTTCGGCGCCGGTGATCGCGCAGGTGGTGTCGAGGGCGTCGAGGATGGCCTGCCCGTAGGCGTCGAAGCCCCAGTCGGCGTGCCGGGCGTCCGGGTTGCGCCAGGACACCATGAACACCTGCACGCCCTCGCCGACCAGGTACTCGACCAGGCTGCGGCCGGGGGCCAGATCCATCGCGTAGAACTTGTTGATCATCGGCGGGACCATGAGCAGCGGTGTGGCCGACACGGTCTCAGTCTGGGGCGTGTACCGGATCAGCTCGAACATCGGGGTGCGCGCCACGACGTGGCCGGGGGTGAGCGCGAGGTCCACGCCCACGCGGTACGCGTCCGGCGCCACCATGGTCGGCACCCGCGGCGCGGCGGCCAGGTCCGCGGCCAGGTTCCGCAGCCCCTTGAGCACGCTCACCCCGCCCGAGTCGATGGCCGCCTTCCACGCCACGGGCGACACCAGCGGGTTGTTCGACGGGGCGGCCGCCTCGACCAGGTTGGACACCAGGAAGCTCGTCCGCTCGTGGTCGCGCCAGCCCAGCTCGGCGTCGGCCACCAGGTCGTCGGCCGTGCGCCCGGCGGCGAGATAGGCCTGCACGAGCCTGCGCAGCAACGGATTCTGGGTCCAGGCCGGGTCGGTGAACCGCCGGTCCCGCTGGCCCGGGGCCACCGACGAGGTGCCGCGCGCGATCCGGTTGAGCTCGCCCGCAAGGGCCTTCGCGCGGTCCAGCGTCGGGCCGGGCCTGCCCGCCAGCGCGCCCAGGAACTTCAGCGTCGAGAGGTCGGGCCGCAGCATGCGCCCGGCGCCGAGCGCCGCGTCCGTCAACAGCAGGTCCAGCGAGCCTGCCGCGTCCGCGTTCACGACCGCACCTCGGCCGGGACCACGATCTCGCGCTTCAGGACCTTGCCGGTCGGGCCCTTCGGCAGGGCGTCGACCAGCCACACGCGGCGCGGGTACTTGTAGGGGGCGACCCGGGCCTTCACGTACTCGCGCAGCTCCTCGGGGGTCGCGGCGGCGTCGGGGCGCAGCGCCACTGCGGCGACGACCTCCTCGCCGTGCGTCGGGTGCGGCGTGCCGACGACGGCCGCCTCCAGCACCGCCGGGTGCTCGTAGAACACCTCCTCGACCTCCCGCGGGTAGACGTTGAAGCCGCCACGGATGATCAGGTCCTTCTTGCGGTCGACGATGAAGTAGAAGCCGTCGGCGTCGCGGCGGGCCATGTCGCCGGTGTGGAACCAGCCGTCGCGGATCGCCGCCATGCTCGCGTCCGGACGCTGCCAGTACCCCTTCATCACGTTGTGGCCGCGGATGGCGATCTCCCCGACCTCGCCTTCGACGTCGACCAGCTTGATCTCCACGCCGGCGATCGGGACGCCGATCGAGCCGGGCTTGCGCTGCGTCGGGGTGTTGAACGAGGCCACCGGCGAGGTCTCCGACAGCCCGTAGCCCTCCAGCACGACGGTGTCGAACGCCTGCTCGAAGCCGCGGAGCACCTCGACCGGCAGCGCGGCGCCGCCGGAGATCGCCAGGCGCAGCGTGCTCGTGTCGGCGACGTCAGCCCCCGCGTGCAGCATCGCCACGTACATCGTCGGCACGCCCTCGAACACGGTCACCCCGTCCCGCTCGATCACCTTCAGCGCGGTGGCCGGGTCGAACCGGGGGATCAGCGTGAGGCAGGCGCCCGCGGCGACCGCGGCGTTCAGCCCGCAGGTCTGGCCGAAGCTGTGGAACAGCGGCAGGCAGCCCATGACGACGTCGTCGGGGCCGAGGTCGAGCAGGGTGGTGGTGGCGACGACGGCGTTGCGGTGCAGGTTGGCGTGGGTCAGCTCGGCGCCCTTCGGGGAGCCCGTCGTGCCCGACGTGTAGAGGATCACCGCGGTGTCGTCGTCGGCGCGGGCGGCGACCTCCGTCGACGACGGTCGCGCGGCGATCTCGGTGAGGGCGTCGGCGTCGACGGCGACGGCCTCGGCACCCACCGCGGACGCGCCCGCCGCGGCCTCGGCGGCCGCGCTCCCGGCGGCGAACACCAGCTTCGCGCCCGAATCGCCGAGGTAGTGCTCCACCTCGCGGGCCTTGAGCAGCGGGTTCATCGGGACGACCGTGCCGCCCGCCCGCAGCACGCCGTAGTAGAGCACCGGGAACTGCGCGACGTTGGGCAGCATGATGCCCACCCGGTCGCCGGGGGCCACCCCGCGCTCGCGCAGCCAGTCGGCGGCGCGCGCGGACAGGTCGTCGAGCTGCGCGTAGGTGATCACCAGGTCGTCGAGGCGGACGGCCGGGCGCTCCGGGTACTGCCGGGCGGCGTCGTCCAGGATGCGGGCCAGGTTCATGATCTCTTCTCCTCAGGGGTTCAGGCGAAGGCGGAGACGCCGGTGATGTCGCGCCCCACGATGAGCGTCTGCATCGACTCGGTGCCTTCGTAGGTGTGGATCGACTCGATGTCGGCCATGTGCCGGATGACGTGGAAGTCGAGCAGGATCCCGTTGCCGCCCAGCAGGTCCCGGGCGTCGGCGAGCACCTCGCGGGCGGTGCTGGTGTTGTGCATCTTGGCCAGGCCCGCGAGCGTGGGGTCGAGCGTCCCGGCGGCCTGCAGGTCGGCGATGCGGCGGCAGTACAGCTGCATCGCGGTGACCTTGGCGAGCATCTTGACGAGCCGGTTCTGGATCAGCTGGAAGCCGACGAGCGGCTTGCCGAACTGCGTGCGGCGCTTGGCGTAGGTGAGCGCGGCGTCGTAGCCCGCGACGGCGTGCCCGAGCGCGGCCCACGCGCAGGAGGCGCGGGTGGCGGCGAGCACCGACGCGGTGTCCCGGAACGACCGGGCGCCGGGCAGCTGGTTCTCGGCGGGGACGCGCAAGTCGACCAGATCGATCTCGGCCTGCCACACGGCGCGCAGCGAGCCCTTGCCCTCGATAACGCGGGCGGTGTAGCCGGGGGTGCCCTTCTCCACGAGGAAGCCCTTGACGTGGCCGTCGGCGACGTCGCGGGCCCAGACCACGACGACGTCGGCGATGCTGCCGTTGCCGATCCACTTCTTGCGGCCGTCGAGCACCCAGTGGTCGCCGTCGCGCCGGGCGGTGGTCGAAAGGGCGATCGAGTCGGAGCCGTGGTCGGGCTCGGTGAGCGCGAACGCGCCGAGCTTGTCCAGCTGCGCCATCGGCGGCAAGAAGCGTTGCTTCTGCTCCTCGGAGCCGAGCATGGCGATCGAGCGCATGGCGAGGCCCGCCTGCACGCCCACGAAGGTGGCCAGGCTGCCGTCGCCGCGGGAGAGCTCCATGGTGATGAGGCCCGCGGACAGCGGGTCGATGTCCGGGCAGCCGTAGCCCGCGATGCCGTCGCCGACGATGCCGACCTTCCCGAGCTTCTCGATCAGCGGGCGCGGGAACTCGGCCCGTTCCCAGTAGCCGTTGATCTCGGGAAGCACGTCCTGTTCGACGAAGGTGCGGGTGCGGGTGAGGTAGTCCAGCTGGGCCGGGGTGAACTCGGAGCGGAGCAGGAAGTAGTCGGTGGCCAGGGAGTCGCCGATGCGGTTGTCGAGGTCCATGCCTCAAGGGTCGGCGTAGCGGAGATCGAGCTCCATGGACGCCGTGACAGCGTCGGTTGTGCGTCCAGACAACCGCCCGTGCCAGCTACCCTGCGGGCATGGCACGGGCCGCTCCGGATCCTGAGGTCGCGCGCCTGGCCGCCGTGCTCAAGCTGCGGTTCGACGAGCTGGTCGACCGGCTCACCGACCGCATCGCCGCCGAGATCGACCTGTACGGATCGGACGCCGTCATCGCGCGCGCCGAGCTGCGCCGCTCGGTCGAGGACAACTTCACGTTCATGCTCGGCCAGATGTCCGCATCGGACGATCCCGACCTCGGGCCGCCGCGGCGCACGGGCAGGCGCCGCGCGCGGGAGGGGGTGCCGCTGCCCGAGCTGCTGCGCGCCTACCGGCTCGGCTTCGCGTTCCTCTGGGAGGAGCTGCTCACGCAGGCCCGCGCCACGGGCGACACGGCGGTGCGCGCCTTGACCGACACCGCCGCGATGATCATGGTTTGCTCCGATGAGTACGCCATCGCGCTCACCGAGGCGTACCGGGAGGCCGTGGCGGATCGCCTGGTCACCACCGACCGGCACCGCTCGGCGCTGGTCGAGGCACTCGTCACCGGCGGGGTGAGCGACCACGGGCCCGCGTGGGAGGTCGCCAAGCTGCTCGACCTGCCCTACGAGGGGTCGTTCGTGGCCGTGGTCGCGGAGAACACCGCGCTCGGCACCGAGCCGCTGGCCGGGGCCGAGGCCCGGCTCGCGCCCCACGACGTCGCCTCGGCCTGGCGGCTGCAGCCCGACGAGCAGGTGGGTGTGGTCTCGCTCGGCCGCAGGCCCGTCGACCTCGTCATGGGGGTGCTCGGCGAGCTGGCCGCGGCCCGGGTCGGGGTCAGCCCGACGTTCTCCACGGTGGACCACACGCCGCGTGCGGTGCGGTTGGCCCGGATCGCCATGCAGAACCTGCCCGTGGGGGCGCCGGGCACCGCCCAGTTCGACGACAGTCCGCTCGGAATGCTGGTGGCCGCGGATCCGGCCGTCGCGCGTGAGGTCGTCCAGCGCGTGTTCGGCAGGCTGCTCGCGCTCGACGCCGAGGACCGCTCGGTGCTGGTGGCCACGGTCGAGGCGTGGCTTTCCGCGGGCGGCTCGGCCACGGCCGCGGGCCAGGCCCTGTTCTGCCACCCGAACACCGTCCGCTACCGGCTGCGCCGCGTGGAGGAGCTGACCGGGCGCTCCGTCGACGCTCCCCGCGCGGCCGCCGAGCTGACCGTGGCGTTGCAGGCGCTGCGCGTGTTCCCGGCGCTCGCCGACGGGTCCTGACCCGCGGCGGCGTCCGTTTCGTTCACGACGTGGAGCACGCCGTGCGGGAGGCTGCCCACGTGATGCAGCCTCGGATCCACGTGATCACGCTCGCCGTCGCCGATCTCGACCGGGCGCTCGCCTTCTACCGGGACGGGCTCGGGTTCGCCTCATCCGGCGTGATCGGCGCCGAGTTCCACGACGACGCCACCGACGCCGACGGCGCCATCGCCATGTTCACCCTCGACGGCGGGCTCATCCTCACCGTCTATCCGCGCTCCGAGCTCGCCAAGGACGCGGGTGTGCCGCCGAGCCCGCCGGTGAGCGGGGGGTTCAGCATCGGGCACGCGGTGGCCTCCCGGGCCGAGGTGGACGCGGTGCTCGCCGACGCCGCGGCGGCGGGCGCGACCCTGCTCGCCGCGCCGCGCGAACGCCCGTGGGGCATCTACTCGGGCTACTTCCAGGATCCCGACGCCCACCTGTGGGAGGTCCTGCACAACCCGGCGCTCAGCACGTAGCGCGACGAGCAACCCGGCGGATCTTGTTGCGTTCTCGGCGCTATGGCGCCGGGAACGCAACAAGATCGTCTATGTCCGGTCGGAACGGCCGAGGGCGCGCAGGTTGTCGGCCAGCGCGCAGGCCGCGGTGCGGGTCTGGGGATCGTCGGGGCCCAGCTTCTGACGGTAGAGGTCGTGGGCGTCCTCGAGGAGCGCCCGTGCGGACTCCTGCTCGCCGCGTGCCCGCAGGAAGCCCGCCGCCTGCTGGAGCAGCCAGCCGACGTCGACGGCGACGTCGTCGAGGCGGCGGCGCGGATCCGTCGCCGCGAGCACGTGCGGCATCAGCCGCCGCCACGTCGGCCAGGCCGCCGGGTCCTCCGGGTTCGGGGGAACCGCGGCGCGCAGGACGCGCACCACCCACGTGGCCCAGCTCGCGCCGTCCGGGCGCTCCTCGGCGGTGCACCGGACGAGATGGGCCGCGGGCACCCGGTGCTGCAGCACGCTCTGCTCGTCCGCCCGGGCCAACCCGCGGCGCCAGAGGGTGGTGGCCCGGGTCGCGAGCCCCGTCGGCGCGAGCGCCGCGGGCAGGTGGTCGGGGTGCTCGGTGAGCAGCGCCAGCGGGACGGGCTCGGGGCCCATCCAGGCGACCAGCGTCAGCAGGGCCAGCGCGGGTGGGTCGTCGACCGCGAGCCGGTCGAACGCGACGGTCCACACGGCGTGCGATCCCGCATCCCCCGACCTCGCCGTCGACACCGCGTCCAGGTAGGCGTCCACGCTCATCTCGGTCACCGCGAGCGTCGCGCCCGCCACGTCGACGTCCAGGGGGACGTCCGCCAGGGCGGCGGCCACGCGGTCGGCCTCCGCCTCGGTCAGGCCGTCGCGCCGGGCCCGCAGCAGCCTGACGGAATTCGCGCGGGCGAACGGCGGCACCGTCACCGCCGCCTCCTCGCCCCATTCCGCGTCCGCGGAGCCCACGAGCACGTGGCCCGCACCCTCGGGGAGGAACGGGGCGAGGTCGCGGGGGCTGCCCGCGTCGTCGAAGACCAGCAGCCACCGGCCCCGTTCGCGCAGGGCGGCCAGCGCGGCCGCCGTCGCCCGGTCCACGGCGTCGGTCGGCGCGGCCACGCCGAGGGCCTCGGCGAGTCGCGCCATCTGGTCGCCGATCAGCTGCGGGTCCTGCGCCGCGATCCACCAGACGACGTCGTAGGCGTCGCGGTAGCGATGGGCGAACTCGACCATGGCCGTCGTGACGCCCATACCGGCCCGGCCGTCGGCGCCCCGCACCACCACCGGTCCGCCCACGGCCAGAGCGCGCTCGATCGCCGCCAGCAGGCGTCGGCGGCCCACCGTCGCCGCGGCCGGGTCCGGGATCTTCCAGACCCGGTGCACCCGGCTGCGGAGGCGGGCGATCGCGGACCCAGCGAGCGCGAGGGTCACGACGCCTGCGACGACCGCCGCCAGGATGATCACGGGATCGGTGCGGCCGTTGGACCCGGCCGGGATCACGGTGTCGAGTACGACCGGGCCGATGCGCACGACGGCCGGCGTCGCCGAGCGGGCAGGGGCGGGCAGCGTCACCAAGGAGCACGTGCGCAGTTCCGATTCGAGCCGGGCGAACGCGTCGACGACCGCCGCCGGGCCGGCGCCCACCGCCATGCCGCCGGTGCCCGCGGCGACCGCCGTCCAGTACCGGTCGTCCCCCGTGGTGACGACGGCGAGCACGACGCCTGCGGCCCGCAGCCGCGCGGCGAGGTCATCCGCCGCCACCTCGGTGCCGTCCGAGGCCGTGTAGAGCACGACGAGGCGCGGGCTGTCGGGCTCGCGCGGCAGCTGCGCGGTGGCCAGGTCCAGCGCCGCCGCTGTCTGTCGGTCCCCGTGCGGCGTGATGCCGCTCAACCCGGGGAGCACGCGCGACGGGCCCGGCTGCAACGGGGTGACGACGGCGGGCGGCGTGGTGTCGGCGACGAGGGTGGTGCGGGTGGTGGGCGGGGTCGCGAGCGCGAAGTCGACGAGGCCGCCGCGGCCGGGCTGCAGGCCCGCACCGCCCGCGGTGGAGGCGTCGACGACCAGCGCCATCGCCGAGCGGTCGGACAGGACGGGCGTCGTCAGCAGCGGCTGCGGCCGCCCGTCCACGGTCACCGCGACGGGCCCGGCGCCGTCGACGATCAGCCGTGCGCGCCCGTCCGCCGAGCCCTCGGCGACGACCCCGGGCGGCTGGGCCCACGCCGCCGCGGGCGCCCACAGGGCGCACAGCAGCGCAAGCGCGACGGCCCACCGCACGCGGCGCCTACCGGCCCGGGTCGGCATAGACGATGACATTGTCCAAATAGCTACCCCGTGCCCGGTCGAATACGCCACCGCAGGTCACCAGGCGCAGCGACGGCTCCAAGGACGGCGCGTAGACGAGGTCGGTCGGGAACGCCGTTTTGGCGACGTGCTCCGTGCTCCGCACCCGGAAATCGATCGTGCTGCCATCGGCCCGGTCCACCACGATCTCCGCGCCGACGGGGAGCCCGCCCAGCCGGTAGAACACCCCGGGGCCAGCCTTGGAGTCGACGTGCCCGAGGATCACGGCGGGCCCGGGCTGCCCGGGCCGCGGGCCCGCGGCGAACCACCCGGCGGTGTGGAAGTCGCCGGGCACCTCGATCGACCGGTCGGGCGCCACGCCGAGGCGCGACGAGCGGCGAGTCGACCCCGAGCGCGGGCACGCGCAGCCGCACGGGCTCGGCCACGTCCACGTCCCGGTAGTCGCGCACCGAGTGGAACGCCGACTCCGGCGACGCCGCGGGCGCCTGCGCGGCCTGCGGCTCCGGCGGGGCCGCCGCGGCGCTCGCCGAACACGCCACGGCCGTGGCGACGAGCGCCACGCGCGCGGCGAACCACCACCTCATCGCGAGCCCGACGCGCCCGCCATGCCGCCCGCGCCCGTCTCGGCGCCACCCTGGGGGAGCTTCGCGGCCACCGTCTCCCCGAACGCCGTGGACAGCTGCTTGGCGAGCCCGAACATGTCCTGGTAGGCGAGGTAGGCCAGGTCGTGCGCCCTGGCGTAGTCCTTGCCCGCAGCGGCGTCCACCTCCTGGGTCAGCATCTCGTCGTGGTGCAGGAACGCGCTCGCCAGCTCGGCGGAGGGAATCCGGTGCGCGGTGGCCGTGTCGAGGAACGCCGCCAGCTTGCTCTCGAAGCCGCGCAGCTTGTCCAGCGCGGCCTGGCGGGCCGCGTCGTTGTGGCCGCCCACGGCGGCGGTGTACGCGACGAGCGCGTCGATGTGGTCGGCCCACAGCGTCATGAACTGCTGCCCGGCGGCGGGCCCGAAGAGGGTGCCCATCGCGGCGGTGAGCTCGTCGGTGTTCTTGTTGAGGCCCGCCGCCTCCGCGCCGAAGTTGGGGCTCTCCATCGCACCGGCGCGCAGGGCGGAGACGGCGAGCGCGATGTGCTCGCCGAGCAGCCGGTCCAGCTCGGACCGCAGCCGCCACGACGGCTGGGCCAGCGGCGCCGCCTGGTCGGGTGGCAGCAGCGTGGTGGCCAACGTCTGCCCGATGGCGAACGAGTGCGAGTAGGCGGTGCGGTAGAGGTCGGCGGCGCGGGCGTAGTCGTGGGCCGCGTACGCGTCGGCCTGCTGGAGGAGGTGGCCGACGTGCGCGGTGAGGGCGCTGCGTGCCGCGTCCTGGGGCAGCCGCCCCTGCGACGCCGCGGAGAAGAAGTCGCCGAGGCCGCTCTCGAACTTGACGAGCTGGGCGCGGGCGTCGTCGCGGGCCGCGGTGTCGCCGGTGGCGAGGCTGCGTGCGTAGTTGTAGAACGCCGTGGTGTGGTCGGTCCAGGTCTGGTGGAACATCGTCGCGGCCTGATCGCCGAACATCGCCTTGACCACGGCCGTCAGGTCGTCGGTGTTGCGGGTGACCGCCGTGCTCGCGGCCTGCGCGAAGTCCTCGTCGCCGCCGATTCGGCTGCGCATCATGTCCGCCACCAGCACCGAGTGCTGGCCCAGCAGCGCCTCCAGATGCAGGGCCACCTCGGCGGGCGACTCGCCGGCGGTGGTGCTCAGCGCGCCGCCCGGCATGGCGGCGGATTGCGGCGCCGCGCTCGCCGAGGGGGCGGGTGGGGATGCGGGCGCCGCGGTGGCCGAACACCCGGCCAGCAGGGCCGCCCCTACCAGAACCACCGCCGCGGGCCACCCCCGCCTGCCGTCTGTCGCCGTCTTCGTCACGTCACGAGGCTCCCACCTGCCCGGATGCCTTTCCACTCGGGCTTGCCCACCGGTTCGTTAGCAGCGACGGGTGGGCCGTCCCCCGAACAGCGGACTACTCCGGGGCGGCGGGCGAGGCGGTGGACTTCCGGACGATCAGCTCGGTGGCCAGCTCGACGTGGTGGGAGTCGAGCTTCTCGCCCGCGGCCATCCGCAGCGCCGTGCGCAGCGCGACCGCGCCCATCTCGCGCAACGGCTGGCGCACGGTGGTCAGCGGCGGGGCGCCGTAGCGGGCGAGCTGCGTGTCGTCGAACCCGACGACGGACAGGTCCTCGGGCACCCGCAACCCGTGTGCCCTTGCCGCCTCGACGACGCCCGCCGCGACCTCGTCGCAGGCGGCGAAGACCGCGGTGGGGGGCTGCGGGAGCGCGAACAGCGCCGTCGCCCCGTCGATGCCGTCCTGGTAGCGGAACAGCCCGTCCTGGACGTAGCCGTCCGGTACCGGTGGCCCCACCGCCTCCACCGCGGCGCGGAAGCCGTGCATGCGGGCCTGGCTGCAGGCCGCCGTCGGTGACCCGCCGACGTAGGCGACGCGCCGGTGCCCGAGCTGCAGCAGGTGCCGGGCCGCTGCCACACCGCCCGCGAAGTTGGTGGCGCCGACGCTCGTGACGCGGGCGCGCGGCAGGTCGATCGGGTCGATCACCACGAGCGGGAGGCCCGCGCGGGCCAGCGCGGCGACGTGTCCGGCGGTGAGCGAGTTCACCACGCCGATCACCGCCTCGCGGCCCGCGGCGACCAGCTCCCGCGCCCACGCGACCGGCGGACCCGCCGCGCCGCGACGGCCCCGCACGGTGACGGCGACGACGGCGCCCGCGTCGGTGGCCTCGTCCAGCATGCCCTGCACGATCTCGGTGGCGTACGCGTTGAGCTCGTCGTCGAACACCAGCTCGACGATCGGCTGCGTGGCCGTGCGGGACCCGGCGCGGCGGCCGACGTAGTCGTACTCGGCGAGCAGGTCGGCCACTCGCGCGCGGGTGCTAGGCGCGACGTCGGTGCGGCCGTTGAGCACCTTGGACACGGTCGCCACCGACACCCCCGCGGAGGCGGCGATCGTGGCCAGCGTGGCCCGCCGCGCACCTGTGGTCGGCACGGAACTCCTCCTCTACGCGTCGGCGCGCGCGCTCACGTCCACCGGGGTGACGAGCTGGCGGTCGGCGCCCACATCACGCAAAGGGCCGGTCAAGCGCACTTTACCGCGGCAGGGCAGGTCGGCCGCCGACGTGCCGACGAGGATCTCGACGTCGCCGGGCTCGACCACCCGCCGCAGGTCGCGCCCGGTGAACGCGGTGCGGTCGGCGTGCAGGCCGAACCGGACGTCGGCGGCGGCACCCGGTTCGAGCGGCACCCTGGCGAACCCGACCAGCTGCCGGGTGGGCCGCACGACCTGCGCGAGCACGTCCCGCAGGTAGAGCTGCACCACCTCCTCGCCCGCCCGGTCGCCGGTGTTGCGCACGCGGACGGTCACGGACACCTCGCCGTCGGTCGGCAGCTCCTGCGCGCCGAGCCGCAGATCGTCCACCGCGAACGTCGTGTAGGAGCGGCCGTAGCCGAAGGGGTACAGCGGCGTGGCGTCCAGACTGCTGATGCCCGCGCTTTCCTCGCCCCCGAGCGGCGGCTGGAGGTAGGTGCTCGGCTGGCCGCCCGGCGCGCGCGGGATCTGCACCGGCAGCCGCCCCACCGGCTGGACCCGCCCCGACAGGATGCCCGCGATCGCGCCCCCGCCCTCCTCGCCCGGCATGAACGCCTGGACGAGCCCGGCCGCGCGGCCGTCCACGTCGCCGAGCGCGTACGGCCGTCCCGAGACGACCACGACGACCACCGGGGTGCTGGTGGCGAGCAACTCGGTGAGCAGCTCCGCCTGTACCCCGGGCAGCCGCAGGTCCGCCGCGTCGCAGCCCTCACCCGACGTGCCGTGGCCGAACAGGCCCGCGAGGTCGCCCACGAGCGCGATGCACACCTCCGCCTCCCGGGCCGCGGCGACGGCGGCCGCGAACCCGGACCGGTCGTCACCGTCGACCGCGCAGCCCGGCGCGTAGACCACCTCGGCGTCGGGCAGCTCGGCGCGCAAGGCGTCCAACGCGGACGGCGCGTCGATGCCCAGGCCGTAGCCCGGGAAGCGGGGCAGCACGTGCGTGGCGAAGGCGTAGCAGCCCATGAACGTGCGGGGGTCGGCCGCGCACGGTCCCACCACCGCCACCCGGCGCAGGTCGCCGCGCAGGGGGAGGGCCGAGCCCGGATCGAGGAGCACGATCGAGCGCTCGGCCAGCTCGCGGGCGAGCGCCCGGTTGGCGGGCGCGTCCAGGTCGACGGCGGCCGCGTCCGCCACCGAGCCCTCCGGGGTCCAGCCCGGGTCGAGCAGCCCCAGCTCGACCTTCTGGGTGAGCAGCCGTCGCACTGCCCGGTCGATGGTCTCCTCGGGCACCCGCCCGGCCAGCCCGGCGAACCCGATGGTGTCCGGAAGCTCGACGTCCACGCCCGCGGCCAGCGCCAACGCGCCCGCATCCGCGGCGTCGGCGGCCACCCGGTGCATGGTGGCGAGGAACGGCACCGCCCAGTAGTCGGACACGACCGTCCCCGTGAACCCCCAGCGGTCGCGCAGCACCTCCGTGAGCAGCCACGCGTCGACGCCCGCGGGCACGCCGTCGACGTCGGCGTAGGAGTTCATCACCGATCCCACGCCCGCGAGGGTGACGGCCGCCTCGAACGGTGGCAGCACGACGTCCAGCAGCTCGCGTCTGCCCATCGACACCGGCCCGTGGTTGCGGCCGGTCCGGGAGGCGGAGTAGCCGGCGAAGTGCTTGAGCGTGGCGATCACACCCACGCTCTGCAGGCCGCGCACGTAGGCGCAGCCGGTGGTGGCGACGAGGTACGGGTCTTCGCCGATGGTTTCCTCGACCCGGCCCCACCGGTAGTCGCGCACGACGTCGACGACGGGGGAGAGGCCCTGGTGCACGCCGACCGCCGCCATGTCGCGTCCGATCGCGGCGGCCATCCGTTCGACGAGGTCGGGATCGAAGGCCGCGCCCCAGGCGATCGCCGCCGGGTAGACGGTGGCGCCGTAGGCCGTGAAGCCGGTGAGGCACTCCTCGTGGACGATCGCCGGGATGGCCAGGCGCGAGCCGTCGATCACGGTGCGCTGCTGGCGCACCAGCTCGGCCGCGCCCTCCGCCGGGGTGAGCGGGCGGCTGCCGTACACGCGGGTGAGGTGCCCGAGGCCGTGGCGGCTCGCCTCGGCGAGCGGCGTCGACCCGCCCGCGGCGAACACGTCCTGCATCGGGGCCACGCCCCGGTCGGCCCTGTGGTCGTCTCCGGTGCTGCGGGGCTGCATGTCGTTGCCCACCCACCGGCTCCCGAGCTGGGCCACCTTCTCCTCGAGCGTCATCTCCCGCAGCAGCAGCTCGACCCGCTCGGCGACCGGTCGTGCCCGGGTCCCGCCATGGCGCCCGGACAAGGGTCGGATCCGATGTCGTCACGGCGTCTCCTTCGAAACTTTTCGACACCACGCAGTGGGAGAACTGTTGCCGAATCGAGATGATCAGGCAAGACTTGACACAGTGTGACCGGGATCCTACTTTTGTCGAGCGGCTTTCTCGAAAATTATCGAAAGGTGTCGACGTGGACTCCTCGACGACGTCGCGGCGAAACTTCCTGCGTCTGGCCATGGCCGTGCCCCTTGCGGGATCGGCCCTCGCCGCCTGCGGCACATCCGGCCCGAGCCAGGCGGGCGCGGGCGGCGGCGGAGGCGCGCCTGCCGCAGGCGGGGCCACCTACTGGTACCTGTCCGGGCAGCCGTCAGAAGGCGTCCGCACCAACGCGCTCAACCGGTGGAACCAGGCCAACCCGAACGACCAGATCCAGGGCACCACGTTCCAGAACGACGCCTACAAGACGCGCATCCGCACCGCCGTCGGCGCCAACCAGGCGCCCACCATCATCTGGGGCTGGGGCGGCGGCACCCTGCGCAGCTACGTGCAGGCGGGCCAGGTCGAGGACCTGACGTCGTGGTTCGACCAGAACGCGAGCGTCAAGAGCAGGCTCTTCCAGTCCGCGTGGGCGCCCGCCACGGTGAACGGCAAGATCTACGCGATGCCCGCCGAGACGGTGCAGCCGATCGTCCTCTACTGGAACAAGCGGGTGTTCGAGAAGGTCGGCGCCCAGCCGCCGCAGTCGTGGGCCGACATCATGAACCTCGTTCCCACGTTCAATCGAGCGGGCGTCGCGCCGTTCTCGCTCGGCGGCCAGTCGCGGTGGACGAACATGATGTGGCTGGAGTTCCTCTTCGACCGCATCGGCGGCTCGGAGGTCTTCCAGGCGGTCGCCGACGGCCAGCAGGGCGCGTGGTCCAACCCGGCGGCGCTGGACGCGCTCACGAAGGTGCAGGACCTGGTCAAGGCCAACGGGTTCATCAAGGGCTTCTCGTCGATCACGGCCGACTCCAACGCCGACCTCGCCCTGCTCTACACGGACAAGGCCGCGATGATGCTCCACGGCTCGTGGACCTACGGCACGATGTCCACCGACGGGGGCGACTTCGTCTCCGGCGGCCACCTCGGCTACATGAACTTCCCGCCCGTCGAAGGCGGGAAGGGCGACCCGACCGCCACCACCGGCAACCCCGCGCAGTACCTGTCGATCTCGTCGAAGGCCACCGACGCGCAGAAGGAGACCGCGAAGAAGTTCTTCGCCACCGGGGTGCTCACCGACGCCGAGGTCCAGGACTGGGTCAGCAACGGCGCCGTGCCGATCGTGAACGGCGCCGACAGCAAGCTCACCGGGTCGAAGGACGCCGACTTCCTGAAGTTCATCTACGGCGTCGCCAGCAAGGCCAAGAGCTTCCCGCAGTCCTGGGACCAGGCGCTCAGCCCCACGGCCGCCGAGAAGCTGCTGGACAACATCTCGCAGCTGTTCCAGCTCTCGCTCACCCCGCAGCAGTTCGCCGACAACATGAACGGGGTCATCGGGCAGTGACCGCGCTTGCTCCGCCCGGCGCCCGGACCACCGTCCCCTCCACGGTCTCGGGCTCCGGGCGGAGCACCTCGGTCGCCTGGATGGCGCTGCCTGCGTTGGCCGTCTTCGCGGCGTTCGGGATCGTGCCGCTCCTGGGCGTCGTGGGCCTGTCCTTCACCACCTGGGACGGCATCGGCGCCATCACCCCGTCCGGCCTCACGAGCTGGACGTCCGTGCTCGCCGACCCCGGCCTGCCGCACGCATTGTGGGTGACGTTCCTCGTCATGGCGCTGTCGTGGGCGGTGCAGACCCCGATATCGCTGCTCATCGGGGTGTTCCTCGCGGGCCGCCAGCGCTACCGCGGGCTGCTCGCCGTTCTCTTCTTCATCCCGCTGCTGCTGTCCTCGGCGGCCATCGCGATCACGTACAAGGCGCTCCTCGACCCCAACTTCGGGCTCGGCGCCGGGTTGGGCGTCCCACTGCTGCAGCAGGACTGGCTCGGCCGAGGCGGGCTGGCGCTCGGTGTGGTCGTGTTCGTCGTGTCCTGGCAGTTCATCCCGTTCCACTCGCTGATCTACCAGGGCGGGGTGCGGCAGATCCCGCGCTCGATGATCGAGGCCGCCGAGCTCGACGGCGCCGGGCGGGTGCGCCAGTTCTTCTCCATCACGCTCCCGCAGCTCAAGTACACGATCATCGCCTCGTCCACGCTGATCCTCGTCGGCTCGCTGACCTACTTCGACCTGATCTTCGTGCTCACCGGCGGCGGCCCCGCCGACGCCACCCGCACGCTCGCGCTGGACATGTACAAGCGCGGCTTCCAGGCCAACCTCATGGGCCCGGCCAGCGCGATCGCCGTGATCCTCGTGCTGGTCGGCCTCGGGCTGGCCCTCGCCATGCGCCGCCTCGGCGGCGACAGCACCGACAGCCAGTTGGAAGGGGCCTGACGTGGCGGCCGCGGTGACGACCGGGGCCACCGCGTCGCGTCGCTCCGCCCGTCAGCACTCCCACGTCCGGCCCAACTGGCTGGGCGGACTGGCGGCCTGGTTCTGGCTCGCCGTCGTGCTCGTGCCGATCTACTGGATCCTCATCACGAGCCTCAAGCAACAGAGCGACTACTTCCGGACGAACCCGTTCGCGCCGCCCGCGAGTCCGACCCTCGACAACTACGCGCTGGTCATCGCGTCGAACTTCCCGCGCTACTTCGCCAACAGCGTCGTCGTCACGGTCGGCGCCGTCGTGCCCGCGGTGATCTTCTCGTTCATGGCGGCGTTCGCGGTGGTGCGGGGGAGCGGCCGGTTCCTCCGCTCGGTCAACGCGCTGTTCCTCATGGGGCTGGCGATCCCGCTGCAGGCGGTCGTGATCCCCGTCTACCTGATCATCATCAGGTTCAAGATGTACGACACGCTGATGGCGATCATCCTGCCGTCCATCGCGTTCGCGATCCCGCTGTCGGTGCTCGTGCTCTCGAACTTCATCCGCGACATCCCGCAGGAGCTGTTCGAGTCCATGCGGCTGGACGGGGCGAACGACTGGCGCATGCTCTGGCGGCTGGCGTTCCCGCTCACCCGGCCCGCGCTCGTCACCGTGACGATCTACAACGGGCTGACCATCTGGAACGGCTTCCTGCTGCCGCTGATCCTCACGCAGAGCCCCGACCAGCGCACCCTGCCGCTGGCGCTGTGGTCGTTCCAGGGCCAGTACAGCATCAACGTGCCCGCCATCGCGGCCTCGGTCGTGCTGACCACGCTGCCGATCATGATCCTCTACGCGGTGGGCCGTCGCCAGCTCCTGAGCGGGCTCACGGCGGGGTTCGGCAAGTAGATGCCAGTAGATTCCGACGCATGCGGATCGGGATCATCGGGGCGGGCAACATCGGCGGCACCCTCACGCGGCGGCTCACGGAGCTGGGCCACGACGTGACGGTGGCCAACTCGCGCGGGCCCGCCTCCCTCGTGCCGCTGGTCCGCGAGACCGGGGCGCGGGCGGGCAGCGTGGAGGAGGCGGTGCGCTCGGCCGACCTGGTCGTGCTCGCCGTGCCGCTGAAGGCGGTGTCCGAGCTGGCCGCCGACACGTTCGGCGGCCACGTCGTCGTCGACGCCTGCAACTACTACCCCGCGCGCGACGGCGCCGTCCCGGAGCTGGAGAAGCCGCACTCCGCGTCGTCGGAGTGGGTCGCCCACCGGTTCCGCGACGTGCACGTGGTCAAGGCGTTCAACACGATCTTGTTCGCGCACATGACCGCGCACGCCACCCCGCCCGGGACGGTCGGGCGCCGCGCCCTGCCCGTGGCGGGCGACGACCGCGCGGCGAAGCAACAGGTGATGGCCCTCGTCGACGAGCTGGGGTTCGACGCCGTGGACGCGGGCTCGCTCGCGGAGTCGTGGCGCCAGCAGCCCGGCACCCCGGTGTACAACCGCGAACTCGACGCCGCGCAGGTGCGCGACGCGCTTCACCGCGCCTGAGCGGCGCACTCCAGGATCACCCGCGCGGCCTCGGCGGCCTCCGCGGGGCCGGTCTTCCACGACGACACGCTGATCCGCATCGCGGCCGCCCCGTCCCAGACGGCCGGCCCGCACCACACGCGGCCGTCGGCCTGCACCGCGGCGACGAGGGCCTCCGTGGTGGGCCCGTCGACGAGCCGGACCAGCACCTGGTTGAGCACGACGTCGTTCAGCACCGCCAGCCCACCTGCGGCCAGGGCGTCGGCGATCGTCCGGGCTGCGGCGCACGCCCGCGCGACCAGCTCGGCGACCCCGCGGCGGCCCAGCGTGCGCAGCACGGCCCACACCTCCACCTGTCGGGCCCGCTGCGACGACTGCGGCGTGTGGTGCATCGCCTCGAACTCGCCGCTCGAGGGCAGGTATCCCGCGGTCGCGGTGAACGTGCGGCGCAGGTCGGCGACATCGCGCACGAAGGCGAGGCCGCAGTCGTAGCCGACGTTGAGCCACTTGTGCCCGTCGGTCGCCCAGGAGTCGGCCCGCTCCAGCCCGGCGACGAGGTCGGCGCGCGTCGGGTCGGCCAGTGCCCACAGCCCGAACGCCCCGTCCACGTGCAGCCAGCCGCCGCGTTCGGCCAGCCAGTCGGCGACCGCGTCGAACGGGTCGAACGCGCCCGTGTTGACCTCTCCCGCCTGCGCGCACACCAGCACCGGGCCTGCCACGTCCGGCAGCCGGTCGGCGCGCAGCCTGCCCTGCGCGTCGGCGGGCACGACGTGCACCCGCGCGCGGCCCAGCCCGACCAGCCCCAGCGACTTCGCCAACGTCGAGTGCGCGCGCTCGCCGACCACCACCTGAAGCGGCGGCGCGCCGAACAGCCCGTCGGCCTGCGCGTCCCAGCCCAGCCGGGCGAGCAGGGCGTCGCGGGCCGCGGCGAGGCAGGCGGCGTTGGCCACGGTCGCCCCGGTGACGAACGCCAGGCCCGTGTCCGCGGGAAGGCGCAGCACGTCCACCAGCCATCCCCGCACCACGTCGTGCAGCCGGGCCGCCACCGGCGACATGGCGGGCAGCGCGGCGTTCTGGTCCCACGCGCTCGTCAGCCACGCGCTGCCCAGCGCGATCGGATACGTCGCACCGGTGACGAAGCCGAAGTAGCGCCCGCCGGTCGAGGCGACGGTCGCCGGAGCGCCCACGTCGGCGAGCAACTGCAGCGTCTCCGCGGGATCACGGCCACCGTCGGAAAGCGGCTCGTCGAACGCCGTGAGCGCGGCGAGCGCCGCCGGGGACGGTGTCGTGGGCCGGTCGTCGACCGACCCGGCGTAGGAGAGTGCCATGCCTGCCGCGGTGGCCAGGAGTTCCCGGTCGTTCCAGTCCATGGCGGTGAAGCTAACGTCGCGGGATGACCACGCACCGACTCGACCTCGCCGATGCGACGTTGCGGGAGTGGGACGCCGTCGTCGTCGGCGTGGATCCCGAGCGCGGGATCGTGCTCGACCGCTCGGCCTTCTACCCCGGTGGCGGCGGCCAGCCCCCGGACGAGGGGGTGCTGCTGTGGGGCGGGGTGCGCACGCGGATCGCGGGCGTCGTCAAGGCGGACGACGACCACCTCGTGCCCGTCGAGGGCGACCCCGTGCCGCCTGTCGGCACGTCCGTGCGCGGCGCGCTCGACGACGAGCGGCGCACCCAGCTCATGCGCACCCACAGCGGCCTGCACGTGCTCACCGCCGTGGTGTTCCGGGACTTCGGTGCGCTCGTCACCGGCGGCAACATGGAGCCGCTCACCGCCCGGATGGACTTCGACCTGCCCGAGGTGCCGCCCGGCTTCAAGGACCGGGTCGCCGAGGCGGTGAACGCCGAGATCGCCGCCGACCGCGCGATCCAGGTGCGGACGTTGCCGCGCGCGGAAGCCTTCGCGATCCCCGACATCATCCGGACGGCCACCAACCTCCTGCCCGACGACCTGGCGGAGGTCCGCATCGTCGACATCACCGGCCTCGACGTGCAGGCCGACGGCGGCACCCACGTCGCCTCGACGGCGATGATCGGCCGCATGGAGGTGGTCAAGATGGAGAACAAGGGCCGGGGGTTCCGCAGGTTGCGGGTGCGCGTGCTCTAGTCCGGTCCACCGATGGTCGCCGGGTTCGGTGCGTGAGGTGCGCCGGCACACCTGCCGCACCGAACCCGGCGATCACGCCGCTTGGGACACGGCCTAGTCCGCCGGGCCGGTCGTCAGCGTCACGGCGGCCGAGCGTGACTCGCCGCCGGTGTCGGTCCACGTGACCGTGACGCGGTCGTGGGGACGGTGTCGGGCCAGCGCGCCGGACAGCGCGTCCGCGCGATCGACGGCGGTGCCGTCCACGGCGGTGATCGTGTCGCCTGCCCGCAGGCCCGCGGCCGCGGCGGGGGAGCCCGGGACCACGCCGGAGATGGTGGTGTCCGCGGTTCCGCCGGAGATCTGGACGCCGAGGAACGCGGGGGCGCCCTGGTGGATGGTGTCGCTCTGCTCGCCCGCGACGATCCGGTCGGCGACGGCCGTGGCCGTGGTGATGGGGATCGCGAAGCCCGCCGAGCCGGTGCGGGCGGCGGTCGTGGCGACCCGGCCGCGGCCGGACGTGGAGGCGGCCGTGTCGATCCCGATCACGGCGTCACCGGAGTAGAGCGGGCCGCCGGAGTCGCCCGCCTGCACATCGGCGTTGACCTCGATGAGCCCGGTGAGCTGCTCGGCGTCGGTGCCGTTCTCGTCGGAGGCGGTGATGTCGCGGCCCAGCGCGACGACGTTGCCGGTCGCGGCGGTCGGGGTGCCGCCGGTGCCGCCCGCGTTGCCGACGGCCGTCACCGCGTCGCCGACCGCGACCCCCGCGGCCTGCGCGGGCGTGGCGAGTCGGATCGTGGCCAGGCCTGCGGCGTCGGACAGGCGGAGCACGGCGATGTCGTCGGTGGGGTCGGTGCCCACGACCGACGCGGCGTAGGAGGCGCCGGTGCCGACGACCGTGACCTTGATCTTCGTGGCGCCGTCGATCACGTGGTTGTTGGTGAGGATCTCGCCGTCGGACGTGAGCACGACACCGGTGCCCGCGGCCTCCGCTGCGCCGTAGTCGAGGACGGTGGTGATGTCGACGACGCCGACCTGCTCCGCGCTCGTGGCGGGCCGGGTCGTCCCGGCGCGCGCCGCGCCCCGCGCCACGCCGGACCCGGCGGCGGCCACGGCAGGCGAGAGGGACTGCTGCGCGGCGGCGGGCGTGCCCGCGATGGTCTCGGTGAGCAGCCCGCTCGGGCCCAGCGCGGCCCCGCCCACTGCGACGGCCGCGCCGACGGCGACCACCCCGAGCGTCACCGCTCCGCCACGTCGTCCCGTTCGTCGATGCATGCCACGCTCCCGTTGGGGGTTACCCGAGTATCGACGCTCACGTAACACCGCACGGTGAAGAGATTCCTGTGAAGCCGCAAAGGGCAGGCTGTGATCTCCGGTCAAGTCCGGCCGTGATCGGGGCCGCCAGGCATGATCACCGGTTCGGTGCGTAACCGTGCCAGATCCGGCCGGATCCGCACCGAACCGGTGATCACGGCGGCATGTACCTCACTCGAAGTTGCTGAGCAGCTTCTTCAGCAGGGCGCGCAGTTGGGTCTGCTCGGCGGGGTCGAGCACGTCGAGCAGCTTGGACTCGTTGGCCATGAGGGCGCCGGTGACCTCGTCGACCAGCGCCATGCCCGTGGCCGTCAGCTCGACCTCCACCTTGCGCCGGTCGGAGGGGTGCATGTGCCTGCTGATCAGGCCCGCGGCCTCCAGGCGCTCCAGCCGCTGGGACATCCCACCGGACGTGATCAGCGCCGACTGCTGCAGCTCGCCCGCCGTGCGCCGGTAGGGCGGGCCCGCACGGCGGAGCATGGCGAGCACGTCGAGGGCGACCCGGTCGGTGCCGAAGGCCTCCAGCCGCTCCTTGCGGTGTCGGTCGAGGTGGCGCCCGATGCGCCAGATCCGGGTGACGATCCCGACCGAGCTGACGTCGATGTCGGGCCGCTCGCGCCGCCAGTCCGCCTCGACGCGGTCGACGCGGTCCGGCGCGTCCGGGTCGTGCGGTCGGCCCGCCGTCATTCCCCACCTCCGACTGGTTGCGTTGCGCGAAGTATCTCACCGCGAAGGATTCCGGCTCGACGCCGCGACGAGCCAGCCGAACACCGGGTCCATGTGCGCCAGCTGCTCGGGATGCCACTGCACTCCGACGACGTCCCGGCCGGGCATCTCGACGGCCTCCACCACGCCGTCGGGGGCGTAGCCCACGCACTCGACGCCCGCGCCCGGCGCCGCGATCGCCTGGTGGTGGAGGCTGTTGACCGGGCAGCGCGGCCCGTAGACGCCGCGCAGCCTGCTCCCGACGGTGAAGCGCACCTCGTGCACGCCGTCCCCGCCGATCGGATGGGCGGGGAGGTGCTGGTGCAGCGTGCCGCCGAGGTGCACGTTGAGCAGCTGCATCCCGCGGCAGATCGCCAGCACCGGCAGGTCCTGGACCAACGCGGCCGCGAGCAGCGCGAGCTCACGGTCGTCACGCGCCCGGTCGACCCGCGTGGTGGGGAGCGCGGCCTCGCCGTACAGCGCGGGGTCGACGTCGGTACCGCCGGTGAGCACCAGCGCATCCACCCGGGCGGCGACCGCGGCCGGGTCGACGCCCGCCGGGACGTGCATCGGCAGGGCGCCCGCGGCGGCGAGCCGGTCGGCGTACCCGGCGAAGTAGACCTCGACCTCCAGCTGGTCCAGCTGCGGTGGGCCGTCGTGCGCGCCTGCGGCCGAGCGCCGCCGCCCGGACACGGCGACCAGCGGTGATCCGCTCATCGGGCGCCCTGATCGCCGAGGATGTCGGCGGCCCAGGGGCCGGACAACATAGAGGACAGATCGACGACCCGGATACCCTCGAGCGGACCCGCCATGTGCCCTCCTCCGCCGAACGGCTAGCGCGAAGAAGCGTAGTACTAAGATTCTCTTGCAACAACTACTTGCGAATGAGCTATCGGGCTGGACCCGGCCGCGCGGGGCATGCTGGGGACGTGGACAGACCGGAGTTGGCGGCGGCGTTGCGCACGTGGCGGGCGCGGCTCACCCCGCGCGACGTGGGGCTGCCCGCGGGGCTCCGGCGGCGGACGCCCGGGCTGCGGCGCGAGGAGGTCGCGCAGCTCGCCGGGATGTCGGTCGACTACCTGACCCGGCTGGAGCAGGGTCGAGGGCCGCATCCGTCGGAGTCGGTGCTGGCCGCGCTCGCCCGCGCTCTGCGCCTCTCCGACGCCGAGCGCGACCACCTGTTCCACCTCGCGGGCGGCGCCCCTCCGCGACCCGGCCACATCAACAGCGGTGCGCGGTCGAGCGTGTTGCGACTGCTGGACCGGTTCACCGACCTGCCCGCCGTGCTGTTCGACGCCAAGACCGACGTGCTCGCCTGGAACGCGCTGGCCGCGGCGCTGCTCGGCGACTACTCGGCGATCCCGCCCGCCGAGCGCAACGCCGCCTACCAGGCCTTCCTCGGGACGAGCCGGGTCGGCGCCGACGACGCGGAGCGCGATCGGCTCGACGCGTCGATGGTGGGCGACCTGCGCCGCGCCCTGGGCCGCTACCCCGACGACGCGGGCCTGCGCACGCTGATCGCGACGCTGCGGGCGCGCAGCCCCCGTTTCGCCGGGTACTGGGACGCGCGGGCCGTCGCGAGCAGGCGCGCGGACCGCAAACGGGTGCGCCACCCCGAGCTGGGCGTGCTGGAGTTCGACTGCGATGTGCTCACCGTGCAGGAGGACGACCAGAAGCTGATCGTCTACTCCGCGGCGCCGGGGAGCCGGTCCGCCGAAGCGCTGGAGCTGCTGCGGGTCGTGGGGCTGCAACGGCTCACGCCCGCCCGGGAATCGGCCCGGGGGACCGTGGGTTGATCGCGGCGAGAGCCGTGATCGGCACGGCGCGAACGGGTTGGGGCGGCGTGATGGCAGACGAGTGGAACAGCTGGAACCAGCAGATCATCGATGAGTTCCGGGCCAACGACGGCAAGGTGGGCGGCCGGTTCGCGGGCGCCGACCTGCTGATCCTGCGCACCGTCGGGGCGAAGTCGGGCCAGGTGCGGGAATCGCCCGTCGCCTACTTCCCCGAGGACGACGGTTCGATGGTGGTCGTCGCCTCCAAGGCGGGCCTCCCGACGAACCCCGCCTGGTACCACAACCTCAAGGCGAACCCGCGGTTCGACGTGGAGGTGGGCACGGACACCGTGCCCGTGATCGCCGAGGAGATCACCGGGGCCGAGTACGCGGCGAAGTGGGACGAGATCGTCGCCAAGGCGCCGGGCTACGGCGAGTACCAGCAGAAGACGACCCGCGTCATCCCGCTCGTGCGCCTCACCCCGGCCGCCTGACCGACGCTCAGCCCGACGCCGTGTACCCGGCAAACTTCTCGCGGAGCGTCTTCTTCGAGAACTTGCCCACGCTCGTCTTCGGCACCTCGTCGATGAACTCGACGGCGTCGGGCAGCCACCACTTCGCCACCCGCGGACGCAGGTGCTCCAGCACCTCCTCGGCCGTGAGGGTCTCGCCGGACTTCACCACCACGCAGGCGAGCGGGCGCTCCACCCACTTCTCGCTCGGGATGGCGATCACGGCGGCCTCGGCGACCTTCGGGTGCGCCATGATCTCGTTCTCCAGCTCGACCGAGCCGATCCACTCGCCGCCCGACTTGATCAGGTCTTTCGTGCGGTCGACGAGCCGGAAGCTGCCGTACCGGTCGACGGCCGCGACGTCGCCGGTGCGCAGCCAGCCGTCGTCGGTGAACTGCGCGCCACCGCCCTCACCGCGGTAGTACTCCTTCGCGATCCACGGGCCTGCGGCCTGCACCTCTCCGGTGGCGACGTCGTCCCAGGGCTGCGCCTCGCCGCTGGACGGGTCGACGATCCGCAGGTCCACCAGCGGCACCGCCTGCCCCTGCCGGGCGCGGGTGTCGATGCGGCCGTTCTCGTCGAGGTCGGCCCAGTGGCTGCGCGGGCTGGACATGGTGGCGATCGGGCTGGTCTCGGTCATGCCCCAGGCGTGCAGGATCGGGAAGCCCAGAACGTCCTTGTAGGCCTCGGACAGCGACCGCGGCACCGCCGAGCCGCCGCACAGGATCACCCGCAGCGCCGACAGGTCGTGCTCGCCCAGCAGCGGCAGCATGCCCATCCAAATGGTGGGGACGCCGCCGGTGACCGTCACCCGGTGCCGTTCCAGGAGCCCGACGATCGCCTGCGGCGTCATGTTCGGGCCGGGGAACACCTGTGCCGAGCCCGCCAGCAGGCAGCCGTAGGGCAGCCCCCACGCGTTGGCGTGGAACATCGGGACCACCGGCAGCACGACGTCGCGCTCCGAGAGCGCCGCGCCGTCCGCGATCAGCGAGATCAGCGAGTGCAGCACCGCCGAGCGGTGCGAGTAGACGACGCCCTTCGGGTTGCCGGTGGTGCCGGACGTGTAGCACATCGCGGCGGCCGTGTCCTCGTCCTCGACGATGAACGGGCCGGTGAACGGCTCGGCCTCGGCCAGGAGGGTCTCGTAGTCGAGCCATCCCTCGGGGACCGCGACGTCGGCGCCGTCGTCGATCACGACGAAGTGCCGCACCGACTCCAGCTTGTCGGCCATCGGTTCGAGCAGGGGGATCAGCGAGCGGTCGACGAAGACGACCTCGTCCTCGGCGTGGTTCGCGATGTAGACGAGCTGCTCGGGGAACAGCCGGATGTTGAGGGTGTGCAGCACCCGGCCGGTGCACGGGGCCGCGCAGTACAGCTCGAGGTGGCGCGCGGTGTTCCAGCAGAACGTGCCGACCCGCCCGTCCGCGCTGATGTCCAGCGTGTCGAGCACGGTGGCGAGGCGCCGGACGCGGCCCGCCCACTCGGCGGTCGTCGTCGAGATCTCCCCGTCGACCGTGGCGGTGACCAGCGTCTTGTGGCCGAAGAGCTGCTCGGCACGGTGGAACACGTTGGCGAGCGTCAGCGGACGGTCCTGCATCAATCCGAGCATGGCTACTCCTCGGAACGGCGACGGCACCGCCAACCTACCTTCGGCGGCACGCCACGGGCCACGATCGCGGTTAGGCTCGACGCCCATGCCCACCGATCAGGCCGCCGTGTGCCTCGACGTGGGATCGACGTGGACGAAGGCCGTGCTCGTGCGTCCGGACGGCGTGCTCGCCGGGTTCGCCGAGCACCCCACCACCGCGGCCGACGTCCTGACCGGCATGGACGCCGCCGTCCGCGCCGTTTCCGCGGCCGGATCCGGGGCCGAGCCGGAGCTGTTCGCCTGCTCGTCGGCGGGGGGTGGGATGCGGCTGGCCGTCGTCGGCACGGAGATGCTGATGGCCACCGAGGCGGGGCATCGGGTCGCCTGCTCGGCGGGCGCGCACGTCGTGCACGTGCACGCGGGCCCGCTGCAACACGCCGACCTGCGGATGCTGCGCACCACCCGACCCACCGCGCTGCTGCTGCTCGGCGGCTACGAGGGCGACGACCCCGCCGAGCTGCTGCACAACGCGGGCCGCCTGGCGAACGCCCGGGTTCGGTTCCCCATCGTGCTCGCGGCGCCCGACGCCGCCACCGGAGATGCGCTCGCCGTGCTCCGCGCCACCGGTCGAACGGTGATGACCTGCGAGAACGTGCTTCCACGGCGGGGGCAGATCGTGGCGGAGCCCGCCCGGGCCGCGCTCGCGGCGCTGTATCGGCGGCACGCGGTCGGCGGGCGCGGCCCGGCGGTCGGGCCGCGGTTCCGCAGGCTCGTGCGGGTGGCCACCCCGGAGGCCGTGGGGCACGGCGCCGTGGAGCTGGCGCGGATCCGCGGTGGGCGGGTGCTCGTCGTCGACGTCGGCTGCGCCACCACCGACGTCCACTCGGCGGCCGACGGCACGGGCGTGCGCACCGTGGAGGGCGACCTCGGGGTGCGCGCCGCCGCGTCGGGCGTGCTGATCGGGGCGCAGACCGAGGGCGTCGTCGACCCGGTGGAGGCCGACCTGCTGGCGCCGACCGTCGCCCGCATGACCAGCGAGGTCGGGTACGTCCCCGGTGACCCGGGCAGCGCCGCGGAGGACCGGCGGGTGGCCGCGCTCGCGGCGGTCGTGGCCGTGCGGCGACACCTGCGGGCGCAGACCGACGCGGACCGGCCGCTCGACCTGGTCGTGCTGTCCGGTGGGGTGTTCCGGCGGCGCGATCCGTGGGGCGGCCTCGCGGCGGTGTCGTCGACGCTGCGCAGCGATCCCGAACTCGCGGCCGCGCTGGCCGAGGTGCCGGTCGTGATCGACACGGACTTCGCCGTCGCCCCCGCGGGCCTGCTCGCCGCGAACGGGCGCGCCGAGGCGGCCGAGTCCCTCTTGCGCGACCACCTGCTGGGCTGACGGGTTATTCTGGGCCCCGAGCCCGGGTCGAGGGGCGCTGCGACGGACGAGTGTCCGCCACGCTCGGCCTGATGGCCTTGACCGAGAAGGGCGCCTCCAACCGTGAAACAGGGAGGCGCAGCCGTGCTCGCGCCTCACGCATCCCGCAAGGAGATCCCATGACCATCACCACCGGCGATGACCGGCTGCAGAACCGCAACGGCCTCGACTTCGCCGTCGCCGACATCGCCCTCCACGAGTTCGGCCGCAAGGAGATCCGGCTCGCCGAGCACGAGATGCCCGGCCTGATGGAGCTGCGCCGCGAGTACGCCGAGGCCCGCCCGCTGCACGGCGCGCGCATCGCGGGCTCGCTGCACATGACCGTGCAGACCGCCGTCCTCATCGAGACGCTCGTGTCGCTCGGCGCCGAGGTGCGCTGGGTGTCGTGCAACATCTTCTCCACCCAGGACCACGCCGCCGCGGCGGTCGTCGTCGGCCGGAACGGCACGCCCGAGGAGCCGCAGGGCGTCTCGGTGTTCGCGTGGAAGGGCGAGACCCTCGACGAGTACTGGTGGGCCACCGAGCGGCTCTTCGACTTCACCGACGCCGAGGGCAACGTCGTCGGCCCCAACATGATCCTCGACGATGGCGGCGACGCGACGCTGCTCGTGCACAAGGGCGTGGAGTTCGAGAAGGCAGGCGTGGTGCCCTCGCCGGAGGAGGACGACCTCACCGTCTCCGACGAGTACCGGATCATCCTCGACGTGCTGCGCCGCTCGCTCGCCGCCGACCCGAAGAAGTGGCAGCGGATCGCCGAGAGCATCGTCGGTGTCACCGAGGAGACCACCACCGGCGTGCACCGGCTCTACCAGCTCGCCGAGCAGGGCCAGCTGCTGTTCCCGGCGATCAACGTGAACGACTCGGTCACCAAGAGCAAGTTCGACAACACCTACGGCATCCGCCACTCGCTCATCGACGGCCTCAACCGGGCCACCGACGTGCTCATCGGCGGCAAGGTCGCGCTGGTCTGCGGCTTCGGTGACGTCGGCAAGGGCTCGGCGGCCGCACTGGCAGGCCAGGGCGCGCGGGTGATCGTGGCCGAGATCGACCCGATCTGCGCGCTGCAGGCGCTGCTGCAGGGCTACCAGGTGGCGCTCCTGTCCGACGTCGTCCCCAAGGCCGACATCATCGTCACCACCACCGGCAACAAGGACATCGTCACGGTGCCCGCGATGCAGGCCATGAAGCACCAGGCGATCGTCGCGAACGTCGGGCACTTCGACAACGAGATCGACATGGCCGGGCTGGGCCGGGTGCCGGGCATCATCAAGATCAACATCAAGCCGCAGGTGGACGAGTGGGTCTTCCCGGACGGGCACTCGATCATCGTGTTGTCCGAGGGGCGGCTGATGAACCTGGGCAACGCCACCGGGCACCCGTCGTTCGTGATGAGCAACAGCTTCTCCAACCAGGTGATCGCCCAGGTGGAGCTGTACACGAGGCACGAGGAGTACAACAACGACGTCTACCGGCTGCCGAAGATCCTCGACGAGAAGGTCGCGAGGATCCACGTGCTGGCGCTCGGCGGTGAGCTGACGAAGCTCAGCAAGGACCAGGCCGAGTACATCGGCGTGGACGTCGAGGGGCCGTTCAAGCCGGAGCACTACCGCTATTGACGCCGTGCGCTACCCGCGCGGCGACGGCGACGGCTGGGCCCGCTGCGCCCGGGGACACCGCCACTGGGGTGTCTTCGGCGCGGCGGGCCTGCTGCTGTGGCACGACGGCGCCGTGCTGATGCAGCACCGTGCCGAGTGGAGCCACCACGGCGGCACGTGGGGGATTCTCGGCGGGGCGCGCAACAGCGGTGAGACGGCGGTGGAGGCGGCCGCGCGCGAGGCGGCGGAGGAGGCCGGGCTGGCGTGGTCGGCGTACCGGGTCGGCGGCGAGCACGTCGACGACCACGGCGGCTGGGCCTACACGACGGTGATCGGCCACACCGACCGGGCGCTGGCGCTCACCGCGCTCACGGCGGAGACGATCGGGGTGCGCTGGGTGCCCGCCGACGAGGTGGTGACGCTGCCGCTGCACCCCGGCTTCGCCGCGACCTGGGCGGTGGTGCGCACCCTCCACTGACCTGTGAGCGGAAACAGGTGCCGGAGCACTCTTATCCACTCACGAGCCCGGGACCTGCGTGCGGCAGGATCGCGACCTGTGGGGCGGCTGGTGGTCATCGAGGGGCTCGACGGGGCGGGCAAGCGCACGCTCGCCGAGCGCCTCACGGCCGAGCTCGAAGCGCGGGGCGCCGCCGTCGCGCGGTTCGCGTTCCCCCGCTACGACGAGGACGTCCACGCCGAGCTCGTCCGCGACGCGCTCTACGGCCGCATGGGCGACCTCGCGGCGTCGGCGCACGGGATGGCGGTGCTGTTCGCGCTGGACCGCCGGGCCGCCGCCCCGGCCCTGCGCGCCGCGCTCGTCGACCACGACGTCGTGCTCGTCGACCGCTACGTCGCCTCCAACGCCGCGTATGGCGCGGCGCGCCTGCACGAGGACGCGGCGGGCGCGTTCGTGGCCTGGGTGCGCGCGCTCGAGGTGGAGCGCTTCGGCATCCCGGTGCCCGACCACCATCTCTACCTGGCCGTTTCGCGCGAGGTGGCGGCGGCCCGGGCCGCCCACCGGGAACGCACGGAGGCCGATCGCGCCCGCGACGCCTACGAGTCCGACGACGGGCTGCAGAAGCGCACCGGGGAGGTCTACGCCGAGCTCGCCGCGGCGGCGTGGCTGTGCCCCTGGACCGTGCTGGACGGCGCGGTGGATGGGGCGACGGTGGCTGCCCGGATTCTCCGCTAAGGCGGGTCTCAGGTAGGCCGTGACCACTGGATGAGATGCTTCGATCCATGAAGTCGCGCGTACTCGTCGTCGACGACGATCCGGCACTGGCCGAAATGCTCACCATCGTGCTGCGTGGTGAGGGTTTCGACACCGCCGTGGTCGGCGACGGCACCCGGGCGCTGCCCGCCGTGCGTGAGCTGCGCCCCGACGTCGTGCTGCTCGACCTCATGCTCCCCGGCATGAACGGCATCGACGTCTGCCGGGCGATCCGCACCGAGTCGGGCGTGCCGATCGTCATGCTGACGGCCAAGAGCGACACCGTCGACATCGTGCTGGGCCTGGAGTCGGGCGCCGACGACTACGTCGTGAAGCCGTTCAAGCCCAAGGAGCTCATCGCCCGCATCCGCGCGCGGGTGCGGCGCACCGAGACCGAGCCCGCCGAGCAGCTCGCGATCGGCGACGTCACGATCGACGTCCCGGCCCACCAGGTCGCCCGGGCGGGCGAGCCGATCGCGCTCACACCGCTGGAGTTCGACCTGCTGGTGGCACTGGCCCGCAAGCCGCGCCAGGTGTTCACTCGGGAGGTGTTGCTCGAGCAGGTGTGGGGATACCGCCACGCGGCCGACACGCGGCTGGTGAACGTGCACGTCCAGCGGCTGCGGTCGAAGGTCGAGCGCGACCCAGAGCACCCGGAGGTCGTGCTGACCGTGCGCGGGGTGGGGTACAAAGCCGGGCCGCCGTGATGTCGCTGCGATGATGACACCGTGATCCGGCGCACCATCGACCAGGTGCGCCAGCTCGGGATGGAGCTGGCGGTGGCGTGGGGCGCGGTGTGGCGCCGTTCGCTGCAGCTGCGCGTCGTGATCAGCACCCTGGCGCTGTCGACGGCGGTCGTCCTGGTGCTCGGCTTCGTCATCCAGACCCAGATCGCGGGCAACATCCTGCAGGCCAAGCTGGACGACGCGCAGAACCAGATCGAGTCGGGCGCGGCGCTGCTGGAGCGCGAGCTGGCGGGCGTCGACCCCAACCGCGAGGGCGCGCAGGGCGAGCTCAACAACGCGCTCGACCGGCTCACGAACTCCTCCGACGCCTCGGGCACGCCCGCCGCGGGCGCGTTCCGCGCGGTGCTCGCCACCACGGCGATCGGGGCCACCTCCAGCGTGGCCGCGGGCCCGTTGGAGGACGTGCCGACCGATCTGCGGCAGAGCGTGGCCGACGGGGCCCGCGCCGTGCGGTACGGCACGATCGACTCGCAGGGCGTCGACGTGCCCGCGCTGATGATCGGTCAGCCGGTGCGCACCGCGAACGGCGACCTGGAGTTCTACCTGCTGTTCCCGCTCGACTCGGAGCAGCGCACGCTGGGGCTCGTGCAGAGCACGCTGATCGTCGGCGGGCTCGTGCTGCTGCTCCTGCTGGCGGGCATCGCCAGCATCATCACGCGGCAGGTCGTGCGCCCGGTCCGGCGCGCCGCGGAGATCGCCGAGCGGTTCGCCGACGGGCACCTCGACGAGCGCCTGCCCGTCCAGGGCGAGGACGAGCTCGCCCGGCTCGGGGAGTCGTACAACGAGATGGCGGGCAGCATCCAGGAGCAGATCCGGCAGCTGGAGGAGTTCGGCGCGTTGCAGCGGCGGTTCACCTCCGACGTCAGCCACGAGCTGCGCACGCCGCTCACCACCGTCCGGATGGCCGCCGACGTCCTCTACGCCTCCCGCGAGGAGCTGCTGCCCGCCCTGCGCCGCAGCTCGGAGCTGCTGGTCACGGAGCTGGACCGGTTCGAGTCGCTGCTCGGCGACCTGCTGGAGATCTCCCGGCACGACGCGGGGGTCGCCGAGCTGGGCGCCGAGAGCACCGACATGCACGGCGTGGTGGCGCGCGCGGTCGAGACGGTGCGCGGGATCGCCGAGGAGTCCGGCACCAAGCTCGAGCTGGACCTGCCGGTCGGGGTGTACGCCGACATCGACCCCCGCCGGGTCGAGCGGATCGTGCGCAACCTGGTGGCCAACGCGATCGACCACAGCGAGGCCAAGCCGGTGCGGGTGACGCTCGCCGCCGACGAGCACGCCGTCGCGGTGCTGGTCCGCGACCACGGGGTCGGCCTTCGGCCGGGGGAGGCGAGCCTGGTGTTCAACCGCTTCTGGCGGGCCGAGGAGTCGCGGGCGCGGCGCACCGGCGGCACGGGGCTGGGGCTGTCCATCGCCGTCGAGGACGCCCGCCTGCACGGTGGCTGGCTGCAGGCGTGGGGCGAGCCGGGCAAGGGCGCGGTGTTCCGGCTGACGCTGCCGCGCAACGAGGGTGACGTGCTGGAGTCCAGCCCCCTCCCGCTCGGGCCGGATCCGGACACGCCGCGGCGGGTCGCCACCTCGGTCCCGACGCCGCCGCTGGGTTGGGCGCCCGTGGGCGACGGTGTTCCCGCCGGGGGCGCGCGATGACTCGTGAGTGGATAACACTGTTCCCGCGACTATTTCCACGCACGACCCGCGCCGCCGTGCTGCTCGGTGTCGTGCTGGCGCTGGCTGGGTGCGCGAGCGTGCCGGACAACTCGCCGGTGCAGGTGCTGCGCCAGGTCGGCGGCGACGAGGCCGCGCCCCCGGCGGGCCCGGTCGACGGCAGCAACCCGCTCGACCTCGTTCGCGACTTCGTCACCGCGTCCGGCAGCAGCACCGACAAGCACGCCGCCGCCCGCGCGTTCCTCGCCCCCGAGGCGGCGAAGTGGGACGACACCACCGGTGTCACGGTGCTCGACGGCCAGATCGACACCGTGCCGGCGCCGGGCGCGCCCGAATCGTCGACCGGGGCCACCACGATCCGGGTCCGCGGCACCCAGATCGGGCGGTTGACCCAGGCCGGGGCGTTCGAGCCCGCGCAGTCGCCGTTCCAGTGGGACGTCGACGTCGTGCGCCGCGACGGGCAGTGGCGGATCTCCCGGCTGCCCGACGGCGTCGTCGTGCCGCTGTCGATCTTCCGGGACGACTTCCGCACCGTGCGCGCCTGGTTCGTCGACCCCACGCGGCAGCTCGCCGTCGGCGACGTGCGGTACGTGCCGAGCGTGCCCGCCAAGGCGCAGGCCGCTCGGGTGATCGACCAGCTGCTCGCCGGGCCGTCCAGCGGGCTGGCCGGGGCCGCGGTCTCGGAGCTGGTCGCAGGCGCCCGGCTGCGGTCGAACGTGGCGGCGAGCCCGGACGGGGCGGTGGTCGTCGACCTGACCCGCACCGGCGATCTCGACACGACCGCCCGACGGCTGCTCGCCGCGCAGGTCGTGCTCTCCCTCGCTGAGGTGAACGTCGGGAGGGTGCGGCTGCTCGTCGACGGCGAGCCGCTGGTGCCCGAACGTCCGGAGTGGACCCGGGACGACGTCGCGGCCACGGTCGCCGACGTCGCGCCGGGCGCCGACGTGCCCGCGTTGGTCGTCGCGGGCGGACGGGTGGCGCAACTGTCCGGGCCGGAGCCCTCGGCCCCGTTGCCGGGCCCGGTGGGCAACGGGCAGGTCGACGCCGAGTCGGCCGCGTCGACGGTGGACGGGCAGCACCTCGCCGTCGTCGCCCGCACACCGACGGGGCGCACGCTGCTGGTCGGCGGGAGCAGCGGCGGCACCGGGGTGGCGCCGGTGGGGCTGAACGCGCCGACCATGACCCGCCCGTCCTGGATGCCGACCGGCGTCGAGGTGTGGACGGTGCTCGGCGGCAACACGGTCGTGCGGGTCACGGTCGACCCGGGTGGCCAGCAGCCGCCGCGCACGGGCCGGGTCAACGCCGAAGCGCTCACGGCGCTCGGACCGATCTCCGATCTGCGGCTTTCGCGTGACGGGATGCGCGTCGCCGCGGTCGTCGACGGCGGGCTCTACACCGGCGCGGTGGCGCGCAGCATCGACGGCGAGGTGGCGGTCCGCGACGTCCGCCGCGTGCGGTCGTCGGACATCACGCAGGCCGTCGCGGCCGACTGGCGCTCCAGCGACACGATCGTGGCGATCACCGGGGGGCCGGACCCGACGGTCGCGCAGATCTCCGTCGACGGGCTCACGCTCTCCCCGGTGCTGGGCAACAACCTCACCCCGCCGCTGACGGCCGTCGCCGCGGCCCCCAACCGGCCGCTGCTGGTCACCGACCAGGGCGGGGTGTGGAGCTTCGCGGGCGGCGGGCAGGACGCGTGGCGGCAGGTGCTGGGCGGCGCCTCGAACGCGGTACCCGTCTACCCCGGCTGACCCCCGCCGTACGGTGAGTCCCGCATTCCGCCACGGTGAGTCCCGCATTCCCGGCCACGGTGAGTCGCTTCGGCACGGTAGTCGCGCGCGGCACGGTGAGTCGCGCAATCCGCCCACGGCGAGTCGCGCGACGCGGCGGGGTGAGTCGCGCGATCCGCCACGGCGAGTCGTGCTCGACGCGCCGCACCCGCGACCATGCACGGCTCGGTCGCTGACGACACGATCGCCGCGTCCGATGCACGCGTCCACCCGTCGCACCGCTCTCGGCTGGAGCGCGCCGCTGGCCTGCCGACGCGCTCATACGGCGAACTCGACGTGCTCAGGTGCGCGACTCACCCAGGTGGAATGCGCGACTCACCGGGGTGGGGTGGGGGGCCGGGCACAGTGGGGGACGTGCACCTCCGGGAACTGGGCACCGCGCTCGTCGACCTCGTGCTCCCCGCCGAGTGCGGCGGGTGCGCGGCGCCGCCGACCGTCGGGGCGTGGTGCGCGCGGTGTGCCGAACGGCTCGGCGACCCGGCGTGGGTCGCGCTGCCGGGCGGCCCGGCCGTACTGGCCGCCGGGCGCTACGCAGGCCCGCTGCGCACGGCGCTGCTGCGGTACAAGGAGCGCGGCCGCCGCGACCTCGCCGCCCCGCTGGCCCGACACCTCGCCCCCGGCCTCGACGCGCTGCTGACCGAACGGCCCGGCCCCCTGTGGCTCGTGCCCGCCCCGTCCCGCCCGGCCGCCGCGCGTGCCCGAGGCGGCGACCACGTCGCCCGGCTGGTCCGCGCGCTCGCTGCCGACCGCCCCGACGTCCGGGTGGCGCAGGCGCTCACGCTGGCCCGCCGCACCCGCGATTCGGTCGGCCTCGACGCCGCGGAGCGAGCCGCCAACCTCGCGGGCCGCCTCCGCGTACGCCACGGAGAGTTGCCGCCGTCGAGATCTTGGCTAGTGCTGATGGATGACATCGTCACGACCGGCGCCACACTCCGTGCCTGTCGGGACGCGCTCGCGGATGTGGGCCTTCGCGCGGAAACCGCCGTCGCGCTCTGTGATGCCACGTCAGGACGAGACGATCATGATCACCCGGCCGCATCCTAGTGACCTGCGGATGGTCACGGAATGTCACTCGGCGCATTGCCCTGGACGGGGTCACTCGGCGCTGACCTCTGTTGCCGAACCGTAATGCGCGTTACCGTCTTCGCCATCCACCGATCCCGCGCCGAGAGCGGGAGCACACAGGAGGACACCCACCGATCGTGTACCGGGGATGAGGCGTTCCCCGGTGCAGTCTGCAACGCCAACCCGACGCCGAGAGCGAGGGAAGTCTGCGTGGAGATCGTCGTCACCGGCCGTAATGTCGAGATTCCGGACCACTTCCGGGAACACATCGCCGACAAGGTCGCCCGACTGGAACGCTACGACCACAAGATCGTCGCACTGGAGGTAGAGCTTTTCCACGAGCGCAACCGTCGGCAGCTCAAGAGCTGTCAGCGAGTCGAGATCACCGGTCGCGGTGGCCTGGGCGTCGCCAGAGCGGAAGCGTGTGCCCAAGACTTCTACGCCGCACTCGACGCGGCAGTCGCCAAGCTCGAAGCCAGAATGCGGCGCTCCCACGACCGGCGCCGAGTGACCGGTCGCCGCACCCGTGTAGCGGCCGCCGCGCGGGGCAACGGCGTCGCCGTGCTCGAGGAGACATTCCTCGAGGAGACGGAGTCGCCCGAGATCCCCGCGCCGCGCGATCACACCGAACACCTGCTCGACGACATCGAGCGCGTGCCCGGTCGCGTAGCCGCGCGCAAGGCCCGCACATCCGCACCCATGAGCCTCGACGACGCGCTCTCGCACATGGAGCTGCGCGGGCATGACTTCTACCTCTTCGCCGACGTCGAGAGCGGGCAGCCGAGCGTGGTCTACCGCAAGAAGGGCTACGACTACGGCGTGATCCGGCTCAGCCACTGAAGCGTCCCAGACCTCTGACACCCGGAGGGGCGGTCCCGAATCCATGCGGAACGGGGACCGCCCCTCCGGCGTTGTCAAGGTGATACCCGGGTGCTTCGCTACCCTGGGCCGGGCAGCTCGCGCTGCCCCGACGAACCGCGATCGTGAATGAGGTCGACCCGTGCCGCTCCTGAACCGCCTGCTCCGCGCCGGTGAGACGAAGCTGGTGAAGCGGCTCGGGCGCATCGCCGAGCACATCGAGACGCTGGAGCCCGAGGTCCAGGAGCTTTCCGACGCCGCGCTCCGCGCGAAGACCGCCGAGTTCATGCTGCGGCACCGGGGGCGGTGGAGCACGGAGGTCGAGCAGCGCCTGCTGGCGGGCGAGGCGATCGTCGTGGAGGAGCTGCCCGAAGACGACGGCTACGGCCCGGCCGAGTCCTTGGACGAGCTGCTGCCCGAGGCGTTCGCCGTGGTGCGCGAGGCCGCGGTGCGCACGATCGGGCAGCGCCCCTTCCTCGTGCAGCTGATGGGCGGCGCCGCGTTGCACCTGGGCAACATCGCCGAGATGAAGACCGGCGAGGGCAAGACGCTCACGTCGGTACTGCCCGTCTACCTCAACGCGCTCGCGGGCAAGGGCGTGCACGTCGTCACCACGAACGACTACCTGGCCAAGCGCGACTCGGAGAACATGGGCCGCATCCACCGCTTCCTCGGCCTGTCGGTCGGGGTGATCCTCGCGGAGATGACACCGCCGGTGCGCCGCGCGCAGTACGCCTGCGACATCACCTACGGCACCAACAACGAGTTCGGCTTCGACTACCTGCGCGACAACATGGCCTGGAACGCCGCCGACATGGTGCAGCGCGGCCACCACTACGCCATCGTCGACGAGGCCGACTCCATCCTCATCGACGAGGCCCGCACCCCGTTGATCATCTCCGGGCCCGCGGAGCAGAGCGCGCGCTGGTACCAGGAGTTCGCGCGGATGGCGCCGCTGCTCAAGAAGGACATCCACTACGAGGTCGACGAGCGCAAACGCACCGTCGGCGTCACCGAGGACGGCGTCACCTTCGTCGAGGACCAGCTCGGCATCGACAACCTCTACGAGGCCGCCAACACCCCGCTCGTCGGTTACCTCAACAACGCGCTCAAGGTCAAGGAGCTCTACCACCGCGACAAGGACTACATCGTCCGCGACGGGCAGGTGCTCATCGTCGACGAGTTCACCGGGCGCGTGCTCGTCGGCCGCCGCTACAACGAGGGCATGCACCAGGCCATCGAGGCCAAGGAGGGGGTGGAGGTCCAGGCGGAGAACCAGACGCTCGCCACCATCACCCTGCAGAACTACTTCCGCCTCTACACGAAGCTCGCGGGCATGACCGGCACCGCGCAGACGGAGGCCGCCGAGCTGCACCAGATCTACAAGCTCGGCGTGGTGCCGATCCCGACGAACATGCCGATGATCCGCAACGACCAACCGGACCTGATCTACAAGACGGAGACGGCGAAGTTCGAGGCGGTGGCCGACGACATCGCGGAGAAGCACGCCAAGGGCCAGCCGGTGCTGGTCGGCACCACGAGCGTCGAGAAGTCGGAGTACCTGTCGAAGCTGCTGGTGCAGCGCCAGGTGCCGCACGAGGTGCTCAACGCGAAGCAGCACGAGCGCGAGGCGGCGATCGTCGCGCAGGCGGGCCACAAGGGCGCGGTCACGGTGGCCACCAACATGGCGGGCCGCGGCACCGACATCATGCTCGGCGGCAACCCCGAGTTCCTCGCCGACATCGACCTGCGCGCCCGCGGACTCGACCCCGTCGAAACGCTCGCGGAGTACGAGGCCGCCTGGGACGAGGTCGTCGCGTCGATGAAGGGCCAGGTCGCCGCCGAGGCCGAGGAGGTCAAGGACGCGGGCGGCCTCTACGTGCTGGGCACCGAGCGGCACGAGTCGCGCCGCATCGACAACCAGCTCCGCGGGCGCTCCGGCCGCCAGGGCGACCCCGGCGAGTCGCGCTTCTACCTCTCCCTCGGCGACGAGTTGATGCGCCGCTTCAACGGCGCCGCCGTCGAGTCGATCATGACACGGCTCAAGCTGCCGGAGGACGTCCCGATCGAGGCGGGCATGGTCACCAAGGCCATCCGCAGCGCGCAGACCCAGGTCGAGCAGCAGAACTTCGAGATCCGCAAGAACGTCCTGAAGTACGACGAGGTGCTCAACAAGCAGCGCACCGTCATCTACGACGAGCGACGCCTCGTGCTCGCGGGCGAGAACATCAAAGAGCAGATCGAGAACATGCTCACCGATGTCGTCACGGCCTACGTGGACGGCGAGACCGCCGTCGGCTACGCCGAGGACTGGGACCTCGGCAAGCTGTGGAACGCGCTGCGCACGCTCTACCCGATCGGGATCAGCAAGCAGGAGATCATCGGCGAGTCCGGGGAGGCGCCCGCCGATCTCACGCGCGACGAGCTGCTCGCCACGGTCCTCGCCGACGCCCGCGCCGCCTACGCCCGGCGCGAGTCCGAGATCGACGAGCTGCTCGCCGTGCAGGGCGGCATGCGCGAGCTGGAGCGGCAGATGCTGCTGCAGGTCATGGACCGCAAGTGGCGCGAGCACCTCTACGAGATGGACTACCTCAAGGAGGGCATCGGCCTGCGCGCGATGGCCCAGCGCGACCCGCTGATCGAGTACCAGCGCGAGGGCTTCGACATGTTCACCGCGATGCTGGACGGCATCAAGGAGGAGACGGTCTCGCTGCTGTTCCACGTGCAGGTGCAGGTGGTGCCCGCCGAGCCCGCGCCCGTGGAGGCCGCGGCCGCCGAGCCCGTGGCCGCCGTCGATACACCCGCCGTCGATGCGCAGCCCGTCCAGCCGCGGCACGCGCGCCCACCGGCGCCCGGGCCCGACGCCGAGGCCACGGCGGCGCTGCCCGCGGTGTTCCGCGGGGGCGCCCCAACGGAGCTCTCCTACAGCGGCCCCGCCGAGGACGGCTCCACCGCGCGCAGCCGACCGTCGGGCAACGGCTCCGGTCGCACCGGCGCCCCGGCCAAGGGGGCCACGCCGTCGCGCAACCGGCCGTGCCCCTGTGGCTCCGGGCGCAAGTACAAGCAGTGCCACGGCTCGCCGCAGGCGGCCCGGCCCTAGTGTCCTGCGCCAGGAATCCGGTCAAGATATGAGGCGAGTCGTTCAAGGATCTCGTCGGCTGTCTTGGTCCAGGTGAACGGTGCAGGGTTGTCGTTCCCTCGCGCGATCCAGGCGCGATGTCGCGTTCGAGGGCTCGCAGGTTCTTGTGCACCCCGCGGCGGAGTTGCTTGTCGGTGAGTAGCGCGAACCAGCGTTGGATTAACCGCCCTCGGCTACGGGGGTTACCTGTTGGCGTCGGTCGCCGTGCGGTGGCCGAGCCGGTTGAGGTGGTTGTTGATGTTGGCGATGACGCGGGCGTGTGACGGCACGTGCTTGTCCAACTTGGTCAGGAACGTGCGGAACTCCGCGGCGCGGTGGCGGCGGTGGATCGAGCCGATCACCTCGCCGGATGCCACGTCCAGTGCGGCGAACAGGGTGGTGATGCCGTGGCGGACGTAGTCGTGGGTGCGCCGCTCGGGCATGCCCGGCATCATCGCCAACACCGGCGCCGAGCGGTCCAACGCCTGGATCTGGGTCTTCTCCTCGACGCACAGCACCAGCACCTTCTCCGGCGGGTCGAGATAGAGACCGACGATGTCGCGGACCTTGTCGATGAACTGCGGGTCGGTGGACAGCTTGAACGTGTCGACGTGATGCGGCTTGAGCCCGAAGGTCTTCCAGATCCGCCCGACCGTGGATTTCGACAGGCCGCTGTCTGCGGCCATCGATGCCCGCGACCAGTGCGTGGCATCGGTCGGGGTCCGCTCCAGTGTGGCCACCACGACCGCTTCGACCTGCTCGTCGGCGATCTTCCGTGGGGCGCCGGGTCGGGGCTCGTCGGCCAGCCCGTCCAGGCCCGCCTGCACGAACCGGGAGCGCCACTTGCCGACCGTCACCGGGTGACAGCCCAGCCGCTCGGCGATCACGGTGTTCGACAGCCCGTCCGCCGCGGCCAGCACGATCCGACACCGCAAGGCCAGCGCCTGCGCCGATTTCGCCCGCCGCGACCACCGCTCCAGCGTCTCCCGCTGATCCTCGGTCAGGGTCACCTCGGCTACCGGTCGTCCCCTGCGGGCCACGACCGGCAGCCTACATATCTTCAGTGAATTTCAGGCGCATGACACTAGACCAGCCGCAGCAGCGTGCACGTCCATGCCGGGCCGTGCCGCTCGAACCGGGCCGCGAGCGCCCGCACACGCCCGTCCATCCGGCACACCGCGGCCACCTCGGCGGCTTCGGCGTGCGGGAGGCAGAGGCGCAGGCGCAGCACCCGCGACACCGCGGCGGTGCGCCTGCGCGCCCGCTCGGCCCGCCACTGCCCCAGCGCGCCGGGGTCGAGGCGGTTCGCGAGCTGCTCGGGCGGGCGCCTGCCGTCGAACACCTCGACCGCGAGCCGTAGGGTGATGCCGACCGTTCGCTGCACGCTCACGGCGTCCAGCGCGGGCGGGCTGAACGGCTCCGGTGCCGCGACCATGCGCCGCACCACCGCGGCTCGGGCGCCCGACCCGGGCTCGTAGCGGAGGGGGCACAGCCGAGGCGGAGCGAGTGGGGTCGTCACGGGGATGAGCGTCCCTCCCAGCCCCGGTGCGCCGGTGGCGATCGGCAGACATCGACGCCGAACCGTATGAGTACGAAGGAAGATGTGGCCTTGCGCGGATTGCTGATGGACTACGGCGGCGTGCTCACCGACGGCCCCGAACCCGCCGCCGTCGTGCGACGGGCACGTGCCGCGGGCATCGCGACCGCGCTGGTCACCGACGCCCACGATGTGCCCGCCGAGGTGGCGGCGCTGTTCGACGCGGTGGTGCTGGGCCCGACCCTGGGCGTGCGCAAGCCGGACCCGGAGGTGTTCCGGCTCGCCGCCGCGCGGCTGGGGCTGACGCCGCAGGAGTGCGTCGTGGTGGACGACCACCCGGCGAACGTGCGCGGGGCCCGTGCCGCGGGCGCGGTGGTGGTCCACCACGCCGACGCGGCCACGACCGTCGACGAGCTGCGAGCGCTCTTCGACTTCTAGCGGAGCCGCACGTGCTGCGGGCCGAGTTCGTCCACGCTCGTCACACCCAGAAGCTGCAGGGTGCGGACGACGTCGGCCTGCAGGATCTCGGCCACCTTCGCCACGCCTGCGCGGCCGCCCGCCATCAGGCCGTAGAGGTACGCCCGCCCGACGAGCGCGGCCGATGCCCCCAACGCGACGGCCGCGACCACGTCGCCGCCGTTCGTGATGCCGGTGTCGACGAGCACCTCTGCCCGTCCGCCCAACGCCTGGACAGTGGGCTCGACCAGCTCCAACGGCACCGGCGCGCGGTCGAGCTGGCGTCCGCCGTGGTTGGAGAGCAGCACGCCGTCGGCGCCCGCGTCGACCACCCGCAGCGCGTCCTCGACGCTCTGCACGCCCTTGATCACGAGCTTGCCCGGCCAGGTGCCGCGGAGCCACTCGACGTCGGCGAGGGTCAGCGCGGGGTCGAACACCCGGTTGATCATCTGTTCGGGGGTGCCTGCGGTCGCGAGCGTCGAGAACGTGAGGGGCTCGGTGGTGAGCAGGTCGAACCACCAGTTGGGGTGTAGCGCGCCGTCGACGAACGTGCGCAGCGTGAGGGCTGGCGGGATGGCCAGGCCGTTGCGGACGTCGCGCAGGCGTGCCCCGCCCGCGGGCGTGTCCACGGTGAGCATCAGGGTGTCATAGCCCGCCGCGGCGGCGCGCTGGACGAGGTCCTTGCCGAACGACCGGTCGCGCCACAGGTAGAGCTGGAACCAGAGCCGGGCGTCGGGGGCGGAGGCGGCGAGGTCCTCGATGGTCGTGGTGCCCATCGTCGACAGGCTGTAGGGGACGCCGACCTCCTGCGCCACCGACGCCACCGCGCGCTCGCCCTCGGTGTGCATCATCCGGGTGAAGCCGGTGGGGGCGAAGACGAACGGAAGGGCGGCGCGCTTGCCGAGGATGTCGCGGCTGGTGTCGACGGTGGAGACGTCATGCAGCACCGACGGGCGGAACTCCACCCTGGCGAACGCCGCCCGGGCGCGGCGGAGCGACTGCTCGCCGTCGGCAGCCCCGTCGCAGTAGTCGAACACCGCGCGGGGGGTGCGCCGTCGGGCGATGAGCCGCAGGTCCGCGACCGAGGCGGCGCGGCGCAGGCGGCGGGCCGTGGCGTCGCGGACGAACGGCGCGGGCCGCAGCAGCGGGGCGAGCTCGGAGGGCCGGGGCAGGCGACGCTGGACCATCTCCGCAGCGTAAGCCGATCCACCCCACGTCCGCTGCACCGCACATCAGGCGCGACGGCCGGGCCGAAAACCCGAGCACACCTCGCTGATTCCGGGGACTCGCCGTGTCGGATTGCCGGACTCACCGTGCCGAGATGCGCGACTCACCGTGCCGAGATGCGCGACTCGCCGTGCCGAGATGCGCGACTCGCCGTGCCGAGATGCGCGACTCACCCTTGGGGGGTGCGGCGGGCCAGCTCGAACGCCGCGACCGCGCCCGCGCTCGCCACCCCGAGCGACTCGACCCCGGCGTGCATGGGGATCGCCAGCAGCCCGGCGAGCATCGGCCGCACCGAGGCGGACAGGCCGTTCGTCTCGTTGCCCAGCACCAGCGCGACCCGCGCGGGCAGATCCGCCGTGAGCAGCGACGACCCGCCCGCGTCGAGCCCGTAAACGCCGAACCCGGCCTCGGCCAACGCCGTGCAGCCCTCCTCGACGGTGGCCGCCCGCAGCACCGGCGCCCGGAACGCCACCCCGGCCGACGCCTTGACCACCAGCGGGTCGATCGCGGGCAGCCCACGGCGGGGGAGCAGCACGCCGGACAGCCCGGCGGCCGTGGCGCTGCGCAGGATCATGCCGACGTTCGCCGGGTTGGTGAGCCGGTCGAGCACGAGCACCCGGGCCGGCCCACCGCCGATGCGGTCGAGGAACTCGCCGACGGGCTCCATCCGGGGCGCGACGACGTCGGCCAGCACGCCCTGGTCGTGCCGCCCGTTGCCCGCCAGCACCTTCACCCGGTGCGCGCTGGCCCGCTCCACGCGCACCCCGCGGGCGCGCGCAGCGGAAAGGATCGCCCGCACCGGCTCGCCGCGCAGGTCCTCGGCGAGGATCACCTTGTCCACCCGCAGCTCGGCGTCGTCCAACGCCTCCAGCACGGGCATGCGGCCGTAGACCGTGATGAACGTGTCCTTGGGAGAGCGGGGCGGGGCCACCCGTCCAGCCTAGGATCAACTCATGCCGCCCCGGCTCTCCGCCCTCGACGCCTCCTTCCTGTACCTGGAGGAAGCGAGCACACCGATGCACGTCGGCGCGGTGTCGATCTTCCGGCGGCCGAAGGCGGGCTTCGACTACGACCGGCTCGTCGAGCTCATCGAGCAGCGGATCGCGCTCGTGCCGCGCTACCGGCAGAAGGTCCGCCACGTGCCGGGCAACCTCGCGCGGCCGGTCTGGGTCGACGACCCCGACTTCGACATCGCCTACCACGTCCGCCGCTCGGCCCTGCCCAAACCGGGCTCGGACGGCCAGCTGACGGAGCTCGTCGCCCGGCTGATGTCGCGCCCGCTGGACCACGCCCGTCCGCTCTGGGAGATGTACCTGGTCGAGGGCCTCACCCGGGGGCGCACGGCCGTGCTGACCAAGACCCACCAGGCGATGGTCGACGGCATCAGCGCGATCGACATCGGCCAGGTGATCCTCGACGTGTCCCCGGAGCCGCGGGTGGCGACCGAGGACCTGTGGATGCCGCGCAACGAGCCCACCGACGCCGAGCTCGTCTGCGCGGCGGTAGCGGAGGCGATCGCCCGGCCCGGCGTCGTCGTCGACAACGTGCGCGCCGCCGCCGGGGACGCGGTCGCCACGGTCGGCAAGATCGCGGGCGCCGCCGCGCAACTGCTGTCCATGGCCCGCACGGCCAGCCGCGGCACCGCCCCGGACACCCCGCTGAACGTGCCGATCTCCACGCAACGCCGCTTCGCGATCGCCCGCACGCAGCTGGAGGACTACCGCAAGATCCGCTCCGCGCACGGCTGCACGGTGAACGACGTCGTGTTGACGGTGGTGGCGGGCGCGCTGCGCAACTGGCTGCTGTCCCGCGGCGAGCCCGTCACGTCCTCCGCGACGATGCGGGCGATGGTGCCGATGTCCGTGCGCGGGCAGGCCGACGTGCCCAGCTCGACCACCACCGGGTCGCTGGGCAACCGCGTGTCGTCGTTCCTCGTGGACCTGCCGGTGGGGGAGCCGAGCCCGGTGGTGCGGCTGCACCAGGTGACGCACGCGATGCGGGAGCGCACGGCGGGCATGCAGAGCGTGGGCGCCGACACCCTCGTCCGGATCGGCGGCTTCGCCCCGCCCACCCTGCACGCGCTCGGCGCCCGAGCGGCCAGCGGCTTCTCGAAACGGATCTTCAACCTGGTGGTGACGAACGTGCCGGGCCCGCAGTTCCCGCTCTACGCCGCGGGGGCGCGGATGCTGGAGCTGTTCCCGGTGGTGCCGCTGGCCAAGGGGCAGGCGCTCGCCCTGGGGCTGACCAGCTACGACGGGGGTGTCTACTACGGTCTCAACGGCGACCGCGACGCGATGCCCGACGTCGACGTGCTGGCCGGGATGGTGCACGAGTCGCTCGACGAGCTCCTGGGGACGGTTTCATGACGATGAGGGTCTACGTGCCCGCGACGTGGCCGATGCTGCGCGCGCTGGTGCGCAGTGGCGAGCTGGACCCGATCGGCGGCACCGCGTTCGCGCTCACGCCCCGGCTGCGCGAGCACTACACGAGCGGCGACGACGAGGAGCTGGAGTACGCCGCGATGAGCGAGGCGGCGCGGGCGTCGCTGCGCCTGCTGTCGGTGGAGCTCTGCCTCGACGAGGAGCGGACGCCCGCCCGGCGGGTGGTCGTCGCGGCCGACCTCGACGACGTCACCCTCCGCCCCGACCTCGACGACGGCGCCGTCCGGATCTCCGGTTCCGTGCCGCTGGAGAAGGTCGCGGCGGTGCACGTCGACGGCGAAGACGCCGAGTACGCGGTCCGCCAGGCCTCCGAGGCGGTGGACGCCGCCGACATGGGTGACCTGGACGCCGAGTTCCTCGTCGGCGAGGCGGAGGACCACGAGCTGGCCTGGTACGACCCCTCGGAGATCGCCCACCTGATCAACGGCCGCTAACGCATGATCTCCACGAGCAGCACCCACGCGTTGAACAGCCCGCCGAGCCAGGCCAGGGCCGTGCCCAGCGGGATCCAGTAGAGCCCGCCGAGCCCCGGCAGGTCGGCGACGAAGCTGATCCCGGCCAGGAGCGTGCCCAGCGACAGCACGACCGACGGGAGCACGCCGGTCAGCAGCCACGACCAGAGCGGCTGCGCGGCGATCCGGCTCGGCCCGCCCGTGAGCACGTACAGCAAAGGGCCGATGGCCGCCGCGAGGACGATCAGCTCGACGCCCACGCCCCAGGTCGGCTGCCCGGGCGTCAGTACGGCGATCGCGGTGAACACCGGCGTGGCCAGCAGGACCAGCGACTGTCCTGCCCTGCGCGGGATGCGCGGCAGCGACAGGATCCGCTCCAGGTTGATCGAGACGGCCACGAACAACAGCCCGGTGAGCGCCGCGCCCGCGCCGGCGATGCCGACCGCGAAATCGGTCCACGCCTCGATCTCCAGTGGATACACGCGCGCATTGTGCCCTGGCCTTGACGGGCAACCATCCGGTTGCCTATATTCAGGCAACCTTAAGGTTGCCTGTGGTGGAGGAGGGTCATGGACGAGGTGTTCCGGGCCCTGGCCGATCCGCAACGGCGGCTGCTGCTCGACCGGCTGAACGCGCGCAACGGCCAGACCCTCCGCGAGCTCTGCGCGGGCCTCGACACCACCCGGCAGGCCGTGAGCAAGCACCTGGCCGTGCTGGAGGCCGCGAACCTCGTCACCACCGTGCGCCGCGGCCGGGAGAAGTGGCACTACCTCAACCCCGCGCCGATCACGGAGCTCGCCGACCGCTGGCTCCGGCGCTACGACCGGGCCAGGGCGCACGCGCTGGCCGACCTCAAGAACGCACTGGAGAGCCCCATGACCCGCCCGACGTTCGTGCACACCAGCTTCATCCGCACCACCCCCGAGCGCCTGTGGGCGGCGCTCACCGAGCCCGCCTTCACCCGCCGCTACTGGCAGACCCACCTCGAGACGGACTGGGCGCCCGGCTCCCCGATGACCTGGCACGAGCGCGGCGCCACGATCGCGCACCCCGACCAGGTCGTGCTGGAGAGCGATCCACCGCGGCGGCTGTCCTACACCTGGCACACCTTCACGCCCGAGTGGGCGGCGTCCGTCGGCGTGGACGAGGGGCTGCGGGCCGCGATCGCGGCCGAACGCCGGTCGCGGGTGAGCTTCGAGCTGGAGCCCGACGGCCCGCTGGTCAAGCTCACGGTGGTGCACGACGACTTCGACGAGGGCAGCACCGTCGCGGAGATGGTCAGCGGCGGCTGGCCGCGCGTGGTCGGTGAGATCAAGACCCTGCTGGAGGCGGGCGGCTCGGACGCGGAGGGCTTCGGCGCGCAGGTCGGCACGGCCGCGCCGGTCGCGGGCGTCCTCGCCGCCCTCACCACCCTCGACGGGCTCGCGGGCTGGTGGACGCCCGACGTCACCGGCTCGCCCGTCCCCGGCGGCGAGCTGACGTTCCGGTTCGACGGCCGCGCCACCGTGATGCGCGTCGAGCACGTCGACCCGTCCGGGCTCGTCGTCTGGACCTGCACCGCGAGCGAGATCTTCGCCGACTGGGTGGGCACGAGCGTCTGGTTCGACGTGCGGCCGCGCCCCGGCGGCGGCGCGGTGATCGCGTTCCGCCACGTCGGGCTCACCCCCGACCTGGAGTGCTTCGCGGTGTGCAGGCCGGGGTGGGAGCATCACCTGGCGAACCTGGCCCGCGGTCGGGTTCACGCAGGCGTCGACTGACCCGACGAGAGGAGCCCGGCCGTGCGCACCCAGGTGGGGATCATCGGGGCGGGCCCGGCCGGGCTCCTGCTCGCCCACCTGCTGCACCTGCGCGGGATCGCGTCGGTGGTGCTGGACGTGCAGTCCCGCGCCGCGATCGAGCAGACGATCCGCGCGGGCATCCTGGAACAGGGCACGGCCGACCTGCTGCGCGACACCGGCGTCGGCGGTCGGATGCTCCGCGAGGGCCGCGTCCACCACGGGATCAACCTGGCCTTCGAAGGCGGCCTGCACCGGATCGACCTCACCGGGCTGTCCGGCGGCCGGTCGGTGCTGGTCTACCCCCAGCACGAGGTGCTCGTCGACCTCATCGCGCAGCGGCTCGCCGACGGCGGGGACCTGCGGTTCGCGGTCGCCGACGTCGCCGTCGCGGACGTCGAGACCGATCGCCCGACCGTCACGTTCACCCACGACGGCGCGGCGCAGCGCCTGGAGTGCGACTTCGTGGTGGGCGCCGACGGCTCGCACTCGCCGTGCCGCAGGCTGGTGACGGGGCGGCGGGACTTCTTCCGCCAATACCCCTTCGCCTGGTTCGGCATCCTCGCCGAGGCGCCGCCGTCCTACGAGGAGCTGATCTACGCGCACTCCGAGCGCGGGTTCGTGCTCGTTTCCACGCGCAGCCCGACCGTGCAGCGGCTCTACTTCCAGTGCGATCCCGCGACCGACGTCGACGACTGGTCCGACGACCGGATCTGGGCCGAGTTCGCCGCGCGGCTGGCCCCGGCCGGGGTGGCGGTGCAGGACGGGCCGATCTTCAAGAAGGACGTGCTGCAGTTCCGCTCGTTCGTCGCCGAGCCGATGCAGCGGGGCAGGCTGTTCCTCGCGGGCGACGCGGCGCACACCGTGCCGCCGACCGGGGCCAAGGGCCTCAACCTGGCCGCGGCCGACGTGCAGGTGCTCGACCGGGCGTTCGGCGCCTGGTACGCCGACGGCGACGGGCACCCGCTCGCCGCCTACACCGCAACCGCGCTGCGCCGGGTGTGGCGCGTGCAGTGGTTCTCGTGGTGGATGACGTCGATGCTGCACCGGTTCCCGGACGCGGCGGAGGCGGCGGGCGGGTTCGACCTGCGCCGCCAGCTCGCCGAGCTGCAGCTCGTCACCAGTTCGGAGTCGGTGGCCACGACGTTGGCCGAGCACTACGTCGGCGCCCCGCCCGGATTGTGAGGGTCGGCGGGCCGCATCCCCCGGACGTGTGACACTGGAATCATGGCCGTCGACGTCGGCACCGACACCGCCACCGCCGCGCCCGCCCCGGTCGCCGCGCCCGCCCCGGCGAAACCGGCGGCAGGCGGGGGCTGGGGTGTGCCCCTGGCCGTGCTCATCACCGGCATGTTCATGTCGGTGCTCGACATCAGCATCGTCAACGTGGCGATCCCGACGATGCAGCGCGACTTCTCCGCCACCACCGAGGAGATCCAGTGGGTGGAGAACGCCTACTCGCTGGCGCTGGGCGTGGTGGTGCCGGTGAGCGCCTGGTTCGCGGGCCGCTTCGGCCCCGGCCGGGTGTACGTCTGGTGTCTGATGGGCTTCGCGGTCGGGTCGGCCCTGTGCGGGCTGGCCTGGGACCTGGAGAGCATCGTCGCGTTCCGCGTGCTGCAGGCCATCCCCGGCGGGATCCTGCCCGTGGTCACGCTGACGATCCTCTACCGGATCGTGCCCCAGGAGCGGCTCGGGGCGGCGATGGGCATGTACGGGCTGGGCATCGTCGTCGCGCCCGCCATCGGGCCCACCTTGGGCGGCTACCTCGTCGAGTACGTCGACTGGCGCCTGATCTTCCTCATCAACGTGCCGGTCGGCATCATCGGCACGATCGCCGCGGTGCTCTTCCTGCCGCACTTCGGTCCGGCCCCGGTACGGCGCTTCGACGTGCTCGGCTTCGTCACGGTGGCGATCGGCCTGGTCAGCCTGCTGTTGGCGCTGACGGAGGGCCAGACGTGGGGCTGGACGTCGTACCGGATCATCATCCTGTTCGCCGTCAGCCTGGTGTTCCTGGCGCTGTTCGTGATCATCGAGCTGGAGGTGGAGAACCCGCTGCTGGACGTCCGCGTCTTCCGGCACCTGGCGTACACGAACTCGCTGCTGCTGATCTCGGTGCTGTCGGTGGGCCTGTTCGCCGTGCTGTTCTACATCCCGCTGCTGCTCCAGCAGGCCCGCGGGCTCGGCGCGTTCGACACCGGCCTGCTCCTGCTGCCCCAGGCGCTGGTCATGGGGGTGCTCATGCCCACGGCCGGGATGATCTACGACAAGTTCGGCCCGCGCTGGCCCGCAGCGATCGGGCTGGCCCTCACGGCGGTGGGCACCTACCTGCTGGTCGACGTCACGCTGGACACCAGCAACGCGAACGTCGTCTGGCTGCTCGTGCTGCGCTCGGTCGGAATGGGCTTGGCCATGATGCCGATCATGACCGGCGGCATCGCGGCCGTCCCGCCCGACATGGTGGACGGGGCAGGCGCGTTCAACACCGTCGTGCAGCGGGCCTCGGCGGCGCTGGGGCTGGCCGCGCTCACGTCGCTGGTCACCAACTCGCGCGCCCAGCTCGCGCAGGACCGCGGTGCGCTCGTTTCGCCGGACACCGCCATGCCCGCCTTCGGTACGGGACCGGCCGGGGACATGGCGGGCATGTACGCGGTGAACCAGCAGACCCAGACGCTGGCGTTCGTCGAGTCGATGCACGGGCTGTTCATCGTGACGGCGATCATCACGGCGTTGGGGATCCCGCTCGCGCTCATGATGCGCGGGGGCCCGAGCAAGTCCGAGGGCCCCGCGGTGCACCACGTCGGCTGAGGGTGCTCCCCACGCCGGGCCGGGCCGCGGCGGCGGGGATACTGGGGGTGCCCTGGTGGAAGGACGACGTCCGTGCCCCATCCGCGCTTCCGCGCACCCGCGGCGCTGGTCGCCGTGCTGGCCGGTGTGCTTGCGGCGGCCTGCGCGGCTCCCCGGCCGCCTGCGCCCGAACCGCTCTCGACGGATCGCTACCGGGCCGCGGTCGTCGCGGAGGCGGCGGCGCTGCAGAGCGCGACACGCACACTGACCGACCGGGTCCGGGCGGGCGACCTCGCGGCGGCCAAGGCGGCGTACGTGCCCGCGCACCGGCACTACGTCGCACTCGAACCGCTCGCGGAGGAGCTCGACACCGCCATCGACGGCCGCACCGACACCGGCCGCGCCACCTGGACGGGCTTCCACCGCATCGAGAAGGCGATGTGGGCCGACGGCTCATTGGCGGGCATGACCGGGTACGCGAACGCGCTGGACCTCGACGTCCTGGCGCTGCGGCAGGTGGTCGGCCGCGCGAGCTACCGGCCCGTCGACGTCGCGAGGACGGCGAACGACCTGCTCACCGCGTGCGTCGTCACGATGGTCACCGGGGCCGAGGAGCGCTGGGCGCACACCGACCTCGACGACCTCACCGCCGCGGTCGGCGCCGCTGGCGCCGCCTATGCCGCGCTGCGGCCCGCGCTCACCGACCCCGGCTTGGCGGCCACGATCGACGCCCGGTTCGGCGCGGTCGCCGCCCTGCTCGCGCCGTATCGCCGGGGTGACGGCTACGTCGACTACACCACCGTCACCGACCCCGAACGGCGCCGACTCGCGACGGCCCTCGACGCGCTCGCCGAGCCGCTGTCCCAGATGGCGGCGGCGGTCCCGGCCTAGCGATCGCGTTCCCGGCGTTCGCCGTGGGCGCCCCAGTCACCGCGGCCGTGCCTGCCGCCGTAGAGCAGCGCCCCGGCCGCCGGGATGAGCAGGAACCACCACCAGCCGCCGACGGTGAAGAACAACGCCAGCGCCACGAACGGCATCACCGCCATGATCCGCGGGGCGGCGACGTCGAGGAACCCACCGGGCCGCCCCGCCACGGCGCCCTCGTCCCGAACCGCGGGCGCCGCCGCGGCCGCCATCGGCACGGACGCCGTGCCGGGCAGCGCCGGATGCGGCTCCGGCAGGTCGGTGAACAGCGCCTCCAGCTCGCTCGCCACGGTGGCCCCCGCCGCGGCGGCCGACCGCTCGCCGTACTCCTCCACGCCGAGCCGCCCGGCCTCCAGGTGGGCGTCGAGCGCCTTCATCGCCGCGTTGCGCTCGACGTTGCCGATGCGCAGGCGGCCGCCGCTCTCCTCGGGCGAGGCCGTTCCCTCGGTCATCGCTGCATCATCCCCCCGGACGTCCTGCCGGCAGGATGCCACGGGGATCAGGCGAGCGCGACCAACACGCGACGCAGCGCGGCGAGCCGGGCCGGGCGCAGCTTGCCCTCGGCGACGAGCACGTCGAGGGCGCATTCCGGGTCGGCGGGCGGCCCGTGGTGCCCGCAGCCGCGGGGGCAGTCCTCGATCGCGGCGGCGAGGTCGTCGAACGCGGCCAGCACGTCGTCGGGGGTGACGTGGGCGAGCCCGAACGACCGCACGCCGGGGGTGTCGACGACCCAGCCGCGGCCGTCGGGCAGCGGCAGCGCGATCGCGGCGACCGTCGTGTGGCGGCCCTTGCCGACGGCCGACACCACCCCCGTGGCCCGCGCCGCGTCCGGGACGAGCCGGTTGACCAGCGTGGACTTGCCCACCCCGGAGTGCCCGACCAGCGCCGAGACCCGCCCGTCGAGGATTTTCGCGAGCGCGTCGGGCGAGCGGTCGCGGCGGGTGACGACCACCGGCAGCTCCAGCTCGCGGTACGTCGCGGCGAACGGTTCGGGGTCGCCGAGGTCGGCCTTGGTGAGGCACAGCACGGGCACGAGGCCGCCCGCGTACGCCGCGACCAGGCAGCGGTCCACGAAGCCCGCCCGCGGCACCGGGTCGGCCACCGAGGTGACGATGACGAGCTGCTCGGCGTTGGCCACCACCACGCGTTCGACGGGGTCGGTGTCGTCGGCGGTGCGGCGCAGCACGGTGGTGCGCTCCTCGACGCGGACGATGCGGGCGAGCGTGTCCGGCGCGCCGGACAGGTCGCCCACGAGCCCGACCCGGTCGCCGACGACGATCGGCGTGCGGCCCAGCTCGCGGGCCCGCATCGCGGTGACCGGCGGCAGGCTCGGGTCGCCGTCGGGCGCGCACGTCCAGCGGCCCCGGTCCACCACGGTGACCATCGCCTCTTCGGCGTCCGCGTGGTCCGGACGGCGCTTGGTGCGGGGTCGCGAGCCGCGCCCGGGCCGTACCCGGACGTCGGACTCGTCGTACTGCCGCGGGCGACTCACCGTCCCAGGAGATCCGCCCAGCGCGCCGGGAAGTCGGGGATCGTCTTCGCGGTGCACTCGACATCGTCGACCTCGACGCCCGGCACTACCAGCCCGATCAGCGCCCCCGCCGTCGCCATGCGGTGGTCGGCGTAGGCCCGCCACGGGCCGCCGTGCAGGGCGGCCGGGCGGATCTCCAGACCGTCGGGGGTCTCGACGACGTCGCCGCCGAGCGCGCCGATCTCCGCGGCGAGCGCGGCGATCCGGTCGGTCTCGTGGCCGCGGATGTGGGCCACCCCGCGGATCCGCGAGGGACCCGTGGCGAGCGCGGCGACCGCGGCGACGGTGGGGGTGAGCTCGCTGGCGTCGTGCAGGTCGACGTCCACGCCCTCCAGGTTGTCGGGGCCGGTGACGGTCATCCCGTCCGCGCCCGGCTCGACCGTGGCGCCCGCCGCGGCCAGCACGGCCAGGATCTCGGTGCCGGGCTGGGTCGACGCCGCGGGCCAGCCCGCCACGGTGACCCGCCCGCCGGTGACGGCCGCGGCGGCGAGGAAGACGGCGGCGTTGGAGAGGTCGGGCTCGACGGCCCAGTCGCGTGCGCGGATGGCGCCCGGCGCGACCCGCCAGGTGTCGGGCTCGGCGTCGTCGACGTCGACCCCGGCCTCGCGGAGCATGGCGACGGTCATGTCGATGTGCGGCAGCGACGGCACCGGCTTGCCGTCGTGGTGCACGGTGAGGCCCTTGTCGAAGCGCGCGCCGGAGAGCAGCAGGCCGGACACGAACTGGGACGACGCCGACGCGTCGATCACCACGTCGCCGCCGGGCAGCCCGCCGGAGCCGTGCAGGGTGAACGGCAGTGCGTCCCCGTCGATGCGGGCGCCGAGCGCGCGCAGGGCGTTCAGGACGGTGGCCAGGGGGCGTTCGCGGGCGCGCGGGTCGCCGTCGAAGGCGACCGGGCCGTCGGCGAGGGCCGCCGCGGGCGGAACGAAGCGCATGACGGTGCCCGCGAGCCCGCAGTCGACGGTGCCGCCGCCGCGCAGCCCGGCATACGCGCTGATCGTGACGCGTTCGCCGTCCGCCTCGATCGGCACCCCGAGGGCGCGGAGGGCGCCGACCATGAGGGCGGTGTCGCGGGAGGCGGGCGCGCCGCTGACGGTGGCCGGGCCACCGGAGAGTGCGGCGAGCAGCAGCGCGCGGTTGGTGACGGACTTGGAGCCCGGCACGGACACGACGCCGTGCAGGGGCCCTCGGGCAAGCGGCGCGGACCAGGTCACCCGGTCATGATCCCGCATGGTCCTCATCGTCGGAGGCGCGCTCCAGCAATGTGACGATGTGCCCCGCCCCGGCGTGGATCTTCGCGAATCCCTCGCGCATCTCGACGAAGCCCGCGCGCAGCTCGGCCTCGAGCGCGTCCATGCGGCCGGTGAGACGCGTGTCGAGCCCGGTCATGCGGTCCTCCAGCGCGGTCATCCGGGTTTCGAGCCGCTCCATCCGGGTTTCGAGCCGGTCCAGTCGGGCGCCGTGTTCGACCTGGGTGTCGCGCAGCGCCTGCAGCAGCTGCTGTTGGGCGCGCAGCTGGCTGCGGACGTCGCTGACGTCGCGATCGACGCCACTCGCCTGCAGGCGGGCGGCCTCGGGGTCCACGCGCGCGCGGTCCAGCTCGCGCTGCAGCCGCGTGACCTCGTGCTCCAGCGCCGTGACCCGCCGTTCGAGGTCGCCCGGATCGGTCATGGTCGGAGGGTACGACGGCCGCCGGTGGGCGCGTGGGCGTTTCGCCGAAGTGGCACCCTGGACCACATGTGCGGCCGTTACGCCTCGATCAAGGCCCCCGCCGACCTCGCCGACGAGTTCCACGCCGTCGACGCCACCGAGGGGGTGGAGCCGGACTACAACGTCGCGCCGACGAAGAACATCGTCGCGGTGGTCGAGCGGCATCCCCGCGACGCGGAGGGCACCCCCGACCCCGACACCGTCGAGCGCAGCCTGCGCGTGGTGCGGTGGGGCCTCGTCCCGTACTGGGCGAAAGACCCCAAGGGCGGCGCTCGGATGATCAACGCCCGGTCCGAGTCCGCCGCGGAGAAGCCCGCGTTCCGCCGGGCGTTCGGCCGCGCGGCGCTGCCTCATCCCGGCCGACGGCTGGTACGAGTGGCAGCGCGGCGAGGACCACAAGCAGCCCTACTACACCCACTACGTCGACGGCCGTTCGATCGCGTTGGCCGGGCTGTGGGAGTACTGGAAGCCCAAGGACGACCCCGACGGCGAGTACCCCGACGGCCTGGTCACGGCGGCCGTGCTGACCACGGCGGCGGTCGGCCCCCTCCGGCAGGTCCACGACCGGATGCCGCTCGTGCTGCCCTCCTCGGCCTGGGACACGTGGCTCAACCCGGACGCCGACGCCAAGGACGACGCGGTCGCCGCGCTGCTCGCGCCGCCGTCGCACGAGCTCGTGGCGAGCCTGGAGCTGCGGCCGGTGTCGCCGCTGGTCAACAGCGTGCGCAACAACGGACCTGACCTGCTCCGGCGCGACGACGACGCTGCGCCGCTGCAGCTCGACCTGCTCGCGTGACGGCAGGCGCGGGACCGGCCGTGCGCGGGAACGAGTGCCGGAGCACTCGTTCCCGCGCACGGCGGGTGGGGTCGTGAGCGTCGAGGTGCCCACCCCGCACGGGCCCGCCCGGGTCACCGTGCACCCGGCCGCGGCGCCGAAGGCGATGCTCCTGCTCGGCCACGGCGCGGGCGGTGGCATGGGCGCGCCCGACCTCGTCGCCGCCACCCGGGCCGCCCTCGCCGTCGACGTGTCGGTCGTGCTCGTCGAGCAGCCCTACCGCGTCGCTGGCCGCCGGCGCGCCCGCGCCCGCGACCCAGCTCGACACGGCCTGGCTGGCGGTCGTGGAGCACGTGCGGGCGGATCTCCCGCTCCTCTTCGGCGGCCGCAGCTCCGGCGCGCGGGTGGCGTGCCGCACCGCGACGGCGGGCGGCGCGGCGGGCGTGCTCTGCCTCGCGTTCCCCGTGCACCCGCCGGGGAGGCCGGAAAAGGACCGGCTCGCCGAGCTGGCGGCGCCGCGCGTGCCGGTGCTGGTCGTGCAGGGTGAGCGCGACCCGTTCGGCCGTCCCGAGCCCGCCGCGGGACGGGAGGTGGTGCTGCTGCGCGGTGACCACAGCCTCAAGTCCGACCTGCCCGGCCTCCGCGCTGCCGCGACGTCCTGGCTCGCCGACGTCGTGAGTGGAAACAGTGGCCAGAACAACGTTATCCACTCACGAGGGCCAGCTTCGCCCCGGTGAGCCGCGCCAGGTCGGCCGGGGCCAGCTCGATCTCCAGGCCGCGGCGCCCCGCGCTGCAGAAGACCGTCTCGAAGGCTTCGGCGCTCGTGTCCAGCACGGTCGGCAGCCGCTTGCGCTGGCCCAACGGGGAGATGCCGCCCGCGACGTAGCCGGTGGCCCGTTCGGCCGCGGTGACCTCGGCCATCTTCGCGCGCTTCCCGCCGACGGCCGCGGCCAGCGCCTTGAGGTCGAGCTTCGCGTTCACCGGAACGATCGCCACGGTCAGCGCGCCGTCGACGTCCGCGACGAGCGTCTTGAACACCCGCTCAGGCGCGATCCCCAACGCCGCGGCCGCCTCCGGCCCGTACGCCGCGCCCGCGTCGTGCGTGTAGGCGTGCACCCGGTACGGCACGCCCGCCTTCTCGAGCCGGGTCGTCGCCGGGGTCGCGGTGCCTGCCACGGCCGCGAGGATAGGGAATCCGCGTGCCGCTCCCCGCGTTGAGTCGGCCGTGATGTCAGTAGCACCACCCGACCGCGCTGCCGGGACCTTTGTGGATTGGGTCGCGCCCTGGGATGCCGCGTCGACAGCACCGGACGCTCCGGTGGGCCTGCACGCGGCGGGGCGCGTACCCTCGTCTCGTCAGGAGGCCGTCTCTGCGGCCGATCTCCCGGTCGCGTACCCCGCGATCCGGCTCGAGAGGAGCGCGGTGCCCGAACAGAGCTTGCAGAGCGAGCCACGGGACGACACCGTCGATCAGGAGCACGAGACCGCGCAGGACCGCGCTGCCCGTTTCGAGCGCGACGCCATGCCCCTGCTCGACCAGCTCTACGGGGCAGCGCTGCGGATGACGCGCAACCCGGCCGACGCCGAAGACCTCGTGCAGGAGACCTTCCTCAAGGCGTTCGCCGCGTTCGGCACGTTCCGCGCGGGCACCAACCTCAAGGCCTGGCTCTACCGGATCCTCACCAACACCTACATCAACGGCTACCGCCGCAGGCAGCGGCAGCCGCAGCAGTCGCCCACCGACGAGATCTCGGACTGGCAGATCGCCCAGGCCAGCGAGCACACCTCCTCGGGCCTGCCCTCCGCCGAGGTCGAGGCGCTCGATCGGCTCCCCGACGACGACGTCAAGGCCGCCCTGCAGCAACTGCCCGACGACTTCCGGATGGCGGTCTACCTCGCCGACGTCGAGGGCTTCGCCTACAAGGAGATCGCCGAGATCATGGGCACGCCCATCGGCACGGTGATGTCGCGGCTGCACCGCGGCCGTCGTCAGCTGCGCGAACTGCTCACCGACACCGCCCGCGAACGCGGCTTCATCCGTGGTGGCGTCCAGGGCGACGGTCAAGGCAACGTCCAGGGCGACGTCCGCGGCGAGCACTCGGAGGCCGCGTCATGAGCTGCGGCAACCCGCACGAGACCGACTGCGCCGAGGTGCTCGCCGAGGTGTGGATGTTCCTCGACAACGAGTGCGACCGCGAGCGGCGGGCGCTGCTGGCCCAACACCTCGAAGAGTGCGCGCCGTGCCTGGCCGAGTACGGCCTCGAGGAGAAGCTCAAGCAGCTGCTGGCCGCGAAGTGCGGCGGCGAGCAGGCACCCCCGTCGCTGCGCGAGCAGATCCGGATCGCCGTGTTGCGCCAGGCGCAGGTGACGGTGGCGGAGAACGCCGACGGCAGCACCCACACCACGGTCGAGGTGCGCACCGCCCGCGTCGAGCGGCGCGGCTGAGCCTGCGCCGGGCAGAACGACCTGCCCGGCGCCCGGTGCTCACGTGTTGGGCTTCTTGCCGTGGTTGGCGCGCTTCTTGTTCCGATCGCGCCGCTTGCGGGCCCGCTTCGACATGGTCTTCCTCCTTCCGGTTGCCTCTGCCCGGCCAAGCCACGTGCTCCCCGTGCTGAACGGGCGTCGCGTTGGCTTCACCTCAGCAGGAACTGGGTCATGGTCGCACGTGGTTGGATGGTCACAACGCGCGCGGGGGAGGCCGTGAAGTGTCCACGCTGAGCGAGCTGCTCGCCGAGCACACGGAGCTACCCGGCGGCGCGGTCGAGCACCTGCAGCGGGTGGTGGCCGAGTGGCAGCTGCTGGCCGACATGTCGTTCGCCGACTTCCTGCTCTGGATCCCGCTGGGCGACACCTTCCTGTGCGTGGCGCAGGCGCGCCCCACGACCGGGCCCACCGCGCATCCCGAGGACGCCGTCGGCATGCGCGTCGCCGCCCGGACGCGCCCCCAGCTGCGGCGGGCGGTCGTCGAGGGCCGGATCTGCCGCGACGAGGAGCCGCGCTGGCACCTGGAGGTGCCGGTCCGCTCGGAGACGATCCCCGTCCGCCACGACGGCGCGGTCGTCGCGGTGCTCTCCCGCGACGCCAACCTCGCCATGCCCCGGGTGCCCAGCCCGCTGGAGATCGCCTACCTGGGCAGCGCCTCGGACCTCTGCCAGATGGTGGCGGACGGCACGTTCCCGGCCCGCGCGGCGATCGTCGGCGCCGACACGAGCCCCCGTGCGGGCGACGGCGTGATCCGGCTCGACGCGCTGGGCCTCGTCGCCTACGCCAGCCCCAACGCGCTCTCGGCGTACCACCGGATGGGGCACGCCAGCGACCTCGTCGGCCTTTCGCTCGCCGCCGAGACCCGCGAGCTCGTGGAAGACCCCTTCGACGCCGCCGAGATCGCCGCCCGCATCGACGGTGCCCTCGCGGGCCGCCACTCGCTGCGCTTGGAGGTGGCGGCGCGGGGCGCGTCGATGCTGGTGCGGGCGCTGCCCCTGCGCCCGCGGGGCGATGCGGCGGGCGCGCTGGTGCTCGTGCGCGACGTCACCGACCTGCGCCGCCGCGACCAGGCGCTGCTGTCCAAGGACGCCACGATCCGCGAGATCCACCACCGGGTGAAGAACAACCTCCAGACGGTGGCTGCGCTGCTGCGCCTCCAGGCCCGTCGCACGGCCATCCCCGAGGCCCGGCGGGCCCTTTCGGAGAGCGTCCGGAGGGTCAACTCGATCGCGCTCGTGCACGAGTCGCTCTCCGCGTCCGTGGCGGAGCGCGTCGACCTCGACGAGCTGGTCGACAAGGTCCTCCCCGCGATCGGCGACGGCGCCACCGCCGACGTGCGCGCGAAGGTGCGGCGCAACGGCAGCTTCGGCACGCTGTCCGCCGCGCTGGCCACCCCGCTCGTCCTGGTGCTCACCGAGCTCGTGCACAACGCGCTGGCGCACGCCTTCGACCCGGGGACCACCGGCGAGGTGGTGGTGACCGCTCGCCGCTGCGGGGGCGCGCTCGACGTCGTGGTGTCCGATGACGGCAACGGGCTGCCGCCCGGCTTCGACATCGACGCGTCCGCGGGATTGGGCCTTTCGATCGTCCGCACACTGCTGGAGTCGGAGCTGGACTCCACGCTGTGTGTTCGGCCTCGGCCGGGTGGGGGAACCGAGGCCCTCATCAGCCTCTCGTTACGGGGGCGTTAACCTCATCATGTGACCGCGGCCCGGTCGCCGATTGTGGGTCGTGGTCCCCGCCGGAGCTGCTCGCCCGGTGGAAACGACCGCGGGCCCGTAACCGGGTGCTGTCCGGTTGCGGGCCCGCGGTGGGGGGAGTCGCGTAGGTCGGTGGTTTTCAGGCCGTACGTGCGCGCGTACGCGCGTTGCGACGCTTGAGTGCGCGCCGCTCGTCCTCGCTCATGCCGCCCCAGACACCTGCGTCCTGGCCGCTTTCGAGTGCCCACGTGAGGCACTCGCTGACCACGGGGCAGCGCCTGCAGACGGTCTTGGCCTCGGCGATCTGCAGCAGCGCGGGCCCGCTGGTCCCCACGGGGAAGAACAGCTCGGGGTCCTCGTCGCGGCAGATAGCGCGGTGACGCCAGTCCATGGTGCTCTGCTCCTCGTACTTGCGCGATCGGGGTCGCGCCGATCGTCCGTCACGGTGTTTCCGCGCTTGTGAAGGGTTTCACGAGCGCGCTCGATCTTCAAGGGCCGAGACCCAACCGCTAGGTGGGTGGCCCCACCTACTCACCGCAACGAGTGACCTAGACTTCGGTTACCCGTCCCGACGAGGATCGATCTCGGTCGCCCGTCGGGTACCCGGTTGCCCAGGTATCCAACGGACCAGACGGGAAATCGTTCCCCGCCGCCGTTCCGTTTCGCCTGCCCTACCTTGGGGCACCGTTTGTCCACGTGCGAGCCCTTATCGGCTCGACGGTCCGCTTAGCGCGGTGAATGGCCCGGACCTGTCACCCGTGAGTGTGATGGCACAGGGGTGCGGGGCCGTCGACCGTTCGTCTCACACGACGACCCGTAATGCCCCGGTTACCGCGCGAAACCGCACATCCCGGTGGTTGCCCAGGTGCTCGCCGTCGACCTGCAGGGCGACGGGCTCGGCGGCCCGTACCCGCACGTGCCCGACGGCGTCCTGACGCAGCACGTGGCGGCCGTGGGGATCGCCGCCGGTGCGCAGGATGTGCCGCAGCGTCGTCGCGACGGTGCCCGCGCCAGGTCGCGCAGGCCGAACACGCCCAGGCCCGCCCCGATCACCGACCCGGGGTTGGTCCGCACGGCCCGCGAGCCGAGGTAGGTCCAGGTGTCGGTGGTGCTGACGAACGCGAGCCGCACATCGGCGACGGCCGCAGCACCCGCGATCTCGACGGTCATCGAGCGCGGCCTGCGCCGCTGGCCGAGGTACTCGCGCACGGCGGTGGCGGTGTAGCGCAACGGCGTGGCCTCCCGGCCCGCGGCCCGGGCGCGCTCGACCGCCGCCACGACCTCGGCGTCCCAGCCCAGCCCGGCGTTGAACGTGAACCAGCGCCCCGCCGCGTTCCCGTCGGGCTGCGCGTGGCCGAGGCCGACGAGCCTGCTCGCCCGCTGCCCGACCGCCTCCAGCAGCCGCGCCGTGGCCGCCATCGGGTCCAGCGGGAGGCCGAGCGCGCGGGCGAACACGTTCGCCGACCCGCCCGGCACGATGCCGACGACCGGGCCGTCGAGGCTGTCGCCCGGACGGCCGTCGGTCGCCGCGAGCACGCCGTTGACCACCTCGTTCAGGGTGCCGTCGCCGCCGTGCGCCACGACGAGCTCGATGCCGTCCCGCACGGCCTGCTCGGCGGCTTCCGCGGCGTGCCCACGGCGCTCGGTCTCCAGCACGTCCAGCTTGACCTCGCCCGCCATGGCGCGCGCGATGACGTCGCGACCCGCGGCCGTGGTCGTCGTCGCGTGGGGGTTGGCCACCAGCAGCGCGCGCACGGCGGCAACCTACGCCTGCCCGCGCCCGCGCCTATCGTGGAGGGCGTGACCATCGGACACCCCGCCGCCGCAGATCCGCGTCGCAGGCGTGCTGGTCGGGCTGCAGGGCGTCGGCGCACTCGGGTTCGCCGTCGTGATCGGGGTGCAGGCCGCGGCGCAGCCGTTCGGGTCCGTGCTCGGCGAGGTGGGCTACTTCGTGCTGATCGGGCTCGCGCTCGCGTTCATCGGCGCGGCCCTCGCAACCGGCCGTCGCGGGGCCCGCACCCCCGCAATCGTCACGCAATTGTTATTGCTTCCGGTGGTCTACTCGCTGATCGGGCCGTCCCGACAACTCGTGTCTCGGCGTCCTCGCGGGCATTTATGTCGTGCTGCACGTTCCTGCTCCTCATCAGCGAGCGGTCCCGGGTGTGGGCGACGGCGCCGTACTCCCGAGAGCAGTGAGGGCCGCGCCGTCGAGGCGGAAGGTCGTCCACTCGTCCATGCGGAACGGCGCCGAGCGTGCGGTAGAAGCCGATGGCGGGGCTCGTTCCAGTCCAACACCGACCACTCCAGCCGCGCCGTATCCCCGCTCGACGCACTCCGCGGCCAGCCGCGCCAGCAGGGCGCGGCCGAGGCCGTGGCCGCGGAAGCGGGGGCGCACGAAGAGGTCCTCCAGGTAGATGCCCGTGCACGCCCGCGCCAGGTCGAGAAGTTCAGGAACCACAGCGCGCACCCGGCCGCCTCGCCGTCGACGGTGCGCGACGTGGCCGAACAGCGCGGGGGCGGGTCCGAACAGCGCGGCCGTGAGCTGCTGCTTCGGTGAGGTGGCACTCCTCGGGCGCGCGCTCGTACTCGGCGAGCTCGTGCACCATGGCGACGATCGCCGGGACGTCGGCCTCGGTCGCGGAACGGATCACGCCAGGGGACGGTAGTTGAGGCCGTCGATCCGCGGGGCTCGCCGCGCTCGTCGCCGAGCACGGCCCAGGCGGCGGCGTCCATCGCGAAGTGCACGCCGTCGGGGGCGGGCCGGGCGAGCCAGCGGCTGACCAGCACGCGGCTGAAGTGCCCGTGCCCGACGAGCACGACGTCGGTATCCGGCGGCCCGCGCGTCGGCGAGCACGGCGTCGGCGCGGGCGCGCCACCTGCTCGGCGGTCTCGCCGTTCGGGCACGGGTGGGTCCAGACCGTCCAGCCGGGCACGGTCTCGCGGATCTCCTCGGTGGTGACGCCCTCGTAGTCGCCGTAGTCCCACTCGACCAGCCGGTCGTCGACGCGGTCGACGGTGAGGCCGGCGAGCTCGGCGGTGTCGCGCGCGCGGGAGCGGGGGCTGCACCAGACGAGCGACGGGCGACGTCGCCCAGCAGGTACCGCCCGACGTCGCCGGTGGCCTTCGCGAGCAGCCGCCCCGGTCGGTGAGCGGGATGTCGGTGCGCCCGGTGTGCTTCCCGACGCGCGACCACTCCGTCTCGCCGTGGCGGAGCAGGAAGAACCCGAGGTGTGGACACGGGAGGAAAATAGCTCGTGCGCGGAAAGAGCGGTCGGGACAGCGTTATCCGCGCACGGTCCGGGGTTATCCGCAGGGTGGGCGTGCACCGTGGCCGCGGTCAGCCGGGGGACGGCGTGGGTCAGCTCGTGCTCCGCGGCGTGCGCGATGCGGTGGGCGTCCTCGACGGTGACTCCGCCGGGCACCGACAGGTCGACCTCGGCGCGCAGGGCGTGCCCGATCCAGCGCAGCCGCACGCCGTCGACGCCGACCACGCCGTCGACGTCGCGCAGAGCGGCGGTGGCCTGCTCGACCAGCGCCGGGTCGACGGCGTCCATCAGCCGCGCCAGCACCTGCCGGGCCGCGCCCCAGGTCACGCGTCGCGATGGCCGGCGGTGATCGCCAGCCCGACGACGGGGTCGGCCCAGCGCCAGCCCAGCGCCGCGCCGCCCGCCGACAGCAGCACCGCGGCCGAGGTGATGGCGTCGGTCGCGGGCGTGCAGGCCGTCGGCCACGAGCGCGGCCGAGCCGATGCGCCGGCCGGTGCGGATGCGGACCTGCGCGGCGATCTCGTTGCCGATCGCGCCGACCAGCCCGGCCAGCGCCACCGCCCACAGGAACCGGACGTCGGTGGGCTCGGCGAGGCGGCGGATCGACTCGTAGCCCGGCGAGCACCGCCGAGGCGAGCACGACCAGCACCACGACGATGCCCGCGACGTCCTCCGCGCGGCCGTAGCCGTAGGTGAAGCGGCGCGTGGCCGGGCGGCGGCCGAGCAGGAAGGCGATGCCGACCGGCACGGCGGTGAGCGCGTCGGCGACGTTGTGCAGGGTGTCCGACAGCAGCGCGACCGACCCGGACGCCACCGCCACGACGCGCCTGGAACGCCGCCGTCACGCCCAGCACGGCGAGCGAGATCCACAGCGCCCGCATGCCCTGCGCGGGAGGCCTCCATGGCCGAGTCGACGCGGTCGGCGGCGTCGTGGCTGTGCGGGACGACGAGGTGCCGCAGGCCGGACGAGGCTGCGCCGGAGCGGCCGTGGCCCTGGTCGCGGATGGCCGTGACCGGTGCGTGGCCGTGTTGCACCGCGGCGCCCATACCCGCAAAATACGTGCTCGTGTACGCACACGACGAGAGTGAAGTCGGCCCACCGCTGGCGGGAGCTGCCCCCCGGCGAGCACGTCGACGCGGCGGTCGAGTCGTTCCGCGATGCTCGCCGACGCCACGCGGCTGCGGCTGCTGTGGCTGCTGTGCGGCGGCGAGTACGACGTCGGCGGCGCTGGCGGCGCGGTCGGCGCGGCCCGGCCCGCGGTCTCGCAGCACCTGGCCAAGCTGCGGCTCGCCGGGCTCGTCACCACCCGCCGCGACGGCCGCCGCGTGCTCTACCGCGCCCGCGGCGGCCACGTGCGGCGCCTGCTGGCGAGGCGCTCGAAGCGGCGGGGCACGTCGTCGAGGGGCTGCCCGACCACGAGTGAACTCCGGAGATGCTGGTACGGGGTGCTGTGTGCCCGCGCGCGGTCGGGATTGCGCAGCTGCATCTGCCGCTCGAAGCCGCGGTCGCGGCTCGTAGAAGGCGACGGACCGCTCGAGATCGGTGACCGACCCTCGACGCTTCCCGAGGGCGATAGGTTGCGCCCGGACAAGGAGGGCGGACGATGGACGCCGATCTCGAGGCCCGTTACCGCGCCTATCTCGACGTGCTCAACGAGCGACGGCTCGACGACCCGAATACTTCGTCCAGGACGAACTGACCTACAACGGCGAGCCGATGACGCGCCGCCAGTACCAGGACCTGATCGCCGCCGACGTCGCCGCCATCCCGGACCTCTTCTACGACGCGCACCTCGTCGTCGCCTGCGGCGAACAGGTCGCCTGCCGCCTCGTTTTCGAATGCACGCCCCGGCGCGAGTTCCTCGGCTTCACACCCGACGGTCGTCGGCTCACGTTCGCGGAGCACGTCTTCTACCGCTTTCGCGACGGCCGCATCGCCGCGGTGTGGTCGCTGATCGACCGGACGGCGATCGCCGCGCAGCTGTCGACGGGCCTGCGTTCGCCGCACTAGGGGGGATCGTCCACGTCGCCCCCCGCGCGCACCGGCGGCGGATGCCGTTCGGCCCATGCCTTCGCCCGCCGGATCAGCCGTTCGGCTGCCGCCCCGCGGGCGAGTGGCCCCTCCTGCTCGCCCGCCCAACGCTGTCCGGCCAACTCGGTGCGGCGCTTGCCGCGGCGTCGGGCCAGTGCGTCGCGGTCGCGGGGGAGAAGCAGGCGGGCGGCGACGAGGGTGCCTGCGTGCCGGTCGCAGGCGAAGCCGAGCCACACGGTGCGACCGTGCGGGGAGAACCAGAGCCCGGCCATGGTCGGTTCGGCCTGGCAATGCGTCGGGCCCTGAGTGCCGCGGAACACCATGCCCCCGCAGCCTGCGGCCATCACGTGGAACGGCACCGTGCTTCTCCCTCGCAGCCGGTGGACACACGAGCTACGGAGGAAGCGCAGCGAGCCCTAACGCTACCGCATCGGGGGGCGGGTGCGGACCCTCATCGCCTCCCCGGGAACGCGAAGCGGCGCCGACCGGCGAATGGT
>CAWIOI010000030.1:0-37106 GCA_963837575.1 uncultured Actinomycetota bacterium
CCCCGCATGGGCTGCTCAACCGCAGCGGGCCGCGGCGCTGCGCCGGGAGAGCGATCACTTGCGCGCGTTGGTCCTGCCCGGCCCGCCTCGGGCTGGCCGCCCGCGATCGCGTGGGGCGCGGCGAACTGGCTGCTCGACGCGCACGGTGCTCTGGAGGGTCCTGGCCGCCCTCGGCCATACCGTCGATCCGCTCGTGCCGTTCATCGCCGTACGCCGTGGCAAACGTGCTGGGGTTGCTGTCCATTACGTCGGGCGGCGTCGGGTGTGATCGAAGGCCGTGCTCGGCTCGTCCCTCGTCGCCGCGGGCGTGCCCGCCCACGTCGCGCTGGTGGGTGTGCTGGCCTGGCGACTGGTCAAGGACCGGCTGCCCTATCCCTCGTCGGCGGGTTGATGTGGCTGACGCTGCGCCACTCACGCCGAGCCACAGCACTAGGCGCGCGAGCGGGCGAGCACGGGCTAGCCTTGCGCATGCCCCGTGACGAGCGAACCGAACCCGCCGCAGGACCTGCTCAACCAGCTCTGGAGCACGATGGAGCGCCTGGGCGCGGCCGCGGGCCAGGTGCCCGGGGTGACCGCGAAGATGATGGGGTTGCCCACCGTGCCGATTCCCGGCGGACTGGCCGCCGGGCAGATCGCCGCGATAGCGGGCGCGATGCGGGCCCAGCGCAGCGGGATCGCGACGATGCGCGCCAACCTCGACGCCTGCCGCAGCAGCTCGCCGTCATGGAGCAGATGCTGGAGCGGCTCGAGGAGATGGCCGAGTGCGTGGGCACAGGCCGAGAAGCGGATCGCGGGCTCAACAAGCTGGCGCCGGTAGATGCGCCGAAACCCCGACGGCGCACCCCGCCGTCCGACGGCGCACCCCACCGATGGGGTGCGCAGTGCCACCGAGGGGTGCACGGTGCCACCGAGGGGGTGCCCAGTCAGCGCGGGGCGTGCCAGGCCTGCGGCGCGCGGCTGGTCAGCACGGCCAGCACCAGCACGGCGACGATCAGGAGCGCCGCGGCGACCAGCGCCCAGGCGGGCCCCGCCATCAGCACGAGCAGCGCACCGAGGGCCGCGCCCGAGAGCAGCACCAGGACCGCGGTCCCCGGCGGACGATGGACTGGCGGCCGCCGCCGTGCTCGTCGGCGGCCAGCCCGGTGACCGCCATCGTGACGACGGTCGTGGTGATGTCCGGGACCTTCAGCCGCCGGACCGCCGCGTTCTGGATCCCCATGCCGAACGCCAGCAGCGCCGCCGCCACGACCGCGCTCACCGACGACACCGGCGTGACCGACACGACCAGCGGGACCGCCACCGGGATCGCGGCCAACACGAAGATCAGCTCCACCGCCACCGCGCACGCCAGCAGCTGCCCGCGGTGGCCCCCGAACCGGGCGATCATGTTCCCACCGCTGTACGCCCCGAGCACGAACACGACGAGCGCGACGATCGCCGTCTCGCGCACGACGCCGGGGGCGCCCGCCAGCGACAGCCCGAGCGCCACGACGGTGCCGGTGATGTTGGCGACGAACACCCGGCCCAACGCCAGCAGGCTCACCGCGTCGATCACCCCGGTGACGCGGTGAGCACGAACAGCAAGCCCGGCAACGGTCCGTTCACGGGGTCGCGGACAATGCAGGCCCATCGGGTCCGCTCGCTCACCCGCCGCATCGTGCCGGCCGCGTGGGAGCGCACGGGAAGGGTCAGTCCGGCGGCGGGAGCGTCTGCTCCAGCTGCCGCGACAGGAGCGCCACGAACGCGGCGGGCTCGGCCAGCTCGCCGCCCTCGGCGAGCAGCGCCATGCCGTAGAGCAGGTGGGCCGTGTCGGCAAGCGCCGCGTCGTCCGGGCTGGCGGCCTTGCGCCGCGCGCAGCCCGGTGACCAGCCCGTGCCGCGGGTTCAGCTCCAGGATCCGCTTGACCTTCGGCGGCTCCTGCCCCATCGCCCGGTACATCTTCTCCAGCGTCGGTGTGAGGTCGCCGCGCCTCGCCGACCAGGCACGCCGCCGAGTCGGTGAGCCGGTGCGACAGCCGCACCTCCTTGACGTCCTCGGCCAGCGCCGTGCCCATCCACGTGAGCAGCTCGGCGAAGCCCTGCTTGGCGGCGTCATCGACGTCGTCACCGCCCAGGTCCACCTCGCCCTTGGCGACCGAGACGAACGACTTCCCCTCGAACGCGGGCACCGCGTCGACCCACACCTCGTCGACCGGGTCGGTGAGCAGCAGCACCTCGTAGCCCTTGGCGCGGAACGCCTCCAGGTGCGGGGAGTGCTCCAGCGCGGAGCGGGACGGGCCGGTGCCGTAGTAGATCGCGTCCTGGCCCTCGGGCATGCGGGCGAGGTAGTCGCGCAGCGTGGTGGGCTGCTCGGCGTCGTGCGTGGACGGGAAGGAGCAGATCTCCAGGATGGCGTCGCGGTTGTCGTAGTCGGACAGCAGGCCTTCCTTGACCGCGCGGCCCATCTCCGACCAGAACGTGGCGTACTTCTCCGGCTCGTCGGTGAGCAGCGTCTTCACCGTCGAGAGCACCTTCTTGACCAGGCGCTTGCGGATCAGCTGGATCTGCCGGTCCTGCTGGAGGATCTCCCGGGAGATGTTGAGCGAGAGGTCGGCGGCGTCGACGACGCCCTTGACGAAGCGCAGGTACTCCGGGACGAGCGCCTCGCAGTCGTCCATGATGAACACGCGCCGCACGTAGAGCTGCACGCCGCGCTTGCCCTCGCGCAGGAACAGGTCCATCGGCGCGTGGGTGGGCAGGAACAGCAGGGCCTGGTACTCGAAGGTGCCCTCGGCGGCGAGCCGGATCGTGGTGAGCGGCTCGCGCCAGTCGTGGCTCACGTGCCGGTAGAACTCGGCGTACTCCTCGTCGGACACGTCCTTCTGCGGCCGCGCCCACAGCGCCTTGCGCGAGTTCACGCACGTCCTCGTCCCCGATGCCGGATGGGCCAGGTGATGAAGTCGGAGTACCGCTTGACGATCGCGCGGACGGTGTCCGGGTTGGTGTAGTCGTGCAGCGCGTCGTCGGTGTCCTCGGGCTTGAGGTGCAGCGTGACCGCGGTGCCCTGCGGGGCGTCCGGCGCGTCCTCGACCGTGTAGGTGCCCTCGCCGTGCGACTCCCACCGCACGCCGGTGGCGCTGCCCGCCTTGCGGGTGATCAGCTCGACCCGGTCGGCGACCATGAAGCTCGCGTAGAAGCCGACGCCGAACTGCCCGATCAGCTCGGCCGCGTCCGCGCCACCCGCCTCCCGCGCCTCGCGCAGCTGGGTGAGCATCTCGGCCGTACCGGACTTCGCGATCGTGCCGATCAGCGAGATGACCTCGTCGCGGCTCATCCCGATGCCGTTGTCGCGGACGGTCAGCGTGCGTTCGGCGGCGTCGGTCTGCAGCGCGATGTGCAGGTCGGCGGTGTCGACGTCGAGGTCTTTGTCGGTGAACGAGGCCAGGCGCAGCTTGTCCAGCGCGTCGGAGGCGTTGGAGATGAGCTCGCGGAGGAAGACGTCCTTGGTCGAGTAGATCGAGTGGATCATCAGCTGGAGCAGCTGCCGCGCCTCGGCCTGGAACTCGATTGTCTCGCTGGTCACGGCCGTAAAGTATCAGCGGCCACGGGCGCTGCCTCCTTGCCTGTATCGCCGCCCTACGGAGGAACAATGTCCCGACTCGCTTGTTTCGTGCCCCCCGACCTGCTGCACGAGATCGCGCGGACCACCAAGAACGCGCAGCTGCGCCGGTCAGCGCTCGACTCGCTCGCCATCGACGCGGCCATCCGCGTGCGGCGGGCCGAGAACGCCGCACGCACGCTCGCCGCCCCGACCAGGGCCCACGCGGGCACCGGCCTGCCGCAGCGGTTCATCCACGACCAGCACAACAACTCCGACCAGACCCCGGGCGGAGTCGTGCGGGCCGAAGGCCAGCCCGCGGCCAAGGACGCCGCGGTCAACCAGGCCTACGACAACTTCGGCGCCACCTACAAGTTCTACTGGGAGGTCCTGCACCGCGACTCGATCGACGACCAGGGCATGCCGATCCACGGCATGGTGCACTACGACACCGGGTACAACAACGCGTTCTGGGACGGCGAGGGCCACATGTGGTTCGGCGACGGCGACGGCACGATGTTCTCGGACTTCACCAAGAGCCTCGACGTCATCGGGCACGAGCTCACCCACGGCGTCACCCAGTACACCGCGAACCTCGCCTACAGCGGCCAGTCCGGGGCGCTGAACGAGTCGCTTTCGGACGTGTTCGGCTCGCTGGTCAAGCAGTACGCGCTGCAGCAGACCGCCGACCAGGCCGACTGGCTGATCGGCGCGGACGTCGTCGGGCCGGAGCTCGCGCCCGCACTGCGCTCCATGAAGGCGCCGGGCACCGCGAACCAGTACGACAAGCAGCCCGCGGACATGAGCGGCTTCGTCACCACCAACCGCGACAACGGCGGCGTCCACACCAACTCCGGCATCCCGAACCGGGCGTTCTTCCTCGCGGCCACGGCCATCGGCGGCTTCGCGTGGGAAACGGCGGGTCGCATCTGGTACGCCGCGATGAACGATGCGAGACTGCGCCCGAACTCCCGGTTCAGCGCGTTCGCGCAGGCCACCATCCGCGCGGCCACGACGATCGGGGGGGCCGACGGCGACGCGACGAAGGCAGTGACCGAGGCATGGCGCACGGTGAAGGTGCTCTGAACGCGTCGGTCGTCGCCGTGGGGCTCGTGCAGTCGGGCGGCATCGCGGGGCGGGACATGGCGGCCACACTGCAGCTGGCCGACCTGCCCGCCGCGGATGCCGACCGCGTCCGCGGGCTGGTCGAGCAGGTGCTGGCGGAGCAGCCGCCGCCCCCGTCCGGCCCGATGTACGACGCGCTGGAGTACGAGCTCACCGTCTCCTGCGCGGGCGATCCGGACCGGCACGTGCACACCCGTGACGGCGCGCTCAGCCCGGCGCAGCGCGAGCTCATCGGGGTGCTGCGTCCCCATCTTCACCCGGCCTGACCGGTAACAATCCGACTTCAGACGCCGAGTTCAGCCCGCGAACCCGGTATCTGTGCGATGCACAGTCTCTTCAGGGGGGATCGACATGAGAACGGCATACCGCGTCCTCGCGTTCGTGATCGCGGCCGAGGTCATCATCCAGGCGGCCGCCATCGCGTACGCGATCTTCGGCCTCGGCACGTGGATCCAAAGCGGCGGGGTCATGGACAAAGCCACGATGGAGAGCGAGGCGCCGCTGTTCGCGGGCGACGGCGGGTTCGCGCTGCACGGGATCAACGGCCAGATCGTCTTCCCCGTCCTGGTCCTCATCCTGTTCGTCCTGTCGTTCTTCGCGAAGGTGCCGCGCGGGGTCATGTGGGCGGGCGTGGCGCTCGGCCTCACCGTCCTCCAGATCCTGTTGGCCGAGCTCGGCGGGGGGCTGCCCCTCCTCGGCATGCTCCACGGCGGCAACGCGCTGCTGATCTTCGGGGTCGCGGTGATGGCCGCGATGGCCGCGCGCGGCGTCGCCCCGGTCGGCGACCGGACCGCCGCCTCCGCCGCGGGCTGAGCCTGCTGCCGTCGCGCTGCTCCGTGATGGACATGGGCTACGTCGACACCGGCGGCGGCCCCGCGCCCGCCGGGGCCATGGCGATGGGCGGGATGACCGGCATGGCGCCATGGACGGCACCGCGGGCGTCACCCAGGACGCGGTGGTCGGCGGACCCACGGGCAACGAGCCGGAATAACCGGGCGGGAGATCGGGAACACGGCTGCTGTGAACGCACAGCTCCCCGCAGGCGGCACACCCATCGCAGGCCGCTACGCGCTCGGCCGGACCCTCGGTGCAGGGGCAGCCGCCGTCGTCCACGCAGGCCGCGACCTGCGTACCAACGCCCGGGTCGCGGTCAAGCTCTACCGGCCCAACGGCGCCGGGGTGCGCCTCCAGCAGCAGCGGGAGCTGGAGGCGCTGGCCCGGCTGCACCATCCCGGCCTGGTCACCCTGCACGACGGCGGCACCGAGCCCGGCCCCGACGGGCGCACGTACGTCGTCACCGAATTGGTCGAAGGGCCCACGCTGGCGTCGCGCATGGAGAGCGGGCCGCTGCGGGTCGGCGAGGTCCGGACGCTGGCCGCCGCGTTGGCGGGGGCGCTCGCCCACGTCCACGCGCGCGGCTTCGTGCACCGCGACGTCAAGCCCGCGAACATCCTGCTCGACCACGGCCGGGAGCCCCGCCTGGCCGATTTCGGGATCGCCCGCGCCCTGGACGGCACCGTCGCCACCGCGACCGGCGCGGTCGCGGGCACGGCCGCCTACCTCGCGCCCGAGCAGGTGCGCGGCGAGACGGTCGGGCCCCCGGCCGACGTCTACGCGCTCGGCCTCGTCCTCATCGAGGCCCGCACGGGACGGCGCGAGTACCCCGGCGCGATGGTCGAGTCCGCGACCGCGCGCCTCTACCGCAGGCCGGTCGTGCCGTCCGGGTTGCCGCGGGACCTCACCGCGCTGCTGCTCGCGATGACCGACCCGGACCCGGCCGCCCGCCCGAGCGCGGCCGACGTCGCCGCCGCGCTCACCAAGCGGCCCCGGGTGCGCAAGCGCCGCGTGGGCCACGCCCTCGCCGCGGCCGGGCTGCTGGCCTTGGTGCTCGGCGGCGTCTCCCTGCTGGACGACGCCCCCGCGGCACCGCCCCCGGTGGGCGCGGTCGTCCCGGTGCAGATGGCCCCCGGCCACTGACGCTCGCACCAGCGTTGCCGTGCTCGCACGGCCGTCCCGACACCGGTGCGGGCACGGCGATGCCGGTGCGAGGCCTCCACCCCCGCCGCCTACGCTGCTCCGCGGAACGAGGCGGAGGAGGCGACGATGGGCGACCGGCTGATCTTTCAGCTCGGCACCAACAACTGGCAGCGGGGCGGGGAGTTCGCGCCGGGATCGGGGATCCTGCACGAGGCGCACCACCACGCCTACAACGCGCTGCCGGGCCTGCGCTGCTACTCGATGTACCCCTCGCGGCGCCAGCGCTTCCGCGAGGAGCTCGTGCACGTGTTCGCGCTCGAGCACGACATCCCGATCTGCGAGTCGGTCTCCCCGGTGTCGAGCTACCGCTGGCACAGCATGAGCGAGGACGAGGTCGCGGCCTACCGCAAGCGGCTCACCGACGAGGTCGCGGGCTGGATCGACGAGATCGAGGCGGGTACCGACGACCGGTTCGGCCTCGCCATCGCCCACCACTGCTTCATGAACACCGTGGTGCTGCGCGACGTGATCCGCCGCCGCGCCGCGGCCGGGCGGGGCACGATGCCGCTGCTCGCGTTCGCCCACGGCACCGAGCTGAAGATGTACTCGGGCGAGAAGCGCGGCGACAACCCGACCGAGTTCCCGCTGCGCTTCCTGCCCTACATGCAGCACGAGAAGATCTTCGACTACGCCGATCCCGAGCACGGCGTCGACGTGGCGGCGGCGATCTCGGCGGAGCAGATCGACGCGCTGGTCGGCGTGTTCCCGGAGTTCCCCCGCGACCGGGTGATCCTCTCGCACAACGGCTACAACCAGGACGTCTTCCGGGTGCTGCCGGAGGTCAACGCCGACCACGCTGCCCGCGCGGACGTGCTGGCGGGCTTCACCACGCAGCCGCCGGAGGGCAGCGGTCGGGCGCCCGAGCCGGTGGCGCCGCCGGACGGGTTCGACGCGGTGGTCGCGTTCTGCGGCAAGTTCGCCGACTGGAAGCGGCTGGACGCGCTCCTGCGCGCGGCCGCGACCTACGAGCAGCGCCCGGACAAGAAGATCCTCACCTTGATCATCGGCTCGGGCCCGCTGGAGGCCCAGGTGCAGATGCACGACCTCGCCGCCGAGCTCGGCCTGCGCCGCACCTACTTCCTCGGCCCGCGCCCGCAGGACGAGCTGACCACGCTGTTCAACTGCGCCGACGTCGGCTGCTTCCCCTCCTACCGCGAGCCGTTCGGCCTGGTGTTCATCGAGTGCATGGCCTGCGGCACCCCGGTGATCGGCGCCGACTCCGGCGGGCCGCGCGACTTCGTGACACCCGACGTCGGCGTGCTCGTGCCGGAGACCGACGACCGTGCGGAGCTGGCCGCCTCGCTCGCCGCCGCCGTCAACCGGGCGATCGACGAGGACTGGAAGCACACCAAGGGCCCGATCGCCGAGGCCTACGTGCGGGAGAAGTTCAGCGTTGTGGGCCAGGTCTCCACGCTCCTGGCCGAGGTGGACCGCCTCACCGGGTGAGGATGGGGCCGTGCAACGACGCATCACGGAGTTCTGCGAGCGGTACGGGCTGCGGCTGCCGATCCTGGAGGCTCCGATGGCGGGCGCCAGCTCGCCGGAGTTGGCGATCGCGGTCGCCGAAGCGGGCGGCATGGGCGCCTGCGGGGTCCTCCTCGACCACCCCGACAAGATCGCCGCGTGGGTCGCGCGGTTCCGGGCAGGCTCCACGGGGCCGTTCCAGCTCAACGTCTGGGTGCCCGACGCGCACGTCGACGACCCGGGCGGTACGGCGGCGGCCACGGCGTTCCTGCACCGCTACGGCGCGCCGGGCCCGGCCGGGGGTGACGCCCCGGCCTACACGGCCCAGTGCGCGGCGATGCTCGAAGCGGCGCCCACCGCCGTCTCGTCGATCATGGGTCTGTTCGACGCCGAGTACGTGGCGCGGCTGCACGAGCGCGGTATCGCCTGGTTCGCCACCGCCACCACCCTCGACGACGCGCTGGCCGCGCAGGAGGCGGGCGCCGACGCCGTGATCGCGCAGGGCATGGAGGCGGGCGGGCACCGGGGGGTCGTCGACCCGGACACCGCGGAGCGCACGGCCGTCGGGCTCGTCGCGCTCGTGCCGCACCTCGTCGACCACCTGGAGGTGCCGGTGATCGCCGCAGGCGGGATCGCCGACGGGCGCGGGGTCGCGGCCGCGCTGGCGCTCGGCGCGTCGGCCGTGCACGTGGGCACCGCCCTGCTGCGCACCCCGGAGGCCGGGATCGACCCGGCCTGGTCGGCGAGCCTCGACGGCCTGCGCCCCGAGCAGACCGTGCTGACCCGCGCCTACTCCGGGCGCCTCGGCCGGGCCGCCCCCACCCCGTACGTCCAGGCCTGGGCGGACCCGGAGGCGCCGCGGCCCGCCCGCTACCCCACCCAGAGGCAGCTGGTCGCACGCTTCAGGCGCGGCGAGACCCACGGCATCGACCGCGCCAACCACTGGGCGGGCCAGGGCGCGGCGCTGGCCACGACCGACCCGGCGGGCCGGGTCGTCACGCGCATGTGGGACGAAGCCCGGGCCCTGCTCGCCTGAGCGGAGCGTGCGGAGCGAACATCGACGCTGATCGGCGTAGCGTCCCCGGGCATGACCAGCAGCATCGGCACAGACCTCGGCACCGCGCTGGGCACCGACTTCTTCCTGGTGCGCGAGCAGTTCACCGACGAGCAGTGGGACCACTTCCGCACGACCCGCCGGTTCGTTGACACCGAGGTGCTGCCCGTCGCCGCCGACTACTGGGAGCGGGCCGAGCTCGCCTGGCCGCTGATCCGGCGGCTGCCCGAGCTCGGCATCGTCGGCGAGAGCATCAAGGGCTACGGCGCGGCCGAGATGAGCCCGATGGCGTGCGGGCTGGTGCACATGGAGCTGCACCGCGGTGACGGCAGCCTGGGCACCTTCCTCGGCGTGCACGCGGGCCTGGCCATGCAGTCGATCGCGATGTGCGGCTCGGAGGAGCAGAAGGCCCGTTGGCTGCCGTCGATGTCGTCGATGGCCAAGATCGGCGCCTTCGCCCTGACCGAGCCCGACCACGGCTCGGACTCGATCGCGCTCGCCACCACCGCGCGCCGCGACGGCGACCACTGGGTGCTCGACGGGGCCAAGCGCTGGATCGGCAACGCCACGATCGCCGACCTCGTCGTCGTCTGGGCCCGCGACACCGACGACGGCCAGGTCAAGGGCTTCGTCGTGGAGACGCCCGTGGAGGGCTACGAGGCCACCGTGATCCCCGGCAAGCTCTCGCTGCGCGCGGTGTGGCAGGCCGACATCGCCCTGCGCGGCGTCCGGGTGCCCGACGACAACCGGCTGGCCGAGGCCCACAGCTTCCGCGACACCGGCCGCGTGCTGGCCACCACCCGCTCCACCAGCGCCTGGATGGCGCTGGGGCACGCGACGGCGGGCTACGACGCCGCGCTCACCTACGCGAAGCAGCGCACCCAGTTCGGCAAGCCGCTGGCGTCGTTCCAGATCGTGCAGCAGCGCCTGGTGCACATGCTCGCCGAGCTCACCAGCATGCAGCTGTACTGCATGCAGATCGGCCGCCTCGCCGACGAGGGCAAGCTCAGCCCCACCGTCGCGGGGCTGGCGAAGATGAACAACACCCGCAAGGCCAGGGCGATCCTCGCCGACGCCCGCGACCTGCTCGGCGGCAACGGGATCCTGCACGAGAACCACGTGATGCGGCACATGGCCGACATCGAGGCCATCCACACGTTCGAAGGCACCGAGACGATGCAGACGCTCATCGTGGGCCGCGACATCACGGGGATCGGGGCCTTTTCCTGACGACCTCCCGCAAGGTACACACAGGACCATGACGCACGCCCCCGCGCAGGCCCCGATGGGGGTGCGCCGCCACGCCTGGATCGCCGTTCTCGTCGTCGGAGTCGCGCTCTTCATCGCGGTCGAGCGCACCCTGGTCGCGACGCAGAACCCGAACTTCGTCCCGTCCGCCATCCTGGTCGGCGCCGCGATCGTGCCCGCCGCGTTCCTCACCTTCGTCTACGGGCGCAGGCTGAACTACGACGTCGGCCTCCCGGTCGTCGCGTCGGCCGCGTTCCTCGGCGGGATCATCGGCACGGTCGTCGCGGGCACGCTGGAGTTCGACGCCCAGCGCGACCTCGGCTTCCTACCGATGATCGGCGTCGGACTGATCGAGGAGACCAGCAAGCTGATCATCCCGTTGGTCGTCCTGATCTTCTTCGCCCGCTACCGCAAGCAGGCCGACGGCCTGCTCATCGGCGTCGCCGCGGGCGCCGGGTTCGCCGCGCTGGAGACGATGGGCTACGCGTTCGTCACGCTGATCCAGTCGAAGGGCAGCATCACCGACACCGTCGACGTCCTGCTGCTGCGCGGGATCATGAGCCCCGCCGGGCACATGGCGTGGACCGGCATCTCGGCCACCGCCCTGTACGCCGCGGCCGAAGCGGGCTGGACGGGCCGCAGGATCGGGGGGTTCGTGGGTGCGTTCGTGCTGGCCGTCGCCCTGCACACCGCGTGGGACAGCCAGCGGTCGCTGATCGGCACGGCGATCGTCGCGGTCGTCAGCCTCGCGGCGCTGGGCTGGACGGTGCACCGCATCTCCCATCCCCGCGCCGCGGCACCGACGGGGTGAGCGGGCGGCGCTGTGATCCCCATCCTCACGGCCGCGGGCGCCGTCGCGCTGCTCGGCGAGCCCCTGACGGCCGCGCTGCTCGGCGCGGCGGCGCTCGTCGCGGCCGGGATGTGGCTGGCCCGACCGGCCGCGCGGGACTAGACCGACTCCACGACGCCCGGGCCGCTCCGGGGCCGGGCGAAGAAGTTGCCCAGCGCCACGCCCGCGGCGAGCGCGAGCCCGATGGCCAGCGCGAGCAGCACGGTCACGAGGCCGTCGACCACGCCCTGCACGGCCAGCTCGTAGAAGCCGCGGTAGGCGGTGAGCCCCGGCAGCAGCGGGATGATCCCGGCCAGCACGATGACGTGCGAATGCACGCCGGTGCCGCGCCTTGCGGCCCCGGTGGCGACGCCGACGAACGTGGCCGCCACCCCGGTGGACACGACCGGCCCGAAGTGCGCGAACAGCGTGAGCGCCCCGTACACCGCCCAGCCGATCCCGCCCGCCAGCCCGGCGGCGAGCAGCGACCGCAGCGGGGCGTAGGTGGCCAGGGCGTACATGGCTGCCGCCGTCGCCGCGGCGAACGTCGAGATCCAGAACTGGCCGAAGTCGGCGGAGACGGCTGCAGCCGGGTCGAGCGTGAGCGAGAACGCGACGCCCAGCTTCAGCCCCAGGACCACCCCGGCGAGCAGGCCCGCGGACAGCAGCCCGACCTCGGCGGCCCGGGCCGCTGCGGTGACGTAGAAGCCGGAGATCGCGTCCTGCACGCTGCCGACCACCGACAGCCCCGACAGCAGCACCGTGATGCCCGCCGCGATGACCAGCGACGACTGGGTGCCCGCGGGCAGCGCGCCCACGCCGAACAGCGCGAGCGTCGAGATCGTGGCGACCATGCCCCCGACCAGTTGCAGGAAGAACGGCGCGACGCCGAAGCGGCCGAGCAGGCGGCCCAGCCGATCGATGAGCGCGGTGACCGCGAACGCCGTGGCCGCGATGACGGGCGACCCCCCGAGCAGCAGGGCGACGGCGGCCGCCTGCCCGGCCCAGCCCGCGGTCGCCACCCAGCGCGGGTACGGGTGGTTGGCGGTGACGGCGTCGGCCAGCGCGGCCTCGGCGGCCCGCACGTCGAGCCCCTCGCGCTCCACCCGCCGGACGATGCGGGTCACCGCGGCCAGCCGGGTGAGGTCGGTGGTGCGGTAGCGGACGATGCGCATGGTCGTCAGCGGCGCGGCGACCATGCCCCGGTGGCAGCACATGGTGATCGAGTTGAACGTGACGTCGACGTCCACGGTCGGCAGCCCCAACGCCGCCGCCATGCGCATCATCGTCTCGGACGTCTCCTCCGCGGGCTCGCCGCTGCCCAGCAGCACCTCACCCACCTGCATGCACACGTCGAGCACCTGCTGCACATGCGCGTCCGACGGCACGGCAGGCCCGACGGGGCGCAGCAGGTTCGCCGTCGGCGGCCCGCCGTGCAGCAGGTCCTGTGCCTCCCGGCGCATCGCGCCGCGAAACCTGCGCGTCATACGACCCATACCGGGCAGTGTCGCCGATGCCCGCGCGTCGGTGTCAGGCCGTCTGATCTTGGCGCTCGATCAGCCGGACGGCGTCGTCGCGCGACAGGGCCGACGGCGGCGAGCCCCACATGCGGCGCCCGTTCGGCTCCTGCAAGAAGAAGAGCGATGCCGCGCCGATGACCCCGGCGATGATCAGGTAGTAGGCGGGCCAGTTCAGGTCGCCGCTCACGCCCACCAGCGTGCCGACCACGAACGACGTGGTGCCCGCGAACAGCGAGACCGACACGTTGAACGCGATCGAGAGGCCGCCGCCGCGCACCTCGGTCGGGAACAGTGACGGCAGGGTGGACGGCATCGTCGCACTGAAGCAGATGAGCAGGAACCCCATGATCATCAGCCCGATGAAGATCGTGACCGGGGTCGCGGCCCGGACCAGCAGGATCATCGGGAACGCGAGCACGATCAGGCCGATGGCCCCGACCCAGGCGATCGGCTTGCGGCCGACCCGGTCGGACAGCTTGCCGAGCAGCGGGATCGTCACCATCGCCACCAGGATCACCACGATCTGCACCACCTGCGACGTGGTCGAGGTGTCGGTCTTCAGCCCTTCCAGCTTGGGCACGGTGTCGGTGACGTAGGTCGGCATGTACGACGTCAGCATGTAGTTGGTGACGTTCCAGACCAGCACCAGGCCCATGCACACCAGCATGTACGGCCACAGCTGCAGCAGCCTGCGGGCCTCGTGCGGGTGCTTCAGGTCCTTCTCGCGCTCCTCGGCCTCGCGCTCCAGCGCGGCGAACGCGGGCGTGTCGGCCAGCCTGGCCCGCAGGTAGACCCCGACGAAGCCGAGCGGGAGCGCCACGAAGAACGGGATCCGCCAGCCCCACGACAGGAGCTGGTCCTCGGTGAGGGTGGCGTCGGCGACGGTGACCACGATGGCGCCGAGCAGGTAGCCCGCGAACGTGCCGAACTCCAGCCAGCTACCGAGGAACCCGCGGCGCCGGTCCGGGGCGTACTCCGCGATGAACGTCATCGCGTTGCCGTACTCGCCGCCGGTGGAGAACCCCTGCACCAGGCGGGCCACCAGCAGCAGGATCGGCGCCCAGACGCCGATGGCGGCCTCGCTGGGGATGCACCCGATGGCGAACGTGCCCAGCGCCATCAGCACCATCGTGGCGGCCAGCACCTTGTTGCGGCCGATGCGGTCGGCGAGCGGCCCGAAGAACATCCCGCCGATCGGGCGGATCAGGAACGCCACCGCGAACAGCCCGAACGTCGCGATCGTGCCGACGGTCTCGTCGAGGCCCGCGAAGAACACCTTGCGGATCGTCGGCTCGAAATAGGCGTAGACGCCGAAGTCGTACCACTCGGTGATGTTGCCGATGGCCGCGGCGCCGATCGCGCGTTTGATGACGCCCGGCTCGGTGACCAGCACCTCTTGCAACTTCCACGTCTTCGGCGTCTCTCGCGGGACCAGTACGGCCATGGCGCGACCTCCCAACTGGTGGTTGGCGAACGATAGCCAACGACCGCGGGATCGGCATGTCGTGAGCCCCGGAGGTGATCGACGACGTGGAGCAGGCAGTGCACTCACCACGCCCTCGGCCTCACCCGCCCGCCAGCTGCAGGCTCAGCTTCTACCCCTACGACACCGTCGACGAGGTCGGCCGCGCCGCCAACGCGCAGCACGCGATCGTCGCCGGGCTACCACGGCGGGTCCCTCCGAGATGGGGCACAAGGACATGGGGTACAAGGACGAAGAACACAGTATCTGCCCCTTGACCGCGCCTATTCTCGTGGCTAGCACGCAAAGAGGCGTCGGGAGGAGTACGTGGTGAGCACCGCAGAGTCGCAGGTCGAGAACGGGCGAGTCGAGCCGCCAGAAGGCGGCGAGGTGGTCGGCGTTCCGTCGCTCGGCGAGACGATCGGCGGCCTGGCCGCCGCATTCGGGCACCGCGGCACGGTCACCCGGGAGGCGGCCAAGCTCGGCGGTGAGCTCGTGCGCGTCGCCCTCGGCCGTTCGGAGGTCGCCCCCGCCAAGAGCGACCGGCGCTTCTCCGACCCCGCGTGGTCGGGCAACCCGATCTTCTCGCGGATCGAGCGCAGCTACCTGGCCACGGCGAAAGCCGTGAGCAACCTCGTCGACGAACTGGGCGAGAGCGCACAGGACACCCGCCGCGCTGAGCAGGCCCGCTTCGCCACCACGATCCTCAACAGCGCGCTGGCGCCCACCAACTACTTCGCCACCAACCCGGCCGCGATCAAGAAGGCGTTCGACACCGGCGGCATGAGCCTCGTGCGCGGCGTCCGCAACTTCGTCGGCGACCTGCGCAACAACGGCGGCATGCCCTCGATGGTCGAGCGCGACGCGTTCAAGGTGGGCAAGGACCTCGCGCTCTCGCCCGGCGCCGTGGTGCAGCGCGACGAGGTGGGCGAGCTCATCCAGTACCAGCCCAGCACCGAGCGGGTGTACCAGCGCCCGTTGGTCCTCATCCCGCCGCCGATCGGCCGCTTCTACTTCCTCGACCTGCGCCCCGGGCGCAGCTTCATCGAGTACGCGGCCAGCCAGGGCATCCAGGTGTTCCTGCTCAGCTGGCGCAACCCGTCCGCCGAGGAGGGCACGTGGGACCTCGACACCTACGCCAGCAGGGTGCTCTCCGCCATCGACGCGGCGCGCGAGATCTCCGGCAGCCCCGACGTCAACATCATGGGCTTCTGCGCGGGCGGCATCATCACCACCACGCTGCTCAACCACCTGGCCGCGATCGGTGACGACCGCGTGCACAGCATGTCGTACGCGGTCACCCTGCTGGACTTCAGCGAACGCGCCCCGATCTCCGCGTTCCAAGCCCCGAGCCTGCTGCGGTTCGCGAAAGCCCGTTCCCGCCGCTCGGGCATCATCACCAGCAGGCAGATGGGCGCCGCGTTCACCTGGATGCGGCCCGACGACCTGGTCTGGAACTACTGGGTCAACAACTACCTCATGGGCGAGAAGCCACCGGCGTTCGACATCCTGGCCTGGAACGCCGACGGCACCAACCTCCCCGCCGCCCTGCACGGCGAGTTCCTCCACATCTTCGAGGGCAACCTGCTCACCCAGCCCGGCGGCTTCTCCGTCCTCGGCAGCCCGATGCAGCTCGCCGACATCAAGGTGCCGCTGTTCGTCACCGGGGCGGTCGTCGACCACCTCACGCCGTGGCTGGGCTGCTACCGCACCACGCAGTTGCTCGGCGGCGATGCCACGTTCGTGCTGAGCTACTCGGGGCACATCGCGAGCCTGGTCAACCCGCCCGGCAACCCGAAGGCGCACTACTGGACCGGCGGGTCGCCAGGGCCCGATCCGCAGAAGTGGCTCGCCGAGGCGACCAAGCACCAGGGCAGCTGGTGGGAGGCCTGGACCGAGTGGTTCAAGCCCTACGGCGGCGAGCAGAAGCGGGCCCCGCGCACACTCGGCAACAAGTTCCACCCGGTCCTCGACCCGGCTCCCGGCCGCTACGTGCACAGCTGAGGCGTGCCGCTCGTCGCGATCGTCCGGCACGGGCAGGCGTCGTTCGGCACCGCCGACTACGACGCCCTGTCCGCCGCCGGGCGGGAGCAGTCCGAGGTCGTCGGGGCGGAGCTCGCCCGGCGCGGGCTGCGCGACCCCGAGGTGGTCGCGGGCACCCTGCGGCGCCAGCAGCACACGGCGAGCCTGCTCATGGCCGCGGCCGGGTACCCGGGCCCGTGCGGCACCGACAAGCGCTGGGACGAGTTCGACCACCTCGCGCTGCTGCACCGCTACGTCGAGCCATCCCGGATCGAGCTCGCGCTGAAGGACTCGCGGGTGTTCCAGCGCCTGATCGACGAGGCGCTCGAAGCGTGGAACCGCGACGGCGGCTGGGCGGCGTTCGCGGGCGACGCCCTGGCCGCCCTGCACGACGTCACCGACCGGCTGGCGACTGGCCGGGACGCGGTCGTCGTCAGCTCCGGCGGGGTGATCGGCGCGCTCGTCGCGGGCCTGCTCGGCGCGCCCGCCGCCACCGGCATCGCGCTCAACCGGGTCTCGGTGAACGGGGCGATCAGCCTCGTCACCGTCGGCGCGCGGGGCCCGAACCTGCTGTCGTTCAACGACCACGCGCATTTCGCGGGCGCCCGGCGGGCCCTCATGACCTACCGCTGAACACCCGACACGGTGAGTCTCGCAAACCAACACGGTGAGTCGCGCAACCCGGCACGCCGAGTTTGACGATCGGGCACGCGCCGCCGTGCCCGAATCGCACACTCGGCGTGCCGAATCGCGGGACTCGGCGTGCCGAATCGCGGGACTCACCGTGGGGTGGGGCGCCCGTCGGCGCCCGTCAGCCCAGCGCGGCGCGGACCTCGCGGGCGATGTCGGCGTGCAGGTCGCGGGCGCGGTCCACCACGGCCTGCATCCAGTAGAACCCGTGGATCATGCCGTCGTAGTTGGTGTAGGTGACCTTGACGCCGTCGGCGCGGAGCTTGTCGGCGTAAAGGCGGCCGTCGTCGCGCAGCGGGTCGAACTCCGCGGTGACGATGAACGCGGGCGGCAGGTCGGCGTGGCTCCGCAGCGGCGAGGCCCGCCAGTCGGGCGTGTCGGTGGCGCCGTCCAGGTAGTGGCCCCAGTACCACCGCATCGACGCGCGCTGTAGCAGGTAGCCCTCGGCGTTCTGGATCGCCGACGGCGTGTCCACGCTGTGCTCGACGACCGGGTAGATCAGCAGCTGGAACGCGATCGCGGGCCCACCCTCGTCGCGCGCCTTGAGGGCCACGGCCGCGGCGAGGTTGCCGCCCGCGCTCGCGTTGCCAGCTGTAGAGCGGGCCGGTCGTCGAGCACAGCGTGGACACGCCGTCGGCGATCCAGAACGCCGAGGGCTACCTGCTACAGCGCGCGTCGATGCGGTGGTACTGGGGCCACTACCTGGACGGCGCCACCGACACGCCCCACGGCGGGCCTCGCCGCTGCGAGCCACGCCGACCTGCCACCCGCGTTCATCGTCACCGCGGAGTTCGACCCGCTGCCGACGACGGCCACCTTTACGCCGACAAGCTCCGCGCCGACGGCGTCAAGGTCACCTACACCAACTACGACGGCATGATCCACGGGTTCTCTGTGATACGGCCGTGGTGGACCGCGCCCGCGACCTGCACGCCGACATCGCCCGCGAGGTCCGCGCGGCGCTGGGCTGACGGCGCCGACGGGCGCCCCACCCCGCGCGGTCAGTCCGCGATTTGCGCGCCGAGTCCCGCGATTTCGGCACGCCGAGTGTGCGATTGCGGCACGGCGGCGCGTGCCCCATCGGCTCAAACTCGGCGCTGCAGGTTGCGCGACTCACCGTATTTGGTTGCAAGTTCGCCCGTGTCGGGTGTTTCAACGGTAGGTGAGCAGCGCGCGCCCCGCCCCCGCGAAGTGCGCGTGGTCGTTGAACGACAGGAGGTTCGCGCCGCGCCACCGACGGTGACGAGGGAGATCGCGCCGTTCACCGCCACCCGGTTGAGCGCGATGCCGGTGGCCGCGGGCGCGCCGAGGAGGCCCGCGACGAGCGCGCCGATCACCCCGCCGGAGCTGACGACGACCGCGTCGCGGCCCTTCGGCAGCCGCTCCGCGACGTCCTGCAGAGCGGCGAGCGCGTCGGCGGTGAACGCCGCCCAGCCGCCGTCGCGGGTCCACGCTTCGAGGGCCTCGTCGAGGAGGCGCTGGAACACGCGCGAGTCCTTCAGCGCGGGCTCGATCCGCTCCGGCTCGACGTAGCGGTGCAGCAGCGCGAGGTGGTCGAACTCGTCCCAGCGCTTGTCGGTGGCGCACGGCCCGGCGTACCCGGCCGCCGCCATGAGCAGGCTCGCCGTGTGCTGCTGGCGCCGCAGGGTGCCCGCGACCACCTCGGGTTCCCGCAGCCCGCGCCGGGCGAGCTCCGCGCCGACGACGGCGGACTGCTCCTGCCCGACGGCGGACAGCGCGTCGTAGTCGGCCGCGCCGAACGACGCCTGCCCGTGCCGGACGATCGCGACGAGCGGCACTAGCTGTGCACGTAGCGGCCGGGCGCCGGGTCGAGGACCGGGTGCGCCTTGCTGCCGAGGCTGCGCGGGGCCCTCTTCTTCGTGCCACCGTAGGGCTCGAACCACTCGGTCCAGGCCTCCCACCAGCTGCCCTGGTGCTTGGTCGCCTCGGCGAGCCACTTCTGCGGGTCGGGCCCGGGGGCGCCGCCGGTCCAGTAGTGCGCCTTCGGGTTGCCGGGCGGGTTGACCAGGCTCGCGATGTGCCCGGAGTTGCTCAGCACGAACGTGGCCTCGCCGCCGAGCAGCTGGGTCGTGCGGTAGCAGCCCATCCACGGCGTGAGGTGGTCGACCAGGGCGCCGGTGACGAACGTCGGCACCTTGATCCCGGCGAGCTGCATCGGGCGTGCCGAGGACGGACAGGCCGCCGGGCTTGGTGAGCAGGTTGCCGTCGAAGATGTCGAGGAACTCGCCGTGCAGGGCGGCGGGCAGGTTGGTGCCGTCGGCGTTCCAGGCGAGGATGTCGAACGCGGGCGGCTGGTCGCCCAGCAGGTAGTTGTTGACCCAGTAGTTGAAGACCAGGTCGTCGGGCCGCATCCAGGTGAACGCGGCGCCCATCTGCCTGCCGGTGATGACGCCCGTGCGGCGCGAGCGGGCTTTCGCGAAGCCGCAGCAGGCGCGGCGCTTGGAAGGCGCCGATCGGGGCGCGCTCGCCGAAGTCGAGCAGCGTGACGGCGAAGGACATGCTGTGCACGCGGTCGTCGCCGATCGCCGCCAGGTGGTTGAGCAGGGTGGTGGTGATGATGCCGCCCGCGCAGAAGCCGACCATGTTGACGTCGTCGCTGCCGGTGATCTCGCGGGCCGCGTCGATGGCCGCGAGCACCCGCGCGGCGTAGGTGTCGAGGTCCCAGGTGCCCTGCTCGGCGGCCGGGTTGCGCCAGCTGATCAGGAACACCTGGATGCCCTGGCTGATGGCGTACTCGACGAAGCTGCGGCCCGGGCGCAGGTCGAGGAAGTAGAAGCGGCCGATCGGCGGCGGGATGATGACCACCGGCCGCTGGTGCACCGATTCGGTGCGTGGGCGGGTACTGGATGAACTCGCCGACCTCGTCGCGCTGCACGACGGCGCCGGGGGTGAGCGCGAGGTCCTTGCCGACCTCGAAGGCGTCGCGCTCGATCATCGAGGGCATGCCGCCGTTGTTGCGCACGTCGCCGACGAAGTTGCGCAGGCCGCGCACGAGGCTGATGCCGCCGGTGTCGAACGCGCGCTTGAGCGCGGCCGGGTTGGTGGCGAAGAAGTTGGTGGGCGACAGCGCGCTGGTGAGGATCGTGGTGGCGAAGCGGGCCTGCTCGGCGCGGCGGGTGTCCGGCGCTGTCGCCCAGCTCGTCGACGACGTTGCTCACGGCCTGGGCGGTGGCGAGGTAGCCCCGCTCGATCCGCGAGAAGATCGGGTTGCCCGACCACGCGGGGTCGTTGAAGCGCCGGTCGCCCTTGCCGGGGTCGACCTCCGAGCGGCCGAGCGCGACGCGCACGAGCTCGCCGCCGAGCTTGGCGGCCTCGCGGGTGACCGTGCGGCCCTGGCCGAACGCGGCGGCCAGGCCGCCGATCGCGTCGCCGATCGAGGGGACGCCGACCACCTCGCCGCCGTCCGGGGCCTGGGTGTCGACCTGCGTCTCTGCCGTGCTCACCCCGGACTCCTCCCGACGCCCCGATGCGTGTCCAACCACCGAGGATAGGCGAGGTCAAGGGGCGGTTGTGTTCTTGGTCCTTGCGCCCCAGCCTCCAGGTCCCCCATCTAGGAGGGACCCGCCGTGGTAGCCCGGCGACGATCGCGTGCAGCGCGTTGGCGGCACGGTCGACCTCGTCGAGGGTGTCGTAGAGGTAGAAGCTGAGCCTACAGCTGGCGGGCGGGGTGAGGCCGAGGGCGTGGTGAGTGCACTGCCAGCTGCACGTTGTCGATCACCTCCTGGGGCTCACGACATGCCGATCCCGCGGTCCTTAGCTATCGTTCGCCAACCATCAGTTGGGAGGTCGCGCCATGGCCGTATTGGTCCCGCGAGAGACACCGAAGACGTGGAAGCTGCAAGAGGTGCTGGTCACCGAGCCGAGCATCATCGAACGTGCGATCGGCGCCGCGGCCATCGGCAACATCACCGAGTGTTACGACTTCAGCATCTACGCCTATTTCGAGCCGAACAATCCGCAAGGTGTTCTTCGCGGGCCTCGACGAGACCGTGCGGCACGATCGCGACGTTCGGGCTGTTCGCGGTGGCGTTCCTGATCCGCCCGATCGGCGGGATGTTCTTCGGGCCGCTCGCCGACCGCATCGGCCGCAACAAGGTGCTGGCCACCACGATGGTGCTGATGGCGCTGGGCACGTCCGCCATCGGGTGCATCCCCAGCGAGGCCGCCATCGGCATCTGGGCGCCGATCCTGCTGCTGGTGGCCCGGCTGGTGCAGGGGTTCTCCACCGGCGGCGAGTACGGCAACGCGATGACGTTCATCGCCGAGTACGCCCCGGACCGGCGCCGCGGGTTCCTCGGCAGCTGGCTGGAGTTCGGGACGTTCGCGGGCTACCTGCTGGGCGCCATCGTGGTCACCGTCGCCGACGCCACCCTCACCGAGGACCAGCTGCTGTCCTGGGGCTGGCGGATCCCGTTCTTCGTGGCGCTCCCGCTCGGCTTCGTCGGGGTCTACCTGCGGACGCGGCTGGCCGACACGCCCGCGTTCGCCGCGCTGGAGCGCGAGGCCGAGGAGCGCGAGAAGGAGATGAAGCAGCCGCACGAGGCCCGCAGACTGCTGCAGCTGTGGCCGTACATGCTCGTGTGCATGGGCCTGGTGCTCGTCTGGAACGTCACCAACTACATGCTGACGTCCTACATGCCGACCTACGTCACCGACACCATGCCCAAGCTGGAGGGGCTGAACACCGACACCTCGACCACGTCGCAGGTCGTGCAGATCGTCGTGATCCTGGTGGCGATGGTGACGATCCCGCTGCTCGGCAAGCTGTCCGACCGGGTCGGCCGCAAGCCGATCGCCTGGGTCGGGGCCATCGGCCTGATCGTGCTCGCGTTCCCGATGATCCTGCTGGTCCGGGCCGCGACCCCGGTCACGATCTTCGTCGGGCTGATGATCATGGGGTTCCTGCTCATCTGCTTCAGTGCGACGATGCCGTCCACCCTGCCGTCACTGTTCCCGACCGAGGTGCGCGGCGGCGGCCTCTCGATCGCGTTCAACGTGTCGGTCTCGCTGTTCGCGGGCACCACGTCGTTCGTGGTCGGCACGCTGGTGGGGGTCAGCGGCGACCTGAACTGGCCCGCCTACTACCTGATCATCGCCGGGGTCATCGGCGCGGCATCGCTCTTCTTCTTGCAGGAGCCGAACGGGCGCCGCATGTGGGGCTCGCCGCCGTCGGCCCTGTCGCGCGACGACGCCGTCCGGCTGATCGAGCGCCAAGAGCAGACGGCCTGACACCGCGCGCGGGCATCGGCGACACTGGCCGGTATGGGTCGGATGACGCGCAGGTTTCGCGGCGCGATGCGCCGGGAGGCGCAGGACCTGCTGCGCGGCGGGCCGCCGACGGCGGACCTGCTGCGCCCCGTCGGGCCTGCCGTGCCGTCGGACGCGCACGTGCAGCAGGTGCTCGACGTGTGCATGCGGGTGGGTGAGGTGCTGCTGGGCAGCGGCGAGCCCGCGGAGGAGACGTCCGAGACGATGCTGCGCATGGCGGCGGCGTTGGGGCTGCCGACCGTGGACGTCGACGTCACGTTCAACTCGATCACCATGTGCTGCCACCGGGGCATGGTCGCCGCGCCGCTGACGACCATGCGGCTGGTCCGCTACCGCACCACCGACCTCACCCGGCTGGCCGCGGTGACCCGCATCGTCCGGCGGGTGGAGCGCGAGGGGCTCGACGTGCGGGCCGCCGAGGCCGAGCTGGCCGACGCCGTCACGGCCAACCACCCGTACCCCCGCTGGGTGGCGACCGCGGGCTGGGCCGGGCAGGCGGCCGCGGTCGCGCTGCTGCTCGGGGGGTCGCCCGTCATCGCGGCCACGGCGTTCGCGGTCACCGCGCTCATCGACCGGCTGGGCCGCCTGCTCGGCCGCTTCGGCGTCGCGCCGTTCTTCCTGCAGCTGGTCGGGGGCATGGTCGCCACGGTCTCGACGCTCGCGCTGTTCGGCGTGGGCGCGCTGCCCGCGGGCACCGAGCCGTCGCTGGTCATCGCGGCGGGCATCACGGTGCTGCTGTCGGGGCTGTCGGTGGTCGGCAGCGTGCAGGACGCGATCTCCGGCTACTACGTCACCGCGGCGGCCCGGGCCGCCGAGGTCGGGCTGCTGTCCGCGGGCCTGCTCGCCGGGGTGGTCCTGGGGCTGAAGCTGGGCGTCGCGTTCTCGCTCACGCTGGACCCGGCTGCAGCCGTGTCCGCCGACATCGGCCAGTTCTGGATCTCGACGTTCGCCGCGGCGACGGCGGCGGGCATGTACGCCCTGGCCAGCTACGCGCCGCTGCGGTCGCTGCTCGCGGCCGGGCTGGCGGGCGGGATCGGCTGGGCGGTGTACGGGGCGCTCACGCTGTTCGCGCACTTCGGGCCGGTCGTGTCCACCGGGGTGGCGGCCACGTTCGTCGGCGTCGCCACCGGGGCCGCGAGGCGCGGCACCGGCGTGCATTCGCACGTCATCGTGCTGGCCGGGATCATCCCGCTGCTGCCGGGGCTCACCGCCTACCGCGGCTTCTACGAGCTGGCCGTGCAGGGCGTGGTCGACGGCCTCGTGACCGTGCTGCTCGCGCTGGCCATCGGGCTCGCGCTCGCCGCGGGCGTGGCGCTGGGCAACTTCTTCGCCCGGCCCCGGAGCGGCCCGGGCGTCGTGGAGTCGGACTAGTCCCGCGCGGCCGGTCGGGCCAGCCACATCCCGGCCGCGACGAGCGCCGCCGCGCCGAGCAGCGCGGCCGTCAGGGGCTCGCCGAGCAGCGCGACGGCGCCCGCGGCCGTGAGGATGGGGATCACAGCGCCGCCCGCTCACCCCGTCGGTGCCGCGGCGCGGGGATGGGAGATGCGGTGCACCGTCCAGCCCAGCGCCGCGAGGCTGACGACCGCGACGATCGCCGTGCCGATCAGCGACCGCTGGCTGTCCCACGCGGTGTGCAGGGCGACGGCCAGCACGAACGCGCCCACGAACCCCCGATCCTGCGGCCCGTCCAGCCCGCTTCGGCCGCGGCGTACAGGGCGGTGGCCGAGATGCGGTCCACGCCATGTGCCCGGCGGGCTCATGATCCCGCGCAGCAGCAGGACGTCGACGGTGTCGGTGATGCTGCCCTTCGACTGGATCAGCGTGACGAACGCGTAGCCCATCGTCTCCAGCGCGGCGAACCCGGCGCCCGCGGCGACGCCGATGAGCAGGCCGTCGGCCTGCTTGCGGTAGCGGGCGAAGAAGATCAGGACGACCAACGGGATGATCAGCTTGCTGGTCTCCTCGATCAGTCCGACGCCGATCATCGGTAGGAAGCCGAGGTCGCGCTGGGCGTCGAACTCCAGCGTGCCCGCGACGACCGTGCCGATGATCCCGCCGAGGAACGCGGCCGACGCGACGACCGGGAGGCGACGTCATAGTTCAGCCTGCGCCCGTAGACGAAGGTGAGGAACGCGGCGGGCACGATCGCGGCGCCGAGCAGGATGGCGGACGGGACGAAGTTCGGGTTCTGCGTCGCGACCAGGGTGCGCTCGACCGCGATGAAGAGCGCGACTCCGACGACGAGAACGGCGATCCAGGCGTGGCGGCGCACCCCCATCGGGGCCTGCGCGGGGGCGTGCGTCATGGTCCTGTGTGTACCTTGCGGGAGGTCGTCAGGAAAAGGCCCCGATCCCCGTGATGTCGCGGCCCACGATGAGCGTCTGCATCGTCTCGGTGCCTTCGAACGTGTGGATGGCCTCGATGTCGGCCATGTGCCGCATCACGTGGTTCTCCTGCAGGATCCCGTTGCCGCCGAGCAGGTCGCGGGCGTCGGCGAGGATCGCCCTGGCCTTGCGGGTGTTGTTCATCTTCGCCAGCCCCGCGACGGTGGGGCTGAGCTTGCCCTCGTCGGCGAGGCGGCCGATCTGCATGCAGTACAGCTGCATGCTGGTGAGCTCGGCGAGCATGTGCACCAGGCGCTGCTGCACGATCTGGAACGACGCCAGCGGCTTGCCGAACTGGGTGCGCTGCTTCGCGTAGGTGAGCGCGGCGTCGTAGCCCGCCGTCGCGTGCCCCAGCGCCATCCAGGCGCTGGTGGAGCGGGTGGTGGCCAGCACGCGGCCGGTGTCGCGGAAGCTGTGGGCCTCGGCCAGCCGGTTGTCGTCGGGCACCCGGACGCCGCGCAGGGCGATGTCGGCCTGCCACACCGCGCGCAGCGAGAGCTTGCCGGGGATCACGGTGGCCTCGTAGCCCTCCACGGGCGTCTCCACGACGAAGCCCTTGACCTGGCCGTCGTCGGTGTCGCGGGCCCAGACGACGACGAGGTCGGCGATCGTGGCGTTGCCGATCCAGCGCTTGGCCCCGTCGAGCACCCAGTGGTCGCCGTCGCGGCGCGCGGTGGTGGCGAGCGCGATCGAGTCCGAGCCGTGGTCGGGCTCGGTCAGGGCGAAGGCGCCGATCTTGGCCATCGACGACATCGACGGCAGCCAACGGGCCTTCTGCTCCTCCGAGCCGCACATCGCGATCGACTGCATGGCCAGGCCCGCGTGCACGCCGAGGAAGGTGCCCAGGCTGCCGTCACCGCGGTGCAGCTCCATGTGCACCAGCCCGCACGCCATCGGGCTCATCTCGGCCGCGCCGTAGCCCTTGATGCTCTCGCCGACGATGCCGAGCTCGGGCAGCCGCCGGATCAGCGGCCAGGCGAGCTCGGCCCGCTCCCAGTAGTCGGCGGCGACGGGCAGCACCTCGGTGTCGACGAACCGGCGGGTCGTGCGGAAGTGGTCCCACTGCTCGTCGGTGAACTGCTCGCGCACCAGGAAGAAGTCGGTGCCCAGCGCGGTGCCGAGGTCTGTGCCGATGCTGCTGGTCATGCCCGGGGACGCTACGCCGATCAGCGTCGATGTTCGCTCCGCACGCTCCGCTCAGGCGAGCAGGGCCCGGGCTTCGTCCCACATGCGCGTGACGACCCGGCCCGCCGGGTCGGTCGTGGCCAGCGCCGCGCCCTGGCCCGCCCAGTGGTTGGCGCGGTCGATGCCGTGGGTCTCGCCGCGCCTGAAGCGTGCGACCAGCTGCCTCTGGGTGGGGTAGCGGGCGGGCCGCGGCGCCTCCGGGTCCGCCCAGGCCTGGACGTACGGGGTGGGGGCGGCCCGGCCGAGGCGCCCGGAGTAGGCGCGGGTCGGCACGGTCTGCTCGGGGCGCAGGCCGTCGAGGCTCGCCGACCAGGCCGGGTCGATCCCGGCCTCCGGGGTGCGCAGCAGGGCGGTGCCCACGTGCACGGCCGACGCGCCGAGCGCCAGCGCGGCCGCGACCCCGCGCCCGTCGGCGATCCCGCCTGCGGCGATCACCGGCACCTCCAGGTGGTCGACGAGGTGCGGCACGAGCGCGACGAGCCCGACGGCCGTGCGCTCCGCGGTGTCCGGGTCGACGACCCCCCGGTGCCCGCCCGCCTCCATGCCCTGCGCGATCACGGCGTCGGCGCCCGCCTCCTGCGCGGCCAGCGCGTCGTCGAGGGTGGTGGCGGTGGCGAACCAGGCGATACCGCGCTCGTGCAGCCGCGCCACGTACTCGGCGTCGAACAGACCCATGATCGACGAGACGGCGGTGGGCGCCGCTTCGAGCATCGCCGCGCACTGGGCCGTGTAGGCCGGGGCGTCACCCCCGGCCGGGCCCGGCGCGCCGTAGCGGTGCAGGAACGCCGTGGCCGCCGCCGTACCGCCCGGGTCGTCGACGTGCGCGTCGGGCACCCAGACGTTGAGCTGGAACGGCCCCGTGGAGCCTGCCCGGAACCGCGCGACCCACGCGGCGATCTTGTCGGGGTGGTCGAGGAGGACCCCGCAGGCGCCCATGCCGCCCGCTTCGGCGACCGCGATCGCCAACTCCGGCGAGCTGGCGCCCGCCATCGGAGCCTCCAGGATCGGCAGCCGCAGCCCGTACCGCTCGCAGAACTCCGTGATGCGTCGTTGCACGGCCCCATCCTCACCCGGTGAGGCGGTCCACCTCGGCCAGGAGCGTGGAGACCTGGCCCACAACGCTGAACTTCTCCCGCACGTAGGCCTCGGCGACCGGGCCCTTGGTGTGCTTCCAGTCCTCGTCGATCGCCCGGTTGACGGCGGCGGCGAGCGAGGCGGCCAGCTCCGCACGGTCGTCGGTCTCCGGCACGAGCACGCCGACGTCGGGTGTCACGAAGTCGCGCGGCCCGCCGGAGTCGGCGCCGATCACCGGGGTGCCGCAGGCCATGCACTCGATGAACACCAGGCCGAACGGCTCGCGGTAGGAGGGGAAGCAGCCGACGTCGGCGCAGTTGAACAGCGTGGTCAGCTCGTCCTGCGGGCGCGGGCCGAGGAAGTAGGTGCGGCGCAGGCCGAGCTCGGCGGCGAGGTCGTGCATCTGCACCTGGGCCTCCAGCGGGCCCGAGCCGATGATCAAGGTGAGGATCTTCTTGTCCGGGCGCTGCTCGTAGGTCGCGGCCGCGCGCAGGAGCGCGTCCAGCCGCTTCCAGTCGGCGAACTTGCCGCAGAACGCGACCACCGCGTCGAACCCGTCCGGCGGCGCCACCGGCTCGGGCGCCCGACCGCTGCCCTCCGGCGGCTGCGTGGTGAAGCCCGCCAGCACGTCCGCGCGGGCAGCGTGGTCGGCGTTGACCTCCGGCAGCACCCGGAAGACGTCCTGGTTGTAGCCGTTGTGCGAGAGGATCACCCGGTCGCGGGGGAACTCCGGGAACACGCCGACCAGCGCGTCGATCTGCTCCGCCGAGATCGCCGCCGCCACGTCGACGCCGTGCTCGGGATCGGCGTAGTCGAAGATCTTCTCGTGCTGCATGTAGGGCAGGAAGCGCAGCGGGAACTCGGTCGGGTTGTCGCCGCGCTTCTCGCCTGTGTACATCTTCAGCTCGGTGCCGTGGGCGAACGCGAGCAGCGGCATCGTGCCCCGCCCGGCCGCGGCGCGGCGGCGGATCACGTCGCGCAGCACCACGGTGTTCATGAAGCAGTGGTGGGCGATGGCGAGGCCGAACCGGTCGTCGGTACCCGCCTCGATCTCGTCGATCCAGCCCGCGACCTCGTCGGTGAGCCGCTTGCGGTAGGCCGCGACCTCGTCCTCGCTCATGCCGTGCCAGCGGTAGCTCGACACCGGGGAGACCGACTCGCAGATCGGGATGTCGTGCTCGAGCGCGAACACGTGCACGAGCTCCTCGCGGAAGCGCTGGCGCCGCGAGGGGTACATCGAGTAGCAGCGCAGGCCCGGCAGCGCGTTGTAGGCGTGGTGGTGCGCCTCGTGCAGGATCCCCGATCCCGGCGCGAACTCCCCGCCCCGCTGCCAGTTGTTGGTGCCGAGCTGAAAGATCAGCCGGTCGCCCATCGTCGCCTCCTCCGCCTCGTTCCGCGGAGCAGCGTAGGCGGCGGGGGTGGAGGCCTCGCACCGGCATCGCCGTGCCCGCACCGGTGTCGGGACGGCCGTGCGAGCACGGCAACGCTGGTGCGAGCGTCAGTGACCGGGGGCCATCTGCACCGGGACGACCGCGCCCACCGGGGGCGGTGCCGCGGGGGCGTCGTCCAGCAGGGAGACGCCGCCGAGCACCAAGGCCAGCAGCCCGGCCGCGGCGAGGGCGTGGCCCACGCGGCGCTTGCGCACCCGGGGCCGCTTGGTGAGCGCGGCGGCGACGTCGGCCGCGCTCGGGCGGGCGGCCGGGTCCGGGTCGGTCATCGCGAGCAGCAGCGCGGTGAGGTCCCGCGGCAACCCGGACGGCACGACCGGCCTGCGGTAGAGGCGCGCGGTCGCGGACTCGACCATCGCGCCGGGGTACTCGCGCCGTCCCGTGCGGGCCTCGATGAGGACGAGGCCGAGCGCGTAGACGTCGGCCGGGGGCCCGACCGTCTCGCCGCGCACCTGCTCGGGCGCGAGGTAGGCGGCCGTGCCCGCCACCGCGCCGGTCGCGGTGGCGACGGTGCCGTCCAGGGCGCGGGCGATCCCGAAATCGGCCAAGCGGGGCTCCCGGCCGTGGTCGAGCAGGATGTTCGCGGGCTTCACGTCGCGGTGCACGAAGCCGCGCGCGTGGACGTGGGCGAGCGCCCCCGCCAACGCGGCGGCCAGCGTCCGGACCTCGCCGACACGCAGCGGGCCGCTCTCCATGCGCGACGCCAGCGTGGGCCCTTCGACCAGTTCGGTGACGACGTACGTGCGCCCGTCGGGGCCGGGCTCGGTGCCGCCGTCGTGCAGGGTGACCAGGCCGGGATGGTGCAGCCGGGCCAGCGCCTCCAGCTCCCGCTGCTGCTGGAGGCGCACCTCGGCGCCGTTGGGCCGGTAGAGCTTGACCGCGACCGGGCGTTGGGACCAGGTCACGGCCTGCGTGGACGACGCGGTTGCCCCTGCGCCGAGGGTCCGGCCGAGCGTGTAGCGGCCTGCGATGGGTGTGCCGCCTGCGGGGAGCTGTGCGTTCACAGCGGCCGTGTTCCCCATCTCCCGCCCGGTTATTCCGGCTCGTTGCCCGCGGGCCGCCGACAGGTAGGGCGTCGTCGATCCCCTCGTAGATCAGATGGGCGACGAGGCCCTCGGCGGCGTGCTGGCAGCTGGTGGCAGTGGTCCATCCAGATGCCGGGGTTGTCGGCGACGAACGCGACGTCGAAGGAGTCGCCGTTCGCCACGTTGAGCGAGTCGAACCACCACGGGCTGCCGGTCGCGGGCACGCCGTTGCGGGCCAGCACGACGGCGTGGTGGCCGTGCAGGTGCATCGGGTGCACGCTCGCCGCTGGAGTTGGTGATGTGCATGGTGACGACGTCGCCCTCGCGCACCACGAACATCGGGACGTCCGGGTACAGGTGGCCGTTGACCGTCCACCACAGCCCGGGCAGGCCGTCGAGGAAGCCGGAGCGGCGGCCGATCGCGTACTCGAACCGGCGGGTGGCCGCGGCCGGGTCGAAGCCGAGCGGGGCGGGCGTGCCGTAGGTCAGCAGGTCGACGGTGGTGGCGGGGCCGGCGCCGCCGCGGTCGGCGGTGCCGAGCACGACGGCGGCGTTGCCGCCGATCTCGACGCGCAGCCGCGCCCGCGCGGCGGGGCGAGCACCTCCAGGTCGGCCCGGCCGCCCGCGGTGACCTCGACGGACGTGTCGCGCAGCGGGGTGGGCCCGTGGACCTCGCGGCCGTCGACGGCGACGAGCCGGAAGTCCGCCCCGGTCGGCCACACCCGCATCGGGCCGTTGTCGGTGTTCACCACGCGCACGCGGACCGGGGTGCCGGGCGCCGCCGTGACGGGGACGTCGCCCGCCCGGCCGTTGACGGTGCGGCGGCCGTCGTAGAGGTGCACGAGCGCGACCGCGTCGCACCGGCCGGCGGGCGTGCGCGGAGTGATCGACCAGCGCGCCGAAGAGCCCGCGCTCCACCTGCTCGTGGGTGATCTGGTGGGAGTGGTACCAGAACGTGCCCGCGTGGTCGGCGCGGAACCGGTAGACGAACTCGCCGCCCGGTGCCACCGCGTCCTGGGTGACGCCCGCGGTGCCGTCCATGGCGCCGGGCACGTCGACCCCGTGCCAGTGCAGCACAACGCCCGCGGGCACGGACTCGTTGACCAGCCGGACCTCGACGAGCTGGCCCTCCACCGCGGTGATCTGCGGGCCGGGGGTGGCGCCGTTGAGGGTGTAGCCGTCGACCTCCTGGCCGGACGCGAGGCGCGTCTTCTGCTTGCGGGCGACGAGCGTGACCTGACGTCCGCGGGCCCGTGGACGGGTCGGTGAACGTGGCGACGCTGCGGCCGGGCGCCATGCCGGGCATCCCGCCCATGCCAAGGCCGGCGGGCGCGGGGCCGCCGCCGGTGTCGACGTAGCCCATGTCCATCACGGAGTAGCGCGACGGCAGCAGGCTCGACCACCACAGCCACCCGGTACCCCGAGCACCACCACGGCGGCGACGACGGCGACGAGCGTGCGGATGGCGCCGCCGGGCCGCCACCGGTGGCTCAGCCCGCGGCGGAGGCGGCGGTCCGGTCGCCGACCGGGGCGACACCGCGCGCGGCCATCGCGGCCATCACCGCGACACCGAAGATCAGCAGCGCGTTGACGCCGTGCAGCACGCCGAGGAACGGGCAGACCTCGCCGAGCACGGCCAACAGGACCTGCAGGACGATGAGGCCGAGCGTCATGCCCGCCCACATGACCCCGCGCGGCACCTTCGCGAAGAACGACAGGACGAACAGGATGAGGACCAGGACCGGGAAGACGATCTGGCCGTTGATGCCGTGCAGCGCGAACCCGCCGTCGCCCGCGAACAGCGGCGCCTCGCTCTCCATCGTGGCCTTGTCCAGGACCCCGCCGCTCTGGATCCAGTGCCGAGGCCGAAGATGGCGTAGGCGATGGCGGCGGCCTGGATGACGACCTCGGCCGCGATCACGAACGCGAGGACGCGGTATGCCGTTCTCATGTCGATCCCCCTGCAGAGGTTCGTGCATCGCACAGATACTCGGGCTCGCGGGCTGAACTCGGCGTATGAAGTCGGATCGTTACCGGTCAGCCCGGGTGAAGGTGGGGCCGCAGCACCCCGATGAGCTCCCGCTGCGCCGGGGTGAGCGCGCCGTCGCGGGTGGCGATCCGCCGGTCGGGTGCGCCCCGCAGCGAGACGGTCAGCTCGTACTCCAGCGCGTCGAACATCGGGCCCGGACGGGGGCGGTCGGCTGCTCCGCCAGAACCTGCTCGACCAGCCCGCGGGTGCGGTCGGCGTCGGCCGCGGGCAGGTCGGCCAGCTGCACGGTGGCCGACATGTCCTGCCCCGCGATGCCGCCCGACTGCACCAGCCCCACCGCGACGACCGACGCGTTCAGAGCACCTTCACCGTGCGCCATGCCTCGGTCACTGCCTTCGTCGCGTCGCCGTCGGGCCCCCCGATCGTCGTGGCCGCGCGGATGGTGGCCTGGGCGAACGCCGAGAACCGGGAGTTCGGGCGCAGTCTCGCATCGTTCATCGCGGCGTACCAGATGCGACCTGCCGTCTCCCACGCGAAGCCGCCGATGGCCGTGGCCGCGAGGAAGAACGCGCGGTTCGGGATGCCGGAGTTGGTGTGGACGCCGCCGTTGTCGCGGTTGGTGGTGACGAAGCCGCTCATGTCCGCGGGCTGCTTGTCGTACTGGTTCGCGGTGCCCGGCGCCTTCATCGAGCGCAGCGCGGGCGCGAGCTCCGGCCCGACGACGTCCGGCGCCGATGAGCCAGTCGGCCTGGTCGGCGGTCTGGCTGAGCGCGTACTGCTTGACGAGCGAGCCGAACACGTCGGAGAGCGACTCGTTCAGCGCGCCGGACTGGCCGCTGTAGGCGAGGTTGGCCGTGTACTGGGTGACGCCGTGGGTGAGCTCGTGCCCGATGACGTCGAGGCTCTTGGTGAAGTCGGAGAACAGCTTGCCGTCGCCGTCGCCGAACCACATGTGGCCCTCGCCGTCCCAGAACGCGTTGTTGTACCCGGTGTCGAAGTGCACCATGCCGTGGATCGGCATGCCCTGGTCGTCGATCGAGTCGCGGTGCAGCACCTCCCAGTAGAACTCGTAGGTGGCGCCGAAGCCGTCGTAGGCCTGGTTGACCGTGGCGTCCTCGACCGCGGGCTGGCCCTCGGCCCGGACGACGGGGCCCGGGGTCATGGTCGAGCTGTTGTTCTGGTCGTGGATGTAGCGCTGCGACACGCCGCTGCCCGCGTTGGCCCGCATGGGGGCGCGAGCGTGCGTGCGGCGTTCTCGGCGCGCCGACGCGGATGGCGGCGTCGATGGCGAGTGCGTCCAGCGCCGAACGGCGGGTCGCGCTCTTGCCGCTCCGGGCGAGCTCGTGCAGCAGGTCGGGGGCACGAAACAGGCGAGTCGGAGACATGGTTCCTCCGTGGGGGGGCGGTACACCAAGAGGCTCCGCCCGGGCCCGCTGATACTTTACGGCCGTGACCAGCGAGACGATCGAGTTTCAGGCAGAGGCGCGTCAGCTGCTGCAGCTGATGATCCACTCGATCTACTCGACCAAGGACGTCTTCCTCCGCGAGCTGATCTCCAACGCCTCCGACGCGCTGGACAAGCTGCGGCTGGCCGCCTTCACGACAAGGACCTCGACGGTCGACACCGTCCGACCTGCACATCGCGCTCGAGACCGACCCGGCGGAGCGCACGCTGACCGTCCGTGACAACGGCATCGGGATGAGCCGCGACGAGGTGGTCGTCGCTGATCGGCACGATCGCGAAGTCCGGCACCGCCGAGATGCTCACGCAGCTGCGGCAGGCGCGGGAGGCCGGGGCTGGCGCGGACGCGGCCGAGCTGATCGGCCAGTTCGGCGTCGGCTTCTACGCGAGCTTCATGGTCGCCGACCGGGTCGAGCTGGTCACCCGCAGGGCGGGCAGCGACACCGGCGTGCGCTGGGAGTCGCACGGCGAGGGCACCTACACCGTCGAGACGCGCCCGACGCCCCGCAGGGCACCGCGGTCACGCTGCACCTCAAGCCGGAGGACACCGACGACGCGCTGCACGACTACACCAACCCGGCCACGGTCCGCGCGATCGTCAAGCGCTACTCCGACTTCATCACCTGGCCGATCCGGATCGGGGACGAGGCCGAGCTGTCAACTCCCGGAAGGCGCTGTGGGCGCGGCCGCAGAAGGACGTGTCCGACGAGGAGTACGCCGAGTTCTACCGGCACGTGAGCCACGACTGGCGCGAGCCGCTCGAGACCATCCGGCTCGCCGCCGAGGGCACCTTCGAGTACCAGGCCCTGCTGTTCCTGCCCAGCCACGCGCCGATGGACCTGTTCATGCGCGAGGGCAAGCGCGGCGTGCAGCTCTACGTGCGGCGCGTGTTCATCATGGACGACTGCGAGGCGCTCGTCCCCGAGTACCTGCGCTTCGTCAAGGGTGTTGTCGACGCGGCCGACCTCTCGCTCAACATCTCCCGGGAGATCCTCCAGCAGGACCGGCAGATCCAGCTGATCCGCAAGCGGCTGGTCAAGAAGGTGCTCTCGACGGTGAAGACGATGCTCGACCGACGAGCCGGAGAAGTACGCCACCTTCTGGTCGGAGATCGGGCCGTGCGGTCAAGGAAGGCCTGATCTCCGACTACGACAACCGCGAAGCCATCCTGGAGATCTGCTCCTTCGCCTCGACGCACGACGCCGAGCAGCCGACGACCCTGCGCGACTACCTCGCCCGCATGCCGGAGGGCCAGGACGCGATCTACTACGCGACCGGGCCGTCGCGGTCGGCGCTGGAGAACTCTCCGCACATGGAGGCGTTCCGCGCCAAGGGCTACGAGGTGCTTCTGCTGACCGACCCGGTCGACGAGGTGTGGGTCGAGTCGGTGCCGGCGTTCGAGGGGAAGCCCTTCGTCTCGATCGCCAAGGGCGAGGTCGACCTCGGCGGTGAGGACGTCGACGACGACGCGAAGCCGGGCTTCGCCGACCTGCTCACGTGGATGGGCACCGCGCTGGCCGACGACGTCAAGGAGGTGCGGCTGTCTCACCGGCTCACCGACTCCGCGGCCTGCCTCGTCGGCGACCCCGGCGACCTCACCCCGACGCTGGAGAAGATGTACCGGGCGATGGGCCAGGAGCTGCCGAAGGTCAAGCGGATCCTGGAGCTGAACCCCCGCCACGCGCTGGTCACCGGCCTGCGCGCGGCCCACGGGCAGCAGCCCGGACGACGCCGGGCGCGCGACACCGCCCACCTGCTGTACGGCATGGCGCTACTGGCCGAAGGCGGCGAGCTGGCCGACCCGCGGCGTTCGTGGCGGTGCTGTCGCGACGGCTGGAGCAGGCCTCCCGCCGTCGGTCTGATCCTTCCGCGCAGTCCCCGGCGGCGGGCACGATGCGGCGGTGAGCGACCGGACCCGGCTGGGCGTGGGCCGTCGTCCGTGATCCCGTGCACGGCCCCCTGCCGGGCCTGCTGTTCCTGCTCACTGCCGTCCCCGGGGTGATCGACGCGGTGAGCCTGCTGGCGTTGGCGGGCGTTCGTCGCCAATGTCACCGGCACCCTCGTGGCGCTCGGGCTGGCGTGGCGGGCGCCCCCGGCTCGTGCGGGAAGGCGGTGGCCGCGCCGTGGCGTTCGTGTCGGGGCCAGCTGGGCGGGAAGATGATCGCCCGGTTCGGTGGGCGCCGGGGTCGGCCGGGGCGGTGGCGGCCGTGGAGTCGTTGTTCGCGCCGGGCGCGACCCCGGCGGCGGCCCCGCTGGCCGTGTCGGTGACCCCGGTGACGTCGGCGGCGCGGTCGTCGCGGCGGCGCTGCTGGCGTTCGGCATGGGGATAAAGAACGTGCGGTCCGGCGGCTGAAGGTCCCAGACGTCACCACGCCGTCGTTACGATGGGGTCACGGGCTCGCCGCCGATGAGCGCGTCGTCGGCCGGGGACACGCTCCGGCGCGGGCGAACGGGTGCTGGTCGCTGCTCGTGGGCGGCGAGCTGGGCGCGCTGCGCGCTGGGGGCGGGCGCCGCGGGGCGCTGGCCGCCGCCGCGCTCATGATCGTCGTCGTGCTGGCGCGGGCCGCGCTGACCAGCCGCGCGCCCCAGGCCGGGCACGCCCCCCCCCCTGCCGTCGCTGCTCGTCCTGCGCCACCTCGCCGACCGGCTCGCCGACGCACCCCTGCTCGTGCTGGCCACGTTCCGCGACGTCGAACCCGCGGACATCGCTGCGCCGGGCGCTGCCCGACCTGCTGCGGGCAGGCGCCGTCGAGCGGCTGGACCTGCGCGGCCTCGGCCTTGACGACGTGCGCGCGCAGCTCACCGAGCCTGCCGAGGCGCCGCGCGTCCTCGACGTCACCGGCGGCAACCCGCTGTTCGTCCGCGAGGTGGCGCGGGCGATCGCCGACGGCATGTGGCGGCCCGACCAGCCCCCCGCCACGGTGCGCGACGTCGTCGCGGCCCGGCTGGAGCGGGTGTCGGACCCCGGTCGCGCGTTCGTGGGCCGCGGCCGTCGTCGGGCGCGACTTCGCGCTCGGGCTGGTCGCGGCGGTGCTCGACGTGCCCGCCGTCGACTGCCTTCCCGCCGTCGACGAGGCCGTCGCCTGGGGACTGATCGAGCCGCTTGGCCCCGACTACCGGTTCTGCCACGCGCTCACCCGCGACGCGGTGGCGGCGACGCTCACGACCGCGGAACGGGCGGCGCTGCACCGGCGGGTCGCCGTGGCGATCGAGGCGCGCTACGCCGACGACCTCGCTGATGGGCGTCGCGGGAGCAGGGCGAGCGGTTCTTCGCCGACGTGCTGGGGCCCGCGGTCGCCGCGAAGGTCGGGCCGGACCGGAAGGCCGTCCTGGTCGGGTTCGCGGCCGAGCGGGAGTACCGGCGCGAGCTCGTCAGCCCGTGATCTTCTTCTCGGCCTGCGCCCACGAGCGGGGGTCATCGCCTCCAGCGGCTCGATCAGCTGCTCCATCACGACGAGCTGCTGCTCGTAGGCGTCGAGGTTGGCGCGCATGGTGGTGATCCCGCTGCGCTGCGCGCGGATCGCCCCGACGATCGCGGCGACCTGCGACTCGGCGAGGCCGCCTGGCATCGGCACCGTGGGAAATCCCCAGCATCTGAGGCGGGCATCTGCCCGGCCGCCATGCCGAAGCGCTCCATCGTGCTCCAGAGCTGTTTCAGCATGTCCTGGGACGGGTTGGGCTGGTCCTTGTCGGCCATTCCCCCATCTTCGCCCCTGATCGTCGGTTCGGTGCGATCTGCGGCCAGATCCGGCCGCTTCCGCGCCCAAGCGATGATCATGGACGGGGCGCGGGGCGCCGGTCAGTGCGGATGCGGTTGACGGCGGCGGAGCGTCAGCCACATCAGCGCGCCGACCGGGATCGGCAGCCAGTAGTTGACCAGCCGCCAGCCCAGCACGCCCACGAGCGCGAGGTGCGCGGGCACCCCCGCGGCCACGAAGTCGACGGGACGAGCACGCCTTCGACCACACCCACGCCGCCCGGGGTGATCGGCAGCAGGCCGAGCACGTTCGCCACGGCGTACGCGGTGAACAGCGTGAGCGGGTCGACCGTGTGCCCCAACGCCGTCAGGAGCATCCACAGCACGGTCGCGTCGAGCAGCCAGTTCGTGGCCCCCCGCCCGGTCGCGGTGGCGAGCCGGGGCGGGTCGGCGGCCAGCGCGCGCAGGTGCTGGGCCTCTCGCGGCGCAGCGCGCGCGGCCGCGCGGTCGGCGTCCATGCGGGGC
>CAWIOI010000031.1:0-38347 GCA_963837575.1 uncultured Actinomycetota bacterium
CCGCCACCGACGCCCTGTCCACGCTCCAGCCGACGAGCACGGTCAGCGTCGAGGGCACCGCGAATGTCGCCGGACGTGCGGCCTACGAACTGGTGCTCACGCCGAAGCCGACCGAACGGACGTTGCTGCGTGAGGTCCGGATCGCCGTGGACGCGGAGAAGCGCGGGTTCCGCTGCGGCTGGAGGTGTTGACCAACGGCACCACCGACCCGGCGCTGCAGGTGGCCTTCAGCGACATCGAGTTCACGCCGCAGAGCCCGCGAGCGAGTTCCAGTTCACCCCGCCCCAGGGCGCGAAGGTGACCGAGGAGCCGGGTGTCGAAGGCGCATGACGCCGGCCGCGACGAGCCCACGGTCGTCGGCGACGGCTGGGACACGCGTCGGCGATCGCGAAGCGTGCCCGGCAGACGGGAGGCAAGACCGACCTCTCAGGGCTCGGCACGCCGGTGAGCGGCTCGTGGGGCGGCGGACGGCTGATCAGGACCGCGGTGGCGACCGCGATCGTCACCGACGACGGACGGGTGGCGGTGGGCGCCGTTCCGGAACAGGTGCTGTCCGAGACACTGTCCAAGTGACGCGTCCCCGTCGACCGTGGCTCCGGCCTGCCGTGGCCTTGCTGCGCGGATGAGGGGGCTGCGCAAGGTGTTCGGCGCGACGGTCGCGGTCGACGGGATAGATCTGGAGGTGCCGGCCGGCTCGGTGCTGGGCATGTTGGGCCCCAACGGGTCGGGCAAGACCACGCTGATCCGGATGCTGCTCGGGCTGACCCGCCCGACGGCGGGAACGGTCGAGCTGCTCGGCCACGCGGAGCCGAGTGGCGGCGCTGCCGCACGTCGGCGCGCTCGTCGAAGGGCCCGGGTTCCACGGCTTCCTGTCCGGGCGCGACAACCTGCTGCGCGCCGCCGCGGCCGAGCCACTGCTCGCGTCCGGCGACATCCGGGCCACCGTCGCAGGCGCGCTGGAACGGGTGGCCTCGCCGACGCGGCCGACCGGCGCTACCGCGGCTACTCGCTGGGCATGAAGCAGCGGCTCGGGTTGGCGGCGGCGCTGCTCATCCCGCGGCGCCTCGTCGTGCTGGACGAGCCGACCAACGGGCTCGACCCGGCGGGCACCCGCGACGTCCGGCGGATCATCGGCGAACTGCACGCCGACGGCGCCACGGTGATCGTGTCGTCCCATCTGCTGGCCGAGGTCGAGGCCACCTGCACGCACGTGGCCGTGCTGCAGGCGGGCACGCTGGTCGCGTCGGGCGAGCTGGCCACGCTCCTGTCGGCGGGGGCGGGCGGGTTCGTCGTCGCGACCCCCGACGTCGAGCTGGCCCTGCGCACCCTGCGCGAGGTCGCCGTGGCCTACCGGGGCGACGCGGTCGACGAGGTCGTGGTCGCCGACGGGCCGCCCCCGCCGGAGATCGTCGCGCGCCTGGTGCGGGCGGCGTGGCGGTGCACGAGGCCCGTCGCAGCCGCACGAACCTCGAGGACCTCTTCGCCCGGCTGACGGAGGAGACGTGAGCGCGGGAACGCGCCCGACTGGGCACGCCCCGCTGGGCAGGCTGCTCGGGTCGGAGGCGCGCTGGGTGCTGCGCCGCCCGCGCACGCTCGTGATGCTCGGGCTGTTCGCGCTGATGCCCGTGACGATCGCGATCGGCGTGGTCGCCAGCAACCGGACCGGGGGGCTGGTCGGCAACGTCCTGGGCAACGGGCTGGTGCTGCCGGTCGTCACGCTGATCCTCGCGCAGGCGTTGCTGCTGCCGCTGGCCGTCGGGATGGCTGCGGCGGACGCGCTCGCGGGCGAAGCCGCCTCGGGCACGCTCCGCGGCCTGCTGCTCGCCCCGGTGTCGCGGCTGCGGCTGGTGGGGATGAAGGCGTTCGGCGTGCTGGTGGTCGCGGTGCTGGCCACGGTCGTGATCGCGGTCGTCGGAGCGCTCGCCGGGATGGTGCTGGTCGGCGGCACGGGCGGGCTCATCACGCTGTCGGGCACGACCGTCGGGGTCGGCGACGCACTGGGCCGCATCGCGCTCGTCGTCGTCTGGACGGTGGGTCAGCTCGCCGCGATCGGGGCGGTGGCGCTCGCCGTCTCGGCCTGGACCGAGCACCCGCTGGTGGTGCTCGCGAGCGTGCTGGGCATGGTGATCGTCTTCGGCGTGCTGAGCGCGATCCCGTCGCTGGACTGGCTGCAGCCCTACCTGCTGACGTCGGGCTGGACGTCCGGGGCCGACGTGCTGCGCGACCCACTGCCCGCGCACGGCCTCGTCGACAGCACCCTGCGGGCGCTGTGCTACCTGGCGCTCGGCGGCGGCCTCACGGCGTACCGGATGCTGCGCCGCGACGCCTGACCCGGCACCGGGCAGGATGGCCGCATGGCCGAACTCCTCGACGCCGCCGCCGTCACCGACGCGCTGGACAACCTGCCCGGATGGACCCGCGAGGGCGACTCCCTCGTCCGCACCGCGAAGCTGCCGTCGTTCCCGGCGGCGATCGGGGTGGTCGACCGGGTCGCCGAGTACGCGGAGGCCCAGGATCACCACCCCGACATCGACATCCGCTGGCGCACGCTGACGTTCCGCTGTTCGACGCACTCGGAAGGCGGGATCACCGAGCGCGATGTCAGGCTGGCCGCGGAGATCTCGACGCAGGTGCAGGAGGCGGGCGGTTCCTAGCCGCAGGCGGCCCGGACTTCATCACTTCAGGCGATCGTTCGGCTACGCAGCGGGCGTGAGCAGGATCAACAGACTCCCCCAGTGCACGCGCGCGGCGGCGACGTGGAAGAGTTGTGGGCGGTCGTGATTTCGGGGTCCGTGTTCAGCGCACGCGCTCGCGGGGAACGGGTGCGACCGGGGACCGCGCGGTGCGGGCCCCATCACCACCTGCAGGGAGCAGTTGCATGGCACAGGGAACCGTCAAGTGGTTCAACGGCGAGAAGGGCTACGGCTTCATCTCGGTCGACGGGGGCGGAGCTGACGTCTTCGTCCACTACTCCGAGATCAACGGCGCAGGCTTCCGCACCCTCGATGAGGGGCAGCGCGTGGAGTTCGAGATCGGCCAGGGCCAGAAGGGCCCGCAGGCCCAGGGCGTCACGGTCATCTGACCGCCGCGTAGCAGGAGGAGCCCGTCCCCTCGGGGGCGGGCTTCTTCATTTGTCACACCTGCCGTCGAACGCGCGGCGGAGGGCTACCGGGGCGCGGCGGCGCCAGGCGTCGGCGAGCAGCTCCGCGACGGTCTCGGGGTCGGCGGCGGCCAGGTGCACCGCCACACCGCTGATCTTGGCGCCCCACAGCAGTACCGAGCACTGTCCGGGCGTGGCGGCGACGGCCTCCTCGACGGCGTCGGCGTCGAGCATCACCCGCAGGGTGGCGTCGTCGGGAAGGGTGGCGAAGATCCGCCCGCGGACCCGGAAGGACGGGAAGCCGTGGTGGTCCTGCTCGACCGCCTCGGGCAGCGCCAGGGCCAGCTCCCGCGCGCGCTCGACGGCGATCACGGCGGCGGGCTCACGCTGATGTCCAGCGCCGCGAGGAGGGCCGCGCCGAGCGGGACGACCTGGTCCGCGCCGATCCGGGCACCGCGCAGGGCGGCCGCCCCGCGCACGGCGTCGAGGGTGGAGCCGTGCAGCAGCACGCCCGGGAGCTGGGCGTCGCCGAGCGCGGCGTCGGTCAGGTCGCAGCCGAGTAACGCGCAGTCGGTGCCGTCGAAGGCGTAGAGGTCGGCACCGCGCAGGGTCGTGTCCTCGATCCACAGGTGCTTCGCCGTGGTCATGCGCAGGAGCGCGAGGTCGGCCCGGCTGTCGGCGATGCGGACGTCGCGCAGCGTCGCACCGGAGAGCACCACGCCGGTGAGCCCGCATTCGGTGAACGTCACGCGGGTGAGCGTCGCGTCCTCCAGGACGGTGCCGGACAGGTTGCAGTGCACGAACTCGGTGTCGCGGCACTCGAAACCGGAGAGCCGTCGCCCCGAGAGGTCCGCCCCGACCCAGCGGCTCTCCCGCAGCCGGACGCCCGCGACGTGCTCGGGCACCTCGACGTCCGCGCCCGCGTCGACGCCGTCCCACAGCGCACCCGGCTCCAGCACGGCGGGCGCCGGATCGCGGCGGGGCGCGAGGTCGGGCGGATCGGGCCGGGTCTTCGTCGCGCGGCGGGCCACGGGTCGAGCGTAGGCGCCGACGTGTCGGGGCGATGATGGGCGCCATGGAGCACCCGGATCCCGCCGTCTTCCTCACCCAGGAGTTCTGGGACGAGCGCTACGGCGACACGCCGATCTGGTCGGGCAACCCGAACGCCGCGCTGGTCCATCACGTCGCCGACCTGCCGCCCGGCACGGCGCTGGACGTGGGCAGCGGCGAGGGCGGGGACGCCCTGTGGTTGGCCGCGCGCGGCTGGACGGTCACCGGCGCCGACATCTCGCCGGTGGCGTTGCGGCGCAGCGCGGAGGCGGCCGAGCGGGCGGGCGTCGCGGAACGGATCACGTGGCGGCAGGCCGACGTCCGCACGTGGGCGCCGCCCGAGCAGGCCTATGACCTCGTGTCGGCGCAGTTCATCCACCTGCCCGAGCCTGCGCGCACCGACCTGGTGCGCAGGCTCGCCGCCGCCGTCCAGCCGGGCGGCACGCTGCTCTTCGTGGCCCACCACCCGATGGACCTGGACGTGCCGAACGTGCGCCGCCCACCGCTGCCCGACCTCTTCGCCACCGGCGAGCAGCTGGCGGAGGCGCTCGACCCGGCGGCGTGGACGATCACGACCGCCGCGCCGGACCGTCCGGGCCAGGACCTGGACGGCAACCCGGTGACGCTGCACGACGCGGTGCTGCACGCCGTGCGCCGCTGACCCCTGTGCGCGGTAACGAGTGCTGGAGCACTCGTTACCGCGCACAGGCGTTATCGGGTGGCGCGTTCCACCAGCTCCAGCACGTGCACGTACGGGTGGCCGGTGGCGCGGGTCATGCCCAGCTCGCAGGTGCGGTTGCAGGAGGCGTGCGCGGCGAAGTCGCCCCCCGCGAGCTCCCGCGCCTGCGCAGCGGTGGCGGACGCCGTGAGCTCGGGGTGCAGCAGCCCCCGGTCCCCGGCGAACGCGCAACAGCCCCACGTGACCGGCACCGTCACGCTGTCGGCGACCGCCTCGGCGACCCGGCGCAGGGTGTCCGCGAGCCCCATCCGCGTGGCCGAGCACGTCGGGTGCAGCGCCACCGACGCCAGCGGCTTCGTGACCGTCAGCCGGGGCAGCAACGTCTCCGCCGTGAACGCCACCGCGTCCACCACGCGGATCTTGGCGTACGGCTCGGCCGCCGTCTCCAGCATCTGCCGCAGCCCCTCGGTGCACGACGACGCGTCCACGACGACGGGCAGCTCGCCCTCGCGGCTGGCCGCCCACAACGCGGGCAGCACCCGGCTCGTCATCTCCTCGAGGCCGCGGCGCATGCCCTTGGACTTCCACGGCGTGCCACAGCACAGCGACGGCAGCCCGTCGGGCCAGGTCAGCGTGACCGACGCCCGTTTGCACAGCGTGGTGAACGCCGCGGTGGCGCCCGGACCATCACCGGCGGGCCCGAACATCGTGCCGGTGCAGGAGGCGAACAGCACGGCGTCCGGCGCATCGGGAGCCGGGCCGGTGCGCCGGGACCCCCCGCGGGGCAGATCCGGCGACCACGCGGGCAGCACGTCCGGGTCGATCACCTTGCGGCCCAGGGCCGTGGCGCCTGCGACCAGCGGGGCGGGCAGCACCGCGGCGACGTCCAGCGCCACCGCCGCCGCACGCGTGGCGCCCGCCCAGTGGCGGGCCGCGACCGCCCATCCCGCGCCCCGGCCCGTCCGCTCCTGCCGCAGCCGCTTGACGAGGTCGCCCGTGTTGATCAGAACGGGACACGCGGTCTGGCACATGCCGTCGACCGCGCACGTGTCGATCGCGGCGTAGCCGTACTCGTCCTCCAGCTCGGCGACGAGCGCGGTGTCGCCCGCGGCCTTGGCCCGCTGCAGCTCGCGGCGCAGCACGATCCGCTGGCGCGGGGTGGTGGTGAGGTCGCGGCTGGGGCAGACAGGCTCGCAGAAGCCACACTCCACGCACCGGTCGACCTCGGACTCGACCTGCTGCACGGTCTTGAGGTCACGCAGGTGGGAGTCGAGATCTTCGCCAAGCACGACGCCCGGGTTGAGCACGTTGGCGGGGTCGCAGAGCCGCTTGACCTCCTGCATGGCCGCGTACAGCGCGTCGCCGTACTGCCTGCGCACGAACGGCGCCATCATCCGACCGGTGCCGTGCTCGGCCTTGAGCGAGCCGCCGTGGTCGAGGATGAGCTGGACCATGTCCTCGGTGAAGCGGGAGAACCGGTCGAGCGAGCCGCCGGACAGATGCTCGGTGAGCATGAAGTGGACGTTGCCGTCCTTGGCGTGCCCGAAGATCACGCCGTCGGCGTAGCCGTGCCGGTCGAACAGCGCCGTGAGCCGCTCGCAGGTCGGCAGGAGCTCCGCGACGGGCACGACGACGTCCTCCAGCAGCGCCGTCGTGCCGGAGGGACGGGCGCCCGCCACCGCGGCGTAGAGGCCCTTGCGGATGTGCCACAGCCCGGCCCGCGCGACCGGGTCGGCGGCGAGCGTGCGCGGTCCCGTCACCGGCAGGCCTGCGAGCACGCCCCGGGCGTCGGCGGCGAGCGCGTCGGCGTCGGCGGCCGTCGCGCCCTGGTACTCGACGAGCAGCGCGGCCTGCCGGTCGACGGACAGGCCGCGCAGCAGCGCGTCGGCTTGCGGGTCGGTCTGGCCCACCCGCAGCGAGGTGGCGTCGAGCAGCTCGATGGTGGCCGGGCCGGTGCCGACGAGGGCGGGCAGGGCCCCGGTGGCCGCGCTGAGGTCGTCGAACACGAGCAGCGCCGTACGGGCGTGGCGCAGCAGCGGCACCGTGCGCATGACGATCTCGGCGATGAACGCGAGCGTGCCCTCGCTGCCCACGACGAGGTGCGCGAGGACGTCGACGGGACGGGTGTGGTCGAGGAAGGAGTTGAGCCCGTAGCCCATGGTGTTCTTCATGGCGAACTGCTGCTCGATCTTGGCGCGCAGGGTGGGGTCGCCGCGGAGCTGGTCGCGGATGCGCCCGAGACCCGCGTGCAGCTCCGGCTCCAGCGCCGCGAGCCGCGCGTCGGCGTCGGGGGCGCCCGTGTCGACGACCGTGCCGGAGGGGAGCACCAGCGTGAGGGACTCGAGCGTGGCGTAGCTGTTGGCCACGGTGCCGCAGGCCATGCCGGACGAGTTGTTCGCCACGACGCCGCCGAGCGTGCACGCGCCCTCGCTGGCCGGGTCGGGGCCGAGCTTGCGCCCGTACGCCGCGAGGCGGGCGTTGACCTGGCGGATCGTGGCGCCGGGCCCGACCCGCACGCGGGCGCCGTCGCCCTCCACCGCGACGCGGCGGAAGTGGCGGCGGGTGTCGGCGAGGATCCCGCCGGTGACGGCCTGGCCGGACAGGCTCGTGCCGCCGGAGCGGAAGGTCAGCGGCACCCCGGCCCGTCGGGCGGTGGCGAAGAGCCTGCCGACCTCGGCGGCGTCGCGGGGCACCACCACCGCCTGCGGGGTGAGGACGAAGTGCGAGGCGTCGTGGGCGTAGGCGAGCCGGTCGGTGGCGCGGGTGCGGACGTCGCCGACCGCGTCGGCCAAGGCGGTCGAAAGGGTCACCGTGCCACCACCATCCAGCCCAGGACGGGCGTCGACTGCAGGAAGACGAGCAGGGCCATGCCCAGCAACAGGCCGAGGCTCCAGCCGACGACCTTGCGGAACAGCTCACTCTCCCGGCCGGTCATGCCGACGACCGCCGCGCCGATGGCCAGGTTCTGCGGTGAGATCATCTTGCCGAGCACGCCGCCGGACGTGTTGGCCGCGGCGAGCAGGATCGGGTTGATGCCGGTGCGGGCGGCCGCGGCGGTCTGCAGGAGCCCGAAGAGCGAGTTGGCCGACGTGTCCGACCCCGTGACGGCGACGCCGAGCCAGCCGACGACCGGCGACAGGAACGCGAAGAAGCCACCGGTGGCCGCGAGCGCGAGGCCGAGCGTGACCGTCTGGCCGGACAGGTTCATGACGTAGGCCAGGGCGAGCACGAGGACGACGGTGAGGATCGTCCAGCGGAACTGCACGACGACGTCGCCGAACGCGCGCGACGAGCCTGCGCGGGTGCAGCCGGTAGATCGCGGCGGTGACCAGGCCGGACACCAGGAGGACGGTACCGCCTGCGCTGAAGATGTTCAGGGTGAACGTGGTGGCGGAGACCGGTTTGCCCGCGCTCCCGAGCACGTGCAGACCGGGCCAGGAGAACGTCCATCCGGAGTGCCCGTCGAGGAACGCCTTGAGCGGGCCGAACGAGGCCAGGGTGAAGAGCACGACGACCACGAGGTACGGGGCGAAGGCCAGGAGGGCGCGGCGCGCGGTGAGCGGCTCGACGGCAGGCTCCGCCACGATCGTGGCGCCGCGCGTCGTGGCGGGTACGTGCGCCCGCTCGGCCGCGACCACCTCGGCAGGCTGCCACACCCGCAGCAGCACGACCAGCGCCAGCGCACCGGCGAACGCGGCCACGATGTCGGCGGTCTCGTAGGCCAGGAGGTTCGACGCGACGAACTGCGCGACGGCGAACGCGCCCCCGCCGACCAGCGCGGCGGGCCAGGTCTGCCGGACCCCGCGGCGCCCGTCGACCATCAGCACGAGGATCAGCGGCACGAACAGCGCCAGGATCGGGGTCTGCCGCCCGACCATCGCGCCGAGCGCGTGCGGGTCCAGGCCGGTGATCTTGCCGAGGGTGGTGATCGGCACGGCGATCGCGCCGAACGCGACGGGCGCGGTGTTGGCGACCAGCGTGACGGTGGCCGCGCGCAGCGGCGAGAGCCCGACGGCCAACAGCATCACGGCGGTGACCGCGACGGGCGTGCCGAACCCGGCCAGTGCCTCCAGCAGCGCGCCGAAGCAGAACGCGATGATGATCGCCTGGATCCGCAGGTCGGGTGAGAGCGAGCCGAACGCCTGGCGCAGCACCAGGTCGTAGCCGGTCAGCTCGGTGAGCTTGAAGACCCAGATCGCGGTCAGGACGATCCAGATGATCGGGAAGAGGCCGAAGGCCGCGCCCTCGGAGGCGGCGAGCAGCGCCTGACCTGCGGGCATCCCGAAGGCGAACACGGCGACGCCCAGCGCGACGACCAGCGACGCCAGCCCGGCCTGCCACGCCTTCCGGCGCAACCCGCCGAGCAACACGAACAAGGTGATCAACGGCAGCGCCGCAACCAGTGCGGACAGGGCAAGGGATCCCCCGACGGGATCGGCGACCTGGGTGAACACGGCACTCCTTCGTGTCGGCCTGCGCGCGACAGTGCGCTGTCATGTTGTAAGACAAGTAAGCGGGACAGTCAACTATCCTGTCGGAAAAGCTGACTAGTATGTGGTGACGGTCACCGGTGGGAGGGTGCAAGTGGGCAGGCTGCAGACGGTGTCGGTGGTGGACGCGCTCATCGCCTCGCTGCGGGAGCGGGTGCTCAACGGCGCCATCGACCCCGGGCGCGGGCTCACCGAGCAGGACCTGGCCACCGATTACGAGGTCTCCCGGCCCACCGCCCGCAGCGCGATCACCCACCTCGTGGCCGAGGGGCTGCTGCGGCGCGAGGCGCACAAGCCCGCCCACGTGCCCGTGCTCTCCGAGGCCGACGTGCGCGACCTGTTCCTCGTGCGCACGCCGCTCGAACTGGAGGTCGTGCGCGTGCTGGCGAGCAGGCGATCGGCGCCGACGGATGCGGGCAAGGCCGTCGACGATCTCGCCGCGATCGGGCCCGAGCGCCCGCACAGCGAGTTCGTCGAGGCCGATCTGGGCTTCCACCGCGCGTTGGTCGCCGCCGTCGACAGCCCCCGCCTCGGCCGCGTCTACCAGGCGTTGAGCGGGGAGATCCACTTGTCGATGGTCCAGTCGCGGCACGCGCTGGGCCGCGAGCGGATCGTGAGCGAGCACTGCGGGGTGCTCGGCGCGATCGAGGCGGGCGACGCCGACCGCGCCGCGGCGCTCATGCGCAGCCACCTCGACGGGGCGTGCGCGGCGCTGGCCGAGAAGCTCGCCGGAATGCCGTCTGGCAGTGCCGAGTTGGCCCCGACGTGAAGAAGATTGGCTTCCTGTCCTTCGGACATTGGTCGGCGTCCCGGCACTCGTTGGTGCGGTCGGGGGCGGACGCCCTGCTGCAGTCGATCGAGCTCGCCGTGGCCGCGGAGGAGGCGGGCGCCGACGGCGCGTACTTCCGGGTGCACCACTTCGCCCAGCAGCTCGGCTCGCCGTTCCCGCTGCTGGCCGCGGCCGCGGCCCGGACCAGCCGCATCGAGCTGGGCACCGCCGTGATCGACATGCGCTACGAGAACCCGCTCTACATGGCCGAGGACGCCGGGGCCGCCGACCTCATCTCCGGCGGCAGGTTGCAGCTGGGCATCAGCCGGGGCTCACCGGAGCAGGTGATCGACGGCTTCCGCTACTTCGGGTACGTCCCGGCCGAAGGCCAGAGCGACGCCGACATGGCCCGCGAGCACACCCGCGTGTTCCTCGAGGTGCTGAAGGGCGAGGGTTTCGCCCAGCCCAACCCGCGCCCGATGTTCCCGAACCCGCCGGGCCTGCTGCGGGTCGAACCGCACTCGCCCGGCTTGCGGGACCGGATCTGGTGGGGCGCAGGCACCCGCGCCACCGCCGAGTGGACCGCCGAGCAGGGGCTCAACCTGATGAGCTCGACCCTGCTCACCGAGGACACCGGCGTGCCCTTCCACGAGCTCCAGGCCGAGCAGATCCAGCGGTTCCGGGACGCCTGGAAAGCCGCCGGGCACGACCGTGAGCCGCGCGTCTCGGTCAGCCGCAGCATCTTCCCGATCGTCGACGACCTGGACCGGCAGCTGTTCTGGCAGCAGCGCGGCAGCACCGACCAGGTCGGCTTCCTGGACGGCGGCAGCGCTCGGTTCGGCCGGACGTACGCGGGTGAGCCGGACAAGCTGGTCGCCGAGCTCGCCGAGGACGAGGCGATCGCCGCGGCGGACACGCTGCTGCTCACGGTGCCCAACCAGCTCGGCGTCGACTACAACGCCCACGTGATCGAGAGCGTGCTCACCCACCTCGCCCCGGAGCTGGGCTGGCGCTGAGCGTCCGAGAGTCACCGATATGCCGCCGCGACGACAGATCCGTGCCTCTCGACCCGGTCAATCGTGGAGCGCGGGCAACAGCAGCGTCATCTCGGGTTGTTCCTGTCGCAGACCTTCGTCGAGCGTCGCCAGCTTCGCGTCGCGGCGGCGTCCGACGAGGCTCACCAGATAGGCGTCGGTGACCTGCCTATGGCCGCGGACAAGCCGGAGATCCGCATCGACATAGGACAGTCCATCGGGCCAGAACTCGCAGCCCGGCATCGCGTGGATCGCCCTGAGCACCTGCGTGGCGGCGGAAGCGCTCTCCCCCACCCGCACGAGGAAGCGGACGAGCGCCCCCTCTACCACCGGGCACACCGCAACGCGATCGACCCCGGCCGCCCACGATGACGCTCGCGCATGGTGCTCGTGTTCGGCGACGGTCAGCGCGATCAGCACGTCGGCATCGAGCAGGTAGGTCGTCACTCCTCGTCCAGCGCGGCCGCGACCTGCTCAGAGGTCACTCGCCTGCCGATGCTCACGACCGGGAACCCGGACCGCTGATCGGTGCGGATCAGCACCGGCTCGTCGAGCTGGCTCAGGCCGCGAACCGTCAGCTCGGCGATCACGGCCGAGAGTGACAGGCCCCGGCGTTTCGCGATCTCCAGGGCGCGCCGGTGCACCGCGGGAGGGAGGTCGACGGTGGTGCGCACGTCTGCATCATACGTGCACCACTGCTGATGCAGCTCAGACGTTGAACCGGAATTCGACGACGTCGCCGTCGGCCATCACGTAGTCCTTGCCCTCCATCCGGACCTTGCCCGCCGCCTTGGCCGCGGCCATGGAGCCCGCCGCGACGAGGTCGTCGTAGGACACGATTTCGGCCTTGATGAACCCGCGCTCGAAATCGGTGTGGATCACCCCGGCGGCCTGGGGGGCGGTGTCGCCGCGGTGGATCGTCCACGCGCGGGACTCCTTCGGTCCCGCCGTGAGGTAGGTCTGCAGGCCGAGGGTGGCGAAGCCCGCGCGGGCGAGCGCCCGCAGGCCGGGCTCGTGCTGGCCGATCGACTCCAGCAGCTCGGCGGCCGACTCCTCGTCCAGTTCCAGCAGCTCGGCCTCGACCTTGGCGTCCAGGAACACGGCCTGCGCGGGCGCGACCAGCTCGGTGAGCTCCTTGCGCTTCGCCTCGTCGGTGAGCACGGCCTCGTCGGCGTTGAACACGTAGAGGAACGGCTTCGTGGTGAGCAGGGACAGCTCGCGCAGCGGCGCCCGGTCCACGCCCGCCGAGAACAGCGTGCGGCCCTCGTTGAGGATCGCGGCCGCCGCCTGCGCCGCCTCGAACGCGGGCCGCCGGTCCTTGTGCGTGCGCGCCTCCTTCTCCAGGCGCGGGATGGCGCGTTCCAGCGTCTGGAGATCGGCGAGCACCAACTCCGTTTCGATCACGGAGATGTCCTCGCCCGCGTCGATCCGGCCGTCGACGTGCACCACGTCGGTGTCCTCGAACACGCGCACGACCTGGCAGATCGCGTCGGCCTCACGGATGTTGGCGAGGAACTTGTTGCCCAGCCCCGCGCCCTCGGACGCGCCCTTGACGATGCCCGCGATGTCGACGAACGACACCGTGGCGGGCACCGTGCGCGCCGAGGAGAACATCTTCGCGAGCACGGCGAGACGTGGGTCGGGCAGCGCGACGACGCCGACGTTGGGCTCGATCGTCGCGAACGGGTAGTTGGCGGCGAGCACGTCGTTGCGGGTGAGGGCGTTGAACAGGGTCGACTTGCCGACGTTGGGCAGCCCGACGATCCCCAGGGTGAGCGACACGTCGTGCCAGGGTAGTCGCTCGGTCCTCGCGTCCGATTTCCGCCAGTGCCGGGGTGGGCCCCGTGGCAGAGTCGTGGTCGTGGTGCTCGACCAGGAACGCTGTTACCGCGCCGTCGCCTCGCGCGACGCGCGCTTCGACGGCCACTTCATCACGGCGGTGCGGACGACCGGCATCTACTGCCGACCGTCCTGCCCCGCCACCACGCCCAAGCGCGCCAACGTGGAGTTCCTCCCGACGGCCGGGGCGGCGCAGCAGCGCGGCTACCGCGCGTGCCGCCGCTGCCTCCCCGACGCCGTGCCGGGCTCGCCGGACTGGAACGTGCGCGCCGACCTCGCCGCCCGCGCCATGCGGCTGATCTCCGACGGCGTGGTGGAGCGCGACGGCGTGCCCGGCCTCGCGACCCGGCTCGGCTACTCCGAGCGGCAGCTGAACCGGGTGCTGACGGCCGAGCTGGGCGCGGGCCCGCTGGCGCTCGCGCGGGCCCACCGGGCGCACACCGCCCGCCTGCTGATCGAGACCACCCCGCTGGGCATGGCGGACGTGGCGTTCGCCGCCGGCTTCGCGAGCGTGCGGCAGTTCAACGACACCGTCCGTGCCGTGTACGGGGTGGCCCCGACGACGTTGCGCGCCGAAGCGAGCCGTCGGCACACGGTGCCCGCGGCCGCCGGAACGCTCGTGCTGCGGCTGCCGTTCCGCCCTCCGTTCGACGCCGAGGGGCTGCTGCAGTTCTTCGCCGCGCGGGCGGTCACGGGCGTGGAAACGCTCGGGGAGGACGGCTACGTCCGCACGCTGCGGCTCCCGAACGGCCCGGCGACCGTCGCGCTGCAAGCGCAGGCCACGCACGTCACGGCCACGTTGCGGCTGGCCGATCCCCGTGACCTCGGGCCCGCCGTGGCCCGCGTGCGGCGCCTGCTCGACCTCGACGCCGACCCGGTCGCCGTCGACGAACTCCTGGGCGCGGACCCCGGTCTGGAGGCCGCCGTCAAGGAGGTGCCGGGCATCCGGCTGCCGGGCTCGGTCGACGGCGCCGAGACCGCGATCCGCACGTTGTTGGGGCAGCAGGTGTCGGTCGCGGCGGCGCGCACGGCGGCCGGTCGGCTGGCCGTGGTGTTGGGCGAACGGCTGCCTCCCGCGCTCGCGGTGGGAGACGCCGACGTGCTGTTCCCCACTCCGGCCGCGATCGCCGAGCACGGCGGCGAGGTCCTCACCGGCCCGGCGCGGCGGGTCGCGAGCGTGCTGGCGGTGGCGGCCGCCCTCGCCGACGGCACGCTCGCCCTCGACCCCGGACGCGACGCGGCCGACCTGCGCGCCGAACTGGTCGCGCTGCCCGGCGTCGGGCCATGGACCGCGGGCTACCTCGCGATGCGGGTGCTCGGCGACCCCGACGAACTGCTGGCGGAGGACCTCGGCGTCCGCCGTGGCGCGGCGGCACTCGGCCTCCCATCCGACATCCCCGGCCTGACCGCGCACGCCGCGGCCTGGCGCCCGTGGCGGTCCTACGCTGCCACCCATCTCTGGAGGAGAGCATGAGCACCTGGAACACCGACGACACCCCGATGGGGCCGTTCACCGCGGTCGTCGACGGGGATGGGGCCGTCCTGGCCTCGGGCTGGACCGCCGATCTCGACGACCTGGTCCCGCTGATCCACCCCACATTGCGACCCACCGACCTGCAGCGCGGTGAGCTCGGCGCGGTCGGCGACGCCATCGTCGCCTACCACGGCGGCGACCTCTCGGCGATCGACGACGTGCCGGTGCGGCAGCGTTCCGGCGCGTTCCTGGAGCACGCGTGGGACGTCCTGCGCACGGTGCCCGCGGGCGCCCCGATGACCTACACGGAGTACGCGGCCAAGGCGGGCCGTCCCGCGGCGGTCCGCGCGGCCGCGGCGGCGTGCGCCCGCAACGCGGCGGCGCTGTTCGTGCCGTGCCACCGGGTCCTGCGTACGGACGGCACGCTCGGCGGCTTCCGCTGGGGCCTGCCCGTGAAGCGGGCGCTGCTGGACCACGAGAGCTAGCTGTGAGCGGGAACGAGTGCTGGAGCACTCGTTCCCGCTCACAGCCGGGCGAGTCTCGCCGAAATTGTCGGGGCCCGGGTGCACGCTGAATGACATGGATGTTGTTCCGGTGCTGCTGCTCGGGCTCGCGATGGGCGTCGGACTCGGCGCGGTGGGCATGTGGCTGTTGGCGGGTGCCCGCACACGGGCCGCCGTGGCCGAGGCCGCACGCGCCGCCGCCGACGCCTCGGCGATGCTCCGCGCCGATGCGGCAGGCCTCCGGGCCGAGCGCGGCGGCCTGCTCGCCCGACTCGACGAGCTGGGCCGCGCGCACGAGCGGGCCCTCGATCGGCTGCGGGCGGCCGAAGCCGCGGCGGCGTCCACTGAGGCCGCCCTCGGAAGCGAGCGGGCCGCGCACGCCCGCCGCGAGGAGCTGCTCACCGCGCGCGACGCGGAGCTCAAGCAGGCGTTCGCCGCCTTGTCCGCGGACGCGTTGGCGCACAACACCGAACAGTTCGTCACGCTGGCCGAGGGCAGGCTCAAAGAGGCGACGGCCACGCTCACCGCCAAGGCCGACGGCGACACCGCGGCCCGCGCCGCCGCCATCGGGCAGCTGCTCGACCCCATGGCGTCGGCGCTGCAGCGCGTCGAGGGGCAGCTGCGCACGGTGGAGAAGGAGCGCGAGTCGGCGTACGCGGGGTTGCGTGAGCAGGTCGGCGCCATGGCCACCAGCTCGGAGCAGCTCCGTTCGGAGACCCGCCAGCTGGTCAACGCGCTGCGCGCCCCGCAGGTCCGCGGGCGCTGGGGCGAGCTGCAGCTCGAACGCGTGGTCCAGCTGGCCGGGATGGTGGAGCACTGCGACTTCTCCACCCAGGTCGTCGGGCGCGGCGAGGACGGCGGGGTGCGGCCGGACATGGTCGTGCACCTGGCCGGGGGCAAGCAGGTGGTGGTGGACGCGAAGGTGCCGTTCCTGGCCTACCTCGACGCCGTCGAGAGCCAGGACGCGGCCACCCACACCGAACGCCTCGCCGCGCACGCACGGCAGCTGCGCCAGCACGTCGACGCGTTGTCGGCCAAAGCGTACTGGGAGGCGTTCACGCCGTCGCCGGAGTTCGTCGTGCTGTTCGTGCCGGGCGACCCGTTCCTGGAAGCCGCGCTGCAGGCCGACCCGGCGCTGCTGGAGCACGCGTTCGCGGCCAACGTCGTGATCGCCACCCCCACCACGCTGATCGCGCTGCTGCGCACCGTGGCGTACGGCTGGCGGCAAGAGGCGTTGGCGCGCAACGCCGCCGCGGTGCACCAGCTCGGCCGCGAGCTGCACGGACGCCTGGCCACGATGGGCACCCACGTGGCGAAGCTGGGGCGCAGCCTCGACGGGGCGGTCGACAGCTACAACCGCACGGTCTCGTCGCTGGAGGCCCGCGTGCTCGTCACGGCGCGCAAGCTCACCGAGCTGCAGGTCGCCGACGGCGAGCTGCCCGAGCCGGGCCAGGTCGAGCGGGCGCCGCGCACGGTGTCGGCGCCCGAGCTGGTGGCGTCGGCCGATGAGTACCTGATCGCGCTCGACGAGCGGGGGCGTGGTGACGACGGAGAGCACGGATCCCGGGCTACCGTGACGAGATGAGCGAGCGCCTCTCCGATGCCGCGGGCAGCGCCGAACCGGTTCCGCCGCGTCGGGCACCGGGCGACGGGTCGGCGCCCCCCACCCAGGCGCCCCCCATCCAGGCGTCGCCCACCAAGTCGTCGCCCACCGAGTCGTCGCCCGACGAGCCGTCGTCACACGCGGCCGCCGCCGACCGGCCCACCCGCTCGGTCCCCGCCGACCGGCCGGGGCGCCGGGCCGACACCGACGGGCCGACCCAGTCCACCCCGGCCGACAGTTCGCCGCGGCCTGCCGACCGGCCGCGTCCGGCCTCCGCCGACTGGGCCCCGCCGTCACCTGCCGACAGGCCGCCGCGGCAATCCCCGCCCAAGGGGGCGCGGCAGCAATCCGCCCCCACCGACGAGCCCCCGCCGCGATCCCGCCTCGGCGAGAAAGCCCTCGCCCTGCCGCCCCCTGTGGCCGATGGCCTCCGCCGCACCGTCGACGCACCGGGTCCGGCCGACCGCTCCCGCCGCACGACCCCCGACGCACCGGGCGCGGCCGACGACCCACCACGCCGCCCGGCCGACACCACCCGCGAGGCCGGGACGCCACCCGGCCCCACCCGGACAGGCCGCACGACGGGCGATCCGCCACGCGCCACCCGCACGGCCGCCGACGCCGCCAGAGCGGCAGGCCCGTCGACCCGCGACGCCACCGCGCCCGAGGGCGAGCAAGACCGCCCCGGCGACGCCAGGCAGGCCGACGACACCTCCGACCGCACGGTCGTCCGTGAGCGGCCCGGCGGCCCGTGGCCGATGCCCGAGCGCTCGCTGATGGCGACCGTGCTGGGCGTTCACCCCGCTGCGGCGGTGGGGGTCGCGGCGGCGCTCACGGCGGTCGGCGTGGCGGTCGACCTGCTGCGCACGGGCACGCTGAGCACCGCGTTCACCGTCTGCTACCTCACCGGCTGCGTGCTGGCCGCGGCGTGGGTGCGCCGCAGCGGGCTCTTCTGGCCGATGGTCGCTCCGCCGCTGCTCATGGCCGTCGCGGTGCCGGTCGTCGTGCTCGTCGCGGGCACACCGCGGCCCGGAGCAGGCGTGGCGCAACGCCTGCTGGTGATCGGCGCCCCACTGGTCAACGGGTTCCCGATGATGGCGTGGACCACCGGCATCGTGCTCGCGCTCGGGGTGTTCCGGCTGGTCACCCAGCGCGTCAGCCCCGGGTCGCGCGGGCGGGGCGCAGCTCGCGCGGCAGGGCGAACGTCAACGTCTCCTCCGCGGTCGTGAGCTCCTCGACGTCGTTCCATCCCCGCTCGGCCAGGTGCTCCAAGACGCCGCGCACGAGCACCTCGGGCACCGACGCCCCGCTGGTGACGCCGATCGTCGCGACGCCCGAAAGCCACGCCTCGTCGATCTGGGGGGCGTAGTCGATCAGGTGTGCCGCCCCGGCGCCCGCCTGCAGCGCCACCTCGACCAGCCGCACCGAGTTGGACGAGTTCACCGAACCGACGACCAGCACCAGGTCACACTGCGGCGCCATCGCCTTCACCGCGGTCTGCCGGTTCTGGGTGGCGTAGCAGATGTCGTCGCTCGGCGGGTTCTGCAAGCCGGGCAGGCGCTCGCGCAGTGCGCGGACCGTCTCCATGGTCTCGTCGACCGACAGCGTGGTCTGCGACAGCCAGACGACCTTCTCCGGGTCGCGCACGGTGACCCGCTCGGCGTCGGCCGCGGTCTCGACGAGCTGGATGTGCTCCGGCGCCTCCCCCGAGGTGCCCTCGACCTCCTCGTGGCCCGCGTGCCCGACCAGCAGGATGTCGTAGCCCTCGCGGGCGTACCGCTTCGCTTCCTGGTGCACCTTCGTGACCAGCGGGCACGTGGCGTCGATCGTGTGCAGCTGCCGTTCGCGGGCCCGCTCGCGCACGGCCGGGGACACGCCGTGGGCGGAGAAGACCACGATCGCGCCGGGCGGCACGTGGTCGGTGTCGTCGACGAACACCGCGCCGCGCTCGGTGAGCGTCTCCACGACGTGCACGTTGTGCACGATCTGCTTGCGGACGTAAACGGGCGCGCCGTGCTGCGCAAGCGTGCGCTCGACGGCCTCGACCGCCCGATCGACGCCTGCGCAATAGCCGCGGGGCTTGGCCACCAGGACTCGCTTGGCGACCGGCTCGTCGAACAGGGGCGGGCGCTGCAGGATGCGCCGCCTGCCGGCCTGCGGATCAGTCATGGCTTCGAGAGTACGTGGACGCCGTTGGGCGAGGCGGCGCTCGGCCCGGCAGGATGGACGCCATGAAGCCGCTGCCGTTCCCCGTGCGGATCGCCGCTGGTCTCGTGGCCACCGCCGTCGAGCAGGCCCGCGACCTTCCCCGGCTGGTCGTCGAGTTCCCCGTCACCGCCGTCAGCCAGGCGCTGCAGGCCTCGATGCGGGTGCAGCAGAAGGTCACCGAGCTGGCGATCAAGGGTGATCGGGTCCTCGGTGGGCTCCGCCCGGTCGAGGAGGCGCCGAGCTGGGCCACGTTCGACGAGGACGAGCCACCGACCCGCAACGGGGCGAGCACGGTCACGGAGCTGCGTCCGCTCGGCCGCCCGACGTCGCCACCCGAGGAGCTGCCGCCCGTCCTGCCGAGCGCCGAGGACGTCCCCACCGACACGCTGACCGACGAGATCGCGGCCGAGGAGGTCATCGCCGTGGCGACGGCGGAGACCGTCGACCCCGACGAAGCGCCGGTCCTGCCCGGCTACGCCGAGATGTCGATCCCGCAGCTGCGGGGCAAGCTGCGCTTCCTGTCGCTCGACGACCTGCGCGCGCTGTTGGCCTGGGAGATGGCGCACGGCGAACGACCGCCGTTCGTGACGATGCTCAGCAACCGGATCACCGCGGTCCAGGAGGCGTGACCACCAGCCCCGAGCAGCCGTGGCCGGTGCGGACGGTCGCGCGCAAGATCGCGGAGTGGGTCGAGCGGCTCGGCGCGGTGTGGGTCGAGGGGCAGCTCGCGCAGGTCACCGCCCGCGCGGGCACGGGCACCGCGTTCCTGGTGCTCCGTGATCCGGCGGCGGACGTGTCGTTGCAGCTCACCGCGCCCGTCGGCCTCGTGCGCGGCAACCCCGCCGTCGCCGACGGCAACCGCGTGGTCGTGCACGGAAAGCCGTCGTTCTTCCTCGGCCGCGGCACGCTCTCGCTGCGCGTCGACGAGATCCGCGCGGTCGGCATCGGCGAGCTGCTCGCCCGCATCGAACGGCTGCGGAAGCTGTTGGCCGCGGAGGGCCTTTTCGACGCCGCGCGCAAGCGCCGCCCGCCGTTCCTGCCGCACTGCATCGGACTGGTGACGGGCCGGGGCTCGGCGGCCGAGCACGACGTCGTCACGAACGCGCAGGCGCGCTGGCCCGCCGTCCGGTTCCGGATCGAGAACACCGCCGTGCAGGGCGCCTTGGCCGTGCCGCAGATCGTGGACGCGCTGGGTGCGCTCGACCGCGACCCGGGCGTCGACGTGATCGTGCTCGCCCGCGGGGGTGGGAGCGTCGAGGACCTGCTGCCGTTCTCCGACGAGACGCTGTGCCGGGCGGTCGCGGCGTGCCGCACCCCGGTGGTCTCGGCGATCGGGCACGAGCCGGACACGCCGCTGGTCGACCACGTGGCCGACGTCCGCTGCTCCACCCCGACCGAGGCCGGACGGCGGCTGGTGCCCGACGTCGCCGAGGAGACCGCGCGGATCGCGGGCCTGCGCGACCGGGCCCGGCGCGCGCTGGGCGGCTGGGTCGACCGGGAGCAGCACGGGCTCGCCACCCTGCGGGCCCGGCTCGGCGACCCGGTGCGGGTGATCGACGCGCACCTCGAACGGGTGCACCGGCTGCGGGCCGACCTGCGCGGCGGGATGGTCCGCGGGCTCGACCGGCGCGCGGTCGACCTGGAGCACGTGCGCGCCCGGCTCGCCGCGCTCGGCCCCGCCGCGACCCTGGCCCGCGGCTACGCGATCGTGCAGCGCGTGACCGACGACCCGGTGCTGCCGGTGCTGCGCTCGGTCGGCGAGGTACGCGCAGGCGACCGGCTGCGCGTCCGCGTCGCCGACGGGGCCGTGGCCGCTACGGTGGATGAGTGAACGATCCGGTCGAGAGCCTGGGCTACGAGCAGGCGCGCGACGAGCTCGCCGAGGTCGTCCGGAAGCTGGAGGCGGGCGGCCTGTCGCTGGACGACGCGGTAGCGCTGTGGGAGCGCGGCGAGGCGCTGGCCCGCCGGTGCGACGAGCAGCTCGCCGGGGCCCGCGAACGCGTCCAGAAGGTGCTCGACGCGGCCGAGTGATCCGCGCGAGACCGACGTTCGCGGTGATCGAACACCGGCGACGTCCGGCTCACGCCGCGAGGACGGCCGTCGCCAGCGTGCGGAACTCGTCGTCGGTGGCGTTGCCGGTGAGCACCAGCCGAACACCCTTGACGTCGGCGACCCAGACCGGCTCGGCGGGCCGCACGCCGTAGACGACCCAGCGGGCGCCTGCGACGTCCTGCGCGCCCTGTGCAGGCATCGGCCGGGTGCCCGCGACGGCGATCAGCAGCGCTTCCTCGGTGGCGTCGCTCTGCTGGAGCTGGAGGTAGCGCGCGGACGGCGTGAGGTAGCCCACTCGGACCGCCTTCCGGCCTGCCACGACGTCCGTCCCCACCGAGTTCGAGCGCCAGCCCGGCGGGGTGGCGGGCACCCGGACGGCGAACGGCACCGCGCTCGCGAGCTCGCGCAGCTTCACGGGGGCATCGACGACCCGAACCGTCGACGGGTCCGCCACCGGACCGGAAGGCGTGAAGGCCGCCGCCCTGGACAGGAATCCCAGCACCAGCACGACGAGCACGAGCACGCCGACGGCGGCGATCATGTGCCGGACGGTCAGCGCCGAGCGCGGGGGCTTCGACAGCGGCTCAGGCACGTGTCCATCATCCCAGCCCCCGACCGCGCCTGATCTGCGAGGATCGATGGCGAGCAAAGGAGGCGCCCATGCCCACGTCCAACAGCCGCCGCGAGGCCCCCGACCGCAACTTGGCGATGGAGTTGGTGCGGGTCACCGAGGCCGCTGCGATGGCGGCGGGACGGTGGGTCGGCCGCGGCGACAAGAACGGCGGCGACGGCGCGGCGGTCGACGCGATGCGCCAGCTCATCGGCAGCGTCTCCATGCGCGGCATCGTCGTGATCGGCGAGGGCGAGAAGGACGAGGCGCCCATGCTGTTCAACGGCGAGGAGGTCGGCAACGGCGAAGGTCCCTGGTGCGACGTCGCCGTCGACCCCATCGACGGCACCACGCTCATGGCCAAGGGCATGCCCGGGTCGGTCGCGGTGCTCGCGGTGGCCGAGCGGGACACCATGTTCGACCCGTCCGCCGTGTTCTACATGGAGAAGCTGGTGGTGGGGCCGGAGGCGGCCGACGTCATCGACATCACGATCCCGGTGGCCGACAACATCCGCAGGGTCGCGGCGGCGAAGGGCATCGGGGTCAACGACGTCACGGTCTGCGTGCTCGACCGGCCCCGGCACGCCGACCTGGTCAAGGACATCCGTCGCACGGGCGCGCGCATCCATTTCATCACCGACGGCGACGTGGCGGGCGCGATCTCCGTCGCCCGCCCGAACACCGGCATCGACCTGCTGTACGGCGTCGGCGGCACCCCGGAGGGGATCATCGCGGCGGCCGCGATGAAGTGCATGGGCGGCGCGATGCAGGGGCGGCTGTGGCCGCGCGACGACGACGAGCGCCGCACGTGCCATCGACGCCGGGCACGACCTCGACCGCGTGCTCACCACCGACGATCTCGTGCGCGGCGACAACGTGTTCTTCTGCGCCACCGGCATCACCGACGGCGACCTGCTGCACGGCGTGCACTACCGCGCCGGGGGGTGCACGACGCAGTCGATCGTGATGCGGTCCAAGTCCGGCACCGTCCGCATGATCGACGGCTATCACCGACTGACGAAGCTGCGGGAGTACTCGACCATCGACTTCGACCTCACCGACGAGCAGCTCGCCGCCGACCCGGTGCCGCCGCTGCCGTAAGGCGATCGTGGGGCGTTCCTTGCCCTGCCCCACCCGCGTGCCCGACCCTGATCTCGTCCGATGGGGATGATCGGATCGGGGGGACCGTGCGCAGGTCGGGCGTTGTCGGGGCGGCGGTGGCGGCCGCGCTGTGGGCCGGTGCGGTGACGGCGGTGGCCTACGCCGCCCCGGCCGCGGTGCTGGGGGTGGGCGCCGGGGTCGTCGCAGCCGCCCCGGCTGCGCCCGCGCGGCCCGCCCCGGTGGTACCGCCTGCGGCCGCCCCGGCCCTGGCGCCGCCTGCTGCTGCCCCGCCCGCGCCGGTCCCGGCAGGCGCCCCCGGCCCCGGTGCGCACCCGGCCGCCCCCGCGGGGCCTGCGCAGGCCCCGGCTGCCGCTGCGGCCCCGGGTGCGCCCGCGCGACCCGCCCCGGCGGTACCGCCCGCGGCCGCGCCGCCCGCGCCGCCGCCTGCTGCAGCCCCACCCGCGCCCGCCGAGCCCCCCGCCAAGCCCACGGGCGCCCCGTGCGCCGCGATCGTCCGCGCCTGCATCGACCTCGCCCACAACAAGGCGTGGCTGCTGCGCGGCGGGGTCGCCGAGTACGGCCCGGTGCCGATCACCAGCGGCCGCGCGGGCTACCGCACCCCGGTCGGCAAGTTCCGCGTCCTGTCCAAGGAGCGCTTGCACCTGTCCCAGCGGCCTTCGACAACGCCCCGATGCCGTACTCGGTGTTCTTCATCGCCGGCATCGCGTTCCACCAGGGCAGCCTCGGGGCCACCTCGCACGGCTGCATCCACCTCTCCCGGGCCGCCGCGATCCGCTTCTTCGGCTCCCTCGAGGTCGGCGACGTCGTGCAGGCGGTGCGCTGAGCCAGACTGTGCCCATGGATACCGAAAGCGGCTTCCGGATCGAGCACGACACGATGGGCGAGGTCAAGGTGCCCGCCGACGCGCTGTGGCGCGCCCAGACGCAGCGGGCCGTCGAGAACTTCCCGATCTCCGGCCGCGGCCTGGAGCGGGCGCAGATCCGAGCGCTGGGGCTGGTCAAGGCGGCCGCCGCACGCGTCAACAAGGACATCGGCGTGCTCGACGCGCCCGTCGCGGACGCCATCGCCGCCGCCGCCGACGAGGTCGCTGCGGGCGCGCACGACGCCCACTTCCCCGTCGACGTCTTCCAGACCGGCTCGGGCACCAGCTCCAACATGAACGCCAACGAGGTGATCGCCACGCTGGCCGACCGCGCCGGGCTAACCGTGCACCCGAACGACCACGTCAACGCGTCGCAGTCGTCCAACGACGTCTTCCCGACGACGATCCACCTCGCCGCCACCGAGGCGCTCGCCACCGACGTCGTGCCCGCGCTGGAACACCTCGCCGCCGCGCTGCGCCGCCGCGCCGACGACTGGGCCGACGTCGTGACCGCGGGCCGCACGCACCTCATGGACGCCGTGCCGATCACGCTCGGCCAGGAGGCGGGCGGGCTGGGCCACGCAGGTCGAGTACGGCGCCGCCCGGGTGCGCGACACGCTCCCCCGGCTGGGCAGCTCCCCATCGGCGGCACGGCCGTCGGCACGGGCCTGAACGCGCCGCCCGGGTTCGGCGCCGCCGTCGTCGAGCGGACCTGCGCGCGGCCACCGGACTCGACGTGCTCACCGAGGCACCCGACCACATCGAGGCCCAGGCCTCCCGCGACGGGCTCGTGGAGGCCTCCGGCGCGCTGCGCACGGTGGCCGTGTCGCTCTACAAGATCGCCAACGACATCCGGTGGCTGAGCTCGGGGCCGCGCACCGGCCTGGCCGAGCTGCGCCTTCCCGACCTGCAGCCGGGCAGCTCGATCATGCCCGGCAAGGTCAACCCGGTGATCTGCGAGGCGACGATGATGGTGGCCGCCCAGGTGATCGGCAACGACGCCTGCGTCGCGTTCTCCGGCACCCAGGGCAACCTGCAGCTCAACGTGATGATGCCGGTGATGGCGCGCAACGTGCTGGAGTCGGCCCGGCTTCTGGCCAACGCCGCGCGGCTCCTCGCGGACAAGGTCGTCGACGGCGCCGAGGCCGACGTCGAGCGCACCCGCGAGTTCGCCGAGTCCTCCCCGTCGATCGTCACCCCGCTGAACAAGTACCTCGGCTACGAGGAGGCCGCCGCCGTCGCGAAGCAGGCGCTGAAGGAGCGGCGCACGATCCGCGAGGTGGTGGTCGAGCGCGGCCACGTCCGCGACGGCCACCTCACCGAGGAGCAGCTCGACGCCGCCCTCGACGTCCTCGCGATGGCCCGCGGCGGCCACTGACCGCTGCTGTCGAGTTCGTGACGCGGCATCGACGCACATCAGGAGGGTTCTGTCGGGCGCCGGAGATACATTCCGCGCATGATCCGTGGACGTCGCCTGTTGTCCCTCGCTCACGATCGGCGCGGCCGGTGGCCATGGCCGCCGCGGGCTGCGTCTCCTCCGGAGGCGGCGGGGGTGGCGGCGGCGCGGCGCCGCTCCGGTGGCACCGGCTGGGCCGCCGCCACCTCGGCGCAGGCGGGCGGCGGCATGGATGCCCTCGTGGCGGAGGCCAAGAAGGAGGGCACGCTCAACGTCATCGCGCTGCCGCCCGACTGGGCCAACTACGGCGCCATCCTCAAGGCGTTCACCGACAAGTACGGCATCAAGGTCAACTCGGCGAACCCCGACGGGTCCAGCCAGGACGAGATCAACGCCGTCAAGCAGCTCGGCACGCAGGATCGCGCGCCCGACGTCCTCGACGTCGGCCAGTCCTTCGCCAACGGCAACACCGCGCTGTTCGCGCCCTACAAGGTGGCCACGTGGGATTCCATCCCGGCGACCAACAAGGACGCCGAACGGCGCGTGGGTCAACGACTACGGCGGCTACATCTCGATCGGCTGCAACTCCAAGATCGTCCCGAACTGCCCCACCACGTTCGCCGACCTGCTCAAGCCCGAGTACAAGGGCCAGGTCGCGCTCAACGGCGATCCCACCCAGGCGGCGGCGGCGTTCGCGGGCGTGTGGGCGGCCGGCGCTCGCCAACGGCGGCAGCCTCGACAACATCCAGCCCGGCATCGACGTTCTGGGGCAAGGTCGCGAAGGCGGGCAACCTGCTCAAGGTCGACCCCAACTCGGCCACGATCGAGAGCGGCCAGACCCCGATCGTGCTCGACTGGGACTACCTCAACGTCACCGCAGGCCGACAAGGTGAAGGCGTCGTTCGACTGGAAGGTCGCGGTGCCACGGACGGCCTGTTCGCCCAGTACTACGCCCAGGCGATCAACAAGAACGCGCCGCACCCGGCGGCGGCCCGGCTGTGGCAGGAGTTCCTCTACTCCGACGAGGGGCAGAACCTCTGGCTCGCGGGCAAGTCCCGGCCGGTGCGGCTCAACGCGATGCAGCAGGCGGGCACGGCCGACAAGGCGGCCCTCGCCGCGCTCCCGCAGGTCACGGGCGAGCCGCAGTTCCCCACCCAGGCGCAGACCGACGCGGCCCAGAAGGCGGTGGCCCAGGGCTGGGCCGCCGCCACCGCGTAGCCGCCTCGCCGTGGCGAACCTGCTCGAAGCACCGGCCCCGCCCGCGGAGAAGGTCCGCGCTGCCGCGGTCGTGGCGGGCCGTCGGCGGCCTCGTGCCGTTCGTGCTCTACCTGCTGGTGTTCCTCGGCGGCCCGCTGTACTTCGTGATCAGCGGGGCGCTGTCGGACCCGGACGGGCGGCCCACGCTGGAGAACCTGGTCGCCACGGTCACCCAGCCGCAGTACCTCGCCGCGTTCACGTCCAGCCTGGAGATCTCGCTGGTCACGGCGCTGATCGGGGCGGTGTTCGGGGCGTTCCTCGCGCAGGCGGTGCTCATCAGCCGCCCGGAGAGCCCGCTGCGGCGGATCGTGTCCACGGCGTCGGGCGTGCTGGCGTACTTCGGCGGCGTGCCGCTGGCGTTCGCGTTCATCGCCGCGCTCGGGCAGACCGGGCTCGCCACGATCGCGCTGCGCGGGCGTCGGCATCGACCTCTACGCCGCGGGCTTCCGCATCGACTCGCTCACCGGCCTCGGGCTCACCTACGTCTACTTCCAGATCCCGCTGATGGTCATCCTCATCACGCCCGCGCTGGAGGGGCTGCAGCCGCAGTGGCGGGAGGCCGCGGAGAACCTGGGCGCGTCGGCGTGGGCGTACTGGCGGCACGTGGCGCTGCCGGTGCTCGCGCCCGCGCTGGCCGGGGCCACGCTCGTGCTCTTCGGCAACGCGTTCGCCGCCTACGCCACCGCGCTCGCGCTCACCAGCGGCACGATCCCGCTGGTGCCCACCGCGATCGCGTCGGCGCTGTCGGGCAACGTGCTGGCCAACCAGCAGAACGTCGGGCTCGCGCTCGGCTTCGACATGGTGATCGTCATCGGCGTCGTGATGGTGGCCTACCTGTCGCTGCAGCGGCGGGCCTCGCGGTGGGCGCCCAGATCGAGGGGCAGGCGCTGGCGGGTCGTCGTGCTCACGCTCGCCGCGCTGTACTTCGTGGTGCCGCTGCTGTCGTCGCTGGAGTTCAGCCTGCGCAAGCCCGGCGGCGGCTACGGCGTGGCCAACTACCTGGCGATCGCCACCGACCCGGTGCTGCTCGAAGCGCTCACCGTGTCGCTGGAGATCGCGGTGATCACGGCGGTGCTGGTGCTGGTGCTCGTGGTGCCGACGGCGGTGTGGGTGCGGCTGCGGCTGCCGTCGGTGGCCGGGCTGCTGGAGACCGCCACGATCCTGCCCATCGTCGTGCCGCCCGTCGTGATGGCGGCGGGCATCGCGTTCGTGCAGGCCAACCTCAACACGCCGCTGTTCAACGCGCTGTTCTCCTCGCCGATCAGCGCGCTCACGCCGTTCTACATCGTGCTCGCGCTGCCCTTCGCCTACCGCGCGATCGACAACGGCCTGGCCGCTGTGCCGCTGCGCACGCTCGTGGAGGCGGCGCGCAACCTCGGCGCGAGCCTGCCCGTCGGCGCTGCTGCGCGTCGTGCTGCCCGCGGTGCGCAGCGCCGTGCTCGGCTCGGCGTTCCTCACGCTCGCGCTCGTGCTCGGCGAGGTCGTGATCGCGCGGATCCTGCTGTACACCAACACGTTCCCGGTCGCGGTCGTCGTGGTCGGTCAGAGCCAGGCGGGGGTGTCGGTGGCGCTCACGCTGGCCAGCCTCGTGCTCACCTGGCTGTTGCTGCTGCTCGTGTCGTTCGCGGGTGGCCGGAGGAGGGTATCGTGACGAGCACGGCCGTCGAGTTCCGCGGGATCCGGCGCAGCTTCGGCGCCACGAACGCCCTCGACGGGCTCGACCTCCAGCTGAAGCCCGGCGAGCTGCTGGCGCTGCTCGGCCCGTCCGGCTGCGGCAAGACCACGGCGCTGCGGCTGCTCGCGGGCTTCGACACGCCCACGGCCGGGCAGGTGCTCATCGGCGGCAAGGACGTCACGGGGGTGCCCGCGGCCAAGCGCGACACCGGCATGGTGTTCCAGGCCTACTCGCTGTTCCCGACGATGACGGCGGCGGAGAACGTCGCGTTCGGGCTTCGGATGCGGAAGGTCGGCGGCGGCCGGAGCGCCGGAAGCGTGCCGCGGAGCTGCTGGAGCGTCGTCGGGCTGGGGCACGCGGGGCGGGTCGTACCCGCACCAGATGTCCGGCGGGCAGCAGCAGCGGGTGGCGCTGGCGCGGGCGCTGGCCGTGCAGCCGTCGGTGCTGCTGCTGGACGAGCCGCTCTCGGCGCTCGACGCCCGGGTACGCGTGCAGCTGCGCGACGAGATCCGCCGGGTGCAGCTCGCGGAGGGCATCACCACGCTGTTCGTCACGCACGACCAGTCCGAGGCGCTCGCCGTGGCCGACCGGGTGGCCGTGCTCAACGCGGGCCGCCTGGAGCAGGTGGACGTGCCGCAGATCGTGTACGCGCACCCGGCCACCCCGTTCGTGGCCGAGTTCGTCGGCGTCATGAACACGGTGCCGGTCGCGGGCGGGCGGATCACGCCGGGCGCGGCCGAGCAGGCCCAGGTCCGGCCGGAGGCGTCTGCGCGTCGGGGCGCCGGACGGGATCGCGGGCACGGTGCTCACCAGCACGTTCCTCGGGGCGGTCACCCGGCTGGTGGTCACCACGGAGGTCGGCGAGCTGACGGTCGAGGCGGTGAGCCACCCCGGCCTGCCCGGCATCGGCGACACCACCACGGTCGGCCTGGCCTGATCGCCGTCGAGAATCACGTATTTGCCGCGCCGAGCGCGGAAACGTGACTCTCGGCAGCGCTGGTGAAGCGCCCGGACCAGTCGCGCAGCAGCTCCACCAGCTCCGGCGGCTCGCGCACCTCGAACTCCGCGCCCGTCATGCCGAGCGCCATGGCGGGCCACGCGAGCGCGTCGGTCGTCATGCGCAGCTCGCAATGGTCGGCGTCGAGCTCGGTGATCTCGGCCCACCGGCCCAGCTGCGGGCGGAGGCGCTCGGCCGGGGCGTGCACCAGCACGTCGACCCGATAGGTCGCGGGGATGCTGCGGATGCCCGCGCGCACGAACTCGGCGGCGTCGGCCGTTGGGAGTGTGCGGGGCAGGAAGCGGGCGCCGGTGCGGCGGGGCTCGGCGATGCGGTCGAGGCGGAAGCTGCGCCAGTCGTGGCGGTGCAGGTCGTAGGCCACGAGGTACCAGCGGCGGCCGAGCGGAACGAGCCGGTGCGGCTCGGCGAGCCGGTGCGCCCGGTCGCCCGCGTGCGTGGTGTAGCCGAACTCGACCCGCTCGTCGTCGCGGCAGGCCTGCGCGAGCGTGGTGAGGACGTCGGGGTCGAGGGTCGGGCCCGCGTTCCACGTGGTGGGCACGGTCACCGCGCGCAGGGCCTCGACCCGGCGGCGCAGCCGCGGCGGCATCACCTGCACCACCTTCGTGAGCGCCCGGACCCCCGCCTCTTCGACGCCGGGCACCGCCCCCTGCGCCACCGCCTGCATCCCGACGGCCAGCGCGACGGCCTCCTCGTCGTCGACGACGAGCGGCGGCAGTGCCGCCCCGGCGGCCAGCTGGTAGCCGCCCTCGGCGCCGCGGTGCGCGTCGACCGGGTAGCCCAGCTCACGCAGCCGGTCGACGTCGCGGCGCAGCGTGCGCGGCGAGACGCCCAGCCGGTCGGCGAGCTCCGGGCCCGGCCAGTAGCGGTGGGTCTGCAGCAGCGACAGCAGGCGCAGCGTCCGCGAGCTCGTGTTCGCCATGTTTCTCAGTGTGCCGCGCATTGCGGTCAGAAAGTGACCGCTGGGGCCTCTAGAGTTCTTCTCATGACCGAACGCGATGACCTTCTGGAGTCCCTCACCGCCCACCGCGGCTTCCTGCGCCACACCGTTCAGGGCATCACCGACGAGCAGGCCCGTCAGCGTCTCACGGTCAGCGAGCTGACCCTCGGCGGGCTGATCAAGCACGTGGCCAAGACCGAGGAGGGTTGGGCGAAGTTCATCGTCGAGGGCCCGCGACCAGCCGACCGAAGCCGACTGGACGGCGTACGCCGACCAGTTCGTCCTGCGCGAGGACGAGACACTGGCCGGAGTGCTCGCCGAGTACGAGAAGATCGCCGCACAGACCGACGAGCTCGTCCGCACCTGGGACCTCGACGCCGTGCAGCCGCTGCCCAAGGCGCCCTGGTTCCCGCCGGACGCCACCCGCTCGGCCCGGCGGGTGTTCGTGCACATCGTGGCCGAGACCGCGCAGCACGCGGGCCACGCGGACATCCTGCGCGAGACCCTCGACGGCCAGAAGACCATGGGGTGAGCATGAACGAGAAGACGCAGATCCTCACGATCCTGGAGTCAGCCCGCCAGAGCCTGTCGCGGATGTTCGCCGACGTCACCGACGAGCAGGCCCGCGCGAGACCGACGGCCAGCGCGCTCAGCCTCGGCGGCGTCCTCAAGCACGTGGCCTACGGCGAGACGATCTGGATCGACTTCGTCGTCGAGGGTGAGAAGGTCGACGACCTCGACCGTTACGCCGCCAGCTTCCGGATGGAGCCCGGCGAGACCGTCACGAGCCTGCTCGAGGACTACGCCGCGGTGGCGAAGCGCACCGAGGAGGTGATCATGGCGCTGCCTGACCTCGAGTCGGCGCACGAGCTCCCCGAGGCGCCGTGGTACCCGCCGGACACGGCCTGGTCGGCGCGCGAAGTGCTCCTGCACCTCCTGCAGGAGACCGCCCAGCACGCCGGGCACGCCGACATCATCAAAGAATCACTGGCCGCCGCCTGAGCATGGCGCTGACCGCGCAACGCGGCCCGGGGGGTGCCGCAGGGCGCGCGCACGCCCTTGGAGATCGCTTCGACCTGCACACCGCGCAGGCGTCGACCGCCGTGGTGCGCGGCTCCCGCCGATCACAGCGGTGAGAGGATCGAACGATGTTGTTCGCGGAGGTCGTCGCCGCGTCCGCCGCCGTCGGGGCCACCCGGTCCCGCACGGCCAAGGCGGCCACGCTCGCGGACCTGCTGCGTGCCGCGGCGCCCGCCGAGGTCGAGCCCGCCACCGCGTGGCTCGCGGGCGAGACGCGGCAGGGTCGGGTCGGCACCGGCTGGCGCACGCTGTCCGGTATCGACGCGGCCCCGACGGAGCGCCCGACCCTCACCGTCGGGCACGTCGACGTCATCCTCGACGCGCTCGCCGCCACCGCGGGCGTGGGCTCGACGAAGCGGCGGGCCGAGCTCCTGCGCGACCTGTTCGCCGCCGCCACCCGCGACGAGCAGCGCTTTCTCAGCGCGCTACTCGGCGGCGAGCTGCGCCACGGCGCGCTGGAGGGCGTGATGCTGGAGGCGGTCGCGGCGGCCGCCGAGGTGCCCGCCGCCGCCGTCCGCCGCGCGTTCATGCTCTCCGGCAGGCTTCCGGAGACCGCCCGCCTTGCGCTCGACGGCGGCGCGCCTGCGCTCGCGGCCGTCACGCTGCAGGTAGGACGGCCGGTCCGGCCGATGCTCGCCTCCCCGGGCGATGCGCTCGACGCCGCGCTGGCGGCGCTCGGCCCGGAGGTCACCGTCGAGTACAAACTGGACGGCGCCCGCATCCAGGTTCACCGCGACGGCGACGACGTCCACGTCTGGACGCGCACCCTGCGCGAGATCACCGGGAGTGTGCCCGAGCTGGTCACGCAGGTGCGCGCGTTGCCCGGCGGCGCGTTCGTGCTCGACGGCGAGACCCTCGCGCTCGACGACGACGGCCGCCCCCGCGCGTTCCAGGACACGATGAGCCGCTTCGGCAGCGACGGCAGCGAGGAGGTGCTGCTCTCCCCGTTCTTCTTCGACCTCCTGCACCTCGACGGCGCCGACCTGCTCGACGAGCCGCTGGCGGTCCGGCTCGACGCGCTGGCCGGGCTGTTGACCGACCGTCCCGCGCTGCGCATGCCGGGCGTCCGCCGCCCGACGCCGGAGCAGGCCGCCACCGTGCTGGACGACGCGCTGTCGGCCGGGCACGAGGGCGTTGTCGTGAAGGCGCTGGATGCTCCGTACGCGGCGGGGCGACGCGGCAAGGCGTGGCAGAAGGTCAAGCCGGTGCACACGCTGGACCTCGTCGTGCTGGGCGCAGAGTGGGGCTACGGGCGGCGTACCGGGTCGCTGTCCAACATCCACCTCGGCGCCCGCGACCCCGACGGCGGCGAGCCGATCATGGTGGGCAAGACGTTCAAGGGCATGACCGACGAGCTGCTGGCTTGGCAGACCACCACGTTCCCCGGCCTGGCCCGCGCCGAAGACGGGCACGCCGTGCTGCTGCGGCCGGAGCTGGTCGTCGAGGTCGCGCTGGACGGCGCCCAGCGCAGCCCCCGCTACCCCGGCGGCGTGGCGCTGCGCTTCGCCCGTGTCGTGCGCTACCGGCCCGACAAGACCCCGGCCGAGGCCGACACGATCGACGCGGTGCGCGCCCTCCTGCGCGAGTAGCGCCGCCCGCCCGATCCACCGCGCACCCCACCGCACGACCGCACACCCCACCGCACGACCGCACACCCCACCGATGGGACGCGCAGTACCCCCGTGGGGTGCGCGATGCCCCCGGCGGTGCCCCGGGGGTGCGCGTCCCCCGGGCACCCCACCGCGCGACCGCACACCCCACCGCACGACCGCGCACCCCACGGACGTGCGCGCCCCTGGCGCACATGCCCACCGCACGACCGCGCACCCGCCCACCGATGGGGTGTGCAGTACCTCCGTGGGGTGCGCGATGCCCCCTGGGCGGTGCCCTGTGGCGTGCGCAGTGCCCCCCGTGGCGTGCGCAGTGCCCCCCGTGGCGTGCGCAGTGCCCCCCGTGGCGTGCGCAGTGCCCCCCGTGGCGTGCGCAGTGCCCCCCGTGGCGTGCGCAGTGCCCCCGTGGCGCGCAGCGCCCGCGGTGCCCCGTGAGTGGGCGGTGCCCTGTGGGGCGCGAGCGCCCGCGTGCGAGTCGGTGGCGGCGCGTAACATCTCCCTACCGTGCGCTTCCTCGACGGGCAGACCCCGCAGCACGACCTCACCTACGACGACGTGTTCCTCGTCCCCGGCCGTTCGTCGGTGACGTCCCGGTTCGACGTGGACCTCACCAGCCCCGATCCCGCAGGCGCGACCGTGCCCGTGGTCGCCGCGAACATGACGGCGGTGGCGGGTCGCCGGATGGCTGAGACCCTCGCCCGCCGCGGCGCGCTCACCGTGCTCCCCCAGGACGTCGCGCCGTCGGCGGTGGCCGACATCGTCGCGTGGATCAAGTCGCGGCACGTCGTCTGGGACACCCCGCTCACCCTCGGCCCGGGCGACGCGGTGGCCGAGGCGCTGTCGCTGCTGCCCAAGCGCGCGCACGGCGCCGTTGTCGTGGTGGACGACGGCGGGCGCCCGATCGGCACCGTCGACGAAGCGGCCTGCACCGGCGTTGACCGGTTCACGAGGCTCGCCGACGTGCTCGATCCCGCCATCGTCGCGCTGCCGGTCGACACCCCGGCCCGGGACGTGTTCGAGGCGCTGGGCGGGCGGGGCACCGCGCTCGGGCTGGACCCCGACGGCAGGCTCGCGGGGCTGCTCACCGCGCTCGGCGCACTGCGCGCCGGGATCTACGCGCCCGCGCTCGACGCGGCGGGCAGGCTCCGCACCGCGGCCGCCGTCGGGATCAACGGGGACGTGGCCGTCAAGGCGAAGGCGCTGCTCGCCGCCGGGGTGGACGTGTTGGTCGTCGACACCGCGCACGGCCACCAGGACAAGATGCTCGACGCGCTGGCCGCCGTCCGCGCCGTGGCCGGCCCGGACGTGCCGGTGGCCGCGGGCAACGTCGTCACGGCCGAGGGGGTGCGCGACCTCGCCGCGGCGGGCGCGGACATCGTGAAGGTCGGCGTCGGGCCGGGCGCGATGTGCACCACGCGGATGATGACCGGGGTCGGGCGGCCGCAGTTCTCGGCCGTGCTCGAGTGCGCGGCGGCCGGGCGCGAAGAGGGCGTGCAGGTCTGGGCCGACGGCGGCGTGCGCCACCCCCGCGACGTCGCGCTGGCGCTGGCCGCGGGCGCGTCGGCCGTGATGATCGGCTCCTGGCTGGCGGGCACGTTCGAGTCGCCCGGCGACCTGCTGCGCGACGAGGCGGGGCGGCCCTACAAGGAGTCGTTCGGAATGGCGAGCAAGCGGGCGGTGAGCGCCCGCACGCGCGGCGACGGCGGGTTCGACCGTGCGCGCAAGACCCTGTTCGAGGAGGGCATCTCGTCCTCGCGTCAGCTGCTGGACCCGCAGCGCCCCGGGGTGGAGGACCTGCTCGACAGCATCTGCGCGGGGGTGCGGAGCGCCGCCACCTACGTAGGCGCGCGCACGGTGGCCGAGCTCGCCGAGCGGGCGACGGTCGGCATCCAGACGATGGCGGGCTTCACCGAGGGCACCCCCCACGGCCTGTGAGCGGTAACGAGTGCCAGAGCACTCGTTACCGCGCACAGCCGTCAAGCCGCGGGGCCCTCCAGCATCTCCGTGACGAGCGCGGCGATCGGGCTTCGCTCCGAACGCGTGAGCGTGACGTGCGCGAACAGCGGATGACCCTTCAGCTTCTCGATCACCGCCGCCACGCCGTCATGCCGCCCGACGCGCAGGTTGTCGCGCTGCGCCACGTCGTGCGTGAGCACCACCCGCGACGCGGTGCCCAGCCGCGACAGCACGGTGAGCAGCACACCGCGCTCCAGCGACTGCGCCTCGTCGACGATCACGAAGCTGTCGTGCAGCGACCGCCCGCGGATGTGGGTGAGCGGCAGCACCTCCAGCATGCCCCGGGCGATGACCTCCTCCACGATGTTCTGGCTGACCAGGGCGCCGAGCGTGTCGAAAACGGCCTGCGCCCAGGGCGCCATCTTCTCGCTCTCGCTGCCCGGCAGGTAGCCGAGCTCCTGGCCGCCGACGGCGTAGAGCGGCCGGAACACCACGACCTTGCGGTGCTGCTGGCGCTCCATCACCGCCTCCAGCCCGGCACAGAGCGCGAGCGCCGACTTGCCGGTGCCCGCCCGGCCGCCGAGGGAGACGATGCCGACGTCCGGGTCGAGCAGCAGGTCCAGCGCCACCCGCTGCTCGGCCGAGCGCCCGTGCAGCCCGAACGCCTCCCGGTCGCCGCGCACGATCCGCACGCGCTTGTCGGCCGTGATCCGCCCGAGCGCGGCCGAGCCACCCCCGGACAGGCGCAGCCCGGTGTGGCAGGGCAGGTCGCGCGCCGCGTCGTGGTCGATCACGCCCTCGCGGAAGAGCGCATCGACGTCGGCCGAGGTGACGGACAGGTCCGCCATCCCGGTCCAGCCGGTGGAGACGACGTCGAGGGCGTGGTACTCGTCGGCGATGAGGCCGACCGCGGCCGCCTTCACCCGCAGCGGCATGTCCTGCGTGACGAGCACGACCGGGCCCCGTCCGTCGGCACGCCGCTCGGCGGCCAGGTTGAGCGCACAGGCCAGGATGCGCGAGTCGTTCGAGTCGGTGCGAAAGCCTGCGGGGAGCGCCTCCGGATCGGCGTGGTTGAGCTCGACGTGCAGCGTGCCGCCCGCGTCGCCGACGGGAACAGGGGCGTCCAGCCGCCCGTGCTCCATGCGCAGGTCATCGAGCGTGCGCAACGCCGTACGGGCGAACCACCCCAACTCGGGGTGGTGCCGCTTGCCCTCCAGCTCGGAGATCACCACCAGCGGCAAGACGACCTCGTGCTCCTCGAACCGGGTCAGCGACCACGGGTCGGACAGGAGAACGGAGGTGTCGAGCACGTAGCAGCGCCGGGGTTCCGAGCCTTGTGCGCCAGCAGCAGGTTCGATCACGGGTGCTCCCTCGTGGGCGCGGCACCACGCCCACTCTCCGGTGGGCCGGCCTGCCCTGGCCCGGACTTCCGCGACACCGCCGCGGACGCCCGCGAGGGCCGGTTGCCGGCCCTCTCGGGTGTGTGACACCACGACCAGGGCCTCCCGGGCGGTCCGCATCGGGTACGGCCCGCCGAAGCAAACGCTACCGGCGGTCACCCGGGTGCGGTCAACTGCAACGCCGTGCCGTCGCCGTGTCGCTCGCCCAGATTTAACACAACGGACTACCGTTCGTCGTCGATCGAGTACCGCCCGTCGTCAAGCGGAGGGCGTATTTGACACGTTCGGCCGCTGCGTCGAGACATGAGACCGTTCGGCGCGTCGATCGGCGCGGAAACGGCCCAACCGACCCTCGTCCGTCCGGGGTTGCGGCGGCGGCCGAACAACCGTGATCCACGGAGTGACGTGGCGGTGGTCGCTCGACGCCCGGTGGCCACGGCGTATCCGCAGGTCAGCCGTTGAGTGGATTCCACCACCCAATAGTCGATCATGGTTGGAACCGGCGCCCCGGCCCGACCTAGGGTCGCTCCCGGTCGGCGAAAGGCTCCCCCGTCGTAGCGCCGACTCGAATGAATCCGCCGCGGCGCTGCCGTAGGTCCCCCCAAGGAGAACAAGAACCGTGCTGAAGAAGACCGTCATCGCCGTGGCCATCGCCGCCGCGGGTCTGATGGCCGTGAGCCCGCTGGCGTTCGCCACCGGGCACCCCAGCCGCGTCACCAACACCGCGACCACGACGTCGTCGGGCCTGGTCAACGTGGCCCACAACAACGTCAACACCCCGATCCAGGCGTGCAACAACGACGTCCCGATCAACGGCGGCGCGGGGACGCGCAGGTGCCGGTCAAGGACGTCACCGGGGCGGCAACCGGCGCACTGGGCCTGCTCGGCTCGGCGAAGGCCAAGACCAACCAGGCCGTCGACAACTCGCGCCACTGCGGCGACAACACCGCCTCCGGCGACGCCGTCACCCAGCAGGGCTGATTTCTCGCGCGTGAAGGGCGCCGGACCGTCGGTCCGGCGCCCCTTCCCGTTGGCGGGTTGTCACGCAGCGTAGGACGGCAAAGGGATACGGCATCCTTCAGGTGATAAGCGACTACGGAGGGTCGATCACCATCGCCGAATCCGGGCGATTGCCCGCAAGGCACCGCCCGAAAAGGCGAGTATCCCCACCCAAAGTACTTGACTCACCCGATAGTGGTACACAGTTTGGCGGCTTGACAGCCAAGCGATAAATTCTTTCCCGGTCGGCGCGGGCTCCCCAAAGTCACACGCCGACTCCGAAGGGAATCGGCTCCGGTCGGATCCGCATCACCAACAGGAGATGAACTGTCTGAAGAAGGCTGGAATTGTCGTGGCTACGGCCGCCGCCGGCTTGCTGGCCATGAGCCCATCGCCTTCGCCGGTGAGATGGGTGACCACTCGGGTCACGATCACCACCACAAGGCGTCGCACGCCAAGTACGACGACCACTCCACCACGTACGACCGCTCCACCACGTACGACCACTCGCCGCAGTGCATCTCCGCACCGCAGGACGTCACGAACTACAACCCCCAGGACGCCACCGGCGTGTCCAGCCTGATCGGGATCCTCGGCGTCGGCGCCAACGTTCTCGGGCCGGTCACCGCCCAGCTGCAGACTCCGATCCTGAGCTGCAACAACCTGGACAACATCGCCAACGTCAACGTCCACGACAACTTCCAGGACAACGGCTGACGGTCGCGCACGTCCACTGAAGGCCCGGGCCGCATGGCCCGGGCCTTCGTCTTTTCGTGCCGATTGCAGCTTCACCCGGATTGGGGAATAACCTTTTCCCGCTTGTTGAGTGCCATCACTCAATAGTGGGAGGCAATTTGTTTTCCGCCGATCCGTCCGATATGTTTTTTCATGGCTGGCACGGCTCCCCTCCAAGCTGGCCCGAATGAAGATGATGCGACTCCAGGTGAGTTCGCACCACCCGTCAGGAGAGACTGTGCTCAAGAAGGCTGGAATCATCGTCGCCGCGTCGGCTGCCGCAATCCTCGCGGCCGCTCCCCTCGCGCTGGCGCACGGCTACTAAGGACCAGCTCGCCGGTGTGCAAGAGCGCGAAGCAGGACGTGCGCAACTACAACCCGCAGACCGCGACCGGCGTCACCGCGCCGCTGCTCGGTCTGATCGGTATCGCGGCCAACGGCGTTGGCCCGGTCACCGCTCAGGCGCAGGCCCCGATCGCGAGCTGCAACAACGTCGACAACGTGCTCAACACGCACATTCACGACAACTTCCAGGACAACCACTGAGTCCAGGTCGTTGGGTGACGCCGCGAGGCGTCGCGTGAACCGGGCCCGGATCCCCTAGGGGGTCCGGGCCCTCGCCGTTTCCCTCCGGAGGAGCTCTCATGTCCCTGCGCCGTTCCACCTACGTCCTCGGTCCCCTCGCCGGGCTCGTCGTGGCCGGTCTCGGCCTCGCGGGCGTGGCCGCCGCCGCACCCGCACCTTCGTCCCCGTACCCCGCATCGTCGGCGCCGGCGTCGGCGGATCCCGCGCCCACGCCGCCCCCGCTGTCCGACGCGCTGGTGCCGCTCGTCTACCAGCCGGTCGACGCCAGCAACGGCCTGCTCGGCATGCGTCGAGGCAGCGTGCC
>CAWIOI010000032.1:0-457102 GCA_963837575.1 uncultured Actinomycetota bacterium
GAACAGGCGCCCGCCACACTGCGGGAGCAGATCCGTTCGGCGGTGCTGCGCGAGGCCGAGGTGACCGTGGCCGAGAGCGCCGACGGCACCACCTTCACCAGGGTCGAGGTGCGCACCACCCGCATCGAGCGGTCCTGACGCCGGGCAGGCGCTTCCTGCCCGGCTCCGCCCCGACTCAGGTCTTGGGCTTCTTGCCGTGGTTAGCACTCTTCTTGTTCCGGTCGCGCCGCTTCCGTGCCCGCTTCGACATGATCTTCCTCCTTCCGCTTGACCTGGTCTCATGGTCGCACGTGGTTGGATGCGGACAACGGGCGCGGGGAGGCCGTGAAGTGTCCACGCTGAGCGAGCTGCTCGCTGATCACACGGAAATGTACGGCGGCACCGTCGAGCACCTGCAGCGGGTGGTCGCCGAGTGGCAGCTGCTCGCCGACATGTCGTTCGCCGACTTCCTGCTCTGGATCCCGCTCGACGACGACGCGTTCCTGTGCGTCGCCCAGGCGCGGCCCACCACAGGTCCCACCGCGCACCCCGAGGACGCGGTCGGCCTGCGCGCGACGGTGCTGGAGCGGCCGCAGCTGCGCCGTGCGGTAGTCGAGGGCCGCATCTGCCGCGACGAGGAGCCCCGCTGGCACCTGGAGGTGCCCGTGCGCTCGGAGACGATCCCCGTGCGCTACGACGGCGCGGTCGTCGCCGTGCTCTCCCGCGACGCGAACCTCGCGATGCCCCGGGTCCCCAGCCCGCTGGAGATCGCCTACCTGGGCAGCGCGTCGGACCTGTGCCAGATGGTGGCCGACGGCACCTTCCCGCCGAAGGCGTCGGTCGTCGGCGCCGACACGAGCCCCCGCGCGGGCGACGGCGTCATCCGGCTCGACGCGCTCGGCCTCGTCGCCTACGCCAGCCCGAACGCGCTCTCGGCCTACCACCGGATGGGGCACGCCAGCGATCTGGTCGGGCCTGTCGCTCGCTCACGAGACCCGCGAGCTTGTCGCCGACCCCTTCGACTCCGCCGAGATCGCGTCCCGCATCGGCGCGGCGCTCGCGGGGCGGCACTCGCTGCGCATGGAGGTGGGCGCGCGGGGGGCCTCGATGCTCGTGCGGGCCCTGCCGTTGCGCCCACGAGGAGACGCCGCAGGCGCCCTCGTGCTCGTGCGTGACGTCACCGACCTGCGCCGCCGCGACCAGGCGCTGCTGTCGAAGGACGCCACCATCCGCGAGATCCACCATCGGGTGAAGAACAACCTGCAGACGGTGGCGGCGCTGCTGCGCCTGCAGGCCCGCCGCACGGCGATCCCGGAGGCCCGCCGCGCGCTGCGGAGAGCGTCCGACGGGTCAACTCGATCGCGCTCGTGCACGAGTCGCTCTCGGCGTCGGTGGCCGAGATGGTCGATCTCGACGAGCTGGTCGACAAGGTGCTCCCCGCGATCGGCGACGGGGCCACGGCGGAGGTGCGGGCCAAGGTGCGCCGGGATGGCAGCTTCGGCACGCTGGCCGCCGCGCTCGCCACCCCGCTCGTGCTGGTGCTCACGGAGCTGGTGCACAACGCCCTCGCTCACGCCTTCGACCCCGGGACGACGGGCGAGGTGGTGGTGACGGCGCGCCGCTCGGCCGCCGGGCTCGACGTGGTGGTGGCCGACGACGGGAACGGCCTGCCCCCCGGCTTCGACATCGAGGCCTCCGCGGGGCTGGGCCTATCGATCGTCCGGACGCTGCTGGAGTCGGAGCTGGACTCCACGTTGTGCGTCCGGCCACGCCCGGGTGGGGGAACCGAGGCCCTCATCACGCTCTCTTTGCGCGGGCGTTAACCTCTTCACCGTGACCGTGGCTCCGGTCGCTGAAAGTGGGGCTGCGGTACCCCGCCGGTGCTGCTCTTGAGTGCGCCCGGTGGAATGACCGCGGGCCCGCAGCCGGGTGCTGTCCGGTTACGGGCCCGCGGTGGGGAGACGTGTTGGTCGATGGGTGAGATGGTGTTGTTTCAGCTGCCTGCGCGAGATCAGGCCGTGCGTGCGCGCGTGCGCGCGTTGCGGCGCTTCAGTGCGCGACGCTCGTCCTCGCTCATGCCGCCCCAGACGCCTGCGTCCTGGCCGCTCTCGAGTGCCCACGTGAGGCACTCGCTGACCACGGGGCAGCGCCTGCATACGGTCTTCGCCTCGGCGATCTGCAGCAGCGCAGGCCCGCTGGTCCCCACGGGGAAGAACAGCTCGGGGTCCTCGTCGCGGCAGATAGCGCGGTGACGCCAGTCCATGGTGCTCTGCTCCTCGTACTTGCGCGATCGGGGTCGCGCCGATCGTCCGTCACGGTGTTTCCGCGCTTGTGAAGGGTTTCACGAGCGCGCTCGATCTTCAAGGGCCGAGACCTAACCCGGTAGGTGGAAGCTCCCACCTACACACCGCGACGAGTGACCTGCACTACGGTTACGCCTCGCGGTGGATCGACCTCGGTCGCCCGTTGACTACCGGGTTGCCCCTGTAGCCAACGGACCATGCGGGAAATCGTTCCCCACAGCCGTTCTGTTTCGCCTGCATCACCTTGGGGCACCGTTTGTCCAGGTGCGAGCCCTTATTGGCTCGACGGTCCGGTTAGCGCGGTGAATGGCCCCGATCCGTCACCCGTGCGTGTGATGGCACAGGGCGCAGCACGGCTCGACCGTTCGTCTCACACCACGACCCGTAGTGCATCGGTTACCGCATCGAAACCGCACCTCGCGGTGCTCACCCAGGTGTTCCCCGTCGAGCTGCAGCGCAACCGGCTCAGCCGCCCGCACCCGAAGGTGAGCAACGGAATCCTGGCGCAGGACATTCCGGCCGCGAGGGTCGCCGCCTGGCTGCAGGATCCGGCGCAGGGTCGACGCGATGGTGGTGAGACCGAGGTCACGGAGGCCGAAGACGCCCAGCCCTGCTCCGAGTACCGCCCCTGGATTGGTCCGAACGGCCCGTGGGCCCAGGTACGTCCAGGTGTCGGTCGTGCTGACGAACGCCAGCCGGACGCCGTCGACCGCCGCCGCCCCGGGGATCTCGACGGTCATCGACGCGCGGGGTGCGCCGCTGGCCGACGTACTGGCGCAGGGCCGTCGCGGCGTAGCGCATCGGGGTGGCCTCCCGGCCCTCGGCCCGCGCCCGCTCGACGGCCGCGACGACCTCGGCGTCCCAGCCCAGGCCCGCATTGAAGGTGAACCAGCGTCCCGGCGCCGCCCCGTCCGGCTGCGCGTGGCCCAGCCCGACCAGCGTGCTCTGCCTGCGCCCGACCAGTGCGTCCAGCATGCGCGCGGTGGCCGCCATCGGGTCTACCGGAAGGCCCAGCGCGCGGGCGAACACATTGGCCGATCCGCCAGGCACGATGCCGACGAACGGGCCATGGAGCACTGTCGCCCGGATGGCCGCCGGTCGCCGCCAGCACGCCGTTGACCACCTCGTTGACGGTGCCGTCGCCGCCGTGAGCCACCACGAGCTCGATCCCGTCCCGCGCGGCCTGCTCTGCCGCCTCGGCGGCGTGCCCGCGGCGCTCGGTCTCGACGCACGTCCAGCTTGACCTCGCTCGCCATGGCTCGCGCGATGACGTCGCGGCCCGCGGCCGTCGTCGTCGTCGCGTGGGGGTTGGCCACCAGCAGCGCGCGCACGGCGGCAACCTACTGCGCGTGATCGTCCGTCGCGCAACGGCGGCCTATCGTGGAGGGCGTGAGCACCGATCACCCCGCCGCGCCAGGTCCGCGTCGCGGGCGTGCTGGTCGGGCCTGCAGGGCGTCGGCGCGTTGGTGTTCGCCGTCGTCGTCGGGCCTGCAGGCGCCAGGGCAACCGTCGGGTCGGTGCTCGGCGAGGTCGGCTATTTCGTGGTGATCGGGCTCGCGCTGGCGTTCATCGGGGCGGCGCTGCTGACCGGTCGCCGCGGCGCCCGCACTCCGGCAATCGTCACTCAATTGTTATTGCTTCCGGTCGTCTACTCGCTCATCGGGCCGTCGCAGCAACTCGTGTCTCGGCATCGCGGCAGGCGTCTACGTCGTGGCACGTTCCTGCTGCTCATCAGCGAGCGGTCCCGGGTGTGGGCGACTCGCTCCGTACTCCCCGAGAGCGGTGAGCGCCGCGCCGTCGAGCCGGAAGGTCGTCCACTCGTCCATCGGGGACGGCGCCCAGCGCACGGTAGAAGCCGATGGCCGGCTCGTTCCAGTCCAGCACCGACCACTCCAGCCGCCCGTATCCGCGCTCGACGCACTCCGCCGCCAGCCGGGCGAGCAGGGCGCGGCCGAGGCCGTGGCCGCGGAAGCTCGGGCGGACGAAGAGGTCCTCGAGGTAGATCCCGTGCACCCCGCGCCAGGTCGAGAAGTTCAGGAACCACAGCGCGCACCCGGCCGCCTCGCCGTCGACGAGCGCGACGTGGCCGAACAGCGCGGGGGCCGGGCCGAACAGCGCCGCGGTGAGCTGCTGCCTCGGTGAGGTGGCACTCCTCGGGCGCGCGCTCGTACTCGGCGAGCTCGTGCACCATCGCGACGATCCCGGGGACGTCGTCCTCGGTCGCGCGGACGGATCACGCCAGCGGACGGTAGTTGAGGCCGTCGATGCGGGGCACGCCCCGCTCGTCGCCGAGGACGGCCCAGCCCGCGGCGTCCATCGCGAAGTGCACCCCGTCGGTGGCCGGGCGGCCGAGCCAGCGGCTCACCAGCACGCGGCTGAAGTGCCCGTGCCCGACGAGCACGACGTCGGCGTCCGCCGGCTCGGCGCGTCGGCGAGCACGGCGTCGGCGCGGGCGGCCACCTGGTCGGCGGTCTCGCCGTTCGGGGCACGGGTGGGTCCAGACCGTCCAGCCGGGCACGGTCTCGCGGATCTCCTCGGTGGTGATGCCCTCGTAGTCGCCGTAGTCCCACTCGACCAGCCGCTCGTCGACGCGGTCGACGGTGAGGCCGGCCAGCTCCGCGGTGTCGCGGGCCCGGATGCGGGGGCTGCACCAGACGACGCGCGGGGTCGTCCGCCGAGCAGGTACCGCCCGACGTCGCCGGTGGCCTTCGCGAGCAGCCGTCCCCGGTCGGTGAGCGGGATGTCGGTGCGCCCGGTGTGCTTCCCGACGCGCGACCACTCCGTCTCGCCGTGGCGGAGCAGCAAGACCCGAGGTGCGGACACGAAAAAACCCTAACGGGCAGATCCACTCCGGGCAGGCGCACCGGGCGCGGCGCCGCGGTGGGCACGAAAGCGCAGGTACGGTCACGAAGACCGACACCCTGGGATGAGGACGCCCGTGGATCTCGAGGCCCGCTACCGCGCCTACCTCGACGTCCTCAACGGACGACGCCTCGACGACCTCGAACACTTCGTTCAGGACGAACTGACCTACAACGGCGAGCCGCTGACGCGCAAGCAGTATCAGGACCTGATCGCGGCCGACATCGAGGCCATCCCGGACCTCGTGTACGACGCGCACCTCGTCGTCGCCTCCGGCGACCAAGTCGCCTGTCGACTCGTCTTCGACTGCACGCCCCGGCAGGAGTTCTTCGGCTTCACGCCCGACGGTCGCAGGCTCGTGTTCGCCGAGCACGTCTTCTACCGCTTCCGCGGCGGCCGCATCGCCGCGGTGTCGTCGCTGATCGACCGGGCGGCGATCGCCGCGCAGCTGCGCGGCGACCCGGACGCTTGAACGGCCTCGGCGACTGTTCGGGTAGAGCGGGGGCGCGGCCGGACCGAGCGAGGGTGACGACAAGCGCGATCAGACCGGCGGTGGCGACGAGCTCGGCCGCCCACATGCCCGGGGCGACGTGGTCGCGCTGACGCGACCGGCGGGGGCGGTGTCAGGCACGGAGCGGGACGTGCAGCTCGTCGAGCAGCGCACGCACGCGGCGTTCGATCTCGTCGCGGATCGGGCGCACGTCTGCGACGTCGAGACCGGCGGGGTCGTCGAGAGTCCAGTCGAGGTAGCGGCGGCCGGGGTAGCCGGGACAGGCGTCGCCGCAGCCCATGCTGACCACGACGTCGGCCGCACGCACGATCTCGTCGGTCCACGGCTTGGGGTGCTCGCCTGCGATGTCGATGCCCCGTTCTGCCATCGCCTCGACCGCGGCGGCGTTGGTCCGATCGGCCGGCTCCGAGCCGCCTGACCAGGCGATCGCCCGATCGCCTGCCAGGTGGGTGAAGAATCCCAATGCCATCTGCGAGCGACCCGCGTTGTGGGTGCACAAGAACAAGACCGCAGGCACGCGGCGGTACTCAGTGGTCATGACGTTCTCCGATGCTCATCGGGGCGATGCGGGTGCTCGGCGGGAGCGAAGCGGGCGATCCGCCTCATGTGGCCGGAGTGACCGCGCCTGCGGCGGGGGCGAGCAGCTCTGAGGCCGCTTGCAACGCGTCGGGTTGGACTCGGTAGTAGATCCAGGTGCCACGGCGTTCGCCGGTGATCAGTCCGGACTCGCGCAGCACCTTCAGGTGGTGAGAGATCGTCGGCCCGGTCAGCTCGAACACCTCTGCGAGATCGCAGACGCACGCCTCGCCGCCCTCGTGCGAAGCGATCAGTGACAGCAGCCGCAACCGGACCGGATCGCCCATCGCCTTGAACACCCGTGCCAGATCGATGGCCTGAACCGCGGTCAAGGGTTCGCGCACCAACGGGGCGCAGCAGCCCACCATCGTCGTCAGATCGACCAACGGCAGCCCTTGATTCGACACACTTCTATCTTGACGGAAGTCGAACCAAAGGACAAGCTGTCTCGACGGATGTCGAATCAAGCGGTGATCGCAGCGGAGGGAAGACGTCATGTCTCGTGTCCAGTTGGCGCTACGGGTGTCGGACCTGGAGGGGTCGATCGACTTCTACCGGTCGCTGTTCGGGGCGGAGCCCGCCAAGCGCAGGCCGGGGTACGCGAACTTCGCGATCGTCGAGCCGCCGTTGAAGCTGGTGCTCATCGAAGGCGAACCAGATCACGCCACGGTGCTCGACCACCTGGGCGTCGAGGTCGCCACCACCGACGAGGTCGCCGCGGCGACCGCCCGTTTGTCCGGGCTGGGCATGGCCACGGTCGAGGAACGACACCACCTGCTGTTATGCGCTCCAGGACAAGGTGTGGGTGCATGGCCCTGGCCGCGAGCCGTGGGAGGTGTACACGGTCAAGGCCGACGCCCCCGATGCCGTCAGCATCTGTCCCGACGACGGCTCCGGGCCCTGTGCGTGCGGCTCCCCGTGATCAGTCTCCGGACCCGGCAACGCCACCACGGTCAGGTCTTGTTCTTCACTATGCCCGCGGTCGGGACCAGATTCCGCTCCAGCAGGGCATACGCCTCCGCGAGATCCCGCACTCCTGCGGGGCTGTTGCCGATCTTCGGCGCCATCTTGATGATGGCCTGGAGGACGGCCTCGCGGGCCTGCTCACCGAGACTTTGATCAACCATGCTCGATGACGCTACCCGCGACGTTCATGCGAAGCGTTCCGTCGGCCGGTACTCGTAGTGCCGCCTTCTTGGCAGACGCTATGCGGCGGCCTTCGTCTCCCAAAAAATCTTGTCGATTTCATCCGCCTTGATCGACTCACCCTGGCCCGTCAGCCCGACCAAGCCGATTCCCTCGTTCTTGCCCTGCGCAATGCCGCTCGGGACATGGTCGCCCGACGCAGCATCACCGATCTGGAATACGCACTCACCCAGATCGTGGCCGTGGCGGTCGACACGGTGCCCGGCGTCGACGCCGGTGGGATCTCCATGACCGAGAACGGTCACATCACCTCCCGCAGCCCCACCAACGACGACGTTCGGAAGCTCGACGATCTCCAGGCGCGGCTGCACGAAGGGCCCTGCATCACCGCGGTCGAGTCCCCGCCTGAGGACGGGGTCGTCCTGGCTCAGGACCTGACCCGGCCGCCGGACACCGACCGCTGGCCGCACTTCGCCCCGCAGGCGGTCGCGCACGGCTACCAATCGTTGCTGTCCACCCAGCTGTCCACCAACGGCGGCACCCGCGCCGCGCTCAACCTCTACTCGCACGCCGCGAACACCTTCAACGAGTCCGCGCGCACCACGGCTGGCCTGTTCGGGCTGCAGGCCGCGCTGTTGCTTTACGGCGTCGATCACGCCCGGCAACTCGGCCAGGCGTTGGAGAGTCGTGATCTCATCGGGCAGGCGAAGGGCATCCTCATGGAGCGGTTTCGCGTCAACAGCGAACAGGCCTTCCGGATGCTCGTCAGTTCCTCCCAGAACACCAACATCAAGCTGGTCGAGGTCGCGCGCTGGCTCACCGAAACCGGCGACCAGACCCTAGACGACACGAGTGGCGGCCGACCTCAGACGCCGGACAAGCCCACGGGCGGACGCGCCTCCCGGTGACGTCCCGGACATCAACGAGACACCGCGTGAGTGACTATCTGCAGGTCGCGCCCGCCCGCCGGGTGACTGGCAGTCAAACGGCGACGTGGGCCGTCCGTGGGCCCTGGAACGCCACCCGATGACGAGAAACGGCGCCGACCAACGAATGGCGTTTCCGCTGGTCGGCGCCGCTCTCGGGCTCTGGACTAGGAGGCGGCCTTCGTCTCCCAGAAGATCTTGTCGATCTGCGCGATCAGGTCGAGCAGCTCCTGGCCGGTGGCCGGGTCGGTGGAGGACTTGGCGCCGCCGGGGCCGCCGCCCGCCTTCTTCGTCGCCTTGTTGAACAGCTCGTGCAGCTCCGGGTACTTCTCGAAGTGCGGCGGCTTGAAGTAGTCGGTCCACAGCACCCAGAGGTGGTGCTTCACGAGGTCGGCGCGCTGCTCCTTGATCTCGATCGCGCGGGCGCGGAACTCGGGGTCGTCGTTGCCCTGGTACTTCTCCTGGATGGCCTTGACCGACTCGGCCTCGATGCGCGCCTGAGCCGGGTCGTACACGCCGCAGGGGAGGTCGCAGTGTGCGGTGGCCTCCAGCCGCGGGCGGAGAATGCGGGACAGGGTCCGCATGGGTCCTCCCTGGAAGGTGATCGTTCTGGCTGGCCCGACACTACTCCGGGCGTCGTCCTCGGGCAGGGTGTGCAGGTGCGTTGGCGACGGGTGGCGGTGCGGGGGCCGTCGATGTCGCCCGCCCTGCACGACGGCGACGTCGTGCTCGCCCGCTTCGGCGCCCCGCCGCGGCCCGGTGACGTGGTGCTCGTCGGCTGGGCGGCCCGGCCGGGGCAGCTGTCGGTGAAGCGCGCCGTGCGCCCCGACGCCGACGGTTGGTGGGTGCTGGGCGACAACCCGTTCGGCTCGACCGACTCCCGCACCCTCGGCCCGGCGCAGGTGCGGGGCGTCGTCAGGGCGCGCCTGTGGCCCCGTCCCCGGCCGCCTTTGATCGACGCGTGAGCGCGTTGTCACCCCCGTCCGCGCCGCTTTCGCGGTACCGTCATCCTGTACCCGACCGCCCACCCCGGTCCGCCGCCCACCCGCGGCTCACGACCGAGCGGTGGCCGTCCGGCACGTGCGGGCCCGTACCCATGGCCCCGGTGCGCGACGATCACAGCCGACCGCACCCAGGAAAGAACCCCGATGACCCTCCTCAACGACCTGCAGCCTTCCGTCGAAGAGATCTTCGCCGCGCACGAGGGCGGCAAGCTCGCCACCGGCCTGGCGGCGCCGTTGGCCGACGCGCGCGACCTCGCCATCGCCTACACGCCCGGGGTCGCGCAGGTCAGCCGGGCTATCGCCGCCGAGCCCGCGCTCGCCCGCCGCTACACCTGGGCCGACCGCCTGGTCGCCGTCGTCAGCGACGGCACCGCCGTGCTCGGCCTCGGCGACATCGGCCCCCGCGCCGCGCTGCCCGTGATGGAGGGCAAGTCGGCGCTGTTCAAGGCGTTCGGCGGCCTCGACTCGATCCCGATCGTGCTCGACACGACCGACGTCGACGAGATCGTCGAGACCCTCGTGCGGCTGCGGCCCAGCTTCGGCGCGGTCAACCTGGAGGACGTCGCCGCGCCGCGCTGCTTCGAGCTGGAGCGGCGGCTGATCGAGGCGCTGGACTGCCCGGTCATGCACGACGACCAGCACGGCACCGCGATCGTCCTGCTCGCCGCCCTCCGCGGGGCGTGCGCGCGTGCAGGGCCGCCCGGTCGAGGGCCTGCGCGTCGTGGTCTCCGGCGCGGGCGCGGCGGGCGTCGCCTGCGCGCGGATCCTGCTCGGCGCGGGTGTGCGCGACGTCGTCGTCCTCGACTCCCGCGGGGTGCTCGACGCGGGCCGCGGCGGCGAGAAGGCGGCGCTGGCCGCCGTGAGCAACCCGCGCGGCGTCGCCGGCGGTATCGCCGACGCGCTGGCGGGCGCCGACGTGTTCGTCGGCCTCTCCGGTGGAACCCTCCCCGAGGAGCTGCTCACGCTCATGGCGGCGGAGGCGATCGTGTTCGCGCTGTCCAACCCGGACCCCGAGGTGCACCCGGAGGTCGCGCGCCGCCACGCCGCGATCGTCGCCACCGGGCGCAGCGACTTCCCCAACCAGATCAACAACGTGCTCGCGTTCCCCGGCGTCTTCCGCGGCGCGCTGGACGCGGGCGCCCGGCGCATCACCGAGCGCATGAAGATCGCCGCTGCCGACGCGATCTTCGCGGTGGCGCAGGACGACCTGGGCCCGGACCGGATCGTGCCGAGCCCGTTCGACCCGCGGGTCGCGCCCGCGGTCGCCGCCGCGGTGGCGCAGGCCGCCTCCCCGGGTGACGTGTAGACGCGTCCGCCGGATCGTGTCGCGGCGGGCGTCGTTGAGGGTGTGACGCCCGCCGCACCACGTCAGGAGAGCCGCCCGTGAGAGAGCCCGACGCGCTCGACGACGCCGTCGCCCGGGCCGACCTGTTCCGCTCTCGGCAAGCCGCTTTCGGCCCTGCGCGGCACCCGCAGGCGCTCCGGTTCGCCGCCAACGTGGCGAGCGCCGATGTCCGAGGCGTCCGCAAAGCGCCGCGGTCGGCAACCTGCCGCTGCCCGACGCCCCGGCGGTCGTGTGCGACCACGCCGACCGGATCGTCCGCTCCAACGCCGCCTTTCACCGTCTGGCGGGCGCCGCGGGGGACGCTGAACTGTTCGGGATGCGCCTTTCGCAGATTCTGAGCGGTCCCGACCGTGACGCTCGGCTCCTGCGGGCCGACGGAAAGACAGTGGAAGTCGGCGTTGTCCGGTTCGGCCCGCTCGGTGACGAGCTGGCCGTCGTCGCGCTGGTCGAGCGCGACGGGCCGACGAGCCCGGAGGGTCGGGTGGACCGCACCTGGGCCGCCGAGCTGGAGCGCCTGGCGCGGGTCGGGACGTGGAGCCTCGACCTGGCCACCGGCGTGCTCGCGCGAAGCGACACGCTCGAGGAGCTCTACCGCGACGTCGGGATCGACGCCGACGATCCGCAGCGGGGCGGCGTCGAGCGCAGGCAGGCCGCGGCGCTGCGGGCGGCGTTGGCGGCGGGCGCCGCGCGCCCCGACGACCACGCCGAGCTGCACCTGCCCGGCGACGTGCGGCTGTCCTGCCGGGCCGAGATCGAGTGGGCGGCCGACGGCACCCCGCTGCGCGTGTCGGCGTCGTGCGCGACGTCAGCGAGGCGCAGCGGCACGCCCAGCGCTTCGCCGACCTCATGACCGTCATGCCCGGCGGCGTGGCGGTGCTGGACGCGGCAGGCCGGATCGTCTCGGCCAACCCCGGGCTGTGCGCGCTGCTGGGCGCGCCCGCCGAGCGGCTCCGCGGGATGGCGGCGGTCGCGCTGGCCGCCGAGCCGCCGATCGGCGGGCACCCGAGCTGGCTGCGACCCGTGCCGCCCGGCGCGCAGTACGGCTACCGCGTCGAGGCCGCGCCGCTGCTGCGCGCGGACGGCACCACGGTCTGGTGCGAGCTGGACGTGGCGGGCACCCCCGCCGAAGACGGCAGCACGCAGTGGCTGATGGTGGTCACCGACGTCTCCGAGCGGCGGCGGGCGGCCGAGCTGCTGCGCCGCGCCGGGACGGTCGACGAGCTCACCCGCCTGCCCAACCGCGCCGCCTGCCTCGAGCTGCTCGACCGGCTGCTGGCCGGGCCCGGCCGGGAGCGGGTCGCGGTCGTGTGCGGCGGCCTCGACGACTTCCAGCGGGTCAACTCCTCGCTCGGCCACGAGGCGGGCGACGACCTGCTCGTCACGCTGGCCGGGCGGCTGCAGCGCGACCTGCCCGTCAGCTGCACGGCGGCGCGGCTGTCCGGCGACGAGTTCGTGGTGATCTGCGCCGACCACGCCGAGGTGGGCGGCCCCGACCAGCTCGCGGGGCTGGTCGCCGACCTCCTGCGCACGGTGATCACCGTGCACGGCAGGCCGGTGGACATGACGGCGTCGGTCGGCCTGGCCACCCCGGTGCCCACCGGCGACGTGCGGGCCGCCGACCTGCTCCGCTTCGCCGAGGCCGCGATGCTCGACGTCAAGCGCAGGCAGCGCCGCGGCGGGATCGCGGTGGCCACCGACGGCGTGGTGAGCTCGGCCACCCGCGCGTTGGAGCTGGAAGCGGAGCTGCAGGCCGCCATCGCCGCCGACGGGCTCGTCCTGGAGTACCAGCCGGTGGTCGGGCCGGACGGGCGGGTGCTGTCGCTCGAGGCGCTGGTGCGCTGGCCGCACCCCGAGCGCGGGACGATCCCGCCCGGCGAGTTCCTCCCGGTCGCCCAGCGCAGCGGGCTGCTGCGCGAGCTGGACCGGTGGGTGCTGCGCACGGCGGCGGCCGAGGCCGCGGGCTGGCCCGCCCCGGAGGGTCGCGTGCCCGCCGTGGCGGTCAACCTCGCCGGGCTGCTGCCCGGCGACACCGACTTCGCGGCCGAGGTGCGCGACGCCGTGCGGGGCGGCGGCCTGCCGTGGGACCGGCTGGTGCTCGAGCTGGTGGAGACCAGCCTGGTCGCGCTGCCGCCGCACGCGCTGGCCGCCATGGCGGGCCTGGCCGAGCAGGGGGTCCGGTTCGCCGTCGACGACTTCGGCACCGGCTACTCCTCACTGGCCCGGCTCAAGGAGCTGCCCGCGCAGACGGTGAAGGTGGACCGCGCGTTCGTCACCGGGATCGCCGACGACCCGGTGGACTTCGCGGTGGCCAGGGCCGTCGTGGACATGGCGCACGCGATGGGCCGGAGCGACGGTGGCCGAGGGCGTCGAGACCGCCGAGCAGTTCCACGTGCTGCGCGGCATCGGCGTCGACGCGTACCAGGGCTGGCTGTTCGCCCGCCCGCTGGCGCCGGACAAGGTGCACGCGCTGCTCGCGACCGGACGACTGGAGACCCCCGCGGCGCGCGCCTGAGTGACGTTGCGGTCGCGGAAGGATCACAGCTTGTGCGAATTGTCGGTGCACCGGGTTAGGTTGACGCGAAACGGCGGCCGGCGAATGGCCGTCGGTGATCTTCGGAGGCCCTCGGTGATCGAGTTCCGAGGCGTGACCAAGCGCTATCCGGACGGCACCGTCGCCGTCGACGAGTTGGACCTCACCGTCGACGCGGGCCGGATCACGGTGTTCGTCGGGCCGTCGGGCTGCGGCAAGACCACGTCGCTCCGGATGATCAACCGCATGATCGAGCCGACCGACGGCATGATCACGGTCGACGGGCAGGACATCATGGCGGGCGATGCCGCCGCAGCTGCGGCGGGGCATCGGCTACGTGATCCAGCAGTCAGGGCTGTTCCCGCACCGCACGATCCTCGACAACATCGCCACGGTGCCGCTGCTGCTGGGCTGGAACAAGGCCAAGGCCCGCAAGCGGGCGGCCGAGCTGATGGATACGGTCGGGCTCGCGCCGGAGATGGCCAAGCGCTACCCCACCCAGCTGTCGGGCGGCCAGCAGCAGCGCGTCGGCGTCGCCCGCGCGCTGGCCGCCGATCCGCCGATCCTGCTCATGGACGAGCCGTTCAGCGCGGTCGACCCGGTGGTGCGCGAGAGCCTGCAGGAGGAGCTTCTGCGGCTGCAGGGCGAGCTCGGGCAAGACGATCGTGTTCGTCACCCACGACATCGACGAGGCCGTCAAGCTCGGCGACAAGGTCGCGGTCATGCGGGTGGGCGGCAAGCTCGCGCAGTACGACCAGCCCGGCCAGCTGCTCGCCCGGCCGGTCGACGACTTCGTCGACAACTTCGTGGGTCGCGACCGCGGCTACCGCGGGCTGGGCTTCCGGTCCTCGGCCGCGCTCACGCGTGGGCGAGCTGCCCACGGTCGCGCTCGGCGAGAAGGCGGCCCCCGATGCGGGATGGGTGCTCGTCGTCGACGCCGAGGGCCGCCCGCAGGGCTGGCTCAACACCGCCGAGTCCGCGCCCGACGCCCCGGTGGGGCACGAGCACCTCGTGCCCGGCGGCTCGCTGTACGACGTGGGGTCCGGCTCGCTGCGCAGCGCGCTGGACGCGGCGCTGTCCTCCCCGTCCGGGGTGGGGGTGGCGGTCGACGAGCAGGGCGTGGTCGCCGGGTCGGTCAGCGCCGACGACGTGCTGCGCGTGCTCGACGACGCCCGCCGCGACGAGAACGCGGCCTGAGGTCGGCGCATGACCTGGGTGCTCGGCAATCTCGACCTCATCGGGGCGCTGCTGTTGCAGCATCTCGCGTTTGCCTTGCCGCCGATCCTGCTCGGGCTCGTGCTTGCGATACCGCTGGGCTGGTTCGCCAACCGCAACACGGTGCTCCGCAGCACGCTGCTCAACGTCTCAGGGCTGCTCTACACGGTTCCATCGCTGGCGCTTTTCGTGCTCCTTCCGCCGCTCCTTGGCACCGGCATCCTCAATCCCGCCAACGTGATCGTGGCGCTCACGATCTACACGGTCGCGCTGCTCGTGCGCACAGTCGCCGACGGGTTGGCCGCGGTGCCCTCGGCGGTCGTCAACTCGGCCACGGCCATGGGGTACACGCCCCTGCGCCGGTTCATCAGCGTCGAGCTGCCGATGGCCGTTCCGGTGATCCTCGCCGGGCTCCGGGTGGCGGCGGTGTCGGCGATCAGCCTGGTCACGGTCGGCGCGGTGATCGGCTTCGGTGGTCTGGGCAAGATGTTCACCGACGCCTTCCAGCGCGACATCCCGGCCGAGACCATCGCGGGCATCGTCCTGGTGCTGCTGCTCGCACTGGCCGTCGACGGAGTGATCGTGCTGATCGGGCGCGCGCTCACCCCGTGGACGCGGGTCGGCTCGGCCGTCGGGAGGCCCGCGTGAGCTATTTCGGCTGGCTGTTCGACCCCGCCAACTGGGCGGGTTCGGGTGGGGTCCCGGCTCGGCTCGTCGAGCACCTCGGCTACGTCGCGCTCGCGATGATCATCGCGCTGGTGATCGCCCTGCCGGTCGGGGCCTGGGTCGGGCACACCGGCCGAGGCGGCTTCCTCGTCGTCGGGTCGGCCAACGCGCTGCGGGCGCTGCCCACGCTCGGTGTGCTGATCCTGCTGGTTACCCCGTTCGGGCTGAGCATCATCGGCCCGCTCATCGCGCTGGTCGTGCTCGCCGTGCCCCCGCTGTTGGCGGGCACCTACGCCGGAGTGCGCAACGTCGATCCGCGCGGTGGTCGACGCGGCCCGCGGCATGGGCATGCGCGGGCGCGAAGTGCTCTGGCGCGTCGAGCTGCCCAACGCGCTTCCGCTGATCATCGGTGGCGTTCGCAGCGCCGTGCTGCAGGTGATCTCCACGGCCACGATCGCCGCCTACGTCGGCCTCGGCGGCCTGGGCCGGTTCATCTTCGACGGCCTCGCCCAGCGCGACTTCCCGCAGATGATCGGCGGCTCGCTCCTGGTCGCGCTGCTCGCGATCGTCGTCGACCTGCTCTTGGCAGCCCTCCAGAAGATCATCGTCTCGCCCGGCCTGCAGGCCGTCCCGCCGTGGCCCGCGCCGGTTGCGCGCGGTGCCCCGATCCGCCCCGCCGCCGCCCGTGCGGCCTGATCCCGAGACCCCCGAGCTGGAGGAACCGATCATGAGACGCTCCCTGATCGCCCGCACCCTGGCCCTCGCGGCCGCCGCGTGCCTCGCCCTCACCGCCTGCGGAGGCGGCGGCGACCCGCTGTCGAACGGCGGCTCCGGCTCCGGTCCGGTGGCGGCGGCTCGTCGCCGACGATCGTCGTCGGCTCGGCCAACTTCACCGAGAACCAGATCCTGGCCGAGATCTACGCCCAGGCGCTGCAGGCCAAGGGCGTCAACGTCACGAAGAAGCTGTCCATCGGCAGCCGCGAGGCCTACTTCCCGGGCCTGCAGGACGGCTCGATCGACCTCATCCCCGAGTACACCGGCGTGCTGCTGCAGTACCTCAACAAGTCGGCCACCGAGACCGAGCCCGACGCCGTCTACAGCGCGCTGCAGAAGGCGCTGCCGGCACCCTCACGGTGCTGGAGAAGTCGAGCGCCGAGGACAAGGACGCGGTCGTCGTCACGAAGGAGACGGCCACGAAGTACAACGCCACGTCGATCGCCGACCTGGCCGCCAACTGCGGGCAGCTCGTGTTCGGCGGCCCGCCGGAGTTCAAGACCCGCCCCGACGGCATCCCGGGCCTCCAGAAGACCTACAACTGCACGTTCAAGGACTACAAGGCGCTCGACGCGGGCGGCCCGCTCACCGTCGCGGCGCTGAAGAACGGCGACGTGCAGGCGGCCGACATCTTCACCACCGACGCGTCCATCGTGGCCAACAACTTCGTCGTCCTGCAGGACCCGAAGAGCAACTTCGCCGCGCAGAACGTCGTCCCGCTGATCAACAAGTCGAAGGTGAACGACACGATCACGCAGACGCTGAACGCGATCTCGGCGAAGCTCACCACCGACGAGCTCACGAAGCTCAACGCCGAGGCGTCGTCGCGACACGAAGCCGAGCCCGGAGACCGTGGCGAAGAACTGGCTGAGCAAGAACAGCCTGACCTGAGCGGCCTCGGCAAAGGCCCGCGGTCCGACTGCGCACCCCGTAGCCCGACCTCGCACCCCGTCGACAGGGTGCGACGTGACGCGAAGGGGTGCGCAGTCGCGTGGGTGCAACCTACTTCCTGCGGTCGTTCCGTCCTAGGGGCATGCTGCGCCTTCTGCTGATCCTCGCTCTCGTCGCGGGGCTCGGCGCGCCCGCCCGGCCTGCCGCGCCGGGCGGGGACCCGCTCGCGCTCGTCGGCTGGTGGCGGGTCGCGGCGACGGGCGAGACCGTGGTGATCGACCCGTCGCGCTTCGAGGTGCGCACCGGGGAGCCGCACGGCCGAGGGCTCGTGGGTGGGCGACAGCGCGGGCCGGTTCCTCGCGCGGAGCTACGGGGTGCCGCCGGGCGCCGTCGTGCCCGGACTGGCTCGACGCGGCCGCCGGGTTCGCCGTGGACGGCCCGGAGCGCGTGCTGCTCGACCGCGCGGGCGCCCCGGTCGCGCGGCTCGTGCCCGCGCCCGTCGGCGTCGGTCACCGGCGCCGCCGATCCCGCCCGTCCGCCGTCGGACCTGGAGCGCCGGGCGAGCAGGCCGGCGGCGCCGCTGCCCGCCGGGCCTCACGCCGGTCGGCGACCTGACCGGGCGCTGGGTCCCGATCGACGACGTCGCGAGCCACCCCGCGTACGTCGAGTTCGCCGCGGACGGCACCTGGACCGGCTCCGACGGCTGCACCGGCACCGGCGGGTCGTGGCTCGCGGGCCCCGACGGCGCGTTCCTGGCCACCGCGCGGTCGCTCATGACGTTCGTCGCCTGCCCCGGCGTGGGCGTCGCGCCGCAGGTCGGGGCGGCGCGCCGGATCGGCACCGACGGGCCGACCCTCGTCCTCCTCGACGCCGACGGCGCGCCCGTCGGCCACTTCCGGCGCGCCTGACGGATTCGGGTGCCCGCCAGCGCGGACATGATCGCCAGAACTGGTGCATATCGTGCGCAGGCGCACGGAATGCGCCGCAACGGGCGATCATGGCGGGAACGTGGTCGGTCTGTACTTGTCGCCGCCAATGGTTAGCGGTAGCTTACCGTTCGTCATGGCTAACGTAGGCGCGATGCTCACCGCCCTCGGGGACCCCACCCGTCAGGCGATCTTCGAGCGGCTGTCGCACGGCCCGCTGGCCGTCGGGCAGCTCGCCGGGGCGCTGCCGGTCAGCAGGCCCGCCGTGTCCCAGCACCTGCGGGTGCTCAAGGACGTCGGGCTGGTCTTCGACCGCCAGGAGGGCACGCGCAGGCTCTACCAGGTCGATCCCGACGGGCTCGCGCAGCTGCGGGCCCACCTGGACGCGTTCTGGGCGCGCTCGTTGGCCGCGTTCGCCCACCGGACCCGAGGAGTTGAGCAGCAGTGGACAACCGATCGTCGAGGCCGTCCGGCGCGAGGTCGTCGTCGAGGTCGGACAGGCCGCCGCCTTCGAGATCTTCACCGCGGACATGACGTCGTGGTGGCCCGCCCACCACCACATCGGCTCGGCGCCGATCCAGGAGATCGTCATCGAGCCGCGGGTCGGCGGGCGCTGGTTCACGCGCCACGAGGACGGCACGGAGACCGACACCGGCGTGGTCACGGCGTGGGAGCCGCCCGGCGCTGTTCGTCGTCACGTGGCAGATCGGCGCCGACTGGAAGTTCCACCCCGACCTCGTCACGTCGGTCGCGGTGCGCTTCGAGCCGAGGGCCCGGACCGCACGCGCGTCGTCCTGGAGCACGGCGGCCTCGACGCCTACGCCGCCGACGCCGCCGCGATGCGCGCGACGTTCGAGGACGACGGCGCCTGGACCGGCACCCTCGCCGCGTACGCCGCGCGGACGGCGCGATGAAGTACGTCGTCCTCTACGCCTCCGCCGACGACGTCGCGCACCGGGCCCCGCCGCACTTCGCCGCCCACAAGGAGCGGCTCGACGCGTTCCACGCCCGCGGCGACCTGCTCATGGTCGGCACGTTCGGCGACCCGCAGGCCCAGGGCTCGATGGCGATCTTCCGGACGCGCGAGGCCGCCGAGGAGTTCGTCGCGGGCGATCCCTTCGTGACGAACGGCGTCGTGGCGAGCCACGAGATCCGGGATTGGAACGAGATCCTGACCTGACGCGCAGGGGCAGCGCCAAGTATCTCTACCATCGAGACTATGGACGAGCGAACGACCTGTCGTGATCGCGGGAGGTGGGCCCGGCGGGGTAGTGCTGGGCTACCTCCTGGCCAGGGGCGGGGTGCGGGTGACGCTGCTGGAGTCGCGCGGCGACTTCGACCGCCGGTTCCGGGGCGACTCCCTCGCGCCGCCCGTGCTCGACCACCTCGACCGGCTCGGGCTGGCCGAGCCGCTGCTGGCCGAGATCCCGCACTTCCGAGCCGACGCGTTCGTCTGGAGCACACCCGACGAAGCGCTACGTGCTCGCCGACTACCGCGACGCGAGCGCGAAGTTCCCCTTCTACGCGCTCGTGCCGCAGGCGCGGTTCCTGCCGTGGATGGTCGAGCGCGCCCGCCCGTACGGGCTCGACGTGCGGATGGGCGCGCGGGTCACCGATCTCCTGCGCGACGACGCGGGCCGGGTCGTCGGCGTCGCCTACACCCAGGACGGCGAGCGCCGACGGCTGCTACGCCGATCTCGTCGTCGGCAGCGACGGGCGCAACTCGAAGGTGCGGCAGCTGTCGTCGCTGACGGCGACCGAGCTGAACTCCAGCATCGACATCGCCTGGATCGCGCTGCCGCGCCGCGCCGACGACCCGCCGCTGTCCGGGCTGGAGCTGATCGCCGAGCCCGGCAACAACCTCGCCCTGCTCGGGCAGGGCGGCGGCTGGCAGGTCGGCTTCACGATCGTCGCCGACACGTTCGGCGCGTTGCGGGCCGCGGGCGTCGAGCCGCTCAAGGCGTTGCTGCGACGCCGCGTGCCCTGGCTGGGCGACCGCATCGATCTGCTGACCGACCCCAACCAGCTCTCGCTCCTGCCGATCCGGATCACGCGGGTGGAGCGGTGGACCGAGCCGGGCCTGCTGCTGATCGGCGACGCCGCGCACGTCATCTCGCCGGTCGGGGGCAACGGCATCAACTTCGCGATCGTCGACGCCGCCGAGGCCGCGAACCGGCTGGTCGGGCCGCTCACCGCAGCAGCGGTGGACCCGGCCGTCGTCGACGCGGCCTGCGCCGCGGTGGAGCGGGTGCGACGGCCGCCGGTCGACCGGGAGCAGGCGTTCCAGGTGCGGGTGGAGCGGGCGACGGCGAAGCGGCTCGCCGCTCGCAGCGAGCCCGCCCCCGGCCTCCCGCTGCGGCTCATCGCCGCGGTGCCCGGGCTGGCGCGGTGGTCGGCCCGCCGGGGCGCCAAGGCGCTGGCGGTGCCTGCGCCCGACCCGCGGATCCTCGCGGGCGCCGCGCCCGTGCCCTGACGACCCGCCCGAGCCCGGGGGATGGGTGGACCGGCGCGGTGCGGGGTGGCGCCGGTCCACCCGGGCGTCGCGTCAGAGCGCCGGGATCACCGACCGTCCGTAGGCCTCGATCGTCGCCTCGCGGGCGTCGTGCATGGCGTAGATCGCGAACTGGTCGACGCCGAGCGCCCGCAGCCCGGCGAGCCGGTCGAGCTGCGCCGACGGCGGGCCGAGCAGGCAGAACCGGTCGACCACCTCGTCGGGCACGAAGTCGGTGGTGCGGTTGCCCGCGCGGCCGTGGTGGCTGTAGTCGTAGCCCTCGCGGCCCTTGATGTAGCCGGTGAGCTCGGCGGGCACCGCCGACGACTCCGAGCCGTAGCGGGTGACGAGGTCGGCGACGTGGTTGCCCACCATCCCGCCGAACCAGCGGCACTGGTCACGGGCGTGCGCGAGGTCGTCGTCGACGTACGCGGGCGCGGCCACGCAGATCGTGATCGACGCCGGGTCGCGGCCCGCCGCCTCGGCCGCCGACCGCACGGTCTTGACCGTCCACTCCACGAGGTAGGGGTCGGCGAGCTGCAGGATGAACCCGTCGGCGCAGCGGCCGACGAGGTCCAGCGCCTTCGGCCCGTACCCGGCCATCCAGATCGGCAGCTCCGGCACCCCGGGAGCGACCCACGGGATCTGGACCGACGTGCCGTCCATGTCGACCGACCGCCCGGCGGCCAGCTCGCGGATGACGTGGATCGCCGCCTCCAGCCGGGCCAGCGTGGTCGGCGGGCGGCCCTGCACGCGCATCGCGGAGTCGCCCCGGCCGATGCCGCAGATCGTGCGGTGCCCGAACTGCTCGTCGAGCGTGGCGTGCAGGGACGCGATGACCGTCCAGTCGCGGGTGCCGGGGTTGGTCACCATCGGCCCGACGACCATCCGGGACGTGCGCTCCAGGATCCGCGGGTAGATCACGTACGGCTCCTGCCAGAGCACGTGCGAGTCGAACGTCCAGCCGTGGCTGAACCCGAGCCCCTCCGCGCGGACCATGAGGTCGACGACGGCCTGCGCGGGGGGATCGGTCTGCAGGACCAGCCCGATGTCCATGTCGATTCCTTCTGCTAGCGCAGGTATCCGCACGTGTCGCGGCGCAGGAACTGCCCGTGGCCCGCGCTGCCCAGGTAGCTGTCGCCGTCGATGATGAGCCGCCCGCGGGAGAGCACCTTCTCGACCTTCCCGGTGATCTCCTTGCCCTCGTAGCAGGAGTAGTCGACGGCCATGTGGTGCGTCGCGGCGGAGAGCATCTGCGTGGCGTTCGGGTCGTAGATCACGACGTCGGCGTCGGCGCCGGGCGCGATCGTGCCCTTGCGCGGGTAGAGCCCGAACATCCTCGCCGGCGTGGCGCAGGCGATCTCGATCCAGCGCCGCCGGGAGATGTGGCCCGTCGACGACGCCCTGGTGCAGCAGGTCCATCCGGTTCTCGACGCCCGGCAGCCCGTTGGGGATCTTGGAGAAGTCGCCGATGCCCATCTCCTTCTGCCCCTTGAAGCAGAACGGGCAGTGGTCGGTGGAGACCACCGAGAGGTCGTCGGTGCGCAGCCCCCGCCACAGCGCGGCCTGGTGCTCCACCGGGCGCAGCGGCGTCGAGCAGACGTACTTGGCGCCCTCGAAGTCGGGGCGCGGCGAGGTCGTCGGTGGAGAGGAACAGGTACTGCGGGCAGGTCTCGGCGAAGGCGTTGAAGCCCTCGTCGCGGGCCTGCGCGACCTCGGCCAGCGCCTTCGCCGCCGAGAGGTGCACGATGTAGAGCGGCGCGCCCGCCACCTGCGCGAGCTTGATCGCCCGGTGCGTGGCCTCGGCCTCCAGCAGCTCGTGGCGGACCACGCCGTGGTAGCGCGGGTCGGTCTCGCCGCGGGCCAGCGCCTGCTCGATGAGCACGTCGATCGCGATGCCGTTCTCGGCGTGCATCATCGTGAGCGCGCCGGTCTCGGCGGCCCTCTGCATGGCGCGCAGGATCTTGCCGTCGTCGGAGTAGAAGACGCCGGGGTAGGCCATGAACATCTTGAAGCTCGTGACCCCCTCCCCGACGAGCTGCTCCATCTCCTTGAGCGAGCCCTCGTTGACGTCGGCGAGGATCATGTGGAACGCGTAGTCGATGGCGCACTGGCCCTCGGCCTTGGCGTGCCAGGCGTCGAGGCCCTCGCGCAGCGTGCCGCCCATCGACTGGATCGCGAAGTCGACGATCGTCGTCGTGCCGCCCCAGGCCGCGGCCCGGGTGCCCGTCTCGAACGTGTCGGTGGCGAAGGTGCCGCCGAAGGGCATCTCCATGTGGGTGTGGCCGTCGACGCCGCCGGGGATGACGTACTTGCCGGTCGCGTCGATCACCGTGTCGGCGGTCCAGCCCTGGCCGGTGCCGAGCGCGGCGACCTGTCTCGTCCTCGATCAGGACGTCGACGGGCAGCTCGTCGGAGGCGGTGATGACGAGCCCGCCCGTGATGAGCGTCTCTCATGGGGTGACCTCCTCGATCGAGGCGGACTGCGCGCAGCGCCTCCTCGGCCAGGCCTTCCTCGGCCTCCGCGCGCGTCAGCGACAGGGGTGGGGCGATGCGGAGCACGTTGCCGTGCAGGCCGCCCTTGCCGATCAGCACGCCGCGCCGCTTCGCCGCCTCCAGCACCGCGCTGGCGATGTCGGGCGCCGGGTCACCCGGACCGTCGCCGCTGGGCCGCACCAGCTCCACGCCGATCATCAAACCCTTGCCGCGGACGTCGCCGACGTGCGGGTTGTCGATCGCGCGCAGGCCGTCGATGCAGGGTCGGGCCCGCGCAGGGCGGCGTTCTCCTGCAGCCGGTGGTCGAGCAGGTAGCGCAGGTTGGCCAGCGCGCCGGCGGACGTGAGCGGCGAGCCGCCGAACGTCGAGATCGAGTTGGCGCCGAGCGAGTCCATGATGGACGCCGGGGCGATGACGCCGCCCATCGACAGCCCGTTGCCGACGCCCTTCGCGAACGTCACCAGATCGGGGGTGAGGTTCGGGTCCGCGCCGCGGTGCGCCTCCCAGCCCCAGAAGTGCTCGCCGGTGCGGCCCCAGCCGGTCTGCACCTCGTCGGAGATCCACAGGATGCCGTGCTCGCGCAGCACCTCGGCGAACGCGCCGAGCAGGCCGTCGGGGCCCGGAGGTGAACCCGCCGACGCCCTGGATCGGCTCCGCGATGAACGCCGCGATGTCGCCGCCCGCCTGGTCGAGCACCTCGCGCAGGTCGGCGACGCACGCGGCGATGAACTCGCCGTCGGAGAGGCCCGGCGAACGGCGAGCGGTACCGCTGGCCGCCGTGCACGTAGTAGGTCTGGAACGGCGAGAGCGACGTCGGGCTCCACGACCGGTTGCCGGTGATCGCGATCGTCGAGAACGAGCGGCCGTGGTAGCTGTTGCGCAGCGCGAGGATCTGGTTGGAGCGCCGCAGCGACGACGCCAGCAGCAGCGCCGCGTCGTTGGCCTCCGTGCCCGACGTCGTGAAGAAGACCTTGGCGTCGGGGATCGCCGACACCGTGGCGATCTGCTCGGCCAGCTCCACCATCGGCCGGTTGAGGTAGAGCGTGGAGCTGTGGATGATCCGCCCGGCCTGCTCGCTGACCGCCTTGGTCACCTCGGGCAGGGCGTGCGCGGTCATCGTGGTGAGGATGCCGCCGAAGAAGTCGAGGTAGACGTTCCCCTGGGTGTCCCAGACGTGGCGGCCCTCGCCGCGCTCGATCTCGATCGGGTCCTCGTAGTAGATCGCGAGCCAGGAGGGCAGGACGGCGCGGTGCCAGGCGTGCAGCGGCGTGCGGCTCGCAGGAGGCTCATGCTCCACCAGCGGGCCGTAGGCGTCGGGGCGGCGGTCGCGGTAGAACGCCCAGGTCTGGCGCACCTCGGCGATCATGTCGAGGTCGAGGTCGCGCACCACCAGCTCCTCGTCGTGCCCGCTCGCCACGTCGCCGACGAACTGGCCGCGGGGGTCGACGAAGTAGCTCGTGCCGTAGAAGTCGTTGTCGCCGTACTCCTCGACGCCGACCCGGTTGATCGCGGCGATGAAGTACTCGTTGGCCACCGCCGCGGCGGGCTGCTCCAGCTTCCACAGGTACGACGACAGGCCGCGGCTGGTGGCCGACGGGTTGTAGACGATCTGCGCGCCCGCGAGGCCCAGCGCGCGCCAGCCCTCGGGGAAGTGCCGGTCGTAGCAGATGTAGACGCCGACCTTGCCGACCGCGGTGTCGAACACCGGCCAGCCGAGGTTGCCGGGCCGGAAGTAGAACTTCTCCCAGAAGCCCTTCACCTGCGGGATGTGGTGCTTGCGGTACTTGCCCAGCACCGTGCCGTCGGCGTCGATCACGGCGGCGGTGTTGTAGTAGTGGCCCGGCGTCCTCGACCTCGAAGACCGGCACGACCAGCACCATCCCGGTCTCGCGGGCGAGCGCGCGCATGCGCTGCACGGTGGGGCCGTCGGGCACCGGCTCGGCCCAGCGGTAGTGCTCGTTCTCCTGGACCTGGCAGAAGTAGGGGGCGTTGAAGACCTCCTGGAAGCCCATGATCTGCGCGCCCTGCTGCGCCGCCGTGCGCGCGTAGTCCTCGTGCACATCGATCATGGACGCCGTGTCGCCGGTCCACTTCGCCTGCAGGAGCGCTGCCTTGACCACGTTCGCCATCGTCTCGCCTTCCGCGTGAGAGGGGGACACTTTCGAACGTCCGCACCGCTCCGGGGCAAGAGGGCACACGGCCGGGTTACCCGTCGGGGGCACCCTCCTCGCGGGCGATCAGCGTGCCGAGCAGGTCGACGATGGTCTGCCGGCCCGCCGCCGTGGCGTCCAGCCTGCCGCGGATCTCCAGGAAGCCGCGGTCGACGTGCTCGCGGAGATCGGTGATGTCCGTGCGCATCGCGTTGAGGCGCGGGGCCTGCGGGCGCGATCGGCGAAGTCGCACAGCGCAGTCTCGACGCCACGCTGCGACAGATAGTCGGGCGACGGATGATGGGAGACGAACCGGATAGATTGGCCCGCACGCGGAAGCGGGACGGGAGCGGTCGCATGGCGAGCATCGAGGAGGTCCGGGCCGGGATCGGCCTGGCCAACGACAAGGCGTCGGAGAGCCTGGGTGCGCTCCAGCAGGCGCACTCGTCGTTGGAGCAGGCGCAGGGCCTGCTCCAGCGGGCCACGGAGGGCAGCAGCCAGGCCGACGCGCCCGAGGCGACGGGCCTGCTGACCCAGGCGATCGGCAGCATCAACGAGGTCCAGCAGAACGTCCAGGCCGCGATCCAGGCCGCCGAGGGCGTGGCGAACCGGCTGTGAGCAGCGCTGGAGGAGGTGCGCGCGATGTTGCTCGGCGCCGCCGAGGAGATCGGGCAGGCCCGGCAGTACGCGGGCATGGCCCGTGGGCGCCTCGCCGATGCGGTCGGTGTGCTCACGAGGCTCGGTGAGCACCGGGAGCCGCTGGTCCCGCCCGAGCTGCGGCGCGCCGCCGACGAGCTCGACCGCGGGCTCGGCCTGATCGGGGCGGGAGAGAGCCACGGTCGCCGACATCGCGGCGCGGCTCTAGCCGTGGCGGCCATCTTCGCGCGGCAGGCGGCGGCGCATCCGGGCCGCCTACGACGCGCTGTTCGCGGCCATGGCCGCGGCCGACGGCGGAGCGGGCGTCGCGGCCGAACGCGTGCGCCGCCGCCACCTCGACGCGCTCGTCGAGCTGTGGCTGCGCGAGAAGGGCATCGACGGCGCAGGCGCCGACCCCGAGCTGCGCGGACTGCTCACGAACCCCGAGTTCGCGCACGTCGTGCGGGCCGTCGAGGCCGACCGGTCGGCCACCGCTCGCCGGCCCGCCGACGCGCTCCCCGCGCTCGACGAGCTCGTCGCCGAGTCGACGCCCCGGCTCCGCGGGCCGCGCCGACGACTGGCTGGGCAAGCACGGCGAGCACGACGGCGTCCGCGATGTGCCGCCGCTGTGGCGCATCGGAGTCGGACGGCTCGGCCTCGGCGGGTGCGCCGTTCGAGGTGGCGGTGCCGCTGCTGGACGAGTCGCACCTGCAGATCAGCGCCCACCCGAAGGCCCGCGCCACCGCGCTCGGGCTGGTCGAGAACCTGCTCATGCGGGTCGTCAGCCACTTCCGGCCGGGCCTCGTGGCGCTGCACCTCTGGGACGTCGAGCACCTCACCGGGCCCCTGCCGAGCCTGCACCCGCTCACCCGCACCGGCATCCTGCACGTGCACGACCCGGCCGGGCTGCCGCACCTGCTCGACGAGCTGTCCGACCGCATCCGCCGCGTGCACGGCGACGTGCTCGCCACCGGGGAGCGCACGCTCGCCGGGCCGCACGCGCACCACGGGTGTCGCGCCCGGAGCCGTGGGTCGCTCGCGGTGCTGGTCGGCAACCGCCAGGCGCTGCGCGAGGACGAGCACCGCGCGCTCAGCCGCATCGCCCGCGGTGGGCTCGCGTGCGGCGTGCAGCTGGTCATGCTCGACGTGCCGATGGCGATCGGCGCGCCCGTCGAGACCGTCGACATCGACGACCGCGGCCGCGCCCGCACCTCGATGACCGGCCGTTACGTGGAGGTCGAGCCCGAGCCGCGGTTCCCGGAGACCCAGGTGAGCGGCGGCTGTCACGCCATCGCCGACGAGCACGAGAGCTGGCGCAGCCGGGTCGGCACGTTCGCCGACCTGCTGCCGCGCGACGGGCATGGGGCACCCGCGAGTCGAAGACGGGGCTGCGCGCGCCGGTCGGGTTCGCCGACGCGGGCGACGTCGAGATCGTCCTCGACGACGCGTCACCGCACGCGCTCGTCGGCGGGCCCAGCGGCTCGGGCAAGACCAACCTGCTGCTGGCCTGGATCGCCGCGCTCACCACCCGCTACCCGCCCGGCGAGCTGGCGCTCTACCTGCTCGACTTCAAGGAGGGCGTGTCCTTCGCCCAGTTCGCGCCCGGCCGGATGGACCCGAGCTGGCTGCCGCACGCGCGGCTGATCGGCGTCAACGTCAACGACGACCGCGAGTTCGGGCTCGCGCTCCTGCAGTACCTCTCCGACGAGATGCGCCGCCGGGCCGCCGCGGCGAAGGAGCGCGAGGTCACCAAGCTGGAGGACCTCCGCGACATCGACCCGGACGGCCACTGGCCCCGCATCGTCGCCATGATCGACGAGTTCCAGTACCTGTTCGCCGCAGCGCGACGCCGTCACCCGCGCGGCGCTGACGCTGCTGGAGGACATCGCGCGGCGCGGCCGTTCCCAGGGCATCCACCTCGTGCTCGCCAGCCAGGACGTGTCCGGCATCGAGGCGTTCTGGGGCCGTCCGGCGATCTTCGAGCAGTTCGTGCTGCGCGTCGCGCTGCCCCGGGCCCGCCGCGTGCTCGACGACCGCAACGAGGCGCCGCTGGAGCTGCCGCGCTGGCACGCCGTGCTCAACCACGAGTCCGGTCTCAAGCACGGCAACCAGGTGGCCCGCATCCCCAACGCGAGCGCGCCCGGCCTCATCCGCGACGACGGTCCAGCACAAGATCCCCGAGAGATTGGTTCGCGGGCCTCGCGCGAGCCGCGGCTGTTCGACGGCAGCCGCGCACCCCGCGTCGCCGAGCTGCTGGTCGGCATCGAGCCCGGCGACCGGCGCGCCCCGGTCGGCCAGTGCATCGATCTGCAGGCCAGCCCGGCCATCGTCGAGCTGCCCGACGCGCCGGGCCGCAACCTCGCCGTCCTCGGCGCGGAAGCGGGCCCCGCGGTGCGGGTGCTCGCGACGGCCGCGGCCGGGCTCGTCGCGGGCTACCCCCCGGGCGCGGTCGACGTCGTGCTGGCCGCGCTGGTCGACGAGGCCGTCCGAGCCGGTCGAGCGGCTGCGCACGCGGCTCGAAGCGGCCGGGCACACGTCGCGGGTCGTCGGGCGGGACGGGATCAAGGCCGTCGTCGAGGAGCTCGCGGCCCGGGTCCAGCAAGCGCCTCGGCCAGCGGCGAGCGGCCGGCCACCGTGCTCGTGCTGTTCGGCGCCGACGCGGCCGACCCGGTGCTGGAGCGCAGCGGGCACCGAGGCGCTGCGCGCGCTCGTGCACTTCGGGCCCGAGACCGGCCTGCACGTGCTGGGATGGTGGCGCAGCGCGCCGCGGCTCAAGGCGCTGCTGATGATGGGCGCCGTCGTCGACGACGTCGGCGCCTGGGTCGCGCTCGACGTGCAGGGCACCGAGCTGCAGCCGTTGCTGCCGGGCACGATGCTCACCTGGTCGCCGCGCCCGGGCCGGGCCCTGTTCTTCGACCGCGCGCAGCATTCGCTGCCCGCAGGTCGTCGTCGTGCCGGGGGAGCTGCCGTGACCGCCGCCGACGAGTACAAGGCGATCATCGCGGCGCTCACCGCGGGCTTCGACGGCGACGCCGCCCGCAACGCCGAGCGGGTGGCGCAGCTGCAGCGTGCAGGTCGCCGAGCTCGGCAAGGAGCTGAAGGCGGCGAGCGACCAGCACGTCGTCGCACGGGTCGGGAACGTCCTGGCGTGGGAGGACGCGCTGGAGATCCTCTGGGTGGAGTCGTGGATGACGATGAAGCCCTTCCCCAAGCCCGACCGGCTCGCCAAGGGCGACCCCGCGGAGCTGGTGGCGCGGGTCGAGGCGCGCGTGGCCGAGCTGCGCTCCCTCGTGCAGCGCGCGCGAGGCTGCGTCGCTAGGACAGCCGGCTCGGCGTAGGCGACGATGTTGTCGACGTACTGCAGCGTGCGCCGGTCGAAGTGGCCGCCGCAGGTGATGATCACCAGTCGGGCGGCGGGGCGGAACACGTCCGGCGGCAGCGTGGCCTTGGGGTAGGCGCGCACGTGCCGTCACCATGAACCGTCGCACGGCGCCGTCGGCGCCGGTGAGCCCGATCGTGTCGCCCGCCGCCAGGTCGACGAGGTGGAACAGCGCGCCGGGGCCCGCCGCCGCGGTGTCGACGTGCCCGTCGAGCACCAGCGGCTTCGCCGCCGCCCGCCCACCAGCCGACGACGTGCGGGTCCTCGGGCACCGCCAGCGCCCCGTCCCGGGCGACGGCCACCGGCACGATCGGCGCGCCCACGCCGAGCGTCGGCAGCTCGATCCGCACGGGCTTCAGCGCAGGCAGCGGCTGTGGCCTGCGCGGGTGCTCGGCCCGCTCGGCCGGGGAGAGGGGCGCGACGAGCGGCACGACCGGCCCGGATGACGGAGGGGGCGGCGCCTGCACCGACGCCCACAGCGTGGCCGTCCACGAGGCCTGTGCTCGCGCGGGCAGCGGCAGGATCCGCATGCGCCGGGTCGGCCGTGCGGACGACTCCCCAGCCGAACAGCACCAGTCCGACGGCGCATGCGACAAGGGGTGCGGACCGGCGCATTCGCGGCATCGCACTCAGTTTCGCACGCCGATCAGCGATAAGAGCATCCGCCTGATCCGCTATCCGGCAAATGGTCGATTGACGGCGCGGCGCTGATCGTCGATGTTCTCCCGGGGGTCCGGCCGGAATACCCGGGATTGCGATGAGAAAGGCCCCACGATGTCCTACGGCCAGCCGCCGTCGTCTTACGGTCAGCCGACGCCGCCCCCACCCCCGCCGCCCCGGCGGCGCGGCGGCCTCATCGGCATCGTGATCGCCGCCATCGTCGTGCTCCTCGGCATCATCCTCGCCGCCGTCTCCTGCGGACCCGACGACGAACCCGCGGTGGCACCACCTCGACGACGACCCCGGCCAGCCAGGTGGTTCCGCCCGTGACGGGCACCGAGACGGCGACGCAACCGCGCCACGACCACCACCACGACCGCGGTGCCGCCCACGACGCAGCCGACCGCCGTACCGCCGCCGACCACCAAGGCCGTCCCGCCCACGAAGATCCACGTCAACGCGGGCTCCGGCGGGGCCGCCGACCCGGCCAACCGCGGCGGGGCCCTCGACACCATGACCGTCGTGCTGCTGATCGGCGGCGCGCTCCTGGCGCTCGGCGGCGGGATCGCGCTGGCTCCGCCGCACGTGGCCTGACAGCGCTCGTGCGCGGAACACCGCTGCGCGGCGACGCTTCTCCGCGCACGAGCTAGTCCTCGTCGTCGCGGGCGAGGAAGGACGCCAGCCGTTCGACCGCGTCCTCGAACGCCGGGTTGCGGTCGACGAACACGCGCAGCCGCTCGGCCAGCCACTCCACGCTGACCTGCTCGTCACCCCGGCGCTCGGCGAGCTCCTCGATGCCCCGGTCGGTGGCGTACACCCGTCTACCTCCTCGTCGTCGAGCGCGGAGCTGATCAGCGCCTGCTGCTCCACCTCGTGCACCTTGGACGACCCGACGGCGGGCGCGGCCATCGCGCGCCGCGACACCCGCTTGATCCCGACCAGCCGCGGCATCTTCTCCGGCAGCACGAGGCCGAGGAACGGCCACGCGCCCTGGTTGCCCGGCTCCTCCTGCACCCACCGGACGTCCTCGGCGTTCGGGTAGCGGTCGAGCACCGCGGCGAGCCTGCGGTCGGGCACCGGGTAGAGCTGCTCAAGCCGCACGAGCGCGACGTCGGTGAGGCCGCGCTTCTCGATCGCCGCCGCGAGCTCCCAGTAGAGCTTTCCGCAGCACAGCAGGACCTTGCGCACGCCGGTGACGGGCGCGTCGGACTCCCGGAACCGCGGGTCGTCGATCACCGGGCGGAACCGGCCGCCGGTGAAGTCGGCGAGCGGGCTGACCACCTGCTTCGCGCGCAGCATCCACTTCGGCGTGAACACGATCAGCGGGCGGCGCACGCCGTCCATCGCGTGGCGTGCGCAGCAGGTGGAAGTAGTTGGCGGGCTCGGACGGCACGGCGACGGTCATCGAGCCCTCCGCGCACAGCTGCAGGAACCGCTCGATGCGCCCCGAGCTGTGGTCGGGGCCCTGGCCTTCGAGGCCGTGCGGGAGCAGCAGCACGACGTCGGAGGTCTGGCCCCACTTGGCCTCGCCGGACGCGATGAACTCGTCGATGATCGACTGCGCGCCGTTGACGAAGTCGCCGAACTGCGCCTCCCAGCCCACGAACGCGTCCGGGTTGGCCACCGAGTAGCCGTACTCGAAGCCGACGCGCGGCGAACTCGGACAGCGCCGAGTCGTAGGGCAGGAAGCGGCCCTGGTGCGGGGACGAGGTTGCGCAGCGGGTAGTACTCGTCGCCGGTCTTGCGGTCGATCATCACCGAGTGCCGTTGGACGAACGTGCCGCGGCGGGTGTCCTGGCCGGACAGCCGCACCAGCCTGCCGTCCATCAGCATCGACCCCAGCGCGATGCAGCTCGGCGAACGCCCAGTCCACCTTGCCCTCGCGGGACATCGTGTAGCGCCGCTGCAGCACCGGCTTCACGCGCTGGTGCACGGTGAAGCCCTCCGGCAGCTCGACGTGCGCGTCGCCGATGCGGTGGATGACCTCGAGCGGCACGGAGGTGTCCAGGTCCGGGGGCTGCGCGCTGCTCGTGCTCGACCGACGGGCTGACCCGCGGCGGGGTGCGCTCCAGCTCGCGGACCTCGTTGAACACGTGCTCGAGCTGGTTGGAGAAGTCGCGCAGCGCGTGCTCGGCGTCCTCCATCGAGATGTCGCCGCGGCCGATGAGCGACTCGGTGTAGAGCTTGCGGACGCTGCGCTTCGCGTCGATCACGTCGTACATCGACGGGCTGGGTCATCGAGGGGTCGTCGCCCTCGTTGTGGCCGCGGCGGCGGTAGCAGACCATGTCGATGACGACGTCGTTGTGCCAGCGCTCGCGGTACTCGACGGCGAGCTTCGCCACCCAGACGCACGCCTCGGGGTCGTCGCCGTTCACGTGGAACACCGGCGCGCCGATCATCTTCGCGACGTCGGTGGAGTACGTGGAGCTGCGGGAGTGCTCCGGCGCGGTGGTGAACCCGACCTGGTTGTTGACCACGACGTGCACGGTGCCGCCGGTGCGGTAGCCGCGCAGCAGCGCGAGGTTGAGCGTCTCGGCGACGACGCCCTGGCCCGCGAACGCCGCGTCGCCGTGCAGCATCAGCGGCAGCACGGTGTAGCCGTGGTCGTGGCCCTTGTCGAGCAGGTCCTGCTTGGCGCGGACGATGCCCTCCAGCACCGGGTCGACGGCCTCCAGGTGGCTCGGGTTGGACGCCAGCGACACGACGGTCTCGCCGTCGCCGAACATCCGGAAGTACTTGCCCTCGGCGCCCAGGTGGTACTTGACGTCGCCGGAGCCGTGCGCCTGGCCGGGGTCGAGGTTGCCCTCGAACTCGCGGAAGATCTGGCTGATCGGCTTGCCGACGATGTTGGCCAGCACGTTGAGCCGCCCGCGGTGCGGCATGCCGATGACGACCTCGTCCATCTCGTGCTCGGCGGCCTTGTCCAGCACGGCGTCCAGCAGCGGGATGACGGTCTCGCTGCCTTCGAGCGAGAACCGCTTCTGCCCGACGTACTTGGTCTGCAGGAACGTCTCGAACGCCTCGGCCGCGTTGAGCTTGGAGAGGATGTACTTCTGCTCGTTGGGGTGCGGCTTCTGGTGCGGCACCTCGATCCGCTCCTGCAGCCAGGCGCGCTGCTCGGGCTCGGAGATGTGCATGTACTCGGTGCCGATCGTGCGGCAGTAGGCGTCGCGCAGCACGCCGAGCACGTCGCGCAGCTTCATCCGCTCCTCGCCCGCGAACCCGCCGACCGCGAACTCCCGGTCGAGGTCCCACAGCGTGAGGCCGTGGGAGAGCACGTCGAGGTCGGGGTGGCGGCGCTGGCGGTAGTTCAGCGGGTCGGTGTCGGCCATCAGGTGCCCGCGCGTGCGGTAGGCGTCGATCAGCTCGATGACCCGCGCGACCTTGTCGACCGGGTCGTCGGGCAGGTCCTGCACCCACCGCACGGGCTCGTAGGGCACCCGCAGGGAGTGGAAGATGTCGTCGTAGAACCCGTCCTCGCCGAGCAGCAGCGCGTGCACGCGGCGCAGGAAGTCGCCGGACTCGGCGCCCTGGATGATCCGGTGGTCGTAGGTCGACGTCAGGGTGATGATCTTGCTGACGCCGATCTGGGCGAGCCGCTCGTCGCTGGCGCCCTGGAACGCGGCCGGGTACTCCATCGCGCCGACGCCCACGATCGTGCCCTGGCCCTGCATCAGCCGCGGGACCGAGTGGTTGGTGCCGAGGGTGCCGGGGTTGGTGAGGCGAGATCGTGGTGCCGGCGAAGTCCTCCGCGGTGAGGCGCGCCGGCGCGGGCCTTGCGCACCATGTCCTCGTAGGCCGACCAGAACTGCGCGAAGCTCATCGTCTCGCAGCCCTTGATCGAGACGACGACGAGGGTGCGCTCGCCCTCGCGCTTGCCGGGCAGGTCGATGGCGAGGCCGAGGTTGACGTGCTCGGGCTGCACGACGGTCGGCCGCCCGTCCACCTCGGCGAAGTGGCGGTTCATCACCGGGAACTCGGCGAGCGCCTTGCACCACGGCGTAGCCGATCATGTGCGTGAAGCTGATCTTGCCGCCGCGGGTGCGGCGCAGCTGGTTGTTGATGACGACGCGGTTGTCGGCCAGCAGCTTGGCCGGGACGGCGCGCACGCTCGTGGCGGTGGGCACGGCGAGCGAGGCGTTCATGTTCTTGACGACGGCCGACGCGGCGCCGCGCAGGGCGGTGGTGACGCCGTCGGCGGCCGGCCGGGGCCTGCGGCCGGGCGGGCGGCCTGCGAGTTGGTGCCCGCGGCGGGCTTGGCCGCGGTGGCCTTGGGGGCGGCGGCGCGCGGCGCGGCGGCCTCGGCTCCTCGGCGGCCGGGTGGCCTCGCGGCGCGGTCGCCTGCCTGCCGGGCTTCGCGATCGGCGTGAGCGGGGAGGGGGCGGCCGTCGTGTCGGCGGCGGTCTGCGCGGCCGACCCGGAGGTGGGGGAGGCGTCGCCGGGGCGGTAGTCGGCGAAGAACTCGTGCCAGGCCGGGTCGACGCTGTTCGGGTCGTCGAGGAAGCGCTGGTACATCTCCTCGACGAGCCATTCGTTCGGCCCGAACTGGTCGGTGGGACTGCTGGTACTGCTGCTGGACACCGCTGAGGACCGCCTTGATCGGATCACATCGTCTTCGCCGAGGACTGGGAATTCAGGTTAGTCCTCTCGCGTGACGCCCGGGAGCACCTGTCAGGTCCTGCGACGATGCGATCGTCACACGTTGCGCCGACTGCCCGAACCGCCCATCGACGAGAGGCGCCCTCATGACGCCGTCCCCCGCTTCCCCCGTTCGACGCCGCGAAGCGCCGCCGCGAAGGTGCAGGCCGCCGAGGACATATGGAACACCCGCGACCCCGAGCGGGTCGCGGCCGCGTACTCGCCGGACTCGGTCTGGCGCAACCGCGACCGGTTCCTCACCGGCCGCGCCGAGATCGCCGCGTTCCTCAAGGAGAAGTGGGACCGCGAGCTGGAGTACGCGCTGCGCAAGGACCTGTGGGCGTTCGAGGGCAACCGCATCGCCGTGCGATTCCAGTACGAGTGCCACGACGTCGACGGGCGCTGGTGGCGCTCGTACGGCAACGAGCTGTGGGAGTTCGACGACGAGGGCTACATGCGCCGCCGCGAGGCCAGCATCAACGACGTGCGGATCGACGCGGCCGAGCGCCGCATCGGCGGCACGCGCGACGGGCGAGGCCCGGAGCAGCCGCTCGGAGCCGCCCGGTACGCCGGCGGCCCCGCGGTCGACTCCGCTGCCGTCGCGCGCCACTTCGCACCCCGTGCGGATCTTCGCGCACCGTCTCGTCCGTCGCGCGCCCGTTGACGGAGTGGCACGCCGAAGGGTGCGAGGTCGGCCGGTGCGGGCGTGCGGTGCGCGGGGACTCAGGCGGGCGTCGCGCCCTCCGCGTCGACCACGGCGGTGCGGACGGCCGTCGAGCTGATCACCGTGCCCGCGGCGAGGCCGCTGCGCGAGCCGGTGCGCACGGTGTCGCGCTCGCCCGCGAACTGGCCGTCGACCGGGGAGAGCATCAGCTCGGTGCGGGTGCGCCCGGCGTCGTGGACGAGCGCGAGGCACGCCACGCCGTCGACGTTCTCGACGCCCTCCGCGGCCCGCACCCCGGGCAGGCAGGCCAGCGCCAGGCACAGCGCCGCGCGCAGGTCGGCGGGCACGAGGCAGGTGCGCAGCGCGGTCACCCCGGCCGCGAACGGGCCGAACCAGCTGCCCGTGTTCTCCTCGCGGAGCCGCTGCACGAGCGCCTCCGGGATCGCGCGGGAGCCGGGCGAAGAACTCGCGGGTCGGCGTCTGCCAGCTCCCCTTCGGCCGATGCGCGCGAGGCCGCAGTGGCGTTCCTCGTCGAGCGCGTCGAACGCGCCGTGCCGGGCCCGGAAGCGGCCGACCGGCGCGGCGGCGCGCAGGTCGTAGCCGTCCGCGAGGGCCGCCTCGGCCGAGCCGTTGAGCCACTCCTGCGCCCCGGTGACCTCGCGCTCGAGCACCCAGTCGCGCTCGGTGTCGGCCGGGACCCACTGGCGCAGGCGGTGCTCGGCCAGGTAGCTGGTGCGGGCCGTGGGTGGCGAGCCACCACGCGTGCGTCTCGACGTAGACGTACTGACCCGGCCGCAGGGGGCGGTCCGACGCCGCGATCGAGAGGTCGGGCACGGCACGCTCCAGTCCGGGGACGGCGGCGGTGTCACCTGACAGTGTCGACCGCTGACCGATCGTCATCGCGACCGGCCCCCCGTACGCTTCAGGAGATCCACTCCTTCACCTGCGCGAGGAGCTTCGGGGCGTCGGAGCCGAACGGGGTGACGTGCAGGTGCGTCACCCCGGCCTCGCGCAGCGCCGCGATCCGCTCCTTGACGTGCGCGGGCGGGCCGATCAGCGTGACCCGGTCGATGAAGTCGTCGGGCAGCGCCGCGGCGGCCTCGGCCTTCTTGCCGTCGAGGTAGAGGTCCTGGACGAGCGTGGCCTCGGCCTCGTAGCCCTGGCGGCGGAAGACGGTGTTGTAGAAGTTGCGCCCGCGGGCGCCCATGCCGCCGATGTAGAGCGCGTAGAGGTCGCGCGCGGCCTCGCGGGCGGGCGCCGAACATCTCCTCCTCCAGCGCGAGGATGCCGCCGCCGGTGATCTGCAGCGGGCCCAGCTCGGGTGCGCGCTTGGCGAACCCCGCCGCCAGCGCGGGCCCGAAGACCTCGTGCATCTTCTCCGGCAGCACCGCGTGCGGCAGCCAGCCGGTGGCCAGCTCCGCGGTCATCTCCAGGTTCTTGTCGCCCAGCGCCGCCACCCAGATCGGGATGTCCGCCCGCCGCGGGTGGTTGATCAGCTTGAGCGGCTTGCCCAGCCCGGTGCCCTGCTCCGGGGGCAGCGGGATCGTGTAGATGCCGGTGTGCTCCACCCGTTCGCGGCGCCACACCTGGCGGCAGATCTCGATGATCTCCCGGGTGCGCGCGACCGGCTTGTCGTACGGCACGCCGTGGAAGCCCTCGATCACCTGCGGCCCGGACGCGCCGAGCCCGAGGATCGCCCGGCCGCCCGACAGCGCGTCGACGCCCGCGGCCGTCATCGCGATGAGCGTCGGCGTGCGGCTGTAGATCGGCAGGATCCCGGACGCCGATCTCGAGCCGCTCCGTGCGCGCCGCGAGGTAGCCCATGACCGACACGGCGTCGAAGCTGTAGGCCTCGGCCACCCACACGACGTCGAGCCCCGCCTTCTCCAGCGCGACCACCGCCTCGGCCTGGCCGACCGGGTCGTCGCCGTACTGGAGCTGCGTGGAGAGCTTCATGGCGCCGAGCATGCCGGCTAGGGTCAAGGCCGGTGAGGTTCACCGTCGTTCCCGGCCTCCGCGTACGTGCTGCTCCGGCGGGGCGGGCGGGTGCTGCTGCAACTGCGGCAGAACACCGGCTTCCGCGACGGCCACTGGGCGACGCCGCCGCGGGCCACGTCGAGCGGGGCGAGTCGGTGACGGCCGCGGCGTGCCGGGAGGCGGCCGAGGAGCTGGGCGTGACGATCGAGCCCGCCGCGCTGGTGCCGCTCACCACGATGCACCGCACGCACCGAAACGGGGCAGGCGGTCGACGAGCGCGTGGACTTCTTCTTCACGTGCACCACCTGGGCGGGCGAGCCGAGCGTGCGGGAGCCGGCAAGACCGGCGGTCTGCAGCTGGTGCGCCCTCGACGCGCTGCCGGATCCGGTCGTCCCGCACGAGCGCTGGGTGCTCGACGCCCTCCGCGCAGGGGCGGTGCCGCCGATCACGACGTACGGCTTCGCGGAGGGCGTTCAGGCCGGCGCCGGGCCGACCTGAACACCCTCCGCTGACCCTCAGGCCAGGTCGTACCGGTCGCCGTTCATGACCTTGACCCACGCCGCCACGAAGTCCTTGACGAACTTCTCCTTGGCGTCGTCGGCCGCGTAGACCTCCGCGACCGCCCGCAGCTCGGAGTTCGAGCCGAAGACCAGGTCGACGCGGCTGGCCGTCCACTTGACCTCACCGGTGGCGCGGTCGTGGCCCTCGAACGTCTCCGCGTCCTCCGACGTCGGCTTCCACACCGTGCCCATGTCGAGCAGGTTGGCGAAGAAGTCGTTGGTGAGCGTTCCGGGCGCCGAGGTGAGGACGCCCAGTGCGGACTGCTGGTAGTTCGCGCCCAGCGCCCGCAGGCCGCCGACGAGGACGGTCATCTCCGGGGCGCTCAGGTTCAGCAGGTTCGCGCGGTCGACCAGCAGGTACTCGGACGGCAGCGTGCTGCTCTTGCCGCGGTAGTTGCGGAACCCGTCGGCGGCGGGCTCGAGCACGGCGAACGACTCGACGTCGGTCTGCTCCTGCGAGGCGTCCGTGCGGCCCGGTGTGAACGGAACGGTGATGTCCACGCCCGCGTTCCTGGCGGCCTGTTCGACCGCCGCGCACCCGCCGAGCACGATGAGGTCGGCCACCGAGATCTTCGCGCCGCCCGCCGCGTTGAACGACTCCTGGATGCCCTCCAGCGTGCGCAGCACCTGGGCGAGCGTGTCGGGCTCGTTGACCTCCCAGCCCCTCTGCGGCTCGAGGCGGATCCGGCCGCCGTTGGCGCCGCCGCGCTTGTCGCTGCCGCGGAACGTCGAGGCCGACGCCCAGGCCGTGGACACGAGCTGTGCGCCGGTCAGGCCCGATTCGAGGATCTTGGCTTTGAGGTCGGCGACGTCGGCGTCCACGACGAGGTCGTGGTCGACGGCGGGCACCGGGTCCTGCCAGATCTGGACCTCGGCGGGCACCAGCGGGCCGAGGTAGCGCTGGATCGGGCCCATGTCGCGGTGGGTCAGCTTGTACCAGGCGCGGGCGAACGCGTCGGCGAACTCGGCGGGGTTCTCGTGGAAGCGCCGCGAGATCGGCTCGTAGATCGGGTCGAACCGCAGCGAGAGGTCCGTGGTGAGCATGGTCGGCTTGCGGGTGAGCTCGCCGGTCTCCGGGTCGGGGATGGTGTTCTCCGCGTCCTTGGCCACCCACTGCTTCGCGCCCGCGGGGCTCTCCGAGAGCTCCCACTCGTAGCCGAAGAGGTTGTCGAAGAACCCGTTGCCCCACTGGACCGGGGTGCCGGTCCAGGTGACCTCGAGGCCGCTGGTGATCGCGTCGCGGCCCTTGCCGCTGCCGAAGGAGTTGCTCCAGCCGAAGCCCTGCTGCTCGAGCGGGGCGGCCTCGGGCTCGGGGCCGATGTGGTGGTCGGGGTTGGCGGCGCCGTGGGTCTTGCCGAACGTGTGGCCGCCCGCGATGAGCGCGACGGTCTCCTCGTCGTTCATCGCCATGCGGCGGAACGTCTCGCGGATGTCGCGGGCCGCGTCGAGCGGGTCGGCGTTGCCGTTGGGGCCCTCCGGGTTGACGTAGATCAGGCCCATCTGGACGGCGGCGAGCGGGTTCTCCAGCTCCCGCTGCGCATGGGCGCCGGAGTAGCGCTCGTCGCCGAGCCAGGTCGTCTCCGGGCCCCAGTAGACGTCCTCGTCGGGCTCGTAGACGTCCGCGCGGCCGCCCGCGAAGCCGAAGGTGCGTGAAGCCCATCGTCTCCAGCGCGCGGTTGCCCGCGAAGACCATCAGGTCGGCCCACGAGATCTTGCGCCGTACTTCTTCTTGACCGGCCAGAGCAGCCTGCGGGCCTTGTCCAGGCTGACGTTGTCCGGCCAGCTGTTCAGGGGGGCGAAGCGCTGCATGCCCGCGCCCGCGCCGCCGCGGCCGTCGCTGATCCGGTAGGTGCCCGCGCTGTGCCACGCCATGCGGATGAACAGGCCGCCGTAGTGGCCGAAGTCGGCGGGCCACCAGTCCTGCGAGTCCGTCATGACGGCGTCGACGTCGCGCGTGAGCGCGTCGAAGTCGAGGGAGTTGAAGGCGGCGGCGTAGTCGAAGTCGGCGCCCATCGGGTTGGCGACGGCGGTGTGCTTGCGCAGGATCTTCAGGTTCAGCTGGTTGGGCCACCAGTCCTGGTTGCTGCCGCCTTCGGTGGGGTACCGGAAGCGCCCGCCGTTCGCGACCGGGCAGCCGCCTGAGCCCTCCTCGTTCATTTCTCCCACTACGGCATCGGGCGTGTCAGCCACGGGAAATCCTTCCGCTATCAGAGGTTGTGGAGCAGGTCGGGGCACAGGCCCCAGTAGACGACCTCGGCCTCGTCGATCACGAAGCCATGGTCGTCGACGGCGGTGAGGCAGGGCGTTTCGCCGACGGCGCAGTCGACGTCGGCGATGACGCCGCAGGAGCGGCACACGAGGTGGTGGTGGTTGTCGCGACGCGGGCCTCGTAGCGTGCCACGGAGCCCTTCGGCTGGATGCACCGCACGAGGCCCGCCGCGGTGAGCGCGCGCAGCACGTCGTAGACGGCCTGGTGGGACACGTCGCCGAGATCCGGCACGTACGAGACCCGATGATCGAGTCCGTGTCGGCGTGCGGATGGTCGTGCACCGCCGAGAGCACCGCGACCCGGGGTCGCGTCACGCGCAGGGAGGCTTCGCGCAGCAAACCCGCGAAGTCATCTCGGCACGCGGGCGAGTCTGCCCGGATTCTGGAATCAGTCAAGTTTCAAAATGAGACACGACCCGTTGGCCGGTCCGGCCCGCCCAGTACGGCTTGCGGGCACACCTGCACGACGTCGCCCGCAGCGCCGCGGCGAGCCGTCGGACCCGGGTGACGAGCGCGACCCACGTGGTGCTCCGGCCCGCGTGCTCGACCGCGACCGCTCACCCGCCCGCGCCACGATCACCCTCGCGAAGTGCCCCTGTCGTGTGGCGTGCGTCACGCTGCTGATCGTAACGGTGCGTGCGCCACCCGGCGCGCGTTCCCGGCGGTGCCCGGGCGCTACCCTTGGCTTCCCCTCGCGACGCTCCCTTTCGCCTGCGCCGACTGCCCGGAGACCCGATGACCACGCCTCTGCCGCCCACCAGCAACATGCGCGCGTCGCTACGCCGGGCCAAGGCCGGTGGGGAGCGCTTCCTCGGCGGCATGATGGCAGGCGCCACCGCGCGCAGGCTGCAGGTCAGGGCGTTCGCCGACGAGTGGGCAGCGGCCAACATCGTCGCGCAGCACGCCGTCGGGCCGCTCTGGGTCGTGCTCGGCGATTCCACGAGCCAGGGGATCGGGGCCACCACGCGCGAGGCGGGCTACGTCGGCGTCGTGCACGAGGTGCTGCGCCGCCGCGACGCCTGGCGGGTGATCAACCTGTCGCGGGCGGGCGCGGGCGTCGCCGACGTGCTGGCCCGCCAGCTGCCCGAGCTCGCCGAGCTCACCGACGAGGAGCCCGCCGCGCTCGTCACGTGCATCGTCGGCGCGGAGGACGTCGCCCGCCGCCATGCGGGCACCGACATCGCGCTGCGCACGATGTGCGCCGCCATGCCGCGCGGCGCGGTGATCGGCACCGTGCCGCTCGCCGGGCCCGCCGCCGATGCGGCCAACGCCGTCCTCCGCGAGGAGGTCGTGCGGCACGGGCTGCGGCTGGCCGATCTCGGCTCCGTCAAGGGCGCTCCGACGCGCGGCCGCGAGGCCGTCCGGCTCGGCGACGTCGGCGCACGCGGCCTGGGCCAGGATCATGGTGGCCGCGATCGACAACCCGGCCCCCAGCTCGGACCCCACCCCGCCCGAGGGGATTCCGCAGGTCGCGGCGAGCGCCGACGGCGAACGTGGCCCGCGGCCTGACCGTCAGGCGCGGTTGAAGCGGTCCGGGTCGGGGCCGACGCGGGTGTCGGCGTTGAGCGCCTCGATCGCGGCGATCTCGTCGTCGGTGAGCGTGAAGCCGAACACGTCGAAGTTCTCGGCGATCCGGCTCGGCGTCACCGACTTCGGGATGACGACGGTGCCCACCTGCAGGTGCCAGCGCAGGATCACCTGGGCCGCGGTCTTGCCGTGCGCGTGCCGCGATCGCGGCGATCCGCGGGTCGGTGAGCACGTCGCCGCCGCGCGCGAGCGGGCTCCAGGCCTCGGTGACGATCCCGTGCTGCGCGTGGAACGCCCGCAGCGGCGCCTGGGTGAGGTGCGGGTGCAGCTCCACCTGGTTGACGGCGGGCACCGTGCCGGTCTCGTCGATCAGCCGCTGCAGGTGCGCGATCTGGAAGTTCGACACGCCGATCGCCCGCGCCCGGCCTTCGCCCGCGATCTTCTCCAGCGCGCGCCACGTCTCGACGTAGCGGTCGACCTTCGGCAGCGGCCAGTGGATGAGGTAGAGGTCGACGTAGTCGAACCCGAGCCGTTCCAGGCTCTTGTCGAACGCCGCGCAGCGTGGCGTCGTAGCCCTGGTCGGTGTTCCAGACCTTCGTCGTCACGAAGATCTCGTCGCGCGGGATGCCGCTCTTGGCGATGGCCGCGCCCGACCTCGTCCTCGTTCTCGTAGAGGCGGGCGGTGTCGATGTGGCGGTAGCCGGTGGACAGCGCGGTGGCGACGGCGGCCTCCGTCTCACCGGGCGGCACGAGGAACACCCCGAAGCCCAGCTGGGGGATGGTGACGCCGTTGTTCAGCTCGATCGTGGGCACTCCGGTCATGCCCGGTGAAACTACCCGGGGGCGCGATCCTTCCGGATGTGACGAGATCCGCGCCATCGGTGTCGTGCAGGCCGAAGGGGACGAGGTCTACGGCGTGCTGACCGGACGCGGTGGGACCGCGGGGCGGTGGGAGCGGTTCACGGTGGAATCGATCACTGCGGCGCTCCTCGCGTGAGAACTGTCGGGGCGGCGGCTTACCGTGGATCCGTGCCCGACGCTCCCACCCCCGGCTGGATCCGCCGCCTCGCCCGTGCCTGCATGCGCCATCGGGGCGTGGCGGTCACCGCGCTCGTGGCCTCCGCGCTCGGGCGTGAGCCTCGATGCGGTGGGCCCGCTGCTCACCCGCTCGGCCGTCGACCAGGCGGTGGCCGGGTCCACGGCCACGCTGGTGCCGATCGTGGTCGCCATCCTCGCGCTGGCGCTGGTGCGGTTCGCGGCGGCGTTCCTGCGGCGCTTCATGGGCGGGCGGCTCGCGCTGGACGTGCAGCACGATCTGCGACGGCAGGTGTTCGCCGCCGTGCAGCGGCTCGACGGCGAGCGGCAGGACGCGTTGCGCACCGGGCAGGTGGTCTCGCGCGCCATCACCGATCTCAACCTCCTGCAGGCGCTGCTGTCGATCGTGCCGCTCGCGCTGGGCTACGTCGTGCTCGTCGTGGCGTCGGTGGCCGCGATGCTGTGGCTGTCGCCGCTGCTCACGCGTCGTCGCGCTCGTCGTGCGTGCCGGTGGCCGCGTGGATCGCGGTGCGCAGCCGCAAGGCGCTGTTCCCGGCCACCTGGTCGGCCCAGCAGCGCGCGGCCGACATCGCCCAGCACGTCGAGGAGACGGTCACCGGCGTCCGCGTGGTGAAGGGCTTCGGGCAGGAGGCGCGCGAGGTCGCCACGCTCGAGGCGGGCGCGCGGCGGCTCTTCGGCGAGCGGCTGCGGGCGGCGCGGCTCACCGCCCGGCTCAACCCGGCGCTGCTCAGCCTGCCCACCCTCGGGCCAGGTCGCGGTGATCGGCCTCGGCGGCTGGCTCGCGCTCGGCGGGTCGATCAGCCTGGGCACGTTCCTCGCGTTCACCACCTACGTCGCCGCGCTCGTCGGGCCCGCCCGGCTGCTCGGCGCGCTGGTCGTGTCCGCCCAGCTCGCCCGGGCGGGCGTCGAGCGGGTGTACGACCTGGTCGACTCGCAGCCCGACGTGGTCGATCCGGAGCATCCGCTGGCGTTGCCGGCGGGCCCGCTCGGCGTGGAGCTCGACGGCGTCACGTTCGGCTACTCCCGGCGGGAGCCGGTGCTCGACGGCGTCAGCCTCGCCGTCGCGCCGGGGGAGACGCTCGCGCTGGTCGGGCCGCCGGGGTCGGGCAAGTCGACGGTCGGGCTGCTGCTGCCGCGCTTCTACGACCCGCAGGAGGGCGAGCTGCGCCTCGGCGGGGTGCCGCTGCCGTCGCTGCGGCTGGTCGACCTGCGCCGCGAGCTGGGCGTGGTGTTCGAGGAGGCGTTCCTGTTCTCCGACACCATCCGGGCCAACATCGCCTACGGCCGCCCCGACGCCACCGAGGAGGAGGTGCTGGCCGCGGCCAGGGCGGCGCAGGTGCACGCGTTCGTCGAGAGCCTCCCCGAGGGCTACGACACGCTGGTCGGCGAGCGCGGGCTCACGCTCTCCGGCGGGCAGCGGCAGCGGGTCGCGCTGGCCAGGGCGGTGCTCACCGATCCGCGGGTGCTCGTGCTCGACGACGCCACCTCCGCGGTCGACACCGCCACCGAGGCCGCCATCCACGACACCCTCCGCGCGCTGACGGCCGGGCGCACCACGCTGCTCGTCGCGCACCGCCGCTCCACCCTGGCGCTGGCCGATCGGATCGCCGTGCTCGACGCGGGCCGGGTGGTCGACGTCGGCACGGAGGCCGAGCTCCGGGCCCGGTCCGCGCTGTTCCGCGAGCTGTTCGGGATCGACACGGCGGTCGCGGGCGCGGTGGTGCCGGTCGGCGGCGTCACACGCGGAGCTGTGGCCCGCGGAGGCGCCCGCGGCTCGCAACCGTGTCCACGGCGGCCGAGCGGCGGGTGGGCGGGGGCGCGATGGGCGGCCCGGGCGCGATGACGGATGCGCTCGCCGCCACCCCGGAGCTGCTGGCCGCCGTCGCCGCGCTGCCCCCGGCCCGCGACGAGCCCCGCCTGCCGCTCGACCCGACCGCGCCCGATCCCGAGTTCCGGCTGGCCGGCTGCTGCGCCCGGTGCGCTGGCTGGTGGCCGCGGCGGTGGCCCTGGTCGCGCTCGACGCGCTGAGCTCGCTCGCGTTCCCCAACATCGCCCGCTACGCCGTCGACAACGGGATCACCGCGCACGCGCCGGGCGTCCTGCTCGGCGCGGTGCTGCTGGGCCTGGGCATCGTGGCGGCGAGCTGGTTCGTCGTCGCGCTGGAGACGGTCACCACGGCGCGGGCCGGGGAGAGCCTGCTCTACCTGCTGCGGGTGCGCAGCTACGCCCACCTGCAGCGGCTCGGCCTCGACTACTACGAGCGCGAGCTGTCCGGCCGGATCATGACCCGCATGACCACCGACGTCGACGCGCTGTCGACGTTCCTGCAGACCGGCTTGGCCCAGGCGATCGTCAGCCTGCTCACGGTCGTCGGCGTCACGGTGGCGCTGCTGGTCACCGACCTGCGAGCTGGCACTGGTGGCGCTGGCCGTGCTGCCGGTGCTGCTCGTGGCCACGGTGGTGTTCCGGCGGCTGTCCGGGCGGGCCTACGCCGACGCGCGCGAGAAGGTCAGCATCGTCAACGCCGACCTGCAGGAGAACGTGTCCGGCGTGCGGGTCGCCCAGGCCTACGTGCGGGAGGAGCGCAGCGCCACCGCGTTCGGCGAGCGCAGCGCGGCCTACCGCCGCTCCCGGCTGCGCGCCCAGCGCTACATCGCCGTGTTCTTCCCCGGGCGTCACCCTGCTGTCGGACGTCGCGACGGCGGCGGTGCTCGGCGTCGGCGCGGCGCGGCTGGCCACCGGCGACCTCTCGGCGGGTGTGCTCACGGCGTTCCTGCTGTACCTGGCCATGTTCTTCACCCCGATCCAGCAGCTGTCGCAGGTGTTCGACGGCTACCAGCAGGCCAGGGTCGGGCTGTCGCGCATCACCGAGCTGCTGCGCACGCCCACCACCGTGCCGCCCGAGCCCGCGGGTGAGCCCGTGCCGGTCCCGGCACGGCTGCGCGGCGAGGTGGAGCTCGCCGACGTGTCGTTCGCCTACGCGGGCGCGGCCGAGCCCGCGCTCGCCGACGTCACCCTGCGCGTCGCGCCGGGGGAGACGATCGCGCTGGTCGGGGCCACGGGCGCGGGCAAGTCCACGCTGGTCAAGCTGCTGGCGCGGTTCTACGACGTCGGTTCGGGCGCGGTGCTCGTCGACGGTGTCGACGTGCGGCGGTTCCGCCTCGCCGACTACCGCCACCGGCTGGGCGTGGTGCCGCAGGAGGCGCACCTGTTCACCGGCGACGTGGCCGCCAACATCGCCTACGCCCGCCCCGACGCGGCACCCGCGGAGATCGAGGCCGCGGCGCGCGCGGTGGGGGCGTGGGAGCTGGTCCGCGGCCTGCCCGGCGGCTTCCGCCATCCGGTCGGCGAGCGCGGCCAGGGGCTCTCGGCGGGCCAACGCCAGCTCATCGCGCTGGCCCGCGCCGAGCTGGCCGATCCCGATCTGCTGCTGTTCGACGAGGCCACCGCGGCCCTGGACCCGGCCACCGAGGCCGCGGTGCTCGCGGCGGGCGACCGGGTCACGGCGCGTCGCACCGCGTTCGTCGTGGCCCACCGGCTCACCACCGCGGCGCGCGCCGACCGCATCGCCGTGCTCGCGGAGGGGCGCATCGTCGAGCTGGGCACGCACGCCGAGCTGCTCGCCGCGGGCGGCGTCTACGCCCGGCTGTGGGCGGCCGGGGAGCTGGAGCCCGCCGCCTGAACCGCCGTGCGCCGGGCGCTCCGCGTGGTCGGCACCGGCGAACCCGTGCTCGCACTGGCGTCGCGGCGTTGGTGTGGGCACCGCCTCGCCTGTGTGAGCAGCGCGCAGGGTGGTGATCACAGGGGGTTGCCCGATGGTGACAATGTCCTTCCTTCCTGCCCGGTATCGGGCAATTCGCTGGCGTTCGGTGCCCGCGCCATGCACCATCGCGGGGGTGCCTGTCGATGACGATCTCGTCGCGCACCTCGTGCGCAGCACGCCGCTCACCCCGAACGAGGCAGCGCGTGTGGTGGCCGAGGTCGTGGCGTACTACCGCGAGGCGGTGCCGGACTACGTCCGGCGCCGTCACGCCGAGCTCAAACATCGCGGGCTGACCAACGACCGGATCTTCGACGAGATCGCCGCCGAGCTTGCCGCCCGGCGGTTCGCGGCACCGCCACTGTCCATCCGACAGCTGCGCCGCCTCGTCTACGGATAGCGAGAAAGGAATACGCCATGTGCGGGATCGTCGGATACGTGGGGCCGCAGGACGCGGCCCCGATCCTCCTCGAAGGGCTCGGCCGGCTGGAGTACCGCGGCTACGACTCCGCGGGCATCGCGGTCTGCACGCGGTCCGGGCTCAAGGTGCGCAAGGCGAAGGGCCGGGTCGCCGACCTCGCCGCCGACCTCCCGGCGCGCTTCAAGGGCTCGCCCGGCATCGGACACACGCGCTGGGCCACGCACGGGGAGCCCACCGCGGAGAACGCCCACCCGCAGGTCGACACGGCCCAGCGGATCGCGGTCGTCCACAACGGCATCATCGAGAACGCCGACGAGCTGCGGGCCAAGCTCATCGCCGACGGCGTCGAGTTCGTGTCGCAGACCGACACCGAGACCGTCGCCCACCTGGTCGCCAAGGCCTTCGCCGACGGCGCCGTCGATCTGGAGCAGGCCGTCCGGCGGGCGCTGCGCTCCGTCGTCGGCGCCTACGGTCTGGCGATCATGGACGCCGAGCACCCCGACCGCATCGTCGTCGCCCGCAACGGCAGCCCGGTGCTGCTGGGCATCGGCGAGAAGGAGATGTTCGTCGCCTCCGACGTCGCCGCGCTGATCGGCCACACCCGGCAGGTCATCTACCTCGACGACGGCGAGCTCGCCACGATCACCGCGAACGGCTACCGCACCTACACGATCGACGACCGGTCCACGGCGAAGAGCCCGTCCACGATCGACTGGGACGTCGTCGGCGCCGAGATCGGCGACCACGCGCACTTCCTCATCAAGGAGATCGCCGAGCAGCCGCGGACGATCGCGCGCGCCTTCTCCGGGCGCATCGACGAGCGCTTCGACACCGCGCGGCTCGGCGGGCTCAACCTCACCGTCCGCGAGGCTCGCGAGATCAAGCGCGTCAAGATCCTCGGCTGCGGCTCGGCCTGCTACGCGGGCGACCTCGGCGCCCAGCTCATCGAGGACCTCGCGCGCATGCCCGCCACGTCGGAGGCCGCGTCGGAGTTCCGCTACCGCAACCCGGTCGTCGAGCCGGACACGCTCTACATCGCGGTCAGCCAGTCCGGGGAGACCATCGACACCCTCGCCGCGGTGCAGGAGCTGCAGCGCAAGGGCGGCCGGGTGATCGGGATCGTGAACGTGGTCGGCTCGACGATCGCGCGCCAGGTCGACGGCGGCATCTACATCCACGCGGGCCCGGAGATGTCGGTGGCGGCCACGAAGTCGTTCACGAACACGGTGACGGCGTTCGCGCTGCTCGCGCTGTACCTGGGCCGGATGCGCGACCTCGCACCGACCGAAGGCAAGCGCATCCTCGCGGGCCTGCAGCGCCTGCCGGAGCAGATCCAGGAGATCCTCGACCAGTCCGAGGACATCGCCGACGTGGCCAAGCTGATCGCGCAGAGCACGGGCGTGATGTACGTGGGCCGTCGTCGCGGTTGGCCGGTGGCCCGGGAGGGCGCGCAGAAGCTGAAGGAGGTCTCCTACGTGCACGCCGAGGCCTACCCGTCGGCCGAGCTCAAGCACGGGCCGCTGGCGCTGATCAGCCCGGACATGCCGACGGTCGCGATCGTCCCCGACGACGAGCTGCTCGACAAGAACACCTCGACGCTCTCGGAGATCAAGGCGCGCAAGGGCCCGGTCGTGGCGTTGGCGCACCACGAGCTGCCGCCCGAGCTGGCCGATCGCACCGTGATCGTGCCGCGCAACGAGCCGGAGCTCGACCCGATCCTCATGTCGGTGCCGCTGCAGCTGCTGGCCTACCACGCGGCCGTCGTGCTGGGCCGGGACGTCGACAAGCCCCGCAACCTGGCCAAGAGCGTGACGGTGGAGTAGCCCGGCCGCGACTGCGCACCCCTCGGGCCCTCCGCGCACCCCATCGGTGGGGTGCGCCGTCAGCGGTGGGGTGCGCGATCGACGGGTGGGTCGCTCGCGCACCCATGGCCGGACTGCCCACGCCGCAGACCCGACGGCCGGCGCCACCCGACGGCCGGACCGCGCACCCGACGGCCGGACCGCCCACCCGACGGCCCAACCTCGCGCCCCTCGACGGACTGCGCACCCCGCGGCCGGACTGCGCACCCCGCGGCCGGACTGCGCACCCGCCCGGCTGCGACGCGCACGGCCTACCGCGCACCGGTGGGTGCGCGGTCGGTCGGTGGGGTGCGCGGTCGGTGGTGGGGTGCGCGGTCGGTTGGTGGGGTGCGCGGTCGTGTGGCGCGGCGGTGGTGGCCGGTCGGTGGGGCGCGCGGTTGGTGGCGGTCTACTCGGCCAGGAGGCGGGCGAGCCGGGCGACGACGCCGGGGCGGCGGGCGTCGTGCGGGGGGAGCTCGTCGACGAGCCGGTCGTGGGTCTCCAGGTCGTCCGCGCCCAGGGGGTGCTCGGCGAACACGGCGAGCAGCTCGACGTCGTCGCTGTCGAGCACGGCGCGCCGGAGGCCCGCGATCAGCTCGTCGCGCAGCTCGCGGATCTCGGGTGCGTCCGAGCGGGGGAGCAGCGGCCCGGCGCACGCCCGCAGGGCCTCGGCGATCTGCCCGGCGTGCAGGGCCCGTCGGGCCGCGCCGAAGTCGGTGTCGACCACCGCGTCGAGCCGGTAGGGACGGGTGCGCAGCACCTCCGCGCCGATGAGCCCGCGCAGCCGCAGGACCTCGCCGCGCACGGTGGTGGGGTTGCCGTCGTCGCCGTAGAGCGCGGCGGCGAGCTGCTCGGCGGAGCGTCCGGCGGGGTGCAGCGCGAGCGCGGTGAGCAGCTCGGCGGGGCGCAGCGTGAGCGGCACCGACCGGCCGTCCAGCGTGGCCCGCGGCGCGGCCTCCCCGGTGAACCGCAGCGACAGGGCGCTCCGGTGGCGGGTCGCGGCCGCGCGGCGGGGCGCGTGCAGCAGGTAGCCCTCGGCGAGCGGCTCGACCTCCAGCTCCCGCCCGTCGTCGAGCGTGACGCGGCCGCCGCCCGCGGGCACCGCGACGCGCTCGGGCCAGACCCCGTACGGCTCGCCCGCGATGATCCGCCCGCTCGCCGTGACGAGCGCGCCCTCCCGCCCGCGCAGGCTCGCGAGGTGCGGCATGTTGCGCACACGCAGGCGCTCGTCGGCGATGGCCAGTCGCACCCGCAGCTGGTTTTCCGCGAGCTGCGCGGTGGCCGACACGAGCTGGGCCATGGCCGGGTGCACCGTGTGGATCGGGCCGGAGATGTCGATCGCGCCGAGGATCGCGGCCGGTGTCGGGGTCGTGCACGGGCGCGGCCGCGCACGTCCAGATGTGGTAGGCGCGCACGAGGTGCTCGGCCGAGTGGATCTGGACGGGCGCGTCGACGGCCAGCGTGGTGCCCATCGCGTTGGTGCCGATCGACGCCTCGGACACGCTGAAGCCCGGGGACAGGCCCGTCGCGTCGGCGGCGTGCAGCAGCCGGGTGGCGCCTTCGCGCCACAGGATCGTGCCGTCGGCGTCGGTGACCAGCATGACGTGCATGGCCTCGTCGGCGATGCTCACGAGGGTGCTGCGCAGGAGCGGCATCACCTCGTTGAGCGGGTGCGCGGCGCGCAGGTCGGCCGATCTCGTCGTCGCTGTGCACCACCCGGGGCATGCGCCGGTCGGGGTCGACGTGCGCGGCGAGGCTCCGTTCCCAGGACGCGCTGATGAGCGACCGCGGCGCGACGCGCGGCGCGTCGCCCGACATGACGGACTCGAACACGTCGTGCAGAACATGGGCGTGCCCCACAGGATCGTGGGCACCGGATTGGGTCATCAGCTCTCCGGGCATCATCGCTCACGGGATCCGGTCATCTTCCCGTGCGCGTGCCGAAGGGAGCAACCCACGCGTGCAACGTCCGGGCAACGTGACCCTTCTTACGCTCGGCGGACACCTCGCGAGGGAGGCCGCCGTGACGACCGACGCCGTGCTGGACCGGCCCTGTGACGCCCGCGGCCGCCCGCCGCACGGCGCGGCTGCTCATCGTCGACGGCGAGGCGATCGTCCGATTCGGACTGCGCCAGCTGTTCGCGCCCGACCCGGAGCTCGCCGTGGTCGGCGAGGCGGCCAGCCCGCGCGACGCGCTGGTCATCGCCGACCGCTGCCCGCCCGACCTCGTCATCCTCGACGTCGACCTCGGCCGCGGCGACGCGGCGGGCGTCGAGCTGGTGCGGATGCTGCTGGAGCGCCACCGCGGGGTGCGGGTGCTGGTGCTCACCGGCTGCCGCGACCGCGACGTCATGATGCGCACGATCCGCCTCGGCGTGCACGGCTACCTGCGCAAGGGCGCCGAGACCGCCGACATCGTGCGCGCCGTGCAGTCGCTGCTGCGCGGGGAGAGCGTGTTCGACTCGCGGGGCGCGGCGCCGGTCGTCACCGACGTGATGCGCGACGATCCGCTGCCCGTCCGCGCCCTCGGCGCGGCCACCCTCACCGAGCGGGAGAACCAGGTGCTGCGGCTGCTCGCGGTGGGGATGTCCAACCGGGAGATCGGACGGCGGCTGGTGATCAGCGAGGCCACCGTGAAGTTCCACGTGCGCAACCTGCGCGACAAGCTGGAGGTCCGCCGCCGCACCGAGATCGTCTACACGGCGACGCGGCAGGGGATCGTCTAACGGCTGTGACCGGTTCGTGACCTCCCGATCCGTACAGTCGGATCGTGGAGCTGCTGCCGGTCGTGTTGACCAGCGGGTGGGCGAGCGGGATCAACGCCTACCTGGTGGTGCTCGTCCTCGGCCTCATCGGCCGCCTCGGTCACGTCGCCGACGATACCCGAGGGCCTCACCCGCACCGACGTGCTGATCGTCGCGGCGGCGCTGTACGTCGTCGAGCTGGTGGCCGACAAGATCCCCTACATCGACTCGCTGTGGGACGCGGTCTCCACGGCGATCCGCCCGACGGTCGGCGCCGTGATCGGGCTGCTCATCGCCCACGACGCGCCCACGCTTCAGCAGGCGATCCTGGCCGCGTCCGGCGGTGCGGCCGCGCTGGTGTCGCACCTGGTCAAGGGCGGTCTGCGGCTGATCGTCAACACCTCGCCGGAGCCCGCGAGCAACATCGCCGTGAGCGTCGGCGAGGACGTCGCGGTGGCCGGGGTGACGACCCTCGCCGTGCTCAACCCGACCGCTCGCGTTCGCGATCGCGGGCGATCCTGCTCGCGCTCGGCGATCCTCCTGCTGGTGCTGCTGTGGTCGCGCGTGCTGCGCGGCTGGCGCCGGCTCGGCGCGCGCTGGCGCGACCGCGCCGCGCGGCGCTCGGCGCGTCGCGCTCGAGCGTCAGCCGAAGAAGACCTCGGCCTCGGCGTAGAGGGCGGGTCGACCACCTTCAGCTCCTTGGTCGCCTCCGCCAGCGGCACCGTGACGATGTCGGTGCCGCGCAGCGCCACCATGTGCCCCCACTTCTCGGCGTGCACCGCGTCGATGGCGTGCAGGCCGAAGCGGGTGGCGAGCCAGCGGTCGCGGGCGGTCGGGGTGCCGCCGCGCTGGACGTGCCCGAGCACCGTGGTGCGCGCCTCCTTGCCGGTGCGGGACTCGATCTCCCTGGCCAGCCAGTCGCCGATGCCGCCGAGCCGGACGTGCCCGAACGCGTCCTTCTCGCCGGTCAGCAGCGACTCGTCGCCCTCCTTGGGCTTCGCGCCCTCCGCGACGACGATGATCGGCGCGTAGTCGAGCTGGAAGCGCTGCTCGACCCACTGCGCAGACCTGCTCGATGTCGAACCGCACCTCGGGGATGAGGATCGCGTTCGCGCCGCCCGCCATGCCGGAGTGCAGCGCGATCCAGCCCGCGTGCCGCCCCATCACCTCGACGATCAGCGCCCGGTGGTGCGACTCGGCCGTCGTGTGCAGCCGGTCGATCGCGTCCATCGCGATGTTGACGGCCGTGTCGAAGCCGAACGTGTAGTCGGTGCCCGACAGGTCGTTGTCGATCGTCTTCGGCACGCCGACGACGTTGACGCCCATGTCGTGCAGCTTCGTCGCCACACCGAGGGTGTCCTCGCCGCCGATCGCGATCAGGGCGTCGACCCCGAGGTTCTGCAGGTTGCGCTTGATCTTCTCGACGCCGCCCGCGATCGCGAACGGGTTGGTGCGCGAGCTGCCGAGGATCGTGCCGCCGCGCGGGAGCAGGCCGCGCACGGCCGGGATGTCCAGCGGCTTGGTCAGCGCCTCCAGCGGGCCGCGCCAGCCGTCGCGGAAGCCGAGGAACGAGTAGCCGTAGTCGGGGACGCCCTTGCGGACGATTCCTCGGATGACCGCGTTCAGGCCGGGGCAGTCGCCGCCACCGGTGAGCACGCCGACGCGCATGGAATCTCCATCGATGCAGAAGCACAGGAGGCTCACACGCTAGCGGGACCTGCTGCGCACACGTTTGTGGGCCCGCCCGCCGACGCGCCAAATGAGACGTGCACGTGGTCGTAGTGGTTGGCCGTCACGCCGCCGCGGTCTTCCATGGGCTGCCAGCCGCTGCCGAAGTTGATCCGCTGCCGCCAGATCACGTAGGTGATGCCCAGCGCCGCGCGGTTGTTCAGGGCGCAGGCGGCGAGCCGTCGCCGGTGGCGCGGTCGACCATGAAGTCGACGGCGCGCCCCGACGGATGGTCCGACATGCCCGCGCGCCCGGCCACCCCGTACATCGTCGGCTCGCCGAACTGGCAGCCGAGGAACCGCGCCGCCGCGCGCACGTGCGGCTTGACCGCGCCGAGGCCGGAGGTGTCGATGCCGCAGTCGCCGCGGGCCGCGCTCTGCTGCCGGGCCTGCTCGCCGGGCCTGCTGTTCGGCCAGCTGCACGCCCTTGACGAGGTCGGCGGCGTCGGCGACGCGCGGCTCGGCGGTCACAGGCTCGACCAGAGGGCCTGCGCCGGGTCCGACGGGGAGCCGCAACGACGCCGTCGTGGCGAGCGCGGGCGGTCGGCGCGCCGTCGACGAGGACGAGCGCGCCGCCGGTGACGGCGAGGGCGGCGGTCCCGCAGACGCAGCGGGGCCGCCACGGACCGGCGCGCTCGGGGGGCGCGCCTGCGATGTCGTGCCACAGATGCCTTCCGGATCGACGGTCCGGGAGGGCGCCCGAGGGGGAGCGTGACGCCCTGCGCGTAACCGAACCGTGATCCGACGTCGAGGCTAGGCAGCTCCGTGCGAATGTCCGGAAGGTCCGCATCGGGCGATCGGTGGGGCGAGCGCGGCGAACGGCGCATCCCGGCGTCCGAACGGACGAGCGGCCGCTCGCGGCCGCGTGTCCCGCCGCCCCGCGCGTCGCCGCCGCCCGCGCCGCCGCCGTCGCCGCCGCGCCGCCGCGCCGCCGCTCCGCTCGCCGCCCGCCGCTCGCCGCCCTGACCGCGCACCGCGCACCGGCGGGGTGCGAGGTGGACCGCCGGGGTGCGCGGTCGGGCCCGCAGCGACGGCTGTCCGGCTGGCACAGTGGGGTCGTGGACACGGACGGCGTGACCGTCGCTGCGGCCTACGGCCGCCGCTGGTCGGCGGGGGCGGCCGTGCGGGCGGAGCACTTCGCGCACCTCTCGCGCCCCGCGTGGGAGGCGGTGCTCGCCGCGCTGCACGTCGGCCCGGGCACGGCGTTGCTCGACGTCGCCTGCGGCAGCGGGGAGCTCGCTCGCGCTCGCACGCGCCCGCGGCGCCGTCGTCCACGGCATCGACGCCGCCGAGGCGATGATCGCGCTCGCCCGCGCCGCGGTGCCCGGCGCGGACCTGCGCGTCGGCACGCTGGAGCGGCTGCCCTGGGCCGACGCCGCGTTCGACGTCGTCACCGGCTTCAACGCGTTCCAGTTCGCGCCGGACATCGTCGCCGCGTTCGCCGAGGCCGCGCGGGTCACCCGACCCGGCGGCGGATCGCCGTCGTGCAACTGGGGCGGCGCGGGTCCGCAGGATCTCGTCACCGTCACCCATCGGCCTGCAGGCGCTCGCTCCGGACGCGGCGCTCGTGCCACGCCGTCCGGTCGGTGAGCCCGGCGTGCTGGAGGAACTGCTCCGCGGCGGCGGGCCTGCGACCGTCGGCGGCGGCGACGTCGCCGTGCCCTACGCGCCGCCGGATCGGCCCACCCTCGAACGCGGCATGTTCGCGGCGGGCAACCTGCGCCACGTCGCGCCCACCTGGGCCCGGAGCGCGCCGCCGCCGCGCTGGCCGAGGCGGCGGCGCCGTTCCGCCGTCCCGACGGCTCTTACCTGTTCCACAGCACCTTCCGATGGGTTGTCGCGAAGCGGGACTAATGTCGGGGAGGTGTCCGACTGGGACGGGCGGGGGCTGCCCCCGGTGGCCGCCGAGCGCGTGCGCCGCGCCGCCGAAGGCGGGGCGTGGACGTCGCTGCTGTCCGCGCCCGCCGCGGCCGGGCTGGAGGTGGCGGGCTTCGACCCCGTCGGCGAGGTGATGGGCTCGATCGTCCAGCGCATCGGCTGGTCGAGCTACTACGGCTGCGGCGCCCAGGGCTGGTACGGCGCCGCCAGCCGCACGATCACGTCCGTGCAGAACCCCCGGGCGGGCTTCGCCCCGTACGCCCACACGCTGGAGACCGGCTGGGGCACCGCCATCGGGCGCATGGTCGCCGAGGCGGCGGCGATCGGGGCCGACGGCATCGTGGGCGTTCGGCTGTCCCAGAGCGGCCTCGGCAACAACGCGCACGAGTTCACCGCGATCGGCACCGGCGTGCGCGCGCGTTCCCGCACCCGCCCGCGCCGGGTGTTCTCCACGCACCTCCCCGGGCAGGACGTCGCCAAGCTCGTCCTCGCGGGCTGGGTACCGACCGATCTCGTCCTCGGCATCGCCGTCGGGATCCGCCACGACGACTGGAACACCCGCCAACAGCGCACGTGGAGCGCGGGCAACGTCGAGGTCGGCGGCTACACCGAGCTGATCAACCAGACGCGCGCCGACGCCCGGCGGGCCTTCGGCGCGCACGTCCGGTCCGCGGGCGCCGACGGCGCGGTCGTCGCGTCGATGCGCCTCAACACCTGGGAGATCGAGCCCGGGGAGGGCCACACCGACCACGTCGCCGAGAGCACGATCTTCGGCACGGCCATCGCGCAGTTCCACCGATCGACCGCGGCCCCGTCCCGGTCCCTGACCTACCTGCCCCTGAAGAGGAGCCGATCGTGACCGCCGACCCCACCCAGCTGGGCATCCCCGAAGACGCGATGCGCCGCCTCGCCGAGATGCGGCCCGGCCAGGCGACGAGCCTGTTCACCTCGGATCTCTCGGTGAACGAGTTCCTGCTCGTCCGCGAGGCCGGGTTCCGGCCGCTCGGGCTGGTGCTCGGGTCGAGCATCTACCACGTCGGCTTCCAGTTCGGGCGCTGGAACAAGAACCAGGAGCTGGAGACGCTCTCGCAGGCGATGTACCACGCGCGCGAGCTCGCGATGACCCGCATGGAGGTCGAGGCCGACCAGCTCGGCGCCGACGGCATCGTCGGGGTGCGGCTGGAGATCGAGTTCAAGGAGTTCGGGTCCGACCTCGCCGAGTTCATCGCCGTCGGCACGGCCGTCAAGTCCGATCACCCGGCGCCCGAGGGGCGGTCGTGGCGCAACAACCGCAACCAGCCGTTCACCTCCGACCTGTCCGGCCAGGACTTCTGGACGCTCGTCCAGGCGGGCTACGCGCCGCTGGGCATGGTCATGGGCACGTGCGTCTACCACATCGCCCACCAGCGGTTCTGGCAGGCGATGAACAACATCGGGCAGAACGTCGAGCTGCCGCAGTTCACCGAGGCGCTCTACGACGCCCGCGAGCTGGCGATGAGCCGGATGCAGGCCGAGGCGGAGGCGTTGCACGCGGAGGGCATCGTCGGGGTCCAGCTGCTGTCGCACGGCCACCGGTGGGGCGGGCACACCACGGAGTTCTTCGCGATCGGCACGGCCGTGCGCCCGCTGCGTGCCGACCACCACATCCCGACGCCCCAGCTCGTGCTCCCCTGACGGATTGAACGCTGACAGACTGAACACCGTGACGCTCGACGAACCCAGCGGGCTCGGCCCGTCCGGCGACGTTGCGCTGCTGGCCGCCATGCTGCGCGCCGACCGCGCCGACGTCGCGTCCTACGCCCGCGTCCTCACCAGCACGCTCGCGGGCGCGCTGCCGGACGGCATGGTCGAGGTCGAGCAGCGGCGCGGGCTGGCCGACCGCATGGCGGGCCGCGACGGGCGCACGGTCGCCGTCGTCGTGCACGGGATGGACCGGGAGCTGGAGCTGCGCGAAGGCGCCCGCGGGGCGTCGAGGCGCAGGTGCGCCAGGTCGTGCACGGCGTGGTGATCAGTCGCAAGGCCGTCGGGATCGACGAGTGGCTGCACGCGCTCGCCGAGGACCTCACCCGCATCGCCGCCCGCGACGCCGCCGCCCGCGCCGCGCTGGAACGCTTCCTCGGCGCGTGATGGCGCCTCGCCACCGGGCATGATCACCAGTCGGTGCGTTTCCGGCCGGATCTGGCCGCCTCTGCACGAAACCGGTGATCATGGTGCAAGGGCAGGGCGCCTCGGGGGTGGGCCGCGCTGTCGCGGCGGCGGCGAGCTGGGTGCGCATCGCGGTCAGGTCGAGCCTGGATCTTCTTCAGCACGTCGCCGCAGGCCTGCGCGGGCGGCCCGCCACGCCCGGCGCGGCCACGCAGCCCGTGCGGCTGAACTGGCCCACCTCGTCGGCCAGCCGGGTGGCGGTGGCCTCCAGCTGCCCGCGCACCCGTGACGGACGCCGCCGCGCCTTGCGTCGCCAGCGCCGCGTTGCCGACCTCCGCGACGTACCGCGCGCAGTCCGGGTACGCCTGGACGGCCGGGCGGGTGGTGCAGCTGTCCTGCGCGATCGCGTCGACCTTGTCCTGCAGGTCGGCCAGCGACGCCGTGTAGGTCGCGGACGGCGGCGCGGACTGCGCGGGCGCCGGGCTCGCGCACCCTCCGAGCACGGCGAGCGCCGCGACGAGCAGAAGACCGAACGCGCGCGCCATGCGCCTCACGGTATTCCCCTCCGCGTACGCGGGACGAGGCCTGGCGCAATGTCCGCCGATTCCTGACACTGCTCGAACATTTACGGGTCACCATGGCCGCATGACCCCGATCGGTGAGCGCGACGCCGTCCGCCGCCTGCTCCAGCGGCTGGGGCTCGGTCCTCGCCGCGGCGAGCTGGACGCCGCCACGGCCGCCGGGTTCGACGCCACGCTCGACGCCCTGACCACGCCCGGGCCCGATGCCGGGGCCGCCGCCACCCCCGCTCCGGCGTTCGCCCCCGTCGCGCGCGTGCCGAAGGACCCCGCCTCCGCGCAGGCGCTGCAGCAGCAGCGCACCCAGCTCGTCGGCGTGGTGGCTGGACCGGATGGCCGCGGCCGACCGCCCGTTCCCCGAGCGCATGACGTGGTTCTGGCACGGCCACTTCGCGACCAGCATCCAGAAGGTGCGCTTCGCCGACCTGATGGCGACCCAGAACGCGAGCCAGCGGCGCCTCGGCACCGGCGACTTCCGGGCGTTGGCGCAGGCGATGGCGGTCGACCCGGCCATGCTCATCTGGCTCGACGGCGGCGGCAACCGGGTCGGCAAGCCCAACGAGAACCTCGCGCGCGAGTTCATGGAGCTGTTCACGCTCGGCGTGGGCAACTACACCGAGGACGACGTGCGGTCGGCGGCGCGGGCGCTCACCGGGTGGACGGTCAACGTCCAGGCCCGCAGCGCGGCGTTCGTCCCGAAGCGCCACGACCCCGGGCCCGAGACGGTGCTCGGCACGTCCGTCAACGACACGACGAGCCTGGTCGAACCAGCTGGTCGGGCTGCCGGTGTCGCCGCAGTTCATCGCGGCGCGGGTGTGGACCCGGTTCGTCTCCGACACCCCGCCGGACCCCGCGACGCTCGGCACGCTCGTCAGCGCCTACGGCTCCGGCCACGACGTCACGGCGCTCGCTGCGGGCCGCCGCCCGCACGCCCGCGTTCCGCGACCCCGGCGTCGGTGCTCGTCCGCGAACCGGTGCTGTGGCTGGTCGGGCGCGTTGCGGGCGCTGAACCTGCCCGCGTCGAAGGTGCCCGCCGGGACCGCTCGCCGCGGGGCCTGACCGGGCTGGGGCAGGTGCCGTTCGCGCCGCCCAACGTCGGCGGCTGGCCCGCGGGCACCCCGTGGCTCACCACCGCGTCGGCGTTGGCGCGGCTGAACCTGGCCCGGGCGATCGTGAACGTCGGCGACATCTCCCCGGTCACCGCCGCCCCGCCGAACGCCCGCGTGGCCGCGACGGCCGCCCTGCTCGGACTGCCCGCCTTCACCCTGCGCACGGCCGCCGCGCTGGCCCCGCTCACCGGGAACCCGCCGCAGCTCGTCGCGGCCGCGCTGGCCTCCCCGGAAAGCTGCGTGAGCGCATGAACAGCCTGACCCGACGCCGGTTCCTGCTCGCCTCGGGCGCCGCGGCCGTCGCGGCGACGGCGGCGGGCATCGGCTGGAAGGACCTCGCCGACCGCACCCGCACCGACCCGCTGCCCGTCGGCACCGGCGTGCTCGTCCTCGTCACGCTCTACGGCGGCAACGACGGGCTCAACACGGTGGTGCCCGCGGCGGACCCGGCCTACCAGTCGGCCCGCCCCGACCTCGCCTACGCCCAGAACGAGGTGCTCGACATCGGCGAGGGCCTCGGCCTCAACCCCGGCCTCGCCGGGCTCAAGCAGCAGTGGGACAGCGGCACGCTGGCGATCGTGCGCGGCGTGAGCTACCCGAAGCCCGACCACAGCCACTTCCGCTCGATGGACATCTGGCAGACCGCCTCCCCGGACCACCCCGCGGGCACCGGCTGGATCGGCCGCTGGCTGGACGCGAACGGCCGCGACCCGCTGAACGCCGTGTCGCTGGAGCCGGTGCTGCCGCCGATGCTGGCGGGCGCGACCACCGCGGGCGCCGCGCTGCCGCTGCGCGGGCTCGCGCTGCCGACCGGGCCGATCGGGACGGCGTTCACGGCGCTCGGGCAGCCGTCGGCGGCGAGTCGCCGCTGCAGGCGTACGCGGCGCGCTCGATCACCGACCTGCACCGCACGGTCGACACGTTCGGCAAGGACGTCGACGTGACCCCGACCAAGGCGAAGACCCCCGCCACAACAGGGGCAAGGGCAGCAGGGCGCGCTCGCCGCCCAGCTCGACGTCGTGGCGCGCTGCGTCGAGGCGGGTGCGCCCGCGCCGGGTGTACTCGGTGAGCCTCGGCGGCTTCGACACCCACGCCGACGAGCGCGGCACCCAGCAGCGCCTGCTCACGGAGGTCGACCAGGCCGTCTCCGGCTTCCTCACCCGGATGGCGGGCACCGACCGCGGGCCGCGGCGTCGTGCTGATGGCGTACTCCGAGTTCGGCCGACGGGTGGCCGCCAACGCCAACGAGGGCACCGACCACGGCACCGCGGGCCCGGTGTTCGTCGCGGGCGCGCCGGTGCAAGGGCGGGTTCGTCGGCGCGCAGCCCAGCCTCACCGACCTCGACGACGGCGACCTCAAGCCCACCACCGACTTCCGCGACGTCTACGCCACCATGCTGGCCGACGTCCTCGGCGCCGACCCGGCCCCGGTGCTCGGGCCCGGCCGCACGACCCTTCCGCTGCTGGCGGGCTGAGGTCGTGAGTGGAAAACGTCGCTCTGGCGACGTTTTCCACTCACGACCCCTGGCGGCGGAACCGCTCGGCGAGCTGCGGGTCGTCCTCCCACCACAGCCGCGTCGGGCCCGCTTCTTCGGCGGCGTCCAGCTCGGCGTCGATGACGGCGGCCTTGCGGGTGTCCTCGCGGCTCAGCCGGTTGACGACGATCAGGATGAACGGCAGGCCGACGAGGTCGCCGCCGATCCACAGGATGCCCGCGCCGAGGGTCTGGTCGAGCCGCGGATCGATGCCCGTCGCCTGCGCGGCGTACCAGGCCGTCGCGACCAGCGGGCCGAGCCAGAGCACCACGCCCAGCACCGCGTCGCCGATCATCTCCACGACCGTGATCCACAGCGTGACCAGGTAGGAGTCGGTGCGCGGGGTGGGGTCGACGCGGAACCGCGACCAGTAGTAGACGAACCCGGTGAGCGCCACCACCGTGCCCGCGACGCCGGACGCGACCGCGCTCCGCAGCGTCAGCTCGTAGAGCGGCGACAGGTACAGCACCAGCAGCGGCACGACCAGCACAACGGTCACGACCAGCGGGAACGTCAACGCCCGCGCCGCGCGGCTGTGCAGCGCCCGGGCCAGCGGGGCCCGCACGCGCGCCGGGAGCGTGTCGGCGGCCAGCCGGATCGGGGCGCCGAGGGCGAGCAGCATCGGCGTCACCATGAGCAGCACGGTGTTCTGCACCGCGCGCACCCAGAAGTAGGCGTCGTCGTACACGCCGAGGAACGAGCACCCGACGAGCAGGATCGTCGCCACGCCCGCGAAGAAGATCGCCGTCCGGCCCGCGGGCCACGGCTCGGCCTGGCCGCGCGCGCGCCGTCGCAGGCCCCAGCCGTAGCCCCCGCCGAGAGCGGCCGCCGCGGCGAGCACGCCCGGCTCGGCGCGCCAGGCCGTGAACGCCCGGCCGAGCGTCAGCGGTGGGGCGGTCAGCGCCAGCGTGAGCACACGCCGGACGCTACGCCCGTGAGCGGTAACGAGTGCTCTGGCACTCGTTACCGCTCACAGGTCAGTGGCTGGGGTCGGCGTGCGGCCCGAACGCGGTGAGGAACCGGTCGCGGAAGGTGTCCATCCGCCACACCGGGGCCTGCGGGGCGGGCCGCAGGCCGTCGCTCCAGCCCCAGCCCGCGATCCGGTCGAGCACGGCGCGGATCGTGCGCCACGATCGTCACCGGCACGTCGCGGCTCGCGCGTGTCGCCGGTGATGATCGGGGCGGGCTGGTGGTCGCCGAGGAACACGAGCACCAGGTTGTCGTTGCCGTAGGTCTTCACCCACGAGACGAGGCTGCTCACCGAGTAGGCGATGGAGTCGCGGTAGCCCGCGCGCACCCGGTCGGTGTTCTGCCACACCACGTCGGGCCCGTCGGCGGCCTTCACGAGCGCGTCGTAGCCCGAGCCGTCGCCGACGGCGTTCCAGTCCACCATCTTCGGCACCGGCGTCCACGGCACGTGGCTGGAGGTGAGCACCAGCTCGGCCATCATCGGCGGGCGGCCCGGCTTGCCGTACTCGCGCTGCTGGAACTGGGCGAGCGTGTACTGGTCCGGCATCGGCGACCAGCTGAAGTTCAGGCCCTTGTAGCCCAGGTCGTCGCGGCCGTAGACGCGGTCGATGCCGTAGAAGTTCTTGTCCGGCCAGGCGGAGATCGTGCCGGGCATGATCGCCGTCGTGTCCCAGCCCGCCTTCTGGAACGCGCTGCTCAGGGTGAGGCGGTCGCTGGAGACGAGGCTGCGGTCGCGCTGCTGGTTGCCGATCCACAGGCCGGAGCCGAACGTGGCGTGCGCGAGCCAGCTGCCGCCGCCCGCCACCGGCGAGGTGAGGAAGCCGCTGCGGGCGGCGAACCCGGCCGACTTCAGCTGCCTGCGTGCCCGCGTCCAGCGCGGCGTCCACTACCGGGGCGTAGCGCGGGTCCTCCACCGCCGAGCGGCCGTAGCTCTCGACGAACGAGAGCACGACGTCCTTGCCCTTCAGCGCGGTGAGCAGCTGGTCGTCCGGGGTGCCGCGGAACGCGTCGACGGCCGCCTGCGCCTCGAACTCGGCGCGGTCCGCCAAGCTGACCGGGATCTGCGTGGCGTCCTGGTAGGCGAGCGCGGCCACGCTGCGGGACGCGAGCGGCACCGGGTCGACGAGCTGGGTGCCGAGCGCCGCCGCGCCCAGCCAGACCACCGAGAGCACCGCGACGACCTTGGTCGCGGGCCGCCGCCGCCCGGCCAGGAGGCCGGTGAGCCGCAGCGCCGCGAGCGTCATGAGGGCCATCACGACCACGACGAGCACGGCCGCGAGCACCGAGGCGCCCACGGCGGCGGCCGCGCCGAACGACTCGTGCACGAAGTTGTAGGCGTCGCCGACCAGCGTCCAGTCCAGCACCGGGTCGAACGGCCGCGCGACGCGTCGCCAGGAACCCCATGTCGATGATCTTGATGATCGTGAGGAGGCCGAGCAGGGCGCCGCCGACCGCGGCGACGATCCGGCGGGGCCGCGCCGGGAGCACGAGCAGCACCGCGACCGCCACCAGCCCCTCGATGGGGATGCGCAGGAACGCGGTGGGCGTGAGCTGGTCGATCTCGCGCGGCGCGGTGAGCGCGCAGAACACGAGCAGCCCGGCCAGCACCGTGCACCACACGGCGCAGCACCGGGTGCCTGGGTTCCTTGGTCGGCTCCGTCACGTGATCCCCCTCGGCTTCGAGTCCCGACAGGGACGACACGGCTGGCACCACGGCAGTAGTTCACAGAAGTTGCCTGCGGGTCATGAGAGTAGCGGCGAGCGGCGACCAAATGGCGGTCGTCGGTGTCATCCCAGCGCCGTTCGGCGGTGTCGACTGAGCCGGATGGCCGTACGCAGACCTCCCGCGGTTATGCCGTGTCCTCCCGGCGTGCGGCGGGCCCCATCCGTCGCAGGAACCTCATGCCCAGGTCAACCGGGCGTTGTGGGCATGCGACGCATACCGCGCAAGATCCGCTTCGGGCTCTGCGCCGACGGCACCGCAGGTCGCCCGGCACTCAGTCGGCCACGGCTCAGTCGGTGAGGTCCAGGGCGGCGCGCACGATCGTGTCGGTGTCGAGGCCGTGGTGGCGGTAGACCTCGCCGAGCCCGCCGGACTGGCCGAACGCCGACACCCCGAGGTGCGCGGCCCGCACCTGGTTGACCCCGGCCAGGAAGGCCAGCGAGTGCGGGTGGCCGTCGAGCACGGTGACCAGCGGCGCGGCCCGGCGGGCCGGGAGGATCGCGTCGAGGATCCAGCTCTCGCCGTCGCCGTCGGCCCGGACCGGGCCTGCACGGCGTCGAAGAGCAGGCCGGGGCCGGTGACGCACACGAGGTCGACCGCGACGCCCTGCGCGGCGAGCCGGTCGGCGGCGGCGAGGGCTTCGGGGACGACGGCGCCCATCGCCGCGATCGTCACCGCGGGCGCGCCCGTCGGCCCGGCGCAGGGGATAGCCGCCCGCGACGACCTGTCGGCGCCGCCGTTCCCGCGCCGCCGGGTCCTCGGGCACCGCGGCGAGGGTCTGGTCGACCGGCCGGGTCGACAGCCGCAGGTACGCCGACCGGCCGCCGGGCCGCCCGAGCCGGGCCAGCGCGGCGAGCAGCGTCCACTCGACGTCGATCGCGAACGCGGGCTCGTACATCGTGCAGCCCGGCTGCTCCAGCCCGACCGACGGCGTGGTGATCGACTGGTGCGCGCCGCCCTCCGGCGCGAGCGTGACCCCGGACGGGGTGCCGACCAGGATCGACTGGCCGCCCGCGTAGATCCCGAACGACCAGGGCTCCAGCGCGCGTTCGACGAACGGGTCGTAGAGCACCCCGATGGGCAGCAGCGGCTCGCCCCACCGGCTCCAGGTGGCGCCGAGCTCGCCGAGCAGCCCGACGAGGTTGGTCTCGGCGATGCCCAGCTCCAGGTGCTGGCCGTCGGGGCGTTCGCGCCAGTGCAGGATGGTCTCGGGGTCGTCGGCGAACCAGTCCACCCGCTCGCGCGCCGACCACACGCCGACCTTGTTCACCCAGCCGCCGAGGTTCGTCGACGACGAGACGTCCGGGGCCAGCGTGACGACGCGCTTGGCGGCGTCGGGGGCGGTGCGGGTGAGGTCGAGCAGGGTGCGCCCGAGCGCGGCCTGGGTGGTGGCGTGCCCGCCGGGGGTGCGGCCGATGTCGGTGGGCAGCGCGGGCACGGCGTGCGGGCGTGACGGGCTGGCGGCGCAGGCGTTCGGCCGTCTCGCGGCACAGCGCCGCGGCGGCCGAGGACGCGGGGAAGCGGGCCCACGGCTGCTCGGTCGACGCGCCGACCTGCTCGGCCAGCTCGCCCATCTGCTCGGCGGTGAGCAGCGAGGAGTGGTTCTGCGGGTGGCCCTCGGTGGCCAGGCCGTAGCCCTTGACGGTGTAGGCGAAGATCACCGTGGGGCGGGTGTCGTCGATGGCGTCGAACGCCTCGCGCAGCGCGGCGAGGTCGTGGCCGCCGAGGTTGCGGATGGCCGCGTGCAGGGTGGCGTCGTCGAGCCCGGCCACGAGCTCGCCGAGCTTGGGGTCGTCCCCGGGCAGCCGTTCGCGCAGCTGGGCGGGGGTGCAGCGGAGCAGGCGCTGGTACTCGGGGTTCTCCATCTCGTCGATGCGCCGCCGCAGCGCGTCGCCGCCGGGGCGTTCGAACAGCTCGTGCAGCAGCCGCCCGTACTTGACGGTGAGCACCTGCCAGCCCGCGGCCTCGAACATCCCGGCGAGCCGGACGGCGCCGATGTTGGGCACGATCCGGTCGAGGCTCTGCCGGTTGAGGTCGATGATCCAGCACACCTCGCCGAGGTCGGTGACCATCGGGTCGAGGATCGCCTCCCAGCAGGCGCCCTCGTCCAGCTCGGCGTCGCCGACGAGGGAGTACTGGCGGCCCCATCGCCGCGTCGCCCGCCCTGCGCCGACGTAGCGGCGGGCCAGCGCGCCCCAGATCGGGGCGGTGGCGCCGATGCCGACCGAGCCGGTGGAGTAGTCGACGGTGTCGGGGTCCTTCGCGCGGCTCGGGTAGCTCTGCAGCCCGCCGAACTGCGCGCAGGGTCTCCAGCTGCGGCGCCGACAGCTCGCCGAGCAGGTAGTTGATCGCGTGCAGCACGGGCGAGGCGTGCGGCTTGACCGACACCCGGTCCTCGGGGCGCAGGTGGTCGAACCACAGCTCGGTCATGATCGAGACCAGCGACGCGCTGACGACGCCTGGTGCCCGCCGACCTTCAGCCCGTCGGGGTTGGGCCGCACCCGGTTGGCGTGGTGCACGATCGACGTGGCCAGCCACAGCACCCGCTGCTCGACCTCGCGCAGCGTCGCGTCCCGGTCCATGCGTCCTCCCTCGTCGCGGCCCGCCGGACGTCACTGCACCATCGCGGGGCGGGCAGCACAATGCCTGGTTAGGCGAGACCTACCCGCTGTCCCTTGACGAGGCGACGGAAGGGATCGAACCGGCGGCGGCTTCTCGGTCAACGGCTCCGACGTCGGCTGGGCGATGCCGACGAGGAAGTCGGAGAGCAGCGGCGACAGCACGGATCGCCCCGTGACGCCGCATTTCGTGGACGTGCGCGTTAGAAGTCGCGCGGATTGATGGTTGATCATCGCCAGCGGTCGGGGATCAGCAACCCCCACCGCCATGATCACCGGTTCGGTGCGAAAGGCGGCCAGATCCGGCCGGATCTGCACCGAACCGGTGATCGCCGCCCCGAAGTGATTCGCGACCGCGCGTGCCGAGGCGATCTTGACGGGCCGGATCCGTCCCACCGGCCGTGGACCACGCACCGCAGGCGCATCCGGCCCCGACCTCGACCCCGACCACATCATGCATTCCGTGCGGCCACTTATTCGGTAGAGCGCGGTAGAGCGCAACTGGCTCGGTGTCGCCGCGACGCAGAGGCTGACCGAGCGTCGTTGCCGATCGTCTTCGCCTCGCGGCCGCTGCCCCGTCAGTTAGCCTGCGGTGTGCCGCCGCCGGACGCCGAACCGCGGGACCGGCTGCCCAGGGAAGTCCGTGTGCTCGCCTGCGCCGCCTTCATGATCGCCATCGGCTACGGCGTCGTCGCGCCCGCGTTGCCCACATTCGCCCGCAGCTTCGACGTCGGCGTGACGGCTGCGTCGGCCGTCGTCAGCGCGTTCGCCGTGGCCCGCGTCGCTCTTCGCCCCGGTCAGCGGCCGCATCGTCGGGCCGCTGGGTGAGCTGCGGGTGTTCTGCGGCGGGCTGTTGATCGTCGCGGTCTCCAGCGCCGCCTGCGCCCTCGCCACGAGCTACGGGCAACTGCTCGTCTTCCGCGCGGCGGGCGGCCTCGGCTCGACGATGTTCACCGTCTCCGCGGCTTCGTTGCTGGTCCGGATCTCGCCGCCCGCGCTGCGCGGACGGGCGTCCGGCGCGTGGGCCACGGGTTTCCTCCTGGGCAACATCGCCGGACCGGTGGTCGGCGGCGGTCTCATCGCGGGCAGCCTGCGCGCGCCGTTCCTCGCCTACGCCGGGCACGCTCGTGCTCACCGTCCTGGTCAGCAGGCAGCCTCCTGCGCGGACACGTCGGAGCGCGCCGACTCCGCGAACGACCGGCTGCACGGCTGTCACCTTCGCCGCGGTTCTGCGCCATCCGGCCTTCCGCGCCGCGCTGACGTCGAACTTCATCAACGGCTGGACCGTGTACGGCGTCTGGATCGCGCTCGTTCCGTTGTTCGTGGTCGACGTCGCTGAAGCGGCCGGACAGCTGGTCGGGCGTCGTCCTGGCCGCGTTCGCCGCGGGTACCGGCGCCACACTGCTCATCGGCGGGCGGTGGGCCGACCGCCGCGGCCGCAGGCTGCCCATCCTCGTTGGCACCGCGACCGTGGCGATCACCTCGCTATGGCTTGGCATGAGCACGACGACGGCGGAGCTGATCGCCGCGTCGCTGCTCTCCGGCGTCGGCACAGGGCTCCTGAATCCGCCGGTCAACGCGTCGGTCACCGACGTGATCGCGGGCGACGGCCGCGACGCGAACGGCGGCACGGCGCTGGCGGGTTTCCAGATGGTCGGAGACGTCGGCGCGATCGTCGGTCCGGTACTCGCCGGGATGATCGTCGAAGGGCCGGGTACGTGGCGGCATTCGCGACGACCGCGGCCATTGCGGTCGTTTCCTTCGCCTATTGGCTACGCGTCCCGGAGACGCCGCCACGATAGGAACGCGCTCACATGAGCGGGCATAGAGCGATCTCGTTCACCTGGTCTCGCCATTCGCGGCCGCATCGGCGATCGTGTGAGGCAGGAGCCTGTCGAGACGGAGCAAATGATCAACGCGGTAATTGGACATCAAGCTGACTCGGCCCCGATGAGTGGCACGTGCTGCGGACCATCCGGCTACGTGCGTTGTGTGACTCCCCACATGCCTTTGCCTCGCGTTACGAAGCGGAGGTGCGCTGGACTGAAATCGCAGTGGCGGCAGCAGTTCGCTGCGGCGACATGGGTAGTGGCGGTCGAATCGGGTGCGGTCATCGGTATCGCAAGGCTGGTTGCCGCGCGATCCGTGCGATGGGCGGCACGTCGAGTCGATTTGGGTAGCGCCTACCCACCGCCAGCCTAGGAGTGTTCCGCGCTCTACTCGGGCCCTGGTTGATCGGGAGCGGGCGAATGGCGCGCGCGATCTCGCGCTGTGGGTGCTCGAAGACAACCACGATGCGCAGCAGGGCCTACTTGCGGCTCGGGATTCGTGCCGACCGGGGAGCGCCAGCCGTGCCCCATGCCGGCGGTCGGTTCGAGCTGCGGCTGCGCCTGGAGATCCGGAACGGTCTCAGCATGTGACCAGTTCCCTGGCTGCGGGCTGCATGCCGGATCCGTCGAGCGTGGGCTTCCCCGAACTGTGCCGTCTGCCAACGCAGGCCGCCGAACCGGTCCATCGCCTGCCGTACATCTCCCACGTTGCTGGTCCGGCCGCAGAGCGTCTCCCAGTCGACGAGGTCGTCCTGCCAGGCGTCGACGAAATCGACGCAGAGACCGGGGGTGATCTCGGCCAGTTGTTCCTCGGCGGCCGCAAGGGAACGCAATGCCGCGTCCGGCACGCAGTCGCCGTCAATGTGGGCGCCGAAGCGTTTCAGACGGTCCCGTGTGGTGCGTAGGCCCTCGCGCCGCGCATTCAGGAAGGCGTCCCAGTAGGGGCGGTGGGCGTAGCGCAGTTGCTCGGTGATAGGGCAGGCTGGGATCGTTGATGTCCCCGATGAGCGCATACAGCCCCTCGGCCAGCAGATCGCCGAACTCTTCGTGACTGGCCCGTCGCGGGTCGGCGAACGGCTCGTAACGGGCTTGCGTCGTTACGCCGACGCTGAACAAGTCGTGCCGAGCCACCGCCTTGGAGAAGAAGAACCAGTCCTCGTTGTAGACGTCGGGGAAGAACGGAAGCGGCAAGTCTCCGCAGTGGACGCCGAGAACAGAGCCGGAGACGAAGTTGTCCTGCGGCAGATTGGCGAGCCGTCGCGCGTGGCACACCACGGAGTTGTCCGGGAACTCCCGGCAGACCATGCCCGCGATCTGGCTGGTTTCGAGCTGCCGGGCCAGCCGCTCGTACGCGCGTGGGAAGGTGAGCGTGATGTCGTCGTCCACGAAGGCGATCTTGGTCCAGCCGTTCAGTCGGGCCAGGAGCAGGCCGAGGTTGCGCTTCGTGCTCAGGTCGCTGGTGCGACCCCCGCTGGCCTGGGTGAACGCATGCGAGGACGTCCGCGACGGCATGCCCGGGATCTCGAATCCGGGGAGGACTTCGACGAGCAATGCCCGCGCACCTGGGGTGTCGGCCACCCGGGCCGCAATCTGCCCGACCCGGGTCTGCTTGCTGCCGAGCACCACGAGCAACGCGCCGAGGTGTACCGAGAGGTCGATCAGGCCGCTGACGAACGATGCAGGCCGCGACGCCGGAACGATGATCGCGTCCAGCCTGCTCGGTCGGTTGGTCGGCCGCTCGGGACCGCGGCGCAGCAGGTGGGAGTGCGACGGCTTCTGGCGAACCTTCTTGTCGATAAGGAGCGGGCTCATCGATATCCATCCTTCGGGGCGGCCCACTCGTAGAGCCTGGTGTCGGGGTTCTGGAGGTCGGGGGACAACGTCTCGTTGGCCACACGACAGGCACCCGGACGAGCATCGCGAAACGCCCTTCGGGGAAACGGTCGCCGAGATAGCGCTCATTCGCCTCCCGGACCGATGCGTCGGTGAGGCACCGAACCGCGCCGAACACGCCTCGGCTGTGGATGCCGTTGCAGATCGTCAGCGTCCGGCTGCTCTGGAAGGGGTTGCGCAGGCGGGCGATGTGCCCGACGTCTTCGATGAGCTCCCGGTCTTCGGCCTCCGGATCGTCCCATTCCGGCAAGAACGGGCGCTCGCCGTCGGCGTCCTTGACTCTGAAGATCTCGCCCGTGTCGAGTGTGGCGTCGTACACCTGCGTGATCGGCACCGCGCCGATCGCGGTCTGGAAGCGGCGGGCCAGCCTGTTCCAGCCGATGCCGCCGAGCAGGATGACGTGGCCTGACAGGTCGTCGGCAACGACCTCGGACGGCAGCCGGATGCGGATCTGGGCGAGAGCGCCGGGTTCTCGGCGCGGACGTGTCCCCACATCTCCAGCAAGGCATCTTGGTCGGCGAAGAGCTGAAGCCGATTGAAGTTGGGGTTGCGGGGCTCGGCAAGCTGTCCTCGTTGGTCGGCCGGTGCCTCCGGGCAGAGGATCGTGATCGGGCCCTCGTCGAACGCGAAAGTGCTGCGGCCGCCGGGCGTGTCGGCCAGCAGCCCGACCAGCTCTGCCTCCAACTCGCGGTAGCGCTCGAGCTCGTCGGGGGTGAGGTCCTTCTCGGGAATGAGGTGCGGCTCCGGATCAGAGAGCGGCGGGTCGCGAAGAAACGCGCATACGCGCTCAGCCTGCTCGCCGTGGGGGTCTTCGGGTTGGTGAGGGACTCCCACGAACTGAGCGTTGCCGAGGCGACCCGGCTCTCGGCGCTGAGCGCCTTGGCCAGCTGGGCCTGGGTCAGCTCGACGTCCGGCCACGCTGACTCGCGGAGCTCGCGGAGGGTGCGCGCGAGCCGGATGGCTCGATCGGGCTCTAGCGCCACAAGACTCCCTCGTCTGTCAAGGTCGCGGCCACCGCGGTGCCGGGCCGAAGCCAACTGCGGTGAAGCGGCCCCGAGTTGTGGCGGATTCTTCCACTGTACGTCGACCCGAGTCGAGAAGCACCACGATAACGGTTCAACAACAAGCTTCCCTGCTAACTTGGGTACGCTCGGGTAGAGGATGGCGAGTCACTGCTGTAAAGTACCGGCCTGTAGTGTGACGTAGGTAACGCTGGGCGGAGGCGGGGATGACCATGACGACGCGGAAGATTACCGGTCGTGTTCACCCGAGCTTGCCCGAGGGCAGCCAGCGCCCTGTGTCGGCCGGTTTCCGCTGGTCTCGGCATCTGATCAGCGACGAGTAACCGCGCCATGAGCGACCTGGCGCCGTCTCCGAACCAGCCTCGACCGTGGCTGGAAGAGGAGACGCGTGCCGTGATGTTCGGCGACTGGCCATCCATCCTCTCGCCGAAGGGCATCGTTCCGGTGCTCGACGGCTCTCCCGAGACCACCGCGCTCTACGTCGTGATCCGGATCGTGGCGTTTAGCATGCGGCTGCAGGCCCAAGGCGACGTCATCGAGGCATGGAAACAGCTCGCGATAGCGACGGAACGGCTCGCTCCGATCATGTTCCGGTGGGTAGCGGGCGAACCGCAGGCCGTGGTGACGCCCGCGCCCACCTCCGAGATCGGGATGATGTACCGGACGTGGCTGGTTTCGCTCGTCATCTGGCGCGAGCAGCAGGAGCTGCTCAGCCTCCGCTCGTTCTTCGGGACGAGTGGCAGAACCCGTCGCGAGCAGCTGGTCGCCGCGGTGGTCGAGTACATGCGATGGGTCGCGGATGATCCGTGGGCGGGGAGGCGGGCCAGGGCCGACCGAATCCCGGTCGAAGCCACCCGCGCCAACATCTGCGCCCGTGCGAACCAACTCGCGCGGTTCGCCAATCCGACCGCGCGTGATCTCAGGGATGTCGCGGGATGGAAGGGCGCAGGTGGTTATTCAGGGCTGTACGAGATGGCGCTGGAAATGGTGGCTGAAGGGGCCGCCGAACCGTGGACCAGCCGAAACCCCGCCACCGCCGACTTGTCGGTACGCGAAGGCCGACGGCTGGTGTGGGAGCGCGCCACGCGGTGAACTCCGCGCGTCTTCACTCAAAGTAACGGGGATGCTAGCCTCCCGGAACCATCCTGAAGGCCAAGGAGAGGCCTCGCCATGGGGGTTCCGTCGGTGCGTTCCGGCCCGGAGATCGACCCGGGCACGCGGCACGCGCTGGTTCTGCCTTCCCGGCGGGGGGTCCTTTCCCACGAAGCCGTTCTGGCTCCCGGTCTCCACCTCGATGTGGACCTCATGGCGATCGACCGGGGGCGCACCGCCGTCGGGAGTTCCGCGGCGCTGACCCGCCTCGCCGTGGTCGAGGCGCTCGACCGGTGGCTCCCGTTCCCACTCGACCAGGCGCTCGTCGACGCCGAGCGCGGGGTGGCCCGCGGTCGGGCTGTGCGGGCCCTTCCTGATCCGAGCGATCGCCAGGCCGTACTCGGCGACGCCCTGCAACTCGCGCGTCAAGCGTCCGAGGGTGTGGCCCGCTACGTCCGTTCCCTTGGCTCGCGACGCCGTCCGGTCCCACCCGGCCTCGACGCGGCCTTGCGACGGCTGGTCAAGGGCTACACGGAGCTGCTGGCCGAGGTCGACGGCGGCGCCGACCAGGATCTGGCGGCCGTGGTCGAGGCCTGGCGCGCGCTCGTGAGGCGGAAGCCCACGACCGGCGGGCGCGGCGTCGTCGCGCGCGGGCTGGAGCCGCCCCGGCCGACCCGTGACGTCGGCGCGAGCATGATCGATCCCCGACAGGTGCGCGCGCGGGTGCTCGCGCTCTCCAATGATCCGGCGGTGGGGGAGATCGTGCTGGCCGACCCGCGGGTCGGCGCCGCGGCCGTCCACGTCCGGGTACCCGCCTACCAATGCGCGCTGAATCAGCCTGTCGTGCAACGCTTGGCCGTTCGGATCATGAACGCGACGTCCGCAGAGCAGCTGGGGCAGTCGGTGCTGAGCGCGGGCCTGGCGACGGGGCTCGGGGCAAGGACCGTGTACCTCGAGGGCATTGTGCCGTTGCACGGAAAGCCGGTCGGTCGGCTGCGGGCGGACGTGTTCGACCTGCTCAGCGACGTCCCGCCCGCACACGACGACAACGACCCCACGCTGGGTGAGGCCCGGCGGGCCACCGTGTTGCTCGGCGAGTGGCGGCGACTGCTGGCGGTCGCTCAGCTTCCTACCGTGGACTTCGCTCCCGCCCGGCGTATACGGGAGTTCGCCCGGCGGTTGGCGCCGGGCGGTGATCGCGAGCGTCCGTTGTTCGCGGGTGGGCCGTCGTCGGCCGATCTCGACCGGATAGCCGACGCGGGCGATCAGGAAATTCTCCATCGCGCTCGCGCCAAGGTCGGTGGTGAGCCGGGACTGTTCACGATGGCCCGGGGTGCGGGGAGTTTGTTGGTGGCCGAACTCGCGGCGATACGGACCACGCGCGCGGGCTGACGGCGGGGCATCTTAGGCCCATACGCGGACCGCGGCCAGATTTTGGCCCGCGTTGGTCGTGTGCAGGCCCGCGCGGGCCGTTGGTCCGCAGGGTGCAGGGGTGACCCCCACCCTGTCCCACGACACCGCGCCGAGCCTCACGCTCCCGCCGATAGACCGGCTGGCCTCCGCGGATCCGCCGAACGTGCTCGAGACGTTCCTGGTGGAGCGCGTCCGGGGCTGGGGCACCGTGTCGGTCCGACTGTCCCTGGTGGAGGCCTGCGCGGTGTGGGCCCTGTTCGCGCTCAACGTCGCCCTCGGCGGATGGCTGCTCGCCGTGCGAGCCGGGGCTGCCGCGTAGTTCGGGGCTCGTGGGCACCATCGTCACGCTCGGTGGCCACCCGACGCTCACGCTCGTCCTGGCGGGTATCTGCGTGGCGGCGCTGGTCGCCGCGATGCCGCTGACGCGTGGGCTCACCCGGTCGGGCGGCCCGCCGCTGATCCTCGTCGCGATCGCGGTGCTCGCCGGGGTGGCGGCCATCGCGGGCGTCTTCGCGGTGCTGGTCGCCGTCGCGCTGTGCCTCGCCGTGGCGCTCGGCGTGCTGTTCGTCGTCATCGACCGGCTGTGAGAGGGGACCGCCATGACACCCACCGTGGATCTCGGACCTGCGGCGGCGCTGGTCGCAGCTCCCGGCGCCGCGCACGTTCATCTGGAGCGAGCAGCCGGTCGTGGTGCTCGATCGGGGGATGCCGTGGCTGTACGGGCCGGTCGAGCGCGATCCGCTGACGCACGGCGCGCGGGCACATCGTGCTGCCGCGCCGCGAGATCACGCAGCTCCGCGTTCTGGCGACGCTCGGGGTGCCGTTCCAGCGGCTCGCCATCGCCCACGAGCTCGACCCCGACGGCCCGGCGGCCGACGTCCTGCCCGATGCTTCGGGACGGTCCGCGGACCTGCACCGACGACGTCGCCCGCGCACCTGGTCGGTCCGCAACCCGCCCATCCGGTGGTGCGCCGGGCCGCGCGCGCTGCTCGATCGGCGCCGACGCTGGCGCGGGCGACGGAGAAGATCCTCGATCCCGATCCTGTTCGGCGTGGTCGGGGCGCCGGACCTGGTGCACGGCCGTCCGGCGCTCTTCTACCCGCTCGCGGCCTGGCGGTGGTAACCGTGCTGCAGAAGATCGCCAGGCGGATGAGCGCACGCTGCCGATCCCGGGCCGGTGCGCAGCTGGTGCTGTGGGCGTTGGTGGTCCTGGACGTGATGGTCGTGGCGTGGATGCTGTCGGCGGGCGAGTGGCTGGACCGGACCGCGTCCGGTCGTCACGCTCGGCGGGCATCACCTGGTGGTGTTGTGGCTCGCCGTCGCGGGCTTCGTGCTGCTCGGCTGGGATGGCGCTGCTGACCGGCGGGTTCGCCGTCGCCCGCCGCAGCCAGGTGCCCTTCGTCGTGCTGTCCGCGCTGGTGTCGGTCGTGGCGCTCGCCGGGGTGCTGTCGGCGCTGCTGTTCGTGGTGATCGCCGTGCTCCTGCTGACGCTGCTCGGCGCGGCGTTCCTGGGACGCGGCACGGTGTTCCTCGGCCATCTCGGCGGTCTGTTCCGCAAGTAGGCCCGATCATGGGCGCGTGGGCGAGGCGTTGCGGCGGCGGGTGCTGGTGGTGCTCTGCCTCACCCAGATCACCAGTTGGGGGGTGCTCTACTACGCCTTCCCGGTGATGGCGCCCACGATCGCGGCCGACACCGGGTGGTCGGTGCCGACGGCGACGGCCGCGTTCTCCGGCGGGCTGGTCGTCTCGGCGCTGGTGGGGATCCCGGTCGGGCGCTGGCTGGACCGGATCGGGCCGCGCGCGGTGATGACGGTCGGGTCGGCGATCGCGGTGCCCGCGGTCGTCGGGATCGCCACCGCGCGCACGTTCGTCGTGTTCCTCGTCGCCTGGCTGCTGGCGGGGGTGGCGATGGCGGGCACGCTCTACCCGCCCGCGTTCGCGGCGCTGACCCGCTGGTGGGGGACCCGGCGGGTGGTGGCGCTGACCGGCCTCACGCTGGCCGCCGGGCTGACCAGCACGATCTTCGGCCCGCTGACGGCCGCGCTGCTCGGCGCGCTGGGCTGGCGCACCACCTACCTCGTGCTGGCGCTGGTGCTCGGCCGTCGTGACGGTGCCGGGGCACCTCTGGGGCCTGCGCGGTCCCTGGCCCGCGCCCGACCCGCCCGCGCATCCCGCGCACGCCGATCCGGGCCGGGCCGCGCGCAGCAGGCCGTTCGTGCTGCTGACCGTCGCGCTCACCGGCGGCGCGTTCGCCGTCTACGCGGTGCTGGTGGGGCAGGTGCCGCTGGTGATCGAGCGCGGGATGTCGACGACCGCGGCGGCGTGGACGCTCGGGCTCGGCGGCGTCGGGCAGGTGCTCGGTCGGATGAGCTACGGCGTGCTGGCCCGGGTGGCGGGCGTCCGGCGCGCACCGTCGGCGTGCTCGCCCTGTGCGCCGCGACCACCGCCCTGCTCGGCCTCCTGCCCGGCCCGGCGGCGGCGCTGGTCGCGGCGGCGATGCTCGCGGGCGCCGCGCGGGGGATCTTCACCTTGCTGCAGGCCACGGCCGTCACCGACCGCTGGGGCACCGCGTACTACGGCAGGCTGAGCGGGGTGCTCTCGGCGCCGTCGACGCTCGCGACGGCGCTCGCTCCCTGGGCGGGCGCCGCGCTGGCCGTCCCACTCGGCGGCTATCCCGGGGTGTTCGTGCTGCTGGCGGCCGTCGCGCTGGTGGCGGCGGCCGCGGCCGTGGGCAGCGTTCCCCGAGGTCAGCGGAAGGCTGCGGCGGACTGCTCGCTGTCCTCTGATCCGCGGAAGTAGAAGATCTTGCCGCTCGGCGTCGAAGCGCCACCAGTGCTGCATGAGCATCGCGGCGCGCTTGCCGGTGGCGCGCACCGCGTAGGCCCACCGGACGGTGGCGACGACGTCGGTCGCGTTCGCCGTGTAGCCGAGCACGGCGAACTCCGTGACCTCGACGCTCTCGCCGATCGCGGCGAAGAAGGCGGGCACGGCGGCCGTGCCGCGGTAGGCGCCGTACCAGGGCACGGAGTCGCTCGCGGCCTCCGCGGCCCAGTCGACGTCGTCGGCCAGCTCGGCGAGCACGGCGTCGATGTCGGTGTGGGCGTAGGCGGCGTAGAGCCGCTCGACGGCGGCGATCTTGGGATCGGTGATCGTGGTTGTCATGCCGAGAACGATGCCGCTCGCCGCGGCCGCGCCGCGTCGGGAGAACTCCCCATCTAAGGTGCACGCCATGGCGCTCTCCACAGTGGAGATTGCGGTGCTGCTCGCGGTCGCGCAGGACCACGCGTTCGCGCAGCCGCCCGGCGCGCAGCTGCGGGCGGCGGTGCTCGGCCAGCGGTTCGCCGCGGCCGCAGGGGCCGACCCCGCCGAGCGAGCCACGACCTGGTGGACCTCCACCCTGCGCTTCCTCGGCTGCACCGGCCACGCGTTCGAGACGGCCGTGGTCTTCGGCGACGAGATCGAGCTGCGGGCCCGGTCGTTGCGGGCCGACTTCGCCAACCCGGTCGAGGTGCTGCGGCTCATGGTCGAGCGGGCCGGGTCGCACCGGTCGGCGGCCGGGCGGATCCGGTCGGTGCTCGCGGTTTTGGCCGGTGGCAAGAAGGCCGCCGAGCTGAACTTCCGCACGGCCTGCGAGGTCGCCGACGTGTTCGCGGCGCGCCTCGGGCTCGACGAGCCGGTGCGCGCCGCTCTCGCCACCACGTTCGAACGGTGGAACGGGCGCGGCTTCCCCGCGGGCCGCAAGGGCACCGCGATCCCGCGGCCGACGCGGATCGCCCAGCTGGCGCACGAGCTGGAGGTCCTCGCCCGCGTCGAGGGGATCGACGGCGCGCGGGAGATCATCCGCGGCAGGCGCGGCAAGGCCTACGACCCGGCGCTCGCCGACCTCGCCGTCGACCACGCCGCGACCTGGTGGGCGGAGGTTGAGGCCGCCGACCCGTGGGACACGGCGCTGGCCCTGGCCCCGCCGCGGGTGCCTGCCGTACGTGATGAGGCGCTGCGCGTGCTCGCCGACTTCGCCGACCTCAAGTCGCCGTGGCGCGGCGGCCACTCCCGCGCGGTGGCCGAGCTGGCCCGAGAGGCGTGCGGGCCCGAGGCCGAGGAAGCGGCGCTGGTGCACGACCTCGGCTGTGTCGCGGTACCCAACACGATCTGGGACAAGCCCGGCCCGCTGACCCGCGACGAGCGCGATCGCGTCGAGACCCACGCGCTCGTCACCGAGCAGCTCCTGCGCCGGGTGCCCATCCTCGCCGAGCTGGCCACGGTCGCGGCCGCGGCGCACGAACGCGTCGACGGGTCTGGCTACCACCGGCGGAGCGGCGGCGGGGTCCTCGGCGAAGCCGCGCGCGTGCTCGCCGCGGCCGACTGCTACCAGGCGATGACCGCCGACCGGCCGCACCGCCCCGCCTTGACCCCCGCCGACGCCGCCGTCGCCCTCCGCGCGATGGTGGCGGCGGGCACACTCGACGGCGAGGCGGCCGAGCGGGTGCTGGCCGCCGCGGGGCACCGCCGGGAGCGGGCTGCGCTCCCGGCCGGGCTGACCGCGCGCGAGGTCGAGGTGCTACGGCTCTTGGCCTTCGGGCTCACCACCCGCCAGGTTGCCGCCCGGCTGGTGATCTCACCGAAGACCGCCGACCACCACGTCCAGCACATCTACACGAAGATCGGCGTCTCGACCCGGGGCGCCGCCGCGCTCTTCGCGATCGAGAAGGGCCTCGTCACCCGCCCATGATCGCCAGGACCGCCACATTACGTGTGCCTGCGCACGAAATGGGCCACTTCTGGCGATCATGGGCGCCGGGGCCGGTCGCGGCGCGGGGATCAGGGGCCGGACGCGGGCAACGGCGCCCCGAGGGTCGGGCGGTAGCCCGCCGCGTCGGCCGCCCCGAGGCAGTCCGCCGCCGGGCGGATCCCGTCGGACGTGTTCTGGCCCCTGCACGCAGGCGGCGGCCGCGGCGGCGCCGAGGCGCAGGCACTCCTCGACGGGCCAGCCCTCGTGCAGGCCGAACAGCACGCCCGCGGCGAAGGCGTCGCCCGCGCCGGTGGTGCTGCGGACCTCCGCGGGCGGCAGCCGCACCGAGCCCGTGCCGGACGACCCGGCCGTCCGGGGAGGCCGCGACGCTGCCCGCCGGGAAGTGCACCACGGCCAGCCCGACGCCCCGTTCGACGAGGCCGCGGGCCATCGCGGCCAGCGCGTCCCAGTCGACGGGGCCGTCCGGGCCTGGCACGGGCGCGTCGATGCCGGTGAGCGCGCCCGCCTCCAGCTCGTTGACGACGATGCTGGACAGGTGCGGCAGGCACGGCAGCGCGAACTCGACCAGCCGCTCGGGCGCGAGGCTCACCAGCTCCATGTTGGTGTGCAGGCCCGCGGACCGCGCCCGGCGCAGCAGGGCCGACCAGCCGTTGCCGTCGGCGGTGGGCGCGTCCATGAGCGGATGCAGCCCCGGCGCGCCGACGTGCAGGATCCGCGCGTCGGGGCAGCGTCGCCGCGGCGCCGTCGAACAGCCCGTTGGCCCCGATGTGGTGGAAGAACGTGCGGCGCCCGCCGACCCGCTCGACCATCGCGTCGGTGAACGACGTCGCCACGTCCGGCAGCCGCGCGACGCCCGCCGTGTCGATGCCCAGCCGCGCGCACTCGGCGAGGACGAACGCGCCGTGCTGGTCGTCGCCGACCGCGCCCAGCATCGCGAGCGGGAACCGCGCCCCGAGCTGCCGCAGGTCGACGGCCATGTTCAGCCCCGGGCCGCCGGTGCGAGAGCGAGACCTCCTCGATCGTGGTGATGTGGTCGAGCGGCGGGTACGCCTCGATGATCTTGCCGACGTCGACGACGATCGACCCGGCGCAGACGACCCCGTTCACTCCGCACGCAGCACGGGGTCGGTCACCTCCAGGTCGTCCTGCGAGGCCGGTACGGCGTGAGCTCCGCCTTGGCGAGCGCGTCATGGTAGGCGCGGACGGCGTCGGCGGGGGACAGCTCGCCGCGCAGCACCGGGCGCATCAGCCCCACGAGGTCCAGCTGCGACTCCGCGCGCTGGATCTTGCGGCCGAACAGCGCCACCCGCGCGCCGTGCCGCTGGGCCCGGTCGAGCAGCTCGAACGTGTCGCGCGTGGTGCCCGCCGAGCCGCCGAGGATGCCGACCACCACCGACGGGTCGTGCTCGACGAGCTCGGTGAGCGCGTCGGCCCCGTTGTAGGGCATCTTGAGGAAGAGCGGGCGATGCGCGGCGGTGACGCCCGGCCAGCGTGCGGATGATGGCGTCGTTGACGAACGCGCCGACGTCCTCGGGCGGCCAGGCCGACCGGCGCGTTGGGGTTGAAGATCTCCAGGAAGTACCGCATGCCCAGCGCGGCGGCCTCGCGGCGGAACGCGCCGTAGGCCTCCAGGGTGGCGATGTCGCGCTCGACGTCGTTGTTGAACGTCACCGAGTACAGCACGAGGTCGCAGAACGGGCGGACGGCGGCGAGGTCGGCGGTGCGGAACGGCCGCGACGGCGCGGTGGTGTAGCTGCTGCCGCGGTGGTTCCAGATGTCGGTGGTGTCGTTGGCCCGCACGGCCAGGGTGACCTCGTCGTCCAGCGAGCCGTCGGCCGCCAGGCGCTCGCCGTTGGACGCCGAGGTGAGCAGGATGTCGAGCGCGTCGGCCGCGACCAGCGCGCGCATGTCGTCCAGGTAGTCTGCGCGCGTGCGGTAGCCGACCCGGCACCGGGCCACGGCGCGGTGACGCCGAACGCCATGTCGGCGTCCTTGGCGTCGGCGATGATGAAGTCGTCGGGGGTGTAGCGGCCCGCGAGGATGGCGTCGAGCTTGCGGTCGAGGCGGCGCGACATCGTCAGCCTTTCGGTGTCGTTGAGCAGTTCCCGGGCGAGTGCGGCGGTGGTGACGAGCGTGGTGACGTAGCCCGCGCGGACGGCGGCGCGCACCGCGGGCGCGCGCTCCCTGCCGTAGGCGATGCAGACGACGTCGGGCACGGCCTTGAGCTGTGCGGCGCTGATGCCGATGACCTTGCCGGGAGAGCGGCATCGTCAGCGGGGTGCCCGCGGCGTCCAGGAACGTGCCGGAGAGGTCGGCGAGCACGTGCGCGCGGTGCAGCGCCGCGCGCTCGTCGGCGGTGAGCGCGTCGTGCAGATCCGAGCGGACGGGCTGCCACGAGCCGATGCCGACGACGGCCGGGTGATGTCGGGGAAGCGGGCGAACGCCGCGGCCGTCTCGGGCTGGCGGCGGACGACCTCGACGCTGGCCGGGTCGGACACGAACATCGGCGCGTAGAACGAGTAGCCGCGCCCACCGCCGCGGCGGGCGAGGCGGTCGACGGCGTCGATGAGGCTCGCCGTGACGTCCGGGCTGGTCAGCCCGCCGGTCAGCTGGACGACGGCGCAGGCCGGGAGCCGCGGTCAGCCGCTCGGCGGTGGCGAGCACGGCCCGCGACCAGCCGAGGCCGAGCACGTCGGACGGGGTGAGCACCTCGGTGAGGAGCGGGGCGGCGACGTCGGCGAGGTGGCCGCGCGCCGTCGCGTCGCTCGTCGTCGACGGTGTTGACGACGAGCGCGCGCCCGAGCCCGAGCCGCTCGCGGAGCAGCACGCTGAGCTCGGCGTCGACGGTGCCCGGCGTGGCGATCGTGATGCGGACGATGCCGCTGGACCGGGCGAGGTCGATCAGGCGCGCCACCTTGAACCGGGAGAGCGACAGCTCGGCGGCGATCTGCACCTTGGTGCGGTCTTCGAGGAAGTAGCGGCGCGCGACGGTCGTGGCGAGGACCAGGTCGTCCAGCCGGAGGCTCGCTCATCTGTGTGCTCGATGGCTCCACGATCGCACATCTGAGAGCAGCAACGAGAACGTTGCTCAAATGACGTCGCATCGGTCCGTCGGACGTCGGCTGCGAGCACCGAGCGATCGGGACTCCCGGGACCAGTCGACAGGAGCGGCAGCCATGAGCCCACCACCTCGCACCCGACCACCGACTCCCGCGGCCGCACCGCCGCCATCGCGGTCGGCGCCGCGGCGGCAGGCGCCGCGATCGTCGCGGGCCTGGCGTTCGGCCTCGGCGGGTTCGGCTCCTCGACGACCACCACGGGCGCGAGCCCGGCCGTCGATCCCCGCGGGCACCGCGCCACCACCACGTCACCCCGGTGACGCCGGCCGCGCCGTCGGTGACGATCGTGACGCTGCAGCGGGAGCTGGGCCAGCTCAACTACTACGAGGGCCCGATCACCGGCACGATGAACGAGCAGACCGTGCAGGCCATCACCTACCTGCAGCGCGACGCCCACCTGCCGCAGACCGGCACGATGAACGCCGCCACCCAGGCCGCGCTGCAGCACATGCTCGCCACCGGCAACAACCAGATGGGCGGCAACAGCTGATCAGCCCGCGCCGCGCCACCGGGTCGGGCTCACGCCGTGCACCTGCCCGAACACCCGCGCGAAGTAGCCGGGGTCGGGATAGCCCACGCGCCTGCCGATCTCCCCGACCGGCAGGTCCGACCCGGCGAGCAGGCGCCGTGCCTGCACCATCCGGCGGTCGACGATCCACTCCTGCACCGTGCGGCCGGTGCGCCGCCGCACGACGGTCGTGAGGTGGCCCGCCGAGAGGTTCACCGCCCGGGCCACGTCGCGCAGCGACAGCGCCTCCGGGTAGCGGCGCTCGATCACCGCGAACACCTCGGCCAGCAGCGGCTCGCGGTTGACCCGCAGGTCGTCGACGACGTCGGCGGCCAGCCGGGCCACCTCCACGAGCAGCAGCGTGAGGTGGGCGAGCACCGCCTCGCGGTAGCCGTCGGCCCGCTCGGACAGCTCCCGCGCCAAGGTGGTGACGCGCGCCGTCCACGCCGGACGGTCGGCGGGCGGCACCGCCAGCCGCAGCACCCCGGAAGCGCCGGCCCCGCACGAACGGGAACAGCAGCGGATGGGTGCGCCACGCGAGGGCCGAGCCCGGCACGTCCGGCGCCGAGCGCCTCCGCGGTGAACGAGACCGACCAGCCGCTGCCCGTCACCGCGATGCGCGGCGTCGAAAGGGCCGAGGACCTCGCCGGGCGCGACGACGAACACGTCACCTGCGGCGATCGGCTGGTCGCGCCCGCCCGCGGGCACCGTGCCCGTGCGCGTCGGCGGAGTACACGAGCATGGGGAAGTCGTGGGCGTGCGCCATGTGCCTGCCGCGGGCGGGCGCGCCGTGGTCGAGCCGCCACACGGCCACCGGCAGCTCGCCGGGCCGAGGCGCGAGCGCGAACGTCGGCGGCCCGTCGCCACGGGCGAGGACGCGGACGGTCTCCACCGCAGGATCATCCCACTGATGCCGAGAATCCGACAGCCCCGCAGCTCATCAACCGGGCATGCTGGAGCCATGAGCGAAAAAACTTCGCATCGGCATTTCGTGCCCTGCATGGGCGGGTCCGCGCTGACCCCGTTCTACGACCTCATGCACCGGTTCTCCGGCCTCGGCGCAGTGCACGCGGAGATGATCCGCATGGCGGAGCTGCGGCCGGGCCAGCGCGTGCTGGACATCGGCTGCGGCACCGGCAACCTGCTCCTCGCGCTCGGCCGCGGCGCACACCGACGTCGAGCTCGTCGGCCTCGACCCGGACCACCGCGGGCTCGCGCGGGCCGCGCGCAAGGCCACCGGGCGGGCGTCGCGGTGAGCTGGCGGCCAGGGGTACGCCGAGGAGCTGCCCTATCCCGACGGCTCCGTCGACCGCGTGTTCTCCAGCCTCATGCTGCACCACCTCCACGACGAAGGACGCGCTGCTCGCCGAGGTGCGCCGGGTGCTGCGCCCGGACGGGCTGCTCGTGCTGGCCGACATCGACGGCCACCAGGCCCTCGACGGCCACGGCTTCCTCCGCCGCCGGATGGCCCACAACCCGCTCATCCACGACAACGCGGGCATGGTGGAGCGGATCGCCGCGGCGGGCTTCACGGTCGAGCCGCCGGTGCAGCACCGGCTCCGCATGGGCGCGATCACGATCGTCCTGGCGCGGCCCTGAATCCTGCGCCCGTGGTGAACGTCGTCCTGACCTGATCCGAACATGCCGACGCCACGATGACGGCATGCGAGCTTCACTGCTGATCGGCGGCGTTGGCGGTGGCCACGGCGGCCGTCGCGGGATGCAGCAACGCGCCCGCGGCGCCACCGGCCCCGTCCGCCGCGCCGACGCCTGCGCCCTCCGGCAAGCACGCCGAGCAGGGCGTCCGCGGCCAGATCACGGCCGAGACCGCCACGAGCTGGACCGTCACGACCGCCAAGGGGAAGGCGTTCACGGTGACGGTCGGCCCGCAGACGGCGTTCGGCACCGCGGCGGCGCCCGCGACGGCGGCGCAGTTCCCGGTCGGCACCGTCGTGCGGGTCGTCGGGACGCGCAACGGCGGGACCGTGACGGCCACCCGCATCGCCCTCGCCAAGACGCCAGCCGACGGCCACGCCCGCTCCCGCAACCTGACCTGGCCTGCGTCGGCCCGCGATGGGGGAACCGACGGGCGGCGGCCGCATGGGGCGGTCGCCGCCCGCCGGGTGTCCCGGATCCGGGTCGGTCGGCGCCGGCGCGCGAGCATCCGCGCACCGGGATCGTCCGATTCTCGGACACCCGCGGCGTGACGGGCGCCACTACCGTCGAGGGGCACGGGGGCAGGCCCGTGTCGCGAGCGACGGAGGTGCCGATGAAGGCGTTGGTGTACCACGGTCCCGGCAGCAAGGAGTGGGCGGACGTCCCGGACGCGACGGTCCAGGACCCCACGGACGTCGTCGTCCGGGTGGAGACCACGACGATCTGCGGCACCGACCTGCACATCCTGCAGGGCGACGTCGCGGCCGTGACCGACGGGCGGATCCTCGGCCACGAGGCGGTCGGCACGATCACCGCGGTCGGCGACGCGGTGAGCGGCTTCGCCGTCGGCGACCGCGTGCTGGTCCCGGCGATCACCAAGTGCGGGCGGTGCGTGTACTGCCAGCGCGGCATGCCCTCGCACTGCCAGACCGTCGGCGGCATCGGCTGGATCTTCGGCCACCTCATCGACGGCACGCAGGCCGAGCTCGTGCGGGTGCCCTACGCGGACACGTCGCTCTACGCCATCCCCGAGGGCGTCAGCGACGAGCAGGCGATCTTCCTGGCCGACTCGCTGCCCACCGGGTACGAGGTCGGCGTGCTCGCGGGCGGCGTGCGGCCCGGCGACACGGTCGCGGTCGTCGGCGCGGGCGCGGTGGGCCTGTCCGCGATCCTCACGACGGGCCTGTGGGGCGCGTCGAAGGTGATCGCGGTCGACACCAACAAGTTCCGGCTCACCAAGGCGATCGAGTTCGGCGCCACCGACGCGGTGGAGGTCGGGCCCGGCACCGTGGCCGACGTGATCGCGCTGACCGACGGGCTGGGCGTCGACGTCTCCATCGAGGCCGTCGGCTACCCGGAGACGCTGCTCACCGCCGCGTCGCTGGTCCGGCCGGGCGGCACGATCGCCAACATCGGCGTGCACGGCACCCCGGTGGAGCTGCCGATGCAGGACATGTGGATCCAGAACGTCAAGCTGACGATGGGGCTGGTCGACACGGTCTCGATCCCCACGCTGCTCAAGATGGTGGCCAGCGGGCGGATCCCCGCCGAGAAGATGGGCACCCACTCGTTCACGTTCGCCCAGATCGACGAGGCCTACGACGTGTTCAAGAACGCCGCGGCCAACGAGGCGCTCAAGGTCGTCATCACCCCGTAGCCCTGTGCGCGGTAACGAGTGCTCTGGCACTCGTTACCGCGCACAGGCCGTCAGGCGATGTAGGAGATGCCGAACGCGTCGATCTTCCGGTAGAGCGAGGACCGGGCGATGCCGAGCATGGCGGCGGCCTTGTAGCGGTTGCCGTTCGACTCGTACAGCGCCTGGATGATCGCGTCGCACTGCGCGGCCTCCAGCATCGACATCCGCCGGGCCTGGCTCTTGAAGCACAGGCTCGGCAGGTCGGGTGGCTGCACCTCGCCCAGCGGCTTGCGGGCGACGACGTAGCGCAGCACGTCCTCAAGCTCGCTCACGTTGCCCGGCCACGCGTAGCCCTCCAACACCCGCACCACCTGCAGCGACAGCCGCAGCGACCGGCGCGGCGAGATCCGGCGCAGGATCGACCACGCGATGTCGCCGACCTCGTCGAGCCGGTAGCGCAGCGGCGGGATGCGGGTGATCTCGTGGAAGTGCCGCAGGAGCAGCCCGTACGGCCGGGTGGCGTCGACGGCGGGGGTGTCCACGCAGCCCGACGACCAGCGGCGGGTCCGACAGCACGAGCAACGGGCGCAGCGCCTCGTCGAGCTGCCGCGCCGCGACCGGGCCGAGGAGGTGCAGGGCGCGCAGGAGCACCAGGTGGGCGCGACCGTCGCGCCGGTCGAGCACGGAGGCGTCGTCGGAGGTGAAGGACGCGCAGTCGATCTCCGTGATGTGGCCCCGCGGGTGCGCCCGGCGGAACTGCTCGCGCAGCAGCGTGCGCTTGCCGACGCCGGGCTCGCCGATCAGCAGGTGGTGGCGGCCCTGCCGGATGCTCGCCGCCACCTCCTGCCGGGCCCGGTCGAACGGGGTGAGCAGCTCCCGGTTGGCCCGGATGCGGGCCTTGGCGTGCTCGGCGCCGTGGTCGCGGCGCAGGTCCTCGGCGTAGTCGCGACGGGTCGTCGGGGCGACGTGCGAGCCCTGCCTGCGCGTCGCTTCGGCGAAGGTGCCCGGACGCGGCAGCGGTGGCGGGGCCGGCCGCGAGCAGCGCGCCGATCGGCTCGCCCGCCAGCAGCACCGGCTCCAGCTCGATCTCGGCGCAGCCCGACGACGGCAGGTCGACGTGCCGGTGCCCGTGCTCGTCCAACGCCAGGCCCGCGAGCAGGAGGTCGCCCAGCGCGCGCAGGTCGGCGCCGTCGAGCTGGCGGGCGGCGGCGTTGGTGAGCATCGTCTGCCCGTCGGTGGCCAGCGCCCAGTCGGGCCCGTCGCCGTGGGCGCGCAGTCGGTGAAGGAGCGTGCGGACCCGGCGGTCCGGCTCGCCCGCGAGGTGCTCGGCGACCTGCGCGGCCAGCATGCGGGCCAGCGGCAGCTGCAGCGTCGAGGCCTCCGACGCGTGGCAGACCACCGCGACCGCACCGACCACGCCTTCCGCGTCGGCGACCGGCGCGGCCGCCTCGGCCAGGCAGGTGAGCGCCGCGGCGTAGTGCTCTGGCCCGGCCAGGGCCACGGCTTCCCCGGTCGCGAGCGCGACGGCGGCCGCGGTCGTGCCCATCGCGGGCTCGCCGAAGCCGTAGCCGGGTACGAGACGCAGGCCGTCGAGCAGCCGGGCCAGCTCCGGGTCGGCGTCGGCCCGGGAGCGCACGAGGCCGTCGGTGTCGAGCAGCACGAGGCTGCAGCGCGCGCCCGAGGCGGCGAACGCGTCGAACACCTCCTTGCCGGGATCCGGCCCGACGTCGATGCCGCGGAACGTCGCGACCGCGGCGTCGGGGTCGAGCCCGCCGCGGCGACACCGCGCCCACGACGCCACCACCGCCGGGCGCACCACCTCCGCGGCACGCGCCTCCGACCACTCCCCGGCGAGGAACGCGCGCCGCGCCGCCTCCAGCCCGACCGCCGTGGACATGCCGCCACGGTAGAGCGCCCGCGGCGGTGTGACTGTCTCACCGTGAGCAGACGGCTCACGAGCCCTTCGGGACCGCCGCGGCGCGTTCGGCCCGGCTGAGGTCCGCGGACAGGCCGTGCATCCAGCCCCACGCGTCGATGACGCGCAGTGCGGCGTGCGGGTCGTCGGCGAACCGGGCGCGCGGCGGATCGGCGTCGAGGCGCTCGGCCAGGTCGCCGATCCGGGGGATCGGCGTTCTTCGCCAGCACCGCTTCGGCCGCCTCGCGGAACGCACGGGCGACGTCCTCCGCCGCCGCGATCAGCCGCCGGGAGACGCCGGGCCACGGCAGCGGCGCCGGCGTCGGATAACGGTCGCGCAGCACCTCGGCGTCCGACGCCGCCCGCTGCACCACGGCCAGCACCTCCAGCCAGTCGTGCGTGGGCCGGGTCGTGGCCGGGCTCGCTGCGGAACTGGGCGTAGGTGATGTCGAACAGCGCGGTGACCCGGTGCGCGGGGTCCGGCCGCATCCGGTGCAGGCCGGGCTCACGCGGCGGGCGCACCGGCCAGCGTCCGCACGGTCGCGACCAGCTCGTCGGCGGTGTAGCGCAGGCACGCCGCGGCGGAGCGGCGGACCTCACCCGCCCCACCGCGCGGCCACACCGCGGCGCCGATGAGCGCCCCGACCAGGCCGCCGACGACGACGTCGGTGAGGCGCACCTCGGCCAGCCGCCACGTGGTCGGAGCCAGCTGGGCGAACAGCACCGAGACGACGACGGTGAACCCGAACTGGGCCGCGGCGGGCCCGAGCAGCGGCCCGGCGGCGAACGTGACGACCATCGCGATCGGCAGGACGACGGCGTAGACGATCGTGTCGTCGCCGACGAGCGTGAGCACCGCGGCGGCCACGAGCGCGCCGCCCAGCGTGCCGAGGAACGCGGGCACCAAGGCGAGCCTGCTCGCGACGAGCGAGGTCCGCATCAGGCTCAGCGTGGCCAGCAGCACCCAGAACCCGTGGGAGAGGTCGAGCAGGTCGGCGAGGAGCCGGGCGGCGGTCAGGCCCAGCGCGAGCCGTACGGCGTTCTGGAAGTACACCGAGCGCGGGGTGAGGTGGGCGGCGAGCCTGCGCCACCACAGCAGTGCGGTCGGCAGGTCGAGGTACCAGGCCGACGCGGGCGGGCGCCGCGGTCGGGTCGGGTGGCGCGCCCGTGCCCGCCCGCACCGCCACGACCAGCGCCCGGGCGGCCTCGCCCACCGCGGCGGTGAGCCCGCTGATCCGCACCACCGGCGGCAGCTCGTCGCCGGTGAGCCGGTCCGCGATCCGCCCGGCGCGGCCCTCCAGGTAGTCCGCGACACCGGCGGCGAGCGGGCCGCTCTCCGGCGGCGGCCCGGTGCCGCGCAGCGCCGCCGCGCAGTGCGTGAGCGCCTCGCCGACCAGGGTGAAAACGCTGTCGGCGGCCGCCCGCGCGGCGGTGTTGCGCAGGTCGGGCAGGAGGCCCGCGAGCAGATGCGCGCGCACCAGCATCGTGCGCAGCTCCGCGGCGGCGTGGGTCAGCCCGCGGTCGCGGCGCCCCGGGCCGGTCGGGCGGACCGCCAGGGGCAGGCCGCTGGGGCGCAGGCCGTTCACCGCCGCCTCGGCGGCCTCCCGGGGGCCGTCGGCGGGCACGACGACGACGTACGGTGCGACGGCGTCGACGGCGTCGGCGAGTCGCACCCGGAACGACGCGGGCGCCCCCGCCGGCCACAGCAGCCGGTCGGCCGCCGCGACGAGGCCGATCCCGACCGTGAGCCCGACGAGCCGCTGGGGCAGGGAAGCCAGGTCGTAGGGCGGGAAGCAGGGCAGGACGTAGAACAGCTGGAGGCCGTTGACGACGCCAGCGATGCGCGGCCCGCCGACGCCCGCGAACGCCACCGCGAACCCCACGACGAGCATCCCGACGACCGCCGCCGGAGTGGAGCGGGCCGCGACCGTGCCGATCGTGACCAGGACCAGCGCCACCGGCCACGCGGCGAGGTAGGTACGCGTGCGCTGCCCGGGTGCGCCGCTGACGTCGGACAGGAAACCGAACGCGATCGTGCCGAACACCGCGTACGTGGCGAGCGTGGACAACCCGATCAGGTACTCGCAGACGAAGAACCCGACGCAGGCGGCCGCGGTGACGCGCAGGGCCCGGCGGAGCGCGACGAACCCCGGGTCGTGTCCGGTCAGCCAGCCGCGGGCGGTCCACACAGCCGTCACCGCGTTCCTCCGCTCGACCTGCGATGTCCCTGCGACGTTGACGACGGCCCCGAACCGCCCTCATCGTGCGGGGCGGTGCGGGTCCTGCGCAAGAATCGGCGCATGACCGATCCCGAGATCGTCGCGGGGCAGGCGATGGCGGTCGCGGACGCGTGGTCGCCACCGGACGCGCCTGCCGGCTGGTGGCTCACCGCCGCGACGTTCACCGCCATCGCCCGCGAGCCCGTGCTGCGCGACCTGGCTGTGGCGATCCCGCCCGACCGGCTGCCGCCGTTGCTGCTGGCCGCGGTGCTGCGGCAGCTCGTGGCGGCCGAGCCGGACGCGCCGATCGCGCGCCACTACCCGGTGCCGGGCGGTCCCCAGCCGCCGTTCGATCCCGGCTTCGGCGCGGAGCTCGCGGCCTTCGCGGCCGCGCGGCAGGACCGGGTGCGCGCGCTCGCCGGGCGGCACCGCTACCAGATGAACGAGGTCGGCCGCTGCGTCGACGTGCTGCCGGTGCTCGGCCGGATCGCCGCGGGCGAGCGGCGGCCGCTCGCGCTCATCGACCTCGGCACCGGCGCCGGGCTCGGCCTGCACCTCGACCGGTACCGCTACACCTACCGGACGCCCGAGGGCGAGCGGTCCGTCGGCGACCCGGCGGCCACCGTGCGGCTGTCCTGCGACGTGCGCGCCGGGGAGCCGCCGTTGCCGCCGTCGGTGCCGGTGCTCGCCGACCGCGTCGGGATCGACGTCGAGCCGCTCGACCTCGCCGATCCCGCCACGCTGGCCTGGCTCACCGCCTGCGTCCCGCCCGAGGCGGGCGCGGTCACCCGGTTCGCCGCCGCCTCGGCGCTCGCCCGCGCCCATCCGGCCCGTGCCGTACGCGGCAGCGTGCTCGACGCCCTGCCCGCCGTCGTCGCGGGTCTTCCCCCGGATGTGCTGGTCTGCCTCGTCGACACCTACGTGCACGTCTTCCTGCCGCCCGCCGACCTCGCCCGGTTCGACGATCTCCTGCTCGGCCTCGGCCGGGACGTCGACTGGGTGTCGGTCGACCCGCTGGTGCCGCTCGGGCCCGACGCGCGGCACACCGTCCAGGGCCTCGACGTCGCCGCCGAGTGGGTGGCGGACAACCGCGCGGGCGGCGTGTTCGGCGTGATCGGCCACGTCCGGGTGCGCGACGGGGTGCGCTTCGGCAAGGTGCAGGGCCGCGCCCACCCGAGCGCGGCGTGGCTGGAGTGGCTGGGCTGAGCCTCACACCGCCCAGCGCGGGTCGGCGGTGAACCCGACCGAGAGGGAAGGCTCGAGCCCGATCGTCCGCAGCCGCTCGTCCAGCTCGGCCCGGACCTGGTCGAACTGTTCGACGGTGCGCGCGGTCGAACCCTCCGCCACCAGGAAGACGATGTCGACGTCCAGGCGCGAACCCACCTTGGACAGGCGCACCACCGGCTCGGCGAGGCCCCACTCCTGCGCGACCTCCTCGACGACCGCCGCCGCCCGGTCGCGCACGACGGGCGCCGCGCTCATCGTCAGCACCTCGCGCAGGCCCTCGGCGGCAAGGCGCAGCGGGATCCGCAGGTAGATCGCGCAGGTGATGACGACCATCGCCGGGTCGACGTAGCGGGCGAGCGCGTCGTTCCCGGTCAGCTGCAAGGCCAGCGCGACGCCGAAGCCCACCAGCGTGCCGATGGAGAGCAGGGCATCGCCCATCCATTCCGCCGCTTCGGCCCGGACCAGGTCCGTGGCGCCCCGGCTCATCCGCCGCAGCACGAGCGACACCCCGATGCCGACCGCGGTGGCGACGACGCCGTACGCGACGGCCCAGCCCGCGTCGATGGTTCGTCCGCCGGTGAGGAGCTCGCCGACCCCGCCGACCAGCGCGTAGAGGCAGAGGCCCGCGAGGGCCACCGCCTTGACCGTGATGGTGAGCGGCTCGAAGACCTCGCGGCCCCACGGGTAGCGCTCGTCGGGCCCCGACCGCGCGACCCGCAGCGCCCACACGGCCAGCAGCGACAGCGCCACCGAGACGAACGAGTACAGCCCGTCGAAGACGATCATCTGCGACCCGGCGAGGAAGCCCCAGATCAGCGAGCCGACGGCGAAGACGCTCGACGCGATGACGGACAGCACGAGCGCCCGGGCGTCTCTCGTCGCGGTCATGGCGTCATCGTCGCGGAGCGCGCAAAGGCCCCGACCGGGGGGCCGGGGCCTTCGGGGAGGTGGTCACCGTTCGGAGGTACCGCGGGTGGCGGCGAAGGCGGCGCCCGTGACGAGGCTGCCGATCGCCAACCCGACCACCAGGTTGACGACGCCCGCGGCGACGGCGGCGGCGAGCACGGCGCCGGTGGTCAGCGGGAGCACCGCGGCGGCGGCGGTGGCCAGGCCGACGATCCAGCCGAGGTAGGCCAGCGGTCGCGGGGTGGAGACCAGCAGCAGGTGGGCGACGCCGGTGGCGGCCAGTGCGGCGATCGCGGCGAGCGTGGCGAGCAGGACGGTGGCCTGCGTCGTGCCGAGGCCCGCCGCCACGGGGAGGTTCGGCACGTGCGTGGCGATCACCCGCAGGACCAGCACCCCGACGACGCTGATCAGCGCGGCGACGACGGCCGTGGCCACCCCGCCGGTCCACAGGCGGGCGGCGTCGAGCACCGGACGGCCGGATGCGGTGCGCCCGATCGCGGTGGTGGGGCGGACGGTGTTGTCGATCTCGAAGGTCGTGGTGCTCATGGCGGGTGCCCTTCCGAGTGGCTTTCCGGGGTGTTTCCCCGATGCCTCTACCGTGCCGCGCCCCGCCCGGCGATACCGTCGGCTCACCGGTCGGTGTGGGGGACGAGGCCGGTGTCCTCCGACTGGTGGACGGGCAGCTCGACCGTCACGACCGTGCCGTGCGGCTCGGCCGCGGCGGAGGAGAACCGGCCGCCCGCCGCGTCGATCCGCAGCGTGTGCGAGGCCAGTCCGATGTGGCCGCGGCGCAATGCGGCTCCGGAGGCGGCGTCCGCGGGCAGGCCGACGCCGTCGTCGGCGACCACGAGCCGGGCCACGTCGTCGGCGAGCTCCAGTGTGACGGTCGCCGTGGTCGCCTGCGCGTGCTTCACCACGTTGTTCAGCAGCTCGCCCGCCGTCCGGTAGAGGAGCGCGTCGGCGGTGGTGCGTTCGCCGGGCGGCCAACCGTCGGCGTCGACGTCGACGGTGAGGCCGCCGCGGGCCGCGGCCGCCGCGGCGAGGTCGCGCAGCGCCGAGGGCAGCCCCGCCCGGGCGAGCACGGCCGGGTGCAGCTCGGCGACGGTCGAGCGCAGCAGCCGCGACGACTCGGCCAAGGCCTGCTCCAGCCGATCGAACGCGGCCGGATCGCCGGTTTCGCGCGCGTCGTCGAGGTCGAAGCGGGCGGCCAGCACGTACTGCAGCGCGCCGTCGTGCAGGTTCTCCGACAGCGCCCGGCGCTCCCGTTCCTCGAGCCCCGTCAGCTCGGCGAGCAGCGTGGAACGGGCGCGCACCAGCCGTCCGATCGTGCGCACCCGGGAGCGCTGGATCCGGGACAGGCCGACGCAGCCCAGCGCCACCCCGACGACCACGAGGCTGCGCAGCAGGAGCGACGTCCACGGCTCGTCGTTGGCCTCGCGGGTCGCGACGGCGGCGACGAAGTAGACGATCGCCGTCGGGACGACCACCGCGGTGCACACCCACGCCCGCAGCTGCGTCGCCGCGAGCACGGGGATGAGCAGGAACCCGGTGGTGAACACGTCCGATGTCCAGCTCAGTGGTGTCGCCACCCCGGTGAGCAGCGTCAATACGCCCAACACCGCGACGTCGACGAGCAGCGCGAGCCACGCCAGCCGCACCGCGAACGCGTGCCCCTTGCGGGTCCACAGCGCCACCGCGAGCGCCCACAGCGCGTAGCCGCACGCGATCGCGGCGCACAGGCCGACGAACCGCGGGGGCGGCACGGTGACCACCGTCAGCGCGACGAACCCGACGAGCACCCAGCGCAGCGCCACCTGCAGCGCCACCCCGCGCCGGGCGTGCTCCATCGCGACGGCGACGACCTCGGGCGGCTCGGGCGACATGTCGCGGAGCCTATTTCCCTGAGCCCGTGGAAGACTGAATGCCCGCTGGTGCTCGGGTGGAAGGTTGGCGCGATGGAATCGTCCGACGCCCGTGTGCGCGTCGTCGTGGCCGACGACCACCCGTTCTTCCGCGACGGCGTCGCGCGCGGCCTCGTCCACAGCGGACGGATCGAGGTGGTGGCCGAAGCGGGCGACGGCCGGGAGTGCCTCGATGCGATCCGCCGTGACGACCCGGACGTCGCGCTCGTGGACTACGAGATGCCCGACATCGACGGGCTCGGCGTCGTGCGCGCCGCCGTCCGCGACGGCCTGCGCACGCGGGTGCTGCTGCTCTCCGCGCACACCGACAGCTCCGTCGTCTTCCAGGCGCTGCAAGAGGGCGCGGCGGGCTACCTCGCGAAGGACGCCAGGCGCGTGGAGATCGTGGAGGCGGTGCTGGACGTCGCACGCGGCCGCACGGTCGTGCCCGCCGAGCTGGCAGCCGGGCTCGCCGGGGAGATCCGCATCCGCGCGAAGGACCAGGGCCCGGTGCTGTCCGAGCGGGAACGCCAGGTGCTGCAGGCGTTCGCCCGCGGGCTGTCGGTGCCGCAGGTCGCGGGTGAGCTCTTCATCGGCGTCAGCACGGTCAAGACCCACACCCAGCGGCTCTACGAGAAGCTCGGGGTCTCCGACCGCGCCGCGGCCGTGGCCGAAGGGATGCGGCGCGGTCTGGTCGAGTGAGGCTCATCGGGCGAGCACGATGTAGATGCCCGCGGCGATCCCCGCGGCGAGGATGACGACGACGGCGGCGACGAACACGCGGGCGGCGACCATGAGCTCAGCCTGCGACGGCCCGGGCCCGCGCGCCGTCGGCCGGGTGGGCCCCGCGGTGGGGGACCCGCGTGTCCGTCGATCGGGGGACCCCGGTCATCGGTGGGAGTCGCACCTCACGCAGGGTGCGACCTGCGTGAGGTGCGGATCGACGCGATCACCCGCTGCTCAGCGGCGCGTCGCCAATGCGGCGATGAGGTCGGCGACCGCGGCGGGGCGGGTGAGGGCGGGGGAGTGGCCGCCGGGCCACTCGTGGCGGGCGGTCGCGCGCTCGGCCATGGCCCGCTGCAGGTCGGGGTGCACGGCCCGGTCGTCGGCGCACACGACGTACGTGGACGGCCGCTGCCGCCAGCCGATCGTGGCGGGCACCCCGCGGAACACCGATCGTTGCACGGGTCGCAGCCGGGCCACCGCGGCCGCCGCGGCGACGGCGGGCGCGTCGGCGTAGAACAGGCCCGTGGCCAGCGCCGGGTCGACGCACACCTGCTCGCGGTCGGCGGAGAACCGCAGTGCGTCGCCGAGGCCCGTCGACGGGAGGTCCCGCTCGGGCAGCGTGCGGCCCACGGACTCGCCCTCCGCCAACTGGAACGCGGCCAGGTAGAGCAGGTGCGTGACGTGCGGGTGGTCGCCCGCCGCGGTGACGACGGCCCCGCCGTACGAGTGCCCGACGAGCACCGCGGGCTTGCCGAGTCGGTCCAGCGTCGCGCGGGTGGCGGCGACGTCGTCGGCCAGGCTGGTGAACGGCAGCTCGACGGCCGCGCTGGACACCCCGGCGTCCTCGAGCCGGGCGCGAACGGCGTCCCACACCCACGCGCCGTGCCACAGCCCGTGGACGAGCACCGCCCCTACCTCTGCCACAGCCCCACCCTTCCACGGCGACGGGGTCTCAGGCGGGTGTGACGGCGTCGCAGCAGGGTGACATCGCCGCGACGCGTGGTGGTGCGTCGCCGCGGACTCCACCGGTTTTGCGGTGCTACCGTCGACGTCAGGAGGTGACCGGCATGGGAAACCTCACGCGACCCGGGCCGCTGCTCTGGCTGCGCTACGCCTACGGCGGAGCCCTGCCCGAGCGTTACCGGGAATGGGTGCTGCACGACGTCACCGCGCCGACGTGGGTGCTGCGCCACGTCCTGCGGTCGGTCGTGCAGTTCGTGCCGTTCGCGATCGTGGTGCTCCTGGTCGTGCCCGTCGACAAGGGCATATTGGCGATCGGGATCGCAATGGGCGCGCTCATCGGCCTGTTGTTCTCGACGGCGTTCGTGGACAACGTCGCCGAGAGCCGCGCGATGAAGGCGGGCTATCCGGAGGGGTACGCCGCGGAGGTCAGGAAGCGCCGAACGTACCCACGGCGGTGACCGCCCAGGAGGCCGCCCACCAGGCGGCGAGGCCGCCGAACAGCGCCACCGGCAGGTTGTGCCGCAGCCGCCGCCACGCCGCCCAGGCGACGACGGCGGCGAGCAGCGCGGGTGCGGTCTCGGCGAGGCTGATGGCTCCGTGCGGGGCCACGAACGCGGGCACCGTGATCGCGGCCAGCACCGCGGGCCCCACGTAGGGCAGCAGGCGGGTCACGCGGGCGGGCGGTCGGCGATGGGCCGTCACGAGGAACACCGCCCGCATGGCGTAGGTGCCCAGCCCGATCACGACGAGCGTCAGCAGGTCAGTCACGCCGACCGCCGAGGAATCCGCCGACCGCGATGCCCGCCGCGGCCCCGGTGAGGAGCCCCAACCCCAGCGGCAGCCCGGACGTCGCGACCGCGACGGCCCCGCCGGTGGCCGCGGCCGCATAGGCGGGACGTGAGTTCAGCATGGGCAGCAGCAGGAGCAGGAAGGTGAGCGGCGCGGCGAGGTCGAGCCGCAGCGACGGGGGTAGCACCCCGCCGAGCAACACGCCGGCGCCGGTCAGCGCCATCCAGGCGGGCCAGAGCACGAGCCCGGCCGCGAAGAAGTAGCGCAGCCGGTCCCGCGGGCTCTCGTCCACGCCGGTGAAGCGGGTGATCGCCAGCGCGTAGACGGGGTCGGCCAGCAGGTAGGCGGCCAGCCACCGCGTGCGCGCGGGCCACGCGGCCGTGTGCGGGGCGAGCGCGGCGCTGTAGAGCAGCATCCGGGCGTTCACGACGAGCGCGCCGAGCACCACGAGCACGACGCTCGCCCCCGCGTCGAGCAGCTGCACCGCGAGCAGCTGGGCCGCGCCGCCGAACAGCAGCGGCGACGACGACCACGCGACCAGCGGCGCCACGTGCGTGGCGGCCAGGGTGGCGCCCAGCGCCAGCCCGAACGGCACGTACGCGAGCACCACCGGCGTCGCGTCCCGCACGGCCCGGCCGATGACCGGCGCGGGCGCGGTGTCGGGTGGGCAGAGGGTGGTCATGCCGCCACCCGCCAGGTGCCCCAGGCCCGCTCGCGGGTGTGCGCGGTGTGGGCCGCCACGAACGTCTCGGTCGACCACCACCGCCGCACCCGCTCCTCGCCCAGCGCCGCGAACAGGCCGGTGGTCTGGCTGGCCTGCGCCTTCAGCGCGACGATCTTGCGGTCGACGGTGTCGGCGTCCAGCCGCAGCTCCACCGCGAGTTCCTCGGCCGGGGTGCGCAGCGGCAACCCGTCGGCGAGGAAGACGTCGAAGGTGTCGCGGTGCGGCTCCCAATCGCGCACGAACTCGTCGGTCGTGGTGGCGTAGAGCAGCCGCGCGTCCGGTGCCGCGACGGCGTGCGCGTCGGTCGCCCACGCCGACACCGTCTGGTGGTCCTCGTGGCCGGTCATCCCGTCCGGGCCGAACGTGACGATCGTGTCCGGCCCGACCTTCCCGATGATGTGCGCGAGGCGCGCCACGATCGGGTGGTGCGGGGCGGCGGCGCACGTGCCGTCGGTGAGGCCCAGCAGGTGGTGCTCGCTGACGCCCAGCGCGGCGAGCGACGCGTGCCACTCGCGTTCGCGGACCCGGGCCATGCGGGTCGGCGGCCAGCTGCCGGGATCGTCGGTGCCGTGCTCGCCGAGCGTGGCGGTCACGCACACCACGCGCTGACCTGCGTCGCGGGCCGCGGCCATGAGGCCTGCGGACAGGAACGCCTCGTCGTCGGGGTGGGCCCAGATGCCGAGCACCGTGCCGAGCCGAGCGGCATCGGTGATCGTGGCCGTGGCGGGAAGGTACATGGAAGCTCCTCGGTCGGATGCTCTGATGGTCCGGGGCGGGGGCCGCCGGGACATCGGTGATCGCCACCCATCTGCGGGGCGGACCCGTAGGCGCTCGGCATGGGTACCCGGGCGATATCGCCTAGGTAGTGGGCGGCAGGATCCGGCAATGGCGTCGCCCCACCCGCAGGTCCCCGACGACCTGGCCGCGCGCCTGCAGACCTGGGCCGGGCTCGGCCTGCTCAGCCGGGCCCAGGCGGACCGGATCCTGGCCGTCGAGCGCGGCGAGCCGGTCGTGCAGGCGCGGCGGCCCGCGTCGATCCTGGCCGAGGCGCTGGGCTACGTCGGCGGGGTGCTGATCCTGGTCGCCACGGCGGTGCTCGTGGGCCGGTTCTGGGCGGACCTCGGCGTCCCGGGGCGTCTGGTCGTGACGTTCGGCGCGGCCGCCGTCCTGGTGGGCGTCGGTGCCGTCGTACCCGTCGCGAGCCCGGCCGGTGGACGGCTGCGGGCCGTGCTCTGGCTGGTCGCGGTGGCGGTACTGGGGTTCGGCACGGGACTGCTCGCCGACGACGTCTGGCACCTCGCGTCCGAGACGGTGTTGCTCGTCGCGGCCTGCGAGACGGCGGTGGTCGCGGCTGCGCTCTGGTGGTGGCACCGCACGGCGCTGCAGCAGGCCGCCTTCCTGGCCGCGCTCGCGGTGATGGCCGCCGCGGGCGCGGCGCACCTGCCGCGCGACGACGCCGAGGTGATCGGGCTCGCGGTCTGGGGCGTCGGCGTGGTGTGGCTGCTGCTCGGGTGGGGCGCGGTGGTCGGCCCGCGGCTGGTGGCCGACGTGCTCGGCGGCGCCGTGGTCGTCGTCGGCACGCTCGCCGTCATCGACTCGGCGTGGGGGAGCGCCCTCGCGATCGCGACGGGAGTGGTGCTGGTCGCGGCAGGCGTGGTCCTGCGCGACGTGACGCTGCTGGTCGTGGGCTCGCTGGCGCTGCTCATCGACGTGCCGGTCGTGACCGGCCGGTGGTTCCCCGACGCGCTGGCCGCGCCGGTGGCGCTCCTGCTGGTCGGCGTGCTGCTGGTGGTGGGCGCGCTCATCGCGGCGCGGCGGGGTGCCTTCGCCGCGGACGCCGATCGCGCCGGTCACCGCGGCGGCCGCACCGGGCCGCGGCGGCTGGCCGTCGGGCTGGCGGTGGCGGTCGCCGTCGCGGTGGCGGCGGCCGTCATCGGGGTGGGGACAGCCTGACCGGCCGCCCGCACGCGGGGCGCACCCGTCCCCGTGCCAGCATGACGCCTTCGCAGCGCAGGAGGAGACCGAGCATGTCCGCGACGAGCCCGTGGCCGGTGATCCATGCCGAGCGTGCCGCACTGGCCGACGACCTGGACGCGCTCACCGACGCCCAGTGGTCGACCCCCTCGCTCTGTGCGGGATGGACGGTGCTGGACGTTCTCGGACACATGACGGCGACCGCCAAGACGACCCCGCTCGGCTTCGTCCGCAGGCTGGCGGCCTCCGGTTTCCGGTTCACCGCCATGGCGCAGCGCAACGTGGACGCCGAGACCGCGGGCGGGCCGACGGCGACCCTCGCCGAGTTCCGTCGGGTCAAGGACTCGACCTCGGCGCCGCCCGGACCCGTCGACTCGGGCTTACCCTCCGCGCCACCGACACCGACTGGTCCCACGGCTCCGGACCGGAGGTGACGGGGCCGATGCTGTCGCTGCTGCTCGCGATGACCGGCCGCGGTGCCGCCGTCGCGGATCTCGCCGGAGCAGGCGCCGCCACGCTGGCGAGCCGCTCGACGCCGTGACGCCGCCCCTGATCAGCGCCGATCAGGCCGAGCGTCCAGCACCTCGAACCGGTTCAGCAGGCCGAGTGCGGCGAACACCCGGCGGGCGAGCCCGTCGCCGAGGCGCAGCGCCACGCGGCGACCCGCCTGCCGGGCCCGCTCGTCGGCGGACAGGATGAGCCGGACACCGGTGGAGTCGACGAACCGCAGCCCGGCGAGGTCGACGACGAGCAGCTCGGGCTCGGCGCGCTCGGCGTCCTCCAGCAGCCTGCGGGCGTCCTCGTAGGTGGAGATGTCCAGCTCACCGGTCAGGACGACCTCCGCGGACGTGCCGGGCGAGCCGGTCATGACCGTGCCTCGGCGGTCTCGGCCGCCTCGACGACGAGGATCGCGATGTCGTCGAGCTGCTGCCCGCGCTGGAACGCGTCGACGTCGGCGAGGAGGTGGTCGGCGACCTCGTCCGCGGTGCCGCCGGGCACGGACGCGACCGCGCGCGCCAGTCGTTCCGCCCCGTAGAGCTCGCCTTCGCCTCGTGCCTCGGTCACGCCATCGGTGTAGAGCACCATGATCTCGCCGCGGTACAGGTCGAATGTCACCTCGGTCAAGGTGACGTCCGGATAGACGCCCAGCAGCGTCCCCGGCGCGGGCACGGGCGTGGCCCTCCCGTCGCGCAGCACCAGCGGCGGCGGGATGGCCCGCGCTGGCCAGCCGCACGCCGACGCCCGTCGCGGTGCGGCAGAGCCGGGCGTGCGCGACGGTCGCGAACCGACCGGGCCGTCCGCCGCTGGCGCGGAGCATCGCCCGGTTGAGCCGCTCCAGGACCGCGGCGGGCCCGAGCCCGTGGTCGATCTCCGCGCGCACGGTGTGCCGGATGAGGGCGGTGAGCGCGGCCGCCTCCGCGCCCTTGCCGCAGACGTCGGCGACGACGACCCCGCACGCCGTCCGGGCCCGGCACGACGTCGTAGAGGTCGCCCCCGACGTGGATGTCGGCCCGGTCGGCGGTCGCGGCGCGGTAGCGGGCGGCCAGGCGCAGGCCGGGCACCGTGGGCAGGTCGCTCGGCAGGAGCGCGGCCTGCAGGGTGTGCGCGGTGTGCCACTGCTGCTCGTAGAGCCGGGCGTTGTCCAGGGCCACGGACGCCGTGGCCGCAAGCTGCAGGGCGAAGGCGAGGTCGGCCTGGTCGAAGCCGCGGTCCGACTCGGTCTGCACGAGGGTGAGCGCGCCGAGCCGCCGCCCGCGCACGGCCAGCGGCACGATCAGCGCCGAGCGCATCCCGATGGACCGGATGAGCGCGAGGTGTTCCTCGTCGACGGCGGCGGCGACCAGCAGCTCGTCGGGCACCTCGGGGTAGTAGGCGGGCTCGCCGGTGCGGCTCACCCGGATCGCCCCACCCGGCGCGTCGGGGTCGGGCGGATAGCGCTCCTGCAGGCGCGCGACGAACGCGACCTTCGCCGGGTCGCTGTGCGCGACGGCCACCTGGTCGACCCGGTTGCCGCGCACGAGGTGCACGGCACACCAGTCGGCGATCTCGGAAACGACCAGGTCGGCGAGTTGCTGCAGCCGCTGCTCGACCGACAGCGGAGCCTCCATCAGACGTGTGGTGCGGCTGAGGAAGGTCATCCGGCCGAGCTGGCGCTCCGCGGTCTCCCGCGCCTCCCGCTCGGCGACCAGCAGCCGGGCCCGATCGAATCCCTGCGCGCACAGCGCGGTGATCGCCATCAGGAACTCGCGCTCGGCAACGGAGAACCTGCGCGGCCCGGTGAAGCTGAACACCACGGCGCCGAGGTCGCGGTCCTCCACCGACAGCGGGAGGCAGGCGCTGGCCTGCATGTCCGACGCCGTGCCCACGGCGGCCATGTCGGGGTAGCGGCTGCGCCATTGCGCGGCGTCCTCCAGCCAGACGGGACGCCGGTCGAGCACGGCGTCCGACAGCGGCCGCCCGCGGTGCAGGTCCAGGCGGTGGAACGGTCGGGTGACCTCATCGGGCCAGCCGGTGGTGTGCAGCGACTCCAGCGTCTGCCCGTCGACCCGCGCGAAGACCGCCGCGGCGTCGGCGCCGAGCAGTTCGGCCGCCGTCGTGACGACGAGGGTGCCGACCGCGGCGGGCGTCGTGGCGCCGAGCAGCTCACCGGCGAGGCGCTGCAGCGCACCCGCGAGCGACCCGCGCTCGGACATCCACCTCACCCGCCTCCCTGCGCAATCGGGCAACACTATGTCGCGGCGGGGCCCCCGTCCGATAGAGCTCGCGGAGCCGGCACGAACGGCCCGGCCGTCGGGCCGCAGCCCCACCCGGTCGGCCTGTGCGCATCTCGCCGTACCAACGATCTCGACAAGGTCGTAACGAGCAGTGCCTCGCCACCGAAGACCGGTCACGCCGACAGTGATCGCGAGGTGGCACGTCGTGCAGGGATATCCACCGGCACCGTCGCCGGGGCCGCGCAACGGGCTGGGTGCCGTGACGTTCGTCGTCGTCCTGCTCGGCGCGCTGCTCGCCGTGATCCCCGCGACCGCGCCGCTCGGCTTCCTGCTGTGCGTGCTGGCCATCCTCCCGGCCGCCGCGGCCTACCGCCGTACGCGCCGGGGCACGGCGACCAACCGGCGGCGGTCGTTGGCGGCCGTTGCCCTGGCTCCGGCCTTCGTCGTGGTCGCCGTCGTCGTCGGTGCGGCGACCGCGCCGACGACCACCGGCGGGGTCGGCACCGCGGCCCGGGAGCAGTCACAACCGACCCCCGCCGCGACGAGTCAGCCGCCGCCGTCCGCACGGACGACCGGCGGCGCAGCGACCACGCAACGAACCGCGCCCCCGACGCCAGGCGCTCGCGGCCGTGCCCGGGTCCCCGGTTCGGCACCACCCGCAGCGTCGACCGGGCGGGCAACCGGCGCGCGGGTGGCGCCGAAGCCCACCCCGCACGCCGCCGCAGCCCCGGCGGCGTGCGACAAGGCGACGCACTACGTGAACGCAGGCGGCAGCTGTGTGCTGCGCCCCGCGGCGACCGCCCCGGCGAACGCGAGCGCCCAGTGCGCGGACGGCACCTACTCCTCCAGCCAACACCGGCGGGGCACCTGCTCAAGCCACGGCGGCGTCCGCCGGTGGCTGAAGAACCTGCCGAACTAGATCAAATTTCCGCCCGCGCCGTGCCGAAGAGCTCGGTGCGCCAGTCCTCGTAGGCGCGCACGGCCTCGGCCGACCGCGCCGACCGCTGCTCCTGGCTCGGCCCGCGGCCGGTGACGGCGATATCCGCGATCTCGACCGCCGTCTGCGTGTGGTCGAGCACGTGCACGTGGGTGACGACCCGCGCGCGGTCGGCACGCAGCGCGTGCGCGAGCACGGCGAGCAGGGCCCGGCGGGCGCTCTCGTCGTCGGGTGCCTGCTGCTCCACCTGCGTGTGACCGCCGACGAGCAGGACCGATGCGTCGTCGGCCAGCGCGGGCAGCACGGCGTCGACGAGCCGGAAACGGGTGAGCAGGCCCTGCTCCAGGAACGAGTGCACGCGGCTCACTGCGGTGTCGCCGGACGGGGTGATGCCGACCGGCAGCTGCACGTAGCAGGCGATCGAACCCGGGTCGAGCTTCTGCAGCGCCGCGACCAGGTCGAGGTCGGCGGTCAGGCCGACGGGTTCGGCGCCCGCGGCCCGCACGGCCTCGACGACCGGCTCCACGGCGTCGGATGAACCGGTGACCAGGACTGTGCGCATACTTCGGTCCTCCTGAGCGTGACGTTGGTCAGATCGTGGTCCGTGCTGATACGTCGTGTCGACTCCCCGAATCTGCATCCTCCGTCACGTCCACGGGCTCGTGGACGAGATCCGCACCACGCCGGGCGCCGAGCCGCTCGACCACCAGCGTGCGCAGCACCCGGGCGCCGTCGGCGAAGGTCCGCAGGTTGGTCAGCCCGAAGATCCGCTGATGTTCCACGGACGGCACTTCGATGACGGCCAGACCGGCCACCGCAACCCGACAGTTGATCAGTGTTTCGATCTCGAAGCCGTCGCCCCAGAGCATGCCGCGCGCGGGCGATTCGAGTGCAGGCAGATCGAGCGCCGGGCGGATGTCGGCCCAGAAGGCGTTGTAGCCGTAGCACAGGTCGGTGTGGCCGGTGCCGAAGAGCGTGTTCGCGACGAGGTTGAGCCCGGCGTTGCCCGCGCGGCGCAACGCCGTGATGTCGTCGCTGCCGCCGCCCGCCGCGAACCGGCTGCCCTTGGCGAAGTCGGCGCCCGCCATGAGCGTCGCGACGAACGCCGGGATCTCCGCCGGGTCGGCGGACCCGTCGGCGTCGAACATGACGATGATGTCCCCGGTGGCCGCGGCGAACCCGCAGGCCAGAGCGTTGCCCTTGCCGGTGCGGGTCTGGTTGATCACCTTCGCGGAGGGCAGCACCCGCTGCGCGGTTTCGACCGTGCCGTCGACCGAGTTGCCGTCGACGACGATGATCTCGTGGACCGCCGGGCGGACAGCGGCCAGCGCGGGCAGCACGATCTCGAGGTTGCGCGCCTCGTTCCGGGTGGGCACGACGACCGACACCCACGGTCGGGCGGGGCGCCCGCGGCGCGGCGCGGTCACCGCGGCGCCTCCGCGTCGAGGGCCGCCAGCACGTCCGTCGCCACCCGCAGGCCCGCCGCGCGCAACTCGGTTCGGTCCTCGGGTGCGGCGGCCTCGCCCGCGCCCGCCGTCGGGGCCAGGGGGCCGAAGGCCGCGAGGTGCAGCGCCACCAGGGCCACCTGGGCCCGCAGCCTGCCCTCGGGCGAGTCGTCCGGAGCCGCGAGGAGCGCCAGGAACTGCTCCACGTGCTTGCGCACCTCCAGCCCGGCGGCGAGCTCGCGGATCGCCGACTGGCCTTCCTGCATGAACCGCGCCAGATCGGTCTTGCGCCCGGCCAGGAGCTTCGCGTAGCGCTCCAGCGCCGCGCGGCGCGTCTCCGCCGACCGCGGTTGCGCGGCCGTCCACGCGATCAGCTCGTCGACCTGGGCCAGGAAGTCCTGCAGCAGGCCGGCGAGGATGTCCTCCTTGGTCGGGAAGTGGTAGTACACCGCCGCCTTGGTGACGCCGAGCCGCTCGGCGATCTCGCGCAGCGACGTGCTCGCGTACCCGCGCTCGGCGAACATCTCCAAGGCGACGGTCTGGATCTGCTCCCGCGTGTTGGTACGGCGCTCGTTCACCGCTGGCTCCCTTCTGCTCGCGCACACCTTACTTGACGACCGGCTAGTGTCCTGCGTCGGAAATCCGCCGACAAAATCGTGCGAGGGAGTCGAGGATCTCCTCGGCGGTCTTGGTCCACAGGAACGGTCGCGGGTGGGTGTTCCAGTCGGCGATCCAGTCGCGGATGTCGTCCTCGAGGGCGCGGACGCTCTTGTGGGCGCCTCGCTTGATCTTCTGCTCGGTGAGGAACCCGAACCAGCGTTCGACCTGGTTGATCCACGACGAGCCGGTCGGGGTGAAGTGCAGGTGGAACCGGGGGTGACGGGCCAGCCAGGCCTTGACCGCCGGGGTCTTGTGGGTGCCGTAGTTGTCGCACACCAGGTGGACGTCGAGGTCCGCGGGGACGGTCTTGTCGATGGTGATCAGGAACTTCTTGAACTCCGTGGCCCGGTGCTGACGGTGCAGTTCGCCGATCACGGTGCCGTCGGCGATGTCGAACGCGGCGAACAGGGTGGTGATGCCGTTGCGGATGTAGGAGTGCGTGGCCCGCTCCGGCGTGCCCGGCATGATCGGTAGCACCGGCTGGGAGCGATCCAGCGCCTGGATCTGACTCTTCTCGTCGACGCAGAGCACGACCGCCCGCTCGGGCGGGTTGTGGTAAAGCCCGACGACGTCGACAACCTTCTCGACGAACAACGGGTCTTTCGAATCGAGGGCGGCCGACACGCACTGGTCGCGGGCTTCGAAGGCGGGCGTTTGATCACGGCCCTAGCCGGTCGGCAAGTAAGGGGGGATCTTCGCCATGACGGCTGACGTCGGGCAACGCACCAGCACGGCCCCGCGCACCGTCGAGGTCGAGCCGCGCACCGAGGTGCGAGCGGCGCCCGCCCCGGTCCCGTCGCCGCCCGCACCGCGTGACGGCGGCTGGATCGTGCCGCTGGCGGTGCTGATCGTCGGCATGTTCATGTCCGTCCTGGACAGCAGCATCGTCAACGTGGCGATCCCCGACATCCAGACCGAGCTCTCCGGCTCGCCCGACTCGGTCGCGTGGGTGGTCACCGGCTACACGCTCGCGCTCGGCGTCGTCGTCCCGCTGTCCGGGTGGCTGGGGCTGCGCTTCGGGCAGACGCGCCTCTACGTCGTGTCCGTGCTCGGCTTCGCGGCGGGTTCCGCCCTGTGCGGCCTGGCCTGGAACCTCGACTCGTTGATCGCCTTCCGCATCCTGCAGGCGATACCGGGCGGGGTGCTCCCCGTCATCACGCTGACGATGCTGTACCAGATCGTCCCGCCGAAGAACATCGGCGCGGCGATGGGCCTGTACGGCCTCGGGGTGGTCGTCGCTCCCGCGGTGGGGCCGACGCTGGGCGGCTACCTCGTCGAGTACACGGACTGGCGCGTGATCTTCTACATCAACGTGCCGATCGGCATCCTGGGCGCTGCGATCGGTCGTCCACCGGCACCGCCCAGGACCCGCAGCAGTTGCTCGGCGTCTACGAGCAGCTGTCGAACGTCGTCACCACCCAGGCCTACGACAACGGGTTCTACATCACGGCGTGGCTGTGCGCGGGTGCGGTGCTGCTGGCCGCGACGATGCGCTCGGGCAAGGCCGCGCAGACCGGCGAGCCGGTCCTCGTGGAGATGTGACGGCGGCGGCGCCGGGCTGTGCCGACGCCTACCCTCGTCAGGTATGTACGTCCCGAGCGCCTTCGCCCCGACCGACGAGGCCGTGGAAGCGCTGCTGTTGCGCCACCGCGCCGCCGACCTGGTCACCGTGGGGCCCGACGGGCTCACGGCGACGATGCTGCCGTTCCTCTACGACGCGCAGCGCCGCACGTTGCGGGGACACCTTGCCCGCAACAACGACCACTGGAGCACCGTGGACGGGGCGGCGGCGCTGGTGATCGTCCGCGGCCCGGACGCGTACATCTCGCCGTCCTGGTACGCCAGCAAGGCCGAGCACGGGCGCGTCGTGCCGACCTGGAACTACGTCACCGCCCACGTGCACGGCTCGTCACCGTGCACGACGACCCGGCCTGGGTCGCCGACCTCGTCCGGGAGCTCACCGACCGCCACGAGGACGGGCGACCGGCGTCGTGGTCGGTCGACGACGCCCCGCCGAAGTTCGTCGCGGGGCAGCTCCGCGCCATCGTCGGCGTCGAGCTGGCGATCGAGCGGATCGAGGCCAAGTTCAAGCTCAGCCAGAACCGTCCCGCCGCCGACGTCGACGGCGTGATCGCGGGCCTGCGCGCCACCGGCGACCCGGAGAGCGCGGCGGCCGTCAGCGCCCATCGCCGGTGAGCCGGCGGCCTGCCGTCCTCGATCGGCAGCACGTGCGCGAACGTGCGCCCCGCCACCTCCCAGGCACACCGCGCCAGGCGTCGCTCTCGTCGGCCCCGGGCAGGGCCAGGCAGATCGCGCCGACCCGGTCGATGTCCGTCATCGGTTCCGACGATGGCGGGCTAGGACGGCACGGGCGGGCTGGTCAGCACCAGCGACGTGCCCGGCGTGGCGTCGGTGCCCCGGCGCAGGCGGACGCCCGCCATCAGGGCGCGGATCACCCGCAGACCGCGGCCGCGGGTGAACGGGCGGGTCGCGCGATGGTGCCAGCGGCCTTCGTCCGTGACCGCGACCCGGACCCGCCGCGTCTGCGCCGTCGGGTGCTCGACGTCGGCGGTGACCTCCACGGTGCCCGCCTCCTGCCGGTGGTAGGCGTGCTCGCAGACGTTGGTGACGGCCTCGCTGACCGCGTACACGATGTCGTGGCTCTCCTCCGCGGGCCAGCGCTGGCGGACGAGCCACGCCTCGACGCGGTCGCGGGCCATGCGCGCGACAGAGGCGTCGTCGGCACGGAGGGCGAACACCAGACGCGGGGGAACCCGACCGGCGTGCTGGTCGGGTGCGCGGTTCACACGTCCGAATAACCGATTTCGCCCCGGAGTACTCGCGGCTACCGTGGCGGCGTGGAGAGCTGACACCCCGGTCCTGCCGTCGTCGTCCGTCGAGGTGTCCCGTGCCTGCTCCCGCCATCGTCTGCTCCGAACTGTCTTTCGCGTGGCCCGACGGCGACGTCGTGCTCCCCGCGCTCGATGTCGCCTTCGGCGCGGGCCGCACCGGGTTGATCGGCACCAACGGGTGCGGCAAGTCCACCCTGCTCCGGCTGATCGCCGGTGAACTGCGACCCACATCGGGAACGGTGCGCACCGTCGGGAGCATCGGCTATCTGCCGCAGACCGTCGCCCTCGATGCGGACCGGACCATGGCCGAGCTGCTCGGCGTGGCGGCGCAGCGCCGGGCGTTGCGCGCGGTCGAGGCGGGGAACGCCGCCGCGATCGCGGACGTCGGCGACGCCTGGGACATCGAGGAGCGCGCGGCCGCCGCCCTGGGCCGGTTCGGGCTCCCCACCGACCTCGACCGGCCGACGGACACGCTGTCCGGCGGCGAGGCCGTGCTCACCGGGATCGCGGGCCTGCTCGTGCGCCGTCTCCCGGTGACCCTGCTCGACGAGCCGACCAACAACCTGGACCGCCGGGCCCGGGAGCTGCTCTACGACGCGGTCGCGCGCTGGCCGGGCGTGCTGCTCGTGGTGAGCCACGACCGGGAGCTGCTCGAACTGCTCGACTCCACCGCCGAGCTGCGCGCGGGCAGCGTGCGGCTGTTCGGCGGCCCGCTCTCGGCCTACGAGGAGCAGCTCGCGGCCGAACAGGACAGCGCGCGGCGGCTGGTGCGGGCCGCCGAGGCCGACGTCCGGCGGGAGCGGCGCGAGCTGAACGAGGCCCGCACGAAGCTCGCTCGCCGCGTCCGCTACGCCGACACCGACCACGCCAACAAGCGCAAGCCGAAGATCATCATGAACGCGCGCAAGCGGGAGGCGCAGGTGTCGGCGGGCAAGCTGCGGATCGGGCACGAGCAGCGCCTCGACGCTGCCCGCGACGGCCTGGCCGCGGCCGCGGCGCAGCTCCGTGCCGACGCCACGATCCGCATCGACCTGCCCGCCACCGCGGTGCCCGCAGGGCGCATCGTCGGCGTGGTCGACGAGCGCGTCATCCGCGGCCCCGAGCGGATCGGCGTCGTTGGGGCGAACGGCAGCGGCAAGACCACGCTGCTGCGCCGGATCGTCGCGCAGGTGCCGGTCGGCGCTCTGCCGCAGCGCCTCGACGTGCTCGACGACGGCCGCTCGGTGCTCGACAACGTCCGCGCCGCCACCCCCGGCGCCACCCCGCAGGCCGTCCGCGCCGGGCTGGCCCGCTTCCTGGTCAGCGGCGACGCCGTGCACCGCCCGGCGGGCACGCTCTCGGGCGGCGAACGGTTCCGGGTTGTGCTGGCCCGGCTGCTGCTGGCCGACCCGCCGCCGCAGCTGTTGCTGCTCGACGAGCCGACCAACAGCCTCGATCTCGCGAGCGTCGATCGGCTCGTCGAGGCCCTCGCCGCCTACCGCGGTGCGCTGGTGGTGGCCTCGCACGACCACGACTTCCTGCACCGGATCGGGGTGCGACGCTGGTGGAGCACCGACCAGCGCTGACCCCCGCCCGTGCGTGCGTACTCCGTAACACCGGCGTGTCGCGGCACGAAGCACCGTCGAGCGACCCGATGGCGAGCCGCCCCGGCGCTCACGAGGGAGGTGCTCGCCCGTGCCCGACGCCGCCGACAAGGCCGGTCCGGTCTCCACGGACCGATCGCCGCAGTCCGCGGCGACGGTGGCCCGGCCGATGTTCGGGCCGTACCGCCTCGAGGAGCTGATCGGCGTCGGCGGCATGGGCGAGGTCTACCGCGCCTACGACACCTCGCGCGGGCGGGTCGTCGCGCTCAAACGGCTGCCGGTCGCGCTGGCCGCCGATCCGACCTTCCAGGCCCGCTTCCGCAGCGAAGCCGCCCTCGCCGCCCGCCTGCACGAACCGCACGTCATCCCCATCCACGACTTCGGCGAGATCGACGGGCAGCTCTACATCGACATGCGGCTGGTCGACGGGCCGGACCTGGCCGTGGTGCTCACCCGCGGAGGGCCGCTTCCACCGCGGCGCGCCGTGGACATCGTCACCCAGGTCGCCACCGCCCTGGACGCCGCCCACGCACGGGGCTGGTGCACCGCGACATCAAGCCCGGCAACATCCTCATGGTCGCCTCCGCGCCCGACACGGCGGCCGACTTCGTCTACGTCGCCGACTTCGGCATCGCCCGCGCGATCGACGGCAGCAACTCCGGGTCGCTCACCTCCACCGGCACCACGGTCGGGTCGCTGGACTACGTCGCGCCCGAGCGCTTCGGCGGCGGCCACGGCGACCGACGCGCTGACGTCTACGCGCTGGGCTGCGTGCTCTTCGAGGCCTTGACCGCGCGGCGCCCGTTCCCGGTCGAGGGCCTCCCCGCCCTCGTCAACGCCCACCTCAACACGCCGCCGCCCGCGCCGACCGCGCTGCGATCCGAGGTGCCCGCGGGACTCGACGCCGTGGTCGCCCGGGCCATGGCCAAGGACCCGGACGACCGCTACCAGACGGCGGGCGCGCTGGCCGCGGCCGCCCGCCGCGCCCTCGACGGGGGCCGCGAGTCCGACCCCGCGCCCGGGGCCGGGGCCCGCGAAACCGCTTCGGCCGCCGTGCCGGCGTCCCCGCTCGCGGCGCTCCTGTCTCCGGCGCCCGGTGGTCCCGCGTCCGCGCCTGCGCACGGTGGCCGCCCCACACCCGCACGCGACGGCCCCGCGCCGATCGATGGCCGCCCCGCGCCCGACGGCCGCCCCCCGCCCGCGTCGCCGCGCCGCTCGGCGCTGACCGTGCTGGCGGCCGTCGCCACGGCCGCCGTCCTCATCGCGGCGGTGCTGACCATCCGGATGCTCACCCCCGGTGGCGATGCCGGCCAGGTCATGACCGAGCCGTACGGTTCCGCAGGCGCCAACCCGTTCATGCCGCCCGTGACCACCCGACCGCCGATGGCCGTGCCCCCCGTCGCCACCGGGGGAGTCGTCGCAGGCGGAACCTCGGGCCTGTACGGCGGCACGCTGAACAACGCCGCCTGCGACCCGGCCCGGATGGTGACCTTCCTGCAGCAGAACCCGGACAAGGCCGGCGCCTGGGCCGACGTCGAGGGCATCGCCCCCGCCGACATCGCCTCCTACATCGCCGGGCTCACCCCCGTCGTGCTGCGGGCCGACACCACCGTCACGAACCACGGCTTCGTCGACGGCGCCGCGACCACCCTCCGCTCGGTGCTCCAAGCGGGCACCGCGGTCCTCGTCGACCGGTTCGGCGTGCCGCGGGCCCGCTGCTACTGCGGCAACCCGCTGACCGCACCACCCGCGACGACGCCCGCGGACTACACCGGCGAGCGCTGGCCGGGCTTCAACCCGTCGACCATCGTGACCGTGGCGCCCACCTCGACGCCCTTGGCCCAGCTGACCTTGGTCGACCCGGTCAGTCTCGTGGTCTTCACCCGGCCCGTGGGCAGCGACGGCGGATCCGACCGGGTCCAGGACCCGACCGCCACCACGCCCGACCCGACACCCGGACCCGTGCCGTCCGCCCCGCCCTCGGACCCGGTCACGGCGCCACCGAGCCCGACGGAGTCGGTCGGTCCGCCGCCGACCGGTGTGCCGGACGCCGTGCAGGGCCTCACGAGCACCCCGCACAACGACAGCGGCAGCAACCACATCGACACGAGCTGGCAGCCGCCCGCCGACCTGCACGGCACCGAGCTCGTCGGCTACCAGGTGACGTCCGAATCGGCGGCCGAACCGGGCCGATGGCGGGTGCCGTCGCCCCAGCTCCGCGACACGGACCTCGGGCGCGGCTGCGCACAGGACCTCTCCTACACCGTCCGGGCCATCGGCCGATCACCCGGTGGCGACGAGGTGCTCGGGGTGCCCGCCACCGTCCCGGTCCGGCCGCTGCTCCATTGCACCCCCAACGTGGAGATCACGTCCGTGACCGCGTCGGGACCCAACCAGGTGACGGTGGTGCTCCGCTGCAGTGGCTGGGTGCGCGGTCACAGCGGTCACGGCACGCTCGCGGTGCAGCTCGACGACGACAAGCGGTGGACGCAGGAGTGCACTTTGGGACCCAGCGGCTCGGCGCCGTACACGGCCGTCCTCGACGACGTGGACACCGGCACCCATCACGTGACCGCGACGGCGACCTCGATCAGCGGCACGAACACCGCGGGACCGGTGTCGATCACGGTGGCGTGACCGTCAGCGCCGGGCCAGCGTGTCGGGATGCACCAGGTTGACCCGGAGGAGCAGGTCGTGGTCGGCCAGCACCTCGTCCGGCGTGCCCGTACCCGCGAGGCGGTGGTCCTCGCCGAACACGACGGCGCGGTCGGCGATCCGGTGCAGCAGGTCGAGGTCGTGCGTGGCGTGCACGATCGTCTTGCCCGCCGCGCCGAGCTGCTCGACCAGGTCCACGAGCCAATGCTGGGTGCGCGGGTCGAGGGCGGCGGTGGGCTCGTCGAACAGCAGCACGTCGGGGTTCATCACCAGCACCGTGGCGATCGCGACCTTCTTCTTCTGGCCGCCCGAGAGCTGGAACGGGGCCCGGTCGGCCAGGTCGGCGATGCCGAGCATCGCGAGCACGTCCTGCACCCGCTCGGCGGTCTCCTCGCGGGAAAGGCCGAGCTGCAGCGGTCCGAACGCGATCTCTTCGCGGACGTTGGGGGAGAACACCTGCGCGTCGGAGTTCTGGAAGACGAACCCGACCCGGGAGCGGAAGCCCTCCGACATCTGCTCGTCCTCGAGCGTGTCCTCGGTGACCGGCTCGCCGAACGCGGTGTAGCTGCCCTCGTCGGGGAAGACGAGCCCGTCGAGGATCTTCAGCAGGGTGGACTTGCCGCACCCGTTCGCGCCCAGCAGCGCCACCCGCTCGCCGCGGTGCACGGTGAGCGACACGTCCTCCAGCGCGGGGTAGCGCCCGAGGTAGGAGTAGCGCAGTCCGTCGCAGACGAGCAGGGCGTCAGCGGACGACATGGTCCCCCCAGGTCAGCGCGATGGCGGCGAGCGCGACGAGCACGCCGTAGACGAGGTCGACGCGCCCGAGGCCAGGATGGTCGAGTGTCGTGGCGTCGCCGCGGTAGCCCGCGGGCCACCATCGCCTGGTGCACCTCCTCGGAGAGCTGCTCGGCCTTGCCGAGCAGCGTGCCCACGCCCGGCGCCGAGGAACGCCCGCGCCGACGCGTCGTGCTTCGGCGTGCCCGGTGTGCGGGCCTGCCGCGCCTGGAACATGTCGGTGACGGTGCCGAGCAGCAGGAAGATGTAGCGGTACGCCATCCCGATGATCAGTATGAAGATCCGCGGTACGCCGAGGCTGCGCAGCGCCGCGAGCAGCCGCACCCACGGGGTGGTCAGGGTCAGCAGCACCACCAGCGAGATCGACACCGCGACCCGGCACACCACGCGGGCCGCTGCCGTCAGCCCCTGCGCGGTGAGGCCCTGCGGGGTGCCGTTCCAGTGCCACAGCGTCAGCACGACGTCGCCCGGCGTCACGATCGACAGCGTCGCGGGCAGCACGACGATCCCGGTGAAGATCGGCACGAACAGCCACACCCGTTTGACGAAGAACCCGACCGGGAGCGCCGACGCCGCGGCGAGGACGAGCGTCAGCCCGTACACCACGATCAGCGTGATCATCGAGTGGGCCAGGCCGCAGGCCACGAGCAGCACCAGCAGACTGACCAGCTTCACCCGGGGGTCGATGCGCTGCAGCAGCCCCCGATCGCCTGCGACGTCGTCGCCGAACATCACCTGCTGCAGCAGGGCGGCTGCGCCCCGGAGGGTCTTGGCGAGGTAGCTGCCCTTCTTGCGCTTGCCGATGCAGCCACACGGGCACATCCCCACGTTCTGCTGCAGCAGCCAGGACGGCGCGGTGCTCACGACCCGGTGCCCGCCGTCCGGCGGCCGAGCGCGCGCACGGCCAGCAGCCCGACCAGGTAGACGACGAGGCCGACGATGAGGATCCCGACGACGGCCGAGACGATGTAGGTCCACGGGCTGCCGGACAGGTAGTCGGGGAACAGCGCCGATCGCCAGAAGTCGGCGTAGCGGGCCATGCCCGCCGGTACCGTCGAGAGGCCCAGGCTGGCGGCCAGGTCGCTCGGGGCGTCCTCGCCGAACGCGCCGCCCGGGGCCAGCAGGCCGAGCGGGGTCAGCACGACCATCACCGCGATCGCGGCCGCCGCCATGACGCCCGGCCGCAGCCTGCGCCGCCTGCCTTCCTCGGCCGCCGCCGCGACGGCGTCGACCGGCACGCCGGGGTGGTTGACCTGCAACAACGGCAGGTTCGCCCGCTGGAGGTACGTGAAGACGGCCGCGGAGAGGATGCCCTCGGCGACGCCCGCGACGACGAGGTGGGCCAGCAGCATCGCCGGGATCGTCTGCGCCAGGTGGTAGGGCGAGTACAGCGGGGCGCCCGCCGCGTCGTGGAAGAGGTCCGGCTGGATCCCCAGCTCGAAGCCCACCGCCACCGCGGCGAGGTTGATCCCGACGTAGCCGCCGACGAACGCAGCGACGACGCGTCGCGGACTCGTCAACGGCGCCCCGCCGGAGATCAGCTTGTACAGCCCGTAGGCGACGAACGGGAGGATGATCGCCATGTTGACGACGTTCACCCCGAACGTCAGCACCCCGCCGTCGCCGAAGAGCAGCGCCTGGAACGCGAGCGCCACCGTCACGGCGATCACCGCCGCCCAGGGCCCCAGCAATATCGCCACCAAGGCCCCGCCGACGGCGTGCGCGGTGGTGCCGTCGGGGATCGGCACGTTGAACATCATGATGAGGAAGCAGACGGCGGCCAGCACCGCCAGCGTCGGCACGTTGCGCGTCTTCACCCGCTGCTTGACCCGCGCCGCCGCGACGGCCAGCGTCGGCACCGCGACCATGTACCCGACCGCGCAGGTCTGCGGGCTGAGGTATCCGTCGGGGATGTGCATCGGTCTCCTCGCGTCGCCTGCAACGAGCTGGCTCTCGCACACTAAACGCAATAAGCCCGGGCGGCGAGGCGACTTAGCCGATCAGCCAGGGTCAGCGGTTACTGTCTGGACGGTGATCGAGTGGGCCGAGGTGGACGGGGTGGCGGTGCTCACGCTGGCCCGTCCGCCGGTGAACGCGCTGGACGTCGAGCTGTGCACGGCCGTGGCGGAGGGCCTGCGCGGCCCGCGGGTGGACGGGGCGCGGGCCGTCGTGCTCACCGGCGCGGGCCGGGCGTTCTCGGCGGGCGTCGACCTGCGCAGCGTGGTGGCCGCGGGAGCGGAGTACCCGCGACGGCTGCTGCCCGCGCTGACGGACATGTTCCGCACCGCGTTCACGCTGCGCGTTCCGCTGGTCGCCGCCGTGAACGGGCCCGCGATCGCGGGCGGCTGCGTGCTCGCCGCCTGCGCCGACGTGGTGCTCATGGGCGAGGGCCGCATCGGGCTGCCCGAGGTGCGGGTGGGCGTGCCGTTCCCGCGCGCCGCGGTCGAGGTCGTGCGGCACACGATGGGTGACGTCGGCGCGCGGCGGCTCATGCTCGGCGGGGAGACGGTGGCCGCCGCCGAAGCGGTCGCGCTGGGCCTGGTCGACCGTGCACTGCGTGCCGCCGACCTGCGGGCCGCGGCGCTCGCCGCCGCCGTGGAGCTCGCGGACCGGATCCCCGCCGACACGTTCGCGCACACCAAGTCCCAGCTGCGGCGCGACGCCGTGGCCCGGATGGACGCCCACGCCGACGAGGACGCCGACGCCACCGAGCTGTGGGTCGAGCGGGTGCGCGACGGCCGGATCGCGGGCTACCTGCAGGCGGTCACCGGTCGCTGATCAATCCGAGCCGATCACCGACCGATGCGCTTGCGCCCGGTGACCTTGTTGTAGATCACCAGGACGATCACGGCGCCGATGATCGAGCCGATCCACCCCGAGGGCTCGAACCCGCGCAGCCCGCCGGTCAGCAACCCGAAGATCAGGCCGCCGACGAACGACCCGACGATGCCCAGCAGGATCGTGCGCCAGATGCCGATGTCGTCCTTGCCCGGCACGATGGCGCGGGCGATGAAGCCCGCGATCAGGCCGAACAGGATCCACCCCAAGATCGTGAACACCATGACGCCCTCCCCGGAATCGTGTTCACCCCACCAACGTCCGGTGCCGGGCCGCGGTTCCCACCCGTCAGCGGACGGCCGTGGCGTTCGCGGGGGAGCCGACGCCACCGACGAGGTTGAGCGGCTTGGCGACGACGAGGCACTCGTAGCGGCCGTCGTCCGCGCAGGCCGCGGCGAGGTCGTCGAGCGCCCACAGCTCGCCGACGGCCAGGCCGAGCAGCGGGATCATCACGCGGTGCATCAGGCCGGTCTGGCCGTCGGTGGGGCCGCCCGCGCGCTCGGCCGTGGTCAGGAACGGGCTCGAGGGGACCGGCGGCCAGCATTCCAGCGCGAAGTTGTCCGCCGCGACGAGCGCGAACCCGGAGTCCCACACCCACTCCAGGGTGTCGTGCGACTGGATCAGCCCGGGATGGCGAGGTTCGGCGGGTAGGGCGTGCCGCTCGGCGTCGCTCGCCGCCGTGCGGTAGTGCTGCACCCACCCGAACCGCAGGAGCAGGATGTCGCCGGGCTCGCACCGGCTGCCCTGCCGCTCGGCGGCCGCGACGACGTCGGCGACCGGGATCGGCTCGCCCGCCCGGTGGTCGATCGGCCTGCCCTCGGCTTCGCGGTGCCTGCCGACGTCGACGAGCACGCCGCGGCCTGCGATCCCGTGCTCCGCCCAGTGCTGCATGCCCAGCAGCGGGTCACCGACCACCAGGCGCTCGCCGGGTGCTCCGTTGTAGAAGCCGTGCTCGGGGTGGCCGAAGTGGCGCAGCCCGTCGATCTGCGAGGAGACCTGCGGGAAGACGTCGTCGAGGTGCTCGTCGCGGTGGAAGGCGTTGCGCCCGAAGATGGTGTGGCGCGCCCGTCGGCGGGCGGGGACCAGCGGCGGGTCCATGGCGTCCAGCGGCAGGTCCAGGTTGAACACCTCGCCGGTGCGAACGCAGGCGGCCCCGGCGCGGGCCCGGTCCGGCGTGAGCCGCCCGATCGTGCCCAACTCGTCGTCGGGGCCGAACTCGCCCCAGGCCGAGCCGGGTGGGCCGTCGGTGCGGTGGAGCAAATCGCGGTAGCGGCGCATCCGCCGATCTTCGCGCATGTCGCCGTCTGCGCGGCGAGACGATCGGACATGTGGACGAGTGCCGCAGCGATGGATCGTCTCGGGCGTCGGGGTCGATCATGGGCGCATGACATCGCTGACCAAAGCGGTCCTCATCGCAGCGGCGCTCGCCACGGGTTGGGAGGTGGGGGTGTTCGGGCTGTACGCGCACACGCTCATGCCCGCGCTGCGGCGGGTGGACGACCGCACGTTCGTCGCGGCGTTCCAGGCCATCGACCGGGCCATCCTCAACCCGTGGTTCCTCTTCGCCTTCTTCGGCGCGCCGGTGCTGTCCGCCGCGGCGGCGGTGCTGGTCTGGGGCGACGGCGGCGCGTTGCGGGTCTGGCTGACGGCCGCGTTCGTGCTGCTCGTCGCCGGGGTGGTCATGACGGTGGCGGTGAACGTACCGCTCAACGACGCGATCAAGGCTGCGGGCGATCCCGACCGGATCACCGATCTCGCCGCGGTCCGCCGCGCGTTCGACGAGTCCCGCTGGGCCACCTGGAACCTCGTGCGCACCGTGACGACCACGGCCGCTTTCGGCATCCTCGTCGGCACCGTCGGAGCGCACGGCCAGGGCTGAACAAGACGTTCGACGAGTTCGTGGCCGAGGAAGCGCGCAGCTAGTCCGTCTGGTTCTCGATGTCGGGCGGCCGGACGAGCAGCGACATGCCGTGGTGGGCCGCGAGCTCGACGGCGAAGCTCTGCAGGTCGTCGACGGTGCCGAGTGCCTCGCCCGAGAACATGTCGCAGACCTGGCCGCCGGGCGGCAGGGCTTGCGAGCGGACGGTGCCCGCGATCGGCTCGTTGGCGAAGTTCAGCACGGTCAGCTGGAGCTGCCCGGGCTCGTCGAGCTGGTGGACGAGCACCAGCATCCCCTTGTGGGAGACGTCGGGGATGTCGACCTGCGTGCTGGTCGCGATCCGGTAGTGGCGGCGTACGGCCAGGATCGCCTGCAGCTGGCGCACGAAACTGGTCTCGTCCTGGAGCTGCTCGGGGATGGAGCCGTAGAGGCTGCGCCCGCGCGGCATGCCCGCATCGGACTTGCGTGTGCGGGGTGCGATGCCCATGAGGTCGTGGGCGGCGCGGTGGATCCACCGGGTGTCGCCGCTCTCGACCAGCTCCGCCACGTCGTCGTAGGGCAGGGTGAGCATGCCGCACAGGTCCCAGCCCGAGAGCGCGAACACCCCGGGCTGCAGGGCGTTGAACATGGCGAGCATCAGGTGGGCGTGGCGGATGCGGTCCCGGTCGGGGCCGTCGTCGATGGCGTCGAGCTCGGTGAACCCGAGGACGGCGGCGATGACCGTGGCCGTCGTGCAGGCGATCCCGTTGGTGGTGAAGATCAGGTTGTAGGGGTGGTCGGGCCCGGTGAGGCGTTCGATGAGGTCGCCGCGGATCGTCTCGGCCAGCGCCGCGCCGGTGATCTCCTCGCCCTTGTAGGGGTAGATGTCGTTCTGGTGCCCGGTCGCCCAGTGGACGAGTTCATAGGTCAGCTCGTCGTGGTTCTGCAGGGCGTGCACCAGGGAGGCCGGGTCGACGCCGAGCTCGAGCGAGCTGCGCAGGGTGAGCCGCAGGAACTCGGTGTCGCCGGTGGCGAAGGCGTGCTGGTAGGCGGGTCGGTTGATGAAGTCGTAGGACAGGTCCGCGCCTGCCTCGGAGGTGATGCGGATGTCGTCGATGGTGAGGTTGAGCTCCTGGAAGGTGAACCCGCCGACCTTGCGCACCATGCTGCCGATCAGCTGGTTGGCGGCCTCGGAGAGCGGGTGGCCCTCCGACCAGGCGGGGGAGCCCTCGGTGCTCTTCTCCACGCCGAGGAAGCCGTTGGCGTCCAGGCGCAGGCCGCCGGAGCCGAGGTCGGCGAGGGAGTGCAGGACGTCGCCGATGACCATCCGCATGCCCGCGAACGAGGGGTCCAGCCAGTTGATCGAGGGCTGGCCGTCCTTGAAGTAGTGCAGGTAGACCCACCGTCGCGGGACGCCGTCGGGTCCGGTGATCGGCCGGGTGACGCTCCAGTTGGTCTCCTTGACGCCTTCGGCGTAGAAGATCACGCGTTGCAGGCGGCCGATGATGTAGCCGGCTTTGGCCAGCCAGTCCTCGGTCGAGGTGTCGATGTTGACCGAGTCGCGGCCCGTGGGGACGTCGGGCAGGTGCTCCCAGTCCTCGGGATCGATCTCGACCATGTGGTAGATGCCCGGGTAGTCCCCGACCTTCATCTCGGCGAGCCGGAAATCGGCGCCCTTGCCGGTGTGTCCCGGCACGACGTCGTCGATGATCGTGCCGCCGTACCAGGTCGCCATGCCGCACATCGCGCGGAACTCGGTCTCGTTGCCGAAGGCCGGGTCGATCTGGGTGCTGATGCGGTCGAAGTGTCCGTCGACGCTGGGTGTGTACCGCCAGCCCGATATCCCGCCCGCCCGCTTGACCGGTCCGGTGTGGACGGCCTCGATCCCGATGGTGGCGAAGGCCTTCCACAGCTCCTCGTCGCCCAACGCAGCCAGGAACGACTCGCCTGATCGGGTGATGAACGAGATCGGGTAGGCGGTGAACCAGACCGACGCGGTGTCGACGGCGTGCCGCGGGCCGGGACTGGCGAACGGGTTCTGCCACATCGTGCCCTGGCCGGAGAGTTGGCGGCTGATCTCGTTGGCGTCGGCGAGCATCGACTGGCTGCGCAGCCAGTCGACGTAGTCGGGGTTCTCCCCGGTGGCGGGCCCGTCCTGCGCGACCGAGTGGCGCTCGACGGGGAACTTCACCCGCGGGCGGTGGCGAAGGCTGCGCGGGCGTGCCGGGTGTAGGTACTCGGCGTAGCTGATCTCCGCAGGCTCGCGGCCCTGATTCTCGTCCCCCGCCTCGTCGGTCGGCCCGTGCTCGGGGGACTCGTCCGCCATGTGGTGCTCCTCGGAACTGGTCGAGCGTACGTCGGTGACATTAGATGGTCCTACCCGCCGCGGCGCCCGACCCCAGGAGGATTCATGGCCGACGACAAGGACGCGCTGGAGACCCAAGAGTGGCGTGAGGCGCTGGGCTCGGTGGTCGAGTTCGACGGGGCCGAGCGAGCGTCGTATCTGTTGAGCGCGTTGCACAACGAGGCACGCAGGCACGGGGTGGCCGTGCCGGTCTCGGCCACCACCCCGTACGTGAACACGATCCCGGTCGACGCGCAGCCGCCGTTCCCCGGGGATCGGGAGGTGGAGCACCGGATCCGGTCGTTGAACCGGTGGAACGCGGTGGCCACGGTGCTGCGGGCCAACAAGGAGTCCTCGGAGCTGGGCGGCCACATCGCGTCCTTCCAGTCCTCGGCCACGCTGTACGACACCGGGCTCAACCACTTCTGGCACGGTCAGGACGGGGCTCACGGCGGTGACCTGTTGTTCGTGCAGGGACACGTGTCGCCCGGGATCTACGCGCGCTCGTTCCTTGAGGGCCGGATCAGCGAAGAGCAGATGATCAAGTTCCGCCAGGAGGTCGGCGGCGGCGGGCTGTCGTCGTACCCGCATCCGTGGCTGATGCCGGAGTACTGGCAGTTCCCGACGGTGTCGATGGGGCTCGCTCCGTTGATGGCGATCTACCAGGCCCGGTTCCTCAAGTACCTGGACGCCCGCGGCTTGGCCGACACCGCAGGCAGGCACGTGTGGGCGTTCCTCGGCGACGGCGAGATGGACGAGCCGGAGTCGCTCGGGGCGATCTCGATGGCGGCGCGGGAGAAGCTGGACAACCTGATCTTCGTGGTGAACTGCAACCTGCAGCGCCTCGACGGCCCGGTGCGCGGCAACGGGAAGATCATCCAGGAGCTGGAGGGGGTGTTCCGCGGCGCGGGCTGGAACGTGATCAAGGTGATCTGGGGCTCGGGGTGGGACCCGTTGCTGGCCGCGGACAAGACGGGTTTGTTGCTGCAGCGGATGGAGGAGTGCGTCGACGGCGAGTACCAGGACTTCAAGTCCAAGAACGGCGCGTACGTGCGGGAGCACTTCTTCGGCAAGTACCCGGAGCTGCTGGACCTGGTGCGGGACATGAGCGACGACGAGATCTGGGCCCTGTCCCGCGGGGGGCACGACCCGGTGAAGGTCTACACCGCCTACAAGGCGGCGGTGGAGCACGAGGGCCAGCCGACGGTGATCCTGGCCAAGACCGTCAAGGGCTACGGGATGGGCGAGGCGGGCGAGGGCCAGAACATCACCCACCAGCAGAAGAAGATGGGCGAGAACGTGTTGCGCGCGTTCCGTGATCGGTTCGGCATCGTCGACCTGCCCGACGAACGCATTCCCGACGTGCCGTTCCTGCCGCTCAAGGAGGGCAGCGCGGAGCTGACGTACCTGCGTGAGCGGCGGGCGGCGTTGGGCGGCCCGATCCCGGTGCGGCGCACCCACTCCAGCGAGTCGCTGCCGATACCCGAGCTCTCGGTGTTCGATGCGCAGCTCAAGCCGACCGGCGACCGCACGATCTCCACCACGATGGCGTTCGTGCGGATCTTGACGACGTTGTTGCGGGACAAGCAGATCGGCCGCCGCGTGGTGCCGATCGTGCCCGACGAGAGCCGTACGTTCGGCATGGAGGGCCTTTTCCGCCAGTTCGGGATCTTCTCCCAGGTCGGGCAGCTCTACCGGCCCGAGGACGCCAACCAGCTCATGTACTACAAGGAGGACCGCTCGGGTCAGATGCTGCAGGAGGGCATCAACGAGGCGGGCGCGATGTCGTCCTGGATCGCGGCGGCCACGTCGTACTCGGTGTCGGACTGCCCGATGATCCCGTTCTACATCTACTACTCGATGTTCGGGTTCCAGCGCGTCGGCGACCTGGCCTGGGCCGCAGGCGATTCGCGGGCGCGGGGGTTCCTGCTGGGCGGCACCGCGGGGCGCACCACGCTCAACGGCGAGGGCCTGCAGCACGAGGACGGGCACAGCCACCTGCTGGCGGCCACCATCCCCAACTGCGTGTCGTATGACCCCACCTACGCCCACGAGGTGGCGGTGATCATCCAGGACGGGCTGCGGCGCATGTTCACCGAGCAGGAGGACGTCTTCTACTACCTCACCCTGATGAACGAGAACTACCCCCACCCCGGCCTGCCAGAAGACCGCCGCGACGACGTGATCGAGGGCGTCAAGCGCGGGATGTACCTGCTGCGCTCCACCGGCGAGGAGGGCGGGCCGCGGGTGCAACTGCTGGGCAGCGGCACGATCCTGCGCGAGGTCGAGGCCGCGGCGGAGCTACTGGCCGACCACGGCGTGGCCGCGGACATCTGGAGCTGCCCCAGCTTCACCGAGCTGGCCCGCGACGGCCAGGAGGTGGACCGGTGGAACCTGCTGCACCCCGCTGAGCCGCAGCGCATCAGCTGGGTCGCCGAGCGGCTGGGGGAGCGCCCGGCGGGACCGGTCGTCGCCGCCACGGACTACATGCGGGCGTTCGCCGAGCAGATCCGCGCGTCGGTGCCCGCCGACCGTTGCTACCTCGTGCTGGGCACCGACGGCTTCGGCCGCTCCGACTACCGCAAGGCGCTACGCAGCCACTTCGAGGTCGACCGCCAGCACGTGGCCGTCGCGGCGCTGTCCGCTTTGGCCGCCGAGGGCGCCCTGCCCGCCACCGCGGTCGGCGAGGCCATCGCCCGCTACGGCATCGACACCACCAAGCCCAACCCCGCGCACGCCTGAGAAAGGACTGATGATGATGACGGCAGCCGCCAACGGCGTCCAGGTCACCGTCCCGGACATCGGCAACTTCCAGGACGTGCCGGTGATCGAGGTGCACGTCTCGGTGGGCGACAAGCTGAACGCCGAGGATCCGGTCATCACGCTGGAGTCCGACAAGGCCACCATGGACGTGCCGGTGCCGAATGCGGGCACGGTCACCGAGGTGCTGGTCAAGGTGGGCGACAGCGTGAGCGAGGGCACGCCGATCCTGCACCTGGCGCCGGGCGACGGGGCGGTCACGTCGCCGCCGTCGCTGGTGGAGCAGCAGGAGCCCTCCCCGGCCCAACCCGCGCAGGTGGCTACCGCGGTCGCGGCCCCGGTCGCCGCGCCGCCCGCGGTGAGCACACCGACGGACAACGCCGCGCCGCCCGGTGCGCACGCCGGGCCGTCGGTGCGGCGCATGGCCCGCGAGCTCGGCGTGGACTTGTCCGCGGTGACGGCCACCGGGCCGAAGGGCCGCATCACCAAGGACGACCTGCTGTCGTTCCTGAAGGGCCCGGCTCCCGCGGCCGCCGCCCCGGTGGCGCAGGGTTCGGGGATCCCGGAGATCCCGGCGCAGGACTTCAGCACGTTCGGCCCGGTCGAGACCCGCGAGCTGTCGCGGATCAAGAGGCTGTCGGGGCCGTTCCTGCACCGCTCGTGGCTGAACGTGCCGCACGTGACGCAGAACGACGAGGCCGACATCACCGCGCTGGACGCCTACCGCAAGGAGCTGGACACCGCGGCGAAGGTGGAGCGCGACCCGTACCGCGTGACGCTGCTGGCGTTCCTGGTCAAGGCGGCCGTGGCGGCGCTGAAGAAGTTCCCCGAGTTCAACAGCTCGCTGTCGCCGGAGAAGGACGCGCTGATCCTCAAGGGCTACTACAACATCGGGATCGCGGTCGACACGCCCGACGGGCTGGTCGTGCCGGTCGTGAAGGACGCCGACCGCAAGGGCATCGTCGAGCTCTCCCGGGAGTTCGGCGCGATCTCGGCCAGGGCCCGCGACGGCAAGCTGTCCCCCTCGGACATGCAGGGCGGCACGTTCACCATCTCCAGTCTGGGCGGGATCGGCGGCACGAGCTTCACCCCGATCGTCAACGCGCCCGAGGTGGCGATCCTGGGCGTGGTGCGCTCGGCGATGAAGCCCGTCTGGAACGGCAGCGAGTTCACACCAAGGCTGATGCTGCCGCTGTCGCTGTCCTACGACCACCGGGTGATCGACGGGGCTCTGGCCGCCCGGTTCGCCCGGCATCTGTGCTACCTGCTCGAAGACGACCGCCGCCTCCTCCTCTGATCGGAGCCCGTGACGATGGCATCGCAGGAGATCCGCATCCCGGACATCGGTGACTTCCACGACGTCCCGATCGTCGAGATCCACGTCGAACCGGGCGCCACGGTGGCGGCCGAAGACCCGCTGATCACGTTGGAGTCCGACAAGGCCACGATGGACGTGCCCGCACCGGTCGCGGGCACGGTCGCGACGCTGGCCGTCGCCATCGGGGACCGGGTGTCGCAGGGCACCCTCATCGGCACCGTCGACGTGACGGGTGGCGGCGCCACCGCCGGTGAAGCGCCCGCCGAGCGGCTCACCAGCACCCCCGCCGCAGGCGCCGCCGCCCCCAGCGCGGGCACGACCCCCGCCACCTCCGCGGCCTCCGGTGCGGAGCCCGCCGAGGAGCTGACGGCGCCCGCGGGCTACGGCAGCTCCGCCGCGCCGCCTACCCCGCACACCGACGGGCGGGCTACGCCTTCCGCCCCGGGGCCCTACACCGGGCCGAAGGGCGACGTGCACGCCGAGGTGCTCGTGCTCGGCGCGGGCCCGGGCGGGTACACCGCCGCCTTCCGCGCCGCGGACCTGGGCAAGCAGGTCGTGCTCGTCGACTCCCGCGGCCCGCTGGGCGGGGTGTGCCTCAACATCGGGTGCATCCCGTCCAAGGCCCTGCTGCACGCGGCCAAGGTGATCGCGGAGACGAAGGAGATGTCCGCCCACGGGTTGTCGTTCGGCGCGCCGACGATCGACCTCGACGCACTGCGCGACTGGAAGGACGGCGTGGTCGGGCGGCTCACCGGCGGCCTCGGCGGGCTGGCGAAGCAGCGCAAGGTCACCACGATCGTGGGCACCGGCACGTTCACGGGTCCGAACATGCTGGCCGTCGCAGGCCCGGACGGCGCCGCGAGCACCGTGTCGTTCGACGCGGCGATCATCGCGGCGGGCTCGGAGCCGGTGGAGCTGCCGTTCGTGCCGCACGACGACCCGCGCGTGATCGACTCCACCGGGGCGCTGGCCCTGGAGCGGATCCCGGAGCGGCTGCTGGTGCTCGGCGGCGGGATCATCGGCCTGGAGATGGCCACCGTCTACCACGAGCTCGGCTCGACGGTCAGCGTCGTCGAGCTGATGGACCAACTCATCCCCGGCGCGGACAAGGACATCGTCAACCCCCTCGCACGCCGCATCGCCAAGCAGTACGCGGCGATCTGGCTGGGCACCAAGGTCACCGCCGTGCAGGCGGACGCGGACGGGCTCACCGTGTCGTTCGACGCGAGCGCCAGCAAGGACCGCGCCAAGGCACCCGAGAACGCCACGTTCGACGCCGTGCTCGTCGCCGTCGGCCGCCGCCCCAACGGGCGGATGATCGGGGCCGACCAGGCCGGGGTGCTCGTCGACGACCGCGGCTTCATCCCGGTCGACAAGCAGCAGCGCACCAACGTCGGGCACATCTTCGCGATCGGTGACGTCGTCGGCCAGCCCATGCTCGCGCACAAGGCCGTGCACGAAGGCAAGGTCGCGGCCGAGAACACGGCGGGGAAGACGAGCTACTTCGACGCCACCGTGATCCCGTCGGTGGCCTACACCGATCCCGAGGTCGCCTGGGTCGGCGTCACCGAGAACGAGGCCAAGGCCGCCGGGGTCAAGTACGGCAAGGGCAGCTTCCCGTGGGCCGCGTCGGGCCGGTCCTTGTCGCTGGGTCGCGACGAGGGCCTCACCAAGGTGATCTTCGACGAGGCCACCGACCGGATCATCGGCGCCGGGATCGTCGGCCCCAGCGCGGGCGACCTCATCGCCGAAGCCGCCCTCGCGATCGAGACCGGCGCGGACGCCGCCGACATCGGGCTCACCATCCACCCGCACCCGACCCTGTCCGAAACCGTCGCCATGGCCGCCGAGGCGTTCGAAGGCACCATCACCGACCTCTACCTCCCGAAGAAGAAGACGACTTGACCTTGGAGCATCGCTTCGACGGTTGGATCGGCGGTCTCGGGACGGCCGCGGGCCTCCGTGCGGTGGTCGGGCACTGGCCCCGTTCGCCGTTCGGCCCGTTCACCGACGTGATGGTGGAGCGGGCCGACGGTCACCGCGTGCTGCTCGCGCCCACGCGACGCGTCGCGGAGTTCGTCGCCGAGACCTACCGCTTCGACGAAGTTCAGGTCGTTCCGGCGACGGCGTCCGCGGACAGCCCCCTGGCGACCGGCCGGAACGGGGCCCCGAAGGGCCGGTGGCGTGTCGAGGCGGGCCCGCTCGCGGCCGTCCGTGGCGCGCATCGTGACGCTGGTGCGGGCGTAGCAAGTGGCGCCCGACCCCGGGCGCGCCGGAGCCGTTCGATGAGTACGTTCGGGACATGGCTGACGCGGACCAGGTTGACCCCGTTGAGCACGACCTCGAACTGACCGTCAGCGCGCTCAAGGACGGCCCGACCGACCTCGGCATCGCAGGCGGGCTCATCGAGATCGAGCGGTGGCAGGAGCGGATCGACGGCTCGCACGCCCACGCGCTCGAGGAGGTCGGCGCGGCGCTGGCCGAGCTGCGCGGCGAGCTGGAGAACGACACGCCCGATACCGCCGTCGTGGCCGGACTGATGCGCAGGCTGGGCGGGATGGCGAAGTCGGCGGCTGCGGATCAGCCGGAGGGCAACCTGCGCAGCCGCCTTCGGGAGCTGGCGAACCTGCTGGAGTCCGGCGCGGCCGAGCTCTGATTCGCCGCCGCCGCGGGGTCATGCGCGCGACGTCGACCGCCGCCGTCGTTCCCCCGCCCCGGACGTAGAACAGCACTTGAAGTCGCAGGCCAGCACGACCCCCGTGTGCTAGCCCAGATGGCCCGCGGCGCGTTGCGGCACCGAGAGGTGTCGTTAGGTCCACCGTCCCCCACCCAGAGATCAACTACCGCCGAATCACAAGATCGACGGTGCACCCGGGCTGAGACTCGCCCCTAGCGGTTTGCCGCCGCCCGGCTGATGACGAGCCGGGTCGCGTCGATGACGAGGTCGGGTTGGTTCACCTGGATGTAGTGGTCGCTGCCGGTGGCCATGGTCTGCGGGGTTTGCGGCTGGAGCCCGACGACCGCTGCCTGAACGAGGGGCCACCGGCTTTCGATGTCCTGCGCGGTGAACCCGGCCGGCAGCTTCGCAGGCAGCCCCCGGAACGGCTCGGTCTTGCTCAGCACAGCGACGGGCATCGGCCGCAGTGGGGGTGCGGCGAGGACCTCGGCGCAGCTCTTGTCCAGGTCGATCAGCTCGGCGTTCGCGTCGTGTTGCGATCCGGCGCCGTTGAGCAGTTCCCGGTAGGTGGGCCACTTGTCGGCGAAGATCGCCGGTGTTTGGGGGGCGAACGTGTCGACCATGACCAGACCCGCGACATCCCTCGGGTAGGTCTGGGCGTAGAGGCGGGCGAAGAGCCCGCCGAGTGAGTGTGCGGTAAGGACGTACGGCCCCGGGACGCCGGCGGCGGCGAGCAGCGCGTGCAGGTCCGCGACGACGTCGCGCGCCGTTTGCGGCATCGGGACCGGGGTCGAGCGGTCGGTGACGGAGCCGGGGTTCTGCGAGTAGCGCAGCGTGCCGGGCCGGTCGTACGCGCAGACCCGCGTGAAGCGGGCGATGCCGGGAAGGACGGCCTCGGCGGGAACGGGTGTTCGGGTCTCCGCGAGGCTCCACAGATCCGCCGAGTCGTGGTAGCCCGACAGCAGCACCACCGTCGGGCTGCCGGTGCCCCGGCACTCCAGGTACAGGCTGCGCCCGCCGCCGATGCCCACCGGTCCGGAGATGTCCGTGGTGGTGGTCGTGGCGGTGGCGCACGCCGCGGACGCGGCGACGGCGAGGAGCGCGGCCACCACCCATTTGATCCGGGTTGCGTGGATCATCGGAGGGTCTGGGAAGTCGGGGTGGTGGTGGCGACGCAGCCGGTTTCGTAGCGGGCCGGGTCGTTCACGAGGCCTGCCACAACCTCCCGCCCGTACGGCGACCGTGTGAGGACGTCGTGCCCTGCGCCGGGGACTCGCAAGACCCGCCAGCTCGGCAGGGTCTGGGCGGCAATGTGGGCCCCGGCGTGTCCCACGCTCATCGGCTCAGTCCTTCTCGTTGCGGCGGGTGTCGGGTTCGACCGTGGGCTCAGCCCGGGAAGTTGATTGCACTGTTGATGAGTGGGAGCTGGTCGGTGCGTGGGCCCGGAGCCGGCTGCGACACCAGCGCCTCCGGCGTGACCGAGCCGTCGAGGGTGAATCGGTCGATCTCGAACGGGATGTTGGTGGCCGTGAGCGGCAGCGGGGAGTCCATGAGGTGGAAGTGCAGGTGGGACGCGGTCGTGTTGCCGGAGTTGCCGGTGCGGGCGATCTGCTGGCCTCGGGTGACGTGGTCGCCGACGTGGACCTGCACGCCGCCGGTCTTGAGGTGGGCGTAGAACGCGTAGACCCCGTTGCCCAAGTCGAGGATCACCCGGTTCCCGCCCAGGTCGTCGAGCTTGATCCCCGGGGTGATCTGCCGTGGGGTTGCCTCGGGCAGGTCGTCGACGACGCGGACCACCGTCGCGTCGGCGACTGCGAGGACCGGCTGATCGAAGCTGAAGTAGCTTTCGTTTCGGGTCGGGTCGCCGCGGAAGTCCGCTTGGGTGTTCGTGGTGAGGTCCACGATCGGGCGGGCGTTGAGGTCGAATCGCGAGAAGTCCACGGCGTAGCGTTCCGCGCCGTTGATCCGCCCACCGATCGGCACCATCGCCCCCCGGTGCGGGGACAGCTCGCAGCAGGCGTTGACCGCCACCCAGTCGTTCCCGGTCAGCGGCGGCCCGATCACGATCGGGTGCCCCGGCCCACCGTCACCGCCCCGCCGAGCTGCGTGGTGTGGTCGGGGAAGTTGTTCGCGTACTCGGCCTGGTGGGGCTTGATCGGTCCGAACGTCGCGGCGATGCGGTGCACCAGCGTCGCGGGTCGGCCCTCAGGGGCGTCGAAGGCGGCATCGAGGATCAGCAACAGGGTGCCTCCGGCCGCGATCGTCTCCGACGGCGTCGGTGGCACGGGATAGTCCCCGACCGGTAGCGAACTCGCGACCACCTGCGGACCGGACAGGCTGCCCACCACCCGGCCCTGCGGCCCGTCGGCGAGCGTGTCCACTTGGCTGATCGTGGCCGGGCGCGGCGAGTCGTTGAGCACGGTCAGCTCGTAGGCGAGGTGGACCTTGCCGTCCGTGCCGGTCACCGGGACTGGGTCGGGGGCGAGCGCGGTGATGATCAGCGGTGTGAATTGCTCCTCGGTGGTCGGGTCCACCGGTGCGGCCCCGGGCGCCTGCGCTGGCGTCTGGGCGCAGCCGGCGGCGAGCAGCACCGCGGCGAGGGCCGTCGCGATGAGAGCGACGCGTAGGTGAACGGTCATGGTCACATCTCCCACTCAGAGTCGCGCCCGTGGCATTCATCGCGTCATGGCGTGGACCACCCGTGTCGGCCGCAGCATGTGGATGCAGCGCGTCGTTCCGGGGATCGTGACCAGCGGGCGCCGGGGATGCTGGATGAGCTCGGCGCACCATCTGCGGGTGAATCGGGGCTGCACCGGGATCCACTACGGGTGGTTGGGCTTCGGTGACGTCTCCGATGTCGGTGGCGTTGGGGAAGCCCGATTGCCGGATCACGGTGGGTCTGCCGCTGCCGTGGCATTCCGGACCGAGCCGGTGGCTGCCTGCGAACTCTTCGTGGGCGGCGCTGGGTGCGCCGGGGGCGGACGATGGGCCGGCGCAGGATGAGATCGTCACCAACTCGGCGGCGAGCGCCGAGCGGGTCAGCCGGTGGCGACCGATCATGACGGTCCGATCACCGAACTGGCCGTGTCAGGTTCATCGACCCGCCTTGCGCACGGTGCCGACGATCGGGGGTGCGGTGCGGCGCTGCCGACGCCCAGGCGGCTGGCCGCCGCGGCGAGACCGGGCGCGCGCCCGTCAGATATCCACCGGGTGATCGCCGTCCGCGGTCGGTTGGGTGGCGCGCAGGGCTCGCCGCCCGGGCGAGCACCCGGTCCGGCAGCAGTCGCGCACATGGCCGGGACGTCATGGCGATCCCGTGCCGAGGTCGAGGACCTGCAGGTTCAGTGGCAGCTGGTGGGCGTGCGGGCCTGCCAGGCGCGTGGCGTCTACCGGGACGACCGCCGCTGTCGGCGGGAACGGCGAGACGAGCTTCGCCTCGTCGGTGACCACGCCCTGGCCGGTGAAGCTGGTGAAGACGAACGGCAGCCCGTCCGACGTCAGCGGCGACGGGCCGTCCATGATGTGGAAGTGCAGGTGCGGGCCGTCGGTGTTGCCCGTGTTGCCGAGCAGCCCGAGCACGTCACCGGTGCGGACCCGGTCGCCGACCTTCACCCGAAGTGAGCCGGGCTGCATGTGCGCGTACAGCGCGAACCGGCCCCGGCCGAGGTCGACGACGACATAGTTCCCGTCCGCAGTCTGCACGGTCTGACCCGTCGGCAGCGCGCCCGGCACCTGCTCAGGGCGCCCGTCCTGCACACCCACGACGCTGCCGTCCGCCGCGGAGTGGACCTCGACACCGAAGAACGCGAACGAGGCGTTCTGCGCTGGGTCACCTCCGTAGAGGCGACCGCTCGGGTCAAGCTGGACGAAATCGATCGCGAACCGCTGCGCGACCCGCACCGTCCCATTGATCGACAGGGTGGCGCCGCGGTGCGCGGTGATCGCGTCACAGCAGCCGTTGCCTGCCACCCAGCCCTTGCCGCGCAGGGGCGGTGCGACCTCGATCGCGGGCTGGTCGGAGACCGGCACCGGTACCCCGGTGAAGGCCAGGCTCTGTGCCGGTGCGGGTGGCTGGTCTGCCCCCGCAGCGCCCGGGTCGTGCTGCAGCGGCCCCGCCCGTAACGTCATCGCGAATCGGTGCCGGATGGTGTGCGGCAGGGACGTGCCCGGCGGCAGCGTTGCGTCGAGGAACAGATAGCCCGATTCGCCCGGGCCGAACACGCGGTTGTCGGCGCCGAGCACCGGGTTCACCTCGCCCAGCGGGACGACTGCCAGCGGGCTGAGCACGGCTGCGCCGTCTGCCGCCTGCGCGTCGGGCGGTGGTGGCGGTTGCGCGGCCGCGGCGCAGCCGCCGGCCAGGGGCAGCAGCGCCGCCGCCAGCACCCCGACGACCCCCGCGCTCCGGCGCACCCCGCTCATCCGGCCCTCCGCTCGGGCGAGAAGCCCGATCAGACCCTCTCATTGATCCGTTCAGCGGGCAATCAACCTGGCGTACGTCCCAGCGTCGGACCTCGATCCCGCCATGCAGGACCATTCGGGCGTAAGGAGTGGCGCCATTTGACGCTGGTGCGCTCGGCGGCGACCACGGCGGTGCTGGTGACGGTGGCTCTCGGTGCGCGTGGTGGCGGCCTGGGCCCCGGCCCGCAGCCGGTGTTGCGGGTGATGGGGAGCCCCGCGACGGGCAACCTGACTTGAAATCTGACCGGTTACCTCGCGCGCAAGCCCGCGGCAGGATCGGCGGTGTGATCCCTACGGAACGGGCGCACTGATGCCCACGTGGACGCGCGCGCAGCTCCGCCACGTCGTGCGGCTGTTCCGCTACGACCGGCAACCCGCGGCGACCGTGTACGAGAGCCTCGGCACCGACGTGTTCGGCGCGTTCGAGCCTGGTTGGCTGAACCTGGGGTACTGGAACGGACCCGGCGACGACAAGGAAGCCGCAGTGGCGCCACGCCGCATGGTCGAACAGGTCTGCGCGGACCTCCCACCCGGTGGCCACCTCCTCGACGTCGGCAACGGGCTCGCCGCGCAGGACGTCGTCCTCCGGGAGCTGCTGCGGCCCGACCGCTTGGTCGCGGTCAACGTGAGCCACTTCCAGCTGCGCGAAGGCCGCCACAGGCTGGCCGCGGCGCGGGCCGACGCGGTCACGGCGGACGCCACGCACCTGCCGATCGCGTCCGGCGTGATGCGCACGGTCGTGAGCATCGAGGCCGCCTTCCACTTCTCGTCCCGCGCTGCCTTCTTCGCCGAAGCGCGCCGCGTGCTCCAGCCCGACGGGCGGATCGCCCTGTCCGACATCGTCGTCCGACGGCACCCGCGCGGCGTGTTCGAGCGGCTCGCGGGCCTCTGGACCCTGCGCTTCTGGGGCCTGCGGCGCTCGGCCGTCGCGACGGCGGACGACGTCGCCCGGCAGCTCGCCGCGGCCGGGTTCGCCGACATCGACGTCCGGCCCTGCGGCGACGTGGTGATCGACCCCGCATTGCGCGTGCTGACCGCGCGGTTCCGGGCGTACGCGGCGGCGCCGCGCCTCCACCGGTGGGGCGCGCGCGCCATGGTCGCGCAGTGGCGGTACCTGCGCCGCCGCGGTGTTCTCGACTACGTGCTGATCGCGGCGCGGGCGGCTCCGCAGCGCTGATCTGTATCACTCCGGCGCGGAGCTCCCTCTCCACGGGCGACACAGTCGTCTGAAAAGGGGTCAGCGAGCATGTCGTCCTCAACCGAGATCACCCGCGAATCCGCCGGGAGGAGCCCGTCACGGCACCTCAAAGTCTCGTCGTCCGGCCTGCTGCTCGGCGTCGCCCTCGTCGCCGTCCTGCCGATGATCGGCGCACTGTGGCGATGGGGCGGCCTGCCACCCGGGTGGCAGCACTTCCCGCCCAGCACGTCCGGTCATGACAAGCCGGGCTTCAACCTGATCTACTTCGTCGCCTGCTCCCTGGTCGGGCTGGTCGTGGCGGCGTTCCTGCTCTTCCCAAAGCTGTTCAGGTTCCGGAAGCGGGTCGTGCCGTCGCAGCGCGTGAAGGAAGGCCGTCTCCCGTGGTGGTTCTGGGGCGGGCTCGTCCTCGGTGTGGTGAGCTGGTGGCTGCACTGGTGGGGGCCGGTGTCCTGGGCGCGCTTCTCCTTCCTCACGCTGTGGTGGGGGTTCATCGTCGTCGTCGACGGCGTGGTGTACCACCGATCCGGTGGCCGGTCGTTGCTCGGGATCCGCCGCGGCTACCGACGCATGGTCGCGATCGGGTTCGTTTCGATACCGGCGTGGGGATTCTTCGAATTCCTGAACTACTACGCCATCGAGTTCTGGGTCTACCCGTCCAACCAGATCTTCTCCGTGGACGGGCAGACCATCTGGGCGTTGCTCAGCTTCTCCGTCGTGCTCCCGGCGATCTTCGAGTGGTATTCGCTCCTGCACACCTTCGACGGGTTGCGGAACCGGTGGAGCTGCGGTCCGAAAGTGACGATCTTTCGGTCGAAGCTCGTGCTCTTCTCCGCGGTGCTCGCGGGCCTGGTCGCCCTCGTACTCTTCGGCGCGTACCCGTTCGAATTCTTCGTCGTGCTGTGGCTCGCGCCGCCGATCGTGCTCACCGCGGCATTGGCCCTGTCCGGCGCCTGGACGCCGATACTCCCGATCAAGAACGGGAACTGGACCTCCGTCGTGTTGGTCGCGCTGGCCTCGCTCGTCTGCGGGCTGTTCTGGGAGGTCTGGAACTACGGGAGCTGGTTCTTCCACGGTGGCTACGAGACGAACCCGAACTACTGGTTCTACCAAATCCCTTACGTCGACGAGGTGCACCTCTTCTCCAGGATGCCCATTCTCGGATACCTGGGCTACCTGCCCTTCGGTTTCCTCGCCTGGGTCTGCTGGCTGATCGTGGCCAACATCTACCGGCTGCCCCGGCACTTCGACATGACGCGCTGTCAACGTCCCGACGACGCCACGGCGTGATGCGGGCTACTTCTCGCTGATCGTCTCGATGCCGTCCCAGTCGGGCCGGGGCGGCGACGCGAGATGGCGGCGTGCTCGCGCCAAGTACAGTGCGAGCACGCCGTCCTCGTCGAGGGTGCTGGAAGCGCGCAGCTCGGTGAGCGCTGCGAGGGCTTCGGCGAACCGTCCGGCGAAGTAGTGCTCGACGGCCGCTTCCCAGCGGACGAGGGAGTGGCGCTTCTGCTCGCGGACGAGCGGAGGGTCCGCCGCGAACACCTCGAACAGCTCGACCGGTTCGCCGTGCCCGGCAACGCGCACGCGGTCGATGAGGCGGGTGGCGCGCCGCAGCGCGGGCCCGAGCGTTTCGTAAGCGTGACCGGAGATGAGCAGTCGCACCCGGTAGCGCTTCGTCAGGCTCTCGATGCGCGCGGCCACGTTCACGGCGTCGCCGATCACCCCGCACTTGAGCCGCTCGGCGCCACCGATGGTGCCGAGCGTCAGCTGCCCCGTGCTCACGCCGATGCCGATGTCCACCGCGACCGCGCCGAGGGCGACGCGCTCCGAGTTGAACGCCTCCAGCGCGCGGAACATGGCCACCGCGGCCTCCACGGCGGGTGTCGCCGAGCCGTCGAAGAGCGCCATGATCGCGTCGCCGACATAGCTGTCGATGAACCCGCCGTGCGCAAGCACGGCCGGTTCCATGTAGCCGATGTAGGCGTTGATGAACGCGATGTTCTCGGTGGGCGACATCTGCTCGACGAGCGTGGTGAACCGGCGGATGTCCGCGAAGAGGACGGTCATCTCCTTCTGGACGCTCTCGCCGAACCGGATGTCCGCGGGTTGGGAGTGGCCGAGGCTGCGCAGGAACTCGCGCGGCACGAAACGCGCGAAGGAGTCGGCCAGGCCCCGCACCTGCTCGTAGAGCAACGCGTTCTGGAGCGAGATCGCCGCTTGCGCGGCGAGGACCTGCAGCACGGGCAGCCGCTCGTCGTCGAAGACGTGCGTCGCGAGCGCGTTCTCCAGGTACAGCACCCCGAGCCGGGTGCCGCGGTGGGTGAGCGGGAGCGCCAACATCGAGCGTGCCTCGACGTGCCGCATGTACGGGTCGCTCATGAACGACGCCTCGCGGCGCGCGTCCGACAGCACCACCGGCTCGCCGCTGCGCAGGACGTAGCGGACGACGCTGAGCGCGAGGTCGGTCCCGTCAGGCTGCTCCCGTTGCAGCACGGTCGTCGGCAGGCCCACCCGCGAGTCCGCCTGGACGTAGAGGTCCTCGTCGTCGCGCAGGAGCAGGGTGACCCGCGTGGCCCCGGCCGCCTGGCGCAGTGTCGCCATCAGGCGCTCGAGCAACCGCTCCAGGATGACCTCTTCGGACAGCGTCTGCGTGGCCCGCCACAGGGTCTCGCTGTCCACCACCTCGCCGGTCTCGATCGGACCGCCCGACGCCACCCCCGGCACCGGAGCGCCACTGGGGATCTCGGCCAGGCGGTGGTAATCGGCGTCCAGCATGGCCACCTTGCGGGTCGCTCCCCACCGCGCGTAGTGGTAGCGCGCTTCGGCGAGGTAGATGGTCGCGACCCGGCTGAGCCCCCGCTCGGCGAAGAAGCCTGCGGCCCGTTCGTTGGCGAGCGCCTCGTATCGCGCGAAGCGCCCGTCGCGCGCGGCCGCGATGGCGTCGTTGTACAGCAGCATGGCCCGCGCGTGGTCCCCGCGCAGGCGCATGGCTTCCGCCTCCATCAGGAGGAGGTGTTGGCGGAAGTTGTCGGGCGCGTGGTCGGCCCACTTCCGCATGAGCTGCAGGAACCTCCGCATCCGGCGGCGGGCACGGGCCCCGAGTCGCCGGTCGCGCGCGTTGGCCGCGCACACGAGGAACCCGTGCAGGCAGTACTCGACCATGTAGGGCGAGCCTACGAGGGCCTGCACGAAGCCCCGGGAACTCTCCAGGACCTCGAACCCGGCCTCCTCCTCGCCGTAGACGGCCGCCAGCACGATGCGGTAAAGCGCATCGACGCCCAACCCCGAGACGTTGCGCACGCGGTGCATGCGCTCGCGGCACTCCCGCTCGTCGAACTCGTCGTTGGACAGCGACATCGGGGAGTTCGTCTGGCCCAGGAGGTTGGCCCACAGCTGTTGGGAGAGGTGGGCGGCGTCGCGCGCGTTCTGGTAGTCGGTGGTCTCGATGATCGAGACGTACTTGCGGCTCTCGTCGAAAGCGGTCCGGATGTCGAGGTCCGGCGCCCAGAGGTGTACCCAACCCGCGGCGTAGGCGGTGAAGAGCAGGTCGCCCGACTCGATCCCCGCGCGCACGGCCTCCTGGAAAGCCGTCCGCAGCTCACTCCACGGTCGGTTCCAGCTCGAGCCGAACAAGGCGCAGAGGATGATGTTCCGACAACGGGAGTCGACGGCGTTGAACGTGTCGGTGAGGCGCAGGGCGAGCTGCGCGAACTCCCTCGCGCCGCGCAGGTTGCCCAGCCCGGCGAGGAGCACGACGTAGCTGGCGTAGGCGGCGGCGGCTTCGGCGCAGACCCCGTGCTCCAACGACAACCGCACCTGCTTCAGCACGGACGCCGCGAACAGGCGGTCGTTGCCCGTCAGGTAGGCGGGCGGGATGAAGTCGATGAGGATGCGCATCGACAGGAGCACGTCCGGATCCGTGACCACCGGGGCGTCGGCGAGCTCCGCCACCTTCCGACGGCCCTGGGCTCGCCTGGCCATGCCCAGCTCCCGCAGGATGCTGGCCCTGCTCGGGCTCGCCGACATCCGGAGCCCGAGCAACCGCAAGCCCGCCAACCCGGCCGTCACCGCCTCGTCCATGCGGTTGCGGACGGTGAGCTGCTGCAGCTGCATCGAGTAGACGCCCGCCTTCTCCCGCGTCGTACGGGCGTGCACCAGCAGCTCGGCGACCCACGCCTCGGCGAACTCGACCCGATCGGTCATGTAGGCGCACGCGACGCCGAGGTACCGGATGTCGTACGCGAGCTCGTACGCGTCGCGCCACGCCGCGGCAGGCAGCACGGCGCTCGCGGACTCGAGCAGCTGGAACGCGGGCCCGAACGCCGCGGACGCCCGCGCCTTGCGGGCGGCTCGGAGGTTCAGCTCGGCCAGCGCGATGCGCTCGGCGTCGGACTCGAGGAGGGCCGCGCCGATGTCGAGGTGCCGGACGATCTCGATGATCCGCTCGTCGCGCTCGGCCGGGCTGAGCGCCGTGTACAGGTGCCTGCCGATGCGCAGGTGCAGCGCCCTTTTCTCGCTCTCAGGAACCAGCGCGTACGCGGCCTGCTGCACCCGGTCGTGGCGGAACTGGTAGCGCACGTCGAACGCCGCCTCGTCGACGGCGGTGAGGTCGCTGCCGCCGATCAGGCGGTAGTCCTCGCCGGTGGGCAGCACGAGCCCCTCGCTCGCCGCCTCCCAGAGGCCGTGGGCGGTGTCAGCCCGGGTGGCCGAGCCGACCACGGCGAGGGTGCTCAGGTCGAAGGCGTTGCCGAGGCAGGCGGCGAGCTGCATCCAGTGCTGGGTGACCGGTGACAGCCGCTGCAGTCGGGCGAGCAGGATGTCCACCACGTCGTCCCCGTCGACGACGTTCGCGATGCGCTCGACGTCCCAGTCCCAGCGGCCCCCGACCGGGTCGAACCAGAGCGCACCCCGGCGCGCGGCCAGGCTGAGGAGCTCCTGCACCGCGAGCGGGTTGCCGAAGGCCTTCTCATGCAGCACCGCCGAGAGCTCGAGCGTGTGCCCGGCCGACGCGCCGAGCGCGTCGACGACGAGCCGGTCGACGTCGACGCGATCGAGGGGTCGAACGTCGACCAGCGTCATGCGGTCCCGACCCTCCGCGGAGTCGAGCAGCCGGGCCAAGCTCCTCGTTCCGACTTCGTCGGAGCGGTAGGCGCCGACGAGCAGGAAGTGGCCGAGCGACGGATCGGCGAGCAGCGCCTCCACGAGGGCGAGCGTCGGCACGTCGGACCAGTGGAGGTCGTCGAGGAACACGACGAGGGGCCGCTGCGCGCGCGCCATGGTGGCGAAGAGGGCCGTCATCGTCGCGTGGAACCGGTTCTGCTCCTCGATGGGGTTGACTGGCGGGATCGGTGGCTGCGGCCCGATGACATGCTCCATCTCGGGGACGAGCTCGACGACCAGGCCGCCGTTGGGCGCGAGGGCGTCCCGCAGGCCGGTGCGCACCGCGGTGAGCTGGTCGTCCGGCGAGGACAGCGCCTGCATCACGAACTGGCGGATGGCCGCCGCGACCGCGGCATAGGGGGCGTGCCGCTGGAACTGGTCGAACTTGCCCTCGATGAACGAGCTACCCAGCTGAAACACGGTACGGCGGATGTCGTTGACCAGTGCCGTCTTCCCGACGCCCGGCGCACCGGACACCAGCACGCAGCGCGATGCTCCAGCGCGGGCCGCCTCGAACGCGGTCATGAGGGTCTGCAGCTCCGACTCGCGGCCGCAGACGCGCCGCACGGCGCGCAGGCGACCGTCGCTGTCGCGATGACCCAACGGGAAGGAATCGATCCGGCCGGTCTCGCTCCACCGCCTGCTGCACGTCATCAGGTCGGTGAGCACACCGCGGGCGCTCTGGTAGCGGTCCTCGGGGTTCTTGGCCATGAGCCGCATCACCAGCAGGGACAGCAGGATCGGCAGGCCGGGCGTCACCTCGTGGGGCGGGGTCGGTTCCCGTGTCACGTGGCAGTAGATCCACTCCGCTCGGTGGTCCGCCTCGAACGGGCGCCGCCCCGTGAGCAGCTCGTAGAACGTGGTGCCCAGCGAGTAGAGGTCGGTGCGGTGGTCGAGGTCGCGGTTGACGCGGCCGCTGCGCTCGGGCGCCATGTAGGGCAGTGAGCTGTCGGAGAGACCGTCGGTGGTGAGGCTGTGGTGCTCACTGCCGATCTCCGATGCGGCGCCGAAGTCGATGAGCTTCACCGCACGGCCCGCCGCGTCCCACAGGATGTTCGACGGGTTGACGTCCCCGTGCACGACGAATTCGTGCACGCGGGCCAACGCCTCCGTGACCGGAATGGCCGTCGCGAAGAAGCGCTCGAGGTCACCGGCGGCATCCGGCGCCGGGGCGAGCGGCACACCCACGAACTGCTCCTCGATGAGGGCGAGGCCGTTGCCCCAGGATTCGAGGCCCAGGATGTCGATGACGCCCGGGCCTTTCACCCGACGCGCCACGCGGAACTCCAGCCGGAGGCGGGCGAGGTCCCTCGGACTCGGGTACGCGTCGGTGAGCGTCTTGATGACCACCGGACGCGGGTCGCCCTGCCGGTTCCCCGAGTACACCGTGGTTCTGGGCGAGCGGTAGAGAACGTCCGTCACGATGTAGTTCGCGATGTGCGTGTGCATCCCGGCCTCTCCACGCGCCGAGAAATCCTATGGCGAGCCGCGGGATCCGGGCAACGAATGAGCTTGTGAGCTTGACCCCTGGCACCGGACACCCCTCCTGAGGCGGACCCGTCCGCCAGGAAGGATGCCGTTCGTGCCCGCTCCGGCCGCGTGCTGTTGACCTTGCTCGTTCGGGAGTCAAACCTCGCGGTTGACCAGGCGCCCCTTCCGGATAAGGGAATCGGTCGGTCGCCTGCGCATGAGAATGTCGCGCCCTCCCTGGAGGTACTGGCCAGGTCGGCTGTACGCGGCCTGCCGGGCGCCCGGGATCGGCTCCTGACGAGGCTGCAGCCGATCGTTTTGCGCTATTGCCGAGTGGCACATGCGAAGGCGTTCCTGGGCGGCGCATCGGATATGCCGGAGCTTGGCAAAGGACGGGATGAACGGTTGTCGGCAGCGCTCCCGCTGGTTCGATCAGGGGGCGCGGGCTACCGGGTCCCACACTCGGACCGTCTGGTCGCTGCTGCCGGAGATCACCGTGGGGCGTCCGTTTAGCTGTGTCGTCGTTACCGTGTGCACGGCGTCGGTGTGGCCGGTGAACGGTGCTGCGACGGGTTGGCCGGTGGCCAGGTCCCACGCTCGCACCGTGTTGTCGGCGCCGCCGGAGATCCCCACGGGGCGGCCGTTCAGTTGTGTGGTCGCCACCGCGTACACGGTGGTGGCGGTGGGAGCGGTGAACGGGGTGCCGATCGGTTGTCCGGTGGCCAGGTCCCACACCCGCACAGACACGTAGTCGCCGGAGATCACCACCGTTCGCCCGTTCAATTCTGTGGTCGCCACCGCGTACACCCAACCGGTGTGGCCGGTGAACGGGGCGCCGATCGGTTTTCCGGTGGCCAGGTCCCACACCCGTACCGTGCCGTCGGCGCTGCCGGAGACCACAACCGGACGGCCGTTCAGTTGCGTGGTCGCCACCGCGTCCACAGTGCCGGTGTGGCCGGTGAACGGGGTCCCGATCGGTTGTCCGGTGGCCAGGTCCCATACCCGTATCGTGCGGTCATCGCTGCCGGAGACCACGACCGGGCGGCCGTCGAGCTGCGCGGTCGCCACTGCGTACACGGTGCCGGTATGGCCGGTCAGTGCTTGCTCGGTGATACCCGTGTTGAAGATCGTTCCCTGGGCGGTGAGGAGCGTGACCAGGGCGGCGAGTAGCGCCAGCGAGACGCCGACGCCGAGCAGGATCTTCCGCGATCGCGGCCAACCGAGGCGGGGCGGGCAGGTGGCGCGGCTGATGGGGCGGCGGCCCGCACTGCGGAACCTGGCCGGGGAGGGGGAGGCGGTGTTGTGACCGACGCGACGACGGTCGTCGGGGCGGAAGACTTCTGGTCGCGTCCGGTCGGCTCGCCGGCCATCGGGACGTCCGGCGGCGAGGTGCCGGGGCCGGCGGCGGTGGTTGCGGTGGCGCGTCCAGTCGGGGTTGGCCCGGCGTCGGTCGGTCCGCTGCCGTGGGAGCCGAGAGGGCGTGCGGGCCTGGTGGGGGTTGGTGGGCTGGTCAGCGCGGCGTGTGCGGCGGTGGCGAGCTCGCCTGCGGTGCGGTAGCGGTCGGCGGGTTGTTTGGCCATCCCGCGGGCGATGGTCGTGTCGAATCCGGCAGGGACCTCGGGGACCAGGCGGGACGGGCGGGGTGGGGATTGGGAGCGATGCGCGTCGAGATAGAAGCCGAGCGGGAACGCGCCGGTGGGCGCGGTGAACGGTGGCCGGCCGGTGAGTGCGGTGTGCAGGACGCAGGCCAGGGCGTAGACGTCGCCACGATGATCGCCCTCGCGTTCGAACCGTTCCGGGGCCATGTAGGCGAGGGTGCCGACAACGGCACCGGTGTGGGAGAGCGAGGTGCTGTCCAGCGAGCGGGCGATGCCGAAGTCGATCAGGTAGGCGAAGTCCCGGCCACGGCGCGTGGCCACGAGCACGTTCGAGGGTTTCACGTCGCGGTGCACCAGCCCCGCCTCGTGGGCGATGTCCAACGCATCAGCGACCTGCTCGATGATCCCCACGGCCCGCGCGGGCGGTAGAGGGCCTTCGCGGGCCAGCAGCGCGTCCATGTCGACGCCCTCGATCAGCGGCATCTCGATAAACAGTCGGCCCTCGATCTCGCCATAGTCGTGAATGGCGATGATGTTGGGAGAGTTCAGCCGGGCGGCCAGTGCGGCCTCGCGGCGGAATCGGCGGGCATAGTCCGGTTCGGCGCCCAGCCACGCACCCAAAACCTTCAGGGCGATCTGCCGATCCTTGCGGGTGTCGTGGGCGCGCCAGACCTCGCCCATGCCGCCCCGACCGAGCAGCGTGAGCAGCCGGTAGTGGCCGAACACCGCCCCTGCGGCCATGCTCGCTCCTACCTGCGCCGGGCCCGACCCGGCCCGGATCCTACTGAACCGTGTCGTGACAAGTGGTGCATCGGGCCGGCCACCGTTGTCACCGCCGCGCTGCGGCAGTTGCTCGATCGGGCTCCGCGCTGAACGAGCCCGTCGCCAGGAGCAGCTGTTATCGGGCACCAGGGCGCTCGGGGCGAGGGGTGCCCGTGTCATGGGAGGCGGTCGGAGCGTGGGCGACTACGGTCAAACGGGTGCCGGTGTGCCGCACCGGCCCCGGTGGGATCCGGTGGCGCTTGAGGATCCGGCGGATCGTGGAGGCGCCGACGCATGGCCGAGTTTGAGTAGTTCGCATTGCACTCTGCGGTATCCCCAGTTCGCGTTCTTCGTCGCCATCCGCACGACCAGCGCGGCGAGCACATCGTTGATCGGGGGGTGACCGGGTCGGTTGGGGTAGGTCAATCGGTTGGCCACCAGCTGGTGGTGCCGGCGCAGGATGGTGTTTGGGGTGACCAGGCGATGGCAGCGCAGCGCTCTCGGCGGTTGCCGGACGAGCGCGGCGAACACGGCTCGGTCCGCCCACTCCAGACGCGGCCTGGGGTTGGTGCGGCGGAGTACCGCCACTTCGTGGCGCATCCAGCGAGCTGTGCCCCCGGCAGGATTCGAACCTGCGCTCCCGCCTCCGGAGTCCGGTCAACCGCGAGATCCACAGCGGCCACAGGTGCCCTACCAGGGCCTTCAGGTCGTCGGTCGTGTCCCTGGTGACCTCCCACGTGCTGCAGTTCGTTCCACGAGACGTTCCACGACGAAGATCGTTCAACGGACCAGCTCGAGGCCTTCGTGCTCGGCGAAGTCGGCATAGTCCTTGATGTTGAAGGTGGCGAGGGGCAGCTCGCGGCCAGACAGCAGGCGGCGACCCAGGAGTCGTTGATCGGCCGCGGCCGGCCGCGGAGCCGGGCGTGTGCCTGGATCTCGCACCACACAGTGACGACCTGGAAGCAGGAGGGCAGAACGACCACGCTGGCGGAGAGGCCCGCAGACCGGCCCGGCGCTGCAATCCCCAGCGGTGCAGGTAGTCCATTGGGTCAGCTCGCCGACGTGACGAAGGTGATTTCGAGCTGCTGCCCGGCGAGCCGAGGCGCGAGGCTGTTGGGAGTTGATTTTGAGGATCGCTGAGGCGACGTCGGTGTCGACGACGACGTAGCTCACGCGAGTCCGGCGCGGCGGGAGGCGTAAAAGATCAGCGAGAAAGGCCTCGTACTCCTCGTCGGACTCCCACAGGTCCGGCTGGGCCAGCTCGTCAATCGAGGTGATGGGCTTGACTCCCTGGCGACGGGCAAGTTCCTCGGTGGGTACGGAGTCGTCCGTGGGCCACTCGTCGTCGTGCTTCGGATTCGTGGTCACCGGTTCACCTCCGGTCGTCGAGTGTCCATGGTCTCACCGGTCGGCGCCGGGCGGTGTCTGCTCGGTGTCCATGTCGCTGGTTGCGCTTGGCGATAGAGCGCGGATCCGTCTGGCCGATAAGGCGCTGTCATTGTGTCGTCGGGCCGACGGGGTAGCCGAGCTTCCGCAGCGCGGCGCGTGCCTTCGGTTCGGTCGCCGGGTCGAGTATCAGGTGCCGGTCGCCGATGCGGCTGCAGAGGCCGCGCATGGTGCGGTCTCGGGAGAGCAGGGTGGCCACGGTCGGGTCGGCGCATTCGATGACGCGGAGCAAGCCCAGGTCGCGGACCTGTCCAGCGCGGCCCTCGACGTCGGCGAGCAGACCGCGGACCGTCGTTGGGATGCCATGTACGGCGCGCTCGTCCAGGAATGCGGCGAGCTCGCTGGGGGAGCGGCCTGCGTCGACTGCCGTCATGAGGCTCACGGTCGTCAGTGTCCACACCTGATCGGAGGTGCGTGTGGCGAATGCGTTGAGCACGATCCGGTCTGCCTGCGTCGTATCGGTGGCGACGATGTCGAAGTTGGCGAGCACCTGGAGGGTGCGGCGCGCGGCGGCGGGCGGTGCGGGCACATAGGTGGTGGTCAGACCGGCGGCGTAGGAGCCAAGGGCTGTTCGTCGTACGGCCAGGAGCCCGTCGTAGCGGCTCAGCGCGTCGATCCAGTCCGTGCCCCACATGTGCCGGAAGTCGTCGCGGGCATGGGCGGGCGCGACATAGTCGACATCGAGCAAACCGAGCGTGGCGGCGTATTCGAAAAGAATGGCGAGGGTGTAGCGGCCTTCGAGAATGGGCCAGTCGTGATAGCCGTCGTAGCCGAGGCTGCCGTATTCCGGATCGCCGAGATACAGTTTCCAGAGCCCGCGTTCCGAACGGGCGATCGTCGGGTTTGCCCCTGCGCTGCGCATCGTGGCGAACAACTCGTCGACCCCGATCCATGCGTCGCGGGGGCAAAGGGCGAGCGCGGCCGCAACGGCGTGGCGTCGCGGCCCGGCCGCGCTGAGAGCGGCGGCCGACCGCTGGCCCTTGATCTGCTCGACACGGCTGAGCTCGTCGAGCGGGGCGTGCCGGGGCCAGCGTTCCCAAAGTCCACGGATCACCTCGTGTGCGGGCTGGCCGAGAGCCTTCCGACCCTTCGGGGTCAGGACGAGCCGGGAGCCGTCCAGCCGCGCGAGCGCGCCTGCCTGCAGCAGCAACGGCCAGGCGAAGGATGCGATGGGTTCGTCGGGGTAGAAGTCTCCATTGACGAGCACGTCGGCGATCGCGCGCACGGTGGCCGCCGACGGGCGGTGCGTCTTCTCGCTGCACCGCAGCTTTCCGGTGGCACACAGCTGCAGGACGGCAGTCAGATTGGCGAGCGCCTCTGGCTCAGTCTGCCTCACCTCGGATGACACGGCGGCCTCGGAGCCCATGGCCGCACCGTATCGAGACCCACGATGAGGCGGCGTAGAAGGTAGGTCGGCCATCGGCGGAATGGACGTGCGTACTCTGCCGATCCCAGCCCTCCTGCTGGGGTTGGGTGTGGGCCTGGATCTCGCCTGGGATGACGGCGATGCGCTGTAGCGAGGACGATGCCTGCGAGCCTGCGCCTGCGCTGGGCTGCAACTTTCGGAGGCGGTCCGCCGAGGGAAGCACAAGCTGCTTCAACCAACGGGCGCTTTGGTAAGTGGCTCGCTGAACCCGCCCAACCGGCGGTGTTCGCGCAGCTCGGATGCGGGACGCTGTACTGGTGACGGTCAGCGCGGGCGTCGATGTGGGTGGCACCTTCACCGATGTCGTGGTGCATGCCGAGGGCCACAGGCCGCGGGCGGTGAAGGTACCGACGACGCCGGGCAACCAGGCCGAGGGCGTCGAGCGGGGCGTGCGCGAGGGCTGGTCCGGAGACGCGCTGGTGCTCGTGCCCCATGGCACCACGACGGCGACGAACGCGGTGCTGGAGCGCCGCATCGCTCGCACTGTTTTCGTCACGACCGACGGGTTCGCCGACGTGCTGGAGATCGGCAGGCAGGACCGTCCTGCTCTCTACGATCTTTCGGTGACCCGGCCGGAGCCCCTGGTGCCCCGCGACCGGGTGGTCACCGTGATTGAGCGGATGGGGCCTGACGGCAAATCGGTCGTTGAGCTCACCGACGCTGAGATCGAGCGGGTCGTCGAGCAGGTCGGCGCGCTGGAGCCGGAGTCGGTCGCGGTGAGCCTGCTGTTCGCCTACGCAGGCTCGCAGCACGAACGCAGGTTGTGCGAGGCGTTGGAGCGGCTGCGGTGCCGGTCACGCGGTCAAGCGCCCTGCTCGCTGAGTTTCGCGAGTTCGAGAGGGCTTCCACGTGTGTGCTCAACGCCGCGGTGGAGCCGGTGATGCGCCGCTACCTGTCCAATCTCAGCGAGCGGTTGCCCGACCCGACGATCACCGTGATGACTTCAAGCGGTGGTACCGCTGGGATCGTCCGCGCGGCCGCGGCGCCGGTGCACACGTTGCTGTCCGGGCCTGCGGCCGGTGTGGTTGCCGCGGGTGCGGTGGCCCGCTCCGCCGGGTTCGACGACGCGATCGCCTTCGACATGGGCGGTACCTCCACCGATGTGTGCCTCATTCGCGGCGGTTTGCCGGAGGTGTCGACGTCGTCGCAGATTGCCGGGCTGCCGTTTCGCACGCCCGCGGTCGGGATTCATTCGGTCGGAGCAGGCGGTGGGTCGATCGCGTGGATCGACGCGGGCGGGGCGCTGCGGGTCGGCCCGCGCTCTGCGGGCGCCGACCCCGGGCCTGCTTGCTACGGTCAGGGCGGCGAGGAGCCGACCGTCACCGATGCGCATACGGCGCTGGGGCACCTCGATCCGGATCGCGAGCTCGGGGGTGGCCTGCGGCTCGACGTGGACGCCGCCCGCCGAGCGCTGGAAACGTTGCCGGAGTCCGCGGGCGGGGCGCATGGTGTGCTCGCCGTCGTCCGCGCGACCATGGCCCGCGCGCTGCGCAGGGTGAGCACCGAACGGGGTGTCGATCCGTCCCGCCTGGCGCTGGTCGCCTATGGCGGCGCCGGTCCGCTGCACGCCACGGCGCTGGCCCGGGAGTTGGGCTGCACCGCGGTCGTCGTACCGCCTGCACCGGGCGTGCTCAGCGCGCTCGGCCTGCTCCTCGCGCCGCCCCGGTTCGAGGCATCCCGGACCGTGCTCGCGGATGCCTGCACGGACCTGTCGCAGGTCTGGGAGGAGCTGACCGAGGACGCCCGCGCGGAACTGGCCCAGCAGGGCGTGACCGGCGAGGTGAGCGTCGCCCGGGTAGCGGATGCGCGCTACGCGGGACAATCGCACGAACTGCGGATCACCGTGGAAGCTGGCGGCGTGGACGTCGCCGAGTTGCTGCATGCGGCGCACGAGCAGGCCTACGGCTACGCCATGCGCGACGAGCGGGTGGACGTGGTCACGCTGCGCGTGGTGGCCACCGGGACGCCGATCCTCGCCGCACCACCGGGGGATTGGGACCAGGGGGAAGCGGCCGAGGAGCGCTCCCGGCTGATCGGGGTGGCCGGTGAGGCGGTCGAGGCAAGGGTGGTGTCCCGGGCGGCACTGCGGCCCGGCGACGAGGTGCGGGGGCCCGCGCTGATCGAGCAACCCGACACCACCACACTGCTGGCGCCCGACGAGCGGGCCGTCGTGGACGACGCGCACAACCTGGTGGTGCATCTGTCGTGAGCCTATCTGCCGTTGAGCTGGAGGTCTTCCGGCACGCCATCGCAGGCGTTGCGGAGGAGATGGGGGTGGCGCTGCGCCGCGCCGCCTACTCGCCGAACATCAAGGAACGCGCGGACTGCTCCGCGGCGGTCTTCGACCCGGACGGCGAGATGGTCGCCCAGGCCGAGCACATACCGGTGCACCTCGGCTCGATGCCGGCCAGCGTCCGCGCTGTCCTCGACACCTTCGGCCAGATCGCCCCCGGGATGCAGGTCTGCGTCAACGACCCGTACATGGGCGGCACCCACCTCCCCGATCTCACCATCGTCGCCGCCGTCGGTGACGCCGACGGTCGGCTGCTCGGCTACGTTGCCAACCGGGCGCACCACGCCGACGTCGGCGGCGCAGCTCCCGGCTCGATGCCTGCCAGCGCGACCGAGATCGCGATGGAGGGCGTCCGGATCCCACCGATCCGTATTGCCGACGCGGACGGGGAGCGCGAGGACGTCGTACGGCTGATCGCCGCGAACTCGCGAACGCCGGGGGAGCGCCGCGGAGACCTGCGGGCCCAGTTCGCGGCCAACCACGTCGGCGCCGTACGTCTTCGGGAGCTGGCCGAGCGGGCGGGCGTCGAACGGCTGCACGAGTCGATGGCCGCGGTCTGCGACTACTCCGACCGCCGTGTGCGGGCGGCGGTAGCCGAAATCCCGGACGGCCGCTACTCGCATTCCGACGTGCTGGAGATCGGCGACGGAGTGCGCATCTGCGCCACCGTCACCGTCTCCGGCGAGGAGGTGAATATCGACTTCGACGGCAGCGACCCGCAGGTCCCGGTGAACTGCAATGCGGTGTTCGCGGTGACGCTGTCGTCGTCGATGTTCGTCTTTCGCATGCTCACCGACCCCGACGCCCCGCCGAACGCGGGCTGCTACCGGTCCCTGCACGTGCGGGCTCCGGAAGGGTCGGTGGTGCACGCCACCTTTCCCGCGCCGACCGCCGCAGGCAATGTCGAGACCAGCCAGCGGATCGTCGACGTGCTGCTCGGCGCATTCGCCAAGGCCCTCCCGGAACGGGTGCCTGCCGCCAGTCAGGGCACCATGAACAACCTGCTACTGGGCGCCGGTGGGGATGCATCGTTCAGCTACTACGAGACCCTCGGCGGCGGAGAAGGTGGCACACCACATCGGCCCGGCATGTCCGGAGTGCACACCGGCATGACGAACACCCAGAACACACCCGCGGAAGCGATGGAGCTCGACTACCCGCTGCGTGTATGGCGCTATGAGCTGCGTCACGGTTCAGGCGGGGCCGGTCGGCATCCCGGCGGTGAAGGGCTGATTCGGGAGGTCGAGGTGCTCGCCGACTGTGTGCTCACCATCCAGTCCGAACGTCGTCAGCACGCCCCGTGGGGAATCCATGGCGGCCGGGATGGTGCGGTCGGGCGCAACATACGCATCCGCGCCGACCGTACCGAGGAAACGTTGCCCAGCAAGGGCACGTGGAACCTGCAACGCGGTGACCGCGTGCGCATCGAGACTCCGGGCGGCGGCGGGTGGGGGAAGCCCGCGTGAGAGGACAGTCGATGGCGGACTCCCGTCTCGAAGAGCGCGTCACGCGAGCCGCCGAGGCAACGCTCGCCGAGCAGGGCTACGTCAGCGCCATCGACGTGCTGTTGCGCCTCGGCTGGTTGGCGCCGCCACACCTGAACCTGTGGCGGCAGGGTCGGGTCGAGTGCCTGGAGCGGATGGTCCAGGCTGGCCTGGGCAAGCAGTCGACTGCGATGCGCACATTGCGCACGTGGGCGACCCGGCGGGGGCTGACACCGAGCGAGACCGTGTACGTGGCACGGACCCGTGATCGCCGCAGGCTGCGGTTCAGCATCAGCGGTAAGCCGGAGATTGAACGGGCCTACCGCACGCATTGGGTGTCCCGCGATCTTTCCGCCGCGAAGACCGAGCGGTTGCGTGCTGTCATGAACCAGCCGCCGGATCTGGTTGTCGTCGCGCCATTGAACGAGTGGGCGTGCGCTGCCTGCTCCACGACCGGTAACGACCTGCTCCTCATGCAGGACAACGAGCCGCACTGCATGCGCTGCGCCCAGCTCGACCACCTCGTCTTCCTTCCAGCGGGTGACGCCAAACGCACCCGGCAGGCGCATCGAGCGAGCGGGCTGACCGCAGTCGTGGTCCGCTTCAGCCGCACCCGCAAGCGTTACGAACGGCAAGGCCTGCTCGTAGAACCCGACGCCCTGGAGCCGCCGCCCACTGCGGCGCCGTAATTGCATTCGACACGCACGCGTCGGGAAGGTCCGCGGCGGGCGGCGGAGGCCAGCATGTACGGCGACCCCGCCGTTCAATCCCAGCGGGCGACTTCCGTGGTCAATGCGTCGGCCAGTTGCGTGCGCCACAGCTCGGTGTACTCCGCGCGTTCGGCGAGCCAGTTCACCCAGTCCGGGAGCAGGGCGATCGCGGTGCGCGTCAGGTCGTTGTCGATCCAGTCGTCGATCAGCTCGCACTGGTGGTGTAAGCGCGCCGGGGAGACCGAGTACCGCGTTTCGGGGATCACCCCGGACATCCACTCGTCGGCCAGGGCTTCCACGGCGTCGCGGTTGGGCTCGGCGCCGTGTCGCCCGCGATACCACTGTGAGAACTCGTCGACCGCAGGCTCAGTGTCCACATTGTACAGGGAGGCGGCCACGATCGGGGCAGTCCCGGACCGGCGCAGGGCCGTTCGCAGCTCGGCCAGCCGTCGTTGCGCGCCGAACCAGTTGTCGGTGACCGAGCGGTCGGGGATCGCGGGCAGCGCGGACTCGTCCATGTCCAAGTGGACGAGGCAGTCCAGCTGGCCCACGTGATCGACGGACTGCACACGGGCGCCCGTCGCCGCGTCACCGACTCTCTGCCGCCACGCTGCGACCGCCTGCTCGGCGTCATCGAAGTCGCCTGCACCGACCACAACGTTGTAGAAGTCGGTGTCGACGTCGAACAGGAAGACCGACCGGTCGCGGCCGCCGTAGGAGAACCCGGCGATCACGGCGTAGCGGGTGCCCCATACGTCGCGCATCCGGACCACATCGCCATCGGCCCTCAGCCGTCGCACGTCAAGGGGCCAGCGTGGCCCGGGATCCTGCCCGGACACCCGGCCGATGAGCTTGCGCAGTCGGTTGGCGGCCCCGAGCGCTCGCTGCGCCGCATCGGGTGCTCCGATCGCGGCCAGGCCGTGCAGCAGACGAAACGGTGCCTCCCATGCGCCACAATCGGCCTGCTCGCGCACCCGGGACTCAGTGGCGGCAACCAGCTCGGCGAACCAGCGGTCGAACCACAGGCCTGCCTTCTTCGCCACCAACACCTGATGCAGCTGAGCACCGATCAACTGCGAGGTCAGCCGCTCCAGAGCTCGCGGGTGCTGCGCCTCCAGCACGACGTGCGCCTGGCCGAGGACCGCGGCGATGGCCGGATCGAACCACTGACCCCGCGCCGAGGGTGAGTCCAGCCGCGCCCTCAACGTCGACAGGGCCGAGGGGGGTCTATCCAGGACGGCGGCCCGGGCTCGACCCCGGGAGTTGGTGGACGTCTTCTTCACACGCCTACCACGCGAGACGGGGGACATCGCTGTGACCGTAGACGCTGGGCGCCGGTACCGGCCCGCGGGGGCTCCGGACTGTCGACGTCCCAGACGGCGGCGGCCAGCGTCGTAGCTGCTCCACTGCTCAGGCCTCGTCAGGTGCGTACGGAGCGTGACACGATGAAAGTGCGGCATCACCGCAGTCCCTCAGAGAGCACACGGAGCACCGCCCCATTCGGGCGGGCCACATCGCCCCGAATACTCCGTCCGGCATCTGTCACGATAGCCAATACAGACCTTCTGAGCTGCGGAGATGCCGGGCTCGACGGAGCTGGTGGGCGTCCGGGCTCTGGTGTAACGCCCGTCGTGGAATGCCGCGTGGAATGAGTTCGTTCCACGAAACATTCCACGAAGACGGGCATCGCGGTCATAGCACGCAAACACGACCGTCGCTGACCGTAATAATCGCAGGTCAACCGTGGTGCCCCCGGCAGGATTCGAACCTGCGCTCCCGCCTCCGGAGGGCGGTGCTCTATCCCCTGAGCTACGGGGGCAACGCCCGAAACCCTAGCGCACCTCGGCAGGCACGAGGGCGGGGGGAGGCCGCCGCCGCCCGTAGGCGCGGTGGCGGCGCGACGGTCGCACCGCAGTCGTGATGTCGGCTCCAGCGTTGGGGCGGAGGCGTGGGGCCACAAGGCCGGCGCCAGACGTTCGGGGAAGGGCCGATTCTTCGGTGCCGTCGGGTGTAGGACCGATGAGACCGGCGACGTGCCAGGGTCTGGCGCCTGGACCAAGGCTGACGTCGCTTCCCACCGGGCGCAGTCACGGGGCCGCGGTCCGGTGTGACCGGCGGCCACACGGCGCACGTTGAGCCGTACCGCCAGGATCGGTGCATGGGCCAGCGGCTGGGAAGGGCCGCGGTACGACCGGAGACTTGATGCGCATTCTGATCGTGACAGCGGGTTCGCGAGGTGATGTCGCGCCGTTCACCGGTCTGGGTCAGCGGCTGCAGCAGGCAGGCCACCGGGTGGCGCTGGCCGCACACGACCGGTTCGCCGGTCTCGTGCGCGAGTGCGGGCTGGAGTATCGGGCCCTTCCCGGCGATCCGCTCGAGCTCGTCCGCGCGCGCACGGCCGCCCCCTCCTCGGAGGCCGCGCGAGCGGTCTTCGCCGCGTTCCTCGACGAGCTGGGCGACGGAGTGATGGCCGCCGTGGCCGCAGGCACCGACGTTCTGCTCACCGCTTTCGGCCCGGCCCCGCTGGGCAGGCTGGTCGCCGAAGGCTTCGGCATCCCGAGCGTCGGCGTCTACCTCGCGCCGGGGGTCCCCACCCGGGAGTTCCCGCCACCCGGCTGGCCCGTCACCGGGCAGCCCGCGCCCGCCGACAACCTCGCCGCAGGCCGGGAGGTGCTCGCCCGGACGGGATCCCTCTACGCCGACGTTCTGCGGCGCCTGCGCGCCCAACTCGATCTCCCCGCCGCCACCGCGGAGGCGTCGAGCCCACCGGATGACTGGCCGATCTGCCACGGCTTCAGCCCGGCAGTGGTCCCCCGACCCGCCGACTGGCCCGCTTCGGTCCATGTGACCGGGTACTGGTGGCCTGCCACACCGCGGGGCTCGCAGCCCCCGGATCAGCTGGTCGACTTCCTCCGGGCCGGACCACCTCCGGTGTTCGTCGGGTTCGGCAGCATGACGCCGAACCACGAGCGCCTCCACGATGTCGTCGCCACCGCCGTCAAACGGGCAGGCGTGCGCGCCGTCGTCCAGTCCGGCTGGGCCGAACTCGGACCCGCAGGCGACGACATCCTGCTCGTCGGCGACCTGTCACACGACTGGTTGTTCCCCCGCACGGCGGCCGTGGTCCACCACGCCGGAGCGGGCACCACCGGGGCCGGGCTGCGCGCAGGAGTACCGGCGGTCCCGGTGCCCGTCCTGGTCGACCAGCCCTTCTGGGCGGACAGGCTGCACCGCCTCGGCGTCGCGCCGCGCCCACTGCCACTGCAGGAGCTGACCGCCGACACCCTGACCGACGCACTACGGTCCTGCCTCGACCGATCGGACTATCGCGACCGCGCCACCGAACTCGCTCGACGTATCCGTGCCGACGACGGCGCCGCTGTTGTGCTCTCGCTCATCACACGGCTCGACGACGAGCGCGGACAGCGGCTCTGAGATCCGACGAAGGAGGAGCGGTGGAGCAGCGGATCAGCTTGGTGACCCTCGGCGTCCACGACCTGGCGCGGGCCAAGGCGTTCTACGAGGCGCTCGGCTGGGCCGGGGCGGAGCAGCCCGACGACGAGGTCTGCTTCTTCCAAGCGGGCGGCATGGTGTTCGGCCTCTGGACCGCGCTCGGCGGGCACGGCGCGCCCGGCCTCGAGCTCGCGCACAACGTACGCTCGCCCGCCGAGGTCGACGCCGTGCTGGCGGAGGCCGAACGGGCGGGAGGGACGATCCGCCGTCCGGCGACCGTCATGGATTGGGGCGGCACCTCAGGCGCCTTCGCCGACCCCGACGGCTACGTCTGGGAGGTCGCCCACAACCCCGGCTGGACGCTCAACGCGGACGGGACCGTCCACATCAGATCATAATGGCAGGGGGGCGCCGCCGCGCGCCGTCAGCAGCTGCGTGATGTAGCCCGCCTCGGCGGTCTGCGCGCTCAGCATTTGCGCGGCGAGGTTGCGCACCGGCTCCTGGGACGCGTTCTGCGCCGCGTAGCTCAACATCGAGGTGCCGCCCTCGTGGTGGCGCAGCATCAGCTGCAGGAACAGCACGTCCAGCTCCTTGCCGGTGGAGGCGCGCAGCCGCTTCAGGTCATCCGCGCTCGCCATCCCGGGCATCGTGGCGACGCCGGACGAGCTGACGGCGTGATCGTGCGCACCGGTCGGCGAGCCCGCCATCCACGTCATGTAAGGCCTGCCGACGGGCTGCGCCGAGGCGCCCCACAGCTCCAGCCACCCCTGCATCCGGCCGATCTGGCCGGTCTGGGTGCCTTCGATGTCGAAGGCCAGCTGACGCAACTCCGGATCGGTCGTGTGGTCGCGCTCCCAGGAGGCCATCTCGACCGCCTGCCCGTGGTGCACGCTCATGTCCTGCAGGAACCCGACGTCCACGGAGTCGGCCGCGGGCACCTCCGGCACGCCGGATCGGCCGACGAGCAGGCCGCCGGTGGCGCCGACGAGCAGCAGCACGAGCGCTGCCGCCACGATGACGAACGGCCGCACCCAGCGCGGCTCCCGCACGTCGACATCAGGAGGCGCGTCCACGGGTGGCACGGTGTGCAAGTCGGTCACTTGGTCGGGTCCGGGGCCACGCCCTGCGCCCCGGCGATCACCTCGGGCATCACCGTGGTGTTGTTGACGGCGCTGACCGGCGGCGCAGGCTTGTAGGGCGGCGGGTTGTCCTGGTCGAACAAGCCCGGCCCGAGCGCGTCGCAGCGAGCACCGGGCTCGGGGTACTGGTACTGGTTGGTGCGCAGCGACTGGATGAACTCGTCGATCCGCGGGTCGTTCGGGTCCGACAGCTTCAGCTGGTGGCCCCACGACTGCAGCGAGATCGGCTGGTCGAGACCCGGGTAGGGGGACATCAGGCTGTACGGCTGCCCGTTGATCTTGGCAGCGAGCGCCTGCACCGCGGCACCGCTGATCTTGTCCGGGTTGTACGCGATCCACACCGAACCGTGCTCCAGCGCGTGCACCATGTTCTCGTTGCGGACCGGGGTGGTGTAGACGACGCCGTTGCACGCCGCCCAGTAGCCATCGTGCGTGCCGCCGAACGGCGGACTATGGGTGTAGGCCACCACCTGGTTCGCTTGCACGTGGTTCGCGCCCGCGTACTGCTGCGTGGCAATGCCGGGGATCTTCAGTGACGGGTCCTTGTTGGTCTCCGACGGCGTCCACTGGGCCAGCGCGGCCGCCTTCTCCTGCTTCGTGTTGTTCTGCACGACGTAATAGCCGAAGATCCCGCCCGCGAACAGCACCACCACGAGGATCGCCGCGATCATGCCCCACGGCGTCGACCGCTTCGTGACGACGGCGGCGCGCGCGCCGCGCACCGCCCTGCTGTTCTTGCCACTGGCCATGCACGCAGTGTATGTACGGCTCCTGAGAATCCAGTCAGCAGCACCTCCTATTGCGGATGGCCGCGGACGTTGCCGCGTTGAGGACCCGGCAAACGGCTGTGGGCGCCGCACTAGACTCGTCCGGTGACCCCTGCCCTGCTCGCCGACCTGGTCCGTGCCGCCGCCTCCGACGTGCTGGCGCGACGAGGCCTGGACGCCGGGGCGCTCCCCGACGACGTCGGTGTCGAGCGGCCGCGCAACCCCGAGCACGGCGACTACGCGACGAACGTCGCGCTGCGCACCGCGAAGAAGGCGGGCGTCCCGCCGCGCGATCTCGCAGGCTGGCTCGTCGCCGAGCTGGCCACGAAGAACGGCATCGCGAGCGCCGAGATCGCGGGCCCGGGGTTCATCAACCTGCGGCTGCAGGCCGACGCGCAGGGCGGCATCCTGTCCGACGTCCTCGCCGTCGGCGCGTCCTACGGACACGGTGACGAGTACGCGGGCCGGTGCGTCAACCTGGAGTTCGTCTCCGCCAACCCGACGGGTCCGCTGCACCTGGGCGGCACCCGTTGGGCCGCGGTCGGCGACGCGCTCGGGCGCGTGCTCACCGCGCGGGGCGCGAAGGTCGTCCGCGAGTACTACTTCAACGACGCGGGCGGCCAGATCGACCGCTTCGTCCGGTCGCTCGTGGCCGCGGCGCGCGGCGAGCCGGTGCCCGAGGACGGCTACGGCGGCGCGTACATCGGCGAGATCGCCGCGCGCGTGGTCGCCGCCGAGCCGGACGCTCTGGCCTCCCCGAACCGCGATGAGATCTTCCGTCGGTTGGGCGTCGGGCTGATGTTCGACGAGATCAAGGCGGCGCTGCACGCGTTCGGCACCGACTTCGACGTGTGGTTCCACGAGCAGTCGCTGCACGAGTCCGGCGCGGTCGACGCGGCCGTCGAGCGGCTCAAGGCCACCGGCAAGCTCTACTTCTCCGACGGCGCCTGGTGGCTCGGCTCCAGCGCGTACGGCGACGACAAGGACCGGCCGGTCATCAAGTCCGACGGCAAGCCCGCCTACATCGCGGGCGACATCGCGTACTTCCTCGACAAGCGCGCCCGCGGCTTCGACCTGTGCATCTACATGCTCGGCGCCGACCACCACGGCTACATCGGACGGCTGAAGGCGGCCGCGGCGGCGCTTGGTGACGACCCGGCCGTGGTCGAGGTGCTGATCGGGCAGATGGTCAACCTCCTCCAGGACGGCAAGCCGGTGCGGATGAGCAAGCGCGCGGGCACGGTCGTCACGATGGAGGACCTGGTCGACGCCGTGGGCGTCGACGCCGCCCGCTACTCGCTGATCCGCTCCTCGGTGGACTCCACACTCGACGTCGACGTCGACCTGCTCCGGCGGCGCAGCAACGACAACCCGGTCTTCTACGTCCAGTACGCGCACGCCCGGCTCGCGTCGCTCGGGCGCAACGCGGCCGACCTCGGCGTCACGCCCGGCACGGAGTTCGGGCTGCTGGAGCACCCGCGCGAGGGCGATCTGATCCGGACGTTGGGGGAGTTCCCCACGGTCGTCGCGTCGGCGGCCGAGCTGCGCGAGCCGCACCGGGTCGCGCGTTACCTCGAGGCCCTGGCCAGCGCGTACCACAAGTTCTACGACGCCTGCCGCGTGCTGCCGATGGGCGACGAGGAGACCACCGAGCTGCACCGGGCGCGGCTGGCGCTGTGCGACGCGGCCCGGCAGGTGCTGGCCAACGGGCTGGGGATGCTGGGCGTCAGCGCGCCGGAGCGGATGTGACCGCCGACGTGCTCCTTCCCGCGGAGGCGGCGACATGAGGGCGCATCCGGCAGGCCCCCTCCACGCGGGGTTCCTCGCCCCGCCCGAGACGGCCGGTCCGCGGCCCGCCACCGCCGCCGATCTCGACGCGCTCGCCCCCGCCGTCTGGCCGCGACACGCCGCGCGGGGAGCGGCGGGGGCACTGGAGATCGCGGGCGTCGACGTGCGCGACCTCGCCGAGGCCTACGGCACACCGCTGTTCGTGATGGACGAGGCCGACTTCCGCTCCCGTGCGCACGCGTTCGCCGCCGCGTTCGGGGCGTCCTCGGTGCACTACGCGGCGAAGGCGTTCCTCTGCACCGAGGTGGCGCGCTGGGTCGCCGAGGAGGGCCTCGCGCTGGACGTCTGCAGTGGCGGTGAGCTGGCGATCGCGCTGCGGGCGGGGTTCCCGGCCGCGCGCATCACGTTGCACGGCAACAACAAGTCGAGCGCCGAGCTGGCCGCCGCCGTGGACGCGGGCGTCGGTCGGGTGGTGCTCGACTCGTTCCCCGAGATCGCCCGACTGGACGCGATCGCGCGGGAGCGCGGCGTGGTCGCGGAGGTGATGGTACGGCTGACGGTCGGGGTCGAGGCCCACACCCACGAGTTCATGGCCACGGCGCACGAGGACCAGAAGTTCGGCTTCGCGCTGCCCGACGCGGCCGAGGCGGTGCGCCGGGTGCTGAAGTCCGACGCGCTGTCGCTGGTGGGCCTGCACAGCCACATCGGCAGCCAGATCTTCGACACCGGCGGCTTCGAGGTGGCGGCGCACCGCGTGGTGCGGTTCCTCGCGGCGTTGCACCGCGAGCACGGGGCGGCCGCGCTCATCGCGCTGACCTCGCTCGACCTCGGCGGCGGGTTCGGCATCGCTTACGTGGCGGACGAGTCCCCGCTCGACGTCGCCCAGCTCGCCGAGGAGCTCCGCGCGATCGTCAAGCGCGAGTGCCACGCCGCCGACCTGGACGTGCCCGCCGTCGCGGTGGAGCCCGGGCGGGCCATCGCCGGGCCGGGCACCGTCACGCTGTACGAGGTGGGCACGCTGAAGGACGTCGACCTCGGCGGTGGGCACGGCAGGCGCTACGTCAGCGTCGACGGCGGCATGAGCGACAACATCCGCACCGCCCTTTACGACGCGGTGTACGACTGCAGGCTGGCCTCGCGGTCGTCGGAGATCGACGGGACGGGTGTGGCTGCCCTCTCGCGGGTGGTGGGCAAGCACTGCGAAAGCGGCGACATCGTCGTGCGCGACTGCTGGCTGCCCGCCGACCTCGCCCCGGGCGACCTGATCGCGGTCGCCGCCACCGGCGCCTACTGCTACGCGATGGCGAGCTCGTACAACCGGCTGCCGCGGCCCGCGGTCGTCGCCGTGCGCGACGGCCGGGCGCGGGTGCTGCTGCGCCGGGAGACCGAAGAGGATCTCTTCCGGCTGGAGGTCGATCAGTGATAGGTGCCGGGGGACGGAAGCAGGCGGATCCTGCGGGGTGGGTAGGCGCACCGATCCGCGTCGCGATGCTCGGGTGCGGCACGGTCGGGAGCGAGGTGGTGCGGCTGCTGCACGAGCAGGCCGCCGATCTCGCGGCCCGGGTCGGCGCGCCCGTCGAGCTGGTGGGGGTGGCCGTGCGGCGCCCGCACCGGCACCCCGAGCTGGGGGAGCTGCTCACGACCGACGCGTCTGCGCTGGTCACCCGGCCGGACGTGGACGTCGTCGTCGAGGTGATCGGTGGCATCGAGCCCGTGCGCACGTGGCTCCTGGAGGCGCTGAAGGCGGGCAAGTCCGTCGTCACGGCGAACAAGGCGCTGCTCGCCGAGGACGGGGCCGCGCTCGCCGAGGCCGCGGACTCGTCGGGGGCCGACCTCTACTACGAGGCCTCCGTCGCGGGCGCGATCCCGCTGCTGCGGCCGTTGCGCGAGTCGCTGGCGGGCGACCGGATCACCCGGGTCGCCGGGATCGTCAACGGCACCACGAACTTCATCCTCTCCTCGATGGCCGCTTCCGGCGCGAGCTACGCCGACGCGCTGGACGAGGCCACCCGGCTGGGCTACGCCGAGGCCGACCCGAGCGCCGACGTCGACGGCTACGACGCGGCGTCCAAAGCCGCGATCCTGGCGTCGCTGGCCTTCCACACCCGCGTGACCGCGGCGGACGTGCACTGCGAGGGCATCCGCAACGTCTCCGCCACGGACATCGCCGCCGCCCGCAGGCTCGGGAGCGTGATCAAGCTGCTGGCGATCTGCGAGCGCACCGAGGACCCGGAGTCGGTGTCCGCGCGGGTCTACCCGGCGATGATCCCGGCCGCGCACCCGCTGGCCGCGGTCGACGGGGCGTTCAACGCCGTTTTCGTCGAGGCCGAGGCCGCGGGCCAGCTGATGTTCTACGGCCAGGGCGCGGGTGGGGCGCCCACCGCGAGCGCCGTGCTCGGCGACCTCGTCGCCGTGGCCCGCAACCGCGTCGTCGGTGGCCGCGGGCCGCGCGAGAGCACGTACGCCAGCCTGCCGGTGCTCCCGATGGGCAGCGTGCCCACGCGCTACCACGTCAGCCTGGACGTCGCCGACCGCGCGGGCGTGCTCGCGACGATCTCGGGAGCGTTCGCGGCACAGGGCGTGAGCATCGCCGCCGTCCGCCAGACCAGTGGCGACGGCACGGCCGCGCGGCTCGTCGTGGTCACGCACGTCGCTCCGGAGGCCGCGCTCGCCGCCACGGTCGCCGAGCTGGCCGGTCTGGAGATCGTGGGCGGCGTGGAGAGCGTCCTGCGCGTGGAGGACCTCGGGCGGAAAGGGGTGGCCGGATGACCACCGCGCGCGTCGCCCCCTGGCCGGGCGTGGTCAACGCCTACCGAGAGCGCATGCCGGTGCAGGACGGCTGGCGGATCGTCACGCTCGGTGAGGGCGGGACGCCACTGCTGCCCGCGCCGCACCTGTCCGAGCGCACCGGCTGCGAGGTGCTGCTCAAGGTCGACGGGGCCAATCCGACGGGCTCGTTCAAGGACCGCGGCATGACGGTGGCGGTCACCGACGCGCTGGCCCGCGGCAAGCAAGGTGTGCTGTGCGCGTCCACCGGCAACACCTCGGCCTCGGCCGCCGCGTACGCCGCGCGCGCGGGCCTCACCTGCGCGGTGCTCGTCCCGCAAGGCAAGATCGCGCTGGGCAAGCTCGCGCAGGCGGTGGCGCACGGGGCCCGGATCCTGTCGGTCGACGGCAACTTCGACGACTGCCTGGAGCTCGCCCGCAAGACCGCGGCCGATTACGACGTCGCCGCGCTGGTCAACTCCGTCAACCCCACGCGGATCGCGGGCCAGGCCAGCGCCGCCTACGAGATCTGCGACGAGCTCGGCCGCGCCCCCGACGTGCACTGCCTCCCCGTCGGCAACGCGGGCAACATCACCGCGTACTGGGCGGGCTACTCGGCCTACCTCGCCGATGGGTTGATCTCCGCTGCGCCGCGGATGTTCGGCTTCCAGGCGGCAGGCGCGGCGCCGCTCGTGCACGGCGCGCCGGTGAAGCACCCCGAGACGATCGCCACCGCGATCCGCATCGGTGCCCCCGCGTCATGGGCCGCGGCGGTCACGGCGCGTGAGGCCTCGGGCGGGCGGTTCGCGGCGGTCACCGACGACGAGATCCTCGCCGCGTACCGGCTTCTATCGGCACGCGAGGGGGTCTTCGTCGAACCCGCGTCGGCGGCGAGCGTGGCCGGACTCCTCCAGTCGGCGGCCGACGGCACGCTCCCGCACGGGTCGCTGGTCGTCTGCACCGTCACCGGACACGGGTTGAAGGACCCCGACACGGCGCTGTTGACGGCCCCCGAACCGACGGTGGTGCCGCTCGACCCGTCGGCCGTGGCCGCGGCATTGGAGCTGGGCTGATGCGCACCGCACATCCCAGCCGGGCGCCCCTGCTGGAGCTCGGGGGCCGCGCGCATGGGTAGACCAACCGAAGTGCGGGTGCGGGTGCCCGCCTCGTCGGCCAACCTCGGGCCCGGGTTCGACGTGCTCGGCCTCGCGCTCGGCCTCTACGACGACATCGAGGTGTCCGTCGCGCCGCACGGCGTCACCGTCGAGGTCGACGGCGAAGGCGCGGGTCGGGTGCCGTGCGATGATACGAACCTCGTCGTCCGCGCGATGCGCACCACCTGGGCCATCACCGGCGACGCGCCGCCCGGCCTGCGGATGCGCTGCCGCAACGCCATCCCACACTCGCGTGGGTTGGGCAGCTCGGCGGCCGCCGCGGTCGGCGGCGCCGTGGCCGCCGTCGTGCTAGCGGGCCGTGACGTCGAGCTGGAGCGCGACACGGTCCTGCAGGTCACGGCCGGCATGGAGGGGCACGCCGACAACGCGGCGGCCAGCCTGCTCGGCGGGTTCGTCGTCGCCTGGGAGACGCCCGGGAATACCGCGGAACGATTTCACGCTGTACGCCTCGACGCGCATCCGGACATCCGTCCGGTCGCGTTCGTCGCGGGAGCCGAATCGCTCACCAGCACCACTCGCGGGTTGTTGCCGGAGCGCGTGCCGTTGGTCGACGCGGCGTTCACCGGAAGCCGCACCGCACTCTCGGTGTTGGCCTTCACCCAACGCCCCGAGCTGCTGATGCCCGCCACCGAAGATCGACTCCATCAGGGCTACCGACGCCCGGCCTACCCCGAGTCGGCCGATCTCGTCGATGCCTTGCGTGACCGGGGGATCCCGGCCGCGATCTCGGGTGCGGGACCCACGGTGCTCGCCTTCACCACCGACGGACGGCTGCCCGCTGTCGATCCCCACGGCTTCGTCCCGATGCCCCTGTCGATCGACGCCGCGGGAGTCGTCGTCGACACCGCGTAGGGCGTGTCGGGTGGGGGGTTGTTGCCGCAACCAGTGGTTACGTCTACGCTCGACGGTGCAACGGCGATCCACGCGTCATCCGCGTGGCCACTCGAGCCGGAATCTGCATCCCCTCGTGGTTTCGGATCCGGTTTCGGACGAGCGGCCTCTTTCCCGCGAGGAGTCGCGAAGATCGCCGTTCCGCCGGTCGGGACGACCGCTCTTCCCGCGAACCGTCCACCGACATCTCTAGTGAAATTCGCTGACCCGGGCATGGCGCCCGGTAGGTCAGGAAGGACAACCTTGAGCGAGACCGAGCTCGTCAGCACCGCAACACCGCGCAAGCGGGGCCTCTCCGGCATGGTGCTGGCGGAACTCCGCCAACTGGCGGGGGAGCTGAACATTCCCAACATCACCGGCATGCGCAAGGGCGATCTCATCGCCGCGATCAAGGAGCGCCAGGCGGGCGGAGACTCCGCCCCGCAGCTCTCGCTGCCGGACACGGCCCCGGCCACCACCGAGAACGGCGCCGCCGCGCCCACTCGTCGTCGCCGTGCGGCTACCCGGCCCGCGGGCGCGCCTGCCCCGAAGCCCGCTACCAACGGCGCCCCTGCCCCGGCCGACACGCCGAAGACGGCCGAGGCCACCTCCGCGCCGACGTCTGCGCTGACCACCGCGCCGAGCACCGAGTCCGCCACGACGTCCGCTCCGGTGTCGACCACCGAGCCGACCACGGCGTCGACCACGGCGCCGAACACCGCGTCGAACACCGCGGCCCCGAGCCCCGCGCCCGCCACCGACGCGCCGAGCGCCACCCCGCCCGCTGAGGGTGAGGGCGGTGGCCGTCGGCAGCGGCAGCGGCGCCGCACCGAGCACAACGGCGCGGTCGCCGAGTCCGCTCCGGCCGCCGCCGACACCGCTGCCGGCACCGATGCGCCCGCCGACGGGTCGGCTGACACCGGCCGTCCGGGTCGCGGCGAGCGACGGGGTGGCGGCGACCGCTCGGACACCCGCGGCACCGACACCCGCGGCACCGACAACCGGGCAGACAACCGGGCAGACAACCGGGCAGACAACCGGGCCGACAACCGCGGCTCTGACAACCGCGGCTCTGACAACCGCGGCTCTGACAACCGCGGCTCTGACAACCGCGGCTCTGACAACCGCGGCTCTGACAACCGCGGCTCTGACAACCGCGGCAACGACAGCAGGCCCGACAACCGGTCGGACAACCGCGGCCCGCGCGACAACCGGCCCGATGACGATGACGACGAGGGCGACGGTCGCGGCCGCCGCGGGCGTCGCTTCCGTGACCGCCGCCGCGGCCGCGACCGGCAGACCGGCGGCCAGGGCAGCCAGGGCACCGTCGACACCGAGGTGCGCGAGGGCGACGTGCTGCTGCCCGTCGCGGGCATCGTCGACATCCTCGACAACTACGCGTTCGTGCGCACCACCGGCTACCTGTCCGGCCCCACCGACGTCTACGTGTCGCTGTCCATGGTCCGCAAGTACGGCCTGCGGCGCGGCGACGCGATCACCGGCGCGGTGCGTGAGCAGCGCGAAGGCGAGCAGTCGCGGCAGAAGTTCAACCCGCTCGTGCGCGTCGACACGATCAACGGGCAGGACCCGGAGACCTCGCGCAACCGCCCCGAGTTCACCAAGCTCACGCCGCTCTACCCCAACGAGCGACTGCGCCTGGAGACCGAGCCGCACAAGCTCACCACCCGCGTCATCGACCTGGTCATGCCGATCGGCAAGGGCCAGCGCGCGCTGATCGTGTCCCCGCCCAAGGCGGGCAAGACCACGATCATGCAGAACATCGCCAACGCGGTCACCACCAACAACCCGGAGTGCCACCTCATGGTCGTACTCGTGGACGAGCGGCCGGAGGAGGTCACCGACTGGCAGCGGTCGGTGAAGGGCGAGGTCATCGCGTCGACGTTCGACCGTCCGCCGACCGACCACACGACGATCGCCGAGCTCTCCATCGAACGGGCCAAGCGTCTGGTCGAGATGGGCCACGACGTCGTGGTGTTGCTGGACAACATCACCCGCCTGGGCCGGGCCTACAACCTGGCCGCGCCCGCATCGGGCCGCATCCTGTCCGGCGGTGTCGACTCCACCGCGCTCTACCCGCCCAAGCGCTTCCTCGGCGCCGCGCGCAACATCGAGGACGGCGGCTCGCTGACCATCCTCGCCACCGCGCTGGTCGAGACCGGGTCCACGATGGACACGGTGATCTTCGAGGAGTTCAAGGGCACCGGCAACGCCGAGCTCAAGCTGGACCGCCGCATCGCCGACAAGCGGGTCTTCCCCGCCATCGACGTGGGCGACTCCAGCACCCGCAAGGAAGAGCTCCTCATGGCGCCCGACGAGTACGCGGTGATGGTCAAGCTCCGGCGGCTGCTGTCCGCGCTGGACGACCAGCAGGCCATCGACCTGCTGCTCACCCAGCTCCGCAAGACCCGCACCAACGTCGAGTTCCTCATGCAGGTGGCCAAGAGCACACCCGGCGGGGACCTCGACTGATCCGTGCGGCGGTTCCTGGGTGCGCTCGGCGCGGCGTTCGCCGTCGCCGGGTGCACCGCCCCGCAGCCCACCGCCACCACCGAGAAGGTCGAGTCGCGCAGCCCGACCGCCACGACGACGCCCGCGCCCGCTGCGGCCGCGGTGCTCGTCGCGGCCGGAGACATCGCGTGCCGACCCGGACAACGGTCCGATGAGGACGGCGAGTGTGCGCAGCACGTCACCGCGGAGCTCGTCGTCGGGCTGAAGCCCAGCGCGGTGCTGGCGCTCGGCGACACCCAGTACGACGACGGCAGCCCGGAGGAGTACGCGGCCTACGACGCGAGCTGGGGCCGGTTCAAGGACATCACGCTGCCCGTCGTCGGCAACCACGAGTACCAGAGCCCCGACGCCAAGGGCTACTTCGCCTACTTCGGCGAACGCGCCGGAGAGCCGGGCCAGGGCTGGTACGCCACCTCGGTCGGACCGTGGCGGGTGCTCGTCCTCAACTCGGAATGCGCGGAGATCGGCGGCTGCGAGCCGGACAGCCCGCAGGGCCGGTGGCTGTCCTCGCAGCTCGACGACGCACCGCGGTGCACGGTGGCGGCCTTCCACCGGCCGCGGTTCTCCTCGGGCGCCGAGCACGGCGACGACCCGTCGCTGACGCCGCTCTGGGCACAGCTGTCCGACGGCGGCGTCGACATCGTCCTCAACGGGCACGATCACGACTACGAACGCTTCGCCCCACGCGACGCCGACGGCACGGTCGGGAGCGGGCCGGTGGAGTTCGTCGTCGGCACCGGAGGGAACAGCCTGCGCGGATTCCGTCGCGCCGACCGGGGCAGCGAGGTCCGCTGGGCGGACTCGGTCGGCGTGCTCGCCCTCAGCCTGCGGCCCGACGGCTACGACTGGCGCTTCGTGGCGCGCGACGGCACCCCGCCCGTCGACAGCGGAACGGGGACCTGCCGGGAACAGTAGGCGGGCCTGGATGGTTGAATGGTCCGTCACGCTCCGGCGCCGGTTCACCCCTCACGGCAGGGGACCCGGGGCCACATCGAGAGGAATCCCCGTGCGCGAAGGCATCCACCCCGCTTACGTCGAAACGCAGGTCACCTGCGGCTGCGGCAACCATTTTACGACCCGCAGCACGAAGACCAGCGGATCCATCACCGTCGAGGTCTGCTCGGCCTGCCACCCCTTCTACACCGGCAAGCAGAAGATCCTCGACTCCGGCGGCCGCGTCGCGCGCTTCGAGGCGCGCTACGGCAGGCGGACCCCGGCCAAGAAGTAGCTGCTCAGACGGCGCCCACCGTTGCGGTGGGCGCCGTCGTCGTGTCTGGACGGTGTCGAAGGGAGGGTGAGGTGGCCGCACCGACGGTCGATGCGCTGCTCATGGAGTACGCCGAGCTGGAGCGCGCCCTCGCCGATCCCTCCGTACACGCCGATGCGGGCCAGGCCCGCAAGCTGGGTCGGCGCTACGCCGAGCTCGGCCAGGTCGTCGGTGCGGCGCGCGAACTGGAGTCGGTCCGCTCCGACCTCGCCGCCGCACGCGAGCTCGCGGCCGAGGACGCGGGGTTCGCCGAGGAGGCCGACGAGCTCGCCGCCCGTCTGCCCCAGCTGGAGACCCGGCTGGCCCAGCTGCTCGTCCCGCGCGATCCGCACGATGGCGACGACGTCGTCATGGAGATCAAGTCGGGGGAGGGCGGCGAGGAGTCGGCCCTCTTCGCAGGCGATCTGGCGCGCATGTACACGCGGTACGCCGAGCGGCGCGGCTGGAAGATCGAGGTGCTCGACGCGATAGGCAGCGACCTCGGCGGCGTCAAGGACATGACGATGGTCGTGCGCTCCCGCGGCACCGACCCCGAGGGCGTGTGGGCCGCGCTGAAGTACGAGGGCGGCGTGCACCGGGTGCAGCGGGTGCCGGTCACCGAGTCGCAGGGACGCATCCACACGTCGGCGGCGGGCGTGCTCGTCTACCCCGACGTCGACGACGACACCGCCGTCGAGATCGACGAGAACGACCTGCGCGTCGACGTTTTCCGCTCGTCGGGACACGGGGGCCAGAGCGTCAACACCACCGACTCCGCCGTGCGGATCACGCACCTGCCCACCGGCATCGTCGTGAGCTGCCAAAACGAGCGCTCCCAGCTGCAGAACCGGGCACGGGCCATGGAGGTGCTGCGGGCCCGTCTGCAGGCGCTGGCGGAGGCCGAGGCGGCGGCACAGGCGTCGGACACGCGGCGTTCGCAGGTGCGCACGGTCGACCGCTCGGAGCGCGTCCGCACGTACAACTTCCCGGAGAACCGCATTTCCGACCACCGGGTCGGCTACAAGGCCTACAACTTGGGCGCGGTGCTCGACGGCGAGCTCGACGGCGTCCTCGACGCGCTGACCACCGCCGACCGGGCCGAACAGCTCGCGCAGTGACGACGAGCCCCCTGACCTCGCTACGCAGTGCCCTCACCGAGGGTGAAGAAATGCTGGCTGCGGCCGGTGTCGCTGCGCCGCGCTTCGACGCCGAGTCGCTCGCCGCCCACGTGCTGGGCGTCCCGCGCGGCCGACTGCTGCTGCATCCGCGGCTCGACCCGGCGGCCGCGGAAGCGCTGCGCGCGCTGCTCGTCCGGCGCGCCGCCCGAGAACCGCTGCAGCACCTGCTGGGCACGGCCGTTCTCGGCCCCGTCGAGGTCGCCGTCGGTCCTGGCGTGTTCACGCCTCGCCCGGAGACCGAGCTGCTGTTGGAGTGGGGGCTGGCGGCGGTCAAGGACGTCACGTCCCCGCTGGTGGTGGACCTGTGCACGGGCTCGGCGGCGCTCGCGCTCGCCGTCTCCGCGATGCGCCCGGACGCCGTGGTGCACGCGGTCGAGGCCGACCCGGACGCCCTGACCTGGGCGCGGCGCAACATCGACGCCCACGGTGGGCGCGTGGTGCTCCACGCCGCCGATGTGCGCGCGCCCGATCTCCTCTCCGACCTCGCGGGCCACGTCGACCTCGTCGTGTGCAACCCGCCCTACGTCCCCGACGACACGCCGGTGCCGCCGGAGGTCCGGGCGGGCGACCCCGCCGTTGCGGTCTTCGGGGGACCGGACGGGCTGGCGGTCATCCCGGCCGTCGCCGCGCGAGCCGTGGCGCTCCTGCGGCCGGGCGGTGCGTTCGCGGTCGAGCACGACGACACCCACGCCGACGCCGTCCCGACCCTGCTGCGGGCCCGCCCCGAGCTGGTCGACGTGCGTGAGCACGCCGACCTGAACGGCCGCCCCCGCTACGCCACCGCCCACCGCCGGTAGCCTGCCGGGCGGCGGGCGGCCGGGCGCGGGCGGCCGGGCGATAGGCAGCGCGCCCCCCGCCCGGGTGAGTCGCGCATCTCGACACGGTGAGTCGCGCGCTTCACCCCGGTGAGTCGCGCACTGCACCCGGTGAGTCGCGCACTGCACCCGGTGAGTCGCGCACTGCACCCCGGTGAGTCGCGCACTGCACCCCGGTGAGTCGTGCGTTTCGGCACGGTGAGCCGACGGGTCGGGGCCCGGCGAGTCGCGGTCCAGCTACCGCGCTACTCGAGTCGGCGCGCGACCAGGCGAGTGCGCGCAGGGCGTTGACCGGCGGCCCGTAATCTGCGCGACGTGGTGATGACGTACGACTGCTCCGATCCGGACTCCCGCGTGGAGGGACTGGCATTGGCGGCGCGCGCCGTCCGCGGAGGGCGGCTCGTCGTGTTGCCCACCGACACCGTGTACGGGTTGGGCTGCGACGCGTTCAACGCCGAGGCCGTCCGCGGCCTGCTCGCCGCGAAGCATCGCGGGCCCGACATGCCCGTGCCGGTGCTGGTCGGCTCCTGGTCGACGATCGACGGGCTCGTCATGAGCGTGCCGCGGGCTGCGCGCGAGCTCATCGAGGCGTTCTGGCCGGGCGGCCTGTCGCTGGTGCTGTCGCACGCCCCGTCGCTGGCGTGGGACCTCGGCCAGACCAAGGGCACGGTCATGCTGCGGATGCCGCTGCACCCGGTTGCGCTCGAGCTGCTCCGCGACGTCGGCCCGATGGCCGTTTCCAGCGCCAACGTGTCAGGTCAGCCTCCTGCGGCCGATGCGGCGGCGGCAGAGCGTCAACTGGGCGAATCCGTGGACGTCTACCTCGACGGCGGACCTTCCGGAGAACCCGTTGCGTCGACCATCGTCGACCTCACCGCCGACCACCCCCGCATCCTCCGCGAGGGCGCGGTGAGCGCCGAGCAAGTCTCCGACGTCCTCGGGCAGGCGGTGCTCCCCGCCTGACGCCATCACCGTGCCGCACCCTCGACCACGCCCAACTGGGCGGCGAGGCGCGCGGTCGACGCCGCAAAGAACGCCTCGTCGTCGATGACGACGTTGTGCGTGTGGCCGAACAACTCGAAGTTGATCAGTCCGAAGAGGCTCGTCCAAGCGTGGACGGCGCGCGCGGCGACGGACCCGGTCGGGTCGGAGGGCAGACCCAGCTCGGCTGCAAGGCCTAGCTGGATCGTCGCGTCCAGTCCCGAGCCGTCGCTCGTGTCGTCTACTGCGCCATACGCGATGCCATCGGCGACGACGCGGCACAGGACGACCGCCACGCGGCCCGCAGGTCCGATGGTCACTTCCGGCGCCGCATAGCCGGGGACGGGAGAGCCGTAAACGAGGGCGTACTCGTGCGCATGGGCCAATGCCCATCTCCGAACGGCCATGCACGCCGCCTGCCAACGGCCGGGGAGATCAGCCCGGTCGTGGTGGGCGTCGGCAGACTCGGCCGCCTCGCCCAGGGCGTTGTAGGCATCGACGATCAGGGCGGTGAGCAGGTCGTCGCGGCTGGGGAAGTAGCGGTACACGGCCGAGCTCGCCATGCCGAGCTCCCGCGCGACCGCCCGCAGCGACAGGCCAGCCGCCCCCTCCGAGGCGAGGTGGCGACGCGCGACTTCGGCGATCTCGCGCGTGAGCTCGGCTCTGACCCGTGCTCTGACTCCCGGGGCGCTCACCCCTACGACACTATCCGGAGCAGTGAACCGAGACAAGAGCATCGCTCCGGGCGCGGTGCGCGATTTCGTCGGGCGGAAGCCGGACTCGTCGTGTCGGAATGCGCGACTCGCCGTGCTGAAACGCGAGACTCACCTTGGGCGGTAGCGTCACATCTGTGCCCACGCTCGTGCTGCCGATCCGGGAGTACCTGCTGGCCGGGCTGACGGCGACGGTCGTCACCTTCCTCTTGGTCGCTCCGGTGCGGTTGCTGGCGCTCAAGCTCGGCGCGGTCGCCTGGCCGCGGGGGCGCGACGTGCACGTCACCCCCACGCCCCGCTGGGGCGGGCTGGCGATGCTCGGCGGCGTGCTCGCGGGCGTCGCGATGGCCTACCAGCTCCCCGCGCTGCGCCTCGCGTTCGACACCAGCTCGGCCGAAGTGCTCGGCGCGATGCTGGCCGGGGTCCTGCTCGTGGGAGTCGGCGCGCTCGACGACCGCTACGACCTCGATGCGCTCACGAAGTTCGCAGGTCAGACCACCGCCGCCGGGGTGCTCATCATCTTCGGTGTGCAGTGGTCGACCTTCTGGATCCCGTTCGGCGGCGGGGGCGACGGCATCTCCGGCTCCGTGCTCTCCCTCGGCTACGGCCAGGGCATGCTGCTCACGGTGCTGTTCACCGTGGTGCTGGTGAACGCGATGAACTTCGTCGACGGCCTCGACGGCCTCGCCGCGGGCATCGGCATGATCGGTGCGCTGGCCGTCGGGACGTTCGCGATCAGCCTGATCCTGCAATACGGCAACGATCCCTCGTACTACTCGCCCGCCCTCATCGCGGCGGTGCTCGGCGGGGCCTGTGTGGGCTTCCTCCCGCACAACTTCAACCCGGCCAGGATCTTCATGGGCGACTCGGGCTCGATGCTCATCGGCGTGCTGCTGGCCGCCGCGACGACCAGCGCGTCCGGGAAGATCCCGGTGGTGGTCGACTCGCCCCGCTACTACCTGGCGTCACTGGCCCCGCTCATCGTGTTCGCCGCCGTGCTGTTCGTGCCGGTGCTCGACCTCGCCATGGCGGTCGTGCGGCGCACCCGCGCGGGCATGAGCCCGTTCTCGCCCGACAAGATGCACCTGCACCACCGGCTGCTGGAGATCGGTCACAGCCAGCGGAGGGCGGTGCTGCTGATCTACCTCTGGGCGGGCGTGCTCGCCTTCGGGGCAGTGGCGCTCACGTTCATCACCGACCCGGCCGTCGTGCTCTGGACGGTCGGATTCGGGCTGCTACTGGCGGCGCTCGCCTCCGCCGTGCCCCGGATGCGCCACCGCGTGTAGAAACCGATCGTCCGGAAACGGTTTCCTGCAGGTCACGGGGTGTCGGGTGACCCGGTCACCCTGTGGTAGCGTCCCCGTCACCGGCCGGTCATCGGCCGGGTTTGTCCCTTGGAATGAGCCGCTTCCGGCGCCGACGAAGGAGAAGCTGGTGAGAGCCCCCCTGTCCGGTCGACGCCGCACGTCCCGGCCTTGAGTCCGACCGGTGGATGGCAGCGGCCCGGAGCTAGGCGATCTGCTCTCGATGGGCCTCACGCTCGCGCTCTGCGTGATCATCGGCTTCGGCCTAGGGTGGCTGGGCGATCTGGCGACAGGCACGTTCCCGCTCCTCGCAATGGTCGGTCTCGCGCTGGGCGTCGTCCTGGCCGCCGTTTACGTCGTCAAGCAGTTCAAGCGGTATTCGTGAAGGGTAGGTGCGCCGCGTGACCACGAATGTGCCGCCGAGCACGCCGCCTTACACGCCGCCGGTCACCCGGGCGATGTTCCGCCGGACGACGATCATGGCGGGGGCCGTGGCGGCCGTCGCCGTCGTCGTACTCGTGGTGCTCGGCTACGGCCTGTACGGCCTCTTCCTGGCGGTCGGGGTCGCGCTGGGCACGCTCAACCTCTGGCTCGCGGTGCGGTCGGTCGCCCACTTCGCCACGGCCCGCCCGTCGAAGGCGCGCTTCTCCGGTTCGGTGCTCGGCCGCCTCGCGATGATCACCGTGGTCGCGCTGGCGATCGCCTGGCTGGTGCGCCCCGTGGGTATCGCGGTGATCGGCGGCCTCGCGCTGTTCCAGTTCCTCGCGATCGTGAGCTCGATGCTGCCGTTGATCAAGGAGATCCGACAGAAATGAACCTCGCCGCAGAGGGCAACACCATCACTCCCGGTGAGCACTGGACCGTCGATATCGGCGGCCTGACGTTCAACGTCGACACGATCCTCGGCACGCTCATCGCGGGACTCATCGTGTGCGGGCTGGGCTACTACATGGCACGGCGGGCGACCAAGGGTCGCCCCTCGGGCCTGCAGGTGGCGTTCGAGGCGCTCGCGGCGTGGGTGCAGAACCAGACGAAGGAAGGCATGGGCGTCCGTACGCCGCGCGGCGTCGTGGGCTTCTGCGTCACGGTGTTCGCGTTCATCCTGTGCTGCAACTGGCTCGCCGCGCTGCCGTCGGAGCATTGGCTGCCGCCGCCCACCGCGGACGTCAACCTCGTCTACCCGATGGCCCTGCTGGTGATCGTGTGGGTCAACGTCGCGGGCATCAGGGCGAAGGGCGCCAAGGCCTACTTCGGACACTTCACCCAGCCGTACGCGTTCCTCGCCCCGATCGAGTTCATCACGCAGTACCTGTCGCGCCCCGCTTCGCTCGCCCTGCGACTCTTCGGCAACATCTTCGCTGGCGGGATCATGGTGGCCGTGATCGCGCTGCTGCCCGCGTACATCCTGTGGCTGCCCAACGCGGTCTGGAAGCTCTTCGACATGTTCATCGGCGTCATCCAGGCGCTGATCTTCACGCTGCTCACCTTGATCTACTTCGCCGAGGCGGTGGGCAGCGAGGACGAGGCTGCTCACCACTAGACCACCACGATTTTCGCCCCCCGACCCACGACGTCGCAGGAAGAAACGAGGAGAGAGATGAGCGTTCTGGCCCAGGCCGCCCAAGGGATTACCGGAAACGTCACGCTCGGCTTGGCCATGATCGGCGGCGGGCTCGCCCTCGGCGGCGGCGCAATCGGCGCGGCCATCGGCGACGGTCTCGCGGGATCCGCGGTCATCCAGGGCGTGGCCCGTCAGCCCGAGGCCGCAGGCCGCCTGAACACGACGATGTTCCTGATCATCGGTCTGGTGGAGGGCATGTACTTCATCAACCTGGCGTTCATGGCGCTGTTCGTGTTCGTCCTGAGCTGAGCGGCGAGTCCATGGCACAGCCGTTGGCCGCGGAGACGCAGAACTTCCTCGTCCCCAACGCCACGATCATCGTCGTTTTCCTCATCTTCCTGGTCATCCTCTGGTTCTTCTACCGGTTCGTCGTGCCGCCGCTGACCAAGGCGATGGCCGAGCGGGATGAGATGAACCGAAAGCAGGCCGAGGAGCGCGACGCCGCCGTCCGCAAGCTCGCCGAGGCCCAGGAGCGGTACGACGCCGCGCTGGCCGATGCGCGGGCGCAGGCGACGGCGGTCAAGGACGAGGCACGGGCGGACGCCCAGCGCATCCGTGACGAGAAGCGCGCCGAGACCGATCGTGAGGTCGCCGAGATCCACCGGCGCGGCGCGGAGGAGCTCGCCGCACAGCGGGGCGAGGCCCTCCAGGAGCTGCGGGGGCAGATCGGCAGCCTGTCCAGGGACCTGGCGGGCAAGGTGCTCGGGCGCCCGGTCGCCTACGACGACGCCAACGTCGTCAGGTACCTGGCCGAGCGGGACGAGCGGCAGACGGCGGGAGGAAAGCGCTGATGGAGTTCATCGCGGAGCTCGTCGCCTTCGTGATCATCCTGTTCGTGCTGTGGCGCTTCGTGCTGCCGCTCATCACCGACATGGTGACCAAGCGGCAGGACGAGATCCAGCGCCAGGTCGAGGAGGCCGAGGAGGCCACGCGCAAGCTCGAGAACGCCCAGGGACGCTTCGACAACGCCGTGGAGCAGGCCGAGGCCGAAGCCGCCCGCATCCGTGACGACGCGCGCGCGGACGCCAGCCGCATCCGCGAGGAGCTCATCGCGCAGGCCGAGGCCGACGTCGAGCGGATGCTCCAGCGGGGTCGCGATCAGCTTGTGGCCCAGCGCGACCAGGTCGTGCGGGGGCTGCGGTCCGAGCTGGGCGGCGCCTCGGTGGAGCTGGCCGAACGGATCGTCCGCAAGGAACTGACCGACGACAGCGCCCGCAGCGCCTCCGTCGACAGCTTCCTTTCCGAGATCGAGAACCTGCCGTCGCCGCGGGGCAGCCAGGTGGCGGCCGGGGGAGGGGCCTAGCAGATGGCGTCCGTACTGCAGTCCGCCAGCCGTGAGTCACTCTCCGCGGCCATGGCCCGGCTCGACGACCACGTCGACGCCACCGCAGGGCCCGAGCTCAGCCGCCTGGCCGACGACCTGTTCGCCGTCCTCGGGCTGTTCGAACGCGAACACGGACTGCGCCGTGCGATCGCCGACCCGTCGACACCCGGTGCGGCGCGCAGCGGCCTCGCCGACCGGCTGTTGTCGGGCAAGGTCGGGCGCCCGGCGCTGGACCTCGTTTCGGACCTCGTGACGTCGCGGTGGTCGCATTCGGTCGACCTGCTGGAGGCGCTGGAGGCCTTGGCGCGCGCCGCCGCGTTCGGCGTGGCGGAGAAGGACGGCTCGCTCGACCGCGTCGAGGACGAGCTGTTCCGGTTCGGCCGCATCCTCGACCGCGAGCCGGAGCTCGCCCGGCTGCTCGCCGACACGGCGACGCCCGCCGACCAGCGCGTCGGGCTGCTGCGCGACGTCACGGGGGAGAAGGTCGCACCCGTCACCGCCAGGCTGCTGGAGCAGGCCGTGCGCAGCCCGCGCAGCCGCAACCTCGACGTGGCGGCCGAGGAGCTCTCCGAGCTCGCCGCGGCCCGCCGCGACCGCTATGTAGCCCACGTCCGCACCCCCGTCCGGATGACCGCCGAGCAGGAGCAGCGCCTCGCCGATTCGCTGACCCGCCTCTACGGCAGGCCGATCTCCCTGCAGGTGGAGCTCGACCCCGACCTGTTGGGCGGCCTCGTCGTCCGCGTCGGTGGCGAGCTGATCGACGGCAGCGTCGCGGGCCGCGTGGCCGCCGCGCGCCGCACGTTCCCCAGCTGACCCCAAACCGTTTAAGGATCGAGATGACAGAGCTGACGATCTCCTCCGAGGAGATCCGGAGTGCGATTGCGGGCTACGTCTCCTCCCTGGAGACGGGGACCTCGCGGGAAGAGGTCGGCACCGTCCTCGACACCGGTGACGGCATCGCGCACGTCGAGGGCCTCCCCTCGGCGATGACGAACGAGCTGCTGGAGTTCGAGGGCGGCGTCCTCGGTGTCGCGCTGAACCTCGACCAGCGGGATATCGGTGCGGTCATCCTCGGCTCGTACGACGGCATCGAGGAGGGTCAGCAGGTGCGGCGCACCGGCGAGATCCTCTCGGTGCCGGTCGGCGACGCCTTCCTCGGGCGCGTGATCGATCCGCTCGGCGCCCCGATCGACGGCCTCGGCGACATCGAGGCCGAGGAGCGCCGCGTGCTGGAGGTGCAGGCGGCCACGGTGATGCAGCGCCAGTCGGTTTCCGAAGCCCTGCAGACCGGCATCAAGGCCATCGACGCCATGACGCCGATCGGCCGCGGGCAGCGCCAGCTGATCATCGGCGACCGCAAGACCGGCAAGACCGCCGTCTGCGTGGACACGATCATCAACCAGAAGGACAACTGGGCGTCCGGCGACCCCCAGAAGCAGGTGCGCTGCATCTACGTCGCCATCGGCCAGAAGGGCTCGACGATCGCGGGCATCCGCTCCGCGCTCGAGGACGCGGGCGCGCTGGAGTACACGACGATCGTCGCCGCACCGGCGTCCGACCCCGCGGGCTTCAAGTGGCTCGCCCCCTACACCGGCTCGGCGATCGGCCAGCACTGGATGTACGCGGGCAACCACGTCCTGATCATCTTCGACGACCTGTCCAAGCAGGCCGAGGCCTACCGGGCGATCTCGCTGCTGCTGCGCCGCCCGCCGGGCCGCGAGGCCTACCCCGGCGACGTCTTCTACTTGCACTCCCGGCTCCTGGAGCGCTGCGCCAAGCTCTCCGACGAGCTCGGCGCGGGCTCGATGACCGGCCTGCCGATCATCGAGACTAAGGCCAACGACGTCTCGGCCTACATCCCGACCAATGTCATCTCGATCACCGACGGCCAGGTCTTCCTGGAGTCCGACCTGTTCAACCAGGGTGTGCGGCCCGCGATCAACGTCGGCATCTCGGTGTCGCGCGTTGGTGGCGCCGCGCAGGTGCGCGCCATGCGCACGGTCTCCGGCTCGCTGCGGCTGGACCTGTCGCAGTACCGCGAGCTGGAGGCGTTCGCCGCGTTCGGCTCCGACCTCGACGCCGCGTCGGCGGCCGCGCTCGGCCGTGGCAGCCGCCTGGTCGAGCTGCTCAAGCAGCCGCAGTACTCGCCGTTCCCCGTCGAGGAGCAGGTGATCTCGATCTGGCTGGGCACCAGCGGCAAGCTCGACGACGTGCCGGTGCCCGACATCAGCAAGTTCGAGAGCGAGTTCCTCGGCCACGTGCGGCGCCACTCCGACGGCGCGCTGGCGGAGATCCGCGACACCGGCAAGCTGACCGACGAGAACATCGAGCGGCTGGAGCGCGTCGTCAAGGACTTCAAGCGCGGCTTCACGACGTCCGACGGCGAGTCGCTAGTCAACGAGGCGCCTGCCGACGCGATGGACGCGGACGACGTCGAGCAGGAGACCGTCAAGGCCCGCAAGAAGGACTGAGGACGAGCACATGGCGGCACAGATTCGGGTCCTGCGGAGGCGCATCCGCTCGACGCAGTCCATCAAGAAGATCACCCGCGCCATGGAGCTGATCGCGACCTCGCGGATCGTGAAGGCCAGGGCGCGGGTGCAGGAGTCACGGCCGTACGCCGAGCAGATCACCGCGGTGCTCACCGAGCTGGCCAGTAACTCCACGCTGGACCACCCGCTGCTCGTGGAGAAGGAAAACCCGCAGCGCGCCGCCGTGCTCGTCGTCACGAGCGACCGCGGCCAGTGCGGCGGCTACAACAACAACGTGCTCAAGGAGGCCGAGGGCCTCTACTCGCTGCTGCGGGAGGAGGGCAAGGAGCCGGTCATCTACGTGATCGGGCGCAAGGGCGTGAACTACTACCGGTTCCGCAACCGCGAGGTCAAAGAAGCGTGGACCGGCTTCTCCGAGCAGCCCTCGTACGCCAACGCGGCCGAGGCGGCACGCACGCTGGTCGAGGCCTTCATGGCCGATGACGACGACGAGAACAGCGTCGACGAGCTGCACCTCGTGTACACGCAGTTCAAGAACATGGTCACGCAGACGCCGCAGGCCCGGCGGATGGCGCCCATGGTCGTCGAGTACCTCGAGGACGAGCCTTCGGGCGACATCCAGCCGCTGTACGAGTTCGAGCCCGACCCCGACGCGCTGTTCGACGCGCTGCTGCCCAAGTACATCGGGGCGCGGCTGTTCTCGGCGCTGCTGGAGTCCGCGGCCTCGGAGTCGGCCAACCGCCAGCGCGCGATGAAGGCGGCCACCGACAATGCGAACGAGCTGATCCGTAACCTGACCCTGGAGTCCAACCAGGCCCGCCAGGCCCAGATCACGCAGGAGATCAGTGAGATCGTCGGGGGCGCCGACGCTCTCGTGACCACAGGGAGTGACTGATGACCGCCACTGCTGACCACACCGGGACGGTGACCGGCCGCGTCGTGCGCGTCACCGGGCCTGTCGTCGACGTGGAGTTCCCGCGCAACCAGGTGCCGGAGCTGTACTCCGCGCTCGAGGTGCCCGTCGAGATCGGCGAGCTCAAGCGCACGCTGACGCTGGAGATCGCCCAGCACCTCGGGGACAACCTCGTGCGCACCATCTCGATGCAGCCCACCGACGGCCTGGTACGCGGCCAGGAGGTCACCGACCTCGGCCGTCCGATCTCGGTGCCGGTCGGCGACCAGGTCAAGGGCCACGTGTTCAACGCGCTCGGTCAATGCCTCGACGACCCCGACCTGGAGATCACCGGCGAGCTGTGGGGCATCCACCGCAAGGCGCCCGCGTTCGACCAGCTCGAGGGCCGCACGGAGATGCTGGAGACCGGCATCAAGGTGCTCGACCTGCTCACGCCGTACGTGGTCGGCGGCAAGATCGGCCTGTTCGGCGGCGCGGGCGTGGGCAAGACGGTGCTCATCCAGGAGATGATCCAGCGCGTCGCCCAGAACTTCGGTGGCACCTCGGTGTTCGCGGGGGTCGGCGAGCGCACCCGTGAGGGCAACGACCTCATCACGGAGATGACGGAGTCCGGCGTCATCGAGAACACCGCGCTGGTGTTCGGTCAGATGGACGAGCCGCCCGGCACCCGTATGCGGGTGGCGCTGTCCGCGCTCACGATGGCGGAGTACTTCCGCGACGAGCAGAACCAGGACGTGCTGCTCTTCATCGACAACATCTTCCGGTTCACGCAGGCCGGGTCCGAGGTCTCCACGCTGCTGGGCCGCATGCCGTCCGCGGTGGGCTACCAGCCCACGCTGGCCGACGAGATGGGCGAGCTGCAGGAGCGGATCACGTCGACGCGCGGCCGGTCGATCACCTCGATGCAGGCGATCTACGTGCCCGCCGACGACTACACCGACCCGGCGCCCGCCACCACGTTCGCGCACCTGGACGCCACCACCGAGCTCTCCCGCCCGATCTCCCAGAAGGGCATCTACCCGGCGGTGGACCCGCTCACCTCGACGTCGCGGATCCTGGACCCGCAGTACGTCGGCGAGGAGCACTTCCGCGTCGCCAACGAGGTGAAGCGCATCCTGCAGCGCTACTCCGACCTGCAGGACATCATCGCCATCCTCGGCATCGACGAGCTCTCCGAGGAAGACCGGCAGCTGGTCGGGCGGGCCCGGCGCATCGAGCGCTTCCTGTCGCAGAACCTGCTGGTGGCCGAGCAGTTCACCGGCCAGCCCGGCTCCACCGTGCCGCTCAAGGAGACGATCGAGTCGTTCGACAAGATCGCCAAGGGCGAGTTCGACAACGTGCCCGAGCAGGCGTTCTTCCTCTGCGGTGGCCTGGAGGACCTGGAGCGCAACCGGAAGAAGCTCGAGGGCAGCAAGGACAGCGACGACAGCGAAGACAAAGATGGCTGAAATGACCGTGGAGCTCGTCGCCGTCGAGCGGCGGGTCTGGTCGGGCAAGGCGAACTTCGTCTTCGCCCGCACCACCGTGGGCGAGATCGGCATCCTGCCGGGGCACGAGCAGACGCTCGCGCAGCTGGAGGAGGCGGGCATCGTTCGCATCGACGGGGTCGACGGGTCACCCACCACGGTGGCGGTGCACGGCGGCTTCCTGCACGTCACACCGGAGACCGTCACGATATTGGCGGAGTCGGCCGAGATCGGCGAGGAGGTCGACGTCACGCGCGCCCGCGCGGTGCGCGACCGGGCCGACACCGGCGAGCCCGGGGGCGCGGCCGCTGCGGCCCGCGCCCAGGTCCGGCTCAAAGCCGCGGGCGCCGAGTAGGCGTCGCATGGGGGCAGTGGCGTTCGTCGCCGGCATCCTGCTGCTGCTGGGTTGTCTCTGCCTCGGATACCTCGCCTTAAGGCGAGTACGCCTCATGCGGGGCGGTGGTGTGGATGTCTGCCTGCGAAGGCAGGGTCTGAGCCGCCGCCCCGTACGCGTTTCCCGCGACGCCGCAGCGGGCTGGCACTTCGGCGTCGGCCGCTACCAGGGCAACGAGTTCGCCTGGTACCGGCTGACGTCCCTGCGCCCGGGCGCCACGGCCGTGCTCGACCGCACGGGCGTCGAGATCGTGGAGCGGCGCCACCCCGTGTCCGCGGAGGCCTACGCGCTGCCCCAGGCGGCCTCGGTGCTGCGGTGCCGGATCGGCGACCGCGAGGTCGAGCTGGCCATGACCCCCGGGGTGCTCACCGGCTTCCTGTCCTGGCTGGAGTCAGCACCACCGGGACCGGCGGGCTACCGGGTGGCCTCCTGACGGTGAGTCCCCCGTCTCGCCACGGTGAGTCGGACGTTACTGCTCACCGGTAGCCCCGCCGGGGCGCCACAGCACGTCGCCGTCGGGGTTGGCCACCCGGCCGAAGATGAACAGCAGGTCGGACAGGCGGTTGAGGTAGCGCGCCGTCAGCGGGTTGGTGCGCTCGGGGTCGGCCGCGAGCAACGCCCACACCGAGCGCTCGGCCCGGCGCGTGACCGTGCGGGCGACGTGCAGGTACGCCGCGCCCGGGGTGCCGCCGGGCAGGATGAACGAGGCGAGCTTGGGCAGATCCGCGTTGAACGTGTCGCACCAGCCCTCCAGGCGCGTCACGTACGCCTCGGTGATCCGCAGCGGCGGGTATTGGAGATCCGGGACGATCGGCGTGCACAGATCCGCGCCCACGTCGAACAGATCGTTCTGCACCTGCCGCAGCGGACCCACCAGTTCCTCGGCGAGCCCGCCCACGGTGACGGCCACGCCGAGCGCGGCGTTCGCCTCGTCCGTGTCGGCGTAGGCCGCGAGCCGGACGTCGGTCTTGTGGACGCGGCTGAAGTCGCCGAGCGCGGTGGTGCCGTCGTCGCCGGTCTTGGTGTAGATCCTGGTCAGGTGCACGGCCATGGGGGGACGGTAACCCGGCGGCCACGAGGAGATACCGTCGACCGTCGTGGCAGAGCATTTCGCGGTGACCGGCGGAGCCCGGCTGGTGGGCTCGGTGGACGTGGTCGGCGCCAAGAACAGCGTGCTCAAGCTCATGGCGGCAGCGTTGCTGGCCGAGGGCACGACGACGCTCACGAACTGTCCGGAGATCCTCGACGTCCCGCTGATGGCCGACGTGCTGCGCAGCCTGGGCTGCGGGGTCACCGTCGAGCGCGACGCCGTCGCCATCGACGTCCCGGCGACGATCGGGGCGGAGGCGGACTACCGGTCGGTGTCGCGGCTGCGGGCCTCGGTGTGCGTGCTCGGGCCGCTCATCGCCCGGTGCCGCCGCGCGGTCGTCCCGCTGCCGGGCGGTGACGCGATCGGCTCGCGTCCGCTGGACATGCACCAGGCGGGCCTCCAGAAACTCGGCGCGACCACGGAGATCGAGCACGGCCGGGTCGTCGCGCGCGGCGACGTGCTGCGCGGGGCGCAGATCTGGCTGGACTTCCCGAGCGTCGGCGCCACCGAGAACATCCTCACGGCGGCTGTGCTCGCCGACGGCACGACGGTGATCGACAACGCGGCCCGCGAGCCCGAGATCGTCGACCTCGCCGCGATGCTCACCCAGATGGGCGCCAAGATCGAGGGCATCGGCAGCTCGACGCTCACCGTCCACGGCGTCACCGCGCTCCAGCCCACCGAACACCGGGTGATCGGCGACCGCATCGTCGGCGCCACCTGGGCGTTCGCCGCGGCGATGACCCGGGGCGAGGTCACCGTGCGCGGCGTCGACCCGCACCACCTCGACCTGGTGCTGGACAAGCTGCGCAACGCCGGGGCCGAGACCGTGGCGGGCACGCAGGAGTTCACCGTGCGCATGGACGGCCGCCCGGGCGCGATCGACTTCGTCACGCTGCCCTACCCGGGCTTCGCCACCGACCTCCAGCCGATGGCGATCGCGCTCTCCGCCGTGGCCGACGGCACGTCGATGATCACCGAGAACGTGTTCGAGGCCCGGTTCCGGTTCGTCGACGAGATGGTGCGCCTCGGCGCGGACGCCCGCACCGACGGGCACCACGCCGTCGTGCGGGGCGTGGAGCGGCTCTCCAGCGCGCCGGTGTGGGCGAGCGACATCCGCGCCGGGGCCGGGCTGGTGCTGGCGGGCCTGTGCGCGGACGGCGTGACGCAGGTGTGGGACGTCGAGCACATCGACCGGGGCTACCCGCGGTTCGTGGAGAACCTGCAAGGCCTCGGGGCCGACGTGTCCCGCGTGCTCACCGACCCCCTCTGACGGTGAGTCGCGCGTCCGGACACGGCGTGTGCGCGATTCATGCCCGCTCCGCTGCGTGCCAGATCGGCCAACTCGCCGTGGCCAGACGCGCGACTCACCGGGGACTGGGCCGTGTGGCGTAGTCCCGCATGCGCGGACGAGCCCGGCATGTCACCTTTGCGCCCATGACGAGCGCTGCCCACTCCGCCCACGAAGTCACCGACAATCGGTGGGTCCAGATCGGTGCACGGGTCGGGCTGGCGTCCTACGGCGCCACGCACCTCCTGATCGCCTGGCTCGCGCTGCAGGTCGCCTTCGGCGGCGGTGACCAGCAGGCCAACCAGAAGGGCGCGTTCCAGGAACTCGCGGGCAACACCTTCGGCGTGATCATGCTGTGGATCATCGTCTTGGGCTTCGTCGCGGTCGCGCTGTGGCGGCTCGGCCAGGCGATCTGGGGATACCGCTACGTGTCCGACCACACGAAGCAGCTGCGCAAGCGCGGCACCTCGGCGTTCAAGGTGGTCGTGTTCGGCACGTTCGCGTTCCTGGCGGCCCGCACCGCGGTCGGCGGCGGTGGCGGGAACGGCCAGCAGAAGGCGACGGCGGGCGTGCTCGGCCTCCCAGGCGGCCAGTGGATCGTCGGCCTGGTCGGGCTCGGCATCATCGTCGCGGGCGGAAGCAAGATCTACTCGGGCTGGAAGAAGAAGTTCGAAGACGACATGAACATGCCTGCGGATCCGAAGGAGCGCACGGTCATCGAGCGCACCGGCCAGGTCGGCTTCATCGCTAAGGGCGTTTCGGTCGCGGTGATCGGGGTGCTCGTGGTGGTCGCCGCGATCCAGTTCGACCCCGCCAAGGCCTCAGGCCTCGACGCGGCGTTGCACTCGCTCACGCAGACCCCGTTCGGGCCGTGGCTGCTGGTCGTGGTGGCGCTCGGCCTGGCCGCGTACGGCGTGTTCTGCGCGTTCGACGCGAAGTACCACCGGGTGTGAAACCGGTCGCGTAGCCCCCTCACTCCGCCCGCAACACGAGCTTGGCCTGCCCGACGTCGTCCTCGAACACCATCAACCGGTAGGTCCTGCCCTCCCGGCCGATCGTGGCGCGGATCCCCGCCGCGGTCAGCCGGGCGCGCAGCACCTGGGCAGCGGCCTCCGTCGGCGCGCGGGCGACCTCGGCGAGCAGCCCGTCACCGACGGGGTCGTGCGGATCGGGGACGCGCAGGTTGCGCCCGGTGCCGAAGGTCCAGCGCAGGCCGAGGGTGAGCAACCCCATGAGGACGAGCCCGCCGAGCAGGCTGAGGATGCGCGGATCGTCCACTGCCGCATTGTCCTCCGCGGATGTGACCGCCGTCGCCCGGAAGCGACGTTACGCGTCAGTAAGCTGAGGCGGCGTCGCTCCCAGGGGAGGTTCCGGTGCCGTTTCCGACCGATGACGAGCGCGATCGGCCGTGGGTGATCCGCACGTACGCAGGGCACTCCTCGGCGGCCACGAGCAACGCCCTGTACCGGCGCAACCTGGCGAAGGGGCAGACCGGCCTTTCGGTGGCCTTCGACCTTCCCACGCAGACCGGCTACGACCCGGACGACGAGCTCGCGCGCGGTGAGGTCGGCAAGGTCGGCGTGCCGGTGAGCCACATCGGCGACATGCGCACGCTCTTCGACGGCATCCCGCTCGCCGAGGCCAACACCTCGATGACGATCAACGCGCCCGCGATGTGGCTGCTCGCGCTGTACGTCGCCGTGGCCGACGAGCAGGGCGCGCCACGGGCAACGCTTCAGGGCACCACGCAGAACGACATCGTCAAGGAGTACCTCTCGCGCGGCACGTACGTGTTCCCGCCCGCGCCGAGCCTGCGCCTGATCTCCGACATGATCGCGTGGTCGGTCGCCGAGATCCCGAAGTGGAACCCGATCAACATCTGCAGCTACCACCTGCAGGAGGCGGGCGCGACGCCGGCGCAGGAGCTCGCCTACGCGCTGTCCACCGCGATCGCGGTGCTCGACGCCGTGCGCGACGCGGGCCAGGTGCCCCCGGAGCGCTTCCCGGACGTCGTCGCGCGCATCTCCTTCTTCGTCAACGCGGGCCTGCGGTTCGTCGAGGAGATGTGCAAGATGCGCGCGTTCGTCGCGCTGTGGGACGCGATCACGGCCGAGCGCTACGGCGTCGAGGACCCGCGCAAGCGCAGGCTGCGCTACGGCGTGCAGGTCAATTCGCTGGGCCTCACCGAGGCGCAGCCGGAAAACAACGTGCAGCGGATCGTGCTGGAGATGCTGGCCGTCACGCTCTCGCGCGACGCCCGCGCCCGCGCGATCCAGCTGCCCGCGTGGAACGAGGCGCTCGGGCTGCCGCGGCCCTGGGACCAGCAGTGGGCGCTGCGCATGCAGCAGGTGCTCGCCTACGAGACCGACCTCCTGGAGTACGAGGACCTCTTCGCGGGCTCCCGCGTGGTGGAGGCCAAGGTCGCCGAGCTGACGGCCGCCGCGCGCGCCGAGATCGACCGGGTGCAGGAGCACGGTGGCGCGGTCGCGGCCGTCGAGTCCGGGTACATGAAAGGGCAACTCGTCGCGTCGTTGGCGCGGCGGCGGCGGCGGATGGAGTCCGGCGACGCCGTCGTGGTCGGGGTGAACCGCTTCGAGTCGACCGAGCCCAGCCCGCTGCAGGCCGAGGGGGCCGCGGCGATCGAGACGGTCGACCCGGCCGTGGAGGCCGCCGCCGTCGAGGCGATCCGGGCCTGGCGGGCCGAGCGCGACCAGGCGGCTGTCGAGGCGGCGCTGGAGGGACTGCGCGACGCCGCGAAGACCGACGCCAACCTCATGGACGCCTCGATCACCTGCGCGAAGGCGGGCGTCACGACCGGGGAGTGGTCGGGGGTGCTGCGGGAGGTGTTCGGCGAGTTCCGCGCGCCCACCGGGGTGTCCGCGGCGGTGTCGAACGAGGGGTTCCAGGAGCTCGCCGCCGTCCGCGAACGGGTGCGCACCACCGGCGACGAGCTGGGCACCCGACTGCGCATGCTCGTCGGCAAGCCCGGCCTCGACGGGCACTCCAACGGCGCCGAGCAGGTGGCCGTCCGCGCCCGCGACGTCGGCTTCGAGGTCGTTTACCAGGGCATCCGGCTCACCCCGGCGCAGATCGTCGCGGCCGCCGTGCAGGAGGACGTACACGTCGTCGGGCTGTCGGTGCTCTCGGGCTCGCACCTGTCGGTCGTGCCCGCCGTCGTCGAAGGGCTGCGCGCGGCAGGCGCGTCGGACGTGCCGGTGGTCGTAGGCGGGATCATCCCGCCCGAGGACGCGGAGGCGCTGCGCGAGCAGGGGATCGCCGCGGTGTTCACGCCGAAGGACTTCCGGCTCACCGAGATGCTGGACGCCGTGGTCACGCTCGTCCGGGAGGCCCGCGGCCTGGACCGTTGAACCACCCGAACGGCCCAGCTTGATGCTCGGATCGTTATCGAGCGGATCCCTGCGCGGGTGCTACCGACCGGTTATCGTCGCCGAGTTCGAGGCGCTCCGAGACCGGAAGGGTGTGGGGGATGTCCGCGCCACTGGAGGTCACGGGCTCGGCGGCGGAGGCGCGTCCGGAGGCCATCACCGAAGGGATCGCAGGCCAGGAGATCCAGGGCCGCTCCCTCGGGCAGATCGCCTGGCGACGCCTGCGGCGTGACCGGGTGGCGCTCGGTGGGGCCGCGGTGATCGTCCTCTTGATCCTCGCCGCGATCTTCGCGCCGCTGATCGTGGCGCTCCTCGGCCACGATCCCCTGGAGTTCCACTACGACCAGGTCGATCCCGACCTGCAGATCTCCCCGAAGTTCTTCGGCGGGATCAGTCCGCAGTACCTGTTCGGCGTCGAGCCGGTCAACGGGCGCGACATCTTCAGCCGGGTCGTCTACGGCGCCCGCATCTCGCTGCTCATCGCGTTCTTCGCCACGCTGCTGGCGGTGGCGGTGGGCACGCTCGCCGGCGTGGTGGCGGGGTACTTCGGCGGCTGGATCGACACCCTGATCAGCCGCACGATGGACGTCTTCCTCGCGTTCCCGATCCTGCTCTTCGCCCTCGCGCTGGTCGGGATCATCCCGGACCAGGCGTTCGGCCTGCAGGGCGACTCGCTGCGCATCGTCCTCATCATCGTGATCATCGGCTTCTCCAGCTGGCCGTACATCGGCCGGATCATCCGCGGCCAGACGCTGTCGCTGCGCGAGCGCGAGTTCATCGACGCCGCCCGCAGCCTCGGCGCCCGCACGCCGCGCATCCTGTTCTCCGAGCTGCTGCCCAACCTCGTCGCGCCGGTCCTCGTCTACGCCACCCTGCTGATCCCGACGAACATCCTCTTCGAGGCCGCCCTGTCGTTCCTGGGCGTCGGGATCCGGCCGCCGACGCCCAGCTGGGGCGGCATGCTCTCGGACGCAACGCACTGGTTCCAGATCGCGCCCAACTTCATGGTGTTCCCGGGCCTGGCGATCTTCGTGACGGTGCTGGCGTTCAACCTGTTCGGCGACGGCCTCCGGGATGCGCTGGATCCGCGGTCTCGGTGACGATCAACAGCTCGGTGAGTACCCAACAAGGAGTGCACATGAGGAGTAGACGCAAAGTCGTCGTGGGCGCGGTCGGCGCCGTCGCGGCGCTCGTTCTGGCGGCCTGCGGGGGCGGCAACGTCGCGTCCTCCGGGGGGTCGGGCAGTGGCAGCGGTGGTGGCACCAACGCCGACGCGAACGGCGTGCACAACCCGTCGGATCAAAAGGGCGGCACGCTCCGGATGGCGAACTCCGGTGACTGGGACTCGCTCGACCCGGCCGACACGTACTACGCGTACTCCTGGGACTTCTCGCGGCTCTACGGCCGAACGCTCACGACCTTCAAGCCCGCGCCGGGCAAGGACGGCGCCACGCTGGTCCCCGACCTCGCCGAGTCGCTCGGCAAGCCCACCGACAACGCCAAGACCTGGACCTACACGCTGCGCAAGGGCGTCAAGTTCGAGGACGGCACCCCCGTCACGAGCAAGGACATCAAGTACGACGTCGAGCGCTCGCTGGACAAGAAGACGTTCCCCAACGGCCCCACCTACTTCAACGACTTCCTCGACCTGCAGGGCTACACCTCGCCCTACGAGGACACCGACCCGAACAAGCTGGGCCTGAAGGCGATCGAGACCCCCGACGACCAGACGATCGTCTTCCACCTCGCCAAGCCGTTCAGCGGGTTCGACTACTTCGCGCAGATGCCCTCGACCATGCCGGTGCCCGCGGCCAAGGACACCGGCACGAAGTACAAGGAGCACGTGGTCGCCACGGGCCCGTACATGTTCGAGAAGAACGACCTCGGCAAGAGCTTCACGCTCGTGCGCAACCCCAACTGGGACCCCGCGACCGACCCGATCCGCAAGGCGCTCCCCGACCGCATCGAGGTGCAGCTCAACATCAACGCCGACGACATCGACAACCGGCTGCAGGCAGGCGACCTGGACGTCGGGGTCGAAGGCACCGGCGTCCAGCCCGCGGCGCAGGGCAAGATCCTCGCCGATCAGTCGTTGAAGGCGAACACGGACTCGGCGCTGGTGGCCAGGACGTGGTTCACGAACCTGAGCGCGTCGGTCCCGCCGCTGGACAACATCCACTGCCGCAAGGCGGTGCTGTACGCGGTCGACAAGACCGGCTACCAGCGCGCCTACGGCGGCGCCACCGGCGGTGACATCGCCACGAGCCTGCTGCCGCCGGTGATCCCCGGCCAGGAGAAGTTCGACCCGTACCCCACGCCGGGCAACCAGGGCGATGTCGCGAAGGCCAAGGACGAACTCAACCAGTGCGGGCAGCCCAACGGCTTCACGACCGGTATCGCCTACCGCGCCGAGCGGCCGAAGGAGAAGGCGACGGCCGAGTCGTTGCAGCAGTCGCTCGCCCGGGTGGGGATCAAGCTCGACATCAAGCCCTACCCGTCCGGTGACTACTTCAAGCTCTACGCGGGCAAGCCCGCCTTCGTGACGGCCAACAACCTCGGCCTGCTGGTGTACGGCTGGGGCGCGGACTGGCCGGACGGTTACGGGTTCCTCGACCAGATCGTCGACAGCCGCGCGATCCGGGACGCGGGCAACACGAACCTGGGCATCAAGGACCCGGCGATCGACGCGATGCTCGACAAGGCACTGGTCACGACGGACAACGCGAGCCGGGAGAAGATCTGGGTCGACATCGACAAGAAGGTGATGGACGACGCGTTCGTGGTGCCGGGCGTCTGGTCGAAGGGGCTGCTCTACCGTCCACAGAACCTCACCAACGTCTTCGTCACCGACGGCTACCAGATGTACGACTACCTGTCACTGGGCACGACCCGGAAGTAGGTGAAGGCGCGAACCCACCCGCGGCCCATCGGTCGCGGGTGGGAAGCCGCACGCCATGCTCGTCTACGTCGTCCGTCGGTTGTTCGCCGCAGTGATCCTGCTGCTGATCGTCACCGCGGCCACATTCGTGATCTTCTTCGTCGTGCCGCGGCTCGGTGGTGCCTCGGTCGACGACCTGGCGTCGCGCTACGTCGGGAAGAGCGGCAACGCCCAGGACATCCACGCGATCGCGGTGAAGTTGGGCTTCACCGACCCGATCTGGGTCCAATACGGACGCTTCGTGGCGGCGCTGTTCGTCGGTGCGGACTACAGCACCGGGCCGACGACGGTGCACTGCAATGCGCCGTGCCTCGGCTACTCGTTCATCAACCAGAACCCGGTGCTGCCGGATCTGCTGGACCGACTGCCCGTCACGATGTCGCTCGCCGCCGGTGCCGCGGTGCTGTGGCTCCTGGGCGGCGTGAGCGTCGGCGTGCTCTCGGCACTCCGTCGGGGCAGCGTGTTCGACCGCGCGGCGATGGGCGTCGCGCTGGCGGGCGTCTCGCTGCCGATCTTCTTCACCGGCCTGCTGAGTCTGTCGATCTTCAGCTACGCGCTGGGGCTGACCGCCCCGGGCGGCGCCTACACGCCGTTCGAGGTCAACCCGTTCCTGTGGGCGTACGACCTGCTGCTGCCATGGATCACGCTCGCGTTCCTCTACGCGGCGGGGTACGCCCGGCTGACGAGGGCGGGCATGCTCGACACGATGGGGGAGGACTTCATCCGCACCGCGCGGGCCAAGGGCCTGCCGGAGCGCACGGTCGTCGTCAAGCACGGCCTGCGGTCGGCGCTCACCCCGATCTTGACGATCTTCGGCCTGGACCTGGGGCTGCTGCTCGGCGGGGCGATCCTCACCGAGAGCACCTACTCGCTGCCCGGCATCGGCAAGTACTCGGTGGACGCGATCGTCAACAACGACCTGCCGAAGGTGCTCGGTGTCGTGCTGCTGGGCAGCATCTTCATCGTGGCGGCCAACCTGATCGTCGACCTCTTGTACGCCGTGATCGACCCGAGGGTGAGGTTGGGGTGAGCCGCGTCGACGTAATCCCTGCCGCGGAGGCGCCATGAGTGAGGACGTGCTCGCGGGGGACGTGCCCGTCCCGATGCACGAGATGCGGGCGTTCCTGGACGTGCGCGACCTGCGCGTGCACTTCCCCACCGACGACGGCGTCGTGAAGTCCGTCGACGGCCTGTCGTTCCAGTTGGAGCGGGGCAAGCGGCTGGGCATCGTGGGGGAGTCGGGCTCCGGCAAGAGCGTGACCAGCCTGTCGATCATGGGCTTGCACAAGGCGGGCACCGCGAAGATCTCCGGCGAGATCTGGGTGGGCGACACCGAGCTCGTCTCGGCCGATCCGGAGACCGTGCGCAAGCTGCGCGGCAAGACGATGGCGATGATCTTCCAAGATCCGCTCTCGGCGATGCACCCGTATTACACGGTGGGCGCGCAGATCGTCGAGGCCTACCGGCTGCACCACGACGTCAGCAAGAAGGCGGCGCGCAAGCGGGCGGTGGAGCTGCTCGACCGCGTCGGGATCCCGCAGCCGCAGAGCCGGTTCGACGACTACCCGCACCAGTTCTCGGGCGGCATGCGACAGCGGGCGATGATCGCCATGGCGCTCTCGTGCAACCCGGACCTGCTCATCGCCGACGAGCCCACCACCGCGCTGGACGTCACCGTGCAGGCCCAGATCCTCGACCTGATCGTGGACCTGCAGAAGGAGTTCGACTCCGCGGTGATCATCATCACCCATGACTTGGGCGTGGTCGCCGAGCTGGCGGACGACATCCTGGTCATGTACGCGGGGCGGGCGGTGGAGTACGGCACGGCGCGCGAGGTCTTCGCGCAGCCCCAGCACCCGTACACGTGGGGCCTGCTCGGCTCGATGCCGCGGATCGACCGGGAGCGCACCGAGCGGCTCATACCGATCGTCGGCAACCCGCCGAGCCTGATCAACGTGCCACCCGGGTGCCCGTTCCACCCGCGCTGCGCCTATGAGGCGCGGACCGAGGGGTTGGCGCGCACCGAGCGGCCGGAGCTGCGCGAGGCGTCGCCGGGGCACCTGGTGGCCTGTCATCTTCCGGCCGAGGAGCGCCGGAGGATCTTCGCCGAGGAGATCGGGCCCAAGCTGTGAGCGAGATCGTGACCGAGCCGTCGAGCGCGGAGGTGTCCTCCGGTGACGTGCTCCTGTCCGCCGAGCGGCTGCAGATGCACTTCCCCGTCCGGCGGGGGCTGTTGCGGCGCAAGGTCGGGGCGGTGCAGGCCGTTGACGGGCTGACGTTCGACGTCCGGCGCGGCGAGACGCTGTCGCTCGTGGGGGAGTCGGGGTGCGGCAAGACCACCACCGGGCGGCTGCTCACGCGTCTGCTGGAGCCGACGGACGGCACCGTGACGTTCGAGGGCCGCGACATCTCGCACCTCTCGGTCTCCGACATGCGGCCGCTGCGGCGCGACATCCAGATGGTGTTCCAGGACCCCTACTCGTCGCTGAACCCGCGGCACACGGTCGGCACGATCGTCGGCGCGCCGTACAAGATCCAGGGTGTGGAGCCCGAGGGCGGGGTCAAGAAGGCCGTCCAGGATCTGCTCGCGCTGGTGGGGCTCTCGCCCGAGCACTACAACCGCTACCCGCACGAGTTCTCCGGCGGGCAGCGCCAGCGCATCGGGATCGCGCGCACGCTTGCGTTGCGGCCCAAGCTGATCGTGGCGGACGAGCCGGTGTCGGCGCTCGACGTCTCGATCCAGGCACAGGTGGTCAACCTGTTGGAGGACCTGCAGAACGAGCTGAACCTGACCTACGTGATGATCGCGCACGACCTGTCGGTGGTGCGGCACGTCTCCGATCGGGTCGCGGTGATGTACCTCGGCAAGATCGTCGAGCTGGGCGAGCGCACCGACGTCTACGAGCGGCCGATGCATCCCTACACGGTGGCGCTCATGTCGGCGGTACCGGTCCCGGACCCCACCCGCGTGACCAAGCGGGAGCGCATCCTGCTCACCGGCGACGTCCCCAGCCCGCTGAACCCGCCCCCCGCCTGCCGGTTCCACACCCGTTGCTGGAAGGCACAGGAGATCTGTTCGGTGGAGGAGCCGCCGCTCGTCGGCGTGCGCGGCGGGCATCAGGTGGCCTGCCACTTCCCGGAGAACGTCGACCGCTGATCGGTGCGAGACGGACGTTTCCGGGGTTTGATCACCCAGAACGTCCGTCTCGTGCCGATCACGGAACCGAGGTGCTGCGGGTTCCGTCTATTGGGGATGTGCAGAGTCAGCCGTTCGTAGGGTCCGCAGCCGTTGCGGCGGGACTGGTCACCGCGGACCAGCTGCGCGGGCCGGGGTTCGCCCGACTGTTCCGCGGGATCTTCGTGCGCGCCGGCGTGGAGGTCGACTACGCGCTCCGATGCCGAGCGGCGGCACTTCTCGCGGACGGCCGGGGAGTCTTGACTGGATGGTCGGCCGCCGAGCTGCTGGGGGCGTCGTGCGCACCTTCGGGATCACCGGTGGAGCTCGTTGTGGTCGGCGGCGGCCGCTGTAGGCCCGGGCTGGTGGTGCGGTCGGACGTGCTGGCCGCCGAAGAAGTTGTCCAGGTGGGCGGGGTGCGGGTGACGACGCCAGCGCGTACGGCGTTCGACCTCGGCCGGGTTACGCCCGTCGTACACGCGATCATGGGCGTCGACAGGCTGCGCTACGCCTGCGTGCTCGCGACGGATGACATCCGGGCCATTGCGCGGCGACATCCCGGCGCGCGCGGCGCAGGTCGTCTGCCGGAGGTATTGCGGAGATCCACCCACCTCGCGCAGTCGCCGATGGAGTCGCGCATCCGCGTCGCGATCGAGGACGCCGGGCTGCCGATGCCGGTGCTGCAGCACCGCGTCGGGCCCTACTTCCTGGACTTGGCCTACCCCGAGCGGAAGATCGCGGTGGAATACGACGGGCGAGAGCATCTCACCCCTGAGCGAGCGCGGCGCGATCTCAATCGGCAGGCCTACCTCACCAGAGCGGGATGGACGGTTGTGCGGTTCCCGGCGTCGGTAGTGCTCGGCGAGACGTGGCGCATCGCCGCGGCGATTCGCAGGTTGATCGACCCGCGATGATCGTCGCGAGATCGACGTTTCCGGTGATCAAACCCCAGAAACGTCAGCCTCGCGCGTCGTCTTCGATCTCTTCGCCGCGTCTGCGCAACAGGCGGAACCCGGGGATGCCCTGGATGGCCTGGCGCACCTCGCGGAGCTGGTTGAGCAGCTCGTGGACGTCGGGGCCCACCCGGTCCAGCGTGGCCAGCAGCGGCATGATGTCGGACTCGACGTGCTCGGTGAGGCGGGGGAGCTGGTCGACCAGCCGGATCGCGGCGACGAGCTCGTCCTCGGAGAACTCCTGCACGAACTTCCGTGCCAGGGGCGCCGCCTGCGCCGCGATGGGCTGGTACGTGTCGAGGAGGCCGCCCGCGCCGTCCGCGAGCGCACTGGCCTGATCGACGAGGGCGTCGGCCCGGTCGGCGACGCCGCCCGCGCGCTCCACCAGGGCGCTGGCGCCGTCGGCCACGCCGCCTGCGCGGTCGACGAGGGCGCCTGCGCCGTCGGCCACGCCGCCTGCGCGTTTGACGAGCGCGTCCGCGCCGTCGGCGACGCCGGCCGCGCGTTCCACCAAGGCGCCTGCCCCGTCGGCCACGCCGCCTGCGCGCTTCACCAGGGCGCCTGCGCCGTCGGCCACGCCGCCTGCGCGTTTGACGAGCGCGTCCGCGCCTTCGGCGACGCCGGCCGCGCGTTCCACCAGGGCGCCTGCCCCGTCGGCCACGCCGCCTGCGCGGTCGACGAGCGCGTCCGCGCCGTCGGCCACGCCGCCTGCGCGTTTGACGAGCGCGTCCGCGCCTTCGGCGACGCCGGCCGCGCGTTCCACCAAGGCGCCTGCCCCGTCGGCCACGCCGCCTGCGCGCTGCACCAGGGCGCCTGCCCCGTCGGCCACGCCGCCCGCGCGTTTGACGAGCGCGTCCGCGCCTTCGGCGACGCCGGCCGCGCGTTCCACCAAGGCGCCTGCCCCGTCGGCCACGCCGCCTGCTCGCTGCACCAGGGCGCCTGCCCCGTCGGCCACGCCGCCTGCGCGCTGTACGAGGGCGCCTGCCCCGTCGGTGACCCCGTCGGCCCGCTTCACCAGCGCGCCCGCGTTGTCGGCGACGAGGCCCGCGCGGTCGACGAGCGCGGCCGCGCCGCCCGCGACCCCGTCGGCCCGCGCCACCAGCGCGCCCGCGCCGCCCGCGACCAGCTCGGCCCGCTCGACCAGCGCGTCGGCTCGCGCGGCGACGCCACCCGCACCATCGACAACAACCGCCGCGGCGCCCGCGACCGCCTCCACCTCCAGCAGCAGGGGCTCGACGCGCGCCACCAGGATCTCGATCACATTCAGCAGCCGTGCGACGCGCTCGGGTAGATCGGCAAGCACCCCGACGGCCTCGTCGGTCCAGCCCATAACCCCGCGAAGACCCGCGACCACGTCGGTGGGCCCGACCCACACGGGCAGGCCCCCGATGCGCACCACCATGCCGTCGATCCTCGCACGCCGGTGCGCACCCCATCGACGTCCACCGGAGGTGGGCGCGTCCCGAACGGACCGGTCAGTCGGGCCAGGAGGGGTGGCGCTTCTCCAGGAACGCCGCCATGCCCTCCTTGGCGCTCGCGCTCTGCGACATCCCCGCCATCACCTCGACGGCAACGGCGTAGGCGTCGGCCTCGGGGCGGTCGAGCTGGGCGTAGAGCGTCTGCTTGCCCACGCCCTTCGCGAAGCGGCTGCCGCGGGTGGAGCGGGCGAGCAGGTCGTCGACGCGGGCGTCCAGCTCGCCGTCCGGCACCGCGTAGTTGATCAGGCCCCACTCCGCGGCGGTGCGGGCGTCGATCGGGTCGCCGGTGAGCGCGAGCTCCATCAGCCTCTTGCGCCCGACGGTGCGCGCCACCGGCACGGCGGGCGTGTGACAGAACCAGCCGCCCTTGCCCCCGGGGAGCGCGAAGCTCGCCGATTCCGCGGCCACGGCCAGGTCGCAGCTCGCCACCAGCTGGCAGCCCGCGGCCGTCGCGATCGCCTGCACGCGGGCGATCACCACCTGCGGCACCTCCTGGATCGTGCGCATCACCGACGTGCACAGCCGCAACAGATCGCGCACCCCGGCCAGGTCGCGGGCGGCGACGTCGGCGAAATCGTGGCCCGCCGAGAACGCCTTCCCCTCGGCGCCGAGCACGATGCCGGTGGCTTGCGAGCGCCCCGCGATCTCGAACGCGTCGAGCAGCTCGCGCAGGTGCGCCCCAGACAGCGTGTTGCGGCGCTCCGGGCGGTTCATCGTGATCCGGACGGTGTCGCCCTCGTGCTTGACCAGCAGGTGCTCGTAGTCGGCCATACCAGTACGGTACGACGAACCGGACCCCTCCCGCGCCCTCCGTGGGCGGCCGCCTGTTCGAACCTCACCGGCCTCGGGCTGGTCCATGGCCACTTGCGCCGTCCGCTGCGAGGTGGTCGCGGCCCGGAGGACGTCTACGCGGGCGCGTCGACCTGACGCAGCTTGAGCAGCAGATAGGCGGCGAGGGTCTGTGCGTCGACGATGGCGCCCTCGCGGATCATCGTCTCCAGGTCGGCGGTGGTGAACCAGCAGGCGCGCATGTCCTGTTCGGTGTGCTCCCGCACCGCGTCGCCCGCGATCAGGTCCGTGGCCAGGTAGACGTGCTCCCGCTGGCTGGACATGCCGGGGGCGATGTCGAGGCGGCCCAACAGCTCCATCCGGCCCGCGACAAGGCCCGTCTCCTCCAGCAGCTCGCGGGCGGCCAGCTGGGCCGGGTCGAGCTCGGCGCGGTCGGGCGCGGTGCCCATCGGGAACTCCCAGCGCCGCTGACCGACCGGGTAGCGGAACTGCTCGACGAGGTGGAACCGGTCGCCGTCGCGGGGGATGACGACGGCGGCCGTCGGCTTGTCGACCACCCCGTAGATCCCGTCGGAGCCGTCATCGCGGCGGACGGCGTCCTCACGGACGGTCATCCACGGGTTCGCATAGACCTGACGGCTGGAAAGCATCTGCACCCGGCCAGTATCGCGGGGCGATCGGCCCGCACCCGTACGCCCACAGCCGGCCGTTCTCGGTGGCGAGGCCGTCGACGATCACGCGGCCGACGGCGGCCAGGAAGCGCCTCACGCCGTGACGAGCGGGCGTCCGGCGACGAGGACGGCCACCGGCCGCAGCAGGGCGGTGATGTCGGTAAGCGCGTCGCCGTCGACGGCGAGGAGGTCTGCGTCGTAGCCGGGCCGCACCCGGCCCTTGCGGTCGCCGAGCCCGCACACCTGCGCGGCGGTCGACGTGCCGGCCGTGAGCGCCGCGGCCGGGCTCATCCCGAGCTGGACGAGCTGCGCGAGCCCGTAGGGCAGCACGCCGTGCGGCTTGATCGGGCCGATGCCCGCGTCGGTGCCCGCCACCAGCAGCGCAGCGTCGCGGACCAGCCGGGCGTAGGTGCGCATCACGTCAGGCAGGATCTTGGTGATGAACGGCGGCGGGGCGACCGGTCCCGCGACCGGCGCGAGCCCGACCGTGGCGCCCACCGCGATCCGGCGGCGCACGATGGCCGCGACCAGAGCGTCCGGCGCGGCGACGCGGTCGCCATCGACGAACGTGCAGTGCTCGAGGCCGTCGACCCCCGCGGCGACGCCATCGGCGATCGCGCCGAGCGCGTGGGCGTGCGCTGTCACCGGCAGGCCGTGCCGATGCGCCTCGTCGACGAGCGCGACGAGGTCGTCTGGGGTGAATTGGGGTGTGTCAAGTGCGGAGCCGGGGGTCATCGCGCCGCCCGAGGCCATCACCTTGATGACGTCGACGCCGCGCTCGGCGTGCTCTCGCACGGCCTGCCGCACGCCGCACTCGGCGACGCCGCCGAGGAAGTGGCAGTGCCCGCCTGCCGACGTGATCGGCGGCCCGGCGGCCACGATCGTGGGCAGCGCGGCGGCGGACGCGCGCAGGCGCAGGGCCAGGTAGTCGCGGTCGCCCAGGTCGCGCACGGTCGTGACGCCCGCGCGCAGCTGCGTGGCGGCGGCTTGCGCCATCGCCTCCAGCACGGCGTCGTCGTCGCGGGCGGCGAGGGCGGCGACCGGGTCGGCGCCCGCGTCGAAGGCGAGATGGACGTGGGTGTCGATCAGACCGGGCAGCAGTGTGGCGCCGGGGAGGTCGATGAACTCGGCGTCCGGTGGCGGCGGCCCGGTGCGGACCTCGGTGATCCGCCCGTCCTCGACGAGCACGAGCGGGTCGGCGTGCGTGGTGACGCCGTCGAAGAGGCGCGCGGCGTGCAGTGCGGTACGGGTCATGCCGAACGTTGTACGAGGTCAGCGGACTGGCGAAATCGGGGGAACCACGTAATCCGGGTACGGTTCGGCTCCGTGGAGCCGCGGTTCGTGGGACGCGCCGACGAGCTGGCCGAGCTCGTCGCGCTGCTCGACGCGGCGCTCGACGGCCGGTCCGGCTTCGCGGTGCTCGCAGGCGAGCCGGGGATCGGCAAGACCCGGCTCGCCGAGGAGCTCGCCGCGCTGGCCGGGGCCCGCGCGGTGCCGGTGCTGTGGGGCGGTTGCACGGCCGCCGAGGGCACGCCCGCGTACTGGCCGTGGCGGCGGATCCTGCGGTCTTGGCTTGGCGCGGTCGGCCGGGACCGTGCCGCCGCGGCCCTGGACGGCCTGGGTGAGGTGGCGCGGCTGGCCCCCGAGCTGCCCGGCGAGCCCGTCGAGAGCGACCGGTTTGCGCTCTTCGACGCCGTCGCCCGGTTCTTCGCCGCGGTCGCCGAGGAGGCCGGGCTCGTCCTCGTCCTCGACGACGTGCAGTGGGCCGACGCGGACTCGTTGGCGCTGCTCGCGCACGTGACCCGGGAAGTGACGCGGGCCCGACTGCTGGTCGTCGCCACCGTACGGCCCGCCGAGCGCGACATCGCACTGGGCGGCCTGGTGATCGAGCTTTCCGGCTGGGACGACGCCGTGGTCGGCGCCGCGCTCACCAACCGGCTGGGCGGGCGGCCCGACCCGGACGTCGTCGCCGCGGTGGCGCGCCGGTCCGGCGGCAACCCGTTCTTCGTCGGCGAGCTGGCGCGGGTGCTGCGGACGGGCTCGTCCGCGCTGCGCGTGCCCGCCGCGGTGCGCGACGTCGTGCGCGCCCGTATCCGGCGGCTCCCCGAAGCGTGCCGGGCGCTGCTCGGGGCCGCCGCGGTGCTCGGCCGCGACGTCGACGCGGCGTTGCTCGCCTCCGTCACCGGCCGCAACAACGTGCTCGACGACCTGCGCCCCGCGCTCGACGACGGCGTGCTCGACCAGCCCGCGGGCCGCATCGACCTGCGCTTCACCCACGACCTCGTCCGCGAGAGCGTGCTCGCCGACCTGGCCGCAGCCGAGCGGGCGCAGGTGCACCTGGCCGTCGTGGCCGCGCTCACGCCGTCGGCCGCCGACCCCGACGTCGTCACCGAGCTGGCCCACCACGCGCTGGCCGCGCTGCCCGCGGGCGATCGGCGCGCCGCCACCGGCTGGGCCCGGCGCGCGGCGCAGGTCGCGCGCATGCGGCTGGCCTACGACGAAGCCGCCCGGCTGCTGGCCGACGCGCTCACCGCGGGCCGTCCGGTGCTGCCCCCCGCCGAGCGACTTGCCCTCCTGCTGGACGTTGCCCACGCCCGCGGCGTCGCGCACGACGTCGCGGGTGCGATCAGGTCGTTTACGGAGGCGGCCGAGCTGGCCCGGGCCACCGGCGACGCCGCTGGTCTCGCCTGCGCGGCGATCGGCCTGCCCGACATCAGCGAGGCCGCATGGCTCGACGCCGTGCGCGGTTGGTGTGCGGACGCCCTGCGCGGCCTCGGCGAGGGCGACAGCCCGCTCAAGGCGAAGCTCCTCGCCCAGGTCGCGCACAGCGCCCTGTACCGGGGGGACGCGTCCGGTGACCCCGAACGCCAGCGCGGCGGCGCTGGCGATGGCCGAGCGGATCGACGACCCCCCGTCACTGGCCATCGCGCTGCGGGCGCGGCAGCTCGCGCGAGCGGGCGCCGACGGGAACGCGGAGCGGCTCGTGCTCGGGGGCCGCCTCCTCGCTCTCGGTGAACGCACCGGTGACCCGGAGAACGTGCTGTGGGGCAGGCTCTGGCGCTTCGACGCGCTGCTGCAGGCCGGGCGGGTGGCCGACGCGGAGGCCGAGCTCGCTGCCCTCGAGCCGGTCGCCGCCGCGCTGCGCCGCCCGCTGGCGCGGCTGCACCTGCTGCGCGGCCGAGTGGCGCTCGCCATGGGTCGGGGCCGCTTCGTCGAGGCCCACACGCTGAACGAAGAGACCGTCGCGATCGCCGAGCGGGGCGGGCTCTTCGGAGCGTCCGCCACCGCCCGTTCGCTGCGGTTGGGGATCGCAGCGCGCACCGGCGACGACCCGGGCGACCTGGAGTGGCTCCGTACGAACACGGCCCGTATGCAACCCGTGGCGGCCTTGTCACGAGCGCAGATGGCACTGCTGCTCCTCGAGCGGGGGGAGCGCGCGGAGGCCCGGGAGTGGTACGCGAGCCTGCCGGAGCCCGGCTCACCGCGGGTCCCGGCCTTCATCGCGTTGGCACTGGAAGGCATGCGAGCGCTGTTGCTTCCCGATCTCGGCGACGTCGCGACCGCCGACGCCGTCCACAGGGTCCTGTTGCCCTACGCCGACCTGCACCTCGTCGGCGGCGCAGGCGCGACGACCACCGCAGGCTCGGTGCGACTCGCGCTGGGCATCGCGGCGCTGGTGGCGGGCAAGCCCGACGTCGCGGTGCGGCACCTGCGCACCGCGGTCGCCGTCGACGACGCCGCAGGCCTCGCGCACCCCGCGGTGGTGGCGCGGTTCCAGCTGGCCGTCGCGCTCCGCGCCCGTGGCCGCCCGGCCGACGTCGACGAGTCGGTAAGACTGCTGGTCGAGGCCGACGCGGCCGCCGCGCGGATGGGCATGGTCTCGCTGCGGGCGCGGATCGCGGAGCTGCAGGCCAACGCCGAAGACGGCGGCGTACTGTCCCGGCGCGAGGCGGAGATCGCCGAGCTGGTCGGGCGCGGGCTGACCAACCGGCAGATCGCCGCCACCGCCCACATCTCGGAGCGGACGGTCGAGACGCACGTCGGCCACGTCCTGGCCAAGCTGGGCTTCACCCGGCGCTCGGAGATCGCCGCCTGGGTCGCGGCCAGGGGGCAGTAGAGTCGCGCGCCGTGCGCCTCGTCATCGCCCGCTGCCAGGTCGACTACGTCGGGCGCCTGACCGCCCACCTGCCGATGGCGCCGCGGCTGCTGCTGATCAAGGCCGACGGCTCGGTGAGCATCCACGCCGACGACCGCGCGTACAAGCCGCTGAACTGGATGAGCCCGCCGTGCTGGCTCGAGGAGGTGCCCGGCGTCTGGACGGTGCGCAACAAGGCCGACGAGTCGCTGGTGATCACGATCGGCGAGGTCCTGCACGACTCGTCGCACGAGCTGGGCGTCGATCCGGGCCTGGTCAAGGACGGCGTCGAGGCGCACCTCCAGGAGCTGCTCGCCGCGCACCCGACCACGCTGGGGGAGGGCTACACGCTCGTGCGGCGGGAGTACATGACGGCGATCGGCCCGGTCGACCTGCTCTGCCGGGACGCCGCGGGCTCTTCCGTGGCCGTCGAGATCAAGCGCCGCGGCGAGATCGACGGGGTCGAGCAGCTCACCCGCTACCTCGAGCTCATGAACCGCGACCCGCTGCTCGCGCCGGTCGCGGGCGTGTTCGCGGCCCAGCAGATCAAGCCGCAGGCCCGCACGCTGGCGCAGGACCGCGGGATCCGCTGCGTCACCGTCGACTACGACGCGCTCCGCGGGGCCGAATCGAATGATCTCCGGTTGTTCTAGGCGCGCCTACGCTGGTGCAGGTGACCACCACCGCGACGACGTTCAGCTCCCTCGACCCGCGCAACGGTGACGTCGTCGGCACCTACCCCGTGCACGACGCCGCGGCCGTCGACGCGGCGGTCGCGCGGGCCGTCGAGGGCGCGCGGTGGTGGGCGGACCTCGGGTTCGACGGGCGCGCCCGCCGTCTCCGCGAATGGAAGAAGGCGCTGGTCCGCGGCCTGGACCGGCTGGCGAGGACGATCGCCGACGAGACCGGGAAGCCGGTCGACGACGCTCGCCTGGAGCTGGTGCTCGCCGTCGACCACCTCGACTGGGCGGCCCGGCACGCCGAGAAGACCCTCGGGCGGCGCCGCGTGCCGTCCGGGCTGCTGATGGTCAACCAGGCGGCGACGCTCGCGTACGCGCCGCTCGGCGTCGTCGGCGTCATCGGCCCGTGGAACTACCCCGCCTTCACCCCGATGGGGTCGATCGCATACGCGCTGGCCGCGGGCAACGCCGTCGTGTTCAAGCCGAGCGAGCTGACCCCGGGCGTCGGGATGGCGCTGGCCGACGCGCTCGCCGAGATCGTCGAGGGGCAGCCGGTGCTGCAGGTCGTCACCGGGTTCGGGGAGACGGGCAACGCGCTCTGCCGCGCTCCGGGGATCGGCATGATCGCGTTCACCGGCTCGACCGCGACGGCCAAGCGCGTGATGGCGACCTGTGCCGAGACGCTGACGCCGGTGCTGCTCGAGTGCGGCGGCAAGGACCCGCTGCTCGTCGACGCCGACGCCGACCTCACCGCGGCGGCCGACGCGGCCGTGTGGGGCGCGATGGCCAACGCCGGGCAGACCTGCGTCGGGGTCGAGCGGGTCTACGTCCACGCGGCGGTGGCCGAGGAGTTCACCGCGACGGTCGTGGCCAAGGCCGAGGCGCTGCGACCCGGCGCGTTCGGACCGATGACGTTGCCCGCGCAGGTGGACGTCGTGCGTCGACACCTCGACGACGCGCTGGCCCGCGGCGGCCGCGCGGTGGTCGGCGGCCCCGCGTCGGTGCGCCCGCCCTACGTCGACCCGGTGGTGCTGGTCGACGTCCCGGAGGACAGCGCCGCCGTCACCGAGGAGACGTTCGGCCCGCTGCTGGTGGTCAACCGGGTGCGGGACATGGACGAGGCGGTGGAGCGGGCCAACGCGAGCCGCTACGGCCTGGGGGCCACGGTGTTCGCCGAGAAGCGTGGCGCCGAGATCGCCGCCCGCCTGCGGTGCGGCATGGTGTCGGTCAACTCGGTGATCGCGTTCGCGGGCATCCCCGCGCTGCCGTTCGGCGGCGTCGGCGACTCCGGCTTCGGCCGCATCCACGGCGAGGACGGGCTGCGCGCGTTCACCCGTCCGCAGGCGGTGGCGCGGCAGCGGTTCGCGCCCCCGATCGCGGTCACCAGCTTCCGGCGCTCGACCCGCGCGATGCGCGCTTTGGTGGCGCTCACGCGGTTGCGACACGGCCGCAGTTAGCCGCGTCACACCGGGTCAGCGGCGCGGGTCTGGGAGGATCGCGCTAACACTGTCGGTCGGAGGGAGCAACGTGAATCGGGAGTTCCGAACGGTCGGTGTCGTCGGCCTGGGCACGATGGGCGCGGACCTCGCGGAGGTATTCGCCCGCAACGGTTTGGACGTGATCGCGGCGGAGGTCGACGACGACGCCGTCGCCCGCGGCCTCGCGCACCTGAATGCGTCTGCCAGCAGGGCGGTCGCGCGCGGCAAGCGAACCCAGGAGGACGCCGACGCGGTGCTGGCGCGGATCCGCACAACGACGACGCTCGCTGATCTGGCCAACGTCGACATCGTCGTCGAGGCGGTGGCAGAGCACCTGGATCTCAAGGCGGGCGTGCTCGCTGCGCTGTCCGAGGTGTGCGGCCCCGATGTGATCCTGGCGTCCAACACGTCCTCGCTGTCGGTCACCGAGCTGTCGGTGCGCACCGGGCGGCCGGGCAAGGTCGTCGGCATGCACTTCTTCAACCCCGCGACGGTGCAGCGGCTTGTCGAGGTCGTGCGCACGGTGGTGACCGAGCCCGACGTCGTCGACGACGTCAAGGACTTAGCCGCCAGCCTGGGCAAGGTGCCCGTCGTGATCGGGGACCGGGCCGGGTTCATCGCCAACGCGCTGCTGTTCGGCTACCTCAACCACGCGGCGCGGATGTTCGAGCAGCGCTACGCCACCCGCGAGGACCTCGACGCCGCCATGCGCTACGGCTGTGGCTACCCGATGGGCCCGCTCGCGTTGCTCGACCTCATCGGGCTCGACGTCGCATACGCGATCCTCCAGACGATGTACGCGGAGTCGCGCAACCAACTGCACGCACCCACGCCCATCCTCAAGCAAATGATCACGGCGGGCCTGCTGGGTCGGAAGAGCGGGCGCGGCTTCTACACCTACGCGGGGCCGCGCAGCTCGAAGGTCATGCCCGACGCCGACACCCCCACCAGCACGCTGCCCGAAGGCGTCACGGTCCGCGACGTGCAGCGGGTCGGGGTCGTCGGCACCGGCACGATGGCCACGGGCATCGTCGAGGTGCTCGCGAAGGCGGGGCTGGATGTCGTGCTGCGCGGGCGCAGCGACTCGAAGGTCAGCGGGGCGGTCGCGGCCGTAACCAAGTCGTTGGACAAGGCCGTTGTGCGCGGCAAGCTCACCGAGGACGAGCAGGCTGCTGCGCTTGCGCGGGTCACCGGCACCACGCAGCTGGAGGACCTCGCCGACGTCGACCTCGTGATCGAGGCCGTCGCCGAGGAGCCGGACGTCAAACGGGCGGTGTTCGCCGCGCTCGACGAGATCTGCAAGCCGGGCGCGATCATGGCCTCCACGACGTCGTCGCTGCCGGTGGTGGAGTGCGCCGCGGCCACTTCGCGGCCCGGTGATGTGGTCGGGATGCACTTCTTCAACCCGGCGCCGGTGATGAAGCTGGTGGAGGTGGTCTCGACGGTCACCACAGCCCCCGATGTCGCGGCCACCGCGGTCGCGCTGTGCGAGCGGATCGGAAAGGTGCCGGTGCGCTGCGGCGACCGTGCCGGGTTCCTCGTCAACGCGCTGCTGTTCCCCTACCTGAATGACGCGGTCAAGATGGTGGAGGAGCACTACGCGACGGTCGATGACGTCGACGCCGCCATGAAGAACGGCTGCGCGCTGCCGATGGGGCCGTTCGAGGTGCTCGACGTGGTCGGGCTGGATGTGTCCTTGGCCATCGAGCGGTCGCTCTTCCGCGAGTTCCGCGACCAGGGGTTGGCCCCCGCACCGCTGCTGGAGCACCTGGTCACGGCGGGGCGGCTGGGCCGCAAGACCGGCAACGGGTTCCGGGACTACAACAGCCGATAGTCGTCTCATGGCGCGGGTCAACCGGCGGCGCGACGACCACGTGCCGCTGCGTTCGGCCGCGGCGGCACGGGTCGAGGTCGCGGCGGACGGGAAATGGCAGGTGCGGCAGGTCAGCGGGTCTGCGGCGACCCGCGACTACCGCTGCCCCGGCTGCGACCAGGTCGTCGCGACGGGCACGCCGCACGTCGTGGCCTGGCCCGCCGCCGGGCACGGCACGGTGCAGGAGCGGCGGCACTGGCACACTCCGTGTTGGGCCGCGCGAGCGCGGCGCGGGCCGGGCCGTCAGCGGTAGGCGCGCGCGGGATCACCGCGATCCGGGCGTTCGGGCGCCCCACGATCACCTACGGCGCCGGGATGCCCGCGGACGGATCGCCTGCCGGGGCGCGGCGCGCCGGTGACGGGCTGGCGAGGGTGTCGCCCGCGGATGGGGTCCGGCTCGTCGGTGAGGGGCTCGCGAGGGTGTCGCCCGCCGTCGGGGTGCGGCTCGTCGGTGAGGGGCTCGTGTGGGTGTCGCCCGCCGCCGGGGTGCGGCTCGTCGGTGAGGGGCTCGTGTGGGCGTCGCCCGCCGTCGGGGTGCGGGTGGTGGCGGGGGGGACGGCGGCTTCGCCACTGGGGGGCGTGGCCATCTCGGCCTGCTCGTCCGGCCGCGGTCCGAGGGCGGCCACCAGCGCGTCGAGATCGGCGCGCGAGGCCACGAGTTGCTCGACCATGCGCTGACGCTGGGCCCGCAGCCGCACGACGGCGGCCTCCGAATCGGCCACGATCCGGACCGCCTCCGCCTGGGCCGCCTCGATCATGCGCCGGCCGTCGGCGTGGGCGCGCTCGCGCATCTCCTCGGTGCTCGCGCGGGTGGCGAGCCGCTCGGCCGTCAGCGCGGTGAGCGCCTCCTTGCGGCGCTGGTCCATCGCGATGCGGAAGTCGGCCTCGACCTGCTTGCGGCGGGTCTCGGAATCCGCCCACGCCGCGGCCCGGCGGCGCTCGGCGTCGGCATCGGCGGCATCGGCGGCCTCGTCGTGCTCTTGGCGGTCGGCGGCCAGACGGGCACGAGCCTCGGCGATCTCGCGCTCGGCCGTCTCACGGGTGACCGTGAGCCGCTCGTTGTGGGCGCTCTCGGCGGCCTCCAGCTCGGCCCGCCGCTGCGCGTCCTGCTCCTCGGCGGCCTCGGCGTCGGCCTTCGACTGCATGCGGATGGCGTCGGCCTCCGAACGTGCACCCTCGACGATCGTGGCCGCCAGCTGTTCGGCGTCGTGGAGGCGCTTGGCGACCTCGGCGTCGGCCCGCTGCAGCATCTCGGCGACCTCGTCCTCGGCCATCCGCAGCATCGAGCGCATCCGTTCGCTCATGCCCTGGACGCTTTGCTGTGGGCTCACCAGCGTGCGGACCTGTGCCCGCAGTCGCTCCGCCCGGGCCCGGGAGTCGTCGAGCTCGCGGGTGAGCTGCGAGGACTGGTCGACCGCGGCGTCCCGGTCGGTGGCCAGGATCCGCATTTCGGCGTCCAACCTGCGCAGATGCGCTTCCACCTGCTCCTGGTCGTACCCTCGGCGCACCACTTCGAATCCGGCGGGGGGCAGGGGCGCAGCGGAGTCTCCGGCCATGCGCTTACCGTACCGGGCGAGTCCCGCCCGGTCCTGCCGCAGAATGCCGATCAGACCCCGCGGAAGCGGTTGATGGCCTCGAGGTGTCGGGCCCGCTTCTCCGGGTTGGTGACGCCGAGGCCCTCGCACGGCGCCAGCGCCAGCACCCCGACCTTGCCCTGGTGGCTGTTGGTGTGCACGTCCAGCGCCGCCTGGCCGGTCTCCTCCAGCGGGTAGACCTTCGACAGGGTCGGGTGGATCAGGGCCTTGTCGATCAGCCGGTTGGCCTCGTAGGACTCGCGGTAGTTGGCGAAGTGCGAGCCGACGATGCGCTTGAGGTTCATCCAGAGGTAGCGGTTGTCGTACTGGTGCTCGAAGCCCGACGTCGAGGCGCAGGTCACGATCGTGCCGCCCTTGCGCGCGACGTAGATGCTCGCGCCGAACGTCTCACGGCCGGGGTGCTCGAAGACGATGTCCGGGTCGTCACCGCCGGTCAGCTCGCGGATCCTGGCGCCGAAGCGCTTCCACTCCTTGGGGTCCTGGTTGTGCTCGTCGCGCCAGAACTTGTAGCCCTCGGCCGAGCGGTCGATGATCAGCTCGGCGCCCATGGACCGGCAGAGCTCCGCCTTCTGCGGGGAGGACACCACGCACACCGGCGTCCCGCCGCCGTTGAGGGCGAACTGCGTGGCGTAGGACCCGAGCCCGCCGGACGCACCCCAGATCAGCACGGTGTCGCCCTGCTTCATGCCCGCGCCGTTGCGCGAGACGAGCTGGCGATACGCCGTGGAGTTGACCAAGCCGGGGGCTGCGGCCTCCTCCCACGTCAGGTGGGCGGGCTTGGGCATGAGCTGGTTGGACTTGACCAGCGCCAGCTCGGCCAGTCCGCCGAAGTTGGTCTCGAAGCCCCAGATGCGCTGCTCGGGGTCCATCATCGTGTCGCCGTGACCGTCGGGGCTCTCCAGCTCCACGGAGAGGCAGTGCGCCACCACCCGGTCACCGGGCTTCCACGCGTTGACCCCGGCCCCGGTGCGCAGCACGACGCCCGCGAGGTCCGAGCCGACGACGTGGTAGGGCAGGTCGTGGCGGGCGGTCAGCGGCGAGATGCGGCCGTAGCGGCGGAGGAAGCCGAACGTCGGCAGCGGCTCGAAGATCGACGTCCAGACCGTGTTGTAGTTGATGGCGCTCGCCATCACGGCGACGATCGCCTCGCCCGGGCCCAGCTCGGGCGTGGCGACCTCGTCGACGTGCAGGCTCTTGCGTGGGTCTTTCTCCGCGGAGGGGATGCCCGCGAACATGTCGACCTCGTCGGCGTGCACGGTGACGCCGCGGTAATAATCGGGCACTGCGACCCCGGCGAGCCCGTCGAACTGCTCAGCCTGGATCGCGTCGAGGATCTCCTGCACGGCTATGGCCTCCCGCTCGGCGTTGCGTGGTATCCCGAACGCTACTGCACAGTATGGTAAACGGGACTACCCGGCCGGGCAGGCTGTCCTGTGATGGGGGTCACCAGCCTGGATCGGTACGTGAATCGGTTAACCAGCGTTCCGCGCCGGCTCCACCAGTTCGACGAGCACGCCACCCGCGTCCTTCGGATGGAGGAAGTTGATGCGGGACCCGGCCGTCCCGCGGCGCGGCTCGGCGTAGAGCAGGCGCTTGCCCTGGGCCCTGAGTGCGTCGGACGTGGCCTCGATGTCAACCACCCGATAGGCCATCTGCTGGATGCCCGGGCCGTTGCGGTCGAGGAACTTCCCGATGGCCGAGTCCGGTCGGAGTGGGGCGAGCAGCTGGATCGCGGCGCCATCGTCGCCCGCCGACAGCATCGCCTCGCGCACCCCCTGCTCCTCGTTGACCTCGGTGTGGGTGGCTACCAGTCCGAATGCCTCGCCGTACCAAGCGATCGCCGCGTCGAGGTCCGCGACCGCGATGCCGATGTGGTCGATACCGAGGACTTTATGCTCTCCCATAGGCGGGGAATGTAGCTCGCCTCACCCGGTACCCGGCCTTACCTGCGGGTATCGTCACGTTCGTTCCCAACCATCGCAGCCGCTGGAGGCCATGTGTCCACGTCCGTGATCGTCGCCGGAGCCCGCACGCCCATGGGACGGCTGTTGGGGTCGCTCAAGGGCCTCTCCGGCGCCCAGCTGGGCGGCGTGGCGATCAAGGCCGCTCTGGAGCGCGCGGGCGTCGCGCCCGAGCAGGTGCAATACGTGATCATGGGCCAGGTGCTCACCGCGGGTGCCGGGCAGATCCCCGCGCGTCAGGCGGCGGCCGCGGGCGGCATCCCGATGGACGTGCCCGCGCTCACCATCAACAAGGTGTGCCTTTCCGGGATCGACGCCATCGCGCTGGCCGACCAGCTGATCCGCGCGGGGGAGTTCGAGATCGTCGTCGCGGGCGGCCAGGAGTCGATGACCCAGGCGCCGCACCTCCTGGGCAAGTCCCGCGAAGGCTTCAAGTACGGCGACGTGACCATGGTCGACCACATGGCCTACGACGGTCTGTTCTGCGCGTTCGACCAGGTCGCGATGGGCGCCGCCACGGAGAAGTACAACAGTCGCTACGGGCTCACCCGCGAGGAGCAGGACGCGTTCTCGGCGCGGTCACACCAGCGGGCGGCGGCCGCCGCCGAAAAGGGGATCTTCGCCGACGAGATCGCCCCGGTGGAGATCCCGCAGCGTAGGGGTGACCCGGTGAAGGTCGCCACCGACGAGGGCATCCGCGGCGACACCACCGTCGAGGGCCTCGGCAAGCTGCGCCCTGCGTTCTCCTCCGACGGCACGATCACGGCGGCGTCGTCGTCCCAGATCTCCGATGGGGCCGCGGCCGTGGTCGTCATGAGCAAGGCGAAGGCGGAGGAGCTCGGCCTGTCCTGGCTGGCCGAGATCGGCGCGCACGGCGTCGTCGCCGGGCCGGACGCGAGCCTGCAGGAGCAGCCCGCCAACGCGATCGCCAAGGCGTGCGCCAAGGAGGGCATCACCCCCGCCGACCTCGACCTCATTGAGATCAATGAGGCGTTCGCGGCCGTCGGGGTCGTGTCCACGCGCAAGCTGGGCGTCGACGAGGAGAAGGTCAACGTCAACGGTGGCGCCATAGCGCTCGGTCACCCCATCGGCATGTCGGGCGCCCGGATCACGCTGCACCTGGCGCTGGAGCTGAAGCGCCGCGGCGGTGGCGTCGGCGCGGCGGGCCTGTGCGGTGGCGGTGGCCAGGGCGACGCGCTGATCGTGAAGGTCCCCACCTCCTGAGCGAGCCCGGGTGAGTCCCGCGTTTCGCCTCGGTGAGTCGCGCGTTCGGACACGGTGAGTCGCACGTTCGGACACGGTGAGTCGCACGTTCGGACACGGTGAGTCGCACGTTCGGACACGGTGAGTCGCACGTTCGGACACGGTGAGTGGGGCGTTTCGGCGCGGTGCGACCGGAGCCGAGCGGGGGGCACTCTCGAGGCCCGAGGTCGGTGTCGACGTGGAAGGCGGCCAGAGCGTGACAGGCCCGGACATCGGGGAGCTCGTCGCCCGGGCCCGGGCGGGGGAGCCGCTGGCCGTCGGGCGCCTGCTCTCCGTCGTCGAGGCAGGGGGTGAGCAGGGGCGCCGGGTGGCGGTGGCACTGGCCGACAATGCCGGCCGCGCCCATGTCGTCGGGCTGACGGGGCCGCCGGGCGTCGGCAAGTCCACCACCACGTCCGCCCTCGTCACGGCGCTGCGCGCCCGGGGCCAACGGGTGGGCGTGTTGGCCATCGACCCGTCCTCGCCGTTCTCCGGCGGCGCGCTGCTAGGCGACCGGGTGCGGATGACCGAGCACGCCGAAGACCCGGGCGTGTTCATCCGGTCCATGGCGACCCGCGGCAGGCTCGGCGGGCTCGCGGCGGCCACACCGCAGGCCCTGCGGGTGCTCGATGCGGCCGGGTGCGACGTCGTGTTGATCGAGACGGTCGGCGTCGGCCAGTCCGAGATCGACGTCGTCGCACTGGCCGACACGACCGTCGTACTGCTCGCTCCGGGCATGGGGGACGGCGTGCAGGCGGCGAAGGCGGGGATCCTCGAAGTGGCCGACATCTTCGTCGTGAACAAGGCCGACCGGGACGGCGCCGCCCAGGCCGTGCGCGAGCTGCGCCACATGATCGGGCTCGGCGAGCACGGGGAGTGGACGGTGCCGGTGCTGCGGACCGTGGCCTCCCGCGGCGAAGGCGTGGACGAATTGGTGGCCGCGCTCGACGCGCATCGGCAGTGGTCAGACGGCTCGGGGGAGCGCGAACGGCGGCGGATCGCGCGCGCGGAAGCCGAGATCGAGGCGGTGGCGATGGCACGCGTGCAGGCGCGCATTCGCGACGTCCATGGGCGCGCGGGCCTTGCCGACCTGGCGAAACGGGTGGTGGCGGGCGAGCTGGACCCCTATTCGGCGACCGATGAGCTGGAGCCCGGCCTGACCGATCCCCGATAACCGCCGCGTCGGGTGGTCATGGCGGGCTCCGACCCGCCTCGAGGCGGGCGGTGATGCGCGGGGCTCCGATGCGCAGCGCGAGACCGCGGGCTTCCCGGGCGCAGACGCCCGCCTCCTCCGGAGCGACGTCGACCAACGCGGTCGCCAGGTCCGCGAGCACCTCGGCGCGGTGGCGGACCGCACGCGGGGGCGCTGCGAGCGCCTGCCGCAGGTCGTCGGTCGCTGCGCCGCCGAGCAGGGCGAGGGTGCCCGCCCGCCAGCGGTGCAGGTCGGCGAGCTCGATCGGGGGATCGATCGGGTGGACGCGATCGACCGGGGGCGCGTCCGGCGCAGGCGCGGGCCTGCCTGCCGCTACCCGGGCCAGCGCGGCGAGGGCCACCGAAGGGTGCCCCGCGGCGGCGGCTGCGGTTGCCGTCGCGGCAGCCAGGCGGACGGCGGCGGGATCGGTGTCGGGCACGTCGAGTTCGGTCTCGTCGAGCAGCGTGAGGGCGGCTTCGGGTTCGCCGATCTCGATGAGCACCTCCACGAGCCCGGACGTCGCCGCGGCCAGCGCCCGCGGGTTCTCCGCGACGATGGCGGTCGCGCGGGCGCGGTCGTACCGCCGCCAGGCCTCGTCGGGTGCGCCGCGATCCAGCGCATGGGCCCCCGCCAGTGCCGTGGCCGCACTGAGAACCTCCGCGAGCGCGCCGCGCGTACGCCGCTCGACGGTGTGCCGGAGCAGCCGGTCCAGGCGCTCGACGAGCGCGCCGGTGAGATCCGCTGCAGCCTCGGTGCCGAGCTCGTCGTCGAGGCGTCGGAGCGCGGCGAGCTGCGCGCGCCACGCGTCGACGCCGGACCGGGCGACGGTCGTGGCGGCAGCCAGGGCGGCGCGCAGGCGATCGGCCGCCGCTTCGGCGGGCTCGACGACCGGTGGAGCGATGCCGAGCGCACCCGGCGGCTGCGCCAAGAGCTCCGCGAGCAGCGCGCGGTAGGTGGGCTCCGGCACGGCGTGGCCGTTCTCCCATCGCGAGAGCTGGCTGCGCAGGCTCCGCGCCGATGCCACCGTCGCTCCGCGCGCGGCGCCGAGTGCGACGAGCCGTTGCGCGGTCTCGGTGAGCGACCAGCCGCGCGCATGGCGGGCGCCGCGCAGCGCGCTGGGTGGCTGCGTCGCGGTCATCGGCTCAGGATTGTCGGTGCGGAGGGTTAGCGTCAACGGCGTTGGTGCAACGGACCGTCAACGGTGTTGAGGAGCGGAAATGGATGTGGCGACGTGCTCGGCGTGCGTGATCGCCGCCTCGGCGGGCGGGGCGGTCGGCAGCTACCTGGCCGTGGGCAGGAGCGGTCGGCGTCGAGGCAGGCGGGCGCGTCATGGCAGCCGCACCATGCGGGCATGGCCGGGTGGTCGGCGCTCCGATCCGCCTCCTCCGGGCCGCGGCGGGCGCCGCCTTCCGCCGGGACGCGCCCGACCGGGAGGCGACGGGCGGGACGACGGTGCGGAGGAGGCTCCCGGCGAGGGAGGCGCGGCGCCGGGCGGGTGAAGGGTCCGGCGGCGCCGTGGGGGCGCGCGGTGGGCGTCAGGTGAAGTCGCCTGCGGCCCGGCGCACCTGCCCGAGCAAGTCGGTCAAATGGGCCTGCTGCTCGGGCGCCAGGCCGACGAGCCCGAACTCGATGGCGGTGACGGACTCGGTGGCCTTCTCGCGCAGCGCCGTGCCCGCTTCGGTGATCTCCACGAGGGTGGCGCGCCGGTCGGTCGGGTGCGGCACCCGGCGCACGAGGCCGTCGGCCTGGAGCCGGTCGACGATGTTGGTCACGCTCGTGGGGTGCAGCTGGAGCCGTTCACCCATCGTGCGCATCGGCAGCCTGCCGTTGCGGGCGAACGTGAGCAACACCAGCGCCTCGTAGCGGGCGAAGGTCAGGCCGTGGGGGCGGAGCGCCCCGTCAACGGCCGAGAGGAGGATCTGTTGCACCCGCATCACGCTCGTGACGGCGGCCATCGTCCGCGCGGGCCCGATCCGTCGCTCCCACAGCGTCGCCGCCCGCATGATCGGGTCGAACGGCAGCGGCTCGCGGGACGTCATGACGGGCGACGCTAGCAGCGTCCCCACCAGACGGTCGCGGCCGAGGCGGCGTGTGGGGCAGGCTCGGCGCCATGCTCTTCGCGTTCAGCGTGGCCCCTGCCGGAGTCGGTGACGAAAGCCTCGGTGACATCGTCGCCGAAGCCGTGCGGGTCGTCCGGGAGTCCGGCCTGCCGCATGAGACCACAGCGATGTTCACGACCATCGAAGCCGACACGTGGGACGAGGCGATGGCCGTGGTGAAGAAGGCCGTCGAGGCCGTGCAGGCCCGTGCCCCTCGGGTGAGCCTCGTGCTCAAGGCCGACATCCGTCCAGCCCACAACCGCGGGCAGTTGCGGGCGAAGGTCGAGCGGGTCGAGCAGGCGTTGCGCGGCGACGCCGAGGGCTGACCGGCAGAGGCCGCTGGACGGCCGCGGTGGGATCCGCGGCGCGGAACGGTCGAGGGGGACCACCGTGCGGCGATCCCCCTCGGTGGCCGACCGGCTGCTCACCTCATGGCGAGGTTCAGCGTGAAGAAGAAGAGGCCGACGAGGATCGCCACCACACCCAGCACGATGGCGATCTTGCCGCGCTTCGCCGAGACGGGACGGCGCACGGCCACCGTGCCCGTGCCCACCGCGACCGCGCCGACGATCCAGCCGAGGATCGAGATCGGGCTGACGATCACGGCGATGATGCCGACGATGAGCGCCACCTTGCCCATCTTCGGGCTGTCCTGCTTGGCGGTCTTCCTCCGCGCCTCGGACAGCAGGCGGTCGGCGACGTCGTTCTCGGAGCTCATGCAGTTCCTCCGGGGAAAGGTGCCGCGGTGTCGCGGCCGGGGGGTGGATGTCTACGCAGAGCGACGCTGCCGTCACTCCTGACTGCTCAACGAGCGCGGCTCGGCGCTGGTTCTCCGCCAGAATGGTGATCACCGGGGCGGAACCGGCGTGGCGTCGCTTCGCTGGGTGACGAGGGCGGCACCGGCCCGCAACACGGACGACGACGTCGTGCCAGGATGAACGGCGTGTCCCGACCCGATCCCCGTGGCCGCGCCCGTGCGGCCGCGCCCTCTTCCGCCGCGCTGTCCATTGCGGGCGCGGTGGACCTCGCCGCCGTGAAGGCCCGCTCCGAAGCGGCGGCGCGCGCCAAGACCACACCCGCGAGCGACGGGCCCGCGACGGGCAACGCGTCGACCGTCGACGTCACCGAGCAGACCTTCCAGGCGGAGGTCATCGATCGGTCGATGCAGGTCCCCGTGGTCGTCGACCTGTGGGCCACCTGGTGCGAGCCGTGCAAGCAGCTCTCGCCGGTCCTCGAACGGCTCGCCGCGGCGGCAGGCGGCGCCTGGGTGCTCGCCAAGGTCGACATCGACGCCAACCCGCGCATCCGCCAGGCGTTCGGGGTGCAATCGGTGCCGACGGTCGTCGCCGTCGTCGCCGGGCAGCCCGTCGACGGGTTCAGCGGCGCGTTGCCGGAGCCCGACGTCCGCAAGTGGATCTCCGCGCTGCTCGACGCGCTGCGCGACCGCATGCCCGGCATCCGCGAGGCCGAGCAGCGGCAGGGGATGCCCGAGGAGCCGGAGGACGAGCCCGACGACCCGCGGTTCGTGGCCGCCGAGCAGGCCGTCGAAGAAGGTGACTGGGCCGCCGCCGAGGCCGCCTACTCCGCCATCCTCGCGGCCGAGCCCGACAACGAGCAGGCGGAGGCGGCGCTGGGCCAGGTGCGGTTCCTGGCCAGGGCCGAGCAGGCCGACCCCGGCGCGATCGGGCGGGCCGACGCCGCGCCCGACGACGTCGACGCGCAGCTCGCCGCGGCCGACGCCGAGGTGGCGGCCGACGCCGTTGAGGCCGCGTTCGAACGGCTCGTGGCGACGGTGCGCCGCACCGCGGGCAGTGAGCGCGACCGGGCCCGCGAGCACCTCATCGGCCTGTTCGAGCTGTTCCCGAGCGACGATCCGCGCGTCACCGCGGCCCGCCGCTCGTTGGCCAGGGCGCTCTTCTAGCCGACGTACCGCCCACCTCGCACCCCGTGGGCGCACTGCGCACCCCGTCGGTGGGGTGCGAGGTCGCCCGGTGGGGTGCGAGGTCGCCCGGTGGGGTGCGAGGTTCCCGGGGGCGCAGTCGGCCCGGGACCTCGGTGTGGGCCCGGCGGGGGTGCCGCGACGAGTGGCGCTACGCGAGGCAGGCGGGCGCACCGCCGACCACGCCCTTGCGGAACAGGCCGATGCGGTCGTAACCGTGCGCGCCCGGATCGGCGGCGCCCGCCGTGTCGCGGGCCGCCCAGTCTTGCGCGAGCAGCACCTCCACGGCCTCGTCGAGATCGCCGGGGGACAGCGTGAACGTGCCGTCGGCGTTCAGAAGGCCGCCGGTGTAGGCGCCCGCCAGGCAGATCGCGCCCGCGCCGGTGGCCTGCCGCTTCAGCGCGTCGAGCACGGCGAGGCCGTAGCGGCTCGCGATGAGCGTGGCGCCCGCGAAATCGCCGAACCGGTCCTCAAGGCCTGCGACGGCCACGCGGTCGACCACGACGGCGTTGTCGGCCGGGCACCACGCCACCGGACCCTGCGCGGCGATCGCGCATCGGCCCACGGTGGTGCGCAGCGCCGGGGGCCGCCATCCAGGCAGGCCCGCGGCGGCCGCGATGCGGGCGAAGGCCGCCGGGGCGTCCGCTCCGACGCCGTCGAGCAGCTGGTCGACGGGGAGGTTGCCGCGGCGGGCCGCGTCTGCGCGCGAGCCGAAGGCCCGCTGGGTGAAGGGGTGGTTGGTCGTCGTCATGGACGCGCACGTGCCCGGGGAGCTGTCGTAGCCGTCTTGGAACGCCGACACCCGGTCGAACGCGTTGCCGTGCGCCCCGGAATCACCCGGCTCCACCCCGAGCGGATCCCGGAACGCGATGAGCGCCGACATCGCGTCGTCGCGCTCGTCGGCCCCCAGCGCGAGACCCGGCGGTGGGGACTGCGCGAAGCGGGCCAGCGCGACCCCGGCGTCGCAGTCGGCCATCGCCTCCAGCAGGATCGTGGGGTAGCGCGACGGCTGCCGGGCCTGGAGCGCGTCGACGCCCAGCCGGTTCTGCACGGCGTGCCCCACCTCGTGTGCCAGCACGACCAGCACCCCGGTCGGCCCGTTCGCCCGCATGACCTGCGGGATGAGGCCGTCCGCGTCCCACACCACCGCATCGGCCGACGGGCAGTAGAAGGCTTGGCCCGCGACGTCGGCGCTCGACGACACGCACGGAACGCCGCGGTCGCGGCGGTGCACCGGGAGGAACCGGGTGATGTCGCGCCACGGCCTCCCGAACGCCGTGGGGAACCGGGTGCGCCAGAAGTCTTGAAGGGCGGCGACCGCCGTCTGGGCCGCATCGGCGGCGTCGACGGGCGGCGCGGCGATGCTGGATGCCCTCGCGGACGCGCTCGGCTGCCCGGCCACCACCTGGGTGCACCCGGCCAGCAGCAGCCCGACGGCTAGTGCGATGACGAGCGCGCGGGCGGTGCGGGGCATGGCGTCATGATGCCCGGGGCGGCCTGACCGGGGAGGCGTTTCGGTGCAACTCGACCCGGGCGGCTAGCGTCGACACCCGTGCGCCTGGATCTGTCGCGTTCCCGACCCGCGGTCGGATGGGTGGTCGCGGGCGTCATCGCCGTGGCGTCGGTGGTGGCGATGGTGTGGCTGGACGTCGTCTACCCGCCGCTCCCGGTCATGATCCCGACCACCGACATGTACGAGGTGCACGTCGACTTCGACACGTTCTGGCACTCGGCGGTCGCGCTGCTCGCGGGGGGCGACATCTACACGACCCCGGCCAAGCTGACCAACCTCAACCCGCCACTGCTCACGGTGCTGCTGGTCCCGTTCGCCTGGCTCGACGCGCTCACCGCGTACCGGGTGTGGGTGGCGCTGTGCACGGTGATGGTGGTCGGGTCGCTGCTGCTCGTGGCCCGCGAGCTGCGGCTGCACCCCGTGCCGGTCGTCTTCGTGATGGCGGCGGTGCTGGCGTCGTCGCCGCTGCACGGCTCGCTCGTACTGGGTCAGATCTATCCGGTGCTGCTCGTCGGGCTGGTGGCGGGCTGGCTGGCCGAGCGCCGCGGACGTCCGGCGCTCGCCGCCGTGCTGTTCGGGATCACGGTGTCGCTCAAGCCGTCGCTGGCACCGGTGCTGCTGTTGTACGCGGCGCAGGGCCGGTGGGCGCCGTTGCGCGCGGGTGTGGCGTCGGCCGTGGTCGCGTCGCTGGTGGGGGTCGCGGTGTGCGGCCCGGCGAGCGGGCTGGCCTGGCTGCACATCGCGTTCAACTCGCCCGTGCCCGACACGGTCGACAACGCCTCCCTGCCCGGCCTCGCCGTGCGACTGGGGCTGCCGCCGACCGTCGGGCTGATCGCGGGCGTGGTCGTGCTCGGGGGCACGCTGGTGGTGCTGGCCCGACACCGGCGCCGGGTCGACCCGGCCGGGACGGCGGTGTGGGCGGTGCTGGCCGCCGGGCTGCTGCTGTCGCCGATCGCCTGGCACAACTACCTGATGCTGCTCTGGCCCGGCGTGCTCGTGCTGATCGCGCTCGGTCGGACGGCCACCGCCACCGTGATGCTCGCGGTGGCGGTGATCCCCGTGGCGTGGAACGCAGCTGTCGTGCCCGCGGTCGCCACGGGCCGCTCGCTCTACTTCGCGATCCTCCTCGGCTACTGGGCCGTGCTGTTGCGGTGCGCCGTGCCCGCGGGGCCCTCATCGTCGTCGTCGGACGAGACATCGGCGGTGCCGGTGGCGTCCCCGTCGGGCTGAGCGGCCGCCTCGTCGGTTGCGGGCCCGTCGTCGGTCGGAAGCGCGATGTGGACGGTGGCCTCGGCGTCCTCCTCCCAGTGCGCGTCCTCGACGGCGCCGCCCCAGCCCGCGGGGATCGAGACGGTGGCATCCTCGTCCGCGGCTGCGAGCCGGGCCGTGGGTGCGGTCAGGTCGTCGGCGTCGCTGGTTGGCGCGGTGTCGGCGGGTACCTCCCTGACCGGCTCGGCCGCTTCGACCGGTGCCGGGATGTCCCCGGCGTCGGCCACCTCCGTCGGAGGCGACACGTCGGCCACCTCCGCCAAGGGCGACACGTCGGCCGCCTCCGTCAGAGGCAACAGGTCGACTGGTGTCGCGTCGGCCAGGTCCGGGGTGTCGGTCGCGGTGGACGGACGGTCCACGGTCGCGTCGGCCGCCGCCTGGCTCGCCGCGTCGCGGGTGGCCGGGCTCGGAGGAGCCGAGACGCTCGCCGCGTCGGCCGGTGCCAGGTTCACCGCCTCCCCGGGCGCCGCCACCATGGGCGAGGCCGAGGTGAGTGCCGGATCGGTGACGGATTCGGCGTCGGCCTCGGCCTGCGGTGCGTCGGCGATCGGCCCGGTCGGTGTGGCGTCGTCAGCCGGGCTCGGCGCGGGCGTCGGGTCGGCGGCATGTACCTGCGCGGCGGCGGGCACCGACGGGGCCGCAGGGGCCATGTCGGCGGGCGCCGGGGCGTGCTCGGCCGCGACCGCGCTCCGCCGGACCGCGCCCTCGAACGGCTCCGGGGCGAGCCACAGCACCCCGGCGGGTGGGAGCTGGAGGACGGCCGACGCGGGCCGCCCGTGCCAGACGTACTGCTCGGCGTCGACCCCGCCGTAGTTGCCCCAGCCCGAGCCGCCGTAGCTGGCCGCGTCGGTGTTGAGCACCTCGCGCCACCGGCCTGCGAACGGCAATCCGACCCGGTAGTCGGGCTTCGGGCTGCCGGAGAAGTTCGCGACGCACGCCATCACGGTGGGCCTGCCTTCGGCGTCGATGCCGTGGCGCAGGAAGCTCAGCACGTTGCCGGTGGAGTCGTTGGCGTCGATCCAGGAGAAGCCCTCGGGGGTGGCGTCGCGCGTCCACAGGGCGGGCATCTCCCGGTAGGCCCGGTTCATGTCCCCGACGAGCGTCTTGATGCCGCCGTGCAGCGGGTCGTCGAGGAGGTGCCAGTCGAGGGAGCGCTGCTCGGACCATTCGCGCTCCTGCCCGAACTCGCCGCCCTGGAAGAGCAGCTGCTTGCCCGGGTGCGCCCACATGTACGCCAGCAGCGCGCGCAGGTTGGCGGCCTTGTTCCACGCGTCGCCGGGCATCCGCTGCCACAGCGAGCCCTTGCCGTGCACCACCTCGTCGTGCGACAGCGGCAGCACGAAGTTCTCGCTGAACGCGTACATCAGCGAGAAGGTCATCTGGTTGTGGTGGTAGCCGCGGTAGATCGGGTCGCGCCCGGTGTAGTCGAGCGTGTCGTGCATCCAGCCCATGTTCCACTTGAAGCCGAAGCCGAGCCCGCCGAGGTGGGTGGGCCGCGAGACGCCCGGCCAGGCCGTCGACTCCTCCGCGACCGTCACGACCCCCGGGTGGGTTCGGTAGACCGTCGCGTTCATCTCCTGCAGGAACGCGACGGCGTCGAGGTTCTCCCGACCGCCGTGGATGTTGGGCAGCCACTGCCCCTCGGGGCGGGAGTAGTCGAGGTAGAGCATCGAGGCGACGGCGTCGACGCGCAGGCCGTCGATGTGGAACTGGTCGATCCAGTAGAGCGCGTTGGCGACGAGGAAGTTGCGCACCTCGGTGCGGCCGAAGTCGAACACGAGCGTGCCCCAGTCGGGCTGCTCGCCGCGGCGCGGGTCGGAGTGCTCGTAGAGCGGGGTGCCGTCGAACTTCGCGAGCGCCCACTCGTCGCGGGGGAAGTGCGCGGGCACCCAGTCGACGATCACGCCGTACCCGTGCTGGTGCAGGTGGTCGACGAACCAGCGGAAGTCATCGGGCGTGCCGAAGCGGGCGGTCGGGGCGAAGTAGGACGTCACCTGGTAGCCCCACGACCCGCCGAACGGGTGCTCGGCCACGGGCAGCAGCTCGATGTGCGTGAAGCCGGTCTCGTCGAGGTAGTCGACGAGCTGCTCGGCGATCTCGCGGTAACCCAGCCCGCGCCGCCACGAGCCGAGGTGCACCTCGTAGATGCTCATCGGCTCGGCGTGCGGACGGCTCTGCGTGCGCTTGGCCAGCCATGCGTCGTCGCCCCACTCGTGGGCCACGGCGTCCACGACGGACGCCGTTGCGGGCGGGATCTCCGTGCGGAACGCGAGCGGGTCGCTCTTCTCGCGCCACCGTCCGTCGGCGCCGAGGATCCGGAATTTGTAGCGGGTGCCCGCCCCGATGCCCGGCACGAACAGCTCCCACACCCCGGTGTTGCCGAGCACGCGCATGGGGTGCGCCCAGCCGGTCCAACCGTCGAAGTCGCCGGTGATCCGCACGCCCTGCGCCGTGGGCGCCCAGACGGCGAAGCTCGTGCCGGTGACCGCGCCCGCGGGGGTGTCGTACGTGCGGACGTGGGCGCCGAGGACGTCCCAGAGGCGCTCGTGGCGGCCCTCGCCGATCAGGTGCAGGTCGACTTCGCCGAGCGTGGGCATCCAGCGGTAGGGGTCGTCGACGATGTCGACGCGCTCGCCGTAGCGGACGGCGAGCCGGTAGTCGGCGGGCGGCCCGGGGACGACGCCCGAGAACAGCCCCGCCTCGTGCACCTTGACGAGCGGGTAGCCCTCTCCGCCTGCCCGCACGACGTGCACCTCGTCGGCGTGCGGCCGCAGCACCCGCACCACGGTCCCGTTCGCGTGCGAGTGCGCGCCGAGCACCGCGTGGGGGTCGTGATGGGCGCCGCCGAGCAACCTGTCGACCGTGTGCGGGTCGGGCGCGCACGCGTCGATCGTCTGGGTCGGGTTCTCGTCGCGATCCACGCGGGAACCCTATTGCTCCCGGGAGGAGAACGCCCGGTGCGGGGAGGAGGAATCCGAAACGGACCCCCGGATGGCGGCAGAGGGTGACGAGCCCCCGCTCGGCCGGGGGAGCGAGCGGGGCCGTCGGGTCGCCTGCCTCCCGTTTGGTGATCGGAACGGGGTGGCAGGCCCGGCGTCGCCGGGGGGTCCGCCCGCGCGTGGCCGCACCGGTCAGCGCCGAGCCCGATCGCAGTCGAGCGGAACACCACGGGGGTTTGGGCACGCCGAAACCCCCGTGGTGTTCCGCTCGGCCGCACCCTTCGTGCCGCGTTCACCAGCGACGAGGGTCCGATCAGGCCAGATGGACGTACTGGTAGTCCACCGGCTTGTCGTTGATGCCCTTCGTCGGCGGCGCGATCCAGCTCGCCATCTTCCCGCGCTCGTAGACCGGGCGCATGAGCGAGCGCACGTGGGTCCGGTCGGCCTCGGTGGGCAGCCACCGATCGTGGTTCGCCGCCCACGCGTCCGCGCCGACGAGGTCACCGGCCGGGGTGACGTGGCGGCCCGCGAACAGCCCGACCTGGCGGTTGAACCCGACGTGCGGCAGCGTGAGCTGCCGGTCGATCCCGGCGTTCGCCAGCACCCGGTTCCAGCGCTTCATGCCGGTCTGGCAGTCGGCGGCGTACTCCGTGCGCAGGTCGTGGTTGAGCGCGACCAGCGCGGAGACCTCCTCCGTGGCGATCGCGTCGTCGCGGATCGTCTCGACCTGGCGGCCGTCCTCGGTGAGCACGTGGTCGTCCTTGCGCCGCTCCTCCTGCCAGCGGCCCTTGAGCCCGGCCGTGAAGTAGTTGGCGGCGTTCGTGGACTTCTCCGAGCCGAAGAGGTCCAACGAGACCGAGTAGTGGAAGTTGACGTACTTCTGGATCACGTCCAGCGGGATGCCGCCGTGCGGGGCGACGTCCTCGGTGTCGTGCTCGCGCATCAGCTCGGCGGTGCGGGCCACCACGCGGTCGACACCGGTGGTGCCGACGAACATGTGGTGCGCCTCCTCCTTGAGCATGAACTCGCACGTCCGCGAGAGCGGGTCGAACGCCGACTCCTTGAGCGTGCCGAGCTGGTACTTCCCGTCCCGGTCGGTGAAGTAGGTGAACATGAAGAACGACAGCCAGTCCGGCGTCTCCTCGTTGAAAGCGCCGAGGATGCGCGGGGAGTCGACGTCGCCGGAGTTGCGCTGCAGGAGCGCCGCGGCCTCCTCGCGGCCCGCGCGGCCGAAGTAGGCGTGCAGCAGGTAGACCATCGCCCAGAGGTGACGGCCTTCCTCGACGTTCACCTGGAACAGGTTGCGCAGGTCGTAGAGCGACGGCGCGGTCTCGCCGAGGCGGCGCTGCTGCTCGACCGACGCGGGCTCGGTGTCGCCCTGGATGACGATGAGCCGCTGCAGGTCGGCGCGGTACTCGCCGGGCACCTGCTGCCAGACGGGCTCGCCCTTCTGCTCGCCGAACGCGATGCGCCGGTCGTTGTTGCGCTCGGCGAGGAACACGCCCCAGCGGTAGTCCTCCATCACCACGTGGTCGAAGTGCGCCCACCCCTCGCGCCCGACGGCGACGGCCGTGCGCAGGTAGACGTCCTCGGTCGGCACCGCGGGACCCATCGTCTTCCACCAGGTGAGGAAGTTGGGCTGCCAGCTCTCCAGCGCCCGCTGCAGCTTCCGGTCGCCCGCAAGGTCGACGTTGTTGGGGATCTTCTCGGAGTAGTCGATGCTCATCGGTCACACCCGCCTGCGGTCGAAGTCGGCCTTGCGGCCCGTGCCGTAGCGGCGTAGCGCCCCGTCGTCTCCGGACGCGTTGGGCCGCACGAAGATCCAGTTCTGCCACGCCGTGAGCCGCCCGAAGATGCGCGTCTCCGTGGTCTCGGGTCCGACGAAGCGGTGGTTGGCCTCCATGCCGGTGAGCGCGTCGGGCGACAGCGACGCCCGCTCCTCCAACATGATCCGCACCTCGTCGTCCCAGTCGATGTCATCCGGGGCGTCGGTGACCAGGCCCAGCTCCAGCGCTTCGGCGGCGTCGATGCGCCGGTCGGTCTCCCGGCGCAGCTTGGCGACGGTGTCGTCGTCCCCCCAGAACCGCGAGCCGAGCCGCGACAGGCCGTTGCCCATCGGGAACGTGCCGAAGTTGGACGCCGAGAGCACGAGCTGGGCGGGCTCGCCCTCTTCATCGTGGTCTTCCATGAACCCGTCGAGCATGTACTGGCGGTCGCAGGCCAGCGCCAGCTCCAGCAGCGCCCCGGCGAAGCACGACCCCGGCTCGATCAGGGCGACCAGCGATCGGGAGGTGACGTCGAGCCGCTTGAGCACGCGCTTGAAGTAGTGGCGGATCTCGTTGACCAGCCAGTCGGAACCCGAGTACTCCGCGATCACCCGCTCGAACGCCAGCGCGCTCTCGATGGCGCCCTTCGTGCGGACCACCCAGGTGCCCAGCTCCAGCTCGTTGGCGCGCAGGCGCAGGATGAGGTCGTCGAGCTCGCGGGTCATGGCCAGCGGCCAGAAGTCGGCGCCGAGCTCGTGGACGCGCTCCACCGTGTCGGGGACGTCGCCCTCCGGGCCGAAGACCGTGACGTTCACCAGCCCTTCGTCCCGGTCGAAGCTCGCCTCGACGTGGCGGTACTTGATGCCGCCGTCGGTTTCCTCGCGCTGCAGGGGCGGGAGCTCGATCCCGGCGGCGTCCCTCGGCCGGGTGGACCGCGCGGCCGCGGCCGCGGCGCGCTCGCGCACGGTCTCGTCCCAGCGGCGCTTGGGGACCACCTCGTCGACCAGCCGCCACTCGACGGCCTGCTTGCCCCGCACGCCCTCGGCCTTCGTGGCGAACACGTCGGCGCGGTCCTTGCGCACCCGCCGCTTGTCGATCACGCGGGTCAGGCCGCCGGTGCCGGGGAGAACCCCGAGCAGCGGCACTTCGGGCAGCGACACGGTGGAGGAGTTGTCGTCGACGAGCAGGATCTGGTCGCAGGCCAGGGCCAGCTCGTAGCCCCCGCCCGCGGCGGTGCCGTTGACCGCCGCGATCCAGGTCTGCCCGGAGTGCGCGGTGGCGTCCTCGATGCCGTTTCGGGTCTCGTTGGTGAACTTGCAGAAGTTCACCTTCCACGGGTGGGAGCTCTGGGCGAGCATCCGGATGTTGGCGCCCGCGCAGAAGTTGCGGTCCTTCGCGCTGGTGACGACGACCGCGCGCACCCCGGGGTGCTCGAAGCGCAGCCGCTGGGTGGCGTCGTAGAGCTCGATGTCGACGCCCAGGTCGTAGCTGTTCATCTTCAGCTCGTAGCCGGGCACGATGCCGCCGTCCTCGGCGACGTCCAACCGCAGGTAGGCGACCTCGCCGTCGACGTCGAGCGTCCAATGCCGGTACCGGGCCGGGTCCGCGTCGAACGACACCTGCGTCATGGGCTGAGAGTCTACGGAACTGCGTCTTTGCGTCAACGCGTCGTAGAAGATTGCCCGAGGCCTCGGTCCGGTAGATGCTGTCGGCATGCCGTCGCGGACGGCGCTGCTGCGGACGGCAGCGGTGTGCGCCGCCGCATCCGGGCTGGGGTTCGGCCTGCCTGCGGCGTACGCGCCGTGGTACTTCGCCGAGCACGCCGGGTGTGGATCTTCGCGGGGTTCCCGACCTACGGCGAGGGGCCGTCGGCATCCCGACGTCCGTGCCGCTGCTGATCGTGTTCGCGTTGGTCTGCGCGACGGAGGTGGTCGCGGTCTGGCTGCTGTGGCGCGGGCGGCGGGCCGGGATCGTGCTCGCGCTCGTGCTCCTGCCCGTCGAGATCGCGTTCTGGATCGGCTTCGCACTGCCGTTCGGGCCGCCGCTCGCAGTGGTGCGAACCGGCTTTCCGGGTCTTGTGAGCGCGACCGGTTAGCTCGGCGCGGCCGTGCCCAACGCCAACGCCCGCAGCCGGTAACGCTGGACCTTCCCGGTGGCCGTCTTCGGAAGTTCCGCAATGGTGATCACCTTGCGGGGACGCTTGAACCCGGCGAGCACCACCCGGCAGAACGCGATCACCTCGGCCTCGTCGACCACCGCACCCGGCATGGCGACGACGTAGGCCACCGGCTTGTCCAGCCCGTCCTCGTCCGGCACACCGACGACGACGGCCTCGGCGACCGCGGGGTGCTCCAGGATGCGGGTCTCCACCTCGGTGGGGCTCACCCAGATGCCGCCTACCTTGAGCACGTCGTCCGAGCGGCCGAGACAGGTCCAGCTGCCGTCGGCGCCGCGCACGTAGGTGTCGCCGGTGCGCATCCACTCGCCGTGGAACACCAGTCGGTTGACGTCGGTGCGACACCAGTACCCCGTGCAGAGCGACTCGCCCGCCACCCACAGCATCCCCGGTTCGTCCGTGCCCTCGATGACGGTGTCGTCGGGACGGCGCAGCTCGACGCGATAGCCGGGCACCGGGAACCCCGAGCTGCCGGGCACGACCTTGCCCGCGACGTTGGAGATGAAGATGTGGAGTGCCTCGGTGGAGCCGATGCCGTCGAGGATCTCGAAGCCGTAGCGCTCCTTGACCGCGTGGAACATGCGCGCGGGGAGCGTCTCGCCCGCCGAGACACCGTTGCGCACGGTCACGAACGTCTCCCGCGGCAGGCCTGCCGCGATGAGCGGGCCCCAGAAGCTCGGGCCGCCGAAGAACAGGGTGACGCCGTGGTCGACGATCCGCTCCGCGAAGAGCGCAGGCGAGGGCCGCGACGGCTCGAGCACCGCGCTCGCGCCCACCGAGAGCGGGAACAGCAGGCTGTTGCCGAGGCCGTAGGCGAAGAACAGCTTGGCGGCCGAGAGGCAGACGTCGTCGCGGCCGACCCCGAGCACCTGGAGGGCGTAGGTCTCGCAGACGTAGCGGATGTCGACGTGCCGGTGCATCGCGCCCTTCGGGGTGCCGGTGGTGCCGGACGTGTAGAGCCACAGCGCGGGCGACTCGGCCCATGAGGCGTAGGGCGCGCTCAGCGGCTCGGCGTCGCACAGCGCGTCCCAGGTGAGACCGGTGACCTCGGCGACGCCGTCGATCACGGGCGCGGTGTCGCCGGTGAGCACGACGTGCCGCAGGTCGGGGGCCCCGGTGGCGGCCGTCGTCACCGCTGCGGCGAACTGGCTGCTGCCGATCAGCACCCGGGCGCGGGAGTCGGCGACGAGCTTGCCGAGCTCACCGCCGGTGAGCATCGTCGAGCACGGAACGGCCACCGCGCCGAGGTACATCGCGGCCAGGACGCCCGTGGCCAGCTCGATGTCGTCGGCCATGCACAGCAGCACCCGCTCCTCCGGGCGTACCCCGATGGCGGCGAGTCCGCCCGCCACCCGACGCACGTCCTCGGTGAGCTGTCCGTACGTGTGGGTCCCGCCCGGATGTCGCAGCGCCACCCGGTCGGCGTCGCCCGCGGCGACCCGGCGCTCCGTGAGGTACGCGGCGGCGTTGAAGAGTTCCGTCATCGGGGCGCTCCGGTGCTCGGCGGGGGAATCGGACACTACGCCTTCGTGCCGCTGCGTCAACGGATCGTAGATCTTCCCAAGGCATGCGCCTGCTGCTATGAACGGCGGGAGACCAGGGCGGTCGTTCAAGGGAGAACCTTCATGCAGACGCGCGGGGCAGTTATCCGTCAGGCACCGGGCAAGTACGAGGTGGTGGATCTCGAGGTCGACGACCCCCGCCCCGACGAGATCCAGGTCAAGATGGTCGGCTCGGGCCTGTGCCACTCCGACGACCACATCGCGACCGGCGACATCCCGGTCGGCACCTACCCGATGGCGGGCGGCCACGAGGGCGCCGGGATCGTGACGAAGGTGGGCGGCCCCAACAGGAAGGGGATAAAGGAGGGCGACCACGTCGTCTTCTCGTTCCTGCCCTCCTGCGGGTACTGCCGCTGGTGCGCTTCGGGCATGCAGAACCTCTGCGACCTCGGCGCGGGCATCCTCGCGGGACCGCGGTGGACCGACCCGTCGAGCTTCCGCCTGACGATGTCCGACGGCACCCCGGTCGGGCAGATGTGCGGGATCTCGACGTTCGTGGAGACCACCACGGTGTCGGCGGACTCGGCCGTGAAGGTGCCCGACGACATCCCGCTGGAGGTCGCGTGCCTCGTCGGCTGCGGCGTCGGCACGGGCTGGGGCTCCTCGGTCAACGCAGGCGGCGTCCAGCCGGGCCACACCACGATCATCATGGGCATCGGCGGTATCGGCATCAACGCCGTACAAGGGGCCTCGCATGCGGGCGCGTCCAACGTCATCGCCGTGGACCCGGTGGCCTTCAAGCGGGAGAAGGCCCAGGAGCTCGGCGCCACGCACGCCGTCGAGACCATGGAGGAGGCCACCGAGCTCGCGAAGCAGTTCACCAACGGGCAGGGCGCCGACCAGACCATCGTCACCGTCGGGATCCTCAAGCCCGAGTACGTCGGGCAGGCGATGGCCTCGATCCGCAAAGGGGGCACCGTCGTGGTCACGGCGCTGGGCAACATCGCCGACACCGCGCCCATCCCGGTGTCGCTCGCCGACATCACGCTCTTCCAGAAGCGCATCCAGGGCGCGATGTTCGGCATGTCCAACCCCAACTGGGACATCCTGCGCCAGCTCGAGCTCTACCGCTCCGGTGTGCTCAAGCTCGACGAGCTGGTCACCAAGACCTATTCGCTCGACGACATCCAGCAGGGCTACCAGGACATGCACGACGGCAAGAACATCCGCGGCGTCATCAAGTACGCCAGTTGACCACTCCCGTCGTCGGCCTGCGTCGCGAGCGCGAGGTGCTCACCGTCGCGCTCGCGACCGGGCGGCACGTGGTGCTGGAGGGCCCGCCCGGCACCGGTAAGTCCACCCTGCTGCGGTCCATCGCGGCGGACACCGGCCAGGACGTCGTGTTCGTCGAGGGCAACGCCGAGCTGACCCCCGCCCGCCTCGTGGGGCAGTTCGACCCGTCGCAGGTGCTTGCCGAGGGCTACCGGGTCCAGCACTTCGTCGACGGCCCGCTGATCACGGCGATGCGCCAAGGCGGGCTGCTCTACCTGGAGGAGCTCAACCGCGTTCCCGAGGAGACGCTCAACGTCCTCATCACCGTGCTCACCGAGGGCGAGATCGCCGTCCCGCGGTTGGGCACGGTGACGGCGGGCAAGGACTTCCGGCTGATCGCCGCGATGAACCCGTTCGACGCCGTGGGCACCGCGCGGGTCAGCCAGGCGATCGCGGACCGCATGTGCCGGGTCGTGCTCGGCTACCAGGACGACGCGGGCGAGCGGGCCATCACGTCGTCGGTCAGCGGCCTTTCCGGGCGCTGGGTGGACCTGTCGGTCGCGTTGACCCGGGCCACCCGTGAGCATCGCGACGTGCGGATGGGCTCATCCGTGCGCGGCGCGATCGACCTGGCGCTGCTGCTGATCGGACTGGCGGCGCTGCGCGGCGAGCCGGACCCCGGTCGCGACACCGCGCGGGACGCCGCCTACGCCGCGCTGTCGGGCCGCATCCGGGTCGCCGACGGCGTCGACCGCACCCCCGAGTCGGTGATCGACGAGCTGCTCGACCGGATGTGGCCCGCCGACGCGGACCCGGCCGAGGTGCCGGACCCATCGGACGCGGAGGGAAAAGTCGACGGCCCGTCGGGTAGCACCCCGCCGGGCTTCCAGCCGCGGGCCCGGCCCGGGCGGGAACGCGCGCCGCGCACGCACAGCCGTCAGCAGCTGGCCCAGCAGCACCCGGCGTTCGCCGACGTCTCGCCGGAGGTCGGGGAGCTGGACCCGGACGCGTTCGACGCGGCCGTCGCCGAGGACCCCGAGGCCGCGGCGGCGATGCTCGCCGACATGGCCGTGGCCACCGACGTCGCGCTGCGGGCCGCCGCCCGGCGGCTGGCCGGACGGGTGTTCCTGCAGCTCGGTCGCGTCGGGCCCACCAAGGCCCGGGGGACCCGGCGGCTCGGCCCGTCCCGTGGGCTGGAGGGCGACCTCGACCTGGACCGGACCCTCGAGGCGTGGACGCCGAGCACGTCGCGGCGGCCGGGCGCCGACGACATCGTCACGCGCACCTGGACGGCGCACCGGCGGGCCGTGTGCCTGGTCGTGGACATCTCGGGGTCGATGCAGGGGCTCGCGGTGGCGCTGGCCGCGGTGGCCGCGGCGGGCGTGATCGTCGCGAACGAGGCGGGGCGGGAGAAGCTGCAGCCGTCGGTGCTGACGTTCAGCGCGGGGGTGCAGGTGTTGCAGGCGCAAGGTGCGCGCCGCCCGCCGGAGGAGCTGCTCTCGGAGCTCGTGGCGCTGCGCGGGCACGGCACCACCGACCTCGCCGCGGGCCTGCGGGAGGCGTCGACCCAGCTCGCCGCGGCGGTCGCCGACGAGCGCGTGGTGGTGCTGCTGTCCGACTGTCTGCACACGGCGGGCGACGACCCGGCCGACGCGCTCGCGGGCATCGACCGGCTGCACGTCCTCGTCCCGCTGGGTGGGGCCGAGGCCGAGGCGGCGGCGGGCCCGCTGGCCGCGCGCGGCGGCGGGCGGGCGCAGACCGTGCGGCGGCTGGCCGAGCTCGGCCCGGCGCTGACCCGGATCCTCGCCTGACCCCGCCCCCGCCGGTGAGTCGCCCGTTTCGCCACGGTGAGTCGCGCGTTTCGCCACGGTGAGTCGCGCACTCCGCCACGGTGAGTCGCGCGCTCCGCCCGGTGAGTCGCGCGCTCCGCCGGGGTGAGTCGCGCGTTTCGGCGGGGTCGCTTGGGAGTAGCGCGCTCCGCCGGGGTGAGTCGCGCGTTTCGGCGCGGTGAGTAGCGCGCTCCGCCGGGGTGAGTCGCGCGTTTCGGCGCGGTGAGTCGCGTTTCGCCACGTGAGTCGCGCGCTCCGCCACGGTGAGTCGCGCGCTCCGCCCGGTGAGTCGCGCGTTGCGGCGCGGTGAGTCGCGCATCCGGTCGCGTCCCGCCGAGTGGCCAACGCCGCGTATCAGGCGGGCAGGTCCACGCCTCTTCTCGGCATGACGAGCGGCGTCGAGCAAGTACTTCCTCGGCCGACGGGCGGGCCGGTGCGGCTCGCGGCGCGGACGGGCACCGGGGCGGGTGTGGCGGGCGCACTCGCGAACATGTTGCTGCTGGCGTTCGTGGTGCTCGCCGTGGTCCGGCCGGGCCCCGTGCAGGCGGCGCTCTGGCCGCTCGCGTGCATGGCGGCGGGCACCAGCGCGACACTGCTCATCCCCGTGGCGCTGGTGCTGGGCGGGGCGAGCGTCGTCACGCTCGGCGTGGCGTCCATGGCCTTCTCGACCGTCACGTGGCTGCTGCTGGCCACCGGCCAGCTGACCCCGGCAACCGGGGCGTCGTTGCTGTCCGGGTGCGGGCTGGGGTTCGCCCTGTGGCTCGTCCTCGTGTGCCGTCAGGAGACCGTGCCGCCGCGCGCCGCGCGCGTCGGGCGCCGCGCGGGCGTCGCGGCGCTGGCGGGGACGGCGGTCGTCGCCGTGGGGCAGGCGGCGCTCCCGGCGTCGTCGATGGCCTGGACGGCGGCGCTCGTGCTCGGCGGCATCCCCGCCGCGCTCGGCTGGCTGGCTGTGCCCGCGTGGACGCTGCGCCTGTCCCGCTGGCTGCGCGTCGCCCCCTGAAGATCCGCCACGGCGTGGAGCGCGACGGCGGCCCCGTCCTCGCCGCTCCCGCTGCGTAGGCTCGCCGCGTGGGCACCATCGTCTCCTTCCACGCGCATCCCGACGACGAGGCCATCGCCGCGGGAGGCACGCTCGCGCGCGCTGCCGCGGCCGGGCACCGGGTCGTCCTCGTCTTCGCCACCCGCGGTGAGCTGGGTGAGCCCGTGCCCGGCGTCCTGGAGCCCGGGGAGCAGCTGCCGATGCGGCGCTCCGCCGAGTGCTACGAGTCGGCGGCGGCCCTCGGGGCCAAGCGCGTCGAGTTCCTCGGGTTCACCGACTCCGGGATGATGGGCGACCCCACCAACGACGCCCCGTATTGCTTCTGGCAGGCCGACGTCGAGTACGCCGCCCGCACGCTGGCCGTGCTGCTCGACGAAGAGGAGCCCGACGTCCTCACGATCTACGACGACAACGGCGTCTACGGCCATCCCGACCACATCCAGGTGCACCGCGTGGGCAAGCGGGCGGGGGAGCTCTCGGCGGTGCCGGTCATCGCACAGAACACGGTGAACCGCGACTGGATGCAGCGCGGCTTCCGCGAGTCGGGCCGCGAGGGCGACATCCCGCCGAACATGGGCAAGCCCGAGTCCGAGATCACCCATCGGGTGGAGGCCGTCGACTTCGTCGGGCAGAAACGGGCGAGCATGCGCGCGCACGCCAGCCAGATGGCGCCCGACCACTTCCTGCTCGCCCTTCCGGACGCGATGTTCGCCCTCGGGATGGGCACCGAGTTCTACATCGTGGACCCCCCGCCGAGCCCCGCCGCGAGCCCGGACCTGTTCGAGGAGCTGTTCACCCCGCTGCGCTGAACCAGGGCAGGCCCGCGACGCGCCTTCGACGCCCAGTAGAGCTAGGATCCCTGGGTGAACAGCCGAGCACCGAACGGGAGAGCACTGTGACTGCCGTCGCGCCGCAGCCGATCACGTCGCGCCCGTACCCGGCGCGCGTAACGCCCAAGGGCTCCGTCCTTCTCAAGATGGTGCGGACGACGGACCCCAAGGACATCGCGATCCTCTATCTGGTCACGTCGTTCGCGTTCTTCATGGTGGGCGGGCTGATGGCGCTGCTGATGCGCGCCGAGCTGGCCGTGCCGGGGCAGCAGTTCCTGTCCAACGAGCAGTACAACCAGCTGTTCACCATGCACGGCACGATCATGCTGCTGCTGTACGCCACGCCGATCCTGTTCGGCTTCGCCAACTACATCGTGCCGCTGCAGATCGGATCCCCGGACGTCGCGTTCCCACGGCTGAACGCGTTCTCCTTCTGGGCGTTCCTGTTCGGCGGTCTCACCGTCCTTTCGGGCTTCCTCACCCCGGGCGGCGCCGCGGACTTCGGCTGGTTCGCCTACACCCCGCTCTCGGACGCCATCCACTCGCCGGGCGTCGGCGCCGACCTGTGGATCGTCGGCCTCGCGCTCGCAGGTTTGGGCACCATCCTCGGCGGCGTCAACTTCATCACGACGATCATCTGCATGCGCGCCCCCGGAATGACGATGTTCCGCATGCCGATCTTCACGTGGATGATCTTCGTGACCGCGCTGCTGGTGCTCATCGCGTTCCCGGTCCTCACGGCGGCGCTGTTCGGGCTGCTGGCCGACCGGCAGCTCGGCGCGCACGTGTTCGACCCGGCCAACGGCGGCGTCATCCTCTGGCAGCACCTGTTCTGGTTCTTCGGCCATCCCGAGGTCTACATCGTCGCGCTGCCGTTCTTCGGCATCATCTCCGAGGTCATCCCGGTCTTCAGCCGCAAGCCGCTGTTCGGCTACAAGGGCATGGTGTACGCGGGCATCGCGATCGCGGCGCTTTCGGTGGCCGTGTGGGCGCACCACATGTACGCCACCGGCGCGGTGCTGCTCGCCTTCTTCTCGCTGACGACCTTCCTCATCGCGATCCCGACCGGCATCAAGTTCGTCAACTGGATCGGCACCCTGTGGAAGGGCCAGATCACGTTCGAGACGCCGATGCTGTTCGCGCTCGGCTTCCTCGTCACGTTCCTGTTCGGCGGCCTCACCGGCATCCTGCTCGCCTCGCCGCCGCTGGACTTCCACGTCTCCGACACCTACTTCGTGGTGGCGCACTTCCACTACGTGCTGTTCGGCACGATCGTGTTCGCCACCTACGCCGGCATCTACTTCTGGTTCCCGAAGATGACCGGCCGGATGATGGACGAGACCCTCGGCAAGGTGCACTTCTGGCTCACGTTCATCGGGTTCCACACCACGTTCCTGGTGCAGCACTGGCTGGGCAACGAGGGCATGCCCCGCCGCTACGCCGACTACCTGCCCAGCGACGGGTTCACCACGTTGAACGTCATCTCCTCGATCGGCGCCTTCATCCTGGGTGCCTCCACGCTGCCGTTCGTGTGGAACGTGTTCCGCTCCTACCGTTACGGCCGCGTCGTCACCGTGGACGACCCGTGGGGCTTCGGTAACTCCCTGGAGTGGGCCACCAGCTGCCCGCCGCCGCGGCACAACTTCACCGAGCTGCCCCGCATCCGCTCCGAGCGGCCCGCGTTCGAGCTGCACTACCCGCACCTGGCGGAGCAGTTCCGGCACGAGGCGCACGTCGGGCACAGAGCCGACCAGTTCGAGACGGCGGCGCGGGCGCAGGAGGGCGAGCAGAGCCCGAACGGCGACCCCAAGTCCCGCTAGCACGTGCCCGGCACCACCGTCCTCATCACGGTCACCGGTCCCGACCGACCTGGCGTCTCCTCTGTCCTCTTCGCCGCGCTCACCCGGCACGGGGTCGACCTGCTGGACGTCGAGCAGGTCGTCATCCGCGGTCGGCTCACGCTGGGCGCGCTCGTCGCGGCGCACCATGACCCGGAGGCCTTGCAGGAGGCCGTCGAGCAGGCCATGGCGAGCATCTCCATGCAGGTGCAGACCTCCCTGGAGGTGGCCGACGACCCGGCCGCGCGCAGGCACTCGACGCACGTCGTCGTGGTGCTCGGGCGGCCGATCACCGCGCGGGCGTTCGGGTCGATCGCGCGGGCGCTGGCCGACGTCGGCGCCAACATCGACGCGATCCGCCGGGTCGCCGACTATCCCGTCACGGGACTGGAGCTGCTGGTCTCGCCGGTGCCCGGCCAGGGCTCGGAGGACTACCCGCCCGGCACCCTGCGGAAGAAGCTGGTCGACGTCGCGCGCACCGCGGGCGTCGACGTCGCCGTCGAACGGGCCGGGCTGGCCCGGCGCAGCAAGCGGCTGATCGTCTTCGACGTCGACTCCACGCTCGTCCAGGGCGAGGTGATCGAGATGCTCGCCGCACGGGCGGGCGCCGAGGCCGAGGTCCGGGCGGTCACGGAAGCGGCGATGCTCGGCGAGCTGGACTTCGCCGAGGCCCTCCGCGCGCGGGTCGCGACCTTGGCCGGGCTGCCCGCGTCCGTGCTCACCGAGGTGGCCGACGAGCTCGTCCTCACGCCCGGGGCGCGCACCACGATCCGCACCCTCAAGCGGCTCGGGTTCCGGTGCGGGGTGGTGTCGGGCGGGTTCACGCGGGTGATCGCGGGGCTGGCCGAGGAGCTCGCGCTCGATTTCGTCGCCGCCAACGAACTGGAGATCCACGACGGGCGGCTCACCGGGCGGGTGGTCGGCGAGATCGTCGACCGGCCGGGCAAGGCCGTCGCCCTGGCCCGGTTCGCCCGGGAGGCGGGCGTGCCGCTGGAGCAGTGCGTCGCGGTGGGCGACGGGGCCAACGACATCGACATGCTCACCACGGCCGGGCTGGGGATCGCGTTCAACGCCAAGCCCGCGTTGGCCGAGGTCGCCGACACCGCGCTGTCCGCGCCCTACCTCGACGTCGTGCTGTTCGTGCTGGGCATCACCCGCGACGAGGTGGAGCGCGCCGACGCGGCCGACGGCCTCGGCAGGCGCGTCCCGATCGCCTGACGGCATGACCACACCCGAACTGCTGGCGCCCCTCGCCGAGCGCTACGGGGCCGCGCGCGGTGGCCCGGTGGTGATCCCGCCCGAGCCGGACGGCGTGGTGCGCGCCATGCCGATCGTGCTGCGGCTGGAGCGGCCCCCCGCACCGCGCACCGCCGTGTTGGAGGCCGCCGCGGGGGCCGCGCTCGCGGTCTGCCTGGACCCGCGCGCCGCCGACGAATGGCGGGACGCGCTGACGACCTGGGTGGCGAGCCGCATCCGCAAGATCGCCCGCCGGGCCCGTGGCACGCATTGGGCCGCGGTGCAGGAGCTGCCCGGGGTGACGGTCACGGTGGGTGACGCCCAGGCCCGGGCGCTCGTCCCGGGGCCGGTCGACGACGTGCCCAAGGTCGTCTCCCGGCTGCAGATCGGCGGTACCGACCTCGCGGCCGACGACCCCGGCCCGCCGCCACCCGGGGTTCCGGTGATCCACGTCAACGCGCGCTGTCGATGACCGTCGGCAAGGCGGCGGCGCAGGTGGGGCACGCGTCCATGCTGTACGCGGCCGCGCGCGGGCTGCAGGCCGTGCCCGCGTTCGCCGTGCGGGACGCCGGGCCCGCGGAGTGGCCGGGGTTGTGCCGCGCGGTCGAGGCGGGCGCGGCGGTGGCCGTCCGCGACGCGGGGTTCACGGAGGTCGCCCCGGGCACGATCACGTGCATCGTGGTGCCACCCGGCCCATGATCACCGGTCTGGTGCGTGGAGCGGCCAAGAACGACCGGATGCGCGCCGAAACGGTGATCATGGGGCGGAGCGTCGCGGCTGGGGCGGTTGGGGTGCGCCGTCGGGGTGAGGCGTCTGGGGGTGGGGTGTCGGGGGCGGGTGGCATGCTCGGCGGCGTGGTCACCCGGTTCGTCGACGTCGCCGAGCGACGCGCGCGGCTGGCCGTCCGGCATCGGCACGTCGCCGCCACCCACACCGACGACATCGTCACCCTGACCGACGGGCTCGTCGCGCTGCACTCCACCGACCCGGTGTCGGTCTACCTCTCGGCGGCCGCCCGGATGGCCACCCCGTCGCTCGCCGCCGTCGACGCCGCCCTCTACGACGAGCGGAGCCTGGTGCGCCACCACGCGATGCGCCGCACGCTGTGGGTGTTCGGGCACGAGGCCGCGCGGCTGGCCCACCACGCCGCGACGATCGACGTGGCCCGCAACCAGCGGCGCTTGGCGCTCACGATGCTGGCCGACGGGGGCATCGACCGGCCGGAGCAGTGGCTCGCGGCGGCCTCCACGGAGATCCTCGCGCTCCTGGAGGAGGAGGGGCCGCTTTCGGCCAGGGAGATCGGCCTGCGGCTGCCCGCGCTGGCCGTGCCGCTCTCGGTTGGCAGCGGCTCATCCGCGGGCGTCATCGCGGCGCACTCACGCGTACTGCTGATGCTCGGCTTCGACGGCCGGGTCGTCCGGGCCCGCCCGACCGGCACGTGGATCAACGGGCAGTACCGCTGGGCCGCCACGTCGACGTGGTGGCCCGGCGGTTTCGGCGCGCTGGAGCCCCGGGCCGCCGCGGCCGGGCTGGCGCGCCGGTGGCTCGCCGCGTTCGGGCCCGGCACCCGCGCCGACCTCGCGTGGTGGGCGGGCTGGACGGTCACGGTCACGAAGCAGCGCGCTGGCCGACGTCGGCGCGGTCGAGGTGGCGCTCGACGAGGGCCCTGGCTTCGTGCTGCCCGACGACGTCGACCCGGTCGCGCCCGCGCCGCCGTCGGCGATGCTGCTGCCCGGCCTCGATCCGTCGACGATGGGGTGGAAGCAGCGCGCCTTCCACCTCGCGCCCGACGACGCCGCCATGCTGTTCGACCGCAACGGCAACGGCGGCCCCACCGCGTGGGTCGACGGCCGGATCGTCGGCGGCTGGCACCAGCGCGCCGACGGCGAGATCGCGTTGCACCTCACGGCCGACGTGGGCGCGCAGGCCCGCGCGGCGCTGGAGCAACGGGCCGCGGAACTCGCGGAGCTGCTCGGCGAGGTGCGCTTCCGCACCCGCTTCCCCGCGCCGCTGCAGACGAAGCTGGCCTAGCCGACCGGGCGGTCGGCGCCGCGCCCGACTTCGCACCCCACGGTGGCACTTCGCACCCCGCCGGAGAGGTGCGAAGTGGACGCAAAGGGTGCGAGGTGGGGCGGGCTCAGGCGCCGCGCAACCGGCGCAGCGCCGCGTGGACCTTCGCCCGGTCGTCGGTGGGCCAGAACGGCGGCAGCGACGCGCGCAGGAAGCCGCCGTAGCGGGCGGTGGCCAGGCGTGGGTCGAGGATCGCGACGACGCCGCGGTCGTCCATGCCGCGCAGCAGCCTGCCCGCCCCCTGCGCCAGGAGGAGGGCGGCATGGGTGGCCGACACCTGCAGGAAGCCGTTCCCGCCGCGCGAGTCGGCCGCGCGCTGGCGGGCCGCGACCAGCGGGTCGTCCGGGCGCGGGAAGGGAATCCGGTCGATGATCACGCACGAGAGCGACGGCCCGGGCACGTCGACGCCCTGCCACAGCGACAGGGTGCCGAAGAGCGACGTCTCCTCGTCCTCGGCGAACCGCTTGACCAGCAGCATCGTGGCGTCGTCGCCCTGGCAGAGCAGCGGGGTGGCGAGGCGGTCGCGCAGCGCCTCGGTGGCCTGCTTCGCCGCTCGCATCGACGAGAACAGCCCGAGCGTGCGCCCGCCCGCCGCCTCGACGAGCCCGACGATCTCGTCGAGGTAGGCGGGGGGCAGCCCGTCGCGGCCGGGCGGGGGCAGCGACTTGGCGACGTAGAGGATGCCGCTGCGGGCGTGCGCGAACGGCGAACCGACGTCCAGCCCCGACCACTTCGGCGCCTCCGGATCGGGCACCGGGTCGTCGTTGGTCGCCGTGGAACCCGGGGGGAGCCCCCACTGCCGCGCCAGCGCGTCGAAGTTGCCCCCGAGGGCCAGCGTGGCCGAGGTGAGCACCACGGTGGAGCGGCCGAAGAGCCGCTCGCGCAGCAGCCCGCCGACCCACAGCGGGGCGGCGTGCAGGACCTTGTGCCGGTCGGCGCCCGTCTCGGCCAACCAGACGACGTCGAAGCGCTTCGCCGGATCCGGCTCCTCGAACGCCTTGAGCAGCCGGGCGGCGGTGTCGATGACGTCGTCCAGCGCCGCCTGGGCGATCTTGCGGCCCGCCGCGGCGTCCGGTTCTTCCCGGCGCTCGCTGCCCAGCCCGGAGCGGCAGGCCCCGGCCGCGTTGAGGACGGCGGACAGCGCTCCCGACGCGGGCTGGGGGAGCGCCTCCCAGCGGCCGGGCCGCAGGTCCTCGAGCACGAGGCCCAGGCCTTCGCCCGCCTCGGCCAGCCGATCGGCCGTGGACTGGTCGATCAGCCTGCCCAGCCTGCGCGCGGCCGCCGCGACCGCGGCCGCGCCGAGCTCGGCGGTGGCGACGCCGGTGACCCGATCGACCAGCTCGTGCGCCTCGTCGACCACCACCACGTCGTGCTCGGGCAGCACGGCCCGCCCCTCCATGGCGTCGATGGCCAGCAGCGCGTGGTTGGTGACGACGATGTCGGCCCGCCCGGCCTCCGCGCGGGCGCGCTCGGCGAAGCACTCCTCGCCGACGGGGCACTTGGCCGCACCGAGGCACTCGCGCGCGGTGACCGACACCATCCGCCAGGTGCTGTCGGGCACGCCGGGGACGAGCTCGTCGCGATCGCCCGTCTCGGTGCTGTCGGCCCACTCGTGGATCCGTTTGACCGCCCGGCCCATCGCGGAGATCTGGAACGGGTCGAACAGCTCGTCCTCGGGGCTCTCGTCGCCGCCGTGCAGCTTGTTGAGGCACAGGTAGTTGCGACGGCCCTTGAGGATGGCGAACGTCGGGGCGCGGCCCAGCAGCGGCTTCAGCGCCTTCGCGAGCCGAGGCAGGTCGCGTTCGACCAGCTGGCGTTGCAGCGCGATCGTGGCCGTGGAGACGACGACCGTGGTGTCCTTCGCGACGGCGTGGTGGATCGCGGGCACGAGGTAGGCCAGCGACTTGCCGGTGCCCGTGCCCGCCTGCACCGCCACGTGCTCGCCGGTGGCGATCGCCGAGCGCACGGCCTGGGCCATCGTGTCCTGGCCTTCTCGACGGGTGCCCCCGACGGCGGTGACGGCGGCGTCGAGAAGCTCGCCGACCCCGGGGAGCTGGGCGGTAGGCACGGTGCGAGGCTACCGGCCGGGGTGCGCCCGGCGGATCGGAACGGAGATGCCGAGTCGACCGGCATCCCGGCGACCGCCAAGATTGTCTCCCGTGACGACAACCCGCGCGTTTCCGGTCACCGTCGAGCGCACCGCCCGCTACAGCGACCTGGACCCGACGCGCCGCCTCGGCCGCGACGCGCTGTTGCGCTGGTTCGAGGACGCCAGGGTGGCCGTCGAGCGCGACGCGTTCGACTCCGACCTCACCACCCGCGAGCACTGGCAGGTGAAGCGGCTGCTCGCGGGCGTCCGCGTCGACGTGCTGGCGCCGATCAAGGTGACCGGCAGGCCCTACGAGGTAGGGCTCGGGGTGACGCGCATCGGGCGGTCGTCGTTCAGCTACGCGTACGGCGTGTACGACGGCGACAAGTGCGTGGCCACGGGGGAGTCCACCAGCGTGCACGTCGACGGGAAGGGCTCGGCGCCGCTGCCCGACGAGGTCCGCGGCGAGCTGGAAGCGCTGCGGGTCGACGGGCCGGTACCGGTCCGCCGGCGGCCGAGCCCCCGGCTGGTGCGCGAGGCCTACCCGTTCCGGGTGGACGTCCGCACCCGCTTCGGTGACCTGGACACCAATCGGCACGTCAACAACGTCGCGTTGGCGGGCTGGTACCTCGACGCGCTCGCCGAGCTGCACCTCGACGTGCTCGGCTACCCGACCGGCGGCCCGCTCGACAGCCTCGCCCCCAGCTCGCTGCGCGTCGACTACCTCACCGAGGTGCACTACCCGGCCATCCACCAGCTGCGGTTGGGCGTCGTCGAGATCGACGAGACGTCGGTCCGGTACGCCTGCGGCCTCTTCGACGGCCCGCGCTGCATCGGCCTGGCCGAGGCGACGGGCGGGCTGTCGCCGGACGAGGACCCCGAGCTGGGCAAGCGGCTGGCCGCGTTCACCCTCCGCGCTTGACGCTCACGCCCGCCGCCGTCATGTCCGCCAGGGCTTGCTCGGTGGTGTTCGGGAGGACGCCCGCGCAGAGCTCCAGCAGCACGGTGGTGCTGAAGCCCGCCCGGGCCGCGTCGAGGGCGGTGGCGCGCACGCAGTGGTCGGTGGCGATCCCGGCGACCTCGACCTCGGTCACGCCCCGTGCGCCCAGCCACTCGGCGAGCGTCGCCCCGCCCGGCTCGGCGCCCTCGAACCCGGAGTAGGCCGCCGCGCGCTCGCCCTTGTCGAAGACCGCTTCGATGCCCGCGACGTCGAGGTCGGGGTGGAACGACGCCCCCGGTGTGCCCGCGACGCAGTGCGCGGGCCACGTGTCGACGAAGTCGGGGTCGGCGGAGAAGTGCTCGCCGGGGTCGACGTGGTGGTCGCGGGTGGCGACGACGTGGTCGTACCCACCGGACCGGATCTTCGCGGAGATCGCCGCCGCGACCCAGCCGCCACCGACGACAGCGAGCGACCCGCCCTCGCAGAAGTCGTTCTGGACGTCAACCACGATGAGGGCGCGGCTCATGCGAACACCGTAGGGATGGCGGGCTCCCCACGCGACAGCTTCAGCCCCTCCCACGGCACCGACACCAGCGCCGCCCGCAGCCGTTCGCGCGACTGCTCCAGCGTCTCCAGGTCCGGGACCAGCGAGCCGCCCCGCATCAGCGGCACCGGAACGACCCGGTCGTGCGGGCCCACCGGGGGCGGGGCGGCCGCTACGTGCACGACCTCCTCGATCGCCGTGCCCGTCGGCTTGAAGCGGCGCACCGCCGACTTCCGGCCGCCGCGGGACTCCTTCGCCGCGCTCCGCTTGGCCACCGGATGCCCGTCGACCTCCACCAGCTTGTAGACCATGCCCGCGCTCGGCGCCCCCGACCCGGTGACGACCGACGTGCCGACGCCGTAGGAGTCGACCGGCTCGGCGCGCAGGGCGGCGATGGCGTACTCGTCGAGATCGCCGGAGAGCACGATCTTGGTGTTCGTGGCACCGAGCTCGTCGAGCTCGTCGCGGGCCTGTCGGGCGAGTTCGCCGAGGTCACCGGAGTCGATGCGCACCGCGCCCAGTCCCGGCCCGGCCGCGCGCACGGCCAGCTCGATGCCGCGGCGGATGTCGTAGGTGTCGACGAGCAGCGTGGTCTCCGGGCCGAGCGCCTTGACCTGGCTCTCGAACGCGACCTGCTCGTCGTCGTGCAGGAGCACCCAGGCGTGCGCGGCCGTGCCCGCCGTCGGGATGCCGTGGCGGCGCTCGGACTCCAGGTTGGACGTCGCCGAGAAGCCCGCGAGGTACGCCGCGCGCGCCGCCGCCACGGCGGCCGCCTCGTGCGTGCGCCGCGACCCCATCTCGATGATCGGCCGACCGGCCGCGGCCGTGACCATGCGGGCCGCGGCCGACGCGACGGCGCTGTCGTGGTTGAGGATCGACAGCGCCAGCGTCTCCAGCATCACAGCGTCGGCGAACGTGCCTCGGACGGTCAGGATCGGGGACCCGGGGAAGTACAGCTCGCCCTCGGGGTAGCCGTCGACGTCGCCGCCGAAGCGGTAGTCGCCGAGCCAGTCCAGGGTGCTCCGGTCGACCACGCCTTCCAGCGCCTCGAGCTCCTGTTCGCCGAAGCGGAACCGGTTGATCGACTCCAGGAGCCGCCCCGTGCCCGCGACCACGCCGTAGCGACGGCCGTCGGGCAGCCGCCGCGCGAACAGCTCGAACACGCACTGCCGGGACGCCGTGCCGTCGGCGAGCGCGGCGGCCACCATGGTCAGCTCGTATCGGTCGGTCAGGAGCGCGGTGGACACGCCCGCCGTGGAGGGACTGCCGCTCATGGAACAGGAGCCTAGGGGCCGTGCGGTACCAACCGGGACGATGTCACCATGGACACATGGCCGCGCCGCTGCCCGCACCCACTCACCAGGTGGATCCCGTCTCCGCCGAGGACGTCACCCCCGATGTCCCCTGGCAGGCGATCGTGTGGAACGACCCGGTCAACCTCATGTCCTACGTGACGTACGTGCTGCAGAAGCTCTTCGGCTATCCCGAGCCGAAGGCCACGGCGTTGATGTTGGACGTGCACCACAAGGGCAAGGCCGCCGTCTCGGCGGGCGACAAGGACAAGATCGAGGCCGACGTGGCGAAGCTGCACGCCGCGGGGCTGTGGGCCACGATGCAGCGCACTTCATGAACGGTTGGAAGAAGTCGGGACGCGGGGCGAAGGCGCGCCTGGTCGGCACGTTCGACGCCCAGGAGGCCGCGGTGTTGCGCGGCCTGCTCGACGAGGTGCGCCAGATGCTGGCCAAACGCTCGGCCGACAACCCTGCCGACGAGCTCGCGGTGCTCACCGGCATGCGCACCGGCCCGTCCACCCGCCCCAACGACCGCGTGCTCGCTCGCCTCCTGCCCGACTTCACCATGGAGGACGCCGACCTCGCCGCGGGCCTGCGCTCGCTGCACGAGCCCGAGCTGATCGAGGCCAAGGACCAGGCCGCCGCCGAGGTGCTCGCCGGGCTGCCCGCGCAGGGCGGCCGGGTCGAGCTCACCGCCGAGCAGGGCGACGTGTGGCTCGCCGCGCTGAACGACGTGCGGCTCGCCCTTGGCACCGCGCTCGACGTCAACGAGGAGATGCCCGACGAGATCGACCCCGACGACGCCCGCGCCGCCCACCTGGGCATCTACCACTGGCTCACGTTCGTCCAGGACGGCCTGGTGCACGCCCGCATGCGGGTGTGACGCGCGCTCCGTCGGTGTGCATCCGGTCGGCTCGGGCCCGTAGTCTGGGCGTTGTGCTGGTCATCCGCCGCGACCTCGTCGACGAGATCGTCGCGCACGCCCGGGAGGAGCATCCCCACGAGGCGTGCGGGCTGATCGCCGGACCCGAGGGCGCCGAGCGGCCGGAGCGCGTCATCCGCATGCTCAACGCGGCGAAGCCGTCCGGCGACAGGGCAGGCGAGGCCCGGGAGCGGGCGCACCGCGACGTCCTGCTCGGCGAGCACGGCGAGTACCGGGGCGAGGAGCGGTCGTCCACCACGTACTACGCGTTCGACCCGGCCCAGTACCTGCGCGTCCAGCGTGAGCTGGACGCGCGCGACGAGTGGGCCGTGGTCAACTACCACTCGCACACGCGCAGCGAGGCCTATCCGTCGGTGGTCGACATCGAGTTGGCGTCCGGCCCGGCGAGCGACCCGCGCATCCATTACGTGATCGTCTCCACGCGCGATGACGCCGAGCCGCGCGTGGCGGGCCACGAGCTCCGGGCGTACCGGATCGTGGACGGCGTGGTCGCCGAGGAAGACATCACCGTCGTCGAGGGTTATGCCGTCGAGAGCTACATGTTCGCGCACACCGGCGCGGACGACGTGCCCGACAACTCCTGACGCTCTTCCCGCCCGATCCCTATCTTTGGAGCCCGAGCATGGCCGTGACCGTTTCCGTCCCCACCATCCTGCGCACCCACACCGGCGGCGAGAAGTCCGTCGAGGCCAAGGGCGCCACCGTCGCCGAGGTGATCGACGACCTCGAGGCGCGGCACCCCGGCATCGCCGCCCGCCTGGTCAAGGACGGCAAGCTGCACCGCTTCGTCAACATCTACGTGGACGACGAGGACATCCGCTTCTCCGGTGGCCTGGAGGCGCCGGTCGGGGAGAACTCGACATTCACGATTCTCCCGGCTGTCGCGGGGGGCTGATGCGCTACGACTCCCTGCTCGCGGCGGTCGGCGACACGCCGCTCGTCGGCCTGCCGTCGCTGTCGCCGTCGCCCGAGGTGCGGCTGTGGGCGAAGCTGGAGGACCGCAACCCCACCGGGTCGATCAAGGACCGGCCCGCGCTGGCGATGGTCGAGCGCGCCGAGGCCGAAGGCCTGCTGGAGCCCGGCTGCACCGTGCTGGAGCCCACCTCGGGCAACACCGGCATCTCGCTGGCCATGGCCTGCAAGCTCAAGGGCTACCGGCTGATCTGCGTGATGCCGGAGAACACCTCGGAGGAGCGCCGCCAGCTGCTCACGATGTACGGCGCGGAGATCATCTCCTCGCCCGCGGCAGGCGGGTCCAACCAGGCCGTCGCGATGGCGAAGCAGCTCGCCGCCGAGAACCCCGACTGGGTGATGCTCTACCAGTACGGCAACCCGGCCAACGCCGACGCGCACTACCGCACGACCGGGCCCGAGATCCTGCGCGACTGCCCCGAGATCACCCACTTCGTCGCCGGGCTCGGCACCACCGGCACGCTCGTCGGCACCGGGCGCTACCTGCGCGAGCACAAGCCCGACGTGCAGATCGTCGCCGCCGAGCCGCGCTACGGCGAGCTCGTGTACGGGCTGCGCAACCTCGACGAGGGCTTCGTCCCCGAGCTGTACGACCCCGAGGTGCTCACCGCCCGCTACTCCGTCGGCAGCCGCGACGCCCTGCGCCGCACCCGGCAGCTCGTCGAGCAGGAGGGCATCTTCGCGGGCATCTCCACCGGCGGGATCCTGCACGCCGCGCTGGCCGTCGCGGAGAAGGCCGCCGGGGCGGGGGAGCGCGCCGACATCGTGCTGGTCGTCTGCGACGGCGGCTGGAAGTACCTCTCCACCGGCGCCTACACCGGCCCCCTCGACGAGGCCGCCGAGGCGCTGGAAGGCCACCTCTGGGCCTGACGGCCGTGCGTTCACGCCGCGCTTCGCCGTCCGCGCGTAGCCTCGGTGACATGGTCGCCCCTGCACCCGCCCCGCGGCGGTCCGTCGCGCGCGTGCTCCCGCCGCACCCCGTGTTCGCCGCGCTCGTCATGCTGGCGTTCACGGCGCTGCTGTACGTGATCGAGCTGGTCGACCAGCTCACCGGCGAGTCGCTCGACGGCGACGGCATCGTGTCCCGCTCGCTGCCGGGGCTCGCGGGCATCCTGTGGGCGCCGCTGCTGCACGGCGGATGGCCGCACCTGCTGGCCAACACGGTGCCGTTCCTGGTGTTCGGCTTCCTCGCGATGGCGGGCGGCATCGCGCAGTGGGTGATGGTCACGGGCACGATCTGGGTGCTCTCGGGGCTGGGCGTGTGGCTGGTGGGGCCGCCGAACACCTCCACGATCGGCGCGTCCGGCGTGATCTTCGGGTGGCTGGTGTTCCTGCTGGCCCGCGGGTTCTTCGCGCGCAGCCTCCGGCAGATCGCGCTCGCCGTCGTGCTGTTCGCCATCTGGGGCGGCGTGCTGCTCGGCGTGCTCCCCGGCACCCCGCAGGTGTCGTGGCAGGGGCACCTGTTCGGTGCGCTGGCCGGGCTGCTGTGCGCGGCGCTGGTGGCCAAGGCGGACCGGGGTCCGGCCGCGCTGCGCACCTGAGCTTTACACTCGCGCCCGTGCCCGACCTCGACGCGCCCATCGGGATCTTCGACTCCGGGGTCGGCGGCCTCACCGTCGCGCGGGCGGTCATCGACCAGCTGCCCGCCGAACGCGTCGTCTACGTGGGCGACACCGCGCACGGCCCGTACGGCCCGCTGCCCATCGCCGAGATCCGCCGCCACGCCCTCGCGCTGGGCGACGCGCTCATGGACCGCGGGATCAAGGCCCTCGTCGTGGCCTGCAACAGCGCCTCGGCGGCGTGCCTCGTCGACATCCGGGAGCGCTACCCCGTGCCCGTCGTCGAGGTGATCCTGCCCGCGGTGCGGCGGGCCGTCGCCGCCACCCGCACGGGCGCATCGGCGTGATCGGCACGCGCGCCACCATCGCGTCGGGCGCCTACCAGGACATGTTCGCCGCGGCCCGGGACGTCGAGGTCACGGCGGCCGCGTGCCCGCGTTTCGTCGACTTCGTCGAGCGCGGCATGACCAGCGGGCGGCAGATCCTCGGCATCGCGCAGTCGTACCTCGCGCCGTTGCAGGAGGCGCGGGTCGACACCGTCGTGCTCGGCTGCACGCACTACCCGCTGCTGGCGGGCGTCGTGCAGATCGTGCTCGGGCCGGACGTCACGCTCGTGTCCAGCGCGGACGAGACGGCCAAGGACCTCGTGCGCCTGCTCATGGCGCGCGACCTCGCCCGCGACCCGGCGGGCCCGCCGCCCGCGCCGCACGAGTTCCTCGCGACCGGCGACCCCGAGCCGTTCCGACGGCTGGGCCGCCGCTTCCTGGGCCCGGAGATCGGCGCGGTCGCAGGGCTGGGCGTGCGGGCGACCTGACGCCCGCCCTCGGCCCGAAGTGGGCCCCGGAGGCCGGGGCGGGGGTCGGGAACCGGCGGGTGGGGCGGGCGGTAGCGTCGGGCCGTGATCGGCTGGCTGGTCGTCGTCGTGCTCGTCGTCACCGGGGCGCTCGCCGTCTACGGCGTCGTGCTCACGGTCGCGGGCCGCCCGCCGGGTCGGCCGATGCGGTTCGCGGTCGGCGCCACGGTCGCGCTGCTCGCCGTGCAGGCCGCGATCGCGGCCGTGCGGGTGTTCACCGGCGCGGCGCTGCCGGAGAACTCCACGTTCCTCATCTACCTCGTCGTCTCGGTGCTGGTGCTGCCGATCGCGCTGCAGTTCGCCACGGCGTCCGACGAGGACGAGGGGCCGTCGCGGTGGGGCGGGCTGGTGGTCGCGGTCGCCGCCGTCGCCACCGCCGTGGCCGTGCTGCGCTTGCAGGGGCTGTGGGCGGCCGGTGGCGTCTGATCCGGATCCCGCGGCCCGCGCGACCCGTTCCGGCCCCGGCCGGGTGCTGATCGCCGTCTACGCGATCTTCGCCCTGTCCGCGACCGCCCGCGCCGCCGTGCAGATCGCCACCAAGTTCGCGCGAGGCCCCGCTGGCCTACCTGCTCTCGGCGCTGGCGGGCGTGGTGTACATCGTGGCGACCGTCGCGCTGGCCAGGGGGATGCGGCGCCTCGCCTGGGCCGCGGTCGGGTTCGAGCTGCTCGGGGTGCTGGCCGTCGGCACGCTCACCGTGCTGGTGGCCCGCGACTTCCCCGACGACACGGTCTGGTCGCTGTACGGCCGCGGGTACGGCTTCGTGCCGCTCGTGCTCCCGTTCGTCGGCCTGTGGTGGCTGTGGCGCACGCGCCCGCGTTAACTTCTGCGCATGCGGATGACGGTGCTGGGGTGCTCGGGCAGCGGGCCGGGCCCGACGTCGCCCGCCTCGGGCTACCTCGTCCAGGCGGGCGACGCCCACCTCGCGCTCGACCTCGGCAACGGCACGTTCGGCGCACTGCAGCGGCACCTCGACCCGTGGGCGCTGTCCGGCGGTCGTCTTCTCCCACCTGCATCCCGACCACTGCAGCGACTTCGCCTCGCTCGCCGTGCACCGCCGCTACCACCCCCGCCCCGCCTTCGACCCCACCGAGCCGCCCGCTGCCCGTCCTCGCGCCCGGTGAGGCGCCCACCCGGTTCGCCGCCGCGTACGCCACCAGTGAGGCCGAGCGCGCCGAGACCGACCTGACCGACATCTTCACCTTCCATCCGCTGTCCGACGGCGGCAGCGTCGAGGTCGCCGGGGTCACCGTGCGGGCGGGGGCGGTCGACCATCCCTGCGAGGCGTACGCCGTGCGGGTCGAGCACGACGGCCGCAGCCTCGTCTACTCCGGTGACACCGGCCCGTGCGCCGGGCTCGTCGAGACCGCCCGCGGCGCCGACGTCCTGCTGTGCGAGGCGACCTGGCCGCACGTCACCGAGTGGTGGGACGAGCCGCCGACCGGCGTCCACCTGTCCGGTCGGCAGGCGGGGGAGCACGCGGCCGCGGCGGGCGTCGGACGGCTGCTGATCACGCACGTGCCCGCGTGGTTCGACGCCCAGGTGCTGCTCGCGGAGGCCAAGGAGGCGTTCGGCGGCCCGGTCGAGCTGGTGGAGCCGGACGCCGGATACGACATCTGAGCGGCCCGCCTAGTCTGTCGCGGTGACACGCGCAGATGGCAGAACCGACGACGAGCTCCGCCCCGTGACGATCACCCGCGGCTTCCAGAAGTACCCGGCCGGATCGGTGCTGGTCGCGTTCGGCGACACGAAGGTGCTGTGCGCGGCGAGCGTCGCCGAGGGCGTGCCGCGGTGGCGCAAGGGCTCGGGGCTGGGCTGGCTGACCGCCGAGTACGCGATGCTGCCGTCGGCGACGAACACGCGCGGCGACCGCGAGTCGGTCCGCGGCCGGATCGGCGGGCGTACGCACGAGATCTCCCGGCTCGTCGGGCGGGCCCTGCGGGCGTGCATCGACCTCAAGGCGCTCGGCGAGAACACGATCGCGCTCGACTGCGACGTCCTGCAGGCCGACGGCGGCACCCGCACCGCGGCGATCACCGGCGCGTACGTGGCGCTCGCCGACGCCGTCACCTGGCTGGGCGCGCACGGGCGGCTCTCGGACCCGAAGCCGCTGTCGTGCCAGGTCGCGGCGGTGAGCGTCGGGGTGGTCGACGGGCGGGTGCGGCTGGACCTGCCCTACGAGGAGGACTCGCGCGCCGAGGTGGACACCAACGTCGTCGCGACGGACACGGGCACGCTCATCGAGGTCCAGGGCACGGGGGAGGGCGCCACCTTCAGCCGCCGGACCCTCGACGCGATGCTGGACACCGCGCTCGCCGGGATCCGCAGCCTCACCGACCTGCAGGCGACGGTGCTGGCCGAGCCCTACCCCGGCGAGCTGCCGTGAGCGGAAACGAGGGCCAGAGCACTCTTTTCCGCTCACGGGTGCTGCTGGCCACCCGCAATCCGGGCAAGCTCGCCGAGCTGCGGCGGATGCTGACCGGGTTCGCGGTGGTCGGTCTGGCCGACGTGCCCGAGTTCCCGGAGGCGCCGGAGACGGGCGCGACGTTCGCCGAGAACGCCCTGGCCAAAGCGCGCGACGCGGCGGACGCCACCGGGCTGCCGTCGGTGGCCGACGACTCGGGCCTCACCGTCGACGCGCTGAACGGGATGCCCGGCGTGCTGTCGGCGCGCTGGAGCGGCCGCCACGGCGCCGACCGCGCCAACCTGGAGCTGGTGTTGGCCCAGATCGCCGACGTTCCCGACGAGCGGCGGGGGGCCGCGTTCGTGTGCGCGGCGGCGCTCGTGGTGCCCGGCGGCCCCGAGACCGTCGTGCACGGGGAGTGGGCAGGCACCCTCGCGCGCGCGCCGCGCGGGGAGAACGGGTTCGGCTACGACCCGATCTTCGTGCCCGAGGGGGAGACGCGCACGTCGGCCGAGCTGTCGGCGGCGGAGAAGGACGCGGCGTCGCACCGGGCCCGCGCGCTGCGCGCCCTGCTCCCGCATCTCCGCGCGCTTGGTGCGCCACCTGACGCAGGCTGACGACCGCAGTGAGTTGCGGTTCGCGCCGATCACCCGGCGGAAACAGGCGTGACGGACGGCTCGCGGCGATCACTCGAGCGGGCCCGGTACCGTTGGTAGGCGTGAGGTGGGGGCGGCTGGTGGCCGCGGTGATGGCCGTGCTCGGCGCGGTCGTCGTCGGCGTCGTCGCTATGCGGTGGGGCGGCGTGGCCGGGGTGCGCGCCGAGGTCGCCGCCGCGGGGATGTGGGCGCCGTTGCTGTTCGTGGCGCTGCAGGCCGTCGTCACGATCACGCCGTTGCCCCGCACCGTGTTCACCGTGGCCGCGGGCGTGCTGTTCGGGGCGCTGTGGGGCCTGGTGTTGACGATCACCGGCACCACGCTCGCCGCGCTGGCCGCGTACGGGCTGGTGCGGTGGGTCGGCGGCCCGCTCGTCGCCCGCCACGAGCACCGGCCGGGGTTCGCCTGGGTGCGGGCGCGGCTGGACCGCAGCGGGCTGCTGGCGATGGTCTCGCTGCGGCTGCTGCCCATGGTGCCGTTCTCGGTGCTGAACTACGCCGCGGGTGTCGCCAGGGTGCGGCTGGTCCCGTATCTCGTCGGCACGGTGCTCGGGGTGCTGCCCGGCACCGTGGCGATCGTCGTGCTCGGCGACGCCGTCACTGGCGGTGACGTGAACCCGGCGCTGTTCGGGGTGTCGGTGGCGGGCGCGGCGCTGGGGCTGGCGGGCGCCGCGATCGCGGCCCGCCGCGTGCCGGCCGCGGTGCCGGCGGCGCCCGCCGAACCGGCCGTCGACCGCCGCCTGATCGCTCACCGGCCCGGCGCAGCCGCTCGCACACGCGTTGCTGTGCCCGCACCGGCGTCCGGACGCCGTGTGCGGGACGGCGCCGCCGGTGCAGGGCGCGGCTGCGCCGGTGCGGCGCTGCTGCGCCGGTGCGGCGCGGCTACGCCGGCTGCGGGGACGGCGACGCCGGTGCGGGGCTACCGGCCCGCCGCGCGGAGGGCGTCGCGCACGGCCTTCGTCGTGCTCGGCACCGTGGCGGTGGGGCCGACCTGGCCGCTCACCGCGTCGAGGGTCTTCAGGCCGTCGCCGGTGATGAGCAGCACGGTCTCGGCGTCGGGGTCGAGCTGCCCGCTCTCCACGAGCTTGCGCGTGGTGGCCACCGTGACCCCGCCCGCGGTCTCGGCGAACACGCCCTCGGTGGCCGCCAGCAGCCGGATGCCCTCGACGACCTCGGCGTCCGACACGTGCGCCACCGCGCCGCCGGTGCGCCGCACCGCGTCGAGCACGTACGGGCCGTCGGCCGGGTTGCCGATCGCCAGCGAGCGGGCGATGGTGTCCGGCCGCACCGGGCGGATGACGTCGTGGCCCTCCGCGAACGCCTGCGCCACCGGCGAGCAGCCGGTGGCCTGCGCCCCGAACACCCGGTACGGCGTGGCCTCGACGAGCCCGAGCTTGCCGAACTCCGTGAACCCCTTGTCGACCTTCGTCAGCTGCGACCCGGACGCCACCGGCACGACGATCTGCTCCGGCAGCCGCCACCCCAGCTGCTCGGCGACCTCGTAGCCCAGCGTCTTGGAGCCCTCCGCGTAGTACGGGCCGCACGTTGACGTTGACGAACGCCCAGTCCTCGTGCTCGGCCGCGAGCTCGGTGGCGAGCCGGTTGACGTCGTCGTAGTTGCCGTCGACGGCGAGCAGCGTGCCCCCGTACACGGCGGTCGTCAGCACCTTGGCCCGCTCCAGCGACGACGGGATGAGCACCACGGAGTCCCAGCCCGCGCGGGCGGCCGCGGCGCCGACGGCGTTGGCCAGGTTGCCGGTGGACGGGCAGCACAGCACCCGGAACCCCAGCTCACGGGCGGCGGCCAGGGCCACGGCGACGACGCGGTCCTTGAACGAGTGCGTCGGGTTGCCGGTGTCGTCCTTGACCCACAGGTTGCGGATGCCCAGCGCCTTGCCCAGGCGGTCGGCCTTGATCAGCCGGGTGAGGCCGGGCTCGGTGTTGGGGTGCTCGGCGACCGTGGTCGGCACCGGCAGCAGGTGCCGGTAGCGCCAGATCGACTTCGGGCCCGCCTCGATCGAAGCGCGCGTGACGTCGCCGAAGTCGTAGGCGACCTCCAGCGGGCCGAAGCACTCGGTGCAGGCGAACTCCGCGGCCAGCGGCGTCTCGTGGCCGCACTCGCGACACGACAGCGCCCGGGCGGGGCCGAGATCGAAGGATGGTGGACGTGCCGAGATCAGCCGTCAGCGTCATGGGAGGTTCTCCTCATCTTCCCCGCGCGACGCGGGTCGGAATTGGCACCGTGATCGACCGCTACTGGTCGCCGGTTGCCGGGGTGTCATCGGGCCGTTCCCTCAACCCCTCTGGATGAGCCATATGCAGTTGTGCCGATCGACGTTACGGCAGCGCCCCGGCCACACCCAAGTCGGTGCCCACGATCTGGGAGCCGCGTCACGGACCGTCGGTGCGCTGGTCCACCATGGGCGCATGAGCCCGCCCGCGCTTCAGCTCGTCCTCGGTGAGGAGGAGCTGCTCGTCGAACGGGCGGTGGAGGCGATCGTCGCGGAGGCCCGCGCCGCGGATCCGGCGGCCGAGCTGCGCAGGCTCCGCACCGGCGAGACCACCCCCGCCGACCTGGCCGAGAGCCTCTCGCCGTCGCTGTTCGCCGAGGGCCGGGTCGTCGTGCTGCTCGCCGCGCACGAGGCGGGCAAGGAGCTCACCGCGGCCGTGCTCGACGTGGCGGGCGATCTCGCCGAGGGCATGGTGCTGGTGGTGCAGCACGCGGGCGGGGCGCGCAACAAGGTGCTGGTCGACGGGCTGCGCAAGGCGAAGGCGGCCGTCATCGCGTGCGACCGGATCACCCGTTACGAGGAGCGTGCGGAGTTCGTGCGCGGCGAGGCGCGGCGCGCGGGTGGGCGGATCGCGCAGGGCGCCGTCGGGGTGCTGATCGAGGCCGTGGGATCGGACCTGCGGGAGCTGGCCGCGGCCACGGGCCAGCTCGTCGCCGACACGGGCGGCACCGTCGACGAGTCGGCGGTGCGGCGCTACTACCGCGGGCGCGCCGAGTCGTCCGGGTTCGCGGTGGCCGACAAGGCGGTGGCGGGCGACCGGGCGGGCGCGCTGGAGGCGCTGCGCTGGGCGCAGCTGCTGGGTGTGCCGTCCGTGCTGATCGCCGACGCGCTGGCCGACGCGGTGCGCACCCTCGCGCGGGTCGGCGCCGCGGGCCGCGGTGATCCCAACCGGCTCGCGGGCGCGCTCGGCATGCCGCCCTGGAAGATCCGCAAGGCGCAGCAGCAGGTGCGGCACTGGAGCCCGGCATCACTGGCGGCGGCGTTCGCGGTCGCCGCCGAGGTCAACGCCGACGTGAAGGGGGCCGCGGCCGACGTCGACTACGCGCTGGAGCGCGCGGTGCTGCGGATCTGCGCGGCCCGCGGCCGGGCATGACGAAAGCCACGGACCCCGGCGGGGATCCGTGGCTCGGTGTCGGGAGCGCTCAGGCGGCGGAGTTGAGCCGCTTGGCCATGGCCGACTTGCGGTTGGCGGCCTGGTTCTTGTGGATCACGCCCTTGCTCGCCGCCTTGTCGAGGGCGCGCGCGGCAGCGCGCTGCAGCTCGGCGGCCTCCTCGTTGTTGCCCGCCTCGACGGCCTCGCGGAACTTCCGCACGGCCGTGCGCACCGCGGAGCGCACGGACTTGTTGCGCTGACGGCGCTTCTCGTTGGTCTTGACCCGCTTGATCTGGGACTTGATGTTGGCCACGCGTCTGCCTCGGTCTCTTTCCTGCCACCGGTGTCGGAATGCTCCGGCGGCGGGGATGGTGCGAGCACGCCGGGCGCTCGGTCGTCCATGTTACAGACTCGTCCGGCACGGCCTCGCACGACACACCCCGTAACGCGGCTGTTGCACGTCCCGCTGGTCGCGGAGCGTGGCGCTGCGCGAGGATGACCTTCCGTCGGGGTGGGCAGGCGTGAGGAGGACGCGTGGTTCGAGCCATGGATCACGAGGACCACACCGAGGCGGCAGGCGCAGAAGGATCGGCCCCCTTCGACGGCTACCTGGAACCCGACCGCCCGCACGCCGCCGCGTTCGACGAGATGTTCCACGCCGACGGCCGCGTCCGCTCGGCCTACCGGGCTCTGCACAACGCGATCGCGCCGACCGCCGCCACCGACCTCGCCGTGCGTTCCGAGGCGCTCGACCGCGCCTACCTCGACCAGGGCATCACGTTCTCGCTGTCCGGGCAGGAGCGTCCGTTCCCGCTGGACATCGTGCCGCGGGTGATCGCCGCCGCCGAGTGGAGCAAGCTGAAGCGCGGCATCGTGCAACGGGTGCGGGCGCTGGAGGCGTTCCTCGCCGACATCTACCGCGTGGCTCACCGTGCTGCGCAGCGCAGGCGCGGCGGACACGTACCTGCGCACCTACCGCGGCGCGCTGGACGCCGGGCGGGTGGTGCAGTTCCTGCTCATGGACCGGCTCTCCCGCTCGGTGTTCCACGCGCTGCGCCAGGCCGAGCTGTGCCTCACCGAGCTGGACAACCGGCCGGTCGTGCGCTCCCGATGCCACGTCGCACCCCCAGCGGTGACTTCGCACCCCGTCGGCGGGGTGCGAAGTGGTGCGAAGGGGTGCGAGGTCGGGTCGGGCTTACGCGCCGACGCTCACTCGGGGCAGCACGCGCGGGAACGAGTCGGTGATCGGCTCCGGCGGCGCGGCGGGGGAGCGGCGGCCGTGGCGGCGGCGCAGCACCTGGTCGGGCAGGGCGCCCAGCACCCGGTTGCCGCCCGCGCGCTTCGCCCGGTACATCGCCGCGTCGGCGGCGGCCAACGCGGCGTCGGGGCCGCCCGCGAGCGGCACCCGCACCACCCCGACCGACATCGTGACCCCGGCGCCGATCTCCACCGGCAGCTCCGCCACCGCCCGCGTGGCCCGCGTCAGCGCGGCCTGGGCGACCGCGAGCGTGGTGGCGGGCAGGACGACGACGAACTCGTCGCCGCCGTAGCGCACCACGAGGTCCTGCGCGCGCAGCGCGGTGCGCAGGCACGACGCCACGGCGCGCAGCACGGCGTCGCCCGCGGCGTGCGAGCGCGCGTCGTTGACCGCCTTGAACCGGTCGAGGTCGATCAGCGCGATCGCGCACGGCTGGCCGGCCGCCGTGCTGATCTCGCGCAGCCGCAGGTCGAGCGCCCGCCGGTTGGGCAGGCCCGTGAGCGGGTCCTGCAACGCCTGCGCGGCGACGGCGCCGTGCTCGCGGACGAGGCGGTGGTGGTCGGAGTGGCTGCGCAGCGCGGTGAGGCGCGACTCGCGCAACGCCCACAGCTCCTCCTCCAGCGCCGCGGAGTAGCGCGACAGCGCGTCGGACCGGTCGGTGCCGCCCTCGATGCCCGACAGCTCGCGATGCAGGGAGATCGCCAGGCCGGGCTCGGACGGGTCGTCGACCAGCTCGTCGCGCAGCGCTCGGAGCGCGGCGGCGGCGTCGGCGCGGCGGTTGGCGGCCATCAGGCACCGCGCCGTGGCGATGGCGAGGACGATGCGGTCCTCGGTGAAGTGCGCGGTCTCGGCGACGCCGTCGAGCACCGCGAGATGGTCGGCGCTGGGGTGGGCGAGCGCGTAGGCCGACCGGATGATCGAGCAGTCCCGACCGCCCTCCGGGGCCCGGCCGAGCGCGGCGCTCCACAGGATGCCCGCGGCGTGCGCGGACTCCGCGGCGCCGAGGAAGCGCGTGGCCGCTGCGGCGGCCCGCCCGCCGCGTTCCAGCCGCAGCGCCCACGACAGCTGGAGGCGGATGCGGTTGAGCTGGTGCACCAGCCGTTCCATCTCGGTGCCGTGCGCCGCGGCGACGCCGATGGCCTGCCGCGAGACGCCGTCGGCCAGCTCGTGGACGCCGAGCTTGAGCAGCACCAGCACCAGGCCGTTGAGCGCGCGGGAGAGCCTGCGCGCGTCCTCGGCGGCCGCGGGCACCGGGACGTCGGTGAGGATGGCGTAGGCCGTGGCGGCGTCGGTGAGGGCGTTCTCGCCGTGTCCGAAGCAGAGCGTGCGGTGCGCGCGCATCGCGGCGACCTCGCCGACCATGCGCGCATCGCCCGCCAGCTCGGCGAGCTCGTCCAGCTCGGCCAGCAGCGCGTCGGATTCGCTGACGTCGGCCACGTCCTCGCCGAGGATCCGCAGCATCGCGCAGAGCCGGATCAGCTCGCTGACCAGCAGTGACTGCCCCCGCGGGCGTGCCGCGGCGAGCATCGCGTCGAGGCCGCGCCGAGCGGCGGCCCGCCCGTCGGCGTCCGCCCGTTGCTGCCAGAGGAACTTGTCGGTGGCCCGCTCGGCGAGCTCGCGGTCGTCGAGCAGCACCACGTCCTGCGCGCAGCGGCATTCGCCACCGCCCGCGAGCAGGGCGCAGCCCTGTCCTGCAACAGACACCGGTCGCCCCCTCGGTGGCCGGTCGGATTTCGTCGCCGAGGCTGGGGTCCCGGCGCGCCGACATGGTGGCATGTCATCCGGTCGGAGGACAGTCCGTTCACCGACGGGCGCGCGCGATGGATGATCGCGACCGCGACTAGCGCCCACCGGGTGCGCTCGTCGTGGTGGCGACCGCCTGATCGAGCTGGTCGAGCGCCCAGAGCGCCCAGTCGTGCACGGCGTCGTACTGGCGCAGCCCGTACTCCGCCGCGAGCTGCCCGAACCCTTCGGCGCCCAGGCGCACCGGCCCCGCCTCCGCGCGCACCTTCCGCAGCACCGCGGCGTCGCGGGCGGTGCTCGTCGCGATCCGTTCCAGCAGCTTCCGCGCGTCGGGCGGGTCGAGCGCGGACAGGAGGAACATCCGCAGCACCAGCTCGTTGCGCACCTTCGCGCTCTGCCGGGCGGCGTGAGCAGCCACGTCCGCAGCTCGTCGCGGCCCGCCTCGGTGACCGCGTAGGTGCGGCTGCCGCGGGCGCCCTCGTGCGTGACCTCGACGAGGCCGCGCTCGGCCAGCCGGGCCAGCTCCGGGTAGATGCTCGTGTGCCCGGCCTGCCAGGCGTACCGGCCGAGATCGCCGTCGAACGCCTTCGTCAGCTCGTAGCCGCTGCGCGGGGTGACGGCGAGCAGGCCGAGCAGGGCGTGCGACAGCGACATGGGCGCACTCTAACCCGCCATTCTCGACATGTCACTGTTGACATGTCGAATCTGACACGTGCATGCTCGTGGCATGACGACCACCGCGCCGATGCACATGACCGGCTTCTTCGCCCCGGTCCCGGACGAGATCGACGCCGTGGACCTCCCGGTCGACGGCGCGCTTCCGCCCGAGCTCACCGGCCGCTACCTGCGCAACGGCCCCAACCCGCTGCCCGGGCACCCGTCCCCGCACTGGTTCACCGGGCACGGCATGGTGCACGGCGTGCGCCTGCGCGCGGGCCGGGCCGAGTGGTACCGCAACCGCTGGGTGCGCACGAAGGCGCTTGCGGGCGAGTCGATGATCAGGCCGGACGGCACGGTGGACCGTTCCGTCGGCGTCGCCAACACCCACGTGATCGCGCACGCGGGGCGGATCATGGCGCTGGTCGAGAGCAGCTTCCCGCACGTGCTGACGCCGGAGCTCGCCACCGTCGGCCCGTGCGACTTCGACGGGCGCCTCACCACGGCGATGACCGCCCACCCGAAAACCGACCCCGTGACGGGTGAGCTGCACTTCTTCGGCTACGGGTTCGCCCCGCCGTTCCTCACCTACCACCGGCTCTCGGCGGCCGGGGAGCTCGTCGCGAGTGCGGAGATCGCCGTGCCCGGCCCGACGATGATGCACGACTTCGCCATCACCGACCGGCACGCCGTCTTCCTCGACCTGCCCATGACGTTCTCGCTCGACCGCCTGCGCACCGGCATGCCCTACGGCTGGGACGACGCCTACGGCGCGCGGATCGGCCTCATGCCGCTCGCCCGGCCGGGCGAGGTGACGTGGTTCGACGTCGACCCCGCCTACGTCTTCCACGTCGGCAACGCCGCCACCGACGCCGCCGGGCGGGTCGTCCTCGACGCAGCGCGCTACGCGCCCGCCGACGCCGTCGCGATGTGGAACGGGCTCGGGCCCGACCCGGCAGGCCCCGGCGCGGCGGCAGCCGCCTCCGGCCTGGCGCGGATGTACCGCTGGGTGCTCGATCCGGCGGCGGGCACCGTCACCGAGACCCTGCTCGACGACCGGGGCGTCGAGTTCCCGACGGTGGACGACGAGCGCGTCGGCCGCGACGCCCGCTACCGCTACGCGGTCGGCCGATCCGCCGTCGTGAAGTTCGACGTCGCGGCGGGCACGGCCACCGAGCACGCCCTCGGCGCCGACACCGTCGCAGGCGAGGCGGTCTTCGTGCCCTCGGCCGTGGCCGACCGCGCCGAGGACGACGGCTGGCTGCTGACGATCACCACGCGCCGCGACGGCAGCGCGTCGCAGCTGCTCGTGCTGGACGCCACCGACGTCGCGGGCGCGCCCGTCGCCGCCGTCACGCTGCCGCGCGGGGTGCCCGCTGGCTTCCACGGTTCCTGGATCCCCGACACCGAGCTGGGCCTGGTATGACGCCGCCACCGGCAGGCCCATCCGCGCGGTCGATGCTGCGCGGGTTGGCCTGGGACGTCGGGCTCCCGGTCCTCGGCTATTACGCGCTGCACCTCGCCGGGGCGTCCGACTTCGTCGCCCTGCTCGCGGCCACCGGACTGGCGGGCGTCCGCATCGTGTGGGTGGCCGTGCGGGAACGGGCGCTGAACCCGTTCGCGACCGTGATGCTCGTGGTGTTCGGGATCGGCCTGGTGCTCGCGCTGGTCAGCGGCGATCCCGCGGTTCCTGCTGCTGAAGAACTCGATCGTCACCGGCGCGATCGGCCTGGTGTTCGTCGGCACGACGCTGTGGGGCACGCCCCTCACGCTGGCCGCGTCGCAGAGCTTCCAACCCGCGCGGAAGGCGGAGCTCCGCCACGAGTACGAGACCAACCCGCGCGTGCGCCACGGCCACCGGCTCAGCTCGACCGTGTGGGGTGTGGGCCTGATCCTCGACGCGCTGGTGCGGGTGCCCTTGGTGTTCTTGCTGCCGATCGACGTCATGGTCGGGCTCGGTGAGGTGCTGTCGATCGCCGTCATCGGCGGCCTGCTGGCGTGGAACATCTGGTACGTCCGGCGCGCGACCGCCCGCAGAGAGGCGGCAGAGTAGGACGGGTGTCGCCGCTGATCGTCACCGCGCTCCTTGAGGCGGCCGCGCAGGAGCGGTTCGACGGGTTGCGGCGCAGCCATTTCCCGCCCGAGCGCAACCACCTCGACGCGCACCTGACCCTGTTCCACCGGCTGCCCGACGACCCCGCGATCGGCGCGGCGCTGGAGGCCGCCGCGGACCGGCCGGTGATCAGGGCGCGCGTGCACCGGGTGAAAGGGTGGCGCGGCGGCGTGGCCTACGACCTCATCGCGCCCGAGCTGGCCGACCTGCGGGCGCGGCTGGCGCGCGGGTGGGTGAGCCTGCTGTCGGCCCAGGACCGGGCGAAGACCGACCTGCACGTCACGGTGCAGAACAAGGCCGACCCCGCCGCCGCCGCGCGGCTGCACGCCGAACTGGCCGCCGCGTTCAGCCCGTACGACGTGCAGGTCGTCGGCCTGGGCCTGTGGCGCTACCGCGGCGGACCGTGGGAAGCGGTCCGCCGATGCGGCTTCGCCCTGTGAGCGGTAACGAGTGCTGGAGCACTCGTTACCGCTCACAGGAGGCCGGCGGCCCGGTCCACGCGACGGTGGAACCGCTCGCCCAGCCGTCCGCCGATCGCTGCGGCGAGCGCGGTGACGAGCACGGTCACGGCGAGCAGCACGGCCCCGCTCGACCGTCATCGTGGACGCGTCGACCGGCATCGCGGGCAGCCGGACCGCGGCGGCGAGGTCGGAGGTGCGCACCCACGACGGCCGCGGCGATGCCCGCGAGCACGGTCACGATCAAGCCGAGCAGCCAGGCGAGCAGGCCGTTGCGCGCCCCGTCGAACCGGGCGAGCCGCCCGGCGACGTAGCCGCCGGTCAGGTAGGCGATCGCGAGCACCGCGACGGCCGTGCCCATGCCGGTGAGGCCTGCGGTGGTGACGTTCGCCGTGGCGTCGGCCAGGAACGGCACGGCGCCCGTGCCCCGGCCCCACGCGGCGAGGGCGAGCGCGACCAGGCCGGTGAGCAGCACGGTCATCCCGATGGCGACCAGCCAGCCGAAGAACGCCGCACCCACCTTCGCGCCGCCGAACCGCTCGCGCACCTCGGCCGCGAACCGGGCGTCACCGGCGCCGTTGGCGGCTCCGCCACGGAGGTCTCGCGCACGGTGGTGACGCGGTTCCGGCTCGTTCTCCACAGTGGTCATGAGGCCCTGTTCCCCGTTACCCACGCGCGGAAACGACGGCATGGGACGATGGAGGCAGTCACGTACGAAGAGGAAACCCTGATCTGTGAGCTCGTTCGCCGACAAGACGTTCACCGCGCCATCGCTGATCCGCAACTTCTGCATCATCGCCCACATCGACCACGGCAAGTCGACGCTGGCCGACCGCATGTTGCAGCTCACCGGCGTCGTCGACGAGCGGATGATGCGCGCCCAGTACCTCGACCGCATGGACATCGAGCGCGAGCGCGGCATCACGATCAAGGCGCAGAACGTGCGGCTGCCGTGGAAGGTCGGGCGCACCGAGCACGTCCTGCACCTGATCGACACCCCCGGCCACGTCGACTTCACCTACGAGGTCTCCCGCGCGCTGGAGGCGTGTGAGGGCGCGATCCTGCTGGTGGACGCGGCGCAGGGGATCGAGGCGCAGACGCTGGCCAACCTCTACCTGGCGCTGGAGAAGGACCTCACGATCATCCCGGTGCTCAACAAGATCGACCTGCCCGGCCGCCGACCCGGACCGCTACGCCGCCGAGATCGCGCACATCGTCGGCTGCGACGCGTCGGAGGTGCTGCGGGTCAGCGCGAAGACCGGCCAGGGCGTGGCCGAGCTGCTCGACGAGGTGGTGCGCCAGGTGCCCGCCCCGGTCGGCGACGCCGACGCCCCGGCCCGCGCGATGATCTTCGACTCGGTCTACGACACCTACCGCGGCGTCATCACCTACATCCGGGTCGTCGACGGACGGATCACGCCCGCGCGAGCGGATCAAGATGATGTCCACGGGCGCCACCCACGAGATCCTCGAGATCGGCATCGTCTCGCCGGAGCCGAAGCCGTCGGACGGGCTGGGCGTCGGCGAGGTCGGCTACCTCATCACCGGCGTGAAGGACGTGCGCCAGTCGAAGGTCGGCGACACCGTCACCTCGGCCCGCAAGGGCGCCACGACCCCGCTCACCGGCTACCGCGAGCCCCGGCCGATGGTCTACTCGGGGCTCTACCCCGTCGACGGCTCGCAGTACCCGGACCTGCGCGAGGCCCTCGACAAGCTGCGGCTCAACGACGCCGCGCTCACCTACGAGCCGGAGACGTCGGCGGCGCTGGGCTTCGGGTTCCGCTGCGGCTTCCTCGGCCTGCTGCACCTGGAGATCACCCGCGACCGGCTGGAGCGCGAGGCGGGCCTCGACCTGATCTCCACGGCGCCCAACGTCGTCTACCGGGTGATCAAGGACGACGGCACGGAGATGACCGTCACCAACCCGTCGGACTGGCCCACCGGCAAGGTCGCGCAGATCTTCGAGCCGATCGTCAAGACGACGATCCTCGCGCCGTCGGAGTTCATCGGCGCGATCATGGAGCTGTGCCAGAGCCGTCGCGGCCAGCTCGGCGGCATGGACTACCTCTCGGAGACCCGCGTCGAGCTGCGCTACACGATGCCGCTCGCCGAGATCATCTTCGACTTCTTCGACGCGCTGAAGTCCCGCACCCGCGGCTACGCCTCGCTGGACTACGAGGAGGCGGGCGAGCAGGAGGCCGAGCTCGTCAAGGTCGACATCATGCTGCAGGGCGAGCCCGTGGACGCGTTCTCCGCGATCCGGCACAAGGACGACGCCTACGCCTACGGCACGATGATGACCGCCAAGCTGCGCGAGCTGATCCCGCGCCAGCAGTTCGAGGTGCCCATCCAGGCGGCCATCGGCTCGCGGATCATCGCGCGGGAGAACATCCGCGCGATCCGCAAGGACGTGCTCGCCAAGTGCTACGGCGGTGACATCACCCGCAAGCGCAAGCTGCTGGAGAAGCAGAAGGAGGGCAAGAAGCGGATGAAGACCATCGGTCGGGTCGAGGTGCCGCAGGAGGCCTTCGTCGCCGCGCTCTCCACCGACTCGGCGGCGGACAAGGCCAAGAAATAGCAGCTGTCGGCAGCGGAGCGGCCGGCTGCTTCGGTCGCGGGCCTGCCTTCGCCGACGGCCAGATCGCCGCCGTGGCGGTCACCCACGACCTGCGCTCGTCACCCGCAACGTCGCCGACTGCTCCGATCTGGTCGTCGAGAACTGGCTCGGCTGAGGCGGAACCGGAGGCTCGCGGATCTCGTCTATGTCTTCGACAGCCGAGGAGGCACCATGGGCGCTATGAGCAGCCTGGCATCGATCCCCACCGGTCGCCCCTTCACGGTCGACGACCTGGAGGCGATGCCGGATGACGGCAACCGGTACGAAGTCATCGACGGGATGCTCATCGTGACCCCGGCTCCGGGATGGCATCACCAGGAGATGAGCCGCTGCGCTGTACGTGGTCCTGCGGGCGGCGTGTCCGCGGGAGCTGCGCGTGATGATCGCGCCGTTCGCGCTGCAGACCGCGCGCGACAGCGAGGTGCAGCCGGACGTCCTGGTCACCCGCTACGTCGACCTCACGCCGAAGAACCTGCCGGTCGCCCCGCTGCTCGTGATCGAGACGCTCTCGCCGAGCACCGCCCTGCACGACCGCAACACCAAGAAGGCGCACTACGAGCGGATGGGCGTGCCGTCCTACTGGCTGCTCGACCCGACCGAGCCGGGCGCGCTCACCGTGTTCGAGCTCCAGGACGGGGTCTACGCGCAGCGTCGCGCACGATCGTCGGCGAGCGAGTCCTACGCGGCGGAGCGGCCCTTCCCGGTGACCGTCGTGCCCGCCAGGCTGCTGGACGGCATCCGCCCCTGACGGGCATATCCGAGCGCCGGCCGGGGTTGGGCCGGGCATGCGAGCTGTGCAGTACGACGAGTACGGTGGGATCGACGTCCTGCGCGTCGCCGAGGTGCCGGTGCCGGAGCCGGGGCCCGACGAGGTGCTGGTCAAGGTGGCGGCGGCGGGCATCAACCCGGGCGAGGCCTACGTCCGCGAGGGCCGCTACGCCGAGCGCTGGCCCTCGACGTTCCCGTCGGGCCAGGGCAGCGACCTCGCGGGCACGGTGAGCGCGCTCGGCCCGGGGTGGACGGCGTCGCGGTCGGCGACGAGGTGTTCGGGTGGACCGACGACGCGCGCGAGCCAGGCCGAGTACGTGGCCGTGCCGGTCGGGCACGTCATCGCGAAGCCCGCCGAGCTGGCGTGGGAGCAGGCCGGGGCGCTGCACGTCGTCGGGGCCACGGCCTGGGCCGCGGTCCGCGCGGTCGACCCGCGCCCGGGCGAGACCGTGGTGGTCTCGGCCGCGGCGGGCGGCGTCGGCGTGCTGACCGTGCAGCTGGCCCGCCGCACGGGCGCCACGCGTCGTGGGGATCGCGTCGGAGCACCAACCACGAGTGGCTGCGCGCGCACGGCGTCGATCCCGGTGGCGCACGGCGACGGCCTGGTCGACCGCATCCGGGCCGTCGCGCCCGAGGGCGTCGACGCGCTCATCGACCTGTTCGGCGACGGCTACGTCGACACCGCGATCGCGCTCGGCGTGCCCACCGGACCGCATCGACACGGTCATCGACTTCGCCGCGGTCGAGAAGCACGGGGTGAAGGCGGACGGCAACGCCGTCGGCGCGCGGCCCGAGGTGCTCGCCGAGCTGGCCGCGCTGCTGGCCAAGGGCGAGCTGGAGCTGCCCATCGCCGCCACCTACCCGCTGGAACGGGTGCAGGACGCCTACCGCGAGCTCGAACGCCGCCACACCCGCGGCAAGATCGTCCTCGTTCCGTAATGACGGTGCGGCGCGCGGACGGGCCGGGCACGATCGAGGGCATGTCGGGTCGGGTGGAGTCGGTCGCGGTCGCCGTGGTGCGCACCGACCCGTGGACGCGGGTCAAGAGCGGTCGTTCCGGCATCGACAAGCGCCCGGTCGACGGGCCGGTGCGGCTCACGGAGTCGGGTGTGGACGGCGACACGATCTGTGACGTCGCCCACCACGGCGGGCCCGACCAGGCCGTCTACGCCTACTCGACCGACGATCTCGCGTGGTGGAGCGCGGAGCTGGGCAGGCCGGTCGCGACGGTCGGGCAGAACCTCACGCTCTCCGGCGTCGACTGCTCGGGCGCGGTGATCGGGGAGCGCTGGCAGGTCGGCACGGCGGTGCTGGTCGTGCGCGGCCCGCGCATCCCGTGCCGGGTGTTCGCGGGCTTCCTGGACGTGCCGGACATGGTGCGCCGATTCATCGCCGCCCGGCGTCCCGGCTGCTACCTGGCCGTGGAGCGGGCAGGCGAGGTCCGCGGCGGGCGACCCGGTCACGGTGCTGGGCCGCCCTGCCCACGGCGTGACCGTGCTCGACCTGATGGCCGCGATGACGGGCGACCGCACGCTGCTGCCGCGCGTGCGGCAGTGCGGAGCAGCACCTCGGGGTGCGCGGCCGGGAGTGGCTCGCGCGCGTGAGCCACGCGAGCTAACGGGCCGCGGGTGCGGCCAGGGCCGCGAGGAGCTCGGCCAGACGTTCCCGCTCGAGGTGTGTGGGTGCCGCCCAGCAGGCCGGCGGCGGAGCGCTCGACGCGCCTGCACACCCGCTCGACCAGCTCGCGCCCGTCGGCGCCCAGATGCACGAGCACGCGGCGCCGGTCGACGGCGTCGGTGTGGCGGTAGGCGAGCCGGGACTCGACGAGCCGGTCCACGACGCGGGTGGCGGTCGGTGCGGGGAGCGCGGTGTGGGCGGCGATCTCGCCCATGCTGCGCCCGCTGCCCCTGGCGAGCATCAGCAGCACGCGCCAGCCTTCCCGGCTGACGCCTTCGGACTCGGTCACGGGCAGCAATGCCGCCGCGACCGCTCGATCGAGCCGGTCGAGCAGCTCGACCAGGCTGGTGACTCGCGGCGCCGGGACGAATACCGTCCCCGCCGGTCTTCGACTGGTGGTTCGGACACGATCACACACTGTACGTACTGAGAAGAGAAAGGCCACTTCTCAGCTACGAAGGTGGGACGAACGGTCTAATCCCGTCGAGCGGCGGTCTCAGCGCGTGAAGACGATCTTCCCGGCCGTGTCACCGTCGAGCATCGCCCGGAAGCCGTCGGCCGCCTTCTCCATCGGCAGTTCGAGCCCGATCTCCGGGGTGATGCCCGCGTTCGCGACGAACGCGAGGAGGTCGGCGAGCTCGTCGCGGGTGCCCATGGTGGAGCCGATGACCCGGAGCTGCAGGAAGAACAGCCGCTGGAGATCGGCGCTCGGAGCGGGGCCGCTCGTCGAGCCCGAGACGACGATCACACCGCCCGGCTTGAGCGCCCGCATGGAGTGCGCCCACGTGGCCTCGCCGACGGTCTCGAAGACCGCGTCGACGCGCTCGGGCAGCCGCGCGCCGCTCGGGAACGTGGCGTGGGCGCCGAGCCGCGCGGCGACGTCTTGCTTCTCCTGGGTGCGCCCGGTCACCCACACGCGCATCCCCGCCGCGGTGCCCAGCTGGACCAGGGCGGTCGACACGCCCCCGGTCGCGCCCTGCACGAGCATCGTCTGGCCGGGGCGCAGGCCGGACTTGACGAAGAGCATCCGGTACGCGGTGAGCCACGCCGTGCCCATCACGGCGGCCTGCGCGGCGGTGAGCCCCTCCGGCAAGGGCACCGCGTTGCGCGCGGGCACGACGACCGTGTCGGCGAACGTGCCCTGGTGCTTCTCGGTGAGCATGTTGCGGCGCGGGTCGAGGGTCTCGTCGCCGAACCACGCCGGGTCCCCGATGATCGAGTGCAGCACGACGGGGCTGCCGTCGGGCAAGTGTGCCCGCCCCGTCGCAGCCGAGGATCATCGGGAACTGGTCCGGCTTGATCCCGACGCCGCGCAGGGTCCAGATGTCGTGCATGTTCAGCGACGCGGCCGTGACCGTGACCGGCACCCAGCCCTCCGGCGCCTCGGGGGCGGGACGTTCGCCCACGACGAGCGCGTCGAGCGGCGATTCGGGGTTCGGGGCGGCGGCGTAGACGGCGAACATGGGTCGAAACTAGCGGCAAACGGCCCGGACTACCCTGTGGAGCGTGGTGCGGGCGATCGCGGACTGGTGGGACGCGGTCGAGCTGTGGCTCACGCAGCTGGCGTTCCCGTTCCAGGTGGCGCTCGCCATCGTCGTCGGTCTGCCGCTGTGCTGGCTCGCCGCGGCCGGGATCGACCGCTCGTCGACGTCGTCATCGACGGTCAAGCGGGCGCCGCCACCCGGAGCCGGACAGGGCCGCCGCCAGGGCCGTGAGGGTCTCGCTGCAGCCCGCGTCGATCCGCACGTCGGCCAGCTCGTCGCCGCGGGTCGGGCCCCGGTTGACGATCACCACCGGGATGCCGCGCTTGCGCGCGTGCCGCACGAAGCGCAGGCCCGACATCACCGTGAGCGACGAGCCCGCCACCAGCAGCGCCTCTGCTTCGTCGACCATGGCGTAGGCGCGCGCCACCCGTTCGCGCGGCACGTTCTCGCCGAAGAACACGACGTCCGGCTTGAGCACCCCGCCGCAGCCGAGCGCAGCCGACCACGCGGAAGCCGTCGGTGGCGGCCAGCTCCGCGTCGCCGTCGGGGGCGGACTCGACGGCCGCGCCCGCCGCCTCGACGAAGCCCGGGTTGGCCGCGGCGAGCCGCTGCTGGAGCGCGAGGCGGGGGCTGCGCCGCCCGCACGCGATGCAGACGACGTCGGCGATGCGGCCGTGCAGGTCGATCAGGGCGCGGCTGCCCGCGGCGGCGTGCAGGCCGTCGACGTTCTGGGTGATCAGGCCGCCGCAGCGGGCCGGTGCGCTCCAGCTCGGCCAGCGCGCGGTGGCCGTCGTTGGGCGCCGCCTGCGCCGATGCGGGTCCACCCGACGTGGCTGCGCGCCCAGTAGCGGCGCTGGGCGGACGGCCCGGACAGGAACTCCTGGTAGGTCATGGGGGTGCGGCGGGGCGAACCGGGGCCGCGGTAGTCGGGGATGCCGGAGTCGGTGGAGAGCCCGGCGCCGGTGAGCGCGGCCAGCGGACGGCCCGCGAGGACGTCGACGGCGGCGCCGATGTCGGGTCCGACGGCGGGGTCGGCCAGCAGTTCCACGCCATCCACGGTAGCTGTCGCGTTCGTCCAATGCGCGCCGTCGGACGTGCGGCAGGGTGGCGGCATGGATCACGCAGACCACATGCGAGAGAGCATCGACATCGCCGTCGCGGCGATCCGCGGGGCCGACCCGGCGCGCTACGGCGATCCGACGCCGTGCACGGACTGGACGGTCGGGAAGGCCGTCAACCACCTGGCGTTCGGGCTGGTGATGGCCGAGTACGGGGCGCGCAAGGCGGCGTGGCCGTCGGACTGGACCGAGGACGAGCGCTGTCCGTACCTGCGCGGTGTGCCGGAGGCGGAGTGGGCCGACCGGGCCGCCGAGGCCGGAGCCGCGGCGGCCCGCGCCTGGCAGGACCCGGCCGCGTGGGAGGGCGACGCGCCGTTCGGGAGCGGGTCGATGCCCGCCGCCGCGATCGGTTCGATGATGACCGCCGAGTTCGTGCTGCACGGGTGGGACGTCGCGCGGGCGACCGGGCAGCCGTTCGACCGTGCCCGAGCCGCTGGCCGCGACCGTGCTCGCGGGCGTGGAGTCCATCGCGGGCATGGGCCGCGACGGTGGCTGGTTCGGCGCCGAGGTCGCGGTGCCCGCGGACGCGCCGACGCTGGACCGGGCGCTGCCGGCCTGTCCGCGGCGATCGGCGGGCGCGGCGGCCTGGTGCGAACTGGACGCGCGGCACCACTGCTGCCGATCTGCCGAGGCTGGTGCGGGGGTGACGCCTGCTGCGGCGTGAGCGCTGCTCGACTGGGCGGGTGCCGCGACTTCTGGCGAACTAGACCAGGCGGGGTCGGCTGGCGGGCGGCGGTGGGTGTCGCGCGCTGAACGTGAGAGACCAGCCCGGCGGTGTGCAAGGGTGCGCAGCGGGCACTGCGGGGCAGGCCGAGGCGAAGTAGGCGGTGCCGCCACCGGCGCGGGCTGGGCGGATAGGGGCGGTGATCGCGACTGGGCAGGTCACCGCGAAGGCGTAGAGGTAGATAAAGAAGAGGTAATAGCTGAACAAAAAGAGAGAGGCGGTGGGTGAATGGGTATAGCAGCGGTACGCGATCGCGGCCTGGGCGAGACGGTAGTGAAACGAACCCGGTGCTGTAGGCGTTGTCGCTGTAGAGGGCCGCCTGCTCGGCGTCTCGCCGCGCACGAAAAGAGAAAAGAAAAGAGCGAGCAAAAAGAGAAAGAGAAAGAGAAAAGAGAGACTAGGACACCTAGGGCTAGGCGGGCTACGGCTAGGCGGGCTACGGCTAGGCAAAAAAAACTAAGACAACAGGCTGGTCGCCGAGGAGGTCGGCGATGAGGTCTACGGCGACACTGGCGTAGACAGCGTTGACAGGAGTGACAGTGGTAGAGGTGATGAACTAAGAGAAAGGGTAGAAAGAGGTGTGAGAGATAGTAGAAGTAGAAAGAGAGAGAAAGAGGTATAGTGAGAGTGAAGGGTGAAGGGGTAAACGGTGGAGATAAAAAGATACTAGGCGACACGCAGCGCGATCTGGAACACGTTGACCGGGCAGTAAATAAAGGTACTGGAAAAGCAAAGTGGACAGCAACGCCGCGGCCTGCTGGACCGGGTGGGCAAGCGCTGAGACGATCCAGCAGCGCGAGCACCGCGAACCCATCGCGAGCTAGGGAGTAGATGAACTACTCAAGAGAGGACCGGTCGTCCCAAAAGATCTGCGGCTAACCGTAACTGGCGTAGTTGTAAACGCTGCTAAGCACCGCCGCAGCGCGGCGGACAGCGTCGGGATCGGCGAACGGCGAGCAGCGCCCCGCACCGCCGAGCGGATCAACGTGACGGTGTCCATCGTGGCCACCGCGTCATACAGCGGGGTCGAGTCCAGCACCCGCCGCCGACCGACCAGCCCGGCCGCGGCCGCCGCCTCCAGCCCCACCTCGAAGATGCGGTCCGGGAGTGTCGAATCGGCGCAGCCGCGGAGACCTGCAGCGGTGTGCCCCCGCTGCGGGCTCGGCGGCAGCAATGTCACTTGCTGCGGCGCCGGGGCGCGCCTACGCCCTACGTGGCCCAGCGGGGCGGGCGTTTCTCGGCGAACGCGCGCATGCCCTCCTGGCCCTCCTCGCCCGCGAAGAACCGGGCGGAGAGCGTGAGCATCTCGGCGAACTGGTCGTCGAGCGCCGGCGGGCCGGTCGGCGCGCAGCATCTCCTTCGTCGCCGCGAGCGCGCCGGGCGCGCCGAGGCGCAGCATCCCGACGTAGCGCGCGACCTCGTCGTCGAGCTCCTCGGCGGGCACCGCCGCGTTGACGAGCCCGACGGCGAGGGCGCGCGTCGCGTCGAACGTCTCGCCGGTGAGGAACAGCTCGTGCGCGGCGCGCGGCAGCAGCCGGGGGAGCACGGTCACCGAGATCACGGCCGGGACCACCCCGATCCGGACCTCGCTGAACGCGAAGGTCGCCGCGGTGGCCGCCACCGCGATGTCGCAGGCGGCCACGAGCCCGACCCCGCCCGCCCGCGGCAGGCCCCGCGACCCCGCGACGACCGGCTTGGGCGCCGTCCAGATCCGCTGCAGGATCGCGGGCACCTCGTTCACGCCCTGGGCGCTGCGGCCCCGGCGCCGCGGGACTCCTTCAGGTCCATGCCCGAGCAGAACACCCGGCCCGTGTGGCCGAGCACGACCACCCGCACCGCGTCGTCGTCCAGCGCCGCGTCCAGGTGCGCGAGCAGCTCTCGCCGCAGCTGGGCGGACAGCGCGTTGCGGTTGGCCGGGGAGTCCAGCGTGATCGTCGCGACGCCCGCGGTGGCGTCGAGGTGCACCAGCGGTTCGCTCATGCGCCGACCGTAGCCGTCAGCTCGAGCAGCCCTGCCTGCTGTAGAGCGGGCGTGGGTCGACCGGGCGGCCGGGCGGCGGGTTCACCTCGACCGACACCGGTCCGTCGGGCGTGAGCGCCTCCTCGCACCGGATGATGGCGGCGCCGGTGAAGTTGCCGGTCCACAGGTCGATGTGCGCGCTGTGGGCGGAGCGCCAGTCGTGGATGCACGCCGCGCAGTCGTCCTCCATCACGAAGTACTTGCGCAGCGGCGGGTAGTAGACGCGGGTGCCCACGCGGATCGCGCGCGGGTCGGCCGCCAGCGACAGCGGGTCGGCGAAGGTGCCGGTGCCGCCCGCCGCGCGGTGCCGGGCGTTCGGGTACGCGATGTCGGTGGAGCCCGGCGGGTCGTTGTCGGCCGCGCCGTAGAAGGTGACGACCACCGACCAGATCCGGCCCGTGGGCGCAGGCGCCCGGGTGGGGGCCGGGGTGCTGGTCGGCGTCGTGGTCGGGGTGGCGGGCACGACCGTCGCGGGCGGCGGTGTGCTCAACATCGGCCCGGCCGCCATCCACCCGACGGCGACGGCGAGGACGCCGACGAAGATGGCCGCAGCGGCCAACAGCGCCCGGCGCAGCGCCGGGGTGCGGGGGGCGGTCGCGGCCCGGGCCGTCGGACGGCCGAGCGTCGGGGTGCGGGGCATCGCGGCCCATCCTGGCAGGTCGGTCCGGTCAGTCCGGCACCGACGGCGCGTCCGCGTACGCGCGCGCCTGCAGCGAGAACAGCTCCTGGTAGGTGCCGCCGCGCGCCATCAGCTCCGCGTGCGTGCCGAGCTCGGTCACGCGGCCGTCCTCCAGCACGACGATCTGGTCGGCGTGGCGCACGTTGGCCAGCCGGTGCGTCACCAGCACCGTGATCCGCTCGCTGCCGCCCAGCCCGCGCAGCGCCGTGAACACGGCGTGCTCCGCGCGGGCGTCCATCGCGGCGGTGGGCTCGTCGGCGATGACGAGCGGCGCGTCGCGGTAGAGCCCGCGGGCCACCGAGAGCCGCTGCCACTGGCCGCCCGAGAGGTCGCGGCCCTGCTGGAACTGGCGCGACAGCATGGTCGCGGCGCCGTCGGGCAGCGCGGCGAGCACGACGTCGGCGCCGGAGCGGGCGGCGGCGTCGGTGAAGGCGACGTCGTCGGGATCGGGCCGGTCGAGACGGCCGATGCGCACGTTGTTGCCCGCGGTCATCGGCCAGTGCAGCGGGTCCTGCAGCACGACGGCGATCCGCTCGTGCAGCGCCGCGGCGTCGACGTTCGCGGTGTCGACGCCGTCCCACGCGACCACGCCGGTCTCGGGCAGGTAGAGCCCGGTGAGCAGCTTGGCGAGCGTGGACTTGCCCGAGCCGTTCTCGCCGACCAGCGCGATCACCTCGCCGCGGCGCAGGGTCAGCGACACGTCGGACAGCGCGAGCTCGTCCTGGCCGGGGTAGCGGAACGAGACACCGTCCAGCGTGATCTCGCGCGGGGTCGGCGGCGAGCTGCTGCCCGTCCGGTCGGCTGCGGGCGTCCGCGTCGGCGATCAGCGTGCGGTAGGAGCTCCAGCGTGAAGCCGGACTCGTAGAGCTGGCTGACCTGGAACATCGAATTGACGATCGCGCTCGTCGCCGAGCGCATCGCCAGCACCGCCGTGCCGCGCCAGCGCGAGCGGCATCGCCGCCCGCGTAGAGCAGCAGCGCCCAGCACGACGTAGCCGAGCGCGGTGCCGAGCCCGGCGATCGTGCGGCCGATCGTCGTCGCGCGGTTCTGCGCGCTTGCGCGACCCGCTCGGACTCGGCCATCAGGTCGTCGGCGATCCGGCGGTGCTCGGCGAGCAGCACCTCCTGCGTCGTGAACGCCCGGACCTCGGCCGCGTTCTCCCGCCGGGCGATGAGCTCGCTGACCACCTGCAGCCGCCGGGCCCGCGACGTCCGTGCGCACCCACGAGTCGAACGCCAGCTGCGCGCCCTTGACCTGGGCCCAGGCCTGTGGGGCCGCGGCGAGCAGCACGGTCGGGGCGAGCACGGGGTGCAGCAGCCCCGCGGTGACGACGGCGGCCGCCATCGACACGACCAGCGCCGTGAGGTCGCTCGTGTCGTTGGACGGCGAACCGGACGCGGTCGGGGGCGCTCTCCGTGACCCGCTGGACGAGCTGGGTGAAGTCCGGCTCGTCGAACGCGACGAGGTCGAGCCGGGTCAGCGCGACGTACAGCTCGTCCTCGGCCACCCGCTGGACGCGGGGAAGGAGCGCGGCCTGCGTCGCGCCGAGGACGGCGTCGAGCAGCACCGCGACCCGCGTACGCGCCGACGACGACGGCGAGCGCGGGCAACGCGGCCACCACCCGCTCCGGCGTCGGGCCCTCGGCCAGCAGCCGGGCGAACACGTTCGCCGTGGCGAGCAGCCCGAACGCCTGCACGGCGCCGGTGACGAGCTGCAGCACGCCGGTCAGCAGCGTCAGCCGCGGGGCGGCGCGCCACGCCCACCGCACGACGACGGCCATCGTGCGCGGCACCGCGGCGGCCACCTCGCGCAGCTTCGCCTGGGCGACCTTCTCGTAGCCCTGCGCCCAATAGGGGGTCTCCATGTCGTCGACGCCGATCAGCGGCATGCGGCCCTCCGGGAGAATGCGGCACACCCACGGTAATGCGGAGGCGCCATCCGGTGACCGCTCCACTGATCGTCCCCGGCGACGGCCGCAGCCCCGTGCTGCTGCACGTTCCGCACGCGGGCACGCTCGTGCCCAGGTGGGTGCGTGCGCACCTCCTGCTCGACGACGCGGCGCTCGCCGTCGAGATCGCGGCGCTCACCGACCACCGCACCGACGCCCTCGCGCGCGCCGCCGCCGACCGCGCCGCCGTCCGGCGCCGTGGGTGGTCGTCAACCCGGTGTCGCGCTTCGTCGTCGACGTCGAGCGGTTCCCCGACGAGCGCGAGGAGATGGCCGCGGTCGGGATGGGCGCGGTCTACACCCACGGGACGCGCGGGCAGCGGCTGCGCGCCGCGGCCCCGCGCACGTCGAGGCGCTGCTGGCCGCGTACTTCCGGCCGTGGGGCGCGGCGGTGGCGGGGCTCGTCGACGCGGGCCGCACGGTGCTGCTCGACGTGCACTCCTACCCGCGGACCCCGCTGCCCTACGAGCGGCACGCCGACGGCCCGCGCCCGCCCGTCTGCCTCGGCACCGACCCGACGCACACGCCGCCCTGGCTGGTCGCCGCGGCGCGGGCGGCGTTCGCCGACCTCGGGGTGGGCCTGAACAGCCCGTTCTCCGGCGCCTACGTCCCGCGGGGGCGGACGGCAGCCGCGCTGATGGTCGAGATCCGCCGGGACGTCCACGCCGCCCGGGAGGCCGAACTGGTGGCCGCGCTGGCGGCGCTGGTGGACGCGATCGCGACGTGAGCTTCGCCCGTTCCGCTGGTCCGGGCCGCCCGACCGCCTTACCCTCGAAGACGTGGGGATCCGGCTGACGCGACGGTGGCACGTGGACCTGTGCCGCACCGCGGCCGGCACGGGCACCGCGCGGATGCTGACCCCCGTCCGTCCGCGAGAGGAACCCATGCGCCGTGCCCACGTCCACGATCGTGATCGTCGGGGCCGGTCCGCGCGGCACCGGCCTGCTGGAGCGCCTCGCCGCCGGCGCGCCCGAGCTGCACCCGGACGGTCTGGACGTCCACCTCGTCGATCCCTACCCGCCCGGTGCGGGCCGCATCTGGCGGCACGCCCAGTCGCCGCTGCTCGCGATGAACTCGATGGCCGCCGACGTCACCATGTACACCGACGACGTCCGTCGTGTGCGAGGGCCCGATCGCGCCCGGCCCGTCGTTCTGGGACTGGGCGCAGACCGGCCCCGAGGTCGAGCCCGAGCTGGCCGACGAGCTGGCCCGCGTCACCCCCACCACGTTCCCCAGCCGTCGCCTGCAGAGCGCCTACCTGGGCTGGGTGCTGCAGGACGTGCATCACGCGACTGCCCCGCGGGCATGCGGGTGCACCTGCACCGCACCCGGGCGACCGGGCTCACCGAGGACGGCGACACCCAGATCGTGCACCTGGAGGGCAGGCCGCCGCTGCGCGCCGACGCCGTCGTGCTCGCCTCCGGGCACCTCGACGCCACCCCCACCGCGGACGAGCGCGACCTCGCCGCCCGCGCCGCCGCGGCGGGCCTGCGCTACCTGCCGCCGGAGCAGACCACCGACACCGACCTCTCGGTGCTCGCGCCCGGCGAGACGGTGCTGGTCCGCGGGCTCGGGCTCGCGTTCATCGACCTCGATCGTGCTGCTCTACGAGGGTCGCGGCGGCCGGTTCGAGCCCGACGGGTGACGGGCTGCGCTACGTGCCGTCCGGGGAGGAGCCCTACCTGGTGGCGGGCTCGCCGCGGGGCGCCCCCTACCACGCCAAGACCCACTACCAGCTGCGCGCCGGGCGGCCGCCGCTGCCGCGCTTCCTCGGGCCCGCGCAGGTCGACCCGCTGCTGGCCGCGGGCGCGCCGGTCGACATCGCGACGCAGGTCTGGCCGCTGATGGCGAAGGAGATCGCCTGGGGCTGGTACCACGAGCTGGGTCGCGGGCATCCCGACCGGCTCCGGCTGCCGTGGGCGGAGTTCGTCGACCGCTTCGCCGCGCTGCGAGTGGGGCACGCCCGCCATGGACGCGCTGCTCGCCGAGGCCGTGCCCGACCCGCTCGACCGCCTCGACCTCGCCGCGCTCGACCGCCCGCTCGACGGCGTGACGGCCGACAGCCTCGACGCGCTGCAGCCGCTCGTGCAGGGCGCGGATCGCCGAGGACCTGCGCCAGCACGTCGACGAGCGGCACACCCCGCACCTCGGCGCGTTCGTCGCCATGCTGTCGGTGTACGCCGAGGTGGGCCGCCTCGCCGGCGTGCTGTCGGCGCGCTCGCGGGCGGTCGACATCGGCTGGTGGCAGAGCTTCTTCAACGCCGTCGCCAGCGGGCCGCCCGGGTTCCGGGTGCGCGAGCTCCTGGCCCTGGCCCGCGCGGGCTACGTGCGCTTCCTCGGGCCGGGGATGCGCGTCGAGATCGCCGACGGTGCGTTCCGGGCCACGTCGGCCGCGATCCCGCGATGCCGTCACGGCGGACGTGCTCGTCGACGCGCGGCTGCCCGACCCGAGCGTGTCCCGCTCGCGCGACCCGCTGATCGCGGCGCTCCTGCGCGACGGCGCGGCCGAGCGAGGAGGTGCTGCGCGACGAGCACGGCGTGGTCCTGCGCAACACCGGGCAGCTGCGGGTGCGGCCTGCCGACGGCGCGCTCGTCGACGCGGCCGGGCGGGTGCACCCCCGCCGGTTCGCGATCGGGCCGCACACCACCGTGCGGGTGGCGGGCGCGTTCACCCGGCCCGGCATGAACGCCCAGAGCCTGCGCTACAACGACGCCGTCGCCCGCGCCGTGCTCCGCGCACTCGCCGAGGTCGCCCACGCTGCTGCCGCCTGAGGTCACCTGAGGCGCTTCATGAACTCGCGGTAGCAAGGCCGATCCAGGCAGGCCTTGCCGTAGACCCGGACTCGCCGTGGTCGAGATGCACGACTCACCGTGGGGAAATGCGGGACTCGCCGTGGCGGGACGCGGACTCACCGGGCGCGGGCCCGGCGGGCCACCACGACGCCCGCGGCGACGGCCAGCACGGCCGCCCCGGCCAGGCCCCACAGCCAGCCCGGCACGCCGCCTCCTCCGCGGGCGGTCGGCGGCGGACGCGGCCGAGGGCACGGCGGCGGGCGTTGCGGGCGGCGGCGGGGCCGCCGCGGCCGCGGGTGGCGCGGCGGAGCCCGGCGGCGACGCCGGGGCGACCATCGGCGCGGCCGGCGCCGTCAGCGTGAACCGCACGGTGCCGCGGATGGTGTCGCCGTCGTCGGAGATCACCTGCCAGGTCAAGCGTGTACGCGCCCGCCGGGCCGGTGGCGCTGACCGGCGCGGTGACGGTGGCGTCGGTGACCGTCGCCTGCCCGACCGTCCACACGGCACCGTCCGGTCCGGTGACCCGGATCGGGTTCGCGGGCAGGCGCACGGCCTCACCGAAGGTGAGCGACACGGTGGTCGGCGGGGCGGCCAGCCGCGCACCCGCGGCCGGGCTGCTCGTCTCCAGCTCGGTGTGGGCGAGCGCGGGCGGTGCGCCGAAAGGCCGAGACAGCACGGTGAAGAGCGCGACGAGGGCGGCGAGCGGCAGGGATCGCATCGGATGTCCGTTTCGCGGGGATCGAGACCCGCAGGCCACCACGCCGCCCGCGACGCTGACAAGCAGGCCTGAGCCCCCGACCGCCGAACGGAGCCCCCGGCGCGACGAGCGCTCCTAGTCGAACGAAATGCGTGCGCGGCCGCGGCAGCGGGATGCCGTCGACGATGATGTCGACCTGCTCGTTGTAGAAGGCGACCATGCCCGTGATGGCCGTGAGCGAGCGGTCCGGGTACTGGTAGGTCCACGCCACGTCGGGCAGCACCGCGTCGCCGATCCGCACCGACCAGTAGCCCGACGTCACGCCCTTGTACGGGCAGGCGGTCTGCGGTGTCCGAGGCGATGAGGTGCTCGAACGCGACGTCCGTGCGGTCGACGTAGTACCGCGTCGGCAGCCCGGTCTCGAACAGCAGCACGGGCGCGTGGGTGTCGGCGAGCACCACGCCGTCGCGCTCCACCCGCACGTGCCGGTGCGACCGCAGCGCGTCGACGCGCACGTACGGGTTGCGCGGGATGGCCGCCGACGATCCGCTCGTCCTCCTCGAACCAGTCCACCGCGTCCCACGCGAAGCGGGCGGTGTCGGCGATGCCGGGCAGGGCGTCGTCGCCGAAGACGCGGACGGCCTCGGCGATCGTCACCCCGTCGACGTGCAGCGCGTGGCTGCGCGAGGTGCCGAACTGCAGCCGTTGGGGATGGTCCTCGTCGACGAGGTACTGCGTGCGCACGTCCTTCATCGGCACGTAGTACTGCGGGTAGTACGGCACCTCCCACACGTACCGCGCCGCGACGGTGTCGAACACCAGCACGCCGTCGACGTAGCCCGCGCACCCGGCGCGGGGCGGGCTCGACCCGGCCGCGCTCGGCCGCCATCTGCGGGTAGTCGCGGTCGGCGGCCGACTCCGGGATCACCGGGCTCACGCCGTGGAGGCCCGACGGGGCAGCTTCCAGTCCGGCCGCGGGAAGTGGCACGTGTAGCCGTAGGGGTAGCGGAGCAGGTAGTCCTGGTGCTCCGGCTCGGCCTCCCAGAACGGGCCCGACCGGCGTCACCTCCGTGACGACCTTGCCCGGCCACAGCCCCGACGCCTCGACATCGGCGATGGTGTCCTCGGCCACCCGCTTCTGCTCGTCGTCGACGTAGAAGATCGCCGACCGGTACGACGTGCCGACGTCGTTGCCCTGCCGGTTGCGGGTGGTCGGGTCGTGGATCTGGAAGAAGAACTCCAGGAGGTCGCGGTAGCTCGTCTTCGCCGGGTCGAACAGGATCTCGATCGCCTCGGCGTGGCCGGGGTGGTTGCGGTAGGTCGCGTTCGCGTTCTGGCCGCCGGTGTAGCCGACCCGCGTCGCGACGACGCCCGGCTGGCGCCGGATCAGGTCCTGCATGCCCCAGAAACAGCCGCCTGCGAGCACGGCCCGCTGGGTGGTGTCGGTCATTAGTCACTCCTCGATTAGTTGGTTCCGTACCGCACAACGCCTGCGGCCGTCCGGGTATTCGCAGGCACCATCATGGGCTGGTGCAGCCGCTTCGTGGACTCACCGTCGTCTCACGTGGAACAGGCGATCGCCGCGCCGTACGCCACACGCCACCTCGCCGACCTCGGCGCGCGCGTGATCAAGGTGGAGCGGCCGGACACGGGCGACTTCGCCCGCGGCTACGACCATCGCGTCAACGGGCTCAGCTCGCACTTCGTGTGGGTGAACCGCAACAAGGAGTCGCTGGCGCTCGACGCCAAGGACCCGCGCGGGCGCGAACTCCTGCACCGGCTCGTCGCCGGCGCGGACGTGTTCGTGCAGAACCTCGCCCCCGGCGCGGCGGCCCGCCTCGGGCTGGGCGCTCCCGCGCTGCGGGCCGAGCATCCCCGGTTGGTCGTGTGCGACATCTCCGGCTACGGCGACGGCGGCCCCTACACGACGATGAAGGCCTACGACCTGATGGTGCAGAGCGAGGCGGGCCTGGTCTCGGTCACCGGCGCGCCGGACGCGCCCGCCAAGGTCGGCATCTCGGTGTCGGACATCGCGGCCGGGCATGTACGCCTACTCCGGCGTGCTGGCCGCACTGCTGGAGCGCGGCCGTACCGGGCAGGGCTCGGTCGTGGACGTGTCCCTGCTTGGAGTCCACGGTGGAGTGGATGGGCTTCCCGCTCTACTACAGCTACGACGGCGCGCCGCCGCCGCCGCGGGCCGGGGCGGCGCACGCCACGATCTACCCGTACGGCCCGTTCGTCGCCGGTGACGGCCAGGCCGTGATGATGGCCATCCAGAACGAGCGCGAGTGGGTCCGGTTCTGCGCGCGCTTCCTCGGCCGTCCCGAGCTGGCCGAGCACCCCGACTACGCGAGCAACGCCCAGCGCGACGCCCACCGCGACGCGCTCGGCGCGATCATCGCCGCCCGGTTCGCCGAGCTCACCGCGGCCGCGGCCACCGAGCTGCTGGCGGCCGTGCCCGTGGCCTACGCCCGGGTGAACACGATGGCGGAGGTGTGGGCCCACCCGCAGCTGGCGGCCCGCGACCGCTGGCACCAGGTGGGCACGCCCGCGGGCCCGGTACCCGCGCTCGCCCTGCCCGGCCTCGTCGACCCGGCACCGCGCATGGACCCCGTGCCCGCACTCGGTGAGCACACGGCGCCGATCCTCGCCGAGCTCGGCCTCACCGCCGCCGAGGTCGACGCGTTGGTCGCGGCAGGCGTCGCCCGGTAGCCCCTCAGACCGTCTGGAACCCCGCGTAGTCGCGCTCCTTCGACTCGGCGTACTTGGCCCGGTACAGCGGCAGACCGCCCGGGTAGTTGAGGCTCTGGATCGGCTTGCCGGGGATGTTCGCGCCCATGTACCAGGACTTGGCCTTGCCGAACAGGGTGCGCGCGACCAGCGCGGCGACGTGGTCGGTCCACTCCGCCTCCGCCTCCGGCGTGGCCTCGAAGCGCGGGCTGCTCGAGCACTTCCTGCGGGCCCGGCGGCGCGGGACGACCGCCGTCGTGTCGTTCAACGAGGACGTCGTCATGGCCAACACGGCGGCGTCGGCGCTGCTCGACCTGTCCGACCGGGCGATGCTGTGGGACTGGGCCTGCCGCATGCTCGGTGGTCGCGCCGAGTACACCGGCGAGGTCCAGCTCGCGCACGACGTCGTCGTCCAGGCGCGGGCGACCCTGGTGGGCGACCGCGGCGCCACGGCCGGGGTGTTGGTGGAGATGCGCGGCCCCGGCCGCGCACCCGCCGCCCGCCGAGAGCGCCGGGCGGGTGGGGAGCCTCTCGCCGGACGCAGCGTCGCGAGCCGACGCCTGCGCGACGACGTCGACGCCGCGCTGCACACCGACGGGCCGCTGCTGGTGTGCGGGGAGGCGGGCACCGGCAAGCTGTTCGTCGCGCTGCACCTGCACCGTCGCCGGGCGGGGCGGGACGCGCCCACCGTGCTCGACGCGCTCGACGCACACACCGACCCCGCCGCCTGGATGGCCCGGCTCGGCGGGGCACTCGCCCGCGGCGACGCGGTGGTGCTGCGCCACCTCGACGAGCTCCTCCCGGAGCTCGCGCCGCGGGTGGAGGGGGCGCTCGACGGGTCCCGGGTGGTCGCGACCACCCGCACCCGGGGCCGGGCCGGGGCGGCGAGCCGGGTGCTGGACCACTTTCCGATCTCGATCACCGTGCCGCCGCTGCGCTACCGCACGGAGGACATCGCCGACCTCGCCCCGCCGCTGCTCGCGGCCCACACCAGGCACCGGCCCGTGCCGCGGCTGCTGCCCGGCACCCTGCGCACGCTGCGCACCCTGGACTGGCCGGGCAACGTGCGGGAGCTGGAGGCGGTGCTGGCCACGGCGGCCACACGTTCGCTCGGCTCCGACATCGCCCACGAGCACCTGCCGCCGGAGTACCGCTCGACGAGCAACCGGGCGGGCCCGTCATCGCTGCAGCGCGCCGAGCGCGACATCGTCATGGAGGCGCTCGCCGAGACCCACGGCAACAAGCTGGCGGCGGCCGAGCGGCTCGGCATCGCCCGCTCCACCCTCTACCGCAAGATGCGCGTGCTCGGGATCGACGAGAACCACCTGCCTGCCGGGCCGTCGAGCGGTTGACCGGCCACGGCCTAGTCGCAGCATGGCCGGTGGACGGCGCGTGCTCGGCTCAGCCGAGCAGCCCGAGCTCGCGCGCCCGGGCCACGGCCTGGGTCCGGTTGGAGACGCCCAGCTTGTCGAACACGTGCGTGACGTGCCGCTTCACGGTGTCGACGGTGATGAAGAGCTCCGCGGCGATGGCCCGGTTGGGGTGGCCGCTGGCCATCAGCGTGAGCACCTCGTGCTCGCGGGTGGACAGCGCCGCCGCCATGCCCGGCGCCGCCACGCCGCCGCGGCGCGCGGGCGGCAGGACCGGGGTGCCGTGCCCTTCGAAGGCGTCGGTCAGCCGGGTCAGGAACTCGCGGGGCGGCGCGTGCGTGCCGAGTTGCTCGAGCCTGCGGCCGACCATGAGCTCACGCAGCAGCGCGGCGATCGTCGGGCCCTCGTCGAAGAACACGCGCACGTAGCCCTCCGGTGCGGCCAGCGCGAGCGCCTCGGCGAGCGCGCGCAGTGCCGCGGTGCGGTCGCCCGCGGCGTCGTGCGCCAGCGCTTCCAGCACGCGGAGCCGCAAGACGCTCACCGCGCGGCCCTGTGCAACGGCAAGCGCCCGCCAGCGCTCCAGCACCGCCAGCGCCGCCGCCGGGTTCTGCTCGGCGATCCGCAGGCGCACGAGCACGCGGTACTCGCGTTCGTGGAGGTAGACCGGCTCGTCGTCGTCGGCGAAGCCGTTGGCGCGCACCCAGCGGGCCGCCTCGGCGAGGTCACCGTGGAGCACCGCCAAGTAGGCCCGCAGGGCCGAAAGCGGAAGGCGCGGGTCGCGAACCGTCTGCGGCATCGCCCGTTCCGCCTCTTCCACGGCGGCGAGAGCGCCCGCCGGGTCGCCCTCGGCCTCCCGGAGCCGCGCGAGCGTGATGAGCGCCGCGATCAGGGCGGGCAGGTACCCGAGGCGGCGACAGTGCTCGAGACCCATCGTGACGTGCTTGTGGACGTCGGCGAGCTCGTCGCGTTCGAAATGCACATCAGCCAGCCCGACGTGGACCATGCCGACCGACGGTCCGGCGACGTCGCCCAACGCCAGCGCTCGCTCGTACGTGCGCTGCGCCGCGCCCAGCCGCCCGCGGGCCTGTTGCACGGCGCCGAGGTCGAACGCGGCCCGCATCACGAGGTCGTGCTGCGCGGACGCCACCCGCTCGGCGAAGACCACGCTCAGCCCGCGCTCCGCGGCCGCCACCCGTCCGGCGAGCCAGTCGGCGAACGACACGTGGTAGCGGGCGACGGCGCTGAGCAGCTCGTCCTGCTCGGTGACGTGCGCGAGGGCAGCGTGGGCGAAGTCCTGCTCGGCCACGGCGTCGCCGCGCATCCGCGCGAGGTCGGCCCGGCACACCGCGATGCCCGCCGGGATGTTGGCCAGCACGCTGAACCGGCGGTCGAGCGACGCGTGGTAGGGCTCCCCGGGGGTCTGGTCGAGCGCGCACTCGGCCACCGCGAGGAGCGGTTCGACCTCGTCCAGCCTGCCCGCCATGAGTGCGGCCACGGCCTGCCCGAGCGTCAGCAGCGGTCGGCGGTGGATCTCCTCGGCCGGGAGCGCGGTGAGCCACGCGGCGATGGTGGCGCCCTCGGCCCGCCGCCAGACCTGCTCCTCCAGGTGCTCCTCGACGAGCCGGGCCGCCCGGGCCGTGTCGCCCGCGGCCAGCGCGTGCCGGATGGCGTCGTCGGGGAGGCCGTGCTCGGCGTACCAGGTGGCCGCCGCGCGGTGCAGCTCGGGCACCCGATCGGGGAACTGGGCCTGCAGGTTGGCGCGCAGCAGGTCGGCGAACAGGTGGTGGTAGCGCCACCAGCGGCGCTCCTCGTCGAGCGGGATCAGGAAGAGGCTCGCCCGCTCCACCGATTCCAGCAGGTGCTGGCCGTCGGGTCGGCCCCCGACGGCGTCGCAGAGCGGACCGCACAGCCGGTCGAGGATCGACGTCTCCAGCAGGAACGTGCGCAGCTCGGTGGGCTGGCGTTCGAGCACCTCCTCGGTGAGGTAGTCGAGCACGTACCGGTGGCTGCCGGAGAACTCGGCGACGAACCGGGTGACGTCCCCGCGGCCCTGCAGCGAAAGCGCCGCCAGGTGCAGGCCCGCGGCCCAGCCCTCGGTGCGCTCGCCGAGCGCCGTGACGACGCCGTCGGGCAGGTGCGACCCGACCTCCGTGCGCAGCAGCTCCCCGGCCTCGTCGCGGGTGAAGCGCAGGTCGCCCGCGCGGAGCTCGGTGAGCTGGCCGCGCACCCGCAGCCGGGCCAGCGGCAGCGGCGGATCGCTGCGGCTGGCCAACACCATGCGCAGCGCGGCGGGCAGGTGGTCCAGCAGGAACTCCATCGACCGGTGCACGTCGGTCGACTCCACGACGTGGAAGTCGTCGATCACCAGCGCCACCTCGTCGGCGGCCGCGGCGAACTCGTTCACCAGTGCGGTGACGGCGCCCGCGAACGGCGTGGCCGCGGTGCCGGGCACGATCGGGCCGACCCGCTCGGCGACGCCGGGGCGCACGCCGTCCAGCGCGGCGGTGACGTGGCGCCAGAACCGCACCGGATCGTTGTCACCTGCGTCGAGCGACAGCCACGCGACCGGCCGCGGGTCATCGCGCGCCCAGTCGGCGAGCAGGCTCGACTTCCCGAAGCCCGCAGGCCCGCAGACCAGCAGCAGATCGCTTTTCGCACCGGCCTGCAACCGCCGGACGAGCCGGGGACGCGGCACCCGGCCCGCCCGCGGGTGTGGTGCGCGCAACTTGGTTGCCAGCAGCGCATCCTGGGCGGATGCGACCGAGGGTGACGGAGCCTGTGACGGCGCCATCAGGAAACCCCCTCGGCGGGCGGAGACACTCGACCGTGCGCGACCCCATCGTAGGTCGTCCCCCCGACAACCCGGGAACCGCTTCACGGACGAGTGGTCACCCCGCCTGCGGGCGATCCACCCCTCGACAACGGACCGCCCGCCCCTGCCTGTTACGCGACGCGCTCGATGTCGCGCCCGTGGCGCGTGCGCGGCGGCCGCCCCCGCGGCCGCTTGAACGGGATGATCTCCCCGTTCTCGAAGATTTCCCCACCCCACACGCCGCACGGCTCCCCGCGCAGCAGCGCCCCGGCGAGGCACTTGACCCGAACCGGGCACAGCCCGCACAGCCGCTTCGCGTGATCCACACCGGCCGGCGTGTCCGCGAACCACAGGTCGGGTCCGTGGACCCGGCACGGCAGCGCAAGTTGGTCGTCGATCGATTGGTCGAGCATCCCCCCGCCCAGGCGGACCTGGTTGCGATTCATGCCGCCACGGTATTGGTATAGGCCTTCTGGGACGTCCCACCAAGGTGGTATGCGCAGGTGGACATCTTCCCTCCCACGCCGGTGGGATGGCTGCTCGTCCGCCCGCGCCTTACCGTTTCGGCTATGGGCGAGCGACCGGACGCGAGGATCTACGAGATCCGCGTGCAGGGTGAGCTCACGCCGCGGTGGTCGTGCTGGTTCGCGGGCCACTCCGTCCGCACCGACGGCGGCGACACCGTCATCGTCGGCCCGGTCGACGACCAGGCCGCGCTGCACGGCCTGCTGGCGCGGATCCGCGACCTCGGGCTGCCGCTGCTGGCCGTGCAGGTGCTCGACGAACCCGCCGGGTGAGGCGGCAGGCCGCGCTCAGACCACGACCACCGGCGGCGCGTCCGGCCACCGCCCGGCGGGGCCCGCGGTGCCCACCTCCCGCGCGGCCGCGACGACGATCGGGCCCAGCTCCGCGAACCGCTCCTCGGACACCCGGTCCTTCGGCCCCCAGATGCTGAGCACCGCCAGCGGGCGGCCGGTGCGGTCGAGCACCGGGGCGGACACGCCGTACAGCGCCGACTCCAGCTCGCCCGCGCACGTTCCGTAACCGCGGGCGCGGGTGGCGGCCAGCTCGGCGGCGAGCTCGGCGGGCGAGGTGATCGTGGTCTCGGTGAACGCGGGCAGCGCGGCGGGCAGCACCCGCCGCAGCTCGGCCGGGGGCAGGAAGGCGAGCAGCGCCTTGCCCGTCGACGTCGCGTGCAGCGGCACGGTGCGACCCAGCCAGCTCGCCGTCAGCACCGCGATCGGGCGTGACCTCGTCGACGTAGGCGAGCCCGCCGACCCCGGGCATGGCCAGCGAAGCGGTCTCGCCCGTCTGCGCGCACATGCGCTCCAGCAGCGGATGCGCCGCCGCGATCAGCGCATCCGGCCCCGCCGCCCCGCCCAGCTCGACCGCCGTCAGCCCGAGCGCGTAGCGGCCCGCCGCGTCGGCGGTCACCATCCCGCGCGCCTGGAGGGTCTTGAGCAGGCGCCACGCGGTGGCCCGGTTGAGCCCGCACGCCTTGGCCAGCGCGGGCACGCCCGCATCGACGGGCGCGGCCGCCGCCACGGCCAGCAGGAGGTCGATCGCGCGGTCGACCGATTGAATCCGTTCTGTCACCCCGACCTCCTTGACGGGTTGTGACGCACATCTCTACGTTCACATCATTCCGAAAGGGTTCGCATCATGCGACAGGTTGACCCATGGCGGCCATCGCGCCGCGACGTCCTGAAGCTCGGCATGGCTGCGGGCGTGGCCGGTCTCACCGGGCTCGCGGGCTGTGGCGCGGTGCCCGAGAAGCCGGACCAGAGCAAGCCGCAGCTGCGCGGCGGCGTCTACAGCCACGGCGCCACCGGCGGCGGGCTGAAGGACACCCTGGAGCCGTACTTCCCGGTGACCAACCCCGACATCGCGCGCTGCCTGCAGCTCTACGAGCCCCTGCTGCGGTGGAACGCGGAGTACAAGATCGAGCCGTCGGTGGCCGAGTCGGCCACGCCGAACGGCGACAACACCCAGTGGACGATCCGGCTGCGCGACGGCGTGGAGTTCCACCACGGCAAGACGCTGACGCCCGAGGACGTCATGTTCAGCCTGGCGAAGGTCACCGACCCGAAGAAGCCGGGCTCCGGCGGCACCGAGCTGGCCAAGATCCTGGAGCTGAAGAACTCGAAGATCGTCGACCCGAAGACGATCCTGCTGCAGCTCAACCAGCCCTACGCGGTGCTCGACCAGCTCCTGGCCGAGTACACCGTCGGCATCCTCCCGACCGACTTCGACGTCAGCAAGCCGGTCGGCACCGGCCCCTTCAGCTACAACCGCTTCGTGCCGGGCCAGTTGTCCCAGTTCGACCGGTTCGCCAACTACTGGGACGGCCCCGCGTTCGTCGACCAGCTGATCATCTACGACTTCGCCGACGACGCCGCCAAGGTCAACGCGCTGCTGGCGGGCCAGGTCCAGAGCGTGGACAACCTGCCCAACTACCTCGCGGGCACGATCGAGCCGCAGGGTGCTTCGCCGTTGATCTCCGAGACCGGCGCCTGGGTGCCGTTCACGATGCGCGTCGACGCCGCGCCGTTCTCCGACGTGCGGGTGCGCCAGGCGCTGCGGCTGATCGTCGACCGGCAGCAGATGATCGACCAAGCGCTCAACGGGTTCGGCATCCTCGGCAACGACATGTACTCGCCCGTTCGACCCGGCCTACGCCAGGGACCTGCCCCAGCGCGTGCAGGACATCGACAAGGCCAAGTCGCTGCTCAAGCAGGCGGGCCAGGAGAACCTCGACGTCGAGCTGGTCACCTCCAGCGCGGTCGGCGCGGGCGCGGTGGAGTCGGCCAACCTGTTCGTCGAGCAGGCCAAGAACGCGGGCGTCGCGGTGCGGTTGACCAAGGCCGACGCCAGTGTCTTCTACGGCGACCGCTACCTGTCCTGGAACTTCGCTCAGGACTTCTGGAACACCCGCAACTACATCCCGCAGGTGGCCGTGTGCGCTGTGAAGGGCGCGGTGTACAACGAGACCCACTTCGACGACCCGGCGTTCAACGCGCTGATCAACCAGGCCAAGCGCGAGCCGGACGAGGCCAAGCGCAACCAGCTGCTGCACGACGCGCAGAAGATCGAGTACGACACCGGCGGCTTCATCATCTGGGGCTTCAAGCGCCAGCTCGACGCGTACTCGAACCTGGTGCAGGGTCTGCAGCCGCACCGCTACCTGCCGTGCTCGAACTTCGGGTTCAAGCGCGCGTCCTTCGTCACGCCACCACATGAGACCGACACGTGAGGTGAGGCAGGCATGACCGATCTGGCGACTCCGGCCACGGAGACCCTCGCCCCGGCCGCCCCCGTCCGCGGGGGCTCCGCGGGCTCGGCCTGGCTGAAGTGGCTGGCCCGCCGCCTCGGCCTGGCGATCTTGACCCTGTGGCTGTGCTCGGTGCTGGTCTTCTTCGCCACCGCCGCGCTGGGCGACCCGGTGCGCGCGATCCTCGGCAAGGACTACGCAGTCCAGCCCGGAGCGGGTGGCGGCGCTCACCGCGCAGCTGAAGCTGGACCAGCCCGTGATCGTTCGCTACTTCGACTGGCTCGGCGGCCTGCTCACCGGCCACCTCGGCAACTCCATCGCCAACGGGCTGCCGGTCTGCGAACTGGTCGGCGACCGGATCGTCAACTCCGCGGTGCTGGTGCTCATCTCCGCGATCGTGATGATCCCGGTGGCGTTCGGCATCGCGATGATCTCGGCCAACTACCGGGGCAAGCGCACCGACAGCGTCATCCAGATCATCATGATCACGCTGGCCGGGCTGCCCGAGTTCGTCGTCGGCATCCTGCTGGTGGCGCTGTTCTCCACGACCGTGCTGCACGTGCTGCCCGCCGTCACGATCGCAGGCGGCGGCGCGCCGCCGTGGTCCAACCCCGCGTCGATGATCCTGCCGGTGCTCACGCTCGTCATCGCGGTGGCGCCGTACGTGTCCCGGATCGTGCGCTCCAGCCTGCTGGAGGTACTCGACAGCGACTACGTGGAGCTGGCCCGGCTCAAGGGCGTGCCGGAGCGGGTGGTGCTGCGCAAGCACGCGCTGCTCAACGCGATCGTCCCGGGCATCCAGGTGATCGCCCTGCAGCTGGCCTGGCTGGCGGGCGGCGTGGTGATCGTCGAGTACCTGTTCTCCTACCCGGGCATCGGCGCCAGCCTCGTCGACTCGGTGCGCAACAGCGACTTCCCCATGGTGCAGGTGCTGGCCATGGTGATCGCCACGGTCTACGTGGGGGTCAACCTGATCGCCGACGTCCTGTCCATCCTGTTCACCCCGCGAGCGAGGACGGCGATCGCGTCATGAGCGTCCTGAGCCCGGCCAACCTGCGGCGGATCTGCCAGCAGCGCAGGCTCGTCACCGGCCTGGTGATCACGGTGATCATCACACTGGTGGCGATCTTCGGCCCGCTGCTGGCGCCCTACGGCGAGAACGAGATCGTCGGCAAGCCGTACACCTACGAGGGTTCCTTCCTCGGCACCGACTACCTCGGCCAGGACGTACTGAGCCGCGTGCTGTACGGCGGTGCCTCGATCCTGGTCGATCTCGCTGCTCGCCACCGCGCTGGGCATGGTCCTGGGGATCATCATCGGCGTGGTCGCCGCCTACGCGGGCGGCTGGCTGGACGAGGCGATCATGCGCCTCAACGACGTCGCGCTCGCCTTCCCCCAGATCCTGCTCGCGCTGCTGGTGCTCACCGCGGTGGACCAGCCTGCCTGGTGGATAGTCGTGCTGCTGGTCGGCGCCTCGCACGCGCCCCGTGTGGCGCGCCTCGCCCGCGGTGTGGCGCTGGGCATCGTCTCGCGCGACTACATCACCGCCGCCGAAGCGCTCGGCGAGAGCAGGCTCCGGGTGATCATGGCCGAGGTGCTGCCCAACATGAACGCCCCGCTGCTGGCCGAGGCCGGGCTCCGCCTGACCTACTCGATCGGCCTCGTCGCGGCCATCGGGTTCCTGGGCTTCTCCACCAACCCCGGCGCGGCTGACTGGGGGAATATGATCAACGAGAACCGGCTGGCGCTGCTGGTCCAGCCCTGGGGCGTGCTCGCGCCCGTGATCATCATCGGTGTCTTCACCATCGGCACCAACCTGATGGCCGACGGGATCGCGCAGCTCGCAGGTAGGGGTGACTGAGGTGACGGTGCTCGAGAAGGACACGCCCGACACCGAGGCGGGCTGCACGGTCTCCGACCTGCGGGTGGCGCTCACCGGAACGCGGCCTCGACGTCATCGACGAGATCAACATCGACCTGCGGCCCGGCGAGGTGGTCGGGCTGGTCGGCGAGTCCGGCTCGGGCAAGACCACCGCGGGCACCGCCCTGCTCGCCTACTCCCGGCGCGGGGCGTTCATCGAGCACGGCACGGTCATGTTCGAGGGCCATGACGTGCTCGCCATGCCGTGGGAGCAGATCCGCGAGATCCGCGGCATGAAGATCGCCTACGTGCCGCAGGACCCCGGCGCCGCGCTCAACCCGGCGATCCGGATCGGCCGCCAGATCGTGGAGCTGCTGGAGCTGCACGACATCGGCACCGCCGAGGAGCGCCTCGACGGCGCCCGCGCGGGACTGCGCGAGGTCGGCCTCCCCGACGACGACGAGTTCCTCGCCCGCTACCCGCACCAGCTCTCCGGCGGCCAGGTGCAGCGCGTCGCGCTGGCCATGGCGTTCCTGCCGCGGCCCAAGGTGCTGGTGCTGGACGAGCCGACCACCGGCCTGGACGTCACCACCCAGGGCATGGTGCTGAAGACCATGGGCGAGCTGTGCCGCAGCCACCACGTCGCGGCGCTGTACGTCACCCACGACCTCGCCGTGGTCGCCAACATCGCCGACCGGGTCGCGGTCATGTACGCGGGCCAGATCATCGAGCTCGGGCCGCGCGACGCGATGTTCTACCAGCCCGCGCACCCCTACACGCGGGCGCTGCTCGACGCGATCCCGCACCTGTCGCAGGCTCGCGCGCTCACCGGCATCCCGGGCTCGACACCGGGGCCGGGGCGGCGCCCGACGGCGTGCCGGTTCAACACGCGCTGCGAGTACGTCGAGGACCGCTGCCGGGAGGTCGAGCCCCCGGACGTGCAGGTCGGCGCCGACCACACCGCGAGGTGCCTGCGGGTCGGGGAGATCGGCACCTGGGACATCAACCGCGGCAACACCACCGACGCCGACCCGAACACCGCGCGGGACATCATCCTGACCATCGAGGACCTCAAGGTCTTCTACGGCCGCGCGGAGGTCGTGCACGGCGTCACGTTCGACGTGGCCAAGGCCGAGGTCGTCGCGCTGGTCGGCGAGTCCGGCAGCGGCAAGACCACGATCTCGCGCTGCGTCGGCGGCCTGCACAAGCAGTGGACCGGCGAGCTGACCTTCGACGGCCGTCCGCTGGGCAAGGGCTCCCGGTCGCGCTCGGCCGAGGACCGCAAGCGGATCCAGTACATCTTCCAGAACCCCTACCTGTCGCTGAACCCGCGGCTGACCATCCAGCAGATCGTCAGCAGGCCGATGGAGCTCTTCGGCATCGCGAAGGGCAAGGCCGCGCGCGACCGCGTGGTGGAGCTGCTGGACGCGGTGGCGCTCGGCCCGACCGTGCTGGACCTGCAGACCAACCGGCTCTCCGGCGGCGAGCGGCAACGCGTTGCCATCGCCCGCGCGCTGGCCGCCGAGCCCGACCTCCTGGTCTGCGACGAGATCACGTCGGCGCTGGACGTCTCCGTGCAGGGCTCGATCGTCGCGCTGCTGGAGGACCTGCGGAAGACGCGGCAGATCAGCATGCTCTTCGTCACCCACAACCTCGCGCTGGTGCGCTCCATCGCCGCGCGGGTGCAGGTGCTCAACGCGGGCGCGCTGGTGGAGTCCGGCTTCGTGGTGGAAGTGCTCGACACGCCCAAAGAGGACTACACCAGGCGGTTGCTGGCCAGCTCGCCCGCGGTGAAGTAGTTGCCCGACCAGACCGACCGGACGCTCCCCGCGATCGCTGCCACCGCCGCTTCACGGGAAAGGGTCGAGGGTGAATAGCAAGGTCATCATCACGTGCGCGCTGACCGGCGCAGGGGACACGGTCGCCAAGTCCGAGCACGTGCCCGTGACGCCGGAGCAGATCGCCGAGTCGGGCATCGCGGCCGCCCGGGCGGGCGCGGCCATCGTGCACGTGCACGTCCGGGATCCGCGCAGCGGCGACGGCTCGCGGGAGGTCGCGCTCTACCGCGAGGTCGTCGAGCGGATCCGCGACAGCGGCGTCGACGTCGTGATCAACACGACCGCGGGCATGGGCGGCGACCTCTACCTCGACCCGGACGACCCGTCCGGGTTCGCCGACGGCACCGACCTCGTCAGCGGCATCGACCGCCTCGCGCACGTCGAGGAGCTGCTCCCGGACATCTGCACGCTCGACTGCGGCAGCCTGAACTTCGGCGAAGGCAGCCTCGTCTACGTGAGCACCCCGGACATGCTGCGGGCGGGCGCCAAGCGGATCCAGGAGCTGGGTGTGCGGCCCGAGCTGGAGATCTTCGACACCGGGCAGCTGTGGTTCGCGAACAAGCTCGTCGCCGAGGGCCTCGTCGACGATCCGCCGATGTACCAGCTGTGCATGGGCATCCCGTACGGCGCGCCGCCCGAGCCCGGTCTCCTCGCCGCGATGGTGGCGCAGGTCCCGGCGGGCGTGGTGTGGACGTCGTTCGCCATCGGGCGCATGCAGATGCCGTGGGTGGCGCAGTCGGTGCTGCTGGGCGGGCACGTGCGGGTCGGCCTGGAGGACAACCTCTACCTGGGGCGGGGCAACAAGGTCACCAACGCGGAGCTCGTCGCGAACGCCGTCACGATCATCACCGCGATGGGCGCCGTGGTCGCCACGCCGGACGAGACGCGCGAGATCCTCGCGCTGCGGCCCCGTCGGTGAACGAGCGGGTCGCCCCCGACCGGGTGCAGACCGTCGCCTGCGTCGGGGCCGGGGTCATCGGCGGCGGCTGGGTGGCGTACTTCCTCGCCCGCGGGTTCACCGTGCGGGCATGGGACCCGGCGCCGGACGCCGAGCGGCGGCTGCGCGGCCTCGTCGACGCGGCCTGGCCCGCGCTCACCGAGCTGGGGCTGGCGCCGGGCGCGAGCGTGGACAACCTGACCGTCGCGTCCGAGCTCGCCGCCGCGGTCGCCGACGCCGACGTCGTGCAGGAGAGCGCGCCCGAGCAGCTCGACCTCAAGCGCAACCTGCTCGCCGCGATCGACGCCGCGACACCGGAGCACGTCGTCGTCGCGTCGTCCACGTCGGGCTTCGGCATGTCGGAGATGGCGGTCGAGGCGCGCGCGCCGCATCGGCTGGTGGTGGCCCACCCGTTCAACCCGCCCTACCTCATCCCGCTGGTCGAGGTCGTCGGCGGCGAGCAGACCACCGCCGACGTCGTGAAGTGGACCGCCGAGTTCTTCCGCCACATCGGCAAGTCGGTGATCACCCTCGCCCGCGAGGTACCCGGGTTCGTCGCCAACCGGCTGCAGGAGGCGCTGTGGCGGGAGGCGCTGCACATGGTGGCGAACGGGGAGGCGACCGTCGAGGAGATCGACGCCTCGATCACCGAGGGCCCGGGGCTGCGGTGGGCGTTCCACGGCCCGATGCTCACGTTCCACCTCGCGGGCGGGCCGGGCGGCATGGCGCACATGCTCGACCACTTCGGACCGTCGCTGCTCGCGCCGTGGACCCGGCTGGCCGCTCCCGATCTCACGGTCGAGCTGCGGGAACGGGTGGTGCGCGGCTGCGCCGAGGCGGCCGGGTCGCGCGACTTCGCCGACCTGGTGCGCGAACGCGACCGCGCGCTCGTCGACCTCTTGCGCGTGCTGGGTAAGGCTCCTGGTGGCTGAGCCGCTGACCTGGGCGGAGGACGTCCGTCCGGAGTGGATCGACTACAACGGCCACCTCTCGGAGGCCTACTACGTGCTGGTGTTCGGCCACGCCACGGACGCGGCGATGGAGGCGCTCGGCATGACGCCCGCGTACCTGGTGGACACGAGCACGTCGCTCTTCACGCTGGAGGCGCACGTGCGCTACCTCGACCAGATCCCGCCGGGGGCGCACCTGTCGGTACGGACGTCCGTGATCGGCGTGACCGCCAAGCTGCTGTGGCTCTGGCACGAGATGTGGTGCGACGAGCGGCTGCGGGCGACCGAAGAGGTGCTCATGGTGCACGTCGACACGACCGCGGGGCGGGCGAGCCCGTTCCCGGATGACCTGCGGGCGCACGCCGAGGCGCTGCGGGAGCCGCCGCCGGAGCACGCGTCCCGCCGCATCGCCGTGGGGTGATCAGTGGATCTTGAGCTGACGGTCGAGCAGCAGGCCGTGGTGGAGACGACGCGGGCGTTCGTGCAGCGCGAGCTGGTGCCGCACGAGGACGAGGTGGAGCGCAGCGGGGTGCTCGACCCGGGGCTGCTGCGCAAGCTGCGCGACACCGCCCTGCGCGCCGGGCTCTACGCCGCCAACATGCCCGAGGACATCGGCGGGGGCGGGCTCGACACCCTGACCTGGATGCTCATGGAGCGCGAGCTCGGGCACACCGGCTACGCGCTGCAGATGCTGGCGGTGGCCCGGCCGTCGCGGATCCTGCTGGCCTGCGTCGGCGACCAGCGCGCGACCCACCTGCTGCCGGTGGTGGCGGGGGAGCGCACGGAGTGCCTGGCGATGACCGAGCCGGAGGCGGGCTCGGACCTGCGCGGGATGCGGACGCGGGCGGTCCGCGACGGCGGCGACTGGGTGATCACCGGCACGAAGCACTTCATCTCGCACGCCGACGCGGCCGACTTCGTGATCCTCTTCGCGGCCACGGGGGAGCAGGAGCTCACGGCGTTCCTCGTCGACGTCGACGCGCCCGGGCTCGCCGTGCTGCCCGGCTACCGCAGCGTGTCGCACCGGGGTTACGGCAACGCCGTGCTGGCGTTCGACGGCTGCCGGGTGCCGGGCTCGGCGGTGCTCGGCGAGGTCGGGCGCGGCTTCGACGTGGCGAACACCTGGCTCGGCACCACGCGGCTGCAGGTGGCCGCGAGCTGCCTGGGCCGGGCCCGCCGCGCGCTGGACCTGGCCGTGCGCCACGCCGCCACCCGGCGCCAGTTCGGCCGGACGATCGGCCGCAACCAGGGGGTGGCTTTCAAGCTCGCCGACATGGCGACGGCGCTGGAGTCGGCGACGTGGCTGACCTGGCGCGCGGCGTGGCTCGTCGACGCCGAGCGGCCCGGGGCGGACCCGGCGATCGCGATGGCCAAGCTCGCCGCCACCGAGATGCTCGCGATGGTCGCCGACGAGGCGCTGCAGATCCACGGCGGCATGGGCCTCATGGACGAGCTGGTGCTGGAACGGATCTGGCGCGACGCCCGGGTCGAGCGGATCTGGGACGGCACGTCGGAGATCCAGCGGCACATCCTGTCGCGTTCGATGTTGCGGGCGCACGGTGGTTGAGCTGGCGCGGCTGCTCGCCCCGAAGGCGATCGCCGTGGTGGGGAGCGCGCGGGAGTGCGGGCGGGTGGTCGCGCAGAACCGGGCGCTGGGCTTCGCCGGGGCGCTGTGGCCGGTGCACCCGAGCCACGCGACGGTGGCCGGGGAGCCCGCGGTGCCCCGCGTGGCGGAGCTTCCCGGGGTGCCGGACGCGGCGTTCGTCGCGGTGCCCGCGCCTGCGTGTGCGCCGGTGGTGGCCGAGCTGGCCGCGCTCGGCTGCGGCGGGGCCGTCGTCTACAGCTCGGGTTTCGCGGAGACCGGCCCGCACGGTGCCGAGCGGCAGCACGCGCTCGTCGCGGCGGCGGGGGTGATGCCGCTGCTCGGCCCGAACTGCTACGGGCTGGTCAACTACGCCGAGCACGTGCTGATCTGGCCCGACCAGCACGGCGGGGTGGGGTTGGCCGCCGGGGAGCGCGGCGTCGCCGTGGTGTCCCAATCGTCGTCGATCGCCATCAGCGTGACGATGGCCGACAGCGGGCTGCCCCTCGCCGCCGTCGTCACCGTCGGCAACGCCGCCCGGCTCGGCGTGGCCGCGGTGGCCGCCGCCCTCCTGGACTCGGAGCGGGTCTCGGCCGTCGGGATGATCGTCGAGTCGCTCGCGGACCTGCGCGCGTGGGAGGGCCTGGCGCTGCGTGCCCGGCACCGTCGGGTCGGGCTCGTCGCGCTGGTGCTGGGCCGCAGCGTCCAGGCCCGGGCGGCCGTCGTCACCCACACCGCCTCGCTGGCGACCGACGCCGCGACGGCCGCACAGTTCCTGCGGCGCAACGGGATCGGCCAGGTCGGGTCCGTCGACGCGCTGCTCGGCGCGCTGTGCCTCCTGCACTGCGGCGGCCCGCTGCTCGACACCCGGCTGACCTCCCTGTCGAGCTCAGGTGGCGAGGCCGCGTTGATCGCGGACGCCGCCCACGGCGCGGCGGTGCGGTTCGCGGAGCTGACCGCCACCCAGCGCGCGGAGCTGCGCGCGGCGTTGGGCGAGCGGGTGCCGCTGGCCAACCCGCTCGACTACCACACCTACGTCTGGGGCGCGCCGGACGCGCTGGCCGCGGCGTTCACCGCGATGGTCCGCGGCCCGGCGGACCTGCACCTGCTCTTCGCCGACCTGCCGCGCGCCGACCGCTGCGCCGACGACGACTGGGCGCTGGCCGTCGAGGCGTTCGCCCGCGCCTGCGCCGCGGCGGGCGCGCGGGGGGCGCTGGTCGCGGCGATGGCCGCCAACCTGACCGGCGAACGGGCGGCCGCGTGGGTGCGGCGCGGGCTCGCGGTGCTCGCCCCGCCCGAGGTCGCGATGGCGGCGGTCGAGGCGGCGGCGGGCGTCGGGCGGGCGTGGGCCGGTCCGGTGGCGCCGCCCATCGCCGGACCGGACGGGCGCGGACCCGGCGAGACGGCGCTCAACGAGGCGACGGGGAAGCGGCTGCTCCGCAGCAACGGGGTGCCGGTTCCGGCCGGGGCGGTGTGCGCGAGCCCGGGCGCCGCGGTGGTCGCCGCGGCCGACCTGGGCGGCCCGGTCGCGGTGAAGGCGCTCGGCGTCGCGCACAAGACCGACCAGCACGCCGTCCGACTCGGCCTGCTCGACCCCGAGCACGTGCGCGCGGCCGCCGCCGAGCTGTTGGTCACGTGTCCTGCGGTCCTGGTCGAGCGGCTGGTGCCGGACGGCATCGTGGAGCTGCTGGTCGGGGTGCGGAGCGACCCGGTGTTCGGGCCCGTGCTCAGCCTGGGCGTCGGCGGCGTGCTGACCGAGCTGGTGCGCGACGTGGCCCACCTGCTGCTGCCCGTCGACGCCGCCGAGATCCGCCAGGCCCTCCTCGGCCTGCGCTGTGGCCCGCTGCTCACCGGCTACCGGGGCGGCCCCGCCGCCGACCTGGGCGGCACCGTCGCCGTCGTCGAGCGGGTGGCGGCGCTCGTGCTGGCGACGCCCGAGGTGGTCGAGCTGGAGATCAACCCGCTGATCGTCGCGACCGACGGCGCCTGGGCCTGCGACGCGTTGGTGATCACGTCATGAGCGCCGTGCGCACGCGGCGGCTGGGCGCCGTACTGGAGGTGACGCTCGACCGGCCGCCCGCCAACGCGATCGACCTCGCCACGTCGCGGACGATGGGGAACGTCTTCGCGGCCTTCCGCGACGACCGCGCGCTGCGGGTCGCCGTGCTGCGCACCGCGGGTGAGCGGTTCTTCTGCGCCGGGTGGGACCTCAAGGCCGCGGCGGCGGGCGACGCCGTCGACGGCGACTACGGGGTCGGCGGTTTCGGTGGCATCCAGGAGCTGCCGGGGCTGAACAAGCCGGTCATCGCGCTCGTCGAGGGCATGGCCGTCGGCGGCGGGTTCGAGCTGGCGCTGTCCTGCGACCTGATCTACGCGTCGGACACGGCGACGTTCGCCCTTCCCGAGATCAACGCCGGGACGCTCGCCGACGCGGCCACGCTGCGCCTGCCCACCCGCATGCCCCACCACGTCGCGATGGAGCTGCTGCTCACCGGCCGGTGGATGGACGCCGCCGAGGCCCACCGCTGGGGGCTGGTCAACGAGGTGCACCCGTCCGCCCGGCTCGCCGAACGGGTGTTGGACGTGGCGGCGCGCCTGGCCGAGGGGCCGCCGCTGGTGTTCGCGGCGATCAAGGAGGTGCAGCGCGAGAGCAGGCTGCTGACCTTCGCCGAGGCGATGCGGCGGATCGCGACGGGCGGGTTCCCGACGGTCGCCGCGCTGTACGCGTCGGCCGACCAACGGGAAGGCGCGCTGGCGTTCGCCGAGAAGCGACCGCCGGTCTGGAAAGGGTTCTAAGGGTGGACGCGGCAAGCATGATCCATCCGACAACGGAACCAGTGGCCTGGGTGGGCGGGAGAAACTGACATGCACGGGCACGGGCACGGGTGCGCGGCCGACCACCACCGCGGCGAGTACACCGACCGCCAGCGGGCCGATCTCGACCTCGTGCTGGCGTTCAACCACCGGCTCGCGGCGGCGATCGGGGACAACCTCGACGTCACCGACACCATCGCCGCGCTCGATCCCGACCCCTTGCGCTACATGTGGGTGGACGAGGGCGACGGCCAGATCCCGGCCCAGCTCGCCAAGGCGGCGGCGGTGCTCGACGGCGCGCCGCATCTCTCGGGCCAGCGCCGGGTGACCGCCGAGGTCCGGCCGGAGAGCCACACGGCGGCCCGGCCGACCGTCGCCGTCCACGAGGACACGACGGTGCTCGCGTGGCTGGAATGGCAGGAGGACCGCGGCGACCGGCTGGTGGCCGAAGTGGATGGCAGGGTCGCGGTCGTGGTCGCGGGGCCGGAGGACCTGTTCCGCCCGACGGCCGCGGTCACCAGCGACGGGGTTCCGTGGCTGCTCTTCGGCCGGTCGGTCGGCGGGTCGGTCGGGGTGTGGGCGAGCCGCTTCGCGGGCGGCCGGTGGAGCGAGCCGGAGCCGGTGAGCGACACCGACGGCCCGTCGTTCAACCAGGAGGTCGTCGCGACCGGGAGCGGCCTGCACGTGTGTTGGCAGGGCCGCGACGGCGGCCGGTTCGCGATCTTCGCGCGCCGCTTCGACGACGGGTGGACGCCGACCGAGCGGGTGAGCGACGGGGCTTCGGGCAACGTGTGGGACCCGACCCTCGCGCTCTGCCCCGACGGCGTGGCCTACGCCTGGACCGAGTACGTCGAGGGCCGCTACGCCGTGGCGGTGCGGCGCGGGGGCACGGTCCGGCGGCTCACCGGCGGCAGCGACTACGCGCTGCACCCGAGCCTGGCCACGACCGCCGACGGGCGGCTGTGGTGCGCGTTCGACGTCGTCACCGTGCAGGGCCACGGCGGCAGCGGGCCCACCCACCTGCGCCCCCGCCGCACGCACGCCGAAGACCCCGAGGGCATGCGGGAGCCCGGGCGCAGCGTGCCGCCCGAGCTGCTGCCCGAGGTGAGCGCCGCGCTGCGGGTGGTCGGCGTCGAGGAGGACGCGCTGGTGGAGCCGCCCGGTGCGCTGGCGCCCGGGCTGAACGTGGTGCCGTCGGCGCTGCCCCGGCTGGCCGCCACGGCCGACGGCGGCCTGGTCGTCGGCTACCGGGTCCACCGCCAGCTGCCCCTGATGACCTACTACTGGGAGGCCGCCGCGCAGGTGCTCGGGCCCGACGGGTGGGGCGCGCCGGTCACGTTCGGCGGCACCGACGCCACGCTGGAGGAGCCGTCGCTCGCCGCCGCCGCCGACGGGGTGGTGGTGGCCACCCAGTCCGACGGGCGCCTGGAGCGCGCCCTGCACTGGACCGAGGGCTTCGGCGGCCGCGAGTGCCCCTACCTCGCCGACCACCACGGCGCCGTCATCTGGCACGGCGTGCACGGCGCAGGCCAGGTGGTGACGGCGACCCTCGCGTCGGCGGGCCCGGCCACCCGCGACGGCCCCCGCGTGCCGTCGGTGCACTCGGCGGAGCGGCGGGAGGCCCGGCGGTGGGTCGCCGCGGACCGGGCCCCCGTCGAGCTCGACGGCTACCGGCTGTACTGGGGCGATCTGCACCGCCACTCGCTCGTCAGCCGCTGCACCTCGGGCGACGAACCCTCGCTGGAGGACTTCTACCGCTACGCCTGGGACGTCGACGAGTACGACTTCTGGGCCGTCACCGACCACGCCGAGAACTCCACCGCCTACCAGTGGTGGAGCATCCAGAAGATCGCCGACCTGCTGCACGTGCCCGGCCGGTTCGTGCCCCTCTACGGGTTCGAGTGGACCTCCGCCGAACACGGGCACCAGAACGTCATCTACGGCGACGTGGCCCGCGGCGCCCCGATCTTCTCCGCCTTCGCCGAGGGCAGCACCACCCCGGACGGGCTGTGGCGGGGGCTCGCGGCGCATCCGGCGTTCCCGGCGATCACGATCCCGCACCACCCGGGCTCGGCCATGGTGCACAACGACTGGGACTTCCACGACCGCCGCTACTCGCGGCTCGTCGAGGTGTTCCAGGCCTGCCGGGGCAACTACGAGTCGCAGGTGTGCTTCCGCCAGTACTCCGACGGCACCGCCACCGGCACGTTCATGCTCGACGGGCTGTTGCGCGGGCACCGCTTCGGCCTCATCGCCTCCTCCGACCACGGGCACGGCGCGAGCTACGTGGCCGTGCTCGCCCGTTCCCTCTCCCGGGCCGACGTGTTCGACGGCCTGTACGCCCGCCGCACCTGCGCCGCCACCACCCGCGGGGTGCTCGCCGTGCTCCGGCTCGGTCCGCACCTGATGGGCAGCGCGACGGCGTGGTCGGGCCCCCGGCCGCTGACCGTGCACGCGAGCGGCTACACCGAGCTGGCGCGGGTCGACATCGTGCGCGACGGCCGGATCGTGCACACGGTCGGCGGCAGGCCACCGCTGCCGCCGGGCCACCGCCGCGTCGACGTCCGGGTGGAGTGGGGGCAGGCGGACACGACGGCCCGCTGGGACGGGCGGCTGACGGTCGCGGGCGGCGCTCTCGTGCTGCCCGACTACGTGGGCCCCGAGGTCGTGGCGATGGACGAGCGCGCCGTGGAGTGGCGGCACGTGACGCACAGCTTCGGTGAGCCCTACGGGGCGCAGCGCGGCGGCGTGGAGGTGAGCGTCTGCGGCCCGGACGACGCGCGGCTCGACCTCGTGTGCGGCGGCCGGGAGATCCGGATCGGGCTGGGCGAGCTGGCCGCCCGTCTCGCCGTCGGCCCGTTCGTGGCCGACGGCGAAGGGCCGGGCGTGCTGCAGCTGCAGTCCGCCGTCGGGGCACTGCTCGGGCTGGGCACCCGCGCGCTCGACGTGGCCTTCACCGACGACGAACCGCTCGACGCCCCTGCCTTCTACTACGCGCGGGCGTTCCAGGTGGACGGCGAGCTGGCCTGGTCGTCGCCGATCTGGGTGGATCCCCCGTAGCCGCCGGTCAGGTCGCGCCGCGGCGGGCGGTGTCGGACGGGAGCTCGCCGAACCGCTCCTGGTACTGCCGCGCGAACCGGCTCGGGTGGTAGAAGCCCCAGCGCATGGCGATGTCGCTGATCCGGACGTTCGGGTGGTCGGCGCGGAGCAGCTCGGCGTGGACGTGGTCCAGGCGGATCCGTCGCAGGTGCGCCATCGGCGACCGGCCGAGCTCGTGCCGGAAGGTCGCGTGCAGCGAGCGGACGCTCATGCACCCCACCTTGGCCAGCTCGCCGGGGGTGAGCGGCTGGTCGGCGTGGTTCTCCATGTGGGTCAGCACGGCCGAGAGCCGCGACGGGCGGGCCCGCGACACGTAGCCCTCGAGCAGGTCGCTGTAGGAGTTGGGGACGGCCAGCAGCACCTGCGTCATCACGAACGCCTCCAGCTGCTCGCGGGCGAGCGGGGTCTCCGCGATGCCGCCCGGCCGGTCCAGCTCCCGCGCCAGGAACTCGACGGCCGCGAGCAGGCTCCGGCCGCGCGCCGTCGCCGTGGTGAAGCCGAACGTGAAGTCGATGGGCCCGGCGACGGGCCGTCCGACGAGGTCGGCCGAGGTGCGACTCCAGCCGCGTGCGCGGGATCTTGAGGATGAGCTGCTCGGCGTCGTGGGTCCAGCGGACGGTGTTGAACTGGTCGGGCAGCAGCACGACCCCGCTGGTCCGCGCCGCCGTGACCGCCCGCGTGCCGTCGCCGCGCTCGGCGAACGTCTTGCCGCGCGTGGTGAGGTTGACGTGGTAGGTGGTCTCGGTGGGCGGCATCCCCAGCTCGGCGTGCGCGCCGTAGGCCAGGAAGCCGAGCGTGAAGCGCCGCTGGCGGGCGGCGTTGAGCCGCATCCGCAAGACGCCGTTCTCGGCCCGCAGGGCGTGCGGGAGGTAGACGTCGGTCACGGCGTCCCGCGCCTCGTCCACGCTGGTCGTCGCCAACACCGGGAAATTGCGCAGCGTGTGACGCCGGTCGTCCATGACCGTGTCCTCCGTTTGGCCGGGGTCTGGGGCTAAGCGCGGAGTGCGGAGTAGCGAGCGGCCAGGATGTGGCTGCTCATCGCCGACGTGGCCAGGGCCTCGTCGGCGTTCGCGATGGCGGTGATGACGTCCCGGTGCGCCACGACGCTGCGCCGTCGGTCGTCGTCGTCATAGGACTGCAGCACGTGGCGGACGAGCGGCGCGCTCGACACCATCGCCACCAGCATCGGCAGCCGGGTGCTGCCGGACGCGGCGAGGACGGCGGCGTGGAAGTCGTCGTTGCACTGCGCCGACGCTGCCACCGTCGGGTCGTGCTCGTCCAGTGCGCGCTCGTAGCGCTCCTGCAGCGCGCGGAGCTCGGCGACGCACGCGGCGTCGGCGCGGCGCGCCGCGAGCCCCGCCCCGTAGCCCTCGATCAACGCGCGGAGCCGGTAGGCCTCGTCGATGTCGTCGGGTGTCCAGCTGACCACCCGGGCGCCGCGGTTGTGCACGAGCTCGACGACGCCCTCGGCGGCCAGCAGCCGCAGCGCCTCCCGCACCGGTGTGCGGGACAGGCCGAGGGAGGTGGCGACGGGGTGCTCGCGCAGCCAGGTGCCGGGGCCGAGGCCGCCGGACGCGATCCGCTCCCGGAGCGCCTCGTAGGCGACGCGGGTGTGCGCCGCCTCGCCACCGTTCGTCGTCTGCAGCGCCACGACCAGCCCCTTTGCCTCGACGGCAGCATATCGCATGCAATTCGCGCCGTCAAGCCGTCAAGAACCGTGATTTGAGCCATAATCGCATGCGATTACCGTCCGGAAGACGGCAGGACAACGCCGCCGGGCTGCGGTGTGCAGCCCGGCGGCGAGGGTCAGGAGCTACTCGGCGTCGTCGTCGAGCCGGAAGCCGATCTTGACGGTGACCTGCCAGTCGGCGACCTGGCCGTCGGCCAGATGGCCGCGGATCTCGGTCATCTCGAACCAGTCGATGTTGCGCAGCGTCTGGTTCGCGCGGGTCACCGCGTTGCGGATCGCGTCGTCGACTCCGTTGGGCGACGTGCCCACGATCTCGGCGATGCGGTAGATGTGTTCGGCCACCAGGATTTCCTCTCTACGGGGGTCAGGGGAACACGCCCGCCCGCGGCAGCAGTGCGGGCACCTCGTGGCCGAGCTGCTCGCCGAGGAACGCCGCCGTGGGCAGGAGCGTCGTGAGGTCGATCCCCGTCCGGTGCCCCATCCGCTCGAGCATGTAGACGAGGTCGTCGGTGGCGATGTTGCCCGTGGCCTTCGGCGCGAACGGGCAGCCGCCGATGCCGCCCGCGCTGGCGTCGAGCACGTCGACACCCTCGACGACCGCGGCGTAGGCGTTGGCGAACCCGGTGTTGCGGGTGTTGTGGAAGTGGAAGCGCAGCCGCGGCGCCGCGTCCGCCGAGCAGGTCGCGCATCCGCGCCGTCAGGTCGGCGACCTGGCTCGGCGCCCCGACCCCGACGGTGTCGGCGAGGCACAGCTCCTGCGCTCCGGAGTCGGCCGACCGGCGGGCGAACTCCGCCACCCGCGCCGGGTCGACCTCGCCCTCGAACGGGCAGCCGAACGAGGTCGCCAGCGTGATCGTGGTGTAGAGGCCCCTCGACCGCGCGCGTCGTCGACGACGTCGCCCGCCATCCGCATCGCCTCGTCGGCCGTGACGTTCTGGTTGCGGCCCGGAGAAGGTGTCGCTCACGCAGACGACGACGTTGACCTCGTCGACGCCCGTCCCGACCGCCCGGTCGAGGCCCTTCCGGTTGAGGATCAGCCCCGCGTAGGAGACGCCCTGGCGGCGCGGGACCCGCTCCATCACGGCCTCGGCGTCGGCCATCGTCGGCACGAGCTTCGGATGGGCGAACGAGACGGCCTCGATGCGCCGCGCGCCCGCGTCGACCAGGCGGGTGATCAGGTCGACCTTCGCGTCGGTCGACAGGATCTCCGCCTCGTTCTGCAGCCCGTCGCGCGGGCTGACCTCGACGATCGTGATGTCGCTCATCAGCACCAGCGGCCGCAGGTCGCGCAGCCACTTCGACGACCGGACCGCGGCCGTCAGCTCGACCAGCGCGCGCCCGTGCAGCTCGGCGAGCTGCCGCATCTCGTCGACCAAGCCCCGTCTTGTCCTCGGTGAAGGCCGCCGACGGGAAGTAGAGGCCGGGCGAGAGGATCTGGACGCCGAAGAAGCCGCCCAGGATCCCGCGGACCTTCTCGACCGCGAGGAAGTGGTGGTCGCTCGCGCCGGTGAGCACGGTCGCGCAGACGGTGCCGCGCAGCGGGTCGCCCGACTCGTACGCCGCTCCGCGCGGCGTCTGGTCGAGCAGGCCCTTGAGCTGCGCGGCGATGTCGGCGCGGTAGGTGGGCGAGCCGAACACCACGGCGTCCGCCTCGCCCATCGCCGCGATCACGTCGGGGACGGCGGTGTCGGCCAGCTCGTGCACCCGGGCGTCGGCGCCCTCGGCGACCGCCCCGGCCAGCACGGCGTCCACCGCCACCCGGGTGCGCCCACCCGCGTTCGGCGACCCCACCACCCCGACGACGAGCATGACGACCTCCGTTGGCTAGTGGCGCAGCCCGGCTTCCTTCATCAACGGCAGAACCTTCTCACCGAAGTACTTCATCTCCTCGTTGTAGTCAACGAAGCCCATGATCATGCCTTCCATGCCCGCCTCGTTGAGCCGCCCCAGCTCCTCGACGACCTGCTCGGGCGTTCCGACCACCGGGTAGCCCGCCCACCCGGCGATGAACCGCTCCTGGAACTGCTTGATCTGCTCGTTGAACGACTGGCTCTCCATGCCCGCGACCTTCATGACGTTGCCCGCCGCGTCCCAGTCGCCGTGGTCGATCACCGACTGGAAGGCGTCCTTGGCCTCCTTCTCGGTGTCGCGGACGACGACCAGACCGTAGGTCATCGTCGAGATGTCGCGGTTGTACTCGTCGTGGGCCTTGGCTGCAGCGTCTTCGTGTAGGTCGCCATGTTCTCCAGCGTGTCCAGCGACGCGAAGTTGATGTCGACGTTGCGCGCGGAGAACTCGACGCCCGACGGCGAGTTGCCCGCGTTGATCAGCACCGGGTGCGGCGCCTGGTGCGGCTTCGGGTAGGCCTCCAGGTTCTCGCCCTCGAAGAACGAGCCTGTCGCGTCGAAGGAGCCTTCCTCGCTCCACAGCCTCTTGACCAGGTCGATCCACTCCTGGCCGAACACGTAGCGCTCGTCGTGCTGGCGCTGCTCGCCGTGGAACATGTCCATCTCGGGGCTGAACCAGCCCATCACCAGGTTGAGCCCGAAGCGCCCGCCCGAGATGTGGTCGATCGTGACGGCGGCCTTGGCGGCGACGATCGGGTGCACCGTCGGCAGGTGGGACGTGGCGAAGATGGCGATGTTCTCCGTCGCCTCGGCCAGGCCCGCCGCCCAGGTGTAGGTCTCGAAGCAGTTGCCGTTGAAGTTGGTGGTGCCGCCGAAGCCGCGCCAGCGCGCGATCGGGACCAGCGCCTCGAAGCCGAGCGCGTCGGCCCGCTGCGCGATCTCCTTGGTGTGCTCCCAGGTGGCCTCGTAGGTCGTCGGGGCGTGCGACATGATCAACCCGTACGAGCAGTTCGTGCCGAAGAGGCCGAGCTTCATCTTCTGGTCGTTGAACATCGGGTTGGTCTGCTCCCGCGGGACCAGCGGCTTGGTCTCGTTCTCCGGGCGGGGAGCGGTGGGGTTCAGATCGAGCGGCATGACGTGTCCTCCGTTGTTCCTCAGCCCAGCTTGAAGGGGTCGCGGGTCGCGCCGGTGAGCTCCACCCACACGGACTTGACCTCGGTGTACTCGTTGAGGGCGTCGGCGCCGTTCTCCCGGCCGAGCCCGCTCTGCCCGAATCCGCCGAACGGCGCGTAGGGGCCGAGCACGCGATAGGCGTTGATCCACACGGTGCCCGCGCGCAGCTCGGCGGCCACCCGGTGCGCCCGTTGCACGTCGCGGGTCCAGACGGAGCCCGCGAGCCCGTACGGGGTGTCGTTGGCGAGCTTGAGCGCCTCCTCCTCGGTGCGGAACGTGAGCGCCACCGTCACCGGTCCGAACACCTCTTCGCGCACGACGGTGTCCTCGGCCCCTGCGCCGGTGAACAGCGTCGGCTTGACGAAGAACCCGCCGATGTCGCTCGCCGCCGCGCCACCGCACGCCGCGGTGGCGCCCTCCTTCTTGGCGGTGTCGAGGTAGCCGAGCACCTTCTCGTACTGCGGCTGGTTCGCGATCGGGCCCATCTCGGTCTCGGGGTCGTTCGGGTCCCCGAGCTTGATCGCGTTCGCGCGCTCGGCGACGAGGCGCACCAGCTCGTCGTGGACGCTCTCGTGCACGATCACGCGCGACCCGCCATGCACGTCTGGCCCGTGGCGGCGAAGACGCCCGCGATGATCCCGTTGGCCGCGGCGGGCAGGTCGGCGTCCTCGAAGACGATCTGCGGGGACTTGCCGCCGAGTTCGAGCGTGACCCGGTTGACGTTGTCCGCGGCGGCGTGGGCCACCGCGCGGCCCGTCGCGGTCGAGCCGGTGAACGCGACCTTGTCGACGCCCTTGTGCCCGGCGAGGGCGGCGCCGAGCTCGCGGCTCGAGCCCGCGACGACGTTGAACACGCCGTCCGGGAACCCCGCCTCGTGCAGCACCTGCGCGAACGCGAGCGTCGACGCGGGGGAGTGCTCGGACGGCTTGACCACGAACGTGCAGCCCGCGGCGAGGCCGGGCGCGAGCTTGAACGTCATCAGCAGCAGCGGGGAGTTCCACGGCGTGATCGCGCCGACCACGCCGACCGGCTCGCGGCGGGTGAAGCAGAAGTAGTTGGGCTTGTCGGTCGGGATGACCCGGCCCTCGATCTTGTCGGCGTGGCCCGCGAAGTACTGGTACCAGGCGCCCAGCCCCTGCAGCTGGCCGATCATCTCGCGGTAGAGCTTGCCGTTGTCGCGCACCTCGACCTTGGCCAGCCGCTCGGCGTTCTCCGTGATCAGGTCGGCGAGCCTGCGCATCAGCGCCGCGCGCTGGAAGCCGGTCATCTTGCCCCACTCGCCCGAAAGCGCGCTGCGGGCGGCGGCGACGGCGTGGTCGATGTCCTCGGTGCTGCCCTCCGGGATCGCCGCCCACGCCGCACCCGCGTAGGGGTCGAGTGAGTCGAACGTCCGCCCGTCGCCCGCGTCGACGAACTTCCCGCCGATGTAGTTCTGGAATCGTTCGAGCATGGTTTCTCTCCCGTGCTAGAGGGCCCCGCCGGCCCGGTCGATCAAGGTGCGGACGAGCCCGCGTACCTGCTCGGTGTGCTCGACGATGAGCTCGCGGGCGCGCGCGACGTCGCCGTCGCGGCAGGCCTGGGTGAGCGCGGCGTGGTGGGTGACGTCGAACTTCGCCCGCCAGTCCTGCTCGGCGAGCGTTCGCCGCCAGAGCACCGAGATGCCGAGCGCGGCGTAGGTCTCGCGCAGCTGCGGGCTGGCGCCCAGCCCCACGAAGTGCAGGTGGTAGCTGTGGCTGGTGTCGAGGAACTCGTCCAGGCTCGCGGCGGCGTCGGTCATCATGGCGGCCAGCCGCTGCGCGTACCCGTCGAGGACGGCGACGTCCTCGTCGGCGATGCGGCCCACCGCGATGTCGGCGACGCCGAGCTCGATCACGCAGCGGGCGCCGAACAGCTGGTCGGCGAGCTCCACCGTGAGCGGGATGGGCAGGTAGCGGCCGTCGGCGGTGCGGCTCACCACGTGCTCGCCCGCCAGCCGCACCAGTGCGTAGGCGACGTGCGTCGCCTCCAGGTCCATCGACGCGGCCAGCGCCGCGGGCTCCAACGGCTGGTCGAGCGGCACCTGCCGGGTGAGCACCCAGGCCCGCACCGCGGCGTACGCCTCCTCCTCGCGGACGCTCTCCAGCCTGCCGAAGCGGCCGCGGAAGTAGGTGAGCGGCGCGCCCTCGTGGCCCGCGGCGACGGCGACGTGGGCGAGGAAGACGGTGTGGGTGCCCCCGGTGACGGTCTCCGCGACCCGGCACTCCAGGTGCGCCAGCGTGCCGCCCAGCACCGGGATGCCCTCGATGCCCTGCTCGAAGGCGGTGCCCGCGAACTTGTCGCCCTTGCCCGCGAACTGGTAGGCGAGGGCCTGCTGGCCGTCGGCGAGGATGTTGACGCAGAAGTGGCCCGCCTTGAGGATCGCGGCCTGGGTCTCGCTCGTCTTGTTGAGGCAGATCAGCACCATGGGCGGTTCGAGCGACAGCGAGCTCACCGCGCTGGCCGTGGTGCCGAACGGGGCGCCGTCGACCGTCGTCGTGATGATCGTGACCCCGCTGGCGAACCGCCCGATGACGTCGCGGAACACCTGCTGGTCGGCCAGCGTCATGGACGTGCCTCCTTTCCGACAACGCCGTCGTCGCGCAGGGCCGCCACGGCGTCGGCCGTGAGCCCGAGCAGCCGGTGAGCACGGCTTCGGTGTCGGCGCCGAGCGCCTGGCCCGCCCAGCGGATGTCCCCGGGGGTTTCCGACAGCCGCGGGACGCACGGCCTGCATCGTCAGCTCGCCGTGCCGTCCGTCCTTGACCGTCTGGATCGAGCTGCGGGCGGTGAAGTGCGGGTCGGCGAGCATGTCCTTGGGCTCGTAGACCAGGCCGGCGGGCACCCCGGCGGCGTGCAGCTTGTCGAGCAGTTCGGCGGCCGCGAAGCGTTCCGTCCAGCCCGCGATGATCGTGTCGATCGCGTGCATGTTCCGGCCGCGGGCGCGGTGGTCCACGAAGCGCGGGTCGTCGGCCAGCTCGGGCATGCCCATCACGTCCACGAGCCTGCGGAACACCGAGTCCTGGTTGGCGGCGATGAGCAGCTGGCCGTCGCTGGTCGGGTAGACGTTGCTCGGCGCGATGCCCGGCAGCGTCGGGCCGGTCCGCTCGCGCACGGTGCCCCGCGCACACCACTCCACGACGAGCGACTCGGTCACCGCCAGCACCGACTCGAAGATGCTCGCGTCGACGACCTGGCCGCGTCCGGTGTTGCGGCGCGCCTCCAGCGCGGCGAGGGCGCCCAGTGCGCCGAACATGCCGGTGAGCGAGTCGCCGATCGAGATGCCCACCCGGATCGGGCGGCAGGTCCGGATAGCCGGTGAGCGCGCGCAGGCCACCCATCGCCTCGCCGATCGAGGCGTACCCGGCCCGGCGCGCGTACGGGCCGGTCTGGCCGAACCCGCTGATCCGCACCATGATCAGCTCGGGGCGTACGGCGGAGAGGTCCTCCCAGCCGAGGCCCCAGCCCTCCAGGGTTCCGGGGCGGAAGTTCTCGACGAGGATGTCGGCATGCGCGACGAGGTCGCGGACGAGCTGCTGGCCGCCCGGGGTGCGCAGGTCGACGGTGATGCTGCGCTTGTTGCGGCCCGCGACGCTCCACCACAGCGAATCGCCGGTGACATCCGCGTGGCCCCATTGGCGCAGCACGTCGCCTTTGCCGGGCGGCTCGACCTTGACGACGTCCGCGCCGAGGTCGCCGAGCAACTGGGCGCAGAAGGGGCCTGCGATCACCTGGCCCAGTTCGACGACCCTGATACCGGAGAGCGGTCCCGCCACGCCGGCTCCTCCCTGACCGAGTCACCCGTCCGGGCCCAGCCTTGTTGCCCAGATCACACGTGGCCAGCCGCTGCGTGCCGACCGACAGCCGCAGAACGCACATCGGCGTGGGGCGGCTACCAGCTCGCTTCCGGCTCGTCACGGACGGGAGTGAGGCCGATCGCGGCGATCGGCGCGACGGCGGCCACGGCGAACCCGACGGCGTAGCCCGCCGCCCCCACGAGGGCGCCGAGCGCGATCGGGGTGAGCGACGCGACGACGTTCTGCCCGGTGTTCTGCACGCCCAGCGCCCGCCCCGACCACGCGGGTCCGGCGATCTCGGCGACGGCGGTGAACGCCAACCCGTTGTCGGCCACCGTGACGATCCCGCCGACGGCGAGCGCGGCGACCGCCAGCCACGGCGCGACGGCGTCGCCGAGGGCGAACGTGAGCAGCACCAGCGCGGCGCCGACCGCGAGTTGGCGCATCGGGCGCAGCCGGGAGCCCACGCGGTCCGACCACACCCCGGAGCCGATGCGCGACACCGCGCCCGCGATCTGGATCGCCGCGACGAACGCGCCCGCCCCGGTGGTGCTCCACCCCTGCTGGCGGACGAGGTACTCGGTGGCGAACGCGCTGACCGCGAACTGCGGCACCACGAGCATGGCGCTGGCCGCGTGCAGCCGCCACAGCACCGGGGTGCGGTAGGGCGAGCCGGTGTGCGCGCCCGCGACCCGCGGCGGCCGCACCGGGTCAGGGGCTACGCCGATCACCAGCAGCGCCGCGAGCAAGCAGAGCGCCGCGGGCACCACGAGTGCGCCGAACGCCCCGGTCCGCTGGGCCAGCCCGGGCAGCACCAGCCCGGCCACCGCGACGCCGAGCGGCTGCGCGGTCTGCCGGATCCCCATGGCGAGCCCGCGCTCGGTCCGCGCGAACCAACCCATGATCATTCGGCCGCTCGCGGCGAACACGCTGGCCGCGGCGGCACCGCCCGCGGCGAGCAGGGCGAGCACGCCGCCGTGCCCGAGACCGGGGGTGAGCGCCACGCCGCCGACCGCGAGCGCCGCCAGCAGCAGGCCCGACGCCATGACCTTCCGCTCGCCGAACCGGTCGGCCGCCGCGCCCCAGGCGATCAGCGTGGCGAGCAGGCCCGTGGTCGGCGCGGCGACGTAGGCGCCGACCGCGGCCAGCGAGAGGCCGAGCGTGTCGCGCAGGTCGGGCACCAGGAACGGCACCCCGTAGATGAAGGCGCAGGCGGAGGTCTGGGCGAGCACGCCGATCGCGAGCACCACCCAGCGGCGGCCGGATGTCTGCTGCGCGGTGACGGCCATGCGGCGACGGTACGCCCCGGTATCAGAGATTGAGAATGTTATTCCACTATGTGGATAACGAGATGAGGCTGATCTCGTTGCCGTCGGGATCGGTGAACGAGACCTTGCGGGCCGAGTCGCCCTCCCGCGTGGCCCGGCCGGTGATCCCGCGCTCGGCGAGCTCGGCGACCGCGGCGTCGAGCTCGGCCACCAGCAGCGCGACCAGGGCGTTCCCCGCGCGTCGCTCGTCGTGGACGACGTAGAGCCACGCCGGGTCCGCGCAGCGCCACATCACCTCGCGTTCGTGCGCCACGACGTCGGGCGGCCTGCCGAAGAAGGTGGAGTACCAGGTGTGGGCCGCGCCGAAGTCGCGGACGGGCACCCCGGCGAACACCACGTCGACGGCGGGCACGCTGTGCTCCTTCCGACGGCTACGCCACGGTGTGCCGGTGGCCAAGGACCAGGACGTCCGCGAGGCGGCGCCGACTGCGTAGTTCCGCGGATCCGCGGAGGCCGGCCGCCCGGTGAACTGACGGCATGAACGGGCTCTACGCGGTGAAACCCTGGTACACGCGCAGGTTGGCGCGCCTCGTCGACCTGGCGGTGGCGCGGCGGATCACGCCGGACGTGTTCACGGTCGCAGGCGTGGTCGCGGCGGGCGTCGCGGCCGTGTGCGTCGCGCAGGGCTGGTGGCCGGGCGCGCTGGTCGCGCTGGCCGCCCGGTTGGCCGGGGCCAACTTGGACGGCGCGGTGGCCCGGGCCCGCGGTGTCGCGCGGCCGTGGGGGTTCGTGCTCAACGAGGCGGGCGACCGGGCGTCGGACCTGATCGTCTTCGCCGGTCTCGGCGTGCTCGCCGCGGCCACGGGCGGGTCGGTCGTGCTGGTGGCCGCCGCGGCCGTGGCCGCCACGCTGCCGACGTTCGCGTCGCTGGCGGCGGCGGGGGCGGGCGGCACGCGGCGCAACGGCGGCCCGGTGGGCAAGACCGAGCGGTGCGCGCTGGTCGTGGTGGCCACCGCGTGGCCCGCAGCCCTGCCGGTGGTGTGCGGGATCGTCGTCGTCGGCAGCGTGATCACCGCCGTCGTGCGACTGGTCGCGGCGCACCGGGAGCTGACCCGATGAGCTTCGACCGGACCGGCCGCATCGACCTCGACTGGGGCCCGATCTCGCGTGCACCTGGCCGGGCGCGCGGTGTTCTTCCTCTGGGTCACGCTGGCGCTGCTCGCGCTGTCCGGGATCGCCGTCTTCGTGTCCCGCAAGCGGGAGCTGATCACCCGGTGGACGACGTGGGCGCTGATCGTGCCGGTGGTCGGGCTGCCGATCTGGTACGGGCGCGGCCCGACGGCCGCGCTGGCCGCGGCGCTCGCCGTGCTCGCCGTGCTGGAGTACGCGCGGCTCGCCCGGATCGACACCGCGCTGCTGCTGGTGTTGGCCATCACCTATCCGCTGGTGGCGTGGCTCGCGCCCGATCTGCTGGACCTGGCCCCGCTCGCCGCGCTGCTCTGCGCGTTGCCCCCGGTGCTGTCCGGGGACGTCGATGGCGGCATTCGCCGGGCCGCGTTCACCGCGTTCGGATCGATCTGGATCTGCTGGTCGCTCGCGCACCTCGTGGTGCTCTGGGAGAACGCGTTCCTCGTCTGCTTCGCCGCGGCGGCCACCGACGTCGCGGCCTGGTGTGGCGGGCGCGGCCTGCGGCGGTTCGGCTGGGCGCGCCTGCCGCTGTCGCCGCTCAGCCCGAACAAGACCGTCGGCGGCCTGGTCGGCGCGGTGCTCGGAGCGGTCGCCGTGCTCACCCTGCTGGGCACCCTCACGGCGGGGCTGGTCGCCGCAGTGGCCGTCGGGGGAGTGCTCGGCGACCTGCTGGAGTCCATGGTCAAGCGCCAGGCCGGGGTGAAGGACGCGGGCGCGTGGCTGCCGGGCTTCGGCGGCCTCCTCGACCGGGTCGACTCCCTGCTGCTGATCCTCCCGCTCGCCGCGGTGTTGTCGTGACCGCCCTGGCCCTGCGCCACCCGGCCCGGGCGGGCGCATGGGCGAGCCGGATGCGGTCGCTGATCTGGCGGGCGGTGTGCCGGGCGCTCGGGGGTCTGACGGTGTCCGGCGAGCTGCCCCGTCAGAAGGCGTACGTCGTGGTGGCCAACCACGGTTCGCACGCCGACACGGCGGCGCTGCTCGCCGCGTTGCCGCCCGCGGCCCGGCCGGTGTTCGCCGCGGCCGCCGATTACTGGTTCGACGTGCCCGTCCGGCGCGCCGTGGCGAGCGGGTTGGCCGGGATCCTGCCGGTCCGTCGGGGCGAGCACGGCGCATACGGGGCGTTGCTGGCGGCCGCGCGGCAGGCCCTGGACGCGGGCCGCACGGTGGTCGTCTACCCGGAGGGCACCCGCAGCACCGACGGGCGGGTCGGGCCGTTCCACTCCGGCGCCGTGCGGCTGGCCGCCGACTGCGGGGTGGCGCTGGTGCCGGTCGCGGTGCTGGGCACCCGCGACGTCCTGCCCAAGCACGGCCGGGTGCGGCGCGCGCCGATGGAGGTGCGGATCGGGGCGCCCCGGGCGCCGGAGACGACCGACGCGGCACGACTGCGCGCCGATGTCCTCGCGCTCATCGCGGCCCGGTCGTAGTTCCGCTCACGTCGGCCGGGCGAGCCGGACGTTCCGGGGGTTCGATCACCGGCAACGTCGGGCTCGACGCGATCAAGCCCAGCAAACTGGGGACGAGCACCTCTGCCACCTCCGCGACGGTGATGCCGGGCACCTCGTCGGCGACCGACCCCACCGTCGCCGGGTCCCAGTCCAGGCCCAGCAGCGGATAGGTGGCCGCGAGCACCGCGCGCACCGGTTCGGGGTCACCGACCAGCACGACCGCGCTGAACAGGTAGCCGTGCTTGGTGAGCCGCTGGGCGGTGCCGACCAGCTTCGTCGCGCCGCGGGCGTTCACGCTGAACTCGCCGGGGCAGTACTCGCCGGGCACCGCGCCCGGGCGGGCGTCCGCCCCCAGCGCGCGCAGCCCGTCGGCCAGCGCCGCGGCCGCCACCGCGAAGCGCTCGCGGTGCGCGGCGTGCGGCGTGGGATGCGGGGCGGCGAGGTCCAGCACCAGCGCCTCGCGGTGGTAGGCCGCGAGCCGTCCCCCCGCGGGCCGTATCACAGGCGCGAACCCGTGATCGGAAGCCGCGGACGAAGCGTCGGAGAAGCCGGGGGCGAGCGAGTCGCGTCTGCTGAACGCGGCGGTCGGTCGCGGGCGGTGGACCCGCAGCAGTCCGTCGGCGCCCTGGCCGAGGTCGGTGAGAGCAGCCCGGGACAGGTCCATGTCCTGCTGCGGCGCCGAAAGCCCGCTGCCGCAGGCGAGCCGCACCGGCCCCGTGCCGAACGCGTCCGTCATGCCCGGAGATGATCCCCGAGCGTCGCTCAGCGCGGCGTGAGACGCACGCTCCGGCCGCCCGCCGCCCAGCAGCGGTGCAGGTCGGCCGGATCGGGCTCGCCCGCGGCGTCCAACGCGATGCGGTTGAACCGGGCGAACTGGTGGTTGTCGCGGGCGAGGACGCCGTAGTCGGCGACCACGCCCGCTTCGTCGCTGGTGACGGTGACGTCTGCTGTCCGCCGTCTGCCCTTGAGGCGGATCTCGACGGGCTCGCCGGTGCGCAGGTTGCGTGCCCAGCGGAACTCGGTCGCGAACATCAGTACGCCCTCGTGGCGGCAGTACGCGATGGGGACGGCGTAGCTCCTGCCGGTCTTGCGGCCCACGACGTAGACGGTGAGCAGCCGGGCGCCGACGACGCGGGCGAGCAGCGGCGTGCGGAGAAGGGTGCGCACCACGCGGTTGGCGGTGCCCTGGAAGGCGAGGGTCTGAGCGTGCTGGTCGGTGCTGGCCATCATGACCACGATGACGTACGGGCGCGTCGAAAGGTAACGGGTCAGTGCGACTCGCGGGCGACGGCCGAGCCGCGGATCCCCGCGAGGAAATCGAGTCCCGCGCCGCGGTCGGCCTGCTCGACGTGCTCGCGGTAGAGCTGCTCCCAACCGCCGGTCGCGGGCGGGGCGGCGGCTGTGATGTGCTCCCGCTGCGCGAGCTCGGCCTCGGGAACGTCGAGGTGCAGCGTGCGGGCCTCGACGTCGAGCGCAATCGGGTCACCGGTGCGCACCAACCCGAGCGGGCCGCCCGCCGCGGACTCGGGGGCGACGTGCAGCACGACCGTCCCGAACGCGGTGCCGCTCATCCGGGCGTCGCTGATGCGGACCATGTCGCGCACGCCGTTCTCCAACAGCTTTCGGGGCAGCGGCATGTTCCCGACCTCGGGCAGCCCCGGGTAGCCGCGCGGGCCGCAGCCGCGCAGCACGAGCACGTCGTCGGCGGTGACGTCGAGCGCGGGATCGTCCAGCCGCGCGTGCAGGTCCTCGACGCCCTCGAACACCACGGCCCGGCCGCGGTGGCGCATCAGCTCCGGGGTCGCGGCGGCGGGCTTGATCACCGCGCCGTCCGGGGCGAGGTTGCCGCGCAGGACGGCGAGGCCTGCCTCCGGCGAGATCGGCGCATCGGCGGTCCGGATGACCTCCAGATCGGTCGGCGGCAGGCCGGAGACCTGCTCGGTGAGCAGGCCACCCGCGACGGTCCGGGTCGGCTCCAGGTGCTCGCGGATCTGCCCGAGTACGGCGTCCAGGCCGCCCGCGCCGTAGAAGTCCTCCATCAGGTACGCCCCGGCGGGCTGGATGTCGGCCAGCAGCGGGATGCCGCGGCCTGCCGTGTCGATGTCGTCGAGCGTGACGGGCGCGCCGACCCGGCGGGCGATCGCCAGCAGGTGCACGGCGGCGTTGGTCGAGCCGCCGACCGCGGCGACCGCCCGTACGGCGTTGCGGATCGCCGCGGCCGTGAGGATCGCGCTCGGACAGAGGTCTTCGGCGACCATCGCGACGATGCGGTTGCCCGCCGCGTGCGAGAGCGCCAGCAGGCGGCTGTCCGCTGCGGGCAGGCCCGCGTTGCCCGGCAGCGTCATGCCCAGCGCCTCGGCGACGCACGCCATGGTCGAGGCGGTGCCCATGGTGTTGCAGTGGCCGCGGCTGCGGATCATCGCCGACTCGGCGCGGCGCAGGTCGGCGCGGCCCATCCGCCCGGCGCGGACGTCCTCGCTCATCTCCCAGACGCCGGTGCCGCAGCCCAGGAGCCTGCCGTTCCACCGTCCGTTGAGCATCGGGCCGCCGGTGACCATGAGCGTCGGCAGGTCGACCGACGCGGCGCCCATCAGCAGCGACGGCACGGTCTTGTCGCAGCCGCCGAGCAGCACGACCCCGTCGACCGGGTTGGCCCGGATGAGCTCCTCGACCACCATGGCGGCGAGGTCGCGGAAGAACATCGCCGTGGGCCGCAGGAGGGTCTCGCCCAAGGATGGCACCGGCAGCTCCAGCGGCACCCCGCCCGCCTCCCACACCCCGCGCTTGACGTGCTCGGCGATCTCGCGGAAGTGGCTGTTGCAGGGCGTGAGGTCCGACCAGGTGTTGCAGATGACGATCTGCGGCCGCCCGTCGAACGCGTGGTCGGGCAGGCCGCGGCGCATCCAGGCGCGGTGGATGAAGCCGTCGCGGTCGTCACCGGCATACCAGTGCTGTGAGCGCATCGCCTGAGAGTATGCGCGTCGTGGCGATCAGGCCTATCCTCGCGCGGCCGCTCCTCGGGATGCGATCGGAGCACGCCGAGGGCCCGGTGTACGACCCGCTCACCGACGAGCTGCTCTGGGTGGACATCTCCGCCGGACTGGTCAACGTCGCCCGGCTCGGACCCGAGCTCCGCGACGTGCGGAGCTACGCCACCGGCGACGTCGTCGGCGCCGTCGTCGCGCGCCGCGATCCCGCCGACGGGTGGGTGGTCGCGAGCCGCCACGGGTTCGCCGCCCTCGACCGGTCCGGGCAGGTCGCGCCGATCGTCGAACCCGAGCGCGGCGCCGTCACGCGCATGAACGACGGCAAGTGCGATCCATACGGCGGGTTCTGGGCGGGCAGCATGAGCCTCGACGGGACCGAAGGTGCGGCCACCCTGTACCGCTTGGCGCCGGACGGCACGTGCCGCCGCGCGCTCACCGGCGTGACGATCTCCAACGGCCTGGCCTGGCGCGACGCGGAGCACGTGTACTACGTCGACACCCCGACCCGGCGGGTCGACCTGCTCACCGTCACCCCGGACGGGAGCGTGACCGACCGGCGCCCGGCGTTCGCCGTGCCCGCCGAGCTGGGCTTTCCGGACGGGCTGACGATCGACGCCGACGGCAGGCTGTGGGTCGCGCTGTGGGGCGGCGCGGCCGTGGGGTGCTTCGCGCCGGACGGCGAGGTGCTGGCGACGGTGGCGGTGGACGCGGCCCAGGTGAGCTGCTGCACCTTCGCCGGGCCGGAGCTGGCGACGCTCGTCATCACGACCTCGCAGGAGTCCTACACGCCGGGGCGATCGGCGGCCGAGCCGTGGTCGGGCCACCTGTTCGTGGCCGACGTGGGCGCGCGCGGCCTGCCCCCGTACCGCTTCGGCTGACGATCAGGTGTGCGGCGGGGTGTCGTACTGCATCGCGCCGATGTCGTTGCCCTCGGGATCGAGGAACCGGATGAGCGCGCCGACGGTCGGGATCACCGTCTTCGGGAAGATGACCTTTCCGCCGTGGGCCTCGACGGCCTTGGCGATGGCGTCGACGTCGTCGACGGCGAAGGTGGGCTCGATGCCGTTCAGGCCGGTGCCGGTGCGCGGCTCTGCGCGCGCGTGCATGAGGCCCTGGATCCCCGGGTCCTCCTCGGTGCCGGTGTGGACGAGGTAGAAGCCGGGTGGGCCCCACGGCTCGAAGTCCCAGCCGAAGACGGCCTCGTAGAACCGTCGTGCGCGGTCGACGTCGTCGACGTGGATGGCGAAGGACGCGAGGTTGTTGGGCACGAGGCGACGGTAGCGACGGGCCGGGCCGCGGCACAATCACGCTATTCTGCCGACTGATGTCGCGAAAACGTCGCACCGTGGTGGACGAGCCGCATCTCGTGGTGCGCACGTCGGCCGCGGACCTCGCCGGAGCGATCGGCGAACACGCGCACGAGTGGCACCAGCTCGTGCACGTCCGGTCCGGCGTCGCGATCGTGCGGTCGGACGCCCGCACGTGGATCGCCCCACCGACCTGGGCGGTGTGGATGCCCGCGGGCGTTCGGCACGCGATCCGGTTCGCAGGCCCCACCGCCCTGCGGGTGGTGTACCTGCGCGCGGACGGTGGCGCGGACGGTGGCGCGGACGGTGGCGCGGGCGGCGACACCCGCGTCGGCACGGGCGGTGGTGCGCGCGGCGCGGACGGCCTGCCGACGACCGCAGGCGCGATGCCGGTCTCCGCGTTGCTGCGAGAGCTCGTCGAACGGGCGACGGAGATCGGCGTGCTCGACCGAAGGGACCCGCTCGAGTCGGCGCTGGCCACCCTCCTCGTCGCCGAGCTCACCGAGGTCGGGCCGCCGCCCCTCGCGCTGCCGGAGCCCGCAAGCCCGGCTGCCCGCCGCGCCGCCGTGCTGTTGGCGACCGGGATGGCCGTCGCGCCTGTCGCGGCCGCGGTCGGCGTGGGGCGGCGCACCCTGGAGCGGGTGTTTCTCGCCGAGACCGGCCTGCCGGTGGGTCGGTGGCGCCAGTACCGGCTGCTCCTGCGGGGCCTGGAGGAGGTGGCGGCAGGCGCCACGGTGCAGGCCGCCTCGGTGGTCGCGGGCTACCGCACGCCGAGCGCGTACGTCGCGGCGTTCCGGGCCGCGTTCGGGACGACCCCGGCCCGTTTCCTCACCCCGAGCGGGCGGTGAGCCCTCGCACCCACCGAGGGGGACGCCGGGCGCGTCACGGTGCCTCGTTCGCGACGGCGAGCAGGACGTCGGCGTGGCATGGCCCGTCGAGCGGGCACCAGCACGCCAGGTCCCGCCCGGCCAGTCGCTCGCGCACGTACGCGACGTCGTAGCCCAGCTCACCGGCGTACAGGGCGCGCTCGAACATCTGCACGCTGATCCGACGGCCGGTCGGCACGTCGTCGACGTCGCGCAGGTGGGTGTCCTCGCCGGGGCGCAGGCCCGCCCGGATCTGGATCGGCTGCCGTGGCCGCACGACGACCCGGAACGGGTTGCCGAACTCGGACGGTCGCGCGACCGTGACGACACCGGGCGGCTTACGCCACCCCGCGGTGCGACGCAGCCGGATCCGCTCGGGCACGGCCACAGGATGGCCCAGTTGCCCGCCGGGCGCACGCAAAGCGGCGGCCGCGACACCTCCCGGCTGATAAGGTCAGCACCATGCGGATGAGCCTCGACATGGCCTGCTGGTGGCGTCCTTAGCCGGGCGGCACCGATCCTCCGCGTTCCACAACCCACGCGGCCGCCCAGCTCGGGCGGCCGTTGACGTATTTCCCACGCCTCGAAGACCCCGAGCGGGCGGCCCCTTACTCTTCAGGAGCCGAACAATGCCACGACGACTGAGCGGGTTCACCCCCTCGGGAGATCTGCACCTGGGCAACTTCCTCGGCGCGATCCGCCCCATCATCGCCGAGCAGAACACCACCGATACGGTTGTGTTCATCTCCGACCTGCACGCGTTGACCCTGCACCACGACCCACGTGACGTGCGAAAACGCACGCTGGAATTCGCCACCCTGCTACTGGCTGCGGGCCTCGACCCGAATGCGTGCCTGTTCATGGTGCAATCACACGTTCCCGAACATGCCGAACTGCACTATGTGCTGGAATGCGTCGCAGGCTACGGGGAGGTCCAGCGAATGATCCAATTCAAGGAGAAGGCCTGCCGACGGCGACAAGTCCGGACATCGTTGCTGACCTACCCCATCCTGATGGCGGCCGACATCCTGCTCTATGACACCGACGAGGTGCCCGTAGGCGCGGACCAGCGCCAACACGTGGAACTGGCTCGCGACTTGGCCGTGCGATTCAACGCCCGCTACGGCGACACCTTCACCGTGCCCGAAGCAGTGAACCCCCCGGTCGCCGCGCGCGTCATGGACCTCTCCGCGCCTGCGAAGAAAATGAGCAAGTCGACCTCATCGGCTGCAGGCGCGCTGCGGTTGCTCGACGAACCCGACCTGCTACGACGCAAGATCATGCGGGCGGTGACGGACGCAGGCGCGGAGGTGATCTATGACCCTGTCCGGGCGCCCGGGGTGGCGAACCTGCTCGACATCCTGGCCGGCTGCACCGGCGGCCTGCCGCAGCGCCTGGCCGCCGAGTTCGATCGTTACGGCGCGCTGAAACAGGCCGTCGCCGACGCCGTGGTCGCCACCCTCGCGCCGATTCGAGAACGCTATCTACAGTTGTCCGCAGAGCCCGACCACGTCCAGTCGGCACTTCGCACGGGCGCCGAACAAGCGCGCAACCACGCTCGCGACAAGGTGCGCCAGGCCAAGGAAGCCATTGGTCTCCTGCCCAGTTGACCCTCGGGATCAGCCACCCGCGACGATCTCGAGGCACCCGTAGACAGGCGCTCAGCGGGAATCGGTGCTGCAGACCAGTGTGCTCGCGATGCCCGCGAGGACGAATACGGCGCCCAGCAGCATGAGCGCGACGCTGATCGCCGCCCCGCCGCCGAGGGAGGTGGGGGCGGCGACCAGCTCGCCCGCGAGCATGCTCGCGGCGCCGATGACGAGGGCGTGGACGATGGTGAGGAACAGGCGCAGGCTGTGCCCGACCCGGCTGCTGAACAGCATCGCCGCGGTCGCGAGCGCCGACGTGACGAACACGGCCGTGGCGAGGGACGTCAGGGCGGGTTCGACCCGGCCCAGCTCGGAGAAGACGCCGACGGCGTCGAGGTAGATGATCACGGCCGCGTTGATGATCGCGCCGCCCGCGCCCACGATGGGCACCACGACGCGCTGGAAGTCGCGGATGCCTTTCGACGTGGTGCTCATGCGGGCGGATCCTTCCCGATGCGTCGTGGAGCGGGCGTGGTCTGCGCGCTTGTCGGCCGGTGGTCTGCGGCAGGCGGTCGGGGTTCGGCTTAGGTGGTGATCGACCACTTCGCGTCGCCGTCGGTGACGGTGGCGTCCGCGTACGTGTCGGCGACGGCGGCGGGCCAGCGGCCGCCGGGGAACTCGCTGTGGTCGACGAGCTCCCCGCGCAGATTGATCATCCACAGGGCCTGCGCGCCGAGCAGCGCGGTAAGGCTGGTGACCAGGGCGATGAGCTGCGCACCGGTGATCTCGATCTCGGCGAGCGCGCCGAGCAGCCCGGCCCAGGAGAACACCTCCGAGAGCAGCGCGGCGACTGCGGCGATGAGGCCCGTGATGAGCTGAACGACGATCACCCCCAACGCGACGTAGAACAACAACGCGGCCCCGGCGCAGGTGCCCAACGCGACGGCGGCGCTGCCCGCGACCGCGGCGACGCGGCCCGCGGCGCCCGACTGCGTGGCGATCGCGGTCGCGTAGCGGTCGGCGGCCACCCCTTTCCAGTGCGCTTTCGCGGGGAGTTGGTCGACCCGCAGCCTGCCCTGGACTTCGGTGGCCCCGCCCTTGACGTCGATCCATCCCGCCGCGTAGGAGAACATCGCGATCGGGGCGCCGACGCCCTCCAGCAGCTCCTGCAGGGCGGCGGCGATGCGGGCGGCCGAGCTCACCATCCGGTCGGCCATCGTGATGATCGCGGCGACGACGGGCTCGGGCAGCAGCGGCTGGTCGACCGCCATCGCGACGGCCGCCCGCACCCGGGCCACGTGGGCGGGCACCTCGGCCAGTCGAGTCCGGACGGCCTCGACGGCCCGCTCCAGATCGGCGGGGTCGACGTCCATCACCCGACCGCCGCGGTCGGTCTCTGCATCCCCGAACGCTAGCCGGACAGCCCTCGGCTCCGTGGCCGTTTGACCAAACTGCGGCGTCGGGCGCTATCTGAACCGGAACGAAACCCTCACCCGCCCCGTGCCCTCCTCTAGCCCGCACGAGGAGTGCGTGCGCGCGGCCCGCACGAGACCCTCCTGATGTCGAGAGATCTGTCCGGAGGGGAGAAGGTCATGGTGAGTTTGCAGGACACGGGTCGGGCCGCAGCCGTCGCGACGAAGAGGTGGTGGCCGACGCGCAAGTGGTGGGCGGCCACGGTGCTCGCCGCTGTCGCCGTCGCCACCGTGTGGGTGACCAAGGGGGCGTTCGACCGGGACGTGGCGATCGCGCTCATCGGCGCCGTCGGGCAGGCCGCGGTGTCCTACCTCTTGCCGAATCAGGACACGCCCGGCGGCGTGCCGGTGCGGGCCTGACCGGCAAGAGCCCGCTCCAGGTCCGCCCGGGTGGGCGAGGGTGCACACCGTGTCGCCGACCGCGTGCGACCGGCTGACCGTCGATGACCAGCCGCCGCAGGGTGTTGTGCAGCCCGCCCATGACCGATACGTCGGTGATCGGGGTGTCGCGTTGTCACCGCCCCAGATGCCCGCGGTGAACTCCGAGATCCCGGCGACCATCCGCGTGGTGATCGGCCCGGGCGCGCCCCCGCCCAGCGTGTAGTGCCTGCCGAAGTTGGCCAGCCCGCACTCGGCGCGCTCCAGGTGGGTGCGACGCGCTCCGATGGCGCTGAGCCACCGGTCCAGGTGGGTGCGGCGCCGATGACGACCACGCGCACGGGTACGCCACCTCCTGCCGCAGCGGCTGCCACGTCTGCGGCACGGCCGCCGGGCCCGGGCGGCCGTGTGCCGCCGGGCCCGGGCGGCTCGGTGCGATCCCGCGGGTCAGTACGGAGGCGCGGAGGCTCTCGACGCGGTGCGCTGACCGGCCCGAGCGCGGTCGATCAGTACCAGTGTCGCCTGCCGCCGACGGCGCGGCCCATGCCGCCCAGGATGGCCAGGATCGCACCGATGACGAGCAGGATGATCCCGATGGTCCACAGAATCGAGATGTGGAGGACAAAGCCGAGAATCAAGAGGATCAAGCCCAGAATGATCACGTGTTGAGGTCCTTTCCGACGACGCCTGACGGAGCAGGCGAATGCTAGGCAGTCGGGTCTCCGAATGCAGTGTGGAACGACCGGGGGATGCGGGATCGTGATGAGTCTGGAGCCGGGCCGGGACGAAGTCAGAGGCCCAGCGCCGCGGTCACGCGCCCGCGGTGAGCCCGCGGGCCCGCAGCACCCGGCGCTCGATCGGTCGGAAGATCAACAGCTCGATCCCGATGCCGACGAGCAGGATGAGGAAGATCGCAGCGATGACGCCGGGCATGTTCGACAGGTCGCTGCCGTCCTTGAGGTACGCCCCCAGGCCGTAGCCCAGCAGCGGCCCGGCCGCGATGATCTCCGCCGCCATCAGTGACCGCCAGGAGAACGCCCAGCCCTGCTTGCAGCCCGCGATGTAGCCGGGCAGGGCGGCGGGCAACAGGATGTGGCGGGCGCTGGTGAACCCGCGGGCGCCCAACACCTGCCCCACCCTCGGCAGGATCGGCGGGATCTGGTCGATGCCCGCGACCAGCCCGTTGGCGATCGAGGGGATCGAGCCCGCGAGCACAACGAAGTAGATCGTGGCGTCGGTGAGCCCGAACCAGAGGATGGCTGCGGGCACCCAGGCCACCGACGGGAGGCTCTGCAGACCCGACAGGATCGGGCCGATCGCCGCGCGCACCGGCCGGACCTTGGCCACCAGCAGCCCGAGCGGCGTCGCGATGAGGAGGGCGATCGCGAACCCGATGAAGGCCCGGCTGATCGACGTCCAGAGGATCGACCAGACCCGGCCGTCGTCGACGGTGGCGGCGAACTCCTGCCACACCGCGATCGGCGCGGGCACCTTGTACTCGCTCGTGATCGCCGAGGCCCAGATGATCTGCCAGACGGCGATGAACAGCACGAGCGCCACCAGCGGCGGCAGCCCCACCGCGAGCGCCCGCCGCCACCACGGCGTGACGACGACGGTGGGGGTGTCGAGCGCGTCGAGGCCCTTCAGCGCCTCGGCGATGTCCAGCTCGGCCTCGCGGACGTCACGCGGCATGGCTGGTGATCACCTGTCGGAGCCGGGCGGTGATCTCGGTGTGCAGGTCCTCGCGGTCGGCCGAGCCGGACTCGGGGACGTGCCACTCGCGCACCACCGTGCCCGGACGCGACGAGAGCAGCACCACCCGCTGCGCCAGCCGCACCGCCTCCCGGACGTCGTGGGTGACGAACACGATCGTCGTACCCGTGGCCTCCCAGACGCGGAGCAGCTCGCCCTGCAGCATGTCGCGGGTGATGGCGTCGAGCGCGGCGAACGGCTCGTCCATGAGCAGCAGGCCGGGCGCGTCCTGGCTGGTCGCCGAGGCCAGCGCACGCGCGAGCGACACCCGCTGCCGCATGCCGCCCGAGAGCTCGTGCGGCCGCTTGTCGCTCTGGCCGTCGAGCCGGACCAGGCCCAGCAGGGACGCGGCGCGCTCCCGGCGCTCGCGGCGGCCGATGCCCGAGAGCCGCAGCGGCAGCTCGACGTTGCGCCCCGCCGTCAGCCACGGCAGCAACGCGGACTCCTGGAACATGAACGACGGTCGGGCGGTGCGCAGGTCGACCTCGCCCGCGGTGGGCCCTTCCAACCCGGCGACGAGGTTGAGCAGCGTGGACTTGCCGCAACCGGAGGCGCCCAGCAGGCAGACGAACTCGCCCGCACGGACGGTCAGGTCGACGTCGCGCAGGGCCGAGACGGCGCCCGATCCGACGCCGAAGGTCTTGCCGACGCCCCGCAGCACCACCGCGGGCTGCGCGAGCTGCGCGGGCCGGTGCGCCACCGTCGCGGTCATCTGCTACCCCTGTGCCTTGTCGAGGCCCGCGGCGTCGACCGCGGGCTTGCCGGACTGCGTGAGCACGCCGTTGAGCGCGGTCACGTCGATGAAGCCCTTGAGGTTGGTCTCCTTGTCCGCGACGCCCGCCGTGACGCTGTCCTTCGACAGCTGCGGGAACGTCGCGGCGAGCGGGTCGAGGGTGAACGACAGCTCGGTGAAGGCCCGGTCCAGCACCGGGGGCGCCAGCGACGACCCGGTGAGCTGCTTGATCGACGTGTTGGTCACCGTCTTGGCCTCGGCCGCGTTCGTCGTGGCGAAGTCGATCGCCTTCTGCTCGCCGCGGATGAGCGCGGCGACCGTGTCGGGGTGCTCCTGCAGGTACTGGGTGCGCACGATCAGCACCGTGGTGGGGAACTGCCCGTTGGGCCACAGCGTCTTCTCGTCGACGAGCACCGTGGCGCCCGCGTCGACGAGCCGGGAGCTCCACGGCTCGGGCAGCCAGCCGCCCGCGAGCTGCTTGGTCTTGAACAGGTCGAGCGTGCGCGCGTTGTCCAGGTTCTGGACCGTGACCAGGCCCGGCCCGTCGCCCCGCTCGAGGTTGTTCTGCTTGAGCCACTTCTTCAGCGAGACGTCCTGGGTGTTGCCCTTCTGCGGCGTCGCGATGATCTTGCCCTTGAGCTGCTCGGGCGAGGTGATGTCCGGGCTCGTCACCAACTGGGCGCCCCCCGACGTCGAGCCCGCGACCAGCCGCACGGCTTCGCCCTTGGACTTGGCGAAGGCGTTGATCGCCGGGCTGGAGCCGATGAACCCGGCGTCCAGCGAGCCGCCCAGCAGGGCCGAGACCTCGTCGGGGCCCGCGTTGAACGTCTGGGTGGTCAGCTTCGTCGAGCCCAGCGCCTGGGTGAAGAAGCCGTTGGCGACGCCGATGAGCGCGGGTGCGTGCGTGATGTTGGGGAAGTAGCCGAGCCGCAGCTCGGCGGCGGGGGAGGCGGCGGCGGTCGGGGCCGTGGGCGTCTCGGCGGCGCGCGAGCAGGCCGTGAGGGCCAGCGCGGCGGCGAGGGTGGCGGCGAGGATCGGGCGGAACGTGATGCGCATCGAGGGCTGCTCCAGGGCGGGGCGGACGGGCCGATCGCGGCCGACAGCCGCGACGGCAGCCCGGTCGACGCCTGCGGAGGCGGAGAAACGGTGGCGCGCGACGTCAGCGGGGACGGCGACAGAACTCGTCGAACGCGTGGCCGCGCCGGGACGGCCAGAACCGCTCGATGTCGGTCAGCACGACGGGCGGCACCGCAGCGATCGGGCCGCACGTCAGTGCGGTCCCGGCGTGTGCGGACCCGTTCACCAGACCATCGTGCGTGCCCCGTGACGGTGTCGGCAAGCAAGCGTCCGACCTGCGGGATGGCCGGGAAATGTCCGGACCTCGCTCGACCTGTCGCATGCGGGCTGCGACGATCGGGCGGTGGCCGGGTCGCGCACGCACATGTCCCACTGGGGTGCCTTCGCGGCCGATGTCGACGCGGACGGCGAGGTCACGGCCGTGCGGCCGGACGCGCTCGACCCCGACCCGTCGCCGCTCCTCGGCAACTTCGTCGGCGCGCTGCGCCATCCGCTGCGGGTCGCGGCCCCGATGGTGCGGCGTGGCTGGCTGGAGCGCGGACCGGGTCCCGACCCGCAGCGCGGCGCTGATGCGTTCGTCACAGTGCCGTGGGACGAGGTGCTCGACCGGCTCGCCGCCGAGCTGGCCAGGGTGTACGGCGGGCCCGGCCCGGAGGCGGTGTTCGGCGGCTCGTACGGCTGGTCCAGCGCCGGGCGGTTCCACCACGCGCAGAGCCAGCTGCACCGCTTCCTCAACTGCCTCGGCGGCTACGTCCGTTCGCTCAACACCTACAGCGTCGGCACGTCCGAGGTGCTGCTGCCGCGGATCTTCGGCCGCCGGGCGGACCTGCTGCGGTCGCTCACCGGATGGCCGGTGCTCGCCGCGCACACCGAGCTGCTCGTGTGCTTCGGCGGCGTCCCGGCGAAGAACCTCGCGGTGGCCCCGGGCGGGGTCACCGAGCACCGCTCGGTCGGCCATCTCACGGAACTGGTGCGCCGCGGCGGCGAGGTCGTGCTGGCGGGCCCGGACCGGGCCGACCTGCCGACCGGGCTCGCCGCCCGCTGGCTGCCGCTGCGCCCCGGCACCGATGTCGCGCTGATGCTGGCGCTGTGCCGGGTGCTGGTCGCCGAAGGCCTGCACGATGCCGGGTTCGTCGCCACGCACTGCGCGGGCGGCGACGAGGCGTTGGCCTACCTCGACGGCAGCGCCGACGGCGTCGAGAAGACCCCGCGGTGGGCGGCGGCGATCTGCGGGGTGCCCGCGGACACGATCGTCGCGCTCGCCCGCGAGATGGCGGCCCGGCACACGATGGTGACGGTGAGCTGGTCGCTCCAACGCGCCGAGCACGGCGAGCAGCCCGTCTGGGCGGGGGTGCTGCTCGCCGCGCTGCTGGGTCGGCTGGGGCAACCCGGCGCCGGGTTCGGGCACGGCTACGGGTCGATGGCCGACAGCGGGGTGCCGAAGAACGGCGTCGGCCCCCCGACGTTCCCGCAGCTGGTCAACCCCGTGCGCGCGGCCATCCCGGTCGCGCGCGTCGCCGACATGCTGCTCTCACCGGGCGTCGCGTACACCTACAACGGCGAGCGGCACCGCTACCCGTACATCGAGCTCGTCTACTGGAGCGGCGGCAACCCGTTCCACCACCACCAGGACCTGGCCCGGCTGCGCCGGGCGTTCCGGGCGGTGAGCACGGTCGTCGTGCACGAGCCCTACTGGACGGCCACCGCCCGGCACGCCGACATCGTCCTCCCGGCGACCGTCACGCTGGAGCGCGACGACATCGGCGGCACCCGCACCGACCCGTACCTCACGGCGATGCACCGGCACGCACCGCCGTTCGCGCAGGCCCGCGACGACTACGCCACGTTCTCCGCGCTGGCGGAGCGCCTCGGCGTGGCCGACGTGTTCACCGAAGGCCGCGACGCCGCAGCCTGGCTGCGCCACCTCTACGACCAGTGGCGCCGTCGCTACGCCTGCGCCCCGGACTTCGACACGTTCTGGCGGACGGGCAGGGTGCCGCTCGAGCGCTCCCCGGAGGGCGTGCTGCTCGCCGACTTCCGCGCCGACCCGGACGCGCACCCGCTCGGCACCCCGAGCGGGCGGATCGAGCTCCATTCCGCGACGGTGGCGGGGTTCGGCCTCGCCGACTGCCCCGGCCACCCCGTCTGGCTGGAGCCGGGCGAGTGGCACGGCGCCGCGCGCGCCGCCCGCTTCCCGCTCGTCTTGCTGGCGAACAACCCGTCATCGCGGCTGCACAGCCAGCTGGACTTCGGGCCGCACAGCGCGGCGGACAAGGTCGCGGGCCGCGAGCCGCTGCGCATGCACCCGGACGACGCCGCCGCGCGCGGACTGGTCGACGGCGCGCTCGTCCGCGTGTTCAACGACCGCGGCGCCTGCCTGGCGGGCTTGCGCCTCTCCGACGGCCTGCTGCCGGGCGTGGTCCAGATGTCGACCGGCGCCTGGTTCTCCCCGGTCGAGGACCCCGGCGGCGCGCCGGTGCTGTGCACCGCGGGCAACGTCAACGTGCTCACCCCCGACGTCGGCTCCTCGGGCCTGTCCCAGGGCTGCGCGGGCGCCCGCGCGCTGGTCGAGGTCGAGCGCTGGGACGGCCCCGCGCCACCGGTCGCGAGCGCTGAGCCACCCGCATCGGCGTAGGTGTGCTCGCACCGGCGCCGCGGCACCCGTGCGAGCACCGCGATGCCGGTGCCGGTTCAGCGGGTGCGCACCCAGCGGCGCCTGCCCCACCAGGCGACCAGCGCCACCGGCACCGCGCCGAGCGCGGCCCAGCCGAAGACCGCCCCGTACGCGCCCGCCTCGGCGGCGGGCGCCGCGACGGCGGTGCCGATCGCGCTCCCGAGGAACAGCGACGTGGCGAACAGCGCGACCGCCGTCGCCCGCGCGGTCGGGACCATCTCGGTCGCCCACGTCTGCAGGGTCGTGTGCAGGAACGCCCACGAGGCGCCGACCCCGAACCCGGCCACGGCCAGCGTCGCGATCGACACCGTCACGGCGGGCACGGCCCACGCCACCACCAGGCACAGCCCACCGATCGCGGCCATCCCGGGCGAGCTGACGCGCGCGACGAGCGCCCGCACGAGCCGCGAGCAGGCGACCGCGCCCACCCCGAACGACGCCGCGACCAGCCCGGCGATGGCCGCGGACCGCCCGAGCGCCTGCACCGCCGGGGCGATGTAGGTGAGCGCGCCGAGCACCACGACGCCCTCGGCCAGCACGATCGCCAGCACCAGCCTGCCCCAGCCCGAGGCGAACACCGCCCGCACCGAGCGCAGCGGGTTGCCCGCCTCCTGCGTGCGGTCCGGCTCGGGCAGGCTGCGCAGCGCCACGGCGAGCGCGGCGGCGGCCGCGGCCGAAAGGCCCGGCACCAGCCGCCAGCCGACGAGGTCGGCCACCACGCCCGCGCCGACCGTCGCGATCGCGATGCCGGTGGCCGAGGCGGTGAGCACCTCCGAGACCGGGCGCTGCCGGGTCGCGGCGGGCCACACGTCACCGACGTAGACGAGCGCCGTCGGGATCACGCCCGCGAAGCAGGCCCCCGTCACGATGCGGGTGATGGCCAGCACGGCCAGGTTCGGCGCGACGACCGAGCAGGCGCCCGCCACCGCCGCACCGATGAGCGAGATCCGCATGACGCGCACCCGGCCGACCCGGTCGGAGACGATGCCCCACACCGGCTGCGCGAGCCCGTAGGCGAGGTAGTAGCCGCTGGCGACCGCGGCCACGGCGGCGAGCGACGCCCGCAGCTCCAGCCCGATCGGCACGAGCAGCGGCGCGATCGCGAACCGGTCGACGTTGCTGGTGAAGGTCGAGGCCTGCAGCAGTCGCAGCCGCCTGCGCTCGCCCGTGATCACCCCGTCGACCATGCCCTCATCGTGCGCCACGCGGCCGCCGTCGACCGGGTGGACGGGCGTGGCGGTGCCCACAGGCGTCAGGAGATCGCCGAGATGCCGGTGATGTCGCGGCCGACGAGCAGTGCCTGGATGTTGTCGGTGCCCTCGTAGGTGTGGACCACCTCCATGTCGGTGAGGTGGCGGGCCACGTGGTGCTCCAGCAGCAGGCCGTTGCCGCCGAGCACGTCGCGGGCGTCCAGACAGATCTGGCGGGCCTTGCGCGCGTGGTTGAGCTTCGCCAGCGACGCCATCGGCCCGGTCCAGCGACCCTCCTCCTGCAGCTGCGCCATGCGGAAGCAGTACAGCTGCATCGCGGTGATCTCGGCGAGCATCTCGGCCAGCTTGGCCTGCACGAGCTGGTAGCTCCCGATCGGCTTGCCGAACTGCTCGCGGGTCTTCGCGTAGTCCAGGGCGATCTCATAGGCGGCGACGGCGTGCCCGAGCGACTCCCACGCCGCGCCGCCGCGGGTGGCGGTGAGCACAAGGGTGGCGTCGCGGAACGAGTGCGCCTCGGCGAGCTGGTTGTCGCGCGGCACGCGCACGTCGCGCAGGGTCACGTCGGGCTGCCACACCGCCCGCTTGCCGATCTTGCCGGTGATCACCTCGGCGGTGTAGCCGTCGGGGTGGGTGCCGTCCGGGTTCTTCTCGACGACGACGGCCTTGACCCGGTCGTCGTCGGTGTCGCGGGCCCACACGACGACGACGTCGGCGATGCTCGCGTTGCCGATCCAGCGCTTGGCCCCGTTGAGGACGAGCGCGTCGCCGTCGCGGCGGACCGTGGTCTCCAGCGCCACCGAGTCGGAACCGTGGTTCGGCTCGGTGAGCGCGAACGCGCCGATCTTGTCGAGCGTCGCCATGGCGGGCAGCCAGCGCTGCTTCTGCTCCTCGCTGCCCAGCAGGTTGATCGAGCCCATCGCGAGCCCGGATTGCACGCCGAGGAACGTGTTGACGCTGCCGTCACCGCGCGACATCTCCAGCGTGACCATCCCCGCCGCCAGCGGCGACAACCCGGGGCAGCCGTAGCCCTGGATCGTCGAGCCGACGACGCCCAGCCCGGCCAGCTTCGGCACCAGCGCCCACGGGAACTCGGCCCGGTCCCAGTAGTCGTTGATCACCGGGAGCACGTCGGACTCGACGAACGCGCGCACCCGGTCGCGCACGGCGCGGGCCTCGTCGTTGAGCTGGTCGTCCAGGAGGAAGTAGTCGGGGCCTGTCATGTCGCTCCAAACGCCGGGATGCCGGTGATCGCCCGGCCCATGATCAGGGTGTGCACCTCGTCGGTGCCCTCGTCCGTGCGCACGCTCTCCAGGTTGTACGCGTGCCGCACGAAGCCGCGTATCCCCTCGTCGGTCTGGGCCCAGACGACCGCGACGTCGGTGATCGAGGCCAGCCCGATCCAGCGCTTGGCGCCGGTGAGCACCCAGCCGTCGCCGTCGCGCGATGCGGTGGTGGTCATGCTCGCCGGGTCGCTGCCCGCGCCGGGCTCGGTCAGGCCGAAACAGCCGATCAGCTCGCCCGCGGCCATGCCCGGCAGCCACCGCTGCTTGTGCTCCTCGGAGCCGAACTCGTGCAGCGCGCTCATGGTCAGCGAGCCCTGCACCGAGACGAACGTGCGCAGGCCGGAGTCGCCTGCCTCCAGCTCCATCGCGGCGAGGCCGTACTCGACCGCGGAGCGGCCCGGACAGCCGTAGCCGTCCAGGTGCATGCCGAGCAGCCCCAGCGCTCCCATCTCCTTGACCAGCTCGCGGGGGAAGGACGCGGTGGCGTACCAGTGCGCGATGTTCGGGCGGATGCGCTCGTCGACGAACACCCGCACCCGGTCGCGCAGCGCCAGTTCCTCAGGCGTGAGCAGCCCGTCGAGATCGAGGTAGTCGGTGGCCAGCTCCATCGGGTCTCCTTATGCGGCCTCGCCTCGGTGCGCTCGGCGACGTCCGGGTCGGATACCCCGAGCCGGGCGCGGGCAAGCAGGGGCGGCCTCAGCTCATCGTGAGGCCGCCGCTGACGCTGACGGTCTGGCCGGTGACGTAGGCGGCCTCGTCCGAGGCGAGGAACGCGACGACGTTCGCGAGGTCCGACGGCTGCGCGAGTCGTCGCAGCGGGATGGCCTTGATCAGCGCGTCCCGCAGCCTGGGGTTGTCGCCGCCGATCGCGGCGAACAACGGGGTGTCGGTGGGGCCGGGGCACACGGCGTTCGCGTTGACCTGGTGGCGGGCCATCTCGCGGGCGATCGTCTTGGTGAACGCGATGATCCCGCCCTTGGCGGCGGCGTACACGGCCTCGCCGGAGGAGCCGACGCGGCCCGCGTCCGAGGCCACGTTGACGATCGACCCGTGCCCCTGCGCGGCCATGATCGGCAGCACGGCCTTGCTGGTGTGCAACACGCCGTACAGGTTGATCGCGATCACCCGGTCCCAGTCGGCGGGATCGGAGTCGACGAACGGGCCGACCTTGTCCCAGCCCGCGTTGTTGACCAGTACGTCGATCCGGCCGAACTGCGCCTGCACCTGCGCCACCATGGCGTCGACCGACTCGCGGGAGGTGACGTCGGCGTGGACGCCCACGCCGCCGATGGCCGCGGCCGTCTCCTTGGCCGTCTGCTGGTTGATGTCGGTGACGACCACCGTGGCGCCCTCGGCGGCCAGCTTCTCCGCGATGCCGCGGCCGATGCCCTGCCCGGCCCCGGTGACGATCGCGATCTTGTCGTCCAGCTTTCCCATGGCGTTCTCCTCACGGGGCCAGTGCCGTCGCCGATCTGCAGGTAGGCGACGTTGATGTCGCCGCGTCCGATCGCGCGGCGCAGCTCGGGGTCGATCCGCCCATCCAGGATCAGTGGCGCACGACGTGGGCGGCGAAGTCCGGCTTGCGCTTCTCCGCGAACGCGTTCGCCCCCTCCATACCCTCGGGGGAGACCGCGTAGAGGTCCAGCGCTGACATCGCCAGGTTGGACAGGCCCGCCTGGTGGTCGGTGTCGGCGTTGAACGACTGCTTGAGGAACCGCAGCGCCGTCGGGCTCTTCTCGGCGGCCGCCGCGTCGTAGAGGCGGCACAGTTACCACATCTCCCGCGCCCGCTTCTCGCCCACGATGCGCGCGAGGTAGGCCGACCCGAACCCGGCGCGCTGCTTGACGTCGCCGCCGGTGCAGAACGCCTTGTCGCCGGTGCCGGTCAGGATCACGGCCTGCACGCCGTGGTCGGCCCACGCCGCGCGGAACGCGTGGATCAGCTCCTCGACGGTGCGCCCGCGGAAGGCGTTGTACCGCTCGGGCCGGTTGATCCTGACCACTGCCGTCGCGCCGTCGAGGGTGTAGTCCACGTCCTCGTAGTCAGCCACGCCCCCAGGCTGACAAACTTTGAACGTATAGTCAATGTTTGACGACGGGGTACGATAGTGAGCGTGGTCATCGAAAGCCGGGTGCAGCGCAAACGGGGTCGGCGCATCCAGGAGATCCTCGCCGTGGCGGGGGAGCTGTTCGGGGAGCGCGGCTTCGACGCGGTGAGCCTCGACGACGTCGCCGAGCGCCTCGATGTCACCAAGGGCTCGCTCTACTACTACTTCGCGAGCAAGGAGGAGCTGGTCTCGGCGGCCATCGAGACGCTGGGCAGCGCGTGGACCCGGCGCCTGCAGGAGCTGCCGTCGGCGGGGACACCGGCCGCCCGGCTGCGCGCGCTGATCCGCGAGCACGTCACCGTGGCCGTGCAGGACCATCCCGCGGCGCTGCGGCTGTTCCTCGCGCCCGACGACTGGCCGCCCGCCCAGCGGGCCGCGATCAAGGAGCTGCGCCGCCGCCACGACCGCGTCTTCCGCGACGTCGTCGAGGAGGGGATGGCGGCGGGGGAGTTCGTCGTCGTCGACGTCGACACAACGCTGCACTGCCTGCACGCCGCGATGGCCCAGTCGCCCATCTGGTACCGCGGCATGCGGGGCGCGGCGTTCGACCGGGCCGTCGACCGGTTGGTCGAGACGCTCGTACTCCTCGTCGGCGTCCGTCCGGAGGCGGTCACTAAATTGGTCCCGTGAAGGTAGTTCTGCTGGAGAACATCCACCCGGTGGCAGCCGACGCGTTCCGGCGCGCGGGCTTCGAGGTCGACGCACGGCCCGGCTCGCTCCGCGAGGACGAGCTGCGCGACCAGCTGTCGGGGGTGTCCCTGCTCGGGATCCGCTCCAACACCACGATCACCCCGCGGGTGCTGGAGGCCGCGAAGGACCTCCTGGCGGTCGGGTGCTTCTGCATCGGGACCAACCAGGTGGACCTGGCCGACGCGGCCGAGCGCGGCGTGGCCGTCTTCAACGCGCCGTTCTCCAACACCCGCAGCGTCGTCGAGCTGGTGCTGGGGGAGATCGTCGCGCTGGCGCGCAGGCTCACCGAGAAGTCCCATCGGATGCACGACGGCATCTGGGACAAGTCGGCGAAGGGAAGCCACGAGATCCGCGGCCGCACGCTCGGGATCGTCGGCTACGGCAACATCGGCACGCAGCTGTCCAACGTCGCGGAGGCCGTGGGGCTGCGGGTGATCTTCTACGACACCGCCGACCGGCTGGCCCACGGCAACGCCCGACGGGTGGGCACGCTCGACGAGCTGTTGGTCCAGTCGGACATCGTGAGCATCCACGTCGACGGCAGGCCGGGCAACGCCGGGCTCTTCGGCGCCGACCAGTTCGCCCTGATGCAGCCCGGGGCGGTGTTCATCAACGCCTCCCGGGGGATGGTCGTCGACGATGCCGCGCTGCGCGACCACATCCTGTCCGGGCACCTCTCCGGCGCCGCGATCGACGTGTTCCCGATCGAGCCGAAGGCGCAGGGCGACCCCTTCGAGTCGCCGCTGCGCGGGCTCGACAACGTGATCCTCACCCCGCACGTCGGCGGCTCGACGCAGCAGGCGCAGGAGGAGATCGGGCACTTCGTCGCCAACAAGCTGCTCGGGTTCGTCACGGCGGGCGGCACGGCGCTCTCGGTCAACCTGCCCGAGGTGGTGCCTGCCCGGCCGTCGGGCGCGTTCCGGATGGGCTACCTGCACGCCAATGTGCCCGGTGTGCTCGCGGGCATCAACCAGTTGCTGGCCGACGCGGGGGCCAACGTCATCGGCCAGTCGCTGTCCACGCGTGGCCAACGCGGCTACGTCGTCACCGACACCGACGTGGCGCCGAGCGACACCGCGCTGGTGGCCCTGCGGCAGTCGCCGCACACCGTCTGGCTGCGGACCTGGCGGCCGTCCCCCTAGGCCTGCACGACGCGGGCGGGCGTGGCGGGCCGCTCGACGACGACGTTGGTCGACTTGACGACCGCCACCGCGAGCACACCCGGCTCAAGGCCCAGCTCGTTCGCGGCCTCGGTGCTGATCAGCGAGACGATCCGGTGCGGCCCGCACTGGATCTCGACCTGCGCCATCACCCGGTCCGCCGTCACCGCGGTCACCAGCCCCACCATCCGGTTGCGGGCCGAGCGCTCCACCCCGGACGGGTCCTGCGCTGGGCGCGCGGCCGAGCGCGCGAACTCCGCGAGCGCGACACCGTCGATCACCAGCCGGTTGGAGTCGTCGCGCCGGGACGGCAGCTTGCCCGCGTCGATGTTCCGTCGGACCGTGTCGTCGCTGACGCCCAACAGCGCTGCCGCCTCGGACACCCGGAAGTACGCCACGGGCGCAGCCTAGGCCCGTGTCCGCACGCCCTCGTCAGGGCTTGGCGCGACCGCCGTTCGGGCTGATGGCGAACCAGGTGCCGTCGGCGCCGTTCCCGTAGGTCGTGGTCAGGCCGCCGTCGTCGCCGGTGTGCCGGTAGAGCGGCCAGCCTGCCAGGGTGAGCTGGCGCTGCCCGTCGGGCCGCTGGATCGTGCCGACCAGCGCCGGGTCGATGCCGTCCAGCTCGGGCTGGCCGGAGCCGGACAGCACGACCGGCGGCCACTGCTTGGCGCAGTCGCCGGTGCAGGCCGTGGTCGGCGGCTTCGTGCCGTCGCGGTCGTAGCGGTAGATCGGCAGGCCGTCGCCGTCGGTGACGAGCACACCCAGCGGCCCGGACTGGACGGCCCACAGCTCCACGCGGCGCCCGCTGCCGGGCTGCGCGGCGCCCGCCGCGGGCGCCGCCGCTTGGGCGCTTGCCGCCGCCTCGGCCACGGCGGCGGCGCCGCTCGAGGAGGAGTCGGGGTTGTTCGGTGCGGCCGGGCCCGCGCAGCCCGCGAGGGCAACGGTCGCCAGCACGGCCAGGATCCAGCGGGAGTGGGGAGCTCCGTTCACGTTCTGGCACGGTAAAGCAGCGGACGGCCGGGTTCACCACGCTGAGGGGGTTTGCGGCGGCCGTGGGCGTGCCAACGGTGAACGGCTCCCGTCGCACCGCCGTTCGGCGCCTGTCCGACCGCCGAACGCGCTACGCGCCTTCAGGCGGCCCGTCGTGCCCAACGGACGTAGCCCCCGACTTGTCCACGACGTTGCGCAAGGGCTGCCCGGCGCACCAGCACGTTGTCGACCCCCGCGCTGGCGGTGTGCACCCACCGCAGCCGGTCCGCCGACGGCCAGGCCCCCGCGAGCGCCCGAACCCGGCCGGTGTGAAATCGAGGTGAAGATTTTTTCGGGTTTCCCCCGTATGGTCAGGCTCCTGGTCAGGCGCGGAAGGGGACCCCGATGGTGCGTGCACGCGCGACGGCCACCACCCTGCTGATCCTCGGTGCGCTGCTGCTCGCCGAACCCGGGTCGGCGGCCGCCGCGCCTGCGGCCACCAAGGTGAGCGCAGACGAGCAGCAGACGATCCTCGCGCTGCACAACCAGTACCGCGCCGCGGCGGGGGTTGCCCCGCTCGTCTGGGACGACCAGCTCGCCTCCGACGCGCAGACCTGGGTTGACGGCTTGACCGAGCGGGGGGGCACGCTCGCCCACTCCAACCCGGCCAACCCCAACGACCCGGACACGGGGCAGGCCAAGGGCGAGGGGGAGAACCTCGCGGGTGGGCAGTCCGCCGCGACGGCGCCCTCCCAGTGGTACGAGGAGAAGCCACTCTTCGACGCGGCCCCCAACAAGTCCGGCTTCAACGACACGAACCCCGACTGGGTCAACTGGGGCCACTACACGCAGATGATGTGGAGCGCGACGACCAAGATCGGATGCGGCACCGCCCCCGGCCCGCGCTACCAGATCACCTCGTGTCGCTACAGCCCGCCGGGCAACTTCGACGGGCAGCTGGCCTACCCGAACGCCGACTCGCTCCAGGTCGGCGCCGTCACCACGGCGTCGGCGGCACCGGTCAGCTCGGCTGTGCCGACGACGGACGCGGGGCAGGCGCCTGCGTCCGCAAGCGCCGAGCTCGCCCCCCGACCGCCGGGAACGCCCCACCCACCGACGGCGCGGACAACGTGGCGCCCACCGGCAGCGCCGCTCCGACCGGCAACGCGGGCGGCTGACGTCAGCGGGTGGACCGAGGCCCGACCGTCGCGAGGACGAACGCGGCGACCAGGCAGGCGCAGGCCATCGCGAAGAACGCGGTCGAGAACGAGAACTGCGCGGCGAGCGCGCCGACGACCGCCGAGCCCAACCCGGTGCCCAGGTCGAAGCCGACGTTCCACGCGACCGAGACGCGGTGGTTGTCGCCTCCGTCGGCGAAGGCCTTGATCAGCGTGACGCTTTGCAGGCCGCCGTAGGCGACGCCGGTGACGAGCGCCCCCGCGACCAGGAGGCCTGCTCCGCTCGCGAAGCCGACGAGCGCGAGCCCGATCGCGCCGACGACGAGCAGCGGGCCGACGAACAGGCGGGCGCCCCAGCGGTCCGACAGCCCGCCGAGCTGCCAGCGGCACAGCGCGGCGGCCGCCGTGAGGCCGACCAGGGCGAGCACCGCCGAACCGGTGTCGGGCGCGAGCTGGGTCGTGAAGGTGAGCAGGGCGCCACCCGCGCTGGTCGCGAGCAGCAGCGCGAGCAGGGAGCGCCAGATCCGCAGCGGGGTCGACGGCCCGGGCCCCCGAGGAGCAGGGCTCGCGCCCTCCTGTCCGCTCGCCGTGATGCGCCTGCCCAGGTGCGGCATCCACGCCACCGCGATCAGCGGCACCGCGCCGAACGCCGACACCAGCGGGAAGCCGAACACCGCCATCAGCCATGGGGCCGCGGGCGTCAGCGCGAGCTGTGGCACGGCGATCACCAGGCCGTAGGCCCCGACCGCGCGGCCGCGGGACTCCGGCGCGACCAGGAGCGAGATGGCGGTGGCCCCGCAGACCGTCAGGATGCCGAAGCCGAGCCCACGTACGGCCGACGTCAGCAGGACCAGCCACAGGTCCGGCGTGAGCGCCTGCACCGGCGCCGGGACCGCCAGGAGGACCAGGCCCAGCGCGAGCACCCGGCCCCAGCCCAGCGCCGCCAGCACGGCGTTGACGCGGAGCTGCGCGACGACCGTGAAGAGCATCAGCGTCGCGGTGACCAGGCCCGCGCCGCGCTCGTCGGCGCCGCCCTGCACGGCCCACAGCGGGGAGAGCGGCAGGAGCAGCCCGAACCCGGCGAACACGAGCACCGTCATCGCGAGGAGCCCGCGCATGCCCGGGGCGCGCCAGACGGACGGGCTCACCACGCGGTGTGCGGGTGGCCGAGCCGCGCCAGCAGGTCCTCGGCCGCCGCGAGGTCCGCGGACAGGGAACGGTCTGCCCTTCGCGTGTCGAGCACCGCGGTGGCCTGCGCGTACGCGCTGCGCAACGAATCGCTCAGCGGCAGTCCGTCGGGCACCGCCGCGCCCATCTCCAGCGCCCGCACGGCCGCGACCAGCTCGGTCGCCAGCACCGTGCGCAGGGCCGACACGCACACGGTCGCGAGCCGCGCCCCCTGCGTCGAGTAGCTGGCGTGGTCCTCCAGACCGCGCGAGATGACCGCGCTGCCGAGGGTGGCGGGCAACGTCGTGTGGCGCAGGGACGCCACGCCGTCCTGCGCCACGTACTCCAGCGCCATCACCCCGGAGCTGCCGGGCGGGCCCTCGGCGAGGAAGGCGGCCAGGCCCGTGAAGTCGGGGTCGACGAGATCGCCCAGCCGGGCGGCCGACAGCTCGGCGACCGGGTAGACGGCCGCGCGGGCAGAGTCGAGGGCGTGCGCCAGGTAGCCGGTGTGGAAGTTCGCGTTGTGCCAGGCGTCCGACGTGGCGATGTCCACCAGGGGGTTCTCGGCCCGGGAGTTGATCTCCACGTCGAGCACGGCGCCGAGCCGCTCGACCGCGTCCACCGCCGTGCCGTGCACCTGCGGCACCGCGCGCAGGCTGAACGGGTCCTGCAGGCGCCGCCCCGCCCGCGACATCGGGCCCAGCCCCAGGAGCCTGCGCATACGGGTCGCCACCACGAGCTGCCCGGGATGCGGCCGGGCGTTCTGCACGGGCGAGCCGTAGGCCTCCGCCGCGCCGCCGAGCGCCACGAACGACAGCGCGGCGACGACCTCGCTCGCCCGCAGCAGCGCATCGAGGTCGGCCTGGGCGAGCACGGCCTCGCCGATCGTCGCCGCGTTGCTCGAGATCATGGCGAGGGCGTCGGAGTTGGAAAGGGTGACGCCCGGCGCGCTCCCGGTCAGCCACGGACGGTCCCCGCAGAGGGCGAGCGCGAGATCGGCCAGCGCGCAGAGATCCCCGGTGCCGATCGCCCCCACCTGGTGCACGGCGGCCACCGCGCCCGTGTCGAGCGCGTCGACCAGCGCGTCCAGCACCTTGGGATCGACGCCCGACCCGCCCGCGGCGAGCTGGTTGAGCCGCACCACCATCATCGCCCGGACGCGGTCGGGGGGCTCGAGCGCGCCCGCACCGCTCGCGTGGCTGCGCAGCAGCCGCAGCCCGTGCCCCGGCGCGTCATCGGTGACGGCCTCGACGCGGTTCGCGCCCACCCCGGTGGATCGGCCGTAGATCGGTCTGCTGTCGGCGATCCGGGTGGCGAGTTCGCTCGCCGCGTGCGCGCGGGCCCGCCCGGCCGGATCGAGGTGCACCGGCGGACGCCCGCGCGCGGCGGTGACGACGTCCGGGCGGCGCAGGTGCCTACCGTCGATGATCACCGGATCCAGCGGCTCGATCTCCTGCACACGAGGATTCTGCTGTGCGCAGCGTCTCGCCGACCCACCCGACCGCCGAGCTCAGGGACCGGGGCCGGCGCGGCTGGTGGAGGCGTGCCCGTGGGGGTGGTGGTGCGGCCCCACTGCGCACCCCTCGGCAGCACCGCGCACCCCACCGGCGGGGTGCGCGGTGACCCGGTGGGGTGCGGGACCGGGGTGGCGACCCGGTGGGGTGCGCGGTGACCCGGCGGGGTGCGCGGTGACCCGGTGGGGTCCCACCCGCTGCCGGTCGACGGGCGGCAGTCCATACAGTTCCGCGGATGGCCAAGCCGCGCCGCAAACGCGCCGCACTCCCGCCGACGGCGGCGTCGCGGCTCGCGGCCTCGTTCGTCACCGGGGCGGCGATCGGTCTGACCGTCGGCCTGCTGGCAGGCCCCCAGCTGGGCGTGCTCGCGACGATCGCCGGAACGGCGACGATCTTCGTCGTGGCCGGGTGGATCGTGCTGTGGCCGATGGACGCCGCCGCCACGCGGCGCACGGTCTCCCGGGAGGAGTTCCAGCCGGTCGCCCGGGAGATCGCCATCGTGGCGGCGGCCGTCGGCGGGCTCGTCGGCATCGTGATGCTGCTTCTGCTCAGCAAGGCCGCCACCGGCCGGGCCGCAGCCGCCGTCGCGCCGGGCGGGGTGTTCATGCTGTGGGCCGCACTGCACATGATGTACGCCACCCGCTACGCGCACCTCTTCTACGGCCCCGCGGCAGGCGGGATCGACTTCAACTCCGACGAGCCGCCGACGTACCGCGACTTCCTCTACTTCAGCTACAACCTCGGCATGACCTACCAGGTCTCGGACACGAGCGTCTCCAGCGCAACCATCCGAGCGATCGCCCTGCGGCACTGCCTGCTTTCCTATGTCTTCGGCACCGTCATCCTGGCGACGACGATCAACCTCGTCGCAGGCATCGTCACCGGGTGATGCGTGCCCCGTTCAGGGCGAAAGGGTGAACGACCGATGACGGAACCGACCGAGCTGAGTGCTGAAGCGCGTGACCGCCTCGAACAGGAGCTGGCTCGGGCGCGCGAGCAGCGTCACGAACTGGCGAGCCAGCTCGCGGGCGAGGACCCCGACAACCCCGATCTCGGCGACCGCGGCGACGCGGCCGTCCAGCTCGAAGGGCAAGCCGACCTGAGCCGCATGGACCAGCGCATCGGCGAGCTCGAACGGCTGCTCGCAGGCCCGGGCGTGCTGGACACGCCGCCCGGCCTCCCGGACGGCACGGTCGCCACGCTCCGCTTCCCCGATGGTGACGAGGCGACGCTGCGGGTCGTGACCATCCCCGAGCAGGCCCCGGCCGACGACCAGGACGACGTGGTGACGGCGAGCAGCCCGCTGGGTCAGGCCCTGATCGGGACGAGCCCCGGCGACACGATCACCTACGCGGGCCCGGACGGCGACCTGCAGGCGGAGGTCGTCGCGCTGCAGGCGCCCTGACTGCGGACCCTCACCGGTTCCGACTCGGCAGGATTTCCTGCAGCTTCTCCTTCGCGCCTTGCACCACGAGGTGCATCGCCGACGGGTCGCCGCCCAGCACCGACTCGACCATCGACACGGCCTGGTCGAGCGTGGCGTGCGGCGGGATCGGCGGCACCTCGGGGTCGCAGTACACGTCGATGACCGTGGGTCCGGTCGCGGCGAACGCCTGCTCCCAGGCGGGGCGGAGCTCGTCGGGATGGCGCACGGTGAGTCCGGGCAGGCCGATCCCGTTGGCGAAGGCGGCGTAGGAGATCTCGGGCAGCACCTGCGACTCCTCGAACTTGGGTGCGCCGCCCATCGCGCGGAGCTCCCAGGTGACCTGGTTGAGGTCGTTGTTGTGCAGCACGCAGACGACCAGCCGCCCGTCCTTCCACCGATCCCGGTAACGGCCGATCGTCAACAGTTCGGCCATCCCGTTCATCTGCATGGCACCGTCGCCCATCAGCGCGACGACCGGCCGGTCCGGATGCGCGAACTTCGCCCCGATCGCGTACGGCACGCCCGCGCCCATCGTGGCCAGCGTGCCGGAAAGCGATCCCCGCATCCCGCGCCGCATCCGCAGCACCTTCGCGTACCAGTTCGCCACCGACCCCGAGTCCGCGGTGACGATCGCGTCGTCCGGGAGGATCTGCGACATCTCCCAGACGATCCGCATCGGGTTCACCGGGTCGGCGTCGACCATGCTCTGCCGTTCGACGGTGTCCCACCAGGCCGCGACGTTCCCCTCGACCTTCTCCCGCCACGTCCGGTCGGCCCGCGGCGCCAGGTGCGGAAGCAGCGCGCGCAGTGTCGCCGCCGCGTCCGCGACGATGTTGAGCTCGGTCGGGTAGCGCATCCCGATCAAGGCGCCGTCGACGTCGATCTGCACCGCCCTGGCCTGCCCGTACTCCGGGAGGAACTGGCTGTACGGGAAGTTGGAGCCGACGATCAGCAGGGTGTCGCAGTCGCGCATGAGCTCGTAGCTGGGCCGGGTACCCAGCAGCCCGATCGATCCGGTGACGCACGGCAGGTCGTCGGGCAGCACGTCCTTGCCGAGCAGCGCCTTCGCGACCCCGGCGCCCAGCACGTCCGCCACCTGCTCGACCTCCCGCGCCGCGCCGCGGGCGCCCTGGCCGACGAGGATGGCGACCCGATCGCCTGCGTTCAGCAGCGCGGCGGCCCGTTCGACGTCGCGCGGGTCCGGCTGCAAGGTCGCGGTGAGCGCGCCGGGCGGGCTCGAGGGCACCTGCTTGAACGCGTGCTCGGGGGGCGTGTACGACTCGGTCTGCAGGTCGCTGGGGATGATCACGGCCGTGGGGGCCCGGCGGGTCACGGCGGTGCGAAACGCGCGGTCGAGGGCGTTGGGCAGCTGCTCGGGCACGTTGACCTCGACGAGGTACTCGCTCGCCACGTCCTTGAGCAGCGCTTGGAGGTCGACCTCCTGCTGGTAGGCGCCGCCCATCGCGCTGCGCTCGGTCTGCCCGACGATCGCCACAACCGGAACGTGGTCGAGCTTGGCGTCGTAGAGGCCGTTGAGCAGGTGAATCGCCCCGGGCCCTGACGTGGCCATGCAGACGCCCGGACGGCCGGAGAACTTGGCGTAGCCGACGGCCTGCAGCGCGGACATCTCCTCGTGGCGCGACTGGATGAACCGCGGCCGGTCATCGGCGTTGCCGAAGGCGACGACCAAGCCGTTGATCCCGTCTCCCGGGTAGCCGAACACCTGCTCGACGCCCCATTCGCGCAGCCGGGCGAGCACGTGGTCGCCGACGGTCTCGGCCATGGGTCCTCCCTCGATCGACGTTTCGTGCGTTCCCCGGGCTATCGAGGTGAAACGCGATCCGGGAGCGGGTATCCGGGCGGAATGGCCGAGATCGCGATCCTCGACGTCGACGGCACGCTCGTCGACACCAACTACCACCACGCCCTGGCCTGGTTCCGCGCCTTCCGTCGCTTCGACGTGACGGTGCCGGTCTGGCAGCTGCACCGGGCGATCGGGATGGGCGGCGACCAGCTCGTCACGCACGTCGCCGGAGCCCGGTTCGAGAACGAGCGGGGTGACGACGTGCGCGCGGCGTGGGCCGAGGAGTTCGAGCCCATGTTGCGCGAGATCCAGCCGTTCGGCGGGGTGCGCGAGCTGCTGACCGCGATCCGGGAGCGCGGGGTCAAGACGGTGCTGGCCAGCTCGGGAAAGCCCGAACACGTCGAGACCTACCTCGGACTCTTCGGCGGACGCGACCTCGCCGACGCGTGGACCACCAGCGCGGACGTCGACCAGACCAAGCCCGAACCCGACCCGTTCTCCGTCGCCGTGGAGCGGGTCGGCGGCGCGGGCGCCGCGGCGACGGTGATCGGCGACTCGGTGTGGGACTTCCTCGCCGCCGACCGCGCGGGCCACGTCGGCTACGCGGTGCGGACGGGCGGGTTCTCCGGGGCGGAGCTGCGGGAAGCAGGCGCCCGCGACGTGTTCGATTCGCTGCCCGAGCTCCACCATGCGCTCGACCGCGTGCTGGCGTAGCTACCCGAGTGCGCGAACGTAGAAGGCCGTCATAGATCCGCCGTTTCGCTCGTCGCGGTGCGTCCGAGTGCGCGGGAAGACGTAGGCGCCGTGCCGGGTTTGCCGGGACGCGGGCGGTGGCACCCCCGGACATGACGCAAGAGGAGCGGCCGTCCCCGGCGCCTGGAGTCGTGGAGCACTTCCCGTTCGCGACGCCCGACGCGCGGCTGCTGCGCATCGTGCGGCTCCCGCGCCCCGACGACGGCGTGCGCTTCGACGGCGCGCGGTTCCAGGTCCGGTTCGGGCCGTGGCGGGTGCGGACCGGAATCGCCAACATCGCCTCTGCCGAGGTCGCGGGCCCCTATCGGGCGTGGAAGGCGCTGGGCGCGCGGCTGTCGCTCGCCGACCGGGGACTGACCTTCGGCACGGTGACGACGGCGGGCGTGTGCATCACCTTCCACGAGCCGGTGCCGGGGATCGAGCCGATCGGGCTGCTGCGGCACCCCAACCTGACCGTCACCGTCGCCCGGCCCGACGTGTTGGCCGCCCGGCTGAACGAGGCAATCGCCGCGGCGTGACCCGGCCGAGCCCGGTGTAAGCCGACTCCGCGCCGGGTAGGGCTCCCGGCATGGTTGCCTTCGGCTACACCTTGATGACCGAACAGCGGGGACCCCGCGAGCTGGTGGCGGACGCGGTCGCCGCCGAGAACGCCGGGTTCGATTTCGAGGTCTCCAGTGACCACTACTTCCCCTGGCTCAACAGCCAGGGGCATGCCCCCAACGCGTGGGCGGTGTTGGGCGCGGTCGCCTCGGCGACCGAGCGCGTGCCGCTGATGACGTACGTGACCTGCCCGATCGTCCGCTACCACCCGACCGTGGTCGCCCAGCAGGCCGCCACCGTGGCGCTGCTCGCAGGCGACAACCGGTTCACCCTCGGGCTCGGTGCGGGCGAGAACCTCAACGAGCACGTGGTCGGCCGGAGCTGGCCGCCCGCCAACGTGCGGCACGAGATGCTGGCCGAGGCGATGGAGATCATCGGCGAGCTGTTCGCGGGCGGCTACGTCAACCGGGTCGGGACGCACTTCCGGGTGGACTCGGCCCGGCTCTGGGATGTCCCCGACGGCGGCGTGCCCATCGCCGTGGCGGTCTCCGGCGCGCAGTCGGTGGAGACGTTCGCGCCGGTCGCCGACGCGATGGTGGCCGTCGAGCCGGAGCCCGAGCTCGTGCGCGGGTTCGACGCGGCGGCGGGCGTCGAGCTGCCGAAGATCGGACAGCAGCCGATCGCGTGGGGGTCCGACCCGGACGAAGCGGTTGCGCGCGCCCACGACCAGTTCCGCTGGTTCGCCGGGGGCTGGAAGGTCAACGCCGAGCTGCCCGGGCCCGCCGCCTTCGCCGCCGCCAGCCAGTTCGTCCGGCCGGACGACATCGCGGAGGCGTTCTCGTGCGGACCGGACGTCGCCGCGCACGTCGAGGCGGTCCGACCGTTCGTGGAGGCGGGCTTCACCCACGTCGCGCTCGTCCAGGTGGGCGGGGACACGCAGCCGGAGTTCCTGCGCTTCGCCGAGGCGGAGCTCCTGCCCGCGCTTCGGGAGGAATATGGCAAATCCGGCGACGCACGTATCGCCGTGCGCTGAGCGATTCCGGGCCACAATGCCGTCATGACGGACGTCGACCGGCCCGACGATGCGGAGTGGAACCTCAACGCGCGCAACGAGACCCCGACGGTCCGGCTGGACCGCAACTGGGGCGACCTGCTGCAGGAGCTGCGGGTCGCGCAGACCGGGGTGCAGCTGCTCACCGGCCTGCTCCTGACCGTGCCCTTCCAGGCGCGGTTCGGGGCACTGGTGCCGCACCAGATCGTGATCTACCTCGTGGCGGTGGCGTTGGCCGTGTTGGCCAGTGGCCTGCTGATCAGCCCGGTGGTGATGCACCGTGTGCTGTTCCGCCAGCACGCCCGGCGCACGCTGGTCTCGGCGGGGCAGCGGTTCGCCCTCGCGGGGTTCGCCGCGCTCGGCCTGGCCGTGGTGGGGGTCTGCACGCTGATCGTCGACGTGGTCCTCGGGGTGGCCGCAGGCGTGACGGCCGCGGTGGTGACCTTCCTGGTGTTCGCACTGCTTTGGGGCGTATGGCCGATGTTGCTGCGGGCCCGGGCCGCGGATGACGAGGATGAGGCCTAGCAACCGGGTTCAGCGGAGCCGCCCGCGGGTACGCCATCAGTTCGAGCCGATGAGATGGAGGAGTTTCCGTGGGTGGCAACAAGATCGTGGTCTACAAGGAGCCGGGTGTCGTGGCGGTCGAAGATCATGACGCGCCGAAGCTCGAGGTACCTGCCGCGGTCGCCGAGGCGATGGGCATGAGTCGCAAGGCCGACCACGGCGTCATCCTCCGCAACGTTTCCACCAATATCTGCGGGTCCGACCAGCACATGGTCCGCGGGCGCACCACCGCACCGCCCGGGCAGACGCTGGGCCACGAGATCACCGGCGAGGTCGTCGAGAAGGGCAGCGACGTCCAGTTCCTGGAGGTCGGCGACATCTGCTCGGTGCCGTTCAACATCGCCTGCGGGCGTTGCCGCAACTGTCGCGAAGGCCAAACCGGCATCTGCACCAACGTCAACCCCGCCCGCGCGGGGTCGGCCTACGGCTACGTGGACATGGGCGGCTGGGAAGGCGGCCAGGCGGAGTACGTGATGGTGCCCTTCGCGGACTTCAACCTGCTCAAGTTCCCCGACCGCGACCAGGCGCTGGAGAAGATCCTCGACCTGACGATGCTGTCGGACATCTTCCCGACCGGCTACCACGGCGCCTACACCGCGGGCGTCACCACGGGATCCACGGTCTACGTGGCGGGCGCGGGCCCCGTCGGGCTGGCCGCGGCGTACTCGTCGCTGCTGCTCGGAGCGGCGGTCGTCATCGTGGGCGATCTCAACGCCGAGCGGCTGGCGCAGGCGCGCTCGTTCGGCTGCGAGACGGTCGACATCTCGAAGGACGCCACGCTGGAGGACCAGATCGCGCAGATCCTCGGGACGAACGAGGTCGACTCCGCGGTCGACGCGGTCGGCTTCGAGGCCAGCGGGCACGGCAAGGACGGTGGCGAGGCGCCCGCCGCGGTGCTCAACTCGATCATGTCGCTGACCCGGGCGGGCGGACGGCTCGGCATCCCGGGCCTCTACGTCACCGGTGACCCCGGCGCCGCCGACCCGGACGCGCAGGAAGGCACCCTCAAGGTCCGCCTTGGCCTGGGTTGGGCCAAGAGCCACTCCTTCGCCACGGGCCAGTGCCCGGTGCTGAAGTACAACCGCGGCCTGATGATGAGCATCCTGCACGACAAGGCGCACATCGCCGACGCGGTGAACGCCACCGTGATCGGGCTGGACGAGGCGCCGCGCGGCTACCAGGAGTTCGACAAGGGTGCGGCGAAGAAGTACGTCCTCAACCCGAACGGCCTGATCCCGGCCGCCTGACGATCAGCCGGTGGCCGCGAGGTCGCGTTGGCTGGGCTCGCCGTGCGCGCGGAACACGCGCTCGGCGAGCGGCGCGAACACCAGGCCGAGCACCCCCCACAGCACGATCTGGGCGCCCACGGAGTAGACCCGGAAGCGGTAGAGCAGGTCGGCGTCGAATCCGGGGTACACGATCTTGCCGGACGGGTCGGTCACCGGCTGCGGGGTTTCGGTGAGCCTGCTGCCCGAGTCCGCCGCGTTGGTGGACAGCTCGCCCAGCGCGGGCAGCAGGGCCATCACCGCGCCCAGCACGACGAGCGCCGCGGCGCCCGCGACCAGCGTGGCGTTCCAGGTGCCCAGCCTGGCCTGCAACCGTTGGCCGAGAACGACGGCGAGGACGAGCACGACGATCGAGACGACGACCATGAGCACCCAGAGCGCGCCGCGGTCGCGGATGGTGTCGTGGTTGCCGACCGCGGGCGGGTTGGCCGGGTACTTGAGGAACGGGATCAGGAATATCCCGAGGAAGCCGAACAGGGCCACCAGCAGCGAGAGCGGTCGGACCCGGACGTCGCCGGTGCGGCCGTAGGCCATGCAGAACGCGACGGCGAACAACAGCCCGACGGCGACCCCGAACGCGATCATGCCGACGCCGATGCCGAGGTTGCCCTGCACGGCCCGGCTGAACAGCTCGGGCTCCTCCGCATGGGGCGGCTGCCCGGCCGCGACGGCCAGCGCCGACTCCGCCGCGTCACGCCCCGCCTCGTAGTCGATCGCGGCCTGGATCACCGGCTCGGCGAAGATCCACGCGAAGATGAAGGCGACCAGCCCGGCGAGCGCGCCTGCCCCGATCCCGCGGAGCACCAGCGCCCTGACCATCAGTGGCAGGGGAAGCTGAGCAGGTGGCGGGCGTCGTGCAGGAACTCGTGGATGTACATGTTGTTGCCGAGCACCGACGTCGCGCCCTGATCGATCCCCACGAAGTAGTAGAGGATCAGGCCGACGACGGCGGCGCCGATCAGCCAGGGCAGCGTCTCGGCGACAGGGATGGCGACGGCCTGCGGCCGAGCGGTGGAAACGGCGGACGACATGCCAGGTCTCCCAACGACGGACCAGTCTGACGGCCGCAATCTACCGTCAATATGAACAGTTCAACAGATGTTGCCGGGATTCGTCGGCTCGGATCAGCGACCCTCGGTGGAGATCAGCACGATGTCTGCGTCGCCGCGCAGGAGCGTGGCCAGTTCGGGGATCGCCGCCGCGGCCACGACTCCGGCGAGCGCCGCGGCGCCGCAGGGTCCCGCGGCGATCCCGGCCCGGTGCAGCCCGTCGAGGGCGGCGATGGCTTCGCCGTCAGTGACGGCGATGCCCGCGTCCAGGCCGCCGCGCACGGCGGACCAGGCGAGGGAGGACACGGAGCCGCAGTTGAGGCCCGTCATGATCGTCGCCGCCGAGGTGTCGACGGTGACCGGGACGCCCGCCCGCAGCGATCGGGTCACGCAGGCCGCGGTGATGGCCTCGACGGCCAGCAGCGCCGGGCGGTGGGTGCGCCCGGGCGCCCGGTAGTGCTCGATCGCGGCCTGCAACAGCGATCCGACACCGGTGGGCACGACGACGAGGTCCGCGCGGGCAGGCCGTTGCGCGTCGATCTCGGCGAACAGGGTCGCGTAGCCCTGCACGATCCACGCCGGGACCTCCTCGTAGCCCGGCCACGCCGTGTCCTGCACCAGCAGGTCCGCCGGGCGGTCGGCGGTTCCCGCCGCGGCGCCCCGGACCGCGTCGTCGTAGAGCGACCCGGTGCGCACCACGGTCGCGCCCTCGGCCTCGATGGCCGCGAGGGTGCCCGCGGTGAGCCCGTGCGGGACGTGGACGCGCGCGGCCAGGCCGAGGAGCCGCGCGATGCGGGCCAGCGCCCGTCCGTGGTTGCCGTCGGTCGCGGTGACCAGCGTCAGCCCCGATCCGCGGGCCCGCTCGGTGAGCTCGGCGAAGGTCCGTGCGGGCGGTTGGCCGCGACGCGCGCTGATCGCCCGGTTGACCGCCCACGAGGCGCCGAGTGCCTTGAACGCGCGGAGGCCGAACCGGTCGGACTCGTCCTTCACGGCCACGCTCCGCACGCCGAGCTGCGCCGCGAGCGCGGGCAGCGTGACCAGCGGCGTCGGGTGGTATCCCGCGATGCTGCGATGGAACGCGATGACCGCCGCGTGCTCGTCTGCGCTCGGTGCGGTCCATCCGGCGGCGTCCGGGTGCACCGCCCATGGTCGTGGGTTGCTCACCGTGGGCGACCGTTCACCCGGGGACAAGGCGCCGGACGACGAGCACGGCGACGTCGTCCTCCGGCTTCCCGACCCCGATCAGGCGCTGCATGATGTTGACGCAGACGGACTCCGACGGCTGGGCCGTGACGGTCTGCCGGAGCTTCTCGATGTTGTCGTCGATCACGATGCCGCGCCGCTCGACCAGCCCATCGGAGTAAAGGCACAGCACGGAGCCGGGCCCGAGAGACACGTCGACGGTGTGGCGGGGGTGCCCGGCTTCGACGCCCAGCGGCGGGTCGGGCGTCACCTCCAGCAGGACCGTGGCACCCTGCGGACGAGCCAGGACGGGCGGTGGGTGCCCGGCCGAGGAGAGGCGGACGACGTCGGTGCCCGGATCGAGCATGCCGCAGAGCACGGTGGCCAAGGTGCCGGGCTGGAAGTACCGCACGTGCTCGTCGAGCTCGGCAAGAACGACGGCCGGATCCGCGGTGCGCAGCGTCGTCGATCGCAGGACGGCGCGGATCTGACTCATCGCCTGTGCGGCGGCCAGCCCGTGCCCGACCACGTCCCCGACGACGATGCACACCATGCCGGAGGGGAGGGTGAAGACGTCGTACCAGTCGCCGCCGACCTCGCCGTCGCCACCCGCGACGTACCGGGAGGCGACCTCCAGCCCGGGGATCCGGGGAAGTTGGGCCGGTAGGAGATCGCGTCGCATCACAGCGGCCGCGGCCCGCTCGGACTGCGACATCCGGGACTGGATGGCCACCGCGGCGCGGTCGGCGACCATCTGAAGCAGCTCGGCGTCGCTCTCGGCGAAACGGCGCGCGGTCAGGGCGCCGACGTGCAGCACCCCGAGCACCCTGCCGCCGATCACCAGCGGCACACCCAGCATGGAGACGATGCCCTTCTCGCGCAGGATCGGGTTGAGCACGTTGTTGTGATCGACCCTGTCGATCGCGACCCAGTGCCGGGTTTCGGCGATGTGCCCGGCGAACCCGCGGCCGAGCGGGATCCGCACCCCTTGGTGGATCTCTTCTTCGAGCCCGCGGGCCGCCGTCGCCAACAGGAACTGACGCGCCGGATCCAGCAGCAGGACGGCGGCCGTGTCGACCGTCATCAGTTCGCGGACTCGGTCCAGCAGCTCGTCGAGGAGCTGGTCGACGGTCAGCCGGGCCAGGCCTGTGTCGGTGACCACTTCGAGCCAGCGCAGTCGCTCGTGGGTGGAACGCGCCACGACGTCCCCGGACATGGTCGAGACCCTATCCGGGAAGCGTGGTCTCCGGGAGGCGCAACCCTCCCGGCAGCCACTGTCGCGTCGGCCTACTCGCCCGTGCCCTGTTCGACGTGGCCGCCGAAGGCCATGCGCATGGCGGACAGGAGCTTGTCCGCGTAGGCCGCCTCGCCGCGGGAGCTGAACCGGGCGAAGAGCGAGGCGGACAGCACGGGCACCGGCACGCCCTCGTCGATCGCCGCCTTCACCGTCCACCGGCCCTCGCCGGAGTCCGACACCCGCCCGGCCATGCCCTTCAGCTCGGGATTCCCGTTCAGCGCACCCGCGGTCAGGTCGAGCAGCCAGGAGGAGACGACCGAGCCGCGGCGCCACACCTCGGTGACCTTCGCGATGTCCAGGTCGTACTGGTAGTACTGCGGCTGCTCCAGCGGGGTGACCTCCGCCGAGTGCGCCTGCTCGGTGGTGCCCGCGTTGGCGTGGGCCAGCACGTTGAGGCCTTCGGCGTAGGCGGCCATGATCCCGTACTCGATGCCGTTGTGGACCATCTTCACGAAGTGCCCCGCGCCTGCCGCGCCGCAATGCAGGTAGCCCTGCTCTTCCGGGGCCGGATCGCCGGACCGGCCGGGCGTGCGGTCGATGGACCCCAGCCCGGGGGCGATCGAGGCGAACAGCGGCTCGCAGTGCGCGAACGCCGTGTCGGTGCCACCGATCATCAGGCAGTAGCCGCGCTCGAGGCCCCAGATGCCGCCGCTGGTGCCGACGTCCATGTACTCGATGCCCTGCTCGGCCAGCGCGGCCGCCCGGTCGTAGTCCTCGCGGTAGTTGGAGTTGCCGCCGTTGATGATGATGTCGCCGCGCTCCATCATCCCGCCCAGTTGCTCGATCACCTTGTCGGTGATCCCGGCGGGGATCATCACCCAGGCGACGCGTGGCGTGCTCAGCTTCTGGACGAAATCCTCCAGTGAGGTCGTCCCCTCCGCGCCGTCGGCGACCAACTGGGCCACGGTGTCCGGGTTGGTGTCGAAGGCGACGGCGGTGTGCCCGTCGCGCATCACCCGGCGCACGATGTTGGCGCCCATGCGGCCGAGGCCGATCATTCCGAGCTGCATGTGTCCAGCCTTCCGTAGATCGAGGTGGGCCCTGTACTGCCATGCGGGTGACGGACTGATCCGTCCGCGACCTCGGCATTGTCGGGGCTGCACGCCGTCTGCGGCTACTCGACACGATCTACGTCCGCCGGAGTCCCGACTTTTTCCGGCGCGGGCAGGCCGACCGGCGCGGCTGCCCGGGTGCCTGCCGGAGCCGGGCAGCGTCTTCTCGGCGGTCCGTCCACAGTAGAATTTGCAAATTGCTGAATGGCGGAAAAATGGCGAGCGACGGACGTTTATCGATCATGATCGCGGGCTTCATTCCGACGCCCATCTGGGATATGATCGGATCATGGCGGAGGCTAGCCGAGGCGGCGTTGTTCCGAGCGGTTCCGGTCGTCGTGCGGTGGCGGCGCCATGATCTGGGAAATGCTGGTCCTCGGCTTCGTGCTCAGCCTCGACAATTTCCGGGTTTCGATCGTCCTCGGCACCGTCCCCTTCGGCCTGAAACGCGCGGTTCAGGTGGCGCTGACCTTCGGGTTGTGGGACGGGATCATGCCCCTGATCGGGCTGTTGATCGGTCATGAGATCGGGGATGCGGTCGGGGACGTCGCCGACTACGTGGGCGCGGCCGCCCTCGGCGCTTACGGCATCTATCTCGTCATCTCGTCTCTGCGCAACCCGGAGCCGGAGGAACTGGACCACCCCTGGGCGCTTTTCGGCATCCCGTTGTCGCTCAGCCTGGACAACCTTTTCGCGGGCGCGAGCCTGGGTTTGCTCGGAATGTCGCCGTGGTTCTCGGCCACCGTTTTCGGCGCCATTACCGCCATGATGTCCCTGGTCGGACTGCAGGTCGGGCGGTTCGCGGCCCGTATGATCCGAATTCGCTCCGATCTGCTGAGCGGAATCGCGCTGATCGTCGCTGCGGTGGCGCTGCCGTTCGTGTTCGGCAGCTAGGCCGTGTCCCGTGGATCAGCAGCCGCGGTCCACGGGACACGGCCTAGCCTCGGTGCGGCCGGGGAACCAGCGGAAGGTCGTCGAGCCGTGAGGGCGCGTTGGCGGATTCGACCGCCCGGGCGACCAGGTCGTGATCGGGCGACAGGTGGCAGACCGGGTCGGTGCGGGTGGCGTCGCCGGTGAGCTGGAAGGCCTGGCAGCGGCATCCGCCGAAATCCAGCTCCCGCCGGTCGCAGCTGCGGCAGGGGTTCGGCATCCAGTCCGTTCCCCGGAACGCCGTCATCACGGGGGAGTCGACCCAGATCCGCTCCAGCGGGTCTTCGCGCACACTGGCCCGCGGCAACGGCAGCGACTGGGCGGCCGGGCACGGCAGCACGTCGCCGTTCGGTGTCACGGTCAGCTGCCGCGAAGCCCAGCCGCCCATGCAGGGCTTCGGGTAGCGGCTGTAGTAGTCGGGGATGACGTAGATGACGTCCATGCGGTCCCGCAACCGCTCACGGGCGGCCCGCACCACGACCTCGGCCGCTTCCAGCTGCGCCCGGCTCGGCAGCAGCGCATCACGGTTGCGCCACGCCCAGCCGTAGTACTGGGTGTTGGCCAGCTCCACGCGGTCGGCGCCCACCTCCTCGGCGAGCCCGAGCACATCGGCGACGCGGTCGATGTTCTGCCGGTGCAGCACCACGTTCACGGTGAGCGGCCAGCCCAGCTCCTTGACCACGCCCATCGCCTCGATCTTGCGGCGGAAGGACGGGGTACCTGCGATCTTGTCGGACACGGCGGGCTCGTCGGCCTGGATGCTGATCTGCACGTGGTCCAGGCCCGCGTCCCGCAGCTGCTCGGCCCGCGGACGCGACAGCCCGAGTGCGCTGGTCACGAGGTTCGTGTAGAGGCCGAGGTGGCTGGCTTCCGCCACGATCTCCACCAGGTCGCGCCGTAGCAGCGGTTCCCCGCCGGACAGGTGGCATTGCAGAATCCCCAGGTCGCGGGCCTCCACCAGCACCCGTCGCCACTCATCGGTCGCCAGCTCGTCGGAGTAGTCGGCCATGTTGAGCGGGTTGGAGCAATACGCGCAGGCCAGCGGGCAGCGGTAGGTGAGCTCGGCCAGCAGGCCGAACGGGCTATCCATCGACGAGCTCCACGCACCGCCGCCCGACGAGCCGGGTGAGGAACCGCCGCACGTCGGCGTCGGGGACGGCGGCGTACCGCGCGCCCAGCTCGGTCACGACCTCCGCCACCGTGCGCTGCCCGTCGCACAGCTCGAGGATGTCCGCGCCGCTGCGGTTCAGCACCACCACCGTCTCGGGGAGCAACAGGATCGGTCGCTTCCGGGTGGGGCAGAAACCCAGCCGGACGTGGCGCGCCAACCGTGGCCGATCCGAGCCGGACATCCCGACGCCGGGTCGGGGAAGGGTTCCGGCGGTCGGGTCCATGGCGATCACTCCGGGTAGGCCTTGTCGATGGCGTCCATGAGGCTCCACAGCACGTCGCACTTGAACGAGAGCGCGTCGACGGCGCGGGCCTGCGACTCGGCGGACAGGCAGTGCGTGGTGACGACCTCGAGGGCGTGCTCGCAGTCGCGCGGGGCCTGTTCGAGGCGTGCGCGGAAGTAGGCGAGGCCCGCGGAGTCGATCCACGGGTACCACCGCTCGAACGCCGCCAGCCGCTCCGCCATCAGGTCGGGGGCGAACAGCTCGGTGAGCGAGGACGCCACGGCCTCCACCCATGGACGGGTGCGGGTGAAGTTCACGTAGGCGTCCACCGCGAACCGCACGCCGGGGACGAGGTGCCGATGATCGCGGATCTCCTCACGGGTCAGCCCGGCGGCCTCGCCGAGGCGCAGCCACGCCTCGATGCCGCCCTCGCCCGCGGCGGTGCCGTCGTGGTCGACGATCCTGCGGATCCAGCGGCGCCGGACCTCCGGGTCGGGGCAGTTGGAGAGGATCGCCGCATCTTTGCGGGGGATGTTCTCCTGGTAGTAGAAGCGGTTGGCCACCCAGCCCCGGAGCTGCCCGCGGCTCAACCTGCCCGCGTTCATGCGCACGTGGAACGGGTGCTGGTCGTGATACCGCTGTGAATGGGCCCGCAACGTCTCGACGAAGCTGTCGGCACCGGTTGTCGTGATCGTCGACGTCATCGCCCTATACCTCGACCTCGAGGCCGTCCATGGCCACCTCCATGCCGTTGTCCTCCACGAGGCGCCGCTCGGGCGTGCCCTCCAGCAGGATCGGGTTGGTGTTGTTCATGTGCACGAAGATCGTCCGCCGCACGCCGAGCGACCGGAGCTGCTCCAGGCTGCCGTCCGGGCCGACGATGGGCAGATGCCCCATCTCCCGGGACGTCTTGCCCGCCAGGCCGAGCCGCACCAGCTCGTCGTCGCTCCAGCAGGTGCCGTCGATCAGCAGGCAATCGCAGCCCTCGATCTCCGTGCGCAACGCAGGCGTCAGCGCCTGCACCCCCGGCAGGTAGACGAGCGTCGCCCCGCTGCGCGCGTCGGTGAGCCGGAATCCCACGACGCGGCCGTGGTCCGTCCCGGCTCCGAACCGGTCCTGCTTCGTGGTGGGCACGTCGAACGCCCGGCAGGACAGCCCCTCGGTGAGGGGCAGGTCGGCACCCGGGACCACCGCCCGCCACTCGACCGGGCAGTAACGCTCCAGCGTGCGCAGGATCCCCGAGCCGTCGTACAGCGTCTTGTGCACCGCGGGCGTGGCGTAAAGCCGCACGCCGCGGGCCTCGCGCAGAAGCAGCAGGCCCAGCGTGTGGTCGAGCTCGGCGTCGGTGAGCAGCACCGCCTCCAACGGTGTGGTCCGGTCGGCCTGCGGGTGGAGCGCGGGGAACGCCTCGATCTGGGCGCGGACGTCCGGCGAGGCGTTGATCAGGAACCACCGGCGGCGATCGGCGCTGACGGCGACCGCCGACTGGGTGCGCGCGAGATGGGGCCGGGAGCGGACCGCGGTGCACACCGGGCAACCGCAGTTCCACTGCGGGGAGCCGCCCCCCGCCGCCGAACCCAGCACCCGCAGAAACACCCCGGCGCTCCTCTCGTCGGAGGGCGCCGGACCCGGAGGTCCGGCGCCGTCCGCGCCTGTTCTAGTCCTCCATTTGTGCGATGTACATGGTCACTTCAGGAGCCACTCCGATTTCGTCGAACTCGGGGGTCTCCCACTCGGTGAGCTGAGACTCCATGAACCCACCTCCTTTCTGCCAGATTCCGGCACGTTTACGATTCCGGAAGGGCGAAGACGATCAGTGCGCTTCCGTGACCTGCGCCGAGCATGCCGGGGAGGAATCCCTCGGCCCACCCGCCCCAGCCGACGGGCACGGCGATGTACTGCCTGCCGTCGACCATGTAGGTCGTCGGACTGCTGTGGTGACCGCTTCCGCACTGGAACTGCCACAGCAGTTCGCCGTTGCGGGCGTCGATCGCGTTGAACTCGCCGGAGGGCTCGCCTGCGAACACCAGGTCGCCGCCGGTCGCCAACACGGACGCGCACATCGGAAGCTCGTTGCGCCAGCGCCACTTCTCGTCACCGTTGGCGTCGAACGCGCTGATGGAACCGGCCATGTCCTCGATGTCCACCTGAACGCCCGCGCCCCAGTACGGGATGCTCTCTTTGAACTCCCGGCGCCGTCGGGTGGCCGTCGCCCCCACGTCCTGGACCGGCACGTAGAAGAGCTCGGTCTTCGGGCTGTAGGCCGCGTGCGTCCATTCCTTCGAGCCCGCGGGCCCGGGGTAGAAGTGGACCGGCTCGCCCTCCTTTTCGGGGTACGCCTTGCGGGTGATCTGGCCGTCCCGCGTGATCGCTCCCCAGGTGATGCGGTCCACGAACGGCGTGATGTGGAGCAATTCGCCGTTGGTGCGGTCGAGGACGAAGAAGTAGCCGTTCTTGTCGAAGTGCCCGAGCAGCTTGCGCCCGTCCGACTCGAACAGGATGCATTCCGCGATGCTGTCGTAGTCCCACACGTCGTGCGGGGTGCACTGGTAGTGCCAGCGAATCTGGCCCGCGTCGACGTCCACCGCGATGATGCTGTCGGTGTAGAGGTTGTCGCCCTCGCGCACCTCGCCGTCGAAGTCGGGCGCCGGGTTGCCGGTGCCCACATACAGGAGGTTCGTCTCCTGGTCGAAGGTGCCGGTGAGCCAGCAGTTCGCGCCGCCGCGTGCCCACGCCTCGCCATCGGCGGGCCAGGTCTCGGAGCCGGGCTCGCCCGGCTTCGGCACCGTGTAGCAGCGCCACTGGTGCTCGCCGGTGTCGAGATCGAAGGCGTCAAGGTGGCCACGCACGCCGAACTCGCCGCCGGAGCTCCCGACGATCACCATGTTCTTCACGACCAGCGGCGCGACCGTGGCGCTCTCGCCTGCCCGCACGTCGCCGTAGGTCTTGTCCCACACGCGCTGGCCGTTGGTGGCGTCGAGGGCGAGCACGTGGGCGTTCGCGGTGACGAAGAAGACCTTGCCCTTGGCGACGGCAACACCGCGGTTCACGTTGCCGCAGCACAGCGACACGTCGAAGGGGACGGCGTGCTTGTACCGCCAGATCTCCACACCTGTCTTCGCGTCGAGGGCCCAGACCCAGCCGTCCCAGCCGGAGAGGAACATGACCCCGTCGACGATGATCGGGGCGGCCTCGAACGAATAGGTCGACGCGCCCGCGATGAGGCCGCTGCTGCCCGCCTGGAAGATCCACGCGGGTCCGATGCGCTTGACGTTCTCCGTGTTGATCTGGTCGAGCGGGCTGTACCGCTGCCCGTTGTAGGCGCCGTAGTAGGTGAGCCAGTTCTGCGGCTCCGAACGGGCGTCGAGAATGCGTTCGTAGGTGACGCTGGCGACCACCGGCGGCGCAACGTCGCCGCCCGCGGTTTTGCCGCTCAGTTCTCCTTGGTTGATGGCCTCGCCCGCGTCCACGTATTCAACGGTCATCGTCTGCTCCTTTCTACGGCCGAGGCTGGGGTGGGCGGTCGAGGCGGGCCTCTGGTGGAACGTCGCCCAACACGACAATGGCTCCGGTCAGTCCGCGGCCTTCGTCGTTTCCGGTGGGCGAGCTGAACCAGTAGTAGCCCGGGCCGTCGAGGTTGAGGGTGGCCCGTCCGCGCGAATGGTTCACCAACCAGATGAATTTCCGGTCGCCATTGCTCGGCAACAGCGCGCAATGTGTGTTCAGGTCGTCATTGATGAGCTCGAGTTCGAGATCACCTCCGTGCGGCATGACCAGGATCGAGGGATCCCAGCAGATCTCATCGGGCCGGATTCGGATGGTCGCCTGCATTCGACCATCGGATGACTCGGTAGCCTGCCCGATCCTTCCGGTTCCCAGCACGGCCCCCAGTGCCGCTTTGTTCTGTCCGTCCAGCCCGAGCTTGCTCAGGAGATCTGTGCGCTCCTGCGCCGTCGTCATCGGGCCCCACCTCCTCATCCCGAATCCCTGCGTTATCTTCCGGCACGCGAATTTCCCGGTGGGCGCATACGGCGAGACCCATCGGGCAGAACCAATGACGTGATTCAGATGTCGGAAATCGCACAATCGGAAATCATCAAGGACCCTACGCCGGGCTAATGGCACCGACAAGGTCGAGCGTCGACCCGGGCCCGCTCATGCCGCTCGTCCGCCACGGCCTACCGCTCGTACGCGATACGCCGCCGTTGCGCGGAGCAGGGCCGCCGTGCGCCTACCGATGATCATGCGAGGTCGTACCGGTCGAGGTTCATGACCTTGTCCCACGCGACGACGAAGTCGTGCACGAACTTCTCCCGCCCATCGTCGCTCGCGTAGACCTCCGCCAGGGCCCGCAGCTCGGAGTTCGAGCCGAAGACCAGGTCGACCCGGCTTGCCGTCCACCTGACCTCGCCGGTTGCGCGGTCGCGACCCTCGAACGTGCCTGTGGACGTCGCCGTCCACTGCGTGCCCATGTCGAGCAGGTTCACGAAGAAGTCGTTGGTCAGCAGCCCGGGCGTCGCGGTGAAGACCCCCCGCGGGGACCGGCCGAAGTTCGCGCCGAGCACGCGGAGGCCACCGACGAGCACGGTCATCTCGGGCGCGCTCAGGTCCAGCAGGTTGGCCCGGTCCACCAGGAGGTACTCCGACGGCAGCCTGCTGCCCTTCCCGCGGAAGTTGCGGAACCCGTCCGCGGCAGGTTCCAGACCCGCGAAGAACTCGGCGTCGGTCTGCTCCGGCGAGGCGTCCGTGCGTCCCGGCGTGAACGGGACCCGCACGTCGTGGCCCGCGTTCCGGGCGGCCTCCTCGACGGCGGCGGCCCCGCCGAGCACGATGAGGTCGGCCAGCGAGATCATCGTGTCGCCGGTCTGTGAACCGTTGAACGACCGTTGGATCCCCTCCAGGGTGCGCAGCACCCGCGCCAGCGTGTCGGGGTCGTTGACCGCCCAGCTCCGCTGCGGCTCGAGGCGGATGCGCGCGCCGTTCGCCCCGCCGCGCTTGTCGCTGATGCGGAACGTCGAGGCCGCCGCCCACGCGGTGGCGACGAGCTCGGCGACCGTCAGGCCGGAGGCGAGGATCTGCTCCTTGAGCGCGGCGATGTCCGCCGCACCGACGAGCTCGTGGTCCACCGCGGGCACCGGGTCCTGCCAGAGCAGCCGCTCCTGGGGGACCAGGGGCCCGAGGTAGCGCTGGATGGGGCCCATGTCGAGGTGGGTCAGCTTGAACCAGACCCGGGCGAACGCGTCCGCCAATTGATCCGGGTGCTCCAGGAAACGCCGCGCGATCGGCTGGTAGACCGGGTCGAACCGCAGCGCGAGGTCGGTCGTCAGGATCGTCGGGGAGTGGGTCTTCGACGGGTCGTGCGCATCCGGCACGGTGCCTGCCCCGCCGCCGTCTCGCGGAATCCACTGCCACAGGTCGCCGGGGCTCAGCTCCAGGTCCCACTCGTAGCCGAACAACGTCTCCAGGAAGCTGTTGTCCCACGTCGTCGGGGTGGGCGTCCACGTACCTTCGAGCCCGCTGGAGATGGCGTCCGCGCCCTTCCCGGTGCCGTAGCCGCTTCGCCAGCCGAAGCCCTGCTCCTCGAGCGGGGCGCCCTCGGGTTCGACGCCGAGATGCTTGTCCGGGTCGGCCACGCCGTGGGTCTTGCCGAACGTGTGCCCGCCCGCGATCAGCGCGACGGTCTCCTCGTCGTTCATCCCCATGCGCCGGAACGTCTCGCGGATGTCCCGGGCCGACGTGATCGGGTCCGGGACGGTGTTCGGGCCCTCCGGGTTGACGTAGATGAGGCCCATCTGGTCGGCGGCCAGCGGGTGCGCCAGCTGCCGGACGCCGCTGTGGCGCTGGTCGCCGAGCCAGACGCGCTCGGGACCCCAGTACACGTCCTCGTCGGCCTCCCAGACGTCCGGCCTGCCCCCTGCGAAGCCGAAGGTCGTGAAGCCCATCGTCTCCAAGGCGCGGTTGCCCGCGAAGACCATCAGATCGGCCCAGGAGATCTTGCGGCCGTACTTCTCCTTCACCGGCCAGAGCAGCCTGCGGGCCTTGTCGAGGTTGCGATTGTCCGGCCAGCTGTTCAGCGGCGCGAAGCGCTGCATGCCTGCGCCCGCGCCGCCGCGGCCGTCGTCCACGCGGTACGTCCCGGCGCAGTGCCACACCATCCGGATCACGAGGGGCCCGTAGTGGCCGAAGTCGGCAGGCCACCACTCCTGCGAGGTGGTCAGCACCTCGTCGACGTCCTTCGCCAGTGCATCCAGATCGAGGGTGCGGAACGCCGCGGCGTAGTCGAAGTCCGCGTCCATGGGGTTGGCCGCGGCGGCGTGCTTGCGAAGGACGTTCAGGTTGAGCTGGTTGGGCCACCAGTCGTGGTTGCCCGGGCCCCTGCTGGGCGCGCTGCGGCGCTCGGTCGACGCGGGGAGACCGAGCCCGCCCCCGCTTCCGTCGTTCATCTCGCCACCAAAGGGTTGAGTTTCAGATGTCCAGCGCCCGGCGCACGGCGGGCGTGTTGCGCCGGGACACCGGCACCATCGTGTTCGGCTGGTCGTCCATGACCAGGGTCAGCTCGCCCTTGAGCCCGCGCTCGATCTCCCGGATGCGGCTGAGGTTGACCACATAGCTGCGGTGCACGCGGAGGAAGCCCGCGTCGGCCAGCTCGCCTTCGAGCTTGTCCAGGCCCTGGGAGGCGGCGCGCAACCGCCCCTGGTCGGTGGACAGCCACACGTCGTTGCCCTCCGATTCGGCGAAGGAGACCTCCGGCAACCGCAGCAGCACCATGCGGTTGTCGCGCGTCGCGACCAGGCGACGCGGCTGCGCGTGAGCGTGCGCGGACGCCTCGGCGTGGGGCATCTGCGCCCCGTCGGAGGCGCCGAACGAGACCAGGTTCCCGATCAGGTGCCCGGACAGGAAGACCGGTCGGATGCTGATCGATGTCGGCTCGTCCGCGAGGTGGGTGAAGATCTGCGTCGAGCCGACCCAGTCGGGGTTGCGGGCCGCCTGCCGACTGGCGTAACGGGCCGCTCCGATCAGCTCGGGCAGCCCGGGGTTCCACCGCACCGTGGGGTCGACCGCCGGGGTGGAGGCCGGAACGCCCATCAGCACGCTCGCCGTGTCGTCGGCGATCACGACCTTGCCCGCGGTGTCCATCGCGGCGAGCGCGGTGCTCGTGTGCGCCCTGGCCTGGGCGTACGCCGCGACGAGCTCGGCACCGCTGTCGCGGGCGCGCCTTCTCAGGGTGCACTGGGTCTTGGAGGCCGCGTTCGCCAGCCAGCTGCCCGCGGACGCCGGGAGCTGGCTGCGCCAGCAGGAGATGTTCAGTACCGCGATCGGCTCCCTGGTGACCACGTCACGCACCGCGATGCCCGCGCAGACCCAGTTGTGGAACGCCTGGCACCAATGCTCCGCACCCCTGATCAGGACGGGACCGTGGGCCTCCAGCGCCGTGCCCATGCCGTTCGTGCCGGCTGCGCATTCGGACCAGCAGAACCAGGGCGCCAGGTTGGCGTCGGTGGCTCGGGCGAGCGTGGCCGGATCGCCCCACTCGGCGAGGATCCGGCCGGTGGCATCGGTGATGGTGACGACGCCGCCGAGGCTGCTGACGTCATGCGCCACGGTGGCGGCGCGAAACCCCAGGTCGGTGAAGACGACGTCGTGTTCGGGCGTGTGGTCGATCTCCGCGACGGCGACCGGCGCCTCGGCGAGGTGGGGATCGACCCGGTACTGCTCGCGGCAGCGATGCCAGGAGATCGCGACCTCGGCCCGAACAGCCGGTACGTGATCGTCGCCCTGCACGAACCGTTCCCACGCCGCGAACACGGTGCCTCGGCCCGGGCTCCCCGACGTGGGCTCGAGCCGATGTACATCACTCATGGTGAGGAACCGCCTTTGGTCCTTCCCCAACGCCCGCCTGCAGGCGCAGTCCGCGCCGGTCGCCGCTCGTCACGGCCGGGCCAACAGCGGACTGGGTGCCTGCATCGCGCGTCTTCCACGTCATCACTCGTCTGGGCCGCGCCACCGACCGGCACCCCACCATAGGTACCTCGGTCGGGCTTCGTCACGCCCCGCTGCGGGTCGGATGTGCGGAATCGCTCGGTCTCCCGCAGACGCCGACCCATGGGCACGGGGTACCCGCGGCCGGTCGCCCGAAACGGATCCCCGCAGGCCCGAGCGTCGACGGCCCCCCTTCTGATGCTCGTGTTGCGGGCGTCGACAGCCTCGGGATAGCCTCACCTCCGCTTCGGGAGGCGTTTCACCGCCGAGCGAGGAAAGCGCAGTCTCGGGGATGCGCAAAGGGGGATGCGCACCAGGGGCGCCTCGTCAGGTTCAATTCCTGAGTCCTCCACGGAATCGCGCTGCTTCCGCGGAATGGCCGGCAATCACGACGCGGCGGCGCGGGCCTGGTGGGAGCGTGCGCGCTGGGCGGCCATCGACGCGTCGTACTCCGCTTGCCAGTTCGCGGAGAGCGGTGTCCCGCTGCGCGTGGCCTCCTCGACGCTCAGCTCGACGGGCATGCCGAACGTGTCATGCAGTTCGAACAGGTCCAGGCCGTCGATGGGGGCGCCGCTCCGCTCCTTGCGACGCAGCACCCCGAGGCCCTTGCGCAGGGTGCGTCCGAAGGTCCGTTCCTCCTTCGTGAGCACCTCGATGATCTGGTCGCGGTCGTTGCCGATCTCGGGGTAGACGTCGTGGTAGATGGCGGCGACGACGGGCACCAGGTGTTCGGCCAGCCCACCGGTCATCCCCAGTTCCAGCGCATAGCGCAGAGCCCGGCGGACGAGGCGGCGCATCACGTACGGCTGTGCCTTGTTGCCGGGTCGAACCCCGTCGGCGGCCAGCAGTGCGGCGCCGCGGATGTGGTCGGTCACGACCCGCATCGGCGTGGTGGCCTCGGCGTAGGTGTACCCCGAGAGCGCCTGCAGGGCCTCGACGATGGGCCAGAGGCGGTCGATCCGGTAGACGTCCGGGCTGTCGATCGCGGCCGCGGCGATCCGCTCCAGGCCGCCGCCGAAATCGACGTTGTGGCGCGGCAGCTCGGCGAACCCGGCCCCGGTGCGCCGGTATTGCATGAACACCGAGTTGCCGATTTCGAGGAACTGGCCGCCGTCGGAGTTCTGGTGCGGGTAGCGGCCGTAGCGGGTGTCGTGCGGGACCTGCGGGAAGTGGAAGAAGATCTCGGAGTCGGGGCCGCCGGGGTCACCGACGGGCATCTCGTCCGGGCCGCCGAAGCGGCTCCACCAGTTCTTGTGGCCGTAGAAGGCGATGCGGGCACCCTGGTTGCCGACCTCGTTGCCGTGTTCCTCGGTGCCGAGGTCGATGCGTTCGTGGCTGATGCCCGCGTCGCGGAACAGGTCGGTCCAGATCTCGGCGCTCTCGTCGTCACGGGGTATGCCGTGGACGGGGTCGCCGATGAAGGCACTGACGTAGATGCGCTCCGGCGGCAGGCCGACGGTCTCGGTGAGGAACCGCCAGATCATCGGGATCTGCACGGCCTTGGAGTAGTCGCCGAGGCTCCAGTTGCCGAGCATCTCGAAGAACGTGGTGTGCCGGTTGTCGCCGACGTCGGCCATGTCCTGGGAGCGCAGGCAGGGCTGCACGTCGGCGAGGCGCACACCGTCGGGGTGCTCGGCGCCGAGGAGGTAGGGCAACAACGGCTGCATGCCGCTGCCGGTGAAGAGCGTGGTCGGGTCGTCGCGGAGCACGAGCGGGGCGCGCTCGATGATCGAGTGTCCGTGATCGGCGAGCAGCGCGAGGTACGAGCTGCGGATCTCCTGCGCGTCCATCCTCGGGAGCCTGCCGGCAACCGGGCCGACGAAGAAGCCGTCCCGTCAGAGACCGGGCCCTTGGCCGGGGGAGCGGGTTGCCGCGAGGAGTTGGCGGGGTGTGGCATCGGGCAGGTAGGCGCGGGTGAGCGCGATGCCGATGCGGGGGAGATCGCCCTCGTCCCGATAGGCCAGGTGGATGGGTTCGTAGCGGGGGCTGAACTTCGCCTTGAACGCGTGCAGGGAGCGGAAGCCGTAGAAGGGCTCGAGCGCGCCGCCGAGCTTGTCGAGGACCTTGTCCATCCGTTCCGGCTCGGTGGGTTCCTGGCCGCGGGCCAGTGGCGCGCCGGACAGCGAGACGAATTCGGCGCCGGTGTCGCGCAGGGCCAGGCAGGCGGAGGCGATCATGAATTCCATGACGGAGCGGAAGCCGTCGGTTCGCCTGCGCATGACGTCGAGCGTCCATCCGCGCACGTGCCCGCCCGCGCCGTGGACCGGCAGCCAGGACGTCACACCGTGGATGCTGCCGGTCTGGTCGACGGCGATCCCGACGCGCACGGCAGGATCGAGGGCTTCCTCGACGCCGCCGAGGGTGAATCCCATTTCCGGCAGCCCCTTGTCACCCACCCATTGCTCGGAGATCGCGCGGACCTGGGCGAGGATCGCGAAGGGCTGCTCGGCCAGGGTGACCATGCGGAATTCGACGTTCTCCTTGCGGGCCTTGTTGAGCGCCGACCGCACGTTCTGCCATTTCTTGCCCTTGAATTCCAGGCCCGGCAGATCGATCAACGTGTCCTCGGCGATCTGCACCGTGCGCCAGCCCGCGGCCCGCGCGGCTTCCGCGGCGGTGTCGGTGACGGAGAACAGGCAGGGGATCAGGCCGCCGCGCTCGGCGGCCTCGGTGAACTCGCGTACGGCGTCGGCGACCGTGCCCGCCGGGACGACCGGGTCGGCGAGCGCGAGGGCCACGCCCGCGTGGCGCTCGAAGCCGACGTAACCGCGGCCGTCGGCCATGAACGCGTAGCGCATCTCCGGCCACAGGGTCATCCACGACATGGTGGAACCGCCGACCGCGGTGAGCAGGGCGCGGGCGCGCTCCACGCTGTCGCCCTCGGTGGCCGCGACCCCGCCGGGCACACGCCTGCGCCAGGGCACCCGGAAGGCGCGACGGTTGATCAGGATCAGGCCCAGCTCGCCGAACCAGAGCAGGCCGCCGCCGAGCGCGAGGGGGGCGCCGTCGACGAGGCCGCCGAGCAGGATGCCGACCAGGGCGACGACGCCGACGAGGACGTTGAACACCCCCAGGACGACAGCCACCCACCACGCCCAGCGTTTGCCGTTGCGCAGCGCGTTCGCCACGAGTGCGATGATCAGGAGGTCGACGACGACGTCGCCGACCGAGCGGATCAGTCCGGTGGTCTCGCCGAACGGCCCGCGGCCGGGGAACAGCAGGACGACCAGCTCGGTGAGCCCGATCATCAGCAGGCCCGCGAACGCGATCATCCGGGTCTCTCGGCGCGTGCGGGGTCCGAAGCCCGGCTCGATGCCGTAGAGCGCCTGTCCCACCAGGAACCCGACGCCCACGCCCGCGACGTGCGCCATGTCGGTCAACGTGCCCTCGAAGAACAGCGCGACCGTGACGTAGAACCACAGCACCGCACGGACGCGCAGCCGCCACGGCGATCGCAGTGTCGCGGTGGTGACCGCCAGCACGGTGAGCATCCCGGTGGTGAACCCGACGTCGCGGGTCCCGACCACCTGCTGCGCCCACACCCACGGGGTGAACGCCAGCAGCCAGATCACCAGCGCGGCGACGAGCACCCCACCGATCTGGCCGACGATCGCGGTGAGCGCGACCCGGCGCGTGCCCAGCCGCAGCTCGCACGCGCCGACGAGGACGAGGAACGTCAGGGACACCGCGACGTACTGGGTTGGCGTCCCGATGAACAGCGGCCCGGTCAGCAGGGTCCAGATCTTGCCTTCGCGCAGCGCGGGCACGCCGTACGCCACCTGGGAAAACCAGTCGAGCCTGCCGACCGGTTCCCAGATCGCGCCGGAGACCACGCCGAGCAGCAGCGTGAGGACGACCACGGAGAGCGTGAACGGAACCCGCCGGAGCACCTGCGGCAACGCGGCCACGACACGCGATGCCCACATCTCGAACCCGCTGTCGACCGCTCCTACCGCAGTCGAAGCGGTCGCCGGTCGTTGGGGGGTCGGGGCCTGCGGTGCGTTATCAGCCACTGATCCATTGTGACCGCCGCCCGCCTCACCGGACAGAAAGGACGCGCTGATCCCGCAGGTTCCGCCCCTCTGCGTTCAGGCCGACCGGCTGCCAACCCTGTTGCGTGCGGCCAGAGCCGCGTGGAGTCGCGGGTACACCCGGCGCGCGTTGTGCTCGAAGACCTTGGCGCGGTCGTCGGGGATCAGGTCGAGCGCCTCGACGTAGCGGCGGGTGTCGTCGAAGTAGTGGCCGGTCTGCGAGTCGATGCCGCGGACGGCGCCGACCATCTCGGATCCGAAGAGGATGTTGTCGACGTCGATGACGTCGAAGAGCAGGTCGATGCCGGGTTGGTGGTAGACGCAGGTGTCGAAGGAGACGTTGCCCAGCACCGAGTCCGCCAGGGCAGGCCGGTCGAGCATGTCGGCGAGGCCGCGGAAGCGTCCCCAGTGGTAGGGCACCGCGCCGCCGCCGTGCGGGATGATCAGCCGCAGGGTGGGGAAGTCGACGAAGAGATCGGCCTGCAGGAGCTGCATGAACGCGGTGGTGTCGGCGTTGAGGTAGTGCGAGCCGGTGGCGTGGAAATTGGGGTTGGTCACGGCGGAGACGTGCACCATGGCGGGCACGTCCAGCTCCACCATCGCCTCGTAGAGCGGGTACCAGCTGCGGTCGGTCAGCGGCGCCGAGGTCCAGTGGCCGCCGCTGGGGTCCGGATTGAGGTTGACCCCCACGAAGCCGAGCTCCTCGACGCAGCGCCGCAGCTCGGGCACCGCGTGGGCGATGGGGACGCCGGGGGACTGGGGCAGCTGACCCACCCCGATGAACCGGTCCGGGAAGAGGCCGACCACGCGGGCGATGAGGTCGTTGCAGACCTGCGTCCAGCGGGCGCTGACGGCCTCGTCGCCGAAGTGGTGGCCCATCGTCGATGCCCGAGGGGAGAAGACGGTCAGGTCGATCCCGCGCTCGTCCATCAGACGCAGCTGACTGCCCGTGATCGTCTCGCGGATCTCGTCGTCGGGGAGGTCCGGGTAGCGCGGTGGCGTCAGCCCGGCTTCGAAGGCCGCTCGTTGCGCTTCCCGCCAGGCGGTGTGGGCCCGCGGCGCGGTCGTGTAATGGCCGTGGCAATCGATGATCATGCGAGGCTCCGGGGAAAGGCGATGCCGTCGAAGAGCTTGCGGGCGGTGCGGACCACCCCGGAGCGCACTACGCGGGGCGGGGTCCGGTCGGCGCCCACGTCCACCGCGACGTCAACCAGCATGTGGCCGGTCGGGTGCTCGAGGTCGATGGGCGAGCCGTCGTTCGGCCGGCAGGCGGTCAGCTCGTGGCCGACCGCGCCGGGCAGCAGCAAGCCGGTGACCACACTGACCGCGGCGAGCACGCCGATGGCGGTGTGCGGCCGCACCGGGATGAATGACCGGGTGCAGACCTGACCACCGTCGCGGGGCGGGGCCACCAGCGCGGTCTTCGGCACCGAGGAGGCGGCCACGTCGCCGAGGCCCATCAGCGCGCCTGCCTTGCGGCGGAAGGCGTCGATCCGCGCAGCGAGCTCGGCGTCGGCGGCGAGCTGCTCGGTCGGCTCGTCGCCGGTCAGCCCGAAGGCCCCGGCCTGCGCCACGACCACGGGCATGCCGTTGTCGACGCAGGTGACCTCGATGCCGTCGATGGTGTCCCGCACCTGTCCGGTGGGCAGCAGGGCACCGGTGGCCGAGCCCTCGGTGTCGGTGAAGGCCAAGCTCACCGGGGCCGCGGTGCCCGGCACGCCGGAGATGGTGACGTCGCCGCGGTACTCGACCCGCCCTTCCGGGGTCGGGAAGGTGGCGACGGCGATGCTGTCGGAGTTCACCATGCGGATGCGCACGCTCGTAGCGTCCGGCGCCGCCGCGACCAGGCCGCGCTCGACCGCGAACGGCCCGACCCCGGCGAGGATGTTGCCGCAGTTCTGCCGGTCGCCGACCGTTGGCTCGTCGACCCCGAGCTGCAGGAACAGGTAGTCGACGTCGGCGTCGGGCCGCTCCGACCGGCTCACCACGGCGACCTTGCTTGTCAACGAGGTGGCACCGCCCAGACCGTCGATCTGTCGTGGGTCGGGCGTGCCCATGAGGCGCAGCAGCAGGTCGTCCCGGGAGGCCGGATCGGCCGGCAGGTCCTCGCGTTCCAGGTACAGCCCGCGCGAGGTGCCGCCGCGCAGCATGGTGGCGCGCACGCCGGTGCTGTCGTAGTCACGCATCGCCGGTTTCCTTCCGGTACTGGTCGTAGCCGAGGTAGGAGACGCCGAGGTCGGGCAGCCGCTCGCGCAGGCCGTAGCGGTCCAACCCCAGCTCGCCCCGCTGGAAGGCGGCCCGTGCGGCGGCCTCCGTCTCGACCCGGGCCCGAGAAGCGGACAGCGCCCGGGCCACGTCGGCGCGGCCGACCACGGCGGCGCCGTCGTCGTCGGCCACGACCACGTCTCCGGGGTGCACGGTCTGACCGCCGACCACGATGGGCACGTTCACCGCGCCTGCGGTCGCCTTCACCGTGCCCTGCGCGCTGACCGCGCGCGACCAGACCGGGAATCGCATCTCGCGCAGGTCCGCGACGTCGCGCACGCCGCAGGCCAGCACGGCGCCGCGCACGCCGCGCCGGGCCAGCGCGGTCGCGAACAGCTCACCGAAGAGGCCGTCGCTGCAGGGCGAGGTGGTGGCCACCACGAGCACGTCGCCCCGCTCGCACTGCTCCACCGCGACGTGGATCATCAGGTTGTCGCCGGGCCAGCAGAGCACGGTCACCGCGGTGCCGCCGATGCGGGCCCCCGGCCACGCGGGCCGGAGCTCCGGCCCGAGGTACCCGGTCCGGCCCAGGGCCTCGTGCACGGTGGCCACGCCGTAGCCGCCGAGGGTGTCGGCGTCCTCGACGGCGGCCCGGGCCGGATCGGTGATCACTACGGTACGCACGGTTCTCCCTATCGTTGCCATAATTGTCAACAGTCGGCTCGACGCGGCGGACCGCGCACGGAGCGGGTGGAGCTACAGGGACGTGATGCGCCGGTCCGTCGCGGCGCTCACCTCGGGCAGCGTCTCGATCACGCTGCTCAGGTGCCGCCGGACGGCGGCCTCGGCCGCGGCGGCGTCGCCCGCGCACAGCGCTTCGATGATCTCCAGGTGCTGCGGGAGCGAGACCGCGGCCCGGCCGGGATGCAGGGCGAGCCGGAACCGGTGGCGCACGTTCTGGCCGCGCAGCCGCTCGAGGATGGCTTGGGCGGTGGCCTGGCCGCCGAGCAGGCGGATGAGCGAGTGCAGTTGCTGGTTGAGTTCGGAGTAGCCCAGCAGGTCGCCTGTCGCGACGGCCTCGCGCATGGCGGTGCCGATGTCGCGCAGCCGCTGGCGGTCGTCGTCGGTCAGCCGTTCGGCCGCCTTGGCCGCGCAGAGGCCCTCCAGCACCATGCGGACCTCGGTGATCTCGATGGCTTCGGCCAACGAGACAGCGCGTACCCGCGCGCCGCGATTCTGCACCCGCTCGACGAGGCCCTCGCTGGTCAGCTGCAGCAGCGCGGTGCGCACGTTGCCGCGGCTGGCCCCGAAGCGCTCGGACAGGTCGGCCTCGACCAGCCGCTGGTTGGCGGCGAACTCGCCGTTCATGATGGCGTCGCGGATGGCGTCGAGGAGTAAGACCGGCGGGGCCGTCGCGATCGGGCTCGATCCTTCTCCGGTCATCGTCGACATCATATCCTGCACCCCTCCTCGGTCCCGTCAGCTCGCCAGGGGTCGCAGCTCGGACGTGCTGGTCAGGTGGGTCTGGCGGGTGCGCGGGCCGAAGACGGCCAGCGTGAGCGCGCCGAGCAGCCAGGCCCCGGCGATGAAGATGAACACGCTGCGGTAGCCGGTGCCGGTGTAGAGGGCGGCGATGATCAGCGGACCGAAGGCGTTCGACAGCCTGCCGAGGCCGTACGAGACGCCCGTGCCCAGCGAGCGGCCGCGGATGTCGAACAGCTCGGGGGAGTAGGCGTAGGCCAGCGCCGTGTAGCCGCGCTCCAGCACGTTGACCAGGAAGCCGAAGACCACGATGAGGATCGGGTTGAAGGTCAGGCCGTAGAGCAGGCCGCAGACCGCGATGACCGTGCCGAAGACCGTCAGGCACCATTTGCGCTCGAACCGGTCGGTGACCTGGGCGGCGAGGAAGGATCCCAGCGGTGCGCCGACCGTGGTCAATGCCACGTAGAAGATGGAGCTCTCCACGCTGAAGCCCTCCTTGGCCAACAGGGTCGGCGCCCAGCTCGAGTAGCCGAAGAAGCCGATGGTCTGGGTCACCCAGAGGACGGTGAGCAGGAGGGTCGGGCCGAGGTAGCGCTTCTGCAGCAGCAAGCGCAGGGAGGCGCGTGTGACGTGCGCCTGCGCGCTCGGAGCGGCCGCGGCGGGCTCGGGCAGCGGCCCGTGCTGGGCGGCGACCTGCTCCTCGATCTCGCGCAGGATGGCGTCGGCGCGGGCGTAGTCGTCGCGGCTCTCGTACCAGCGCGGCGACTCCTGCAGCCTGCGTAGCAGGAACAGGGCGACGATCCCCAGCGCGCCCCACACGTACACCAGGCGCCACGACCAGTCGTTGAGCGGGACGACGGCGCTGGCGAGCAGGTTCGTCACCGGGGTGCCGCAGATGCCGATCACGATCGCGTAGGCCTGGTACTTGCCGCGGACCGCGGCCGGGTACATCTCGCTGAGGTAGATCACGGCCACCACGGTCATCGCGGACAGCCCGGCCGAGGTCAGCACGCGGCAGCCACCCAACGAGGCGACGTCCCAGGTGAACGCCGAGGCCAGCGAGAAGACGCTGAAGAAGAGCGTGGTCGCGATCAGCGCCCGCTTGCGGCCGATCCGGTCCGCGATCCAGGCGGCGACCACCGAACCGATGAACATCCCCACGAACGACAGCGACGTGACGTAGGCGATCTGGTTGACGGTGAGGCCCCAGAGTTTGATCAGCTTGGGCGCGGTGGTGGCGAAGCTGTTGATGTCGGCGAACTCGAAGAAGTACGCGAACGACAGGGCCACCAGCATCACCTTGTGGAAGCGGGAGAGGGGTAGCCGGTCGAGCCGGTTCGCCGCATTCGAATGCTGCATGTCCGGGATTCCTTCGTTGGACGGGACGGGCCTCAGGCGTCTTCGCCGGGCCAATAGAGCCGCATGGGGTTGTCGACCAGGAGCTTCTGGCGCTGCTCGGGCGTGACGGCCACGTGCGGCAGGTGGTCGACGAGGAGGCCGTCGTCGGGCATGTGGTCGGTGAGGTTGGGGTGGGGCCAGTCGGTGCCCCAGAGCACCCGGTCGGGGAACTCCGCCACCACGCGTCGCGCGAAGGGCACGACGTCGCGGTAGGCGTCGGTCTCGCCGTCAACCGCGGGTGGGCCGGTGACGGTCAGCCGCTCCGGGCAGCTGAGCTTGACCCACACGTCGTGGCGTTCGACGAACCGGAGGAACCGGCCGAACTCCGGCCCGTCGACCGGCCGCGTCACGTCCGGCCTTCCCATGTGGTCCACGACCAACGGTGTGGGCAGCGAGCCGAAGAAGTCCTCCAGCTCGGGCAGATCGGCGGCTTCGAAGTAGACGACGACGTGCCAGCCCAGCGGCGCGATCTTCGCCGCGATCGTGGCCAGCGCGTCGGTGGGTGCCGCATCCACCAGACGTCGGACGAAGTTGAACCGCACGCCGCGGACCCCGGCCGCGTCGAGCTCCCGCAACTCGGCCGGGCTGACGTCGGGTCGGACGGTCGCGACCCCCCGGGCCCGACCGCCTGCGGAGCGCACGGCGTCGACCATCGCCCGGTTGTCCGCGCCGTGACAGGTCGCCTGGACGATGACGTTGCGGCTGACACCCAGGTGGTCGCGCAAGGCGAAGAGCTGCTCCTTGCCCGCATCGCACGGGGTGTACTTGCGCTCCGGCGCGAACGGGAACTCCGCGCCCGGCCCGAAGACGTGACAGTGCGCGTCGACCGTGCCGGCAGGCAGCTCGTACCTCGGCGTCGACGGCCTGGGATCCCAGTTCAGCCAGCCGGGCGTTGTGACGAAGGTCGAGTGCATGTCGGGGGACGCTACATCAGCAACACAACTGGCATCAATAGTTGGAGCAAGATTGTTAACAATTATGGTTACAGTCGGTCATCGGACGCGATCGCTGAGACGTGCGCGGATGTGCCTGCTGAGGACGTCGAGCTCGGAGTTCTTCCCGATGTAGGTCGCGTTGGGCGGCAAGGTCTGTCCGTCGCGCTCGAGGTCGTTGCGCTCGAGGATCGTGTACAGCACTACGGGCACCCGCCGCAGGTGGCTGTCGCCGAGCATCAGTCGGGCGCATCGCAGTCCAGCGCGGTAGTAGCCGCCCGCGACGACGTCGTCGGGTGGTGTGGGCATGTCGGGTCTCGGGGACGCCCAGCGCAGCATGACGTCCATGAGCACGAGATCGGGGACGGCGTGGCGCATCTTCGGCAGATGGGCGCGGAAATGCTCCTCGGTTGCAAGGGTCTCGACGACGGCGTCGGGATACAGTGCGGCGAGGTGGTCGGCGAGCGGGCCCTCCTGCAGGTGGTCGTCCTCGACGACGATGAAGTGCGGCATCGTGCCCTCCTCGGATCGGTGCTCAGGTGATCGGGAGCACCAGGCGGACTGTGGTCAGTTCAGCGTTCGCGTCGATCAGTGTCCGACCGCCCATCGCGCGGATCAGGTGGTCGACGATCCAGAGCCCCAGGCCAGAACCCTCTCCCGTGGTGCTGCGTGCCGTGTCGCTGCGCCAGTTGCGCTTCACGACGTGGGGAAGCTCGGACGGCCGCAGCGGGATGCCCGTACTGGTGACCGCGACGGTGAGGGCGGTCGCCCCGACGGCGCCGCTGATGGACACGCGGGTGCCCTCGTAGCCGTACTTGGCGGCGTTGTCGAGAACGTTGCCGACGCATTGCTGCAGGAATGAGGTGTCGACGTTCACCAGGCGGCGACCCAGCGCCCGCACAGAATCCCGATCCACCTCGAAGCGGATTCCTCTACGCGGGTCGCCGAGCACCTGGGCGTCGTCTGCGGCGGCGATGAGCAGCCGGACCAGGTCGTCGACGCCGATCCGCTCGGGCTTGGAGACCGGCTGTTGTCCTCGGCTCAGCGTCGCGAACACACCTGCGGACATGGCCACCCGGCTCGCCTTGCGGCACAGTCCGCGCACGGCCTTGAGCTGTGCCTCGACCCGACCGTCGAACCGGCCGCTGCGCAGCACCGACTCGGTGCGGCTCACCGCGGTCCGCATGGGGCTCACCAACTGGTGCTTGAGGTCCTCCAAGGCCTCCGCCTCCGTTCGCAGGGCGAGCTCCAAGCGGCGCCGCGCGTCGTGCAGGCTGCCGAGCGTGTCCTGCAGGTGGCGGTAGAGACCGAGCTGGTCGCCAATGATCTCGTTGACCTGCACCGAGTTGGCGGGGACCGCCGCTGCCGGTCCCGACGTCTCGAGCACGCCGAAGACCCGCTCACCGACGGCGATCGGGGTGCTGATCACCCAGCCCGTCCCATCGCCTGCGTTATCCGGCACCCGACGGAGCTGACGACGACCCCGCACCGTCTCCTCGGCCAGCCGGGATGGCTCGGCGCCGAGCCCGTTGCCGGTCTGCGCAACCGCAACCAACCCGGGGACGCCCGCGGCGCGGCAGGACCGATACGCCGCGACCCCGGCGGACTTGGGGACCACGTCGCGCATGATGTGCACCGCGAGGTCGGCGACCCGCTGCTCTTGGCCCCCGTCACCGGGTGTGCGGCCCAGCTCCTCGGCGACCAGCTTGTTCAGCGACGTCATCCCTGCAGCCAGTCGACGCCACGATTCGTTCTCCTCCGATAGCTCCCACCGGTGCTGCCAGGTGCGCCAGTAGCGGCTGAGCTGAGCGGCGACCGGGCGCAGCGGCGCCAGATCCGACGTCGTGAAGTGGTGGGGTGGTCCCTCGGTCCCAAGGCAGCGGATGAGGCCGTTGATGTGGGTGCCGCTGAGCAGGCGCACCTCCATGAACGGGGCGCCGCCAGCCGTCTCATCGAAGCCGGTGCGGTCCACGGGATCGACCGCGATGCAGGCGCTGGGGTGGGTGTCGCACGGCTCGACCGCCGGGGGTCCGCCGGAGTGGGCGAACAGGCTGTACCGACCCGGCGGCTGCGCCGGGTCCTCGAGGAAGATCGACACTTCGGCCGCGTGCAGTCCGAGCGCGAGGAACCGGCAGACGTCGGAGAGCAACGCGGCGAGCTGTGGCCGCGGGACGGGGCCGTCACGGGACTCGACGTCCGCTTCGTGCAGGATCGTGTCGCAGGCGTTGACCAGGGCGAGGGTCTGGCGCTCCCGCACCGCGCCGCACAGCTCCGGAAGCACATCGACGAGTTCGACGACGGTGTCGAAGACCGCGGTGAGCGGTCCCTGTCCCAGCAGGGTGACGACCCCGCGGCACCCATCGACGTAGTCGATCGGCACCGCTCCCATCACGTCGATGCCGAGCAGAACGGCCGAGCGGTCGGCGACTTCGTCAGGGACTGCGACGGACCGTGTGTCGAAAGCGAGCGCGGTCACCGGGTCGGCGTGGACCTCGGTCTCGAACAGTGCGCGTGATGGCGGCAGGTCGAGCCACAGCGATACGACGGAGAGCCCGGCTGGGGTGCATCGACCGTCGGGCGCCTCCCAGAGCACGGCACCAGCGCAGCTGGAGACCTGCGCGAGGATGCGCACCAGGTCATGGACGGTAGCGGGCCCGTCCGGGTCCAATGCCGCGCCGACGAGCGCACGCACGGCGTGCGTCGCGTTCACCGCATTCCCTCCGACTGCTCGCGCACAACCGCTGGTGGCCAGATCGGTGCCTTCGCGAGCCGCAGGAGTTCCGAACGAGCCTCATCGGCGCGGGAGACCACGGTGCGGTCGAGCACGGAGTGTTCCTCGGCGAGCTCCTGGAAGACGTGCGCGACCTGGCCGATCAACGCGGTGTCGCTGCCGAACGGCGAGTGGACGAGGTCGGCCTCCAGCGCGCGGGCGCAGCGTCGGAGGTGGATCGAGACCGCGGGCTCGGCCACGACCTCGACCAGCGCGCCGGGCAGCAGCTCAGCCGTCGAATGCCAGTGCAGCTGGGCGGGCACGACGTGCAGGAGGTCGGTGTAGACGACCGCGTGGTCGCGCCCGTCCGGAAGCCGATCGACGGTGTGGAACAGGTCATGACGGTACGGGTGCACGCGTCGGGCACCGAGGGTGCGCAACAGCGGCTCGAGGGCGTGCAGGGCCGCGCCGAGATCGCACTCGACCTGCGCCCGCGCTCGCCTGCGCGCGATCGCGACGATCAGGCGGTCGACGGGTGTGGCTGCCGCGGGCTCCTGGGCGGTCGCGAGGTCGACCAATCCGCCGACGAGACCGTGCAGCCTCCCGTCGCCCAGCAGCGGCTCGTTTCGGAAGCGGGCGATGGTCTCGATCAGTTCCTCCGCGGGCACCGGATTGCCGGTGACGTTGCCCTCTGCGAGACGCGCGACGGCGACGCCCAACTGCAGGCGGACAGCCTGCACGGGGTCCGGGTGGTTGCGGAGTTCGTGGTCGAGCACGTCGGCGCCGAGTTCGAGCGTCCACCAGGGCAGCTGGTCCGGCAGCGTCACGGCGAGCACCTGGCGCAGATGGTTCACCGCGCTGGCCACCATCACCCGTCTGCGGCGCGCTGACGGCTCGGCCCGGCACGCCGCCAGCGTCTCCTCGGCGAACTCCAGCCGGGCCGTGGGACCCTCGTCGGGGCTTGGGCGCGTGCGGGCGACCGTCGACGTGCCTCGCCGGGCCTCCCGGCGGACGGCGGGCAGGTCGACGACCCGCCACTGCTCCTTCCCGGACAGCTCGACAGCGGGCGCGGCGGCGGTGAGGATGGCGACGATCTCCGGCGGTTGCTCGTCGCAGAACGCGCTGATCTCCGCGAGCCCGAACTCGCGCAGCACCGCGGCGGCGGCCAGCACCCGTTGGGTGGTCATGCCGTCCGGCCCGCCTGCCCCACCAGCTCCCGGTCCGGGACGACCAGGTCGAGGACGGCGCTCGCAGGCAACCGACCCGCTTCCCAGGCGAACAGAACCTCCTCGAGCGCGGGCGGCAGCGGCCAGCCGAGCAGCGAGACGAAGTGGTCCTTGTCCGCCAGCGGGCGATCGACCGTGTTGAGCTGGACGCCGAGCTGCGAGACGGCCAGCTTGCTCTCGTCGGGCCCATGCCCGCACCGGGCCTCGAACCAGAGGCGGAGGGTCTCGGCGGCCACGTGGCCGATCAGTCGCGCGCGCCCCTCCGCGCTGTCGGTCCGGCGAGTGAGCACGGTGCGCAGGACATCGGCGTGCCTGCGGGCCGCGGGCGCGAGCTCGACGTCGAGCTTCCCGGCCCACTGCTCGTGGAACACGTAGGCGATCCAGTCGAGCAGTCCCTCGGCGAACGTGCTGTCGTTGCTGGCCCGGTCCTGGCGCGCGGCGACGTGGCAGACGCACTCGTGGGTCATGAGGATCGGCAATGCGGCGAACGCGGCCGGCCCGAAATCGTCGTGGTGGACGTGCAGCTCAACGACCGCTTCGGTGACGGAGGGCGGCCACGGCGTCATTGCGGTGACCACGTAGGGATCGGTCCGGGCCGACTCCCCGCGCGGGTGCCTTCGGATGTGGGCCACGCCGAGCGTCGCGGTGCGCCACGCATCGCCGTAGAGGGCGCCCGCGAGCGCGCTGATCCCGGCGAAGAGACGGTGGAAGGGGTCGTGGCCGCGTGCGCAGCGGACGAGGACCCGCAGCTCCTCGAGCAGCTGCCGGGCCGTCGCGTCGAGGTGCTCAAGCCCGAGGGTGTCGGTCAGCCGCGCGTCCCACGCCTCCACGACGCGGGTGACGGCGGTCTCGTCGTCCACGTCTCGAGCCGCCCATTCCCGTGCCTGGAGTTCGAGGTCGCGCAGGACGAACTCGACGGCGCCTCCGTTGTCGACGTGGTCGCAGAACTGCGACAACCTCGTCCGCGTCGCGTGGAAGACCGCGGCACGGGCAAGGAGGCTGCGCCACATCCACGGTTCGAGTCCCGGGTAGGGCGACATCGCTGGCACGCGCTCAGTCCTTCCGCTCCGGGATCTTCTTCTCGGGACCGAGCGCGCGGGCGCCGAGTCGGCGACGGATGCGTGGCCACAGCACGTCCGTCCAGAGGGACTCCGCCATTTTCGATCCGGCGCTGACGATGATGCCGACCACGATCGTGGTCAGGATCGGCTCCGCGCCGTGCTCACCGTCAGTGACCTCGGTGCGGGCATCGGCCAGGGCCGCCGGGTCCAGGCCCGCCATCCGAGCCGCCGCGCTGGCCTCGCTGCCCGGCTCGCGCAGCTCGACGAGCACCTCACGGGCGACGTCTTCGATTTCGGTCGCCGTGGCATCGCCGCGTTCGAAGCGCCGCACGGTTATGTCTACAGACATCTCACCCTCGCCGTTGCCATATCGGAAATCGGCTTACTCACCGCTGATGAGAGGTGCGGCCTGCCTTGTCTGATACGGCGTGCGACGGATTGCTTGCGGAGGGGTGGCGAAAGGTACAAGTCATCTGCGGCTTATCGCTTTCCGGCCTCCAGGAGCGGCCGGATGGTTTCGGTGTCGGTCCAGAGGGAGCCGCCGGTGAACTCCAGGGTGGCGCGCGAACGCGCCGCGGCTTCCGGACGTCCCGCGCCGCACGCGTCCGCGATCACGATCGGCAGGTAGCCCAGGTCGAGAGCGTGGCGCACGGTCGGTTCGATGCCGACCTCCATCGCCACCCCCGCGATGACGAACGAGTCGAGGCGGCAGTCGCGCAGGACGATGCCCAGCGGGGTGCCCTCGAAAGCCGACATGGTCATCTTGTCCAGGACCAGCTCGTCCGGGCCCGGCTGCAGCTCGGGAACCAGCTCGAAGCCGGGTGCGTCCCGGGTCAGGAACGGCTTCACCTCGGAGACCGCGTCAACCCGCTGCCATGCCATTGCCATCCGGAGCGCGGCGACCCCGGACAGCGCAGGCGGTGCGAACATGTGCCGCAGGTAGATGACCCGGTACCCGCCCGCCCGGGCGGCCGCCACGATATCGACGACCCGTCGGGTGAGCTGAGCGCCGTCGGCGATCTGGCCGACGACCCCGACCTGCATGTCGTAGACGACCACCGCGGTGCGGGTCGGGTGACACGCCTCCTGCAGCGTGCGGGGGATGTCCAGCCCGAAGGCGCGTTCCATCGCCGCTCACCTCCCAGCTACGTCACGGCCGGAGCCTAGTGCGGTGTCCACAAACGTCCACCGGCGACGTTCGTGGACACCGCACGAGCGATACGAAGCCGAGCCGGTGGCGTGACGGGGGTCAGCGGCCGACGGCTTCGAGGATCAGGCGGGCGGTTTCGGCGCCGGAGAAGTTCTGCTGGCCGGTGACGAGGTTGCCGTCGCGGATGGCGAACGAGCGGAATGCGCCTGCCTGGAGGTAGTTGGCGCCGAGCTTGCGGACCTCGTCCTCGATACGCCACGGCATGATGTGCCTGCCCTCGGGTAGGGCGCCCGCCTCCCAGGTCATCCGGTCGGCGGCGTCTTCCTCGACGTTCGGGAAGCCGGTCACCGTCTTGCCCTTGACCAGCGGTTCTCCGTTGGCGAGGCGGGCGTAGGCGAGGATGGCGGTGCCGTGGCAGAGCGCGGCGGTGACCTTGCCGCTTTCGTAGAATTCGACGAACTTGCGGTGCAGGTCGGTGGCGTCGCCGAAGGTGAACATCGGGCCTTGACCTCCCGCGACGACCAGGGTGTCGTAGGCGTCGACGTCGAGCTCGGCGATCGGAATCGTGTTCTCCACCAGCGTGCGGAAGGCCGGGTCGTTCTTGTAGCCGCGCGAGATCTGGTCCTCGGCCTGCCAGCCGCTGGCGTCGTCAGGGTCGCTCATGGCGTCGCACGCGCAGTCGCCGCCGTCGGGTGAGTAGATGTCGACCTGCCAGCCGGCCTCGGTGAAGGCGTAGTGCGGGTGGGTCAGTTCCGACCACCAGAACCCGACGGGCCACCCGGTGGTGGTGGACACGGCGGTGTTGGAGATGACGATCGCCGCGCGCTTGGGCTTGGCGGGGTTGACGGGATTGAGATTGCTGTGGGTCACGGTTCTCCTGGTGTTCTCGGTGCGGCTTCAGCGCTGCTCGTCAGGGATGTCGCCGGTGTCGGTGAGCAGCCGCAGGCCGAGTCGCCGGTCCCAGCCGCGGGTGAAGACCAGCTGGAACCACAGTCGGGCGAGCGCGTCGGCGATCGCGACGGCCCCGGGGCCATCGCCCAGCCATACGGGCCGGAACCCGAGGTCGGCGATCGCGGTGTCGACCATGGTGCGGGCGGTCCCGTCCGGACCGGCGTAGGGCATGTCGCAGCGCTCGCCGCCGAACGTGGGCTGGGCCATCTGCTCCCAGCCGGTGCTGTTCAACGCCCGGAACGCCACCGCGCCCGCGGCGACGAGCGCGTCGAGGTGGTTCAGCGCAGGCGCATCGGGTGTGAGCTCGTTCGTGGTGTCGATGACCGGTCGGCCGCGCAATGCCGCGCCCAGGTCGTCGATCAGCGCGTCGGCCTGGTCGCCGGGCACGGTGATGACGACGAGATCAGCGGCCTGAGCGGCGTCCGCGTGCGTGGCGGCCTGCTTCGCGCCCGTCTCCGCGACGGCCGCTCGGAGGCGGTCGGTGTTCGGGTTGCGGCTGCCGAGCACCACGTCGTGTCCGGCCCGGGCCCAGCCCGCTGCCAGCGTGCGCCCGACGGTGCCTGCTCCGAGCACCGCGATCACGATCGTCTTCGGGCGAGAGGGATTGGCCATGGCCCCAGTCTGCTTGAGTCCAAGGCAGTTAGACAAGACATGTGCCGCTTGATTGTTCCTGTTCGCTTTCAGCGAGCGGTAATGTGCGACGATGCCCCGCCGCCCGCCCGCGTCCCGTCGCCCTGCGCGAGCGGCCGTCGACGGCGCCGCGGACGAGCCGGAGGTCGGCACGCCCCGCGTGCAGGACACGGTGGATCGCGTCGTCGCCGAGTGGCGCAGCGAGCGCCCAGATCTGGCCGTCGCCCCGATCGAGGTCCTCACCCGCCTCAGTCGGGTCCGGACGCGGATCGACGAGGAGCTCGCCTCGGTGTTCGCAGGCTACGACCTCAGCCCGGCCGACTTCACCGTCATCGCCGCGCTACGGCGCGCGGGGAGGCCCTACGCCCTTCCGCAGAGCGTGCTCATGGCCCGACTCGGGCTCACGTCGGGCACTGTGTCCGTGCGGCTCGGGCGCCTCGAGGGCAAGGGCGTCGTCACCCGCGCCCCCAGCAGCGACGACGCCCGAGGCGTGCTCGTCACCCTCACCGAGAAGGGCGCGCAGCTCTTCGACCGGGTCGCGCCCGTCCACCTCCGCAACGAGGACGTTCTGCTCTCCGCCCTCACCGACACCGAGCGCGACCAACTCGCGGGCCTGCTGCGCAAGCTGCTCGTGGGATTCGAGCACGAGCGATCAGCCAGCCCGTTGGGGTTCACCGTCGCGCCGGCGCACGTCGCGCGCCGAGCCCGCGTCGCGGTCGGCCTTTCCGACCGTGCCGGGCTGCTCGTCCAGGACGTCGAGCCCGCCGGTCCGGCCGCGGATGCAGGCCTGCAGCCCGGGGATCTGCTCGTCGGCCTGGAGCCGGACGCCCGGCCGCTCCTGTCCTGCGTCGACCTCGCTGCGGCCACCGCCGAGGCACTCAACACCCACCGTGCGCTGGTTCTGACCGTCTTGCGCGGTGAGCAGACACGAGTGGTCGGCGTTCCGACCGTCAGTAGCCGCTGAGCAAGGTGCGGATCCGGCCCAGCTTCTCGGGTCCCGCATTGCTGTGCCAGCGTGACGGATCGGCGGGTCGGCGGCCCCAGAGGAACAACGCTCGGACGGCGGGGTCGCTCTCGATCGTCGCCTCGCCGTCGGGCGGGACGAACTCGATGCGGTTGCCCGCCGCGGTCGCGGTCACCAGGATGTCGTCGGTTCCCGGTGCGCGCAGGCGACCTTCGATGCGGCCGGTGGGGCCGAGATCCAGCCCGGTTGTTCCTCTGGCGAGCAACGGGGTGCCCACGTCCTGCACGCTGTGGCTGGTGATCCAGGGCTGCATCAGCGAGCGGACGGAGGTGGCGTCGTCGCTCATGTCCCAGCGGTGCAGGCGAACTCGTCGGCATTGCCCGTGTTGTGGATCATTACGTCGCGGACCGTCCACCCTTCGCACCAGGTGCCGGAATCGGGGCGGTGACCCGCAGGGCCCGGTGTGCCGGTGCCGGAGTGGTCCAGCCCGCGACGTCGAACGCCTCGGCGACGGCCTTGCCCAGCGGTCCGGCGATGTGGTGTCGCTGCTCGGTCCAGTCGATGCAGCAGCGCACCGCGCCCAGCCCGGGGGACAGCACCGCGCCCAGCGCGGTGAGCTGGTCGCGGCCGGCGTCGGTGAGCCGGTAGTCGACCTCGTCGCTGACGCCGCCGACCAGCCGGTCCCCCCGCGGCTGCCGAAGGTCGGGAGAGCCGTCCGGTCCCTCGACGAGTCCGTTCTCGCGCAGCGCGTCGGTGACCGCCACGCCGAGCCGCCCGCCGATGTGGTCGTAACAGCGTCGCGCCAGGCGCAGCGCGTGCGCGCGGGTGCCTTCGCGCAGCGAGCGGACCGGCGCTGCGGGGGCCAGTCGGCCGATCACCTCGACCAGCCGGGCCACGTCCGCGCCTGCCAGCCGGTAGTAGCGGTAGCGGCCGGTGGCCAACACCTCGATGAGGCCGCGTTCGGTGAGCTTGCGCAGGTGCCCGCTCGCCGTGGACGCGGCGACTCCCGCCTCCGCGGCCAAGGTGCTCGCAGGCAAGGCGCGTCCGTCGGCCAACGCGAGCAGGATCCGGCAGCGACCCCGGTCGGCCAGCAGCTGACCGACAGCGGCCATGTCCACGTCTCCACCACCCACCATGACCCCGACGGTAGGCCGGGATCAGTTCGGCGGTGGACGAAATGGCAGCCGGGGTCACCACCAGCCCTGGCGACGGGCCCAGACCAGCAGCAACAACGACATCACGGCCATCACCGCGAGCAGCAGCCAGAGGAGGCCCCAGTGCGTGCTGTCGTTGACGATCACGTTCATGCCCAACACCGACGACAGGGCCGTGATCGGTAGCGTCACCGCGGCGATCACCGCCAGTCGCTCGGCGGCGATGGTCATCTTGGTCTCGGTCCGGGTTCGGTAGAACTCGATCACGCCCTGCAGGTACTCGCGCTGGCTGTCGGCCATCGCAGCGATCCGCCGGAACCGGTCCTCCAGATCTTCCAGCCCGGCGGCGCCGCTCGGCCCGAACGCCGACAACCGACACATCCGTCCGTAAACTTCGCGGCTCATGGCCGCCATGGTGCGCACCGCCAGCAATCCGTGCCGCACCCCGAACAACTCCTCCAGGAAGTCCTCCGGGTTCCCCATGTGCCCCCCGGTGACCTGCTGCTCCATGCGCCACACGTCCTGCGTCAGCTCGGTCAGGAAATCCCGCAGCCGGACGATCAACGCGCCGACCAGGGCCGCTGAGAGCTCGGAGGGTTGGCTCGGGCGCAGCCGTCCGTCCTCCAGTCGGCGGGCGGTCGCCCCGGTCTCCACATACGCTGCGTCCAACGGCACCGCCGGGTTCATCGGGCCGTGCACGGTGATCAACCAGTTCGGCCCGATGTATTGGTCGAGCTCGATGTAGTGCACGTGCCCGCGAGCTCCCTGCTGAGGCCCGTGCAACACCACGAATACCTGCTCGGGGTAAATGTGCGCTTTGGGTAGTGGATTGCGCACCGCACAATCGTGCGCCGCCCGCGGATGCAGGTCGAGCAGCTTCACCAATTTCTCCTCGGTCCAGGCATCCCAGTACGCCACGTCGATCCAGAGCAGCCCCGGGCCGTCCAACAAAGACCCGATTTCGTCTGGTTTGTGCCGTTCAACACCATTCGGAGTGATCAGTCGCACGTCCACGGCTCAACGGTTCCTGCCCCCGCACAAGCGCGCAACGACCCAACCGCACCCGGTCAGTCCCACAGGTCGACGACCCGGTTCTGCGCCGCGCTCACCCGCGCGGCGTCCAGCACCTCGAGAGTGTGCGGGGCCTCTTCGGCGGGCACGGGGAAATCTGCCTCTGTGGGCCACGTAGGAACCGGCGCTGCCGACGGCACGGAGCTCGCGGATGCGACCCCCACCCGTATTGAAGATCGCGTTGTTGACGACCGCCGTCGGGTGGATGGTCAGGCGGGCGGGATCGCTGTGCACGCGGTAGCGGTACAGAGCGTCGACGCGTTCCTCCTCGATGCACGCCGCGACCAGTCGAGCCACCGCCGGCTTGAGCAACCTGTCCAGCAGTCGCATCGCCACCCCCGCTCCTCGCGTGTACGAGCCGGTGGCGGAGCGTAGCGGCGACGGCCCTGGTTTGCGAGCGCGTCGGGACGGGTCGTCCGGCTGCGCCCCGAGACGAGCGTGGCCCGGTTGAGGGCGGCGAAGTGGGTCAGGCGGCGAGGGCGTAGGTGCCGAGGGCGTCGTGTCCGGCGGGGGTGAGGACGGCGGCCACGCGGCGGCCGACCGCACCCAGCGTGGCGGCGGCGATGAGGCCCGCGTGGACGAGGTAGTGGGCGGCGGTCTGGTCGCAGCAGCAACGGCCGTCGAAGAACAGATCGGGTTCGGTGCCCAGCAGGAGCTCCGCTCCGCCCGCGGCCACGGCGCGCAGGATCGCTCGGTCGCGTCCGCTGAGGGTGCTCGTGGTGGTCATGGCGGTCTCCGTGGTGCGAGGCGGATTCGTGGTCTGTGACACGTTCAGTCTGTAGACCACGACCACTGTGGGGACTCATCGCCGGGATCACAATGCATTTACCGACGTGCAGGAATCCCTGTCCACCGGGTAAGGCCACGCCGGTTTCCTGATCGCGCTATCCGCCCCACGCCCAGCGCGATCACGGCATCGTGGAGCGTCTTCATCGACGGTGTCACCACCAGTAGAGGGGGTACTTCTTGCCCTCCAGGCGGGCGCCGACGATCCCGAACACCACGAGGATCATGGAGGCGAGGACCAGCAGTTCCATGAACTGGAGTACGGACGGGGCGGTCGCGCCGACGATCACCGCGGTCGCCACGGCAGGGGAGTGCGAGATCCTCAGCACGAGCATGGCGCCGAGAGCGCAGCCGCCTGCCAGCGCGGCCGCCCACCCGCCGGACCCGATCAATGCAACTACGGCGAATCCGACCAGCGCGGACACGACGTGGCCACCGAGCACGTTGCGGGGCTGAGCCAACGGGAGAGCTGTGCCCGCGGCGATCAGCGCCATGCTGGCCGCCAGTGGCGGGAACAGCAGCGGAATGTTCGTGAGCGCCCCGGCCGTGGCGAGGGTCGCGAGCGCGACCAGGATGGTCAAGGTGGCGAGTAGCGTCGACCTCGACGTGGGACGCGCCGGAGCCGCCGATAGCGGCCACCGCTTCTGCCGCGGCGGGGGCGCCGACTCGGTCGTCGCGCCGGGCGCAAGAACCGGTGCCGCCGGGGAAGCCTGTGCAGGCGTGGGTCTGACCGCCGGCCGCGCGGTGGCCGGTGCCGGAGTCTGCGCGCGCGGAGGAGCCGCTGCCCGAACGAGGTTCGGTGCCGCGCGCGGGACGGGAATGTGCTGGCCGGGGCGGGTGGGCGGCGCGGCAGGGGCCATCGGTGTGGGATTCCACCCCGCAGGCGCCCAGCCGAGCGTTGTGCGGCCGACGACGATCGTGGCGCCGGGCGTGAGGACCGATGGGTGGCCCGCAGGCAAGCCGTCGACGACCGTGCCGGTGTTCGATCCGCGGTCCTCGACGGTGACGATGGCGGGTCGGCCGGGCGCCTGGCTGGTCACGGCCACCATGCAGTGCCAGCGTGACACCTCGGGGTCCGTGACCGGCAGGTCGCACTGGGCGGCACGGCCGAGGAGGTAGGTGCCCGGCGACAGGCGCCACACCTGCCCCCGGTCCGGCCCGTCCAGTACGTGCAGGGTGCCTGCGAGCGGCAGGCGGGGGTCTGCGGCCGCAGCGAAGCCCGGGCGGTCTGCGGGCCCGGCCTGCGGCCGAGGACTACCACGGTGCGCGGCGGGCAAGGCTCGATCGGCATGCGTGGTCATCAGAGTTCTCCGTCAGGGGGTCGGACGCGGATCGGTGCGATCGGCGATGCGTTCGGTGGTGTGCGGCTCGGTCCGCCGGGCACCACCGAACTGCGGAGGGCCGCCCGGTTGATCTTCCCGGTGAGGGTGCGCGGAAGGCTCTCGATGAAGGTCACCGAACGAGGCCGGAGCGCCTCGGTGAGCCCACCGGCCGCGTGGTCGAGCAGCTCCCGCGCGAGCGCCGGACTCGGCACCGCGGGGGATCGAGGGACGACGACGGCGTGCGGGACGTGTCCGCCCACCGGGTCCGGTAGCGGGATCACCGCGGTCTCCAGCACCCGGGGATGGGTGGCGAGGACCGCCTCCAGCTCCAGCGGCGAGATCCGCTGGTCGAAGGACTTGAACATGTCGTCGCGGCGGCCGAGCAGCCGAACCCAGCCGTTGTGGTCGCATTCGGCCAGGTCGCCGGTCGCCTGACGCGGGGCTCCCTCGGCCCGGTACCCGGGATGCGCCGGGTGCTCGGAAGCGGGTTCGAGGTAGCCGAGCATGGCGCCGATCGGTCGCTCGGTCAGGTCGACGCAGATCTCCCCGGTCCGGACTCCGACGCCCGGCCCGACCTCGTGCTCGACCGCGCCGGGCGCACAGAGCACCAGCCGGTATCCGGGCAGCACCCGGCCCAGCCGGCCCCGCGGGGCCCGTTGCCCGGGTGTGGTCCCGATCAGGGCGGTCGTCTCGGTCTGCCCGTAGCCGTCCCGCGGCCGGACTCCCCACTCCTGCTCGACCCGGTCGGCGACCGCCGGGTCGAGGATCTCCCCGGCGCTGGTCGCCTCCCGCAGCGGCGGACGTGCGGTGTGGAGGAACGGCAGCACCGCCTTCCAGGCGCTGGGCGGGGCGCAGAAGCTGGTGACCCGGTGCCTTTCCAGCAACGCAGGCAGCAGCTCGGGGGACGCCGGGCCCTTCGCAGGCGCCACGATCGTCGCCTCGGCATTCCACGGTACGAACAGGCTGCTCCAGGAATGCTTCGCCCAGCCGGGGGAGGACACGTTGAGGTGCCGGTCGCCGGGCAGCAGGCCGTTCCAGTACATGCTGGACAGGTGGCCGACCGGGTAGCTCTGGTGGGAGTGCGCGACCAGCTTCGGCGCCGATGTCGTGCCGGAGGTGAAGTAGCAGAACGCCACCGCGTCGGACGGCGTCGGGCCGGTCGGCGCGAACGGCCGGTCCGCGTGCTCCGGGCCGGGGAACGTGTGCCAGCCCGGCCGGGGAGCGCCGCCTACCGCGATCCGGAGACCCTGGACGCCGTCGAGGTCCGCCTGCTCGGCCAGCTCGTCCAGGCACACCACGTGCCGGGCCCCGCTGCGGCGCATCCGGTCGGACTGCTCGCGCGCGGTGAGCCCGACGTGGCACGGGATCACCGCTGCACCGAGCTTGAGGCAGGCGAGCAACGTCTCCCACAGCTCCGGCCGCGCGTCGAGCACGACCAGGACGCGGTGCCCTGGATGGACGCCGTGGTCACGCAGCCAGCAGGCCACCGTGTCCGAACGGGTCGACAGCTCCTGGAAGGTCATCCGCGCGGGCGGCTGCCCGTCGCCGGGCAACAACTCCAGCGCCGTCGCGGTGTTGTCGGCCGCGACGACGTCGAACCACTCCAAGGCCCAGTTGAACGACTCCGACCGCGGCCAGCGGAATGCCGCCGCCGCATCATCGGGTTCGGTGCGGAGCTCGAGCAGGAGGTCCCGGGCCTCCCGGAACCGCTGGTGCGCCTCGGTCCTGCGATACCGCCAGTACCCCTCGGTGGCGCGTGCGTCGCCGTTCATGCCGACTCCTCCATGTCCAGGTATGCGTGATGGGTGGTGATCCGCGGTCCGGCCAGCAGGTCGGCGGCGATCGCGTCGGCGTCCGCTGTGAAGCCGGTCCAGACCTGCGGCCTGCCGCTGCCGACCTGGGTGAACCACCGGGTGTGTTCGGTGGGGATCCCGAGCACGTGCAGCGCCGTGTCGATCCCGTCTTCACCGATGGGGTGGAACGGGGCACGCGTCACCGAGACGCCACCGGTACGGGTGGGCCGCGGGCCGGACTCGTTGGTCCAGGTCGTCAGGACGCCGCGGGCGCGCAGCTGCCTGCTCAGCTCGGAGGTGTCCCGGTCCAGGTCCGGGACCGGCATCCGCGCGTCCAGCAGCACCGGCACCGTGCGGGCCGAGCCCGCGACCTGCGGGGACCGGACGATGAAGCCGTCCGGCCCCGTCTCGAACCGGGCGTCGGGGCCTGCCAGGACCAGGACGCCCGCGTCCAGCAGCGCGCGGGTCTGGGCTAGGCGGATCATCGGCGGCCCGGCGGACAGGAACGAGGCCAGCGGCCCGAACCAGCCCTGGAAGTCCTCGTGCGACTCGGCCGACAGCCCACCGAAGTCGACCGCCTCCCGCAGCACCCCTCGCACGTCCCGGATCACGTCGAGCGCGGCCTTGAGCGGCCCGTCGGCGTTGCCTTGCGCGGCGGCCGCCAGGTCGTCGTCGATCCAGGCCCGGACGGCGGCGTGGTATTCCTGCGGCGAGGCGAACTCCTGGTCCACGAGGGGACGAGCGAGCGCCTCCAAGTCCAAGACGGGCAGATCGGTCAGGCCGAGTCGCTCCCGCACCCGGGCGAGCGCCCGGCGCGGGCCGAGCTGGTCGACGTCGCTCGCGAGCTCGGGCAGGTCGATGTGGTGCGGGAGGCCGCGCGTCCGTGCCGTGGTCTCGCAGTACACGAGGTCGATCTCGGCCAGCAGGAACGGAAGCACGCACGTGCGGAAGTCGAGGGGACCGCGCGCACGGCGCTGCCGGATCCGCGCAACGGTGAGGATCCGTGGCTGGTACGTGTGGTCGGGGCGCTTCTGGTTGCGTCCGCGGGCAGGCAACGGCAGGCCGCCGCGGGAGCCCGCCACCAACAGCGGTTCGCGTCCGCTGGGCAGGTAGCGCAGGTGCCCGTTCCCGTCGTCCACGAACCGGCCGCCGCGGCCCAGGGTGAGCTGCGCCATCACGTCGTAGAACGAGAGCCCGAGCCCGATCACACCGACCGAGATGCCTGCCGGGATGGCATCCAGCGGCAGGTCGGCGCTGCTGTCACCGCGGATGTACTGCACCTGCAGGCGCCGCGCGGCGAACGCCTCCAACCGGCGCTGCTCCGCGGGCGGCTCGCTGATCTGGTGACCGGTGGTCAGCACGGCCCGCTCGACCTTGAGGTGCCGCCCGTCCTCCAGCCGCACCGACACCGGTGCCGACCGGTTCCTGACGCCGGTGTTCACGACGTCCACGACCCGACCGAGAACCCGGTGGACCTTGACGCGGGCAGGCGCGGTGCGCTCCACGGCGTCGAGGACGAAGCGCAGGTAGCGCCCGTAGACCGCGCGCGGGGCGTAGCCGTCCGGATCGGCGTCCTGCGGGGCGACGTCGGCCCACCACTGGGCCAGCGACGGGCCCGCGCCTGCCCGGGCCGGGCCGTCGTCCGGGGACCCGGAGAACATCGTGACCTCGCTGGCGGCGGTGTTCATCAGGAACCACGGCGACTGGTCGGTGCGCCAGATCCGGCCGCAGCCGACCTCGACGTCGTCGATCAGCCAGACCTCTGCGGCGAAGGCGTCGGGCGCCTGGACGGTCCGCGCCACGAGCCGCTCCAGGACCGACAGCCCCCGCGGGCCGGAACCCACGACGGCGATCCGGACGGGCTCGCTCCCCGGGAGGGAGTGGCGGTCGCGGGCCGCGCGGGCGCGGTCGAGGTCCGCGACACCGTCCGACGGTGTGAGGGAGGCTCGGTCGTGGCGGTCGGCGGTGTGGTTGAGCATCCGCAGGAGGCCGCTCGATGTCACCGCCGTCGGGCGCTGGCCCGCGGAGATCCGCACCGGCATTCGGCCCGCCTGCGCCCAGTACAGCCGCCCCTCGGCGTCGATCGCGCCTCGCGTCAGCCCCGCGTTGTCGGCGTGCAGGCAGTACGGCACGTCGAGCGTCCCGGACGCGAACGCCTGCACCAGCGCCTGGCCCACGTCGGACGAGAGCCCCAGCACGGCGTGCACCAGACTGCGGGCCTCGTCCAGGACCTGCGAGTAGTCGACCGCGTCCCGGTCCGGCAGGTCGGTGTCGTGCCGAGCCTGCGCCGCCCAGTCGGCGGCCGCGGTCAGCGCCGCCAGGTTCTCGGCCACGGTCGGGATCCGGTGCGCCTCGGTCTCGGTCTTCACGATGAGCCGCTGGGCGCCGCCCAGGACGGCGATCCGCGCGCTGTCGGCCAACAGCGACCGCGCCCCGGCGACCTTGCGCGGGAACACGCCCATGTACGTGTAGAGCACGATGTGCCGATCCACGGCGTCCGGCAACAGCTCGGTCGCCAACCGGTCCAGCGCGGCGAGCGCTTCGATGTCCTGCACCGGGTGGGTCTGCTGCGCGTAGCTCAGCGAGACGCTCCGCAGGCCGTGCTGCGCGAAGAACATCGCCTCCAGCACGCTGGTGGCGATCAGCAGGGACGGTGGGCACAGCTGCCCGAGCAGGCAGCCGCCGAACGTCTCCAGGTGCGCCCGCCCGCCGCGGTCGGCCACCTGCTCGCCGAACCGCGCGGTGGCGTCCGCCCAGCGGCTCACCGACTCGACCAGCGGCGTGCGGCCGTAGGGCAGGCAGTACGACACGGGGCCGCCCTCGCTCGCACTCAGGCCCGCCTCGGCCACCGCGGCGAGGATCGCGCCCGGACGGGCCGACCCGTGCCGGACCTGGACCGGGATGTCCTCCCCGGCCGCGGCGGCGACCAGCGCCGTCTGATGTGGGCCGTGGGAGACGATCGGGAACCCGTTCAGCGACGCGCCTGACCTGAGTGCCCTGGCTGCCGCGGCGTGGTCGCCCACCCGGGTGTAGCTGTCGATGGTGACGGTGGCGACGGTCGGTCGATCCAGCCCGGCGACCGCCGCGATCCCGGCCGCCATCGCCTCGGCATCCGCCATGCCCATGCGAGGCTGGACGACCAGCCGCCCAGCGGCGCCGTGAGCGCCCACGTAGTGCCCCAGATCAGCGAACACGGCCGGCCCCGATCAGCTCCGGCCGCCGTGCGGGCAGCATCCGGCTCAGGGCGGCCGGCAGCTCGTCAGGGTTCGCGTCGCCGGTGAACACGGCGTCGAACCCGGCCTCGAGCAGGCGTGATACCTCGTCGTCACCGCCCGGTCCCTCGATCCCCAGCTTCCCACCGATCACCATCGGCAGCTGCGCGATCTCGGGGTCTCGGCGGACGGCACCGGCGACCCGGGCGCCGTCGATCCGGCCGTGCCCGTTCACGGTGCTGATCACGATCGCGCTGGGACGGCAGCTGCGGGCCGTCTCGACCAGCAGGGCGTCCGGGACGCACGGGCCCAGGTTCACCACCTCGTGCCCGCACTCCTCCAGCAGCAGCTGTAGGAACATCAGATTCCAGGTGTGGGAGTCCGAGGAGGTGGTGGACAACAGGATTCGATGGCGAGTGGTCGTCGGGTCGGCGGTCGTGCGGGGCAACGTGTCGTCAGCCGTGACATCGGCGGGCGGCGTGAGCGCGGGCAACGGAATCTCCATGCATCGGTGTTGGCTGATCGCGAGCACGGCGGTCGGGGACACGAACGGCGCGATCGCGGTCCCCGACCGTCGGCGATCAGACCGCGGGGGTGGGCAGGGCGGCAGATCGAACCGGGGCGATCTCGCCCGGGAACGGGACGCGGTTCGCGGCCGGACGGGTCCGGATCGCGAGCACGGTGCAGCCGGTGCTGCTCGACATCTGGTGCCGGGTGCCCGGGGCCTCGACCACGAGGTCGCCGCGCTCGAAGGAGGTGCCGTCGCTGTGCTCCAGCGTGCCGTCCAACACCAACATCAGCTCGTAGCCCAAGTGCTCGTGGAAGTCCCCGTGCGCGCCGGGCGGGAACCGCAGCAGCAGGCCGACGGAGTCCTCGTCGCCACCGTCCGGCGCCCACAGCGTGTAGTGCTCGACACCGATGCGACCGGGCTCGACCCATGGCGTCCAGGCCAGGTCGCCCAGGTCGAACCCGCTTCGGAATACGTTCCTGATGATCTCGACAGTGGTCATGACAAAGCTCCCGCTGGTGATGGATGAGGCTTCGGCCCGCCGGTCCGCCACCTTCTTCGGACGGAACTGCGTGCCGTTGTCATGACTATGGCGACCGGAGACGGCGTGATCGACGTCTTCGTACCGGTCGGAACCGGTACTTCGACCAGTGCCGGCCTCATCCGATCCTTTTGGTAAGCCTTATGTATCCGCTTGGCTATGGCCGGGGGCCGCTCGGCCCCGTAGAACATCGGTGCGGTCGAGGCGGCGAAATGGTCCTGCTGCGCCGTACGTCCACGGCGACACTGATGAAGAGGTGGCTCCGGGGCGACGCCAGGAGGCAGGATGACGGAGCACCCGGGTGGGCTACCGGCGGATCTCGGGACGTCCGGGTGTATGGTGGTTGAGGTCGGGTGCATGTTGAATCTGGGCGGCAAAGCTCAGATCGTCCTCGTCGAAATCCCAGGTCGAGCGGCGTCCGTTCGAAGACCGGAGCCTGACATGACGTCGGCGTCCAGCACGTTACCGGCTAGTCCCACCAAGGACCGACTGAGTCTGAAGCCGGAATCAGCCACGACCGGATTCGTCGACGGTGCGTGGTGGCCCGCCTCGCTTGATCTCGCCGCCGAGATGCCTGCACTCATCGCCGCGTTGGCCGACCGGGCGGGTGCCGTCGAAAGAGTCAGCTACAACATCGACGCTTGGGATTCCGTGCCGCGGAAGGTCCGGGTCGACGGCAACGTCGTCCGGATGGGCGGATTCCGCTCCCAGGCTGCCGCCACTCTGAAGGTGGTGGGCGAACTGCGGGTGCTCACGCTGTTGGTCGTGCCGCCGGACACCGACGAACAGGGGACGAACAGGCCGCGCACCGCGTCTTGGCGACGGCTGGCGAGAACGGGAACACCGAGGGCATCGACGCCCTGCTGGCGACCGGCGCGCATTAGCGGCCGTCGCCCTGATCGCCCGCGCTGTTCGGCGCCGGGCGCCTTCTCAAGAAAGGCATCCGTGATGTCTGAGAACACCCCGTACGTTTCCCTCCATGAACAGCGCGTGCAGCTCGTTGCACAGGCGATTACCAAGAACTCGAAACTCGGCGACAAGGCCGCCGCCGAGCTGGCGAAGAATGTTCTCTACGCCTTGGACCACATTCCGGAGAAGGTGCGCTAGTACTGTACGGCGCTCACCGGGCGCCTGGGAAAATCCGCAGAGGTCAGGAGATTCGTACGTGCCGATAAGCACTGCCCACCACACTGCCCAGTTCGGGTTCGAAACCGCAGGCAGCTCGCGTCCGCCCACTATCGGGATGTTGAGCACCTACCCACCGACCCAATGCGGTCTGGCCACGTTCAGCGCTGCTCTCGTCCAGCACCTGCACCGCGCAACGGGTTCGTTCGGCGTCGTGCGGGTGGTTGACGATCCCGTGCTCGGGCACGACCCGGACGTGGTCGCGCATCTGGTGAACGGTTCCCCGGAGAGCGCAGACGTCGTCGTGCGGCGCCTCAACGGCTTCGACGCGGTGGTCGTCCAACACGAGTACGGCATCTACGGCGGCTCCGACGGCATCGACGTCCTGTCGATCGTGGATGCCCTCTCCGTCCCGATGATCATCGTGCTGCACACCGTCCTCCAGCACCCGACGGCGCGGCAGCGGCACATCCTGCTGCGCCTCCTCGCTGCGGCCGACGTCGTTGTGACGATGACCCACACCGCCAGGAGGCGACTGGTCGCGAGCTACGGCGCCGACCCAACGCAGGTCGTCGTGATCCCGCACGGCGCGGTCGACCACGGGCATCGCTTCTCGGTGGAGCAAGGAACTGGCGACCGCCCGATCGTTCTGACCTGGGGCCTGATCGGGCCCGGAAAGGGCATCGAGTGGGCGATCGACGCCATGGCCGGGCTGAGCGACCTGCGGCCGCGTTACCTGGTGATGGGCCGGACCCACCCCAAGGTCGCCCAGCGCGACGGTGAGGCCTATCGCGACAGCCTCGTCGAGCGTGCTCGATCCGCAGGCGTCGCGGGCATCGTCGAGTTCGACGACCGCTACCTCGACGCGGGCGCGTTGGCCCGGCTGGTGCAGCGGGCTGCGGTCGTGCTGCTTCCGTACGACTCACGTGAGCAGGTGACGTCCGGCGTGCTCGTCGAGGCCGTTGCCGCCGGACGCCCCGTGGTATCGACGGCGTTCCCCCATGCGATCGAACTACTCGGCGACGGAACCGGGCTCGTCGTGCCGCAGCGCGACCCGGCGGCGCTGGAAGCGGCGCTGCGCCGCGTGCTCAGCGACACCGGCCTCGCCGGAGGCATGGCCGAGCAGGCGGTGCGGAAGTCACCGGAGCTCCTGTGGCCCGCGGTGGCCGACCGATACCGGAAGATCGCGATGCGGCTCGTCGTGGCAGGCTTGGCCGAGGCCTCGTGACGGGAACCGTGCGTGCGTCGCACATCGACATCCCGGTCCCGCGGTACGCCCATCTGCGCGCGCTCACCGACGCGGGCGGGTTGTACGAGCACGCGGAACGCATCTACCCGCGTCGGGAATGCGGCTATTGCGTCGACGACGTGGCGCGAGCACTGGTCGTCGTGTGTCGTGACCACGCGACGGGTGAGCTCGACGACCTCCGCGAGCAGTACCTGACGTTCGTGCTGGCCGCGCAGGAACCCGACGGCCGGTTCCACAACCGACGGCGGTTCGACCTGGGCTGGACCGACACGGCGTCCATCGAGGACTGCTGGGGCCGCGCCCTCTGGGGTCTGGGGACCGCCCTCGCGCGGGTGCCGCACCTGCGGGACCGGGCGCTCGAAGGGTTCGACCGCGGCGCAGGCCTGCGCTCCCCACACCCGCGGGCAATGGCGTTCGCCGCGCTCGGCGCCGCGGAGGTGCTCGCCGCCGTGCCGGGCCACGTCGGCGCGCGGGCGCTGATCACCGCGGCCGCGAACGTGATCGGCAGGCCTGCGCTCGGCAGCCGGTGGCCGTGGCCGGAACCCCGGCTCAGCTACGCGAACGCGGTGTTGCCCGAGGCCCTGCTCGTCGCGGGGCGGGCGCTGGACTCCCCTGGGCTCGTCGCGGACGGCCTCGGCCTGCTCGAGTGGCTGCTCGACCGGCAGACCCGCGACGGGCACCTGTCGGTTGTCCCGACCACAGGGTGGGGACCGGGGGAACCCGGACCGGCATTCGATCAGCAACCGATCGAGGTGGCCGCATTGGCCGACGCCTGTGCGAGGGCGTACTCGGTCGACGGGCACGGGTGGTGGACCCAGGGGATCGAGTTCGCCGTGGCGTGGTTCCTCGGCGACAACGACTCCCGCACGCCGATGTACGACCCGGTCTCCGGGGGCGGGTTCGACGGTCTGGAGCGCCTCGGGCGCAACGAGAACCAGGGCGCGGAGTCCACTTTGGCCGTGCTGTCCACGTTCCAGCGAGCGCGCGGATGACGGAGTGCGTCACGCCGACCGGCGTGACACTGACCCCCGACCCGGCGCGGGTGCTGGCGCGGCTGTTCGTGCCCGGTCATGAGCTCTCCCACGATGGCCGGTCCCGGGCATCGGGGGTGCTGTCGAGGATCCTCGCGCTGCCCGACGACGAGGTCGGATCGATCTTGAAGCAGGTCGGTGACCGCTACGCGGCGCGTCACCGTGACCTGCCGGGCCTGCTGATGGCGCACTACGAGCAGGTCGCACACCGGATACCGGACGCCGCCGATCTGTCGGAGGAACGACGCAGCCTCGTGGGCGCGTGGTTCACCCACGAGTTCGCGATCGAGGCAGCCGCTCTCTTCAATCCCTCCGCGGTCGTGCACCCCGACCAGTCGGGCCTGCCGCCCGGAAGCTGCCGATTCATCCTGAGCCTGCGTGCAGTCGGCGAAGGGCATCTCTCGTCGGTGGAGTTCCGTACCGGCGTTCTGGGCCCGGCCGGGGAGCTCCGCATCGATGATCCCGGTCCGCACGTCGAGGCCGGAAGCACGTTGGCGACGTCGTACGACCGTGAGGTGTTCGCGGCCAGACTCGTCGGGATGGACATCGATCGCGAGTCCGCCGCCTTCGTCATCGGCAGGCTGCACCCCCGCTTCCGCCGCGACGAGCTCGACGCGGTCCTCCGGTCGCTCGCCGACGAGCGGCTCACCCGACCGACCGCCGCGCCTACCGCTGAGCTGGCCCGGCGCATCGCCGAGTGCAGCTACGAGGTCGAGTTCCCGGCGGCCACCACGCTCCCCGAGCGGGTGCTGTGGCCGCGGAGTCCGTCGGAGTCCCGCGGCATCGAGGACGCCCGCTTCGTGCACGTCGAGGACGAGGGCGTCTACCGCGCGACCTACACCGCGTTCGACGGCGTGTCGATCACCGCGCAGCTCATCGAGACCCACGACTTCCGGCATTTCCGGATGTCCCAGCTCGCCGGGGCCGCCGCCCAGAACAAGGGAATGGCCCTGTTCCCCCGTCGGGTGGACGGCCGACACTTCGCCCTCTCCCGCTGGGACCGGGAGAACAACAGCATCGCCACCTCGCCGGACGGCATCTGGTGGGGCGACGCCCGCGCACTCCAGACGCCGACCCGTCCGTGGGAGCTGCTGCAGATCGGGAACTGCGGGTCGCCCATCGAGACCGACGCGGGCTGGGTCGTACTGACGCACGGGGTCGGGCCGATGCGCGAGTACTCGATCGGCGCCCTGCTGCTCGACCGGAACGATCCGAGCCTGGTCATCGGCGCGCTCCGCGAACCGCTCCTGGTGCCCGACGAGGACACGCGGGACGGCTACGTCCCCAACGTCGTCTACTCCTGCGGCGCGCTGCGGCACGGCGATCAGTTGCTCCTGCCCTACGGGGCGAGCGACGCGTCCGTCCGGTTCGCCCTCGTGGGCCTGTCGCTGCTCCTCGAGCGGTTGACCGCCGACGGGCCGCCGGAGGCGATGCGGGCGAACAACTCCGCGTAGTCCGCCACCATGCGGGCTGCGGTGAAGCGCTCCTCGACGTCGTCGCGACAACGCCGTCGCGACAGCGCGGCGACCTGGCCGACCGCCGCGACCGCGCCCGCGAGGTCGTCGACGAGAAGGCCGGTCCGACCGGGACGGATGATCTCGGGCATCGACCCGAGCGGGTAGGCGATCACCGGCGTCCCGGTCGCCAGCGATTCGACGACGGAGAGCCCGAACGGCTCGGCGAAGCCGATGAGGTGCAGCAACGCCAACGCGCCACCGAGCAGCGCGTTCCGATCGGCGGGCCCGACCGGTCCGACGTAGCTGATGCCAGCCGCGCCGAGGTGCGGTTGCACCAAGGCCCGGAAGTAGTCCTCGTCCTGCACGATCCCGGCGATGACCAGCGGCAGGCCTGCCCGCTGTGCCACCGCAACCGCCCGGTGGGTGCCCTTGTCGGGATGGATGCGGCCCAGGAACAGCAGGTAGTCCCCGGGCTGATCCCGGAAGGTGAACGGGGAGAGGTCGATTCCGTGGTGGATCGTCGCGTCGTAGGTCAGGTCCCGGTGCCGGTCCGCATCGCTGATCGCAACGTAGTGCGCGATGTCATCGTAGGCGCGGTAGACCGGCAGGATCCGCTCCGATGAGAAGCCGTGGATGGTCGTCACCACCGGAGTCGACACCAGCCTGCTGTACGTCAGCGGCATGAAGTCGAATTGGTTGCTCACCACGTCGAACTCGTCCGCCCGCTCGAACGCGGCCGCGTTGTGCAGGCCCTCGTACACCTTGGCGTCGACGCCGGGGTCCTCCTCGTAGCCCCGCGGCGCCTCCGCGTGCAGCCGGGCCGTCGTCAGGGAGTCCGCGGTGGCGAACAACGTGACGTCATGGCCGAGGGCGACCAGCCCTTCGGCCAGGGTCGACGCGATCTGCTCCCACGGCCCGTAGCCGTGCGGCGGGGTGCGATGTGCGATCGAGGCGAGTACGCCGATGCGCAGCCGCGACGCGCCGCCGTCGCCGTCGATGTCGATGTCGTCCCCGTTCGACCGCAGAGATCGCGTGCATCCTTCTCGGCCGGGACCCTACCGTCACGGTGGGTGTCCGTTCAGATGGACAGCCGCTGCTCGAACTGGGACGATGAAGATCTTCTGAGTCGCTCCGGTCCTCGGCGACACCGTTGATGGTGAAACCAGGGTGCGTGGTGACGTGAATGGTGGAGAATCCGGCGGTGCTCCCGTCCGGCGGGGGAGTGAGTACGCCGAGCTGTCCCGGCTGGTGCGTGGGGCAGGGCTGCTGGATCGGCGCCTCGGCTACTACCGTGCACGGATCGCTCTCACCGTGGTGTTGCTCGGGCTGGGGTGGACGGTGTTCGCCTGGCTCGGGCCGTCGTGGTGGCAGCTGGCGGTCGCGGCCTTCCTGGCGGTCGTGTTCGTCCAGCTCGGCTTCCTCGGTCATGACGCAGGCCATCGCCAGGTGTTCCGTTCCGGACGCCACAACGACCTGCTGGGCCTGCTCTGCGCGAACCTGCTGATCGGGCTGAGCTACAGCTGGTGGATCGAGAAGCACAACCGCCACCACGCCAACCCCAACCACGTCGACCGCGACCCGGACATCGGTGCCGGTGGGGTCGTGTTCACCAAGGCGCAGGCCCGGGCCCGGCGCAGCAGCCTCGGGCGCTGGGTCGCGAGGCACCAGGCCGCCCTGTTCTTCCCGATGTTGCTGTTCGAAGGCGCTGCTCTCCACGTCGCCAGCCTCAGGGTGTTGCGCGCACGTCCTGCCGACCACACCCGGCGTGTCGAGTCGGCGCTGCTCAGCGCTCATGTCGTCGGCTACCTCGCGGCGGTGTTCCTCGTCCTGCCACCCGCTCAGGCGGTGGCGTTCATCGCAGTCCAGCAGGGCCTGTTCGGCGTCTACCTGGGCTGCTCGTTCGCACCCGCCCACAAGGGGATGCCCATCCTGGGGCCCGGTGACCAGCTGGACTTCCTCCGCCGTCAGGTGCTCACATCGCGCAACATCCGCAGCGGGCGCTGGGTGGACCTGGCCATGGGCAGTTTGAACTACCAGATCGAGCACCACCTGTTCCCCAGCATGCCCAGCCCCGCGTTGTGTCGCGCGCAGCCGCTCGTCCGGGATTTCTGCCTCCGGCACGACCTGCCCTACCAGGAGTCCACCCTGACCGGCTCCTTCGTCCTGGTTCTCCGCTACCTGCGCGACGTCGGGATGGGTGTCGAACCGCTTAGACCCGATGACCTCTCGAAGGCAGGTGTCATCTCCGCCGACCCGGATCCGCGCTCAGCGAGTGGGTGATCCTTCGTTCTGCACACCGGGACCGCCCTTGGCCTGTTCGTCATCGCCGGGCGTGCGCCGACGTAGTGCTCCACGCGTATCGCCAGGGGATGACGGCGACAACCACGACAACAAGGGAAGAGCTCAAGAGCACCTCGCGCGTTGCGGGCTCGATGTTGTCGCGATCAGGTGGGGCGCGGCGACCGCATGGCGTTCAGACTGCGCGTATACAGCTCTTGCTCGATGGCGGTCGCGATGTGGACGATGTGGACGGTGGGCAGGGCCGTCTCCTTGACGTTGGTCTTGGGTCTGACCGTGGTGCTGGGAGTCCGCTGAGTCGCGTGGGTAGGCGAGGCCCTCGGCGAGGAGCCAGATCGGCAGGACTAACCAAGACACGGCCCGGGCCCAGCGCGCTCGATAGCGTGCCGAACCTGCGTGTCGGCAAAATCCGCCCTGACCCGCCAGATGGGGGTAGAGTCAACAACACCAAGGCCATTTCGAGCGCCGGCAGCCACGCAGGCGCCGCCCTCGGCGTATTGCCAGCGCTGGCCGAGATCGTGGCCGGGAGCAGGAGCACCGGTATGGAATCGGTCCACAGAAGCGGCGCGGTCATCGATTCTTCGCCCCGGCCGCATCATCCGTTGCCATGGCGGAACACGCCGGCACGGGGTGAGAACCACGTGAGCGACGCGGAGGGCCGGTTGGTGTACAACGGCTCGGATGCCGCCGAGATGTTCCGGCTCTACATGGATGTAGTCCAGGCCGATGCCGAAGCCGAGGTAGTTGCCCGGCGCGCTGCAGATCACCCGCGCCGCCGAGGCCGCCGCAGCCTCCGGGCATGGGCTGCGGGTCTGGCCTCTCGTGTCCGCGAATTGCTGAACCACCGGTAGGAGTGGGCGAGGAACGGCAGCGCGAACAGCTGCCACCAGCGTCACTCTTCTCCGCTTGACCACACGATCTCGGTTCATGCGGCTTACCAGCCGTCAGATGTGTGGGGCGCGGTGCGCACAGACAGCCGCTGCGGCGATGACGAGAGTTTGATGATGCGAGGAGATGCGGATGAGAAATGGCGACGCGGTTGTCCACATGATTCCCGCGGCGGGCTACTACGCCGCGTACCAGGAAGGCGACGAGCTCACGTACAACCCGGTCGCGGCGTGGGTCGTCATCGAGGACCAACAGGGCCGGCACCGCGTGGACGGCATCGATCCCAGCGGCAAAGAATGGGATGGATTGTCGTGCAGCGATCAGAAGGGCTTTATCGAGTTTGTCTATCGGGACGAGCGAGAGCGCCGTCGGTAGAACAGTCCGCTACCTCTCGGTAGGGGTATCTATAGCGACCGGAACAGGCAGGGAGAGTCATGTCCGACAAGTCACCGCGACAATCTCCGAGTAAGAAGTCCGGCAAGTCCATCAAGGAGAAACGCGCCATCAAGAAGTCCAGGAAGGCCACCACGGAGAATGATCGAATGAGGGTGCTCCTGAGGGGCGGGCCCGCCGCCGACCAAGGCTCAGAGAAGGTGCGATGACGCCGCCGGACGTCGCCCATGTCGGTGCCTCCGCCGTTGACCTGACGTGTCAAGTGTGCGCCCACCCCTGGGAGTCGCACGACGCCACCGCCATCCGGTTCTGTAACGCCACAAGGCGCGGAGCGCATTCTCGCGGATGTGCCTGCCGGTCCGAGAACGACCAAGAAAGGGCACTCCAACCGATGCCGCGGTGATCCGCGCCGGCCGCCGGACCATCAACAGAAACGAACCCTTGAACCGAGGACCTCATGAGCTCAACCGTTATCGTGATCGCGATCGTCGTCGTGGTCGTCCTGCTCGTGCTTGCCTCGGCGGTACGTGTGATCAAGCAGTACGAGCTGGGGGTGTTGTTCCGGCTGGGCCGTGTCATGGGAACGCGGCAGCCGGGGCTGCGGGTGATCATCCCGTTCGTGGACGTGTTGCGTCGGGTGTCGCTGCGGATCGTGACGATGCCGATCCAGTCGCAGGGGATCATCACCCGGGACAACGTCAGCGTCGACGTGTCGGCGGTGGCGTATTTCCGGGTGGTCGACGCGGTGAAGTCCGTGGTGGCAATCGAGAACGTGCACCGCCGCGATCGACCAGATCGCGCAGACCACACTGCGCAAGGTCGTGGGTCAGCACACGCTGGACGAGACGCTGTCCGAGACAGACCGGATCAACATCGACATCCGCGAGATCCTCGATGTGACCACCGTCGACGTGGGGCGTGGAGGTCACGCTGGTGGAGCTGAAGGACATCCAGCTGCCCGACAGCATGAAGCGGGCGATGGCGCGCCAGGCCGAGGCCGAGCGGGAGAAGCGCGCCAAGATCATCAATGCGGAGGGTGAGTCGTTGGCGGCCGCCGCGCTCGGGTGACGCGTCGGACATCATGATGGCGCATCCGCTGGCGCTGCAGCTGCGCAACCTGCAGAGCCTGGTCGAGATCGGCGTGGACAAGAACACCACGGTGGTGTTCCCGGCGCCGTTGATGAGCACGATCGGGGAGCTCGGGGCGTTCCTGGCCCGGGAGAACGCCGCCGCCGCGCCCGCCGTGTCGGGGCTTGCTCGCGGTCGGTCTCGGCCGCCTCGGTCGTCGCGGCGACGTCCACCGAGACATCCGGCGACCGTTGGAACGGCGCGCCTGCGGTCGCCACGAACGGCGTCTCCGAGCCGCCGACGGTCAAGCCATGACATCGAGACTGCTCCGGTCGCTACGTGATGGCGACCGGCGCGCACAGGGACCGGGTGTTTGACGCCGCGGCAGGGCGCGATCCTGATCGGGAGGCGCGCGGCATCGAAGCCGCGATCGCCGCTGCCCTCGCCCGCGACACCCTTTTGGGACACCACCGCATCACGCGACGGTCGGGCCTGACGGCCTGGTCACGCTGACCGGGACGGTGCCGACGCAGAGTCTCCGCCAAGAGGTGGAGCTGTCCTGCTGGACGGTGCCCGGAGTCCGGACGGCCACCGAGGTGGAGCTCAAGGAGCGCATGCACCGCATTGAGGACGCCGTTCGCAACGCGAAGGCGGCCGTGGAGGAGGCATCGTCGCCGGTGGCGGCATGCGCTCATGGATGACCCCGCCAAGGTCACCCGCTCGGTGCTGCAGAAGGCGGCCTCGATCGCGGCCCTGTTCCTCACCACCGCGGTCATCGCCTGCAAGTTCGAAAGCGGCTCGGCAGGCATCGGCCCAACACGGGTGGCATGGACTTCTGATCCGAATGGGAGAGACCAATAGGTATCTGGCCGACAAGCCGGGGGAGTCCTCAAGGCGATCATCAAGTCGGCTCCGACGGTCGGTAACAGCCCGGCTGGAATCCGTGACGTCGCCGAGGCGTACGCGCTGCTCGAGCGAGAGCTGGTTCCAATGCCGGGGTAGTGCAGAACAGGACCCGAGAGAGACCTTCCTCGTCGGTGCTCGCCGCCCCGAGGACCAGGCGCAGGGTCGAGCGAGGCGCGTCTGCAAACCGTGCGAGGCGATGCATCAGGCTGCTACCCCTCCAGCTCGGTTCGACGGCGGCGTCAGGCCGCCACGCCATGCGGCGTCAACCGCACTCTCGGCGGGCATCTACCGGACGCGCGTAACCAATGGGATGGAGCTGCGTGTCGAATTCAGGTAGCCCGAATTCGCAATTCATCTCGACCTCGCGGAAGGCAGTCCGCGCAGCGCGGAACTCCGAGGACGGACTGCGACCATCACCATCGATCCAGAGCCGATCTTGACAACGCCGCCACCGGCTTGACGGAACGGCTTTGGCATTGGCCCCGCGTTAGCCCGCCGTTCGGAACTCCGTGTGAGCTGCCCGGTAGATGGGGAACAGCTCCTCGACGTCAGCCGATTCCAGCGCGGCCACCACACACGGGGCTGACGCGATCGATCGCAGCCACCCCTTCCGTGCGTGCAGCGTCCGGCACGCCGCTGCGAGCTCGCCGACCATCTGGGGGGGACACGTGGTGACTTCGGCGAGGTCCACCACGACGTAGCGAACCCCCACGTCCACGAGGTTGGTGAGGTATTGGCGCACGCTGAGGAGAAACTCAACGCAGAGCTCCCCGCGGACCACGACCAGAGCGTGATCGCGCTCCAGTTGCATCATGCTGATGCTCGGCCCGACCGGGGCCACATCGGTCGCATCGACGGCGGGTGCGGGGGTCGCGCCGCCCGCCGTCCGCGAGACGGCGTCGCCGGTCGGCATCCAGATTTCAGGCATTGATTGATCCATTCCAGGCCGCGTCTCGGCAGAGGGATCAGCGGGACACCGCGTGCTGGCGTGCGCCAGAAACGGCGGGCAGCTCGTCCACCCGCGGATGCGCTCCCAGTGCCCCCAACAGTTCCACACAACTCCTGCCATGTCACCTCGAGTAGGTGAGCGCGCACTGACCGCCAACGCTGTTGCCCGCCGACGCGCGATAGCCCGACGGGGCAGGGCCAGTAGACAGAGACGAGCGGCCGCCGTCCCGATCGCGGTCACCCACCGGCGGACTGACGCCAATTCTGCTGGACATGACTTCGTCGAGGCTGTGCCCGCGCAGATCGGTGCCTTTCGGGAAACTTGGCGCGGCCGACCGTTGGCGTTGTTGTTGCGGCCGCGCAGCCAGGGGCTGGCCGGATGGCCGACGAAGATTCCGTCCCCGAAGTCGTCGGCGAGTCGGTCGTGGTAGGCCCATCTCGCTGCCCTGCGTCCATGCAGCTGCGGCCATCTCGATCACCGGCCCGAGAACCCGTTGCGGGCGGCCGCGCGAGCCACGACCTGGACCCGCCGAACCGCCTCTTCTGGTGACCGCCGCTCGTCGCGTACGGTCTTCACTGGGCCGGGTGGGCGTATCCGACGGAGAGACCTCGGTCACGGTCAGGCTGGGCGGGTTGCCTATGGACTCGAGCGCGCTGGCGCCGCAGCCAGCGCGCACATCACGTTGGTGGCTTCCTTGAGCGAGGTGAGCCGCGCGATCTGTGGTGCGAGGGCGATGTCGTCCCAGCCGGGGCCTGCCACGAAGGTGCGGAAGCCCGGCCGGGTGCAGGGAAGGGACGTGAGCAGGTCGGGATCGGCGGTGCCGGGCAGTTGTGACCACAGCAGTACCGCTACGGGTGCGGTGCGGTGGATCGCTGCGGTCAGAGCGTCGGCGGGCAGGTCGGCGCCCAATGACCGACAGGCCACGCCACGCTGCGTGAGAATGGCGGAGAGCACGACGATGGGCAGCCGATGCTGGTCATCGGCCATCCCGGCCAGGAGAACGGGACGGGTGGCTGCGCGCGTGGTGGCGGCGGTCGGAGTGGATGCGGCAAGCGCGCTGAAGACTCCGGCCACGCAGTCACTGAGCAGGTGTTCGACCTCGATGCCTGCGCCGGTCTCGGCCCAGCGTTGGCCTATGGCTCGCAGCACCGGCCGCACCACCGCGTCCCAGGTGGCCAGCGCGCCCAGGGCGGTGATCGACTCGTTGAGCAGGCCGCGGACCGCTTCGGCGTCGAGCGCTGTCGCGGCCCGTGCCAAGCCGCGAGCCTGCCACCCGGTACGAGGCAGCGACAGGTCCGCCCCATCCCTTCTGACCTGTGCCGTCGTCGCAGTGGGTGTTGTGTCTAGGAGCGGTACGGCGTCGGGTGCGGGCAGGGTGGTCGTGAGGGCGTAGGTGGCGGCGGCCGCGGGGGTGGCGCCGTGCAGCAGCGCGTTGCGCATCAGTTCGAGGCAGGCGAGGTCGTCGGCGGAGTAGCGACGGTGTGTGCCGGGGACGTGGTCGGAAGGACCGACGCCGTAACGGCGGTCCCAGGTGCGGAGGGTGGCGGGGGCGATGCCGAGCTTGCGCGCTACTGCGGCCACGCTGAGTGGTAGCCCGTCGGCTTGCGGCGGTCCGCGGTCGCCGGGGGCGGGTTCGGGTGGCGGTCGGGGATCGAGCGGGGCGAACCGGTCACCCGGGGTCTGGGGCTGCACAGCTCATCGTGCGGTCGCAGGTAGATCGCGGCAATTCGGCTGGGGTGTTTCACGCCTCGATTTGTGAACAACCTATGGCGCGGTTCTACTGTAGGGGCAGCTGCCCCCGTTCGGGGTGGCGCAGCCGAAGGGGATGACGAACGTGGCGGACACTCGTAGGCTCCCGGTCGCGGTCACCGACGTCTGGGATTGGCAGATGCGGGGCGCGTGTCGGGGGATGGATAGCGCGTTGTTCTTCCACCCGGAGAACGAGCGCGGCCCGGCCCGCGCTCATCGAGAGGCTCGCGCCAAGCAGATCTGTAGCAGCTGCCCGGTCCTGGTCAGGTGTCGTGCGCACGCCCTCGCTGCGCACGAGCCGTATGGCGTGTGGGGCGGGCTGTCGGAGTCCGAGCGCGACGAGATCGTGCGCGCCCAGGCTCGCACCCTGCGCGTCCTGACCGCACCGGCCCCGCAGATCCCGTCTGAACGCGTCTGAGCACACCACCTCGTGTTCCCGACGGCGGCGGTGGAGGCCAGCACGGCTTCGACTACATCCGGCCGCCGTCGAGCGGCTGATCGAGCACCACGCCGCCCGCTGGCACGGCCAGATGCAGACATGACGCCGTTCGAACAGCACACGGAAGATCGCACGGGTGACACTGGCCCGACACCGGCGAGCGCCCGCAGCATCCTTCCGATGCATTTCCGCAGCGCCGAGGACGCAGCCGCCGCTACCGTGGAGTGCGATGAGTACCGAGCACCTGGACGAGCTGAGGCGTCGGCTCGCCGAGCAAACGCACCAAGGCTCTGCGAGCGACCGCGTGACGACCGTCCGCCTCGCCCGGATGCGTCGTCGACTTTGCGAGTTGGAGCACATCTCGGAGAACGCGGTCGGTGAAGCCGCGATGTCCGCGGAGGAGGAGGTGCACGAGATCATGGACAGCCTGGACAACGTGCGCGACCTTCGCCCTGACGACGACTGAGCCTGATCCGCGAAGCTGCGGCGGCTGGGCCCTTCCTTATGAGCGGGGTGCGAGTCCGGGCACGTTGTGGCGGGTCTGATCGATGGCACAACCGGCCAGGACCCACTCCTGCCCGGCAACCCACGATCACATGTGGCGAGGCCCCAGCCCGGACCTCCATACCGTCTAGTGGCTGTTGAAGGCTCGAACGGTGACCGATGTCGCCGGTGCTGTGTCGCCCGTGTTGGGCGGCCTGGTGCGCGAGCTGGACCGGGCCGCACCGACGGATCTCGTCGAGGTGTGTCGGACATGGGTTGTCCAGAACCTCGGCGTTCAGGAATGTGTGCTGCTGTTGGCCGACTACAGCGAGACCACCTTGGAACCCGTGCCCGGTGCCGAGCGCGTGATGGAGCTGCCGCGGCTTGACGTGGACGACAGCGCCGCCGGAGCTGCGTACCGGCAACAGCGCGCCATGCATGCCGCGGCGACTTCGTGACGCCGCCGGAATCCGCGGTGACCTACCTCCCGGTGTCGATGCGGACCGAACGCCTCGGCGTATTGGCAGTCATCCAGCGCGCCACGGTTCAGATGGACCGACTCGACATCCTGAACGACGTCGCGCAGATCCTGGCCTACGTCTGACCGGAGCCGGCGCTACACCGACGAGTTCGAGACGCTGCGCCGCCGCCGCGACCTCGGCCTCGCCGCAGAGATCCAGTGGGAACTGTTGCCCGTGCTGGCCTACGAGCTGCCCAGGTTCTCGATCGCAGGCGCGACTGGAGCCTGCCTACGACATCGGCGGTGACACCTTCGACTACGACCGTCAGCGCGCAGCTGCTCACCGTGTCGATCACCGATGCTGTCGGTCACGGTCTGCGTGCGGCGATGCTGAGCAGCCTGACCGTGTCCGCGATGCGCAACACCCGCCGCGGCGGCTCCACGATCCTGGACCAGGCCCGAACCGCGAACCGACACCTGACCGAACAGTTCGGGCCCGCGGAATTCGTGACCGGCCTGATCCTGCAACTCGAGGTGGCGACCGGGCACGGGTTCATCATCAAACGCCGGGCACCCGCCCCCGCTGCTGCTGCGCGACGGAGCGGTGAGCGTCGTGAACCTGGCGCCGGACACGCCCATGGGACTGTCACCCGACACCGAGTACCGACTGCAGGCGATCACGTTGCTGCCCGGCGACCGGATACTGCTGCTCACCGACGGGGTCGACGAGGCCCACGACGTCGGAGGGCCCGAGTTCGGGCTCGACCGCGTCGCCGACATGCTGCGTTCACATGCGGATCTGCCGCCGGTCGAGTTCGTCCGCCGTCTCACCAGAGCCGTGACCGAGTACCGCTCAGGGCCCCTCGCCGACGACGCGACCGCGGTCTGCCTGGACTGGTACCGGGCCAACGCCACCTGACAACTCTCGGGGCTCCGGCGGCCGGGTCTCTGCTGCGATGCAGCTCCGGTGTGCGCGTTGACGCCGCCAGCGCGGTGGTCGACGGAGAACCCGGCCAGCAGCCGGACCTGCTCGCTCCTCCGGGCCGTCACCGGACAGCGTCCACCCCGCGGTCGCATACGCAGTGTCATCGCACCCCGCGATGCCCCCACCGCGCACGAGGCCGGGCTCCTATCCTCCGGCCGTGGCCGCCAACGAGCCCGGACCTGGGGAGACGCACCTCGAGGTCAACGTGTGCTCGGCGCTGCTGCGGTCCCAGGAGGTGGGACGGCTGGCCGTGTCGATCGCCGACCGGCAAGAGTTCCGGCTGCCCGCTCAGGCGCGGGCGACGAGCCGGGTCCTACGGGCGGTAGTGGGCCAGCGGACCGCGTACGCCCAGCCGAGCTTCTCAAGCGCCCAGATGACGCGGGCGGACATGTCGATCTGACCGCGGCCGATGCCGTGCCGGGCGCAGGTCGGGTCGGCGTGGTGCAGGTTGTGCCAGGACTCGCCCATCGAGAGGATCGCCAGCGGCCAGACGTTGGTGGCCCGGCCCTGGGCCGCCCACGGCCGGTCGCCGACCATGTGACAGATCGAGTTGATCGACCACGTCACGTGGTGCAGCACCCCGACCCGCACGAGCCCCGCCCAGAAGAACGCGGTGAGCGCGCCCCACCACGACATCGAGGCCACGCCGCCGATCAAGGCCGGAGCCAGGAACGTGATCAACGTCCAGAGCGGGAACAGCTTGCCGATCCGGACGATGTCGCGGTCGGACTGCAGATCGGGGGCGAATCGGCCGATGTTGGTGCGGTCGCGGTTGAACATCCAGCCCAGGTGGGAGTGGAAGAAGCCGCGGGCCAGCGCGAGCGGCGTGCGGCCGAACAGCCACGGCGAGTGCGGGTCACCTTCCTTGTCGGTGAAGGCGTGGTGGCGACGGTGGTCGGCCACCCAGGTGACGACGTCACCTTGCATCGCGAGACTGCCCGCGATCGCGAGCCCGTTGCGCAAGGCCTTCCGGGCCTTGAAGGCGCGGTGGGTGAAGTAGCGGTGGAACCCGACGGTCACGCCGAATCCGGAAACCAGGTAGAAGCCGACGGCCAGCCCGACGTCCAGCCAGGAAAGCCCCCAACCCCAGGCCAGCGGCACAGCGGCGATCAGGGCCAGTGTCGGCACCAGGACGAAGACGTACACCATTGCCGCCTCGGAGGAGGGACGCTTGTCGGCGATCGCCGGCTTGGCCCCGCTCACCTTCCCCTCGGTGCTCGAGGCGGATGCGGGGGCGGTGTTGGTGGTGGTCACGCTCGGGGGTCGCTCCTCGGTGGTGGGTGTTCGGTCGCGCGGTCGCGCGGCGTCGTCCACCGAGGTCCGGGGCGGAGTCAACCGATCTTGCCGGGACGGGTCGGAGACCCGCTTCCCCTGGGGTACCACGCGCGCGGGCGGGCTAACCCGAGGAGGCGCGGGTTTCAACCGGCCTTGCCGAGCTGTTCGGTCACGGTGTTCCACAGCTTGACCAGGACTGCTCGAACTTGTCGAAGCCGTCGTATCCCGTACCGCTTCCTCCATCGGGCTGGGCACCCGGACCGCGGTCAGTTCTCCCGCCGGCGCAGCCGGGTCGGGCGGCGGCAGTTCGGGTGTTGCTGCCGCCAGGTTCACCTCGGGTCGGCAGGGGCGTACAGGCGGGGCCTTGGGTTGCCGGTGGCCACGGGAGACTGTTTCGTCGTGGTCTTCGGCCCGGCCTCGGTGTCCAGACCGGCTTCATCGGGTCCGGACTCCTCCGGTTCGCTGGCATGGACGTCAGCGGGGTCGAGGTGTTCGTCGGCTTTACTGCGCAGGGAACGGACGCCGGAGTTGAGCACGGCCAGCAGCGGGATCGCCAAGAGCGCGCCTGCGATGCCCGCGGTGAGCAAGCCTGCGGCGATCGCCAGCACCACGGCCAGGGGATGCAATTTGACCGCCCTGCCGAGCAGCAAGGGCTGCAGGACGTGGCTTTCCAATTGCATCACCGCGACCACGATACCCAAGAGGATCAACGCCGGGACCACGCCGTTCGCGACCAAGGCGATGAGCACGGCCGCGGTGCCCGCCAGCAGCGCGCCGAGGATGGGGATGAAGGCGGCGAGGAAGACCAGCGCCGAGAGCGGCACCGCCAGCGGGATGCCGAGTACGAAGAGGCCGATCCCGACGCCGACCGCGTCGACAACGGCCACCGCGAAGGTGGCCCGCACGTAGGCCACGAGCGCGGCAAGACTGCGGCGTCCGGCCACGTCTACGCGGCTGCGCACGTCGGACGGTGCCACGCGCAGCAGGAACTGCCAGATCCCCGCCCCGCCGTGCAGCAAGAAGATCAACGTGAACATCGCCAGCAGAATCTCGCTGAGGCTCTGCACGACGGTGGCCGCGGTGGTCAGCGCACCGGAGGTGATGCCCGCCGGATTGGCGTTGAGTACTTCGAGAAGCCGGTCGCGGATGGTCGAGAGCTGCTGTGGGCTCAGCTGCAGCGGGCCTTCGGTGAGCCACCGGGTGATGGTCTCGATGCTGGCAGCGAGCCGGGACTGCAGCGCGGGCAGACCGTTGACGAAGGTGATGACGACGAAGGTGAGGATGCCGCCCAAACCGGCCAAACCGCCCACCAGTACCAGCGCGGTCGCGATTCCCCTGCGGATCCCGCGCTTGACCAGGTACCCCACTGCGGGCGCCAGCAGCGCGGCCAGCAACAGCGCGACGGTGACCGGCACCACGATGGCGGCCAGGTACGCCACGACGAGACCGATCACGTACAACGCGGCCGCGACGACCAACAGGCACCCGCCCACGGCGGCACTGACCCGCAGCGAACGGGGCACCGCCTGCCAGACATCCCGGACGTGCGCCGGGCGCGATGGGGCGCCGCGCCTGTCCGTGGGCGTCCACGCGTCCGGTCGTTCAGGTGGTTCGCGGGCGGTCATGGCATCATCCGTTTCGACTGTTGAGAGCCTGCGTCGCGGCGGAGCGGGCTGCTGCCGTCCGGCGGTGAGGTCGAGAGGCCTGTCGGCAGGCCCGTGTCGAAAATGTCGACTCAATTCTGGACGCTTCGGCCATTGCCAGTCACCAAGCATCATCGACGGCGCCCCCGTCGACGCGTTGGCCGCGCCCTGCCTTCTAGCTCAAGTCGTGCCGTCTCGGTAGGCGGCGTACTCACCGCGCCGCCAAATTGAAGTTGAGATCCCGGAGTATGCCTGCCTAGACAATGAAACCCGGTGGCGGGCGCAACGAGCGCAGCATTCCCGCCAGCCTTATCCTACTCGCGGTGTAGCAAGCCACGGACGCGATTCACCAGACCGACGAGCCCCGCGCCGCGGCGGCGCTGCGGTCCGGGGTGATCCGCGTGGACGCGGGAAGCACGGTCGGCCTGCGCCGCGGCGTCGTAGAGCCGGAACATCTCGGCCGCATCCGGGCCGTCATACACAGACCAGCCGTCCGCATCACGCAGGTGGTTACCCCCGTCCGAGGGTGTGTTCCGCCACGGCAGCGGATGCCGTGGCCGCGACGGCGTATCAACAGCCGCCGCGCCCTTGTCGAAGACCAACCTCACCGGTATTCCTGCCCCCGGCGACTTCTCCGCCAGTGCTGGCCGTGCGCCTCGGACGGCGCCGACGCCGGTCGCCGCGCTCAAAGTACCTCGGTAACCCCCACCCTACGCGGGCTTCCGCGCGACCGCGCAGTGCCGCCGCGATTCGGACAAAACGGTATGTGACCCGGATCTCGCGCCGCCCCGGCAGCGGCCCGGTGCGGTGGTCGAGTCGCAGGGCGAATGGCGGAGTCGGCGGCGACCGAGTGCGATCCTCGATGGCCGTGAGCGACCGGAAGCGGTCAGGATCGCCATCAGAACGGCGCAATGACGGGGCGGGAAAGCCCTGTTTGATGTGGCATCGCGCCGATTACGTCTTGTTCTTCACTATGCCTGCGTTGGGGACGAGATTCCGTTCCAATAATGCGTACGCCTCCGCCAAGTCACGTATACCTGCAGGGCTGTTCCCGACCTGTGGAGCTGCCTTGATGATTGCCTGGAGGACGGCTGCGTGAGCTAGCTCCCTGAGATTCTGATCAACCATGCTCGACGACGCTACCCGTGAAGTGATGGGATGCGCGCCGCCGCCGCATCTGTCTCTTGGACGTCCTTGTATTCAAGCGTGGTGATCATCGCCGTAACCGCCGGTGCCGGGACCCCCAGCGCGCGGCGCAGGTCGTGCCGAAGATGGCCGCGATCGCCGATCCTCTGAGCGCCTGCCTCGACGAGGTCCGCCGCTCACGTCCGTTCCTGGTCGCAACGAGTGCTGTGGGACGGAGCGCCATAGAAGAGCTAGAGATCGGCTTCGGCGCCTTGACCGATCCCGGGCAGGGAAGGTGGAGCCTCGTCCTGGAGGGCCGCCGACGCGATTGCCCAACGCCGTGCCGCAGGCCCGGCCGCAGAACCCTACCGGGCCTCACGCGCGTGTGCGACGTACGCTCGATCGTGCGTCCGAGGAGGAGTTGAACGTCAGCCACACGCCTCGCGTTGCAGTGATCAGGTCGCCGGAGCTGCTGCGCGCTCCCGCGTCTCCGAACGGCGCGATGCGGCCTCCTGAACAGTTCGCTCCGCGAACGGCCGCGACCGGACAGGCACCTGGGTCCTCACCTTCCTGGGCGTGCACGGCTGCGAACACATCACCGGCGAGCCACTGGCCGCACGCGGCGGCCCGCGATAACGCTCGGCCTCTGACGGATGGGCTTCGGCGTTCCAGATCGGCAAGGCCTTTCTCGCGCGCTGGTGCGCGGACTTCGGCAGCGCAGCCCCGACGTTGGCGCTGATCAAGAGCAATTACACCGCACTGCTGACCGCGTGAGTTGCCGTAGCGGGTCGTTTGCAGCAACCATCGCCACTCACAGCTCGGGGCGGAGTGCGCTGGGTAGCTTCGGGTCGTACGGCGGGAACTCGGTCACCTCAACCGTGACGTCGAACGGCGCAACTCCCGAGAGATCGTCGATGGGCTGCGGCCCTGGCGTGCAGCAGGTTGTGCGCGATCGCCGCGCACAGGGCCCAGGCGGAGTTGGCCCCGAAATGCCCCGGACGGTAGGGGGGCCAGGGGTCCGTCGATCAGGTCGGCGAACACGTTCGATGATCGCGTGACGGCGATGGACAGGTCCTCGATGCTGGCCGCGCCGTCGCACATCCCGGCGATCACGCCCAGCAGCTTGGGGACCGGGTTCGCCGCGCCGGACTTGATCCCCGATGTCTTGATCGACACCTTCTTGGCGATGATCTGCGGTAGCCGGGTCTGCTGGGCCAGGCCGAGCAGCGGCACGAGTCCCGCATGCGACACCAGATTGTCCTCGTCGAAGCGCGCCGAGCTGGCGGTAAACCTGTGGGAGACTCGCACTGAAAGTGCCCTTCTCGAGCCAGGTTGATCGGTGCGTCGCAACACCTATTCTCGCAGCTCAGGGGCACTTTCCAGGTTCACACGCCGCTCTCGGACGGGGTTCATCTGCGGATCGAGGCTAAACTTCAACCAAGATCACGCGGAGTCGCTCTCGTACACCAGCTCCGCGGACGTGGCCGGCGCCGGTGGAGGCGACACCCACGAGCGCACCCGGGTTTTCGCCCCTGCCGGGTGATTCGGAGAGCAGACGTCGACGGGTGAATCAGCCTGCCTGAGCATAGACCCAGCAATCGGCCAAGGAGGCTCTGTGGGTACCGAGCGGGAGCGCGTCGAATCCTTCGGACGTTTGGAGAACGGTCTGCGTCAGGCGGGCGGTTGGTACTCGTGGGGGCCCTATCTGAGCGAACGCCAATGGGGGACGGTGCGGGAGGACTACAGCGCTGACGGTGAGGCGTGGGGGTACCTGCCGCACGACCGGGCACGGTCCCAGGCCTACCGGTGGGGTGAAGACGGACTGGCCGGGTTCAGCGATGTCGAGCAGCGGTTGTGCCTGGCGTTGGCGTTGTGGAACGGCCGTGATCCGATCCTGAAGGAACGCCCGTTCGGGCTAACCGGTGCGGAAGGCAACCACGGCGAAGACGTCAAGGAGTACTGGTGGTACCTCGACGCCGTGCCGAGCCACGCCTGGAACCGGTGGCGCTATCACTATCCGCAGCGCGCGTTCCCGTACGAGCAACTGCGCGCGGAGAACGGGCGCCGCAACCGGTTGGAGCCGGAGTACGAGCTGTTGGACACCGGCGTGTTCGACGAGGACCGGTACTGGGTCGTGGAGGTCAACTACGCGAAGGCCGATCCGACCGATCTCCTGATGACGGTGGACGTGACCAACGCGGGCCCCGAGCGGGAGACCTTGCACGTCTTGCCCACCCTGTGGTGGCGCAACACCTGGTCCTGGGATCCCGAAGCCGACGCGCCCGTGCTCACAGCCACCGGCCCGGACAAGGTAGCGGTGTCTCATCCGTTCCTAGGCGAGTTGGAGCTCGTCGCGGGTCCCGGCCCGGACGGGACCGAACCGGCCCTGCTGTTCTGTGACAACGAGACCAACACCGCCCGGATGTACGGACAGGCAGGCGCGGCGTTCCCGAAGGACGGGATCAACGACCACGTCGTCGCGGGCGCGGCGACGGTGAACCCCGAACGGACCGGCAGCAAGTGCGCGGCGTGGTACCAGGTGTCGGTGGAGCCGGGCCAGACCGTGCAGCTGCGGCTGCGGCTGCACCCTGCGAGCGCGCCGACCGACTTGGGCACCGGATTCGCCCAAGTGCGGGACCAGCGCGCCGCCGAGGCCGACGAGTTCTACGCCGAGCTCACGCCGTCTGCCGCCTCGGCGGACGAGGCCATGGTGATGCGCCAGGCGTTCGCCGGGATGCTGTGGAGCAAGCAGCTTTTCTACTACGACGTGGCCCGCTGGCTTGACGGTGACCCTGGCCAAATACCCCCGCCCGCGTCGCGGAAGAGCGGGCGGAACTCCCGCTGGCGCCACTTCAATGCCTTCGACATCATGTCGATGCCCGACAAGTGGGAGTACCCCTGGTTCGCCGCTTGGGACATGGCTTTCCACTGTGTCGCGCTCGCCCACGTCGACCCCGGGTTCGCCAAGTACCAGCTGCTGCTCCTGTGCCGGGAATGGTTCCAACACCCCAACGGTGCGCTGCCTGCCTACGAGTGGGACTTCAGCGACGTCAACCCGCCCGTTCAGGCCTGGGCGGCGCTCGAGGTGTTCGCCTTGGACGGCGGCCGCGACCTGGACTTCCTTTCGCGGGTGTTCGACAAGCTTCTGCTCAACTTCACCTGGTGGGTCAACCTCCAGGACGCCGACGGCTCCAACTTGTTCGAGGGTGGGTTCCTCGGTCTGGACAACATCGGCCCGCTCGATCGCTCCCACCTCCCGCCCGGAGCGGTGCTCGAGCAGTCCGACGCCACCGGCTGGATGGCCACCTACGCCCTGGCCATGGGCCTGATGGCGATGATCCTGAATCGGACCGGACAACGCCCGGCCGACGACCTGGTCCTGAAGTTCCTCGAACACTTCGCCGCCATCCGTTCCGCGATCGAGACCCAGAACCTGTGGGACCCCGTCGACGGCCTGTTCTACGACCGGCTCGCCCTGGGCGATGGCACCACGGTGCCGGTGCGGGTGCGGTCCATGGTCGGGATTATCCCTATGCTGGCCGCAGGTGTCGTCGATGAGCCCGCCCTGAACCGGGTCGAGGCCATGGGCAAGCAGTTCGCCGGGTTCCTCGACCGCGAGGGCCTGCGCGACCGCGAGGGCATGAGGAAGCTCGGATTGCTTCGCGGCGCCCCCGGCAACCGCCAGATGCTGCTCAGCGTCGTCTCCCTCGACCGACTCGAGCAACTGTTCGACAAGTTGTTCGACCCCGCCGAGTTCCTGTCCCCCTACGGGCTCCGCGCCCTTTCGGCCTACCACCGCGAACACCCTTACCAGCTCGACGCCGCAGGTGTCCACGCCACCATCGACTACGAGCCCGCCGAGTCCACCACCGCCATGTTCGGCGGCAACTCCAACTGGCGCGGCCCGATCTGGTTCCCCCTCAACTACCTCGTCGCCGCCGCCTTGCAGCGCTACCACCGCTTCTTCGGCGACGACCACACCGTCGAGTACCCGACCGGGTCCGGGCAACGCCAATCGCTGGACGCGGTCGCGCACGACCTGTGGCAACGGATGGTCTCGATCTTCCTCCGCGGACCCGACGGACGCAGGCCCTGCTTTGGCGGCGAAGACCGCCTCCAAAACGACCCACGCTGGCGGGATAACATCGTCTTCTCCGAGTATTTCCACGGCGATAATGCCGCCGGGATCGGGGCCGCGCACCAGACCGGCTGGACCGGCATCATCGCCGACGTCATCCGCAGACGCCACGGCGAGGTCTCATCCATCGGCGACCTGCTCCGCGCGCTGCGTGACGCGAAAGCCGATCAATGACCACCCCCGACGACACCGTGATGACCAGAAGTGTGCCTGTGGCGCTGCCGGACGAGCCGTTCCCGCTCGGCGCCCACCCGGATGACACCGGCACCCACTTTGCGCTCGCCTCCCGCGCCGACCGCGTCGAGCTGTGCCTCTTCGACGACGACGGCACCGAGACCCGTCTGACCTTGCCCGAGTACGACGCCGGGACATGGCACGGCTACGTACCGGGCATCAAGTCCGGCCAGGCCTACGGTTACCGCGCGCACGGACCGTGGGATCCCGCGCGTGGGCTGCGTTACAACCCCACCAAACTCCTGCTCGATCCCTACGCCCGCGCCATTCACGGCGAGGTGCGGTTCGGACCCGAGGTTCTCGGCTACGACCCCGCCGACCCGGACCGCCCTAGTGCCATCGACTCGGCACCCTGCGTTCCCCGCAGCCTGGTCGTCGCGCCGGGATCAGCCGTGTCCGGGGGCACTCGGCCGCGCTACCACTACGCCGAAACCATCCTCTACGAGGTACACGTCAAGGGGTTCACTGCCAGGCACCCGGACGTACCCGAGTCGCTGCGCGGCACCTACGCCGGGTTGGCGCACGACGCTGTCCTCGCCTACCTTGTCGGCCTCGGCGTAACCACGATCGAACTCCTGCCCGTGCACCACAGCGTGCCCGAGGCGTTTCTGCCCGCCCGAGGACTGACCAACTACTGGGGCTACAACACCATCGGCTACTTCGCCCCCCACGCGGACTACTCAGCGGCGGCGCGCGCAGGCAGCCCTGCAGGGCAGGTCGGCGAGTTCAAGGCGATGGTGGACGCCCTGCACGGCGCAGGCCTGGAGGTCGTGCTCGACGTGGTGTACAACCACACCGCCGAGAGCAACCGCCTCGGGCCGACGCTCTGTCACCGCGGCATCGACAACGCCGCCTACTACCGGCTCGATCCCGCCGACCCCAGTCGCTACCTGGACACGACCGGCTGCGGCAACTCGCTGAACGCGGCCGACCCATTCACCCTGCAGATGATCATGGATTCGTTGCGGTACTGGCTGACCGAGATGCAGGTCGACGGCTTCCGCTTCGACCTCGCCCCGACGCTGGCCCGCGAACAGGGCGGGTTCGACCGGCTTGCCGCGTTCTTCGACCTGGTCTCCCAGGACCCGGTCGTCTCGCGGGCCAAGCTCATCGCCGAACCGTGGGACGTCGGCCAGTCCGACAGCTACGACATCGGCCGCTTCCCTCCGCTGTGGCGGGAATGGAACGGCCGCTACCGCGACAGCATGCGCGATTTCTGGCGCAGCCACGACGGCCTGCTCAGCGAGTTCGCCACTCGGTTCGCCGGATCGTCGGACTTGTACGGGAGCCGAGGCAGGCGCCCCACCGCGTCGGTCAACCTGATCACCGTGCACGACGGGTTCACCCTGGCCGATCTGGTTTCCTACGACACGAAGCACAACGAGGCGAACGGGGAGGACAACCGGGACGGCGCCGACGACAACCGATCCTGGAATTGCGGCGTCGAGGGCCCGACCGACGACGAGACCGTGCGCACCCTGCGGGCCCGCCAGCAGCGTGCCCTGCTCACCACGCTGATGCTCTCGTTCGGCGTCCCGATGCTGCTCGGCGGCGACGAGCTGGGCCGCACCCAGCAGGGCAACAACAACGCCTACTGCCAGGACAATCCGATCACCTGGTACGACTGGACCGACGTCGACACCGAGCTGTTGGACTTCACACGGCGCCTCATCGCCTTCCGTCAAGCGCACCCCGTCTTCCGCCGCAGGCGCTTCCTCTCCGGCATCGACCACGTCCTATTGCGTTGGTACACACCCGCGGGCACCGAGATGACCGCAGGCGACTGGGCCGACCCCGGCGCCCGCAGCGTCGCCATCCACCTTGAAGGGCAGGACGACCCCGACCGAGCCCCCGACGGCACACTCCTCATCGACGACGACTTCCTCCTCCTCATCAACGCCTGGTGGCAGCCCCTCAACTGCACGCTGCCCGCCGCCTGTACGGGACAGATCTGGTCCGCCGAGATCGACACCTACGACCCGGTCGACACCGGCCGTCACGGCACACCCACCGCAGGCGACCAGGTCACCGTCGGCCCCCGGTCCATCCTCGTGCTTCGGGGAACCGCGAATATGCGGACTCACCCGCACGCGCAGCCGCTCGCCTGAACGCGGCGGGTGTCCAAAGTCGAGCCGGGAGCAGCGGACGCTATGCCATCGCCTCACGCGGCCGAACCTCCCGGGCAGCCGAACCTCGGCAACCGCATGCTCGCCGCAATCGGCCTGCATCGCGGAGGTCGGATCGGCGAGGGAGAACTGAGCAGCGCGATCCTCGGCACCGTCGTCGGCTTGTCGACGATGGTCGCCGCGGGAGCGCATGGGACGCTTGGCCAAGTAGAGGTGACCGTCTTGGTCACCGTCGCGATCTACTGGGCCGCCGACTGCTATGCGCTACTACTCGCTTCCCGCGGCGCGGGCAAACGCGCGAAGGTGGGCTCCGTCTTGCGGCGGGAATGGCCGATGGTGGAGGCGGCATATACCCCGCTTGTGGTCCTCCTGGTCGTTGTGCTCGTCACGGGGAATCTCGTCGTCGGGATCTTCGTCGCACTCGGCGTGGGGACCGCCGTCCTCGGAGGTTTGGGTTTCTTCGCCGCACGCCGCGCGGGCGGCGGCTGGTCGGACGCGGTGAGGTGGTCGCTGGTGAGTGCAAGCCTCGGCACCGTCGTGATCTTGCTTAAGTTGGTTCTGCACTAACCTAAGCGAGCAGCACGGCGCCGCGTTACCACTGACCTTGAGCGGCCGACGGCATTCCCTGGACGGTTGACCAGATCGCCGAGACGAACTCCGGGTGAACTTCGAGAGACGCGAGGTGCTCTCCGTAGTCGTCTCCGGTCTTGCGGCGCGTCCGATCGTCCGGTGCGCCGCGTATCGATGGGAAGCGATGCAGACGGGTCGAGGCAACGCTGTGCGCCGTTCACCCGCGTGGGATGAAGCGTGGTCCGCCCTGCGCGCTCAGGATGTCGCCTGCGCACGGCGCCGGCCCCGTTTCCGGGAGGTCGGTCAGACCTCGCAACGATCAGGGGAGTGCCGCAGATGCAGACCCACATAGACGGGTGGGAGCGATGACCGGCCCGGAGGCGCGGCCCGCAGTCGCCGCGGGTTCGGTCGTGCTCCCACTGGCCCTGGCGCAGTTCGTCGCCAGCTACGCCGGTTCGAACATGAACGTCGCCATCAGCAGCATCGCCGCCGATATCGGCACGACGGTGCTCGGTATGCAGACGACCATCACGCTGTTCACCTTGACGATGGCCTCCTTGATGGTCCCCGGCAGCAAGCTGACCGACATCTGGGGCCGCAAGTTCTGCTTCATGATCGGGCTGGCGGTCTACGGCGCCGGGGCTCTTCTTGCCGCGTTGGCCCAGGGCCTGCCGCTGATGATCTTCGGCTACTCGCTGCTCGAGGGTGTCGGCTCGGCCCTGATGATCCCGCCGATCTACATCCTCATCACGGTGCTGTTCACCGACACCAAGACCCGGGCCAAGTACTTCGGGTTGGTCAGCGGGGCCGCGGGCCTGGGTGCCGCGGCCGGTCCTCTGATCGGCGGTCTGGTCACCAGTGCGATCAGTTGGCGCGCCTCGTTCATCCTCCAGGTGCTCATCGTGGCGCTGGTGGCGCTGCTGGCGCGGCGGATCGACGACCCACCGCGCGAGGCGCCCGCCCCACACTTCGACATGGTCGGCGCGATCTTGTCCGCGGCGGGGCTGTTCTTCGTGGTCTTCGGCATCCTGCAGTCCTCCACGTACGGCTGGCTTATCTCGCGCCAGGACTTCACCATCGCCGACACCGTCGTCATCCCCAAGGGCGGGATCTCGGTCGTGTGGGTGTTCGTCGCCATCGGTGCGCTATTCCTGGTGTGGTTCTTCCTGCACGTCCGCTCGACGGAGAAGGCAGGCAAGGATCCCTTGGTTTCAAGCAGGCTGTTCCGCAACCGGACGTCGAACCTCGGGCTGACCACACAGACCATCCAATGGCTTACCATGCAGGGGGCCTTCTTCGTGATCTCGGTCTTCCTGCAGCAGGTCCGCGGCTACAACGCCATCCAGACCGGCCTGATGCTGGTCCCCGCCACGATCGGCATCTTGCTCGCCTCGGCAGCCGCCGAACGGCTTGCCCGCCGACGCACTCAGCGTTTCCTGATCCGTCGCGGTTTCGCTGTCATGATCGTGGGACTCCTCCTGCTGTTGGCCTTGGCGCGGGAGCACTCGAGCATCTGGACCTTCGTGCCGGGTCTGTTCCTTATCGGCGCCGGCATCGGAGTCATGCTGACGTCCTCGGTCAACGTCGTGCAGTCGGCCTTCCCCGAGCGAGACCAGGGCGACATCTCGGGCATCTCGCGCAGCGTGTCAAACCTCGGCTCTTCACTGGGGGTGGCACTGGCAGGCTCGGTTCTCGCCGGGGCGACCGTCCCGGGCGGCCACCCGTTCGCATTGTCACTGATCATCATGACTGTCATCGCAGTGATCGGCTTCGTGGCCGCGCTGCTGATCCCCAAAACCGTCCAGCCCGTCGACTCCACCCCCACTCCGCCGGCCACCCCATGAGCGCGGTGTGGCCGTCGCCGAGCCCGGCCACTGCGCCCGCGATCGTGGGCGGTGGCGGGCCGTTGCGGGGGCGTCGTCGGGGTGCCAGTCACAGCTGGTTGAGGAGCCGTGCTCGGCGGACGGCGTCACGACGTCCTCCGGCACCCAGCTTGCGGTAAAGCGCCCGCTGGTGGGTCTTCACGGTGCTCAGCGACACGTACAGCTCGGCGGCGATTTCCGAGTTGGACAGCGTGCTGGCCAGGTACCGCAGCACGGTCCGCTCACGCTCGGTAAGCGGTTCGACGAGCGGCGGCCGGAGCTCGGCGGCGCCCCCGGACCCGTCGGTCATCCGAGCGAGCAGTTCAAGCGCGAATCCCGGCACCGCGCTCCCGCGCTCGATCCGCCGCTCGAGCAGCGGCCGCAGCAGGCCCTCCTCGGCCAGGAAGGGACGGCGCAACGTCCAAGGCACGGCGGCAGTCAGAGCGTCCTCGATGTGGTCGGTCGCCCGGTCCTCATCCCCGGCCGCGGCGGCGAGCAGGGCATCGAGCACCGCAACAGCGACGCGACCGCGCACGTGGGCGGGCGGGCGGGCGCCCGCCCGAACGGCCGTTGCCGCCCGGAGGTCGCCGAGCAGCAGGTGCACCCGTGCCGCCGCGATCACCCCCTCGGCGGTGGTGATTCGACCCAGCCGCTCGAGTATCTCCGCGGCCGCTGCACCGTTGCCAGCACGAGCGAGAAGGGATGCCTCGGTCAACATCCAGAGTTCCCGCAGACCGGACGGCGGGCGCCAGCCTGCGAGGTCGCCCTGCGCCCGCAGACCCGCGAGAGCCATCTCACGGTCACCGGACGCCTCGCGCCGGATAGCCAGGACAACCGCAGCCGCCAGCCGGACATGCGGCTCCGGCGTCATGGCCTCGACGTCGGCAATGCGCTCGAACCACTCGTCGGCCTCGTCCACCTCCCCGCGGTCGACGCTCACCTGCACCATCGTCAAGTAGGCGCCGACGACCTGCACCGTCGTCCCGCGCCCGGCGGCAGAGGCGGTCGCGATGACGCGCTGCGCCGCCGCCTCAGCGGGGCCCAGCTCGCCGCGCGCGCACCGGAGCAGGGAGTGGTAAGCCATGGCATTGAGCTGCGGTATCGCCAGGGTGCCCAAGTTGACGTCCATTGCTGCGGTGAAGTAGCGGTCAGCTGCCGCCAAGTCACCTGCCCACAGGGCGGCCGTCCCGCGATTGTCGGCCGCGACGACCGGTACGACCTCAGCTCCGGCCATTCCCAGCGCGGCCAGCGAGGCTGGCTCGACCGGCATGGATCCGTAGACCGCCACTGCCGCCTCCCAGTCGCCCTCGATCCGGGCGAGACCGGACGCGCTCAAGTCGAGCAGCACACCCGCGCGTCCCGCCCGAGCTGCGGAGACGGTGCCCTCCGCAGCTCGGCCGAGCCCGATCAACGTCGCCACCTGGGTGTCCGATCCCAGCGCAACGCGGGCGAGTGCAAGCGCGCCCGCGAGCTCCGGGTGCACGTCCAACACCGCCCAGGGGGTCCTGGCCAGCACGCGTTCGAGCGCTCGGCCGCGACCGATCATGATGAGATTGAGGGCGTGGGTCCCGGCCAGGTCCGCGGCCAGTGGCCAGAGTTCGCCGACGACCGCTGAGCGGATCGCGTCCAGCGGCATGCTGTTCCCGCGGAACCACTCTGCCGCCCGGCGCTGCAGGTCCCGTCGCCTGCGCCGCGATGTGGGCCGGGCCCTCAGGAGGTCGGAGATCAGTCGGTGGAGCCGGTACCAGCGCCCAGGCCTGCCCACCGCTTGCACGAACAGGTGCGACGCCGCGAGGTCGGCGAGCACCTGCGCCCCATCCTGCCGTCCGGTGAGCGCATCGGCGAGACCGGCAGACACCAGGTCGACGACGCTGATGGTCTCCAAGAAGGCAACCAGCTCGGGTGACTGCCGGTCGAGCACCTCGGTCAGCAGATAGCCTGCCACGCTGTGGTCCTCGCCGCTGAACGCCTCGACTGCGGCCGACAGGTCGTCAACCCCCTTGAGGTGCACGGCGGCAAGCCGCAGCCCGGCAGGCCAGCCTTCGGTCCGCTCCACCAGCCGCTCGAGCTGTGGGCCGGTCACGGCGACGCCCAACTGTGTGAACAGTTCGGCCGCCTCGTCGGCGCGGAAGGCGAGGTCCGCCGCCCGCACTTCCGCCACCAGCCCGGCAAGGCGGAGTTGGGGGAGCGGCCAAGGTGGGTCCCGCCGGGTCGTCACGAGCAGCGCCAGGGCGGGTGGTGGCCGCTCCACGAGTCGTATCAATCCGCTGTGCACCTGGGGAGACCGGATCTCGTGCAGGTTGTCAAGGACGAGGGCGATCGGGCCGGGCGAAAGGTGGAGTGCGGTCGCCATCAGACGGGGCAGGTCGTCCGCCTCGACGGCGCCCGCGGTGATCCGAAGCAGCGGCTCGACCGCCTGGGCATTGAGGACCGGCACCAGCGCGGTCGCCACAGCGCACCAGAAGGCATGCGGGTCGTCGTCCGCCTCGTCGAGGGTCACCCACGCGGTCGTGCGACCGACCCCGGCCGCGAGCCAGGACGCCGCGAATATCGTCTTGCCCCACCCCGCGGTTGCCGCGACCAGGGTCACCGGGGCAGCCTCCTGCATGCTGACTGGAGGATGCAGGCGTGGCCGGTGGACGACGTCGGTCACCACCGGGGGCGAGAATTTCTCGGCCTCGTAGCGGGAAACCGGCGCACTCAGCTCGGTCATACGGTCCCGCCTCACCCAGGTGGCCGCCAGATCGGGTCATGCGCGAGGTTCGACGAGCGAGGAGCTACCGTAGGCAACACGGGTCATCGCCCACCTCAGCCGCGCGGAATGGGACTGGCTGACCTTCCGCAACCTCCGGACGGCAGTTCGTCAGCATCGGCGAATGCCTGACCCCCTGCGTCTTTTCGGTCCCGGCCGTAGGACCGCGACCCCCACCAGAACGCGAACCCGGCGGCCAGACCCATCACGGACACCGTCGCGAGCGCAGCGGTGAGACCCCACCGATCGGCGAGCGCGCCGGTGACAACGGGGCCGACGGCGAGTCCCATCAAGTTCTGAACCAGGGCGTATATCGCGATTGCGGTCGCGCGTACGCCTGACGGGGCGACGTCGAGGACCACCGCGACGGTCGGACCGATCGCAGCGGTTGCCGTCGCACCCCCGATGAGGACGAGCACCATCTGGCTCGCACCGGCTGCCACCACGCCGAAGGCGCTGCCGAGCGTCGCCGTCGTCGCCACCGCGGCCACTGCGGGCACGAGCAGCAGGTACCGCACGTCACGGCGGGCAAGCCGGTCGGCGACATGTCCTGCCGTCACCGTCCCGACGGCTCCGGCGAGAACCACGATCGACGCCATGACACCAGCACGGGCAGGCGATAGGCCGTATGCGCGCTCCAGGTGGGTGGGCAGCCAGGTGTAGAGCGTAGAGACGATGACAAGCAGCAACGCGCCACCCAGCATCGCGCCGATTGCCGACCTCGCGCTCAGCAGTGTGGCCGCCGCCGCTCGCCCTCGCGACGGCTCCGGTACGGAACGGTAGTCGCGCAGACGCAGGGCCAGAAGTGCGAGAACCAGCCCGGGCAGGGCGACGACGAGGAACGCGGACCGCCACCCGAATTGGGCGGCGACCAGGCTGCCGACGACCGAGCCGGTGACGACGCCCAGCGGCGCGCCACCCTGAAAGAGGCCAAGGACGGTCGCCCGTCGCTCGGGGGGATACGTCGCTCCCAGCAACGCTGATGCTGCGGGACCGAAGCCTGCCTGGCCGACGCCGACGCCGATTCGCGCCGCGAGCAGCGCGAGGTAGCCGGGCGCGAGGGCGCACACGGCCGTCGCAACGCTCCACATCGAACCCATGACCGCGATCGCACGCGCTCGACTCCAGCGGTCGACGGCCAGCGCGGCCGGGAGCGCGCCGAGGGCAATGACCACCGATACCGCGGAGACCAGCGCGCCCAACTGCGCGTCGGTCACCGCAAAGCTCCGCCCGAAGGTAGGGGAAGGTGGTGACCACGACCTGGCGGTCAGCGAAGTCGAGCACGACAAGCGCGCAGAGCAAGGCGAGCGCCGACCGCGGCGCGAACGTACGCCCGGGCCCCTCCGCTCACGCCACCGACCGGTCGAGGGTACGACCTGGGGCAGCTCATGATTCACTCCTCGGGTCGGGGATCGTATGGCGTTCTCTCCCCTCACCTCGGTTGCGCGGTCGGCAGCATGAGACGGACCCCGGCGATCGCCTCGACCGGCCGACATCCCGAATCGCATTTCCCAAGACCATTCCACCGTGCGGAGACGCCGTCTTCACCCGCCACGGGCGATATGTGCCGAGTCGCTCCCGCGGACCGGCCGCACGAGTACGGCGGTCTCGACCGTTGTCGTTGCGAAGCGGCTGACGACGAGTACCGGGGAGGGTGACACCCGGGCACGCGCCTGGTGTCCCAGCTCATCCGTCAGGGGTGATGCCGCCACCGGGCTCGACTCAGAGCATTGCCGTCGATGGGCGAGCGGGCGCTCGCTCGTCACCGATCCGGCACCTGCGATAACGCCGTGACGGTAACACTGTGCCGAGTTTTCCTCGATGAAGGGACCGCAGCATGGGTTGTCTGTTCGCACTTTTCGCCGGACTCTTCCCGCGGCTCGCGCTGTTCATCGTCTGGATTGCCCGACCAGCGCTGGTTGGTGCGGCCTTCCACGGGTGGATCGTTCCGCTGCTCGGCATCATCTTCCTGCCGTTCGCCACGTTGATGTACGTGATTTTGTATACCCCTGGTATCGGGCTGACCGGCTGGGAGTGGTTCTGGGTTATCCTCGCCGGTGTTCTTCGACCTTGCCCATCTCAGCGCAGGCATCGTCCGTCGGCGGGAACTGATGGCACGCGCTTGACCCTTCGGGACCTCGTTCCACGCGCCGGGGAGGGTCATCCCACCGGGCCTGATCCTCGTCCTCGACGACGACCGTGCAGAGCTTCGCCTCCCCAAGCACGGCGATGCCGTGCTGCGGGTATGGAGCCGGGGAGGTTGGGCCCCTGCGGAGTTGACCACTCGCCCTGGACCTCGACCGCGGAGCGCCTCCAGCAGACCTCGGGCATGACGCGTGGTGATGGAGCACTCGCGCCCGCCGCGACGCGAGCATCACAGACCAGTAGCCGCGAGCTGGCGGTGCCGATACTCCTATTCGTAGCGAGTACCCGGCCGATTCGATCGGCGACTCACATCACGGGCGCCGAGTCTTGCCCGTCCGAAAGGCGCATCTTGTGACCCAGAGAAGATCTGGACTAGCTGGTAAAGGCGCGCTCTTCGCCATGAAACGCGCGGCCATTCTGGCGGTGGCGGCCTCGCTACTCGTCGCATGTGGAGAGGGTGGCGCGCCCAACCTTCCGGAGACGCCGTCCCGGTCTGCGGGGGCGCGGCCGACCGTGACGGCGACCTTGCCTGCCCTGAGCCAACCGCTGACCCGCCCAGAGTTGGCAACCGAAACTGCGGAGCCCCCGAGTCCCACCCGGTCCGTCTCACGGCCTGCGCGTCCCACGGAGATCCTGACCACGACAGAACTACCGGATCACACGGCGACAGGACCAGCGCTCGCCGCTCCCGCACCGCCGACGACGCCATCAGTGCCTGCCGCGGGGGCAAGCCCCCCGGCCGACGCCACCTCGTGGGCCTGGTGGTTGCTTGCGGCAATCGTCGCCGCGGTCGCAGTGGGCGTCCCACTTCTGCTGCGGTCGCGCCGTCGCAGGGCGTGGCAGGACGACTTGGTGGCTGCCGAACGCGAGATCGCGTGGTTGGCGCGCTTGCTCATTCCACAGCTGCGGCAAGCGGCATCGCCCGACCAGGCCGTAGGCGCCTGGACAGTCGAGTCGAGCCGAGTCTCGGCACTCGAGGATCGGCTGACCGGACTCGAGGCCACTGCTCGGGATGACGCAGGCCGAACTCGAGCGCGCATGTTGCGAGACGCCGTGCGCAATGCCGGCAGCCAGCTGTACGTCCTCGTCAGGGCCGGGCAGTTCGACACCCTCGCACGGGACCTGGATGCGGTGGCCGCCGAGCTTGAGACGGCTCTGGCGGACGGACAGGCCGGCATGTAGGCAGATCCTTCGCGGGCCACTTCACCGCGTCTTTACGTTGTCATTGAGGCTGGGGTGCGGATGCCGCGGACCTCTTCTTCGCCGAGGATGGTTGCGCTTCGGTGCGGCGGCCGACCATCCGCTCGACCCTTTCCGTGTCGGACCGGTGACGGCAGGAGGTCGACGAGGCGCCCAGTCGCCCCACCAGGGTGGTGCCTCTGCCGGGCATTGGATGTGCACTCGGCTGGGCAGGGGTGCGTGATCCAGTCCGTCAGGAGGTCGCGATGCTGAGCTACGAGGAGCGCAGACGGCTTGCCGTGATCGAGCAGCAGTTGACGATCGACGATCCTGCCCTGGCCCGCCGATTCGCCAACCATCGTTCCGCCGCCCAGGTCAGCCGTCGAGTCGCGGCGCTGGTATTTGGCTCATTGTGCGCCCTCGCGACGAGCGTCGGGTTCATCCCCGCCGACATTCTGTTCGTCTTCCTGGCCGCTGCGCCTGCTGCGGTAGCCGGATACGTCATCCTCCGCAGGGGCCGGCACCACCGTGACTGATGTCGCTGGGGGTTGCGCGGGCCCAGAGCCGCACCGATCGCCATTCCCATCGGCGGCCTGAAGAAGCGGTAACTGGTCAGGTGGCGTGATACGTGTGCGTAGGTAGCCAGGGTCGGCCGTCGGCGAGCATGACGAGGGTGTCGAGGAAGTTGCGGCCGTGCTTGGCCGCGGTGGATAGGTAGCTGCGGATCGCGCAGAACTGTTGGGCTCCGGCGAGGCTGCGCAGGCAGCCGGATACTTTCTGCCTCAGCTTGATCATGCGGATGTCGCGCTCCGAGCCGTTGTTGTCAGGTGGTATTCGCCGGTCAGTGGTGAAGCGGAGGTAGTCGTCTTGCCGCTCCCGCAGCCTGCGGGCCAGCGCGTTGTGCTTGCGCATGACCTTGTCGCTGCGCGTCGCGGTGGAGTTGATGCCGATCTGGACCGCGGATCGGTAGAGGCGGACCTGCTCGGCGAGGGCGTCGGTGTCGACGGTGTCGGCGTCGGAGGCGATCGCCTCGGCGATCAGCTTCTGCATGGCCACGAGCGCGTCGCCGGCCTGGGTGGCCCAGCACCAGTCGGCATCCTGGGGCGCGGCGTCGGCGACCGCGGCCAGCTCCCGCTGGGCGTGGGCACAGCACAGTTGGTGTTCGACATCGATATAGGTGTCATACGGTGCCCAGGCGTCGTGCACGGCGACCCCGCGGAACCGGCCCAGGACTCCGGCGGCGTCGATGCCCTTCGTGCCGCGCTTGGGGTGGCAGGTGATCAGGGTGTACTTGTCGGTGCGGGCGCAGTGCACCCAGTGCAGCGAGCCCGCCACCCGCAGCCCGGTCTCATCGAACCCGGCCACCTCGGATTCCGCGATTCGGTCAGCGACCTCGGCGAGGAAACCGTCGAGGCCGTCGGCGGCGCGCTTGGTCATCGTCGCGACGGTGGCGTCGCAGACCGGGGTGCCGAACAGCTCGGTCAGCGCCTGCGCGGTGCGCTTCTTGGACAAGAATTGCCCGATGTAGAGGTAGAGGATGATCCCGGTGATCCGCGGCCCGTACTGCACCGGGGCGGTCACACCATCCGGGGCGGCACCGCAGGTCGTGGCCCCGCATGCACAGCGACGCGCGATGAGCTGGTGTTCGACCACTCGCACCGTCATCGGCGGCAGGTCAAACACCTGCCGCCGCTGCATGCCCACCTCGGGCGCGTCCGCGAGGCTCTCGCCGCACCCGCCACACGGGCCGGGCTCGTGCCGCTTGCGCTCGTTTGGGTTATCGACCAGCGCCAAGGTCGAGCCCGGATGCCCGGGCTGGCCGCCCGGCTTGCGGCCGCTGCGGCGCCGCAGCGACTTCGGAGCCGGCTTCGTGAACGGCGAGTCCGACGAGGGCGGCTTCGACGAGTTCCGGCTGTTCTGCCCCACCTGGCGCTTCAACTCGGCGACTTCGTCACGCAGCGCCGCCATCATCGCCTGCAGTTCCGCGTTCTCCGCCCGAAGCTGCGCGTTCTCGGCAGCAAGCTCCTCGTAGGAGGCACGGTCGGCGGACACGAGCCCATGATCAATAAGATCTATCCGGAGATCAACTCGCCACGCCGGAGACCTGACCAGTCACAAGAAGCGCAGCCGAAATAATCCCGCGCCGCGCCCACGCGACGCCGTCTTGTGCACAATGCCCTGCCGTTCATTGCTGCTCACTGAACGAGGCGAGCGGGAGTAGGGCTGGAGGACTGCTCATGGATATAACGGCGATCTTGATGATGACGGTGGTGTTGTTCCTGTGGGGCGTCCTTTCTGGCCGTCTCGAGCGCGCGGACTTGACCGCACCGATCATCTTCGTCGCTGTTGGTTGGCTGTTCGCCGCCACCGGCCTCGTCGTCGTGCCATCGGCAACGCAGACCCTCAAGCCCCTCGTCGAGGTCACCTTGGTGTGGGTGCTGTTCTCCGACGCTGCAGGCGTCCCGGTCGGTCAGATGCGTCATGACCTCGGACAGATCGTGCGCCTGTTGGCTGTCGGGCTGCCCCTGACCGTTGCTGTCGGATGGGCGCTGGCCGTGTGGATGTTCCCGAACCAGGGCATTTGGCTCACCCTGTTGGTGGCCGCCGCGCTTGCTCCGACCGACGCCGCCCTCGGGCTGCCGGTTGTCATGAATCCGGTCGTGCCGTCGAGCGTTCGCAGTCTGATAACAGTCGAGAGCGGCTTGAACGATGGCATCGTCACGCCGGTGGTCATGTTCGCGTTGGCCGCCGCCGTGCCCATGGAGGAGTTGGAAAGCGCACCCGGTCTGCCCGAAGCGTTGGCCGAATTGGGAATCGGTATGGTCGTGGGCGTCGGTGTCGGCCTCGCGGGTGGAGGCGCCTTGCGGTGGGCGCGCCGTCGAGGATGGGCGGCGGACGACTTCGTCGGCATCGCCGTGCTCGCCCTCGCACTGGTCGCGTACGCAGCGGCTTTGGCTCTTCATGGAAACGGGTTCATCGCGGCCTTCTGCGCGGGTCTCGCCTTCGGCGCAGCGGCGGGACCCCGTGCTCCGGCAGAACTCGTTTTCCTCGAGCAGGCAGGCAGCTTGGTGTCGCTGCTCGTCTGGTTCGCATTCGGCGCGCTCGCCATCCCGATCGTGCTCGACCAGGCGGACCTTGTCATCGTGGCGTACGCGATCCTGAGCCTCACGCTCGTGCGGATGGTGCCGGTCGCCCTGGCCTGCTTGGGCGCAGGCCTCGACCGCAAGACAGTGCTGTTCGTTGGCTGGTTCGGCCCGCGAGGGCTTGCATCGCTGGTCTTCGCGCTGCTTGCCTTAGAAGAGCTCGGGAGCGCCGCTGATGTGGTTGTTGCGGTAATTGGTGTGACCGTCCTCATGAGTGTCCTCGCGCACGGCCTCAGCGCAGGCCCACTGGCCGCTCGGTACGGAAAGGCCGTGGCAGAACAGAGCAAGTAATCGATCCCGCGGTGGTACGGAGGCGACGGTGCTGCCTGGGCGCGCTACGCACGTCCGGTGGTCGGCTCGGTTCAACGCCGAAATCACCCTGGATGGATGGGACGCGGGAGCCCGTCGCAGGCCAGCGTTGATGTGCAGAGCACCCGCTGACGGGAGTATTCGACGATGAGCACGCACGCCACGTCCGGACCGATTGCCGCGGGACAGGAGCCCACCGCGCGGGTGGCCGGCCTCGCCAAGTTCGCAGGTATCCTACTGATCATCTCGGGCGCGTGGGATGTCCTCATCGGGATCTCCGGGATCTTGGCTGATAAGATCTTCGTTACCACCCCGCAGTACGTGTACTACTTCGACATCACCGGCTGGGGCTGGGTGCACTTGATCCTCGGCGTGGTCGTGGCAGGCACCGGTATCGGGGTCCTGAAGGCGATGACTTGGGCGCGCATCCTCGGGGTGGCGTTGGCGTCGGCCAGCCTGCTCGTCAACTTTGCTTTCATCCCCCATTACCCGTTCTGGTCGATCTTGGTTATCGCGCTGGACGTGCTGATCATCTGGCAGCTCGCCAGCCAGCCCTGGGGGAAAGACTGACGCGATTCGGCAGGCCAGCGTAAATCAGAAGTACAGGGCCGCGGGGCCTCGTCGTCATACTCGCGTCCACCGGCTTGCTCGTCACGACGCTGGCCCTGCAGCAGTTCTCGTCAGTAATCTCGCCTGTCCTGCTCGCACTGGTGCTGGTCGTCGGCGTCCACCCGCTGACGGGGCTCCTGCGTAGACGGGGTGTCCCCGAGTGGCTGGCGATCACCTGCACTCTTCTCGCGCTCGCCGCCACAATCATCGGTCTCGCGGTGGCGTTCGCCCTGTCCATCGCGCAGCTCGGCACCGTCCTGCCGACCTACCAGGACCGTTTCGCCGCCTTCCTGGACGATCTGCAGGCCTGGCTCGCCACGCTCGGCATCGGCCGCGAGCAACTCAAGGCTGCGCTGGGCCAAGTTTCGTTCGGCCGCATCGCAGGCTTGTTCACGGACCTGCTCGTCGGGCTCGCAGGCGCGTTTTCCAACCTCCTACTCCTACTGTTGATCGTGCTGTTCATGGGCCTCGATGCGGCCTATTTCGCCCGAAGACTCGCCCAGGTCGGCGGCAAGCGGAGGGCAGTCGTCAGCGCGCTGGCCGGCTTCGTCCACGGCACCCGCACATACCTGGTGGTCTCCACGATCTTTGGGCTGATCGTCGCGGCGATCGACACGGCCTTCCTCTGGATTGCCGGAGTGCCGCTCGCCTTACTGTGGGGCCTCTTGGCGTTCGTCACGAACTACATCCCCAACGTCGGGTTCCTCATAGGGCTCGTACCGCCCGCGCTGCTGGCTTTGCTCGAGGGCGGCCCCCAACTGATGATCAGTATGATCCTCGCTTACAGTGTGATCAACTTCGTGATCCAGTCGGTCATCCAGCCCAAGTTCGTCGGCGACGCGGTGAACCTCTCGCTGACCTTGACCTTCCTGTCCCTCCTCTTCTGTTCTTTCGCGATCGGCCCGCTTGGCGCGGTCCTGGCCATACCGCTCACCCTCCTCGCCAAGGCGCTGTTGCTCGACATGGACCCGGAAACCCGTTGGATGTCCGGACTGCTCGCGAGCGGCTCTGTGCCCCAGGATCCCGTCGATGTCATACAGGCGGACAACGACAAAGGCGGGCAAGCCGTCAACGCGGGCGATCCGCACAACAGCAACTTGCTCCAGTCGGACAACGCTTCCGACGTCCCGGTGCACCGATCCGGGCGGCCCGACCCCCCCGCGGCGGACGGCCACGTCAAGGGACCGGGTGTGGGGGAGCAGCGGCCGGGTGGGTCCGTGCAATCGGCACAATGACACAGCGTGATCGGCAGGCCGCTCACGTTTGTGCCGCGGACCAGCGGCAGCGCCTGACGCTCGGCTCGGTGAGCAGGTAGCTCCCATCGCCCGCATCGCGTCGGGGTGGCAGGCCTGCGGTTCGACGCGCGGATCGCGCCGGCCTAGGACGCCGCGATGAACCCGCAGGGGACTGGGAGCCTGCACGCGACCGGGCGCGATGTCCGCGACGGGTTGATCGCCCTTGTCACCATGGGGGCCTGGCCTTGCTCACAGGCTGATCGCCCAGCCATTGCGATAGCTCAGCCGAGTGCCATGCCTTCCGAGCCGGAGGGCTCGGGGTCCGGCAGGCGCATCATCCGGAACGAATTGACCAGTCCCAGGAGCCCGGCAAGCAGTGGGACGAGCAGGGCGACCTGCAGGGCGATGGGTCGGGCCTCGGTGTTGATACGGATGATCTCGTCGCGGATCGGCTGCGGTTCGTCGGCCACAACCTCGATGAGCTGCGTGTTGCTCATGAGCTCCGCGTCGTCTTCCAGCGCCTGCGCAACGCGCTGTTGATCGGCTGGCGGCAACACCTCACTGGATTCCGCCAAGCTGGTGAACGTCGTCGCGAGCGCCGCCAGCATGATGGCTCCGGCGAACGCGAGACCGAAGGACAATCCGAACGATCCGGCGGCAGAGTTGACCGCAGCAGCCTCACTGACGCGTTCGTCGGAAATTGGTGCAAGGGTGTAGTTGTTGAGCTGCGAAACCAACATGCCCAACCCCGAACCCGCGATCACCAGGGGAACGATGAGGGCCCAACCGAACTCCGCCCGGGGAACGATCGGTATCAACACCGCGATGCCGACCACCAAGAGGAGGAAGCCCAGTCGGACGATGCTGCTCGGACGTCGCTTGCCTGCTCTCTTTCCGGCGATCAGGGCAACGGCAAACATGCTGAGCGAGAGCGGGGCGAGGGACAACCCGGCCTGCAGGGCGTTGTATTCGAGCACCATCTGCAGGTAGATCGGAAGTGCGATCATCGCGCCGCCCAGCGCGATCTGCTGCAGCATCTGCTGCGAGATCCCCAGTCGGAAGGGCTTTGCCTTGAACAGGTCGGGGTCCAGCAGCGTCGGCCGCTCGGCCCGCTTGCCCCGCACCAGCCAGTAGACCAGCCCCCCCATCGCGATCGCTCCGGTGACCAGGAGCGCACCGACGGCTCCACCGCCCTCCTGCCACACCAGGATGCTCAGCACGATCCCGCCCATCCCCACGATGGAAAGGACCGCTCCCACGACGTCAATGTGCCTAGGCCCGGTATAGGGCACGTCGCGCACGAGTCGGATACCCGCCAGGATGGCGATAATGATCACGACTTCAAGAGCGAATCCCACGCGCCAGGAAAGGAAGGTGGTGATGAAGCCGCCGAGCAATGGTCCGACTGCTGCGGCGATCGCCGCTGCTGCCCCGACTAGCGCGTAAACCCTCTTTTGCGCCGACCCCTCGAAGTTGCCGTGTATGAGTGACTGCATGGCGGGCAGCAGCAGCGAGGCTCCTATACCCCCGACAACCGCCCAGAAAATTATGATCGCGGTCAGCGACTGCGCGAGGGTCATGGCGGTCGCGCCGATGGCGTAGCCGAGCAGGCCCAGGATGTAGGCCCGCCTGCGCCCGATGAGGTCGCCGACCTTGCCGCCGATCAGGATGAATGCCGCGGAGACCAGCGCCTCCAGTGCGATTGCCGACTGGACGCCACTGACGGTCGTCTGGAGATCTCGAACCACCGCCGATATCGAGACGTTCATGAGCGATGTGTCGACGACGAGAACGAACATCGCCATGGCGAGCAAGATGCCGAGTAGCCGCTTGCGCCCCGAGAGTTGCCCGGAATCGCTCGTGCTGAGATCTTCGGTCACCGGTTCCCCCATTCCGGAGCTGGTCGAAGCGTGGACCCTGGAAGGGCATCGAAAGCTCCCTGAGGAGGCGCCGCGCTCGCGGACGTGCACCTGGCGAGGCCGTGCTCGCGTCCTCATGCAGGCTCCGTGCGGTCAATCTCTCATCGGGCCGTTCGGAGCGGCATCACCCCAGGAGGATGACCACGGCGGACGAGGTGCGTTCCATGGTGGATGGCGCAGGGGTCGCCCGACGGACGGCGCCGCGAGAGCAACGTGTTTCGGGATTCACCTGGCACGGGCGGAGCGGAATCACCAGAGCCCGTCGACAGTACTCCGGCTGGGGACGGCCTCGCCGGACGTAGGGAGGAACATCATGAGCGATCCGGTCGCGAGCCCCGTGACCGGTACACAGCGGATCGCGGCAGTGGTCGCGCTGCTCGCTGCCGGATTGACCGTGCTACTAGCCGTGACGGTGGCGGTCATCCGTTTTCCGAGTGGGCTGGGCGTGCTGGCCTGCGTCGTCATCGCGATCATGGCGGCGTGGTTCGCCGTGGTGCGCCGCGGGCCACCGCGGGTGATCGGGACCGTCATCGCCCTGGTCGCCCTCGTCGGGGCCGGGGCATTGCTGTTCCGCAACAACGGATGGGGCTTCCTGGTACTGCTCGTGATCGGGGTGGTGATCTTCCACTCAGCGGCCCGCGCCGCGTTTCGGGTTCATCTGCGGCTGCCGACCGCTCCGCCACCCCAACGCGCCGTGCTGTTCGTCAACCCGTGGTCCGGTGGTGGGAAGGCGGCCAAGGTGGGGCTGGCAGAGCAGGCTGCCCAGCGCGGGATCAGAACCGTGGAGCTGCATCGTGGGGACGACCTCGAGCAGCTCGTCAGTGACGCTGTCGCCTCGGGTGCCGACGGGCTGGCCGCCGCGGGTGGGGACGGCACGCAGGCCATAGTCGCCACCGCCGCCGCGCGACACGGTCTGCCTTACGCCTGCATACCGGCGGGTACGCGCAACCATTTCGCCCTGGACCTCGGCGTTGACCGCGACGACGTGGTAGGAGCCCTAGATGCGTTCGTTGACGGCGGCGAGCATCTCGTCGACCTCGGTGAGGTGAACGGGCGCGTCTTCGTCAACAACGTCTCGATGGGTCTGTACGCCGAGGCGGTGCAGAGCAAGGGCTACCGCGACGCCAAGATCCGCACTCTGCTCGACACCGTTCCGGCGGTCTTCGGCCCGACGGGCTCCGAGCTTGATCTGCGCTGGGTCGCTCCCGACGGCGCGGTGCATTCGTCGGCGGCGACGATCCTTGTGTCCAACAACGCTTATCGGCTGGGCCATGCCGTAGGGTCGGGGACTCGCCCGCGGATCGACACCGGCAGGCTCGGTATCGCCGTCGTGCCCGCGCGGGGCGGGGACGGCGGGAGCCGCCATGACGCATCGCCGCTGAGTCAGTGGTCGACCGCCGAGTTCGAGGTCGACTCGGCGCACCCAATCCCGCTGGGCATCGACGGTGAGGCGGTCGTGCTCGACCCGCCGGTCTGCTTTCGGATTCGTCCTCGCACCCTGCGCGTGCGGATCTCGCCCCGGCATCCGGGGGCGTCGCCGTCAGCGATGGAGCCCGACCGGATCGTTGACAGCGTGCGCGCGCTGGCCGCGATCGCCGCCGGTCGGCTGCCCACGACCGCCATTGACTCACTTGAGGAGGACCGAGATGGGCAAGCTCGGCAAGAGGATGGCCAAGTTCGCGCGTTCACCGAAGGGAAAAAAGATGCGCGACCAGGTGATGCGGAAGGCCAAGGACCCGAAAACGCGGGCGAAGCTTGAGAAGAAGTTCGGCAAGAAGCGCGCTAGCTAGCGAGCCGTCGCGCACGGGAGATCGCACTGGTACGTAAGCGCGCCGGAATGAGCTTCACCGAAGCGATGGACCACGTTGCCAAGGTCTTCGAGGTGATCGGCGCGGCGGTTCTCGTCCTGGGATTGCTGCTGTCACTCACGCTGGCCGGGCACGTCTGGTGGCGAACCCGGCACGGCCGCGCAGGCTACCAAACCCTGCGGGAGACGTTCGGGGGCGTGCTGCTGCTCGGCATCGAAGTTCTGGTGGCCGCCGACCTGATACGCACGGTCGCGGTAGAGCCGACCGTGATGAACGTGGCGATCCTCGGGATGATCGTACTGATCCGGACTTTTCTGAGCTTTTCGCTTGAGATCGAGATCGAGGGGGTCCCGCCGTGGCGCAGGCGGCTCGTGGGCGGCGGACGGTACCTGTCCGAGGCGGTGTCAAGGGCCGCCGGGCCCGTCACGCGGAAGTGACGCACGGACTAGCAGATGTCGCGGCGGCCGCCCTCGGCACGTCAGAGACAGCTAGCGCTTCGACTCTCGTCTCCGTGTGAGCCACCACTGCCAGGCAAGCGTCACGATGATCGCGCCTGCGAGCGAGCCGATGATTCCACTCGGGCGTAGGGCCACGCCGTCGCCGGAGAGCAGGCTGATGATGAGCCCGCCGATGAAGGAGCCGACGATGCCTGCCGCCAGTGCGCGCCCCCAGGCGACACCCTTTGCCTGCTTGCCGACGATGAGTTGCGCAGCGGCCCCGACGAGCATCCCGAACAAGATGATGCCGAGAAGGAGCATGCCCCCGAGCGTATGCGGAGACATGACCTTGCCGGTCACCCTGGCGGGATGAGGGCGCCGCGAAATCCCAGCAACACAATCCGTCCACGGCCGTCGAGGGCCGCCACGACGGAAGGCTTGCGCGGTGCGAAGACGGCGGTTGACGGTGCTGTTTTCGTTGCTCCTAGCGGCGTGGACCGCACTTGCGCCGGGCTCAGCCGCCGCGTTCGGCACGATCGACACCGGTGGCCAGAACCGCGAGCACGAACGCCTCACGCGGGCAGCTCTGGCCTGTGCCGGTGACGGGGTACTGAGCCGGACTGCTTCGAGCCGAGGTCAATTGATGTGATGTAGGACTGGGTAGGCCACGCGGCGAGGTACCTGTTGTGCAGGCCCTTTTGGCGCAGGCGGGGCCTCCGCTCCTCGTGACCCTCGGCTCATGCTCAAGGTGCTCACGTCAAACGATTCGGGAGGCCCCTAATCACCATTATCGGGTTGGTCGGCGCGTGGTCCGGCAGACTCGAGCCTGGCCGCCGGGCGGTGAGCACTGTTGGCCCCTGGACGTCGAGTCCTGCTCACAGATCGTGCCCTGTCCGGTGTGTCGGGAGAACTCGATCACTGCTGGGATGTCGTGCCCACCGCGTGCCTACCGGGTGCCGGTGTGAGCACTGCTTGATTAGGTCGTCGATGGTTCTCCCGCAGGCCGCACCAGGTCAGACCGAGGATAGGAGGGCGTGTTGGAGCTGTTTGTGGGGGACGACTGGGCCGAGGAGCATCATGACGTCGAGCTGATGGACCCCGCGGGCCGGCGGTTGGCCCGGGCCCGGTTGCCCGAGGGTGTGGCCGGCATGGCCCGGTTGCACGCGATGATCGCCGCACAGCTGGGTGAGGGGGTCGAGGACGCGGTGGTGAAGGTCGGCATCGAGACCGACCGCGGCCCGTGGGCGCAGGCGCTGATCGCCGCAGGCTACGAGGTATTCGCGGTCAACCCGCTGCAGGCCGCCCGCTACCGGGAGCGGCATAGCGTCTCCGGCGCCAAGAGCGACAAGGCCGACGCGCACACGTTGGCGGATATGGTGCGCACCGATTCCCACCAACTGCGCCCGGTCGCCGCCGACACCCCGCGGGCCGAGGCGATCAAGGTGGTGGCCCGGGCGCATAAGACATTGATCTGGGAACGCACCCGGCATACCCAGCGGCTGCGGCATGCGCTGCGGGAGTATTTCCCGGCCGCGCTGGAGGCGTTCGAGGATCTGGCTGCGAGCGACACCCTGGAGCTGTTGTCCAAGGCCCCCGATCCGGGCGCGGCGGCTCGATTGTCGATCAGCCAGATCAGCGCGGCGTTGCGGCATGCCGGTCGGCGCAAGATCGAGGAGAAGGCCGCGGTGATCCAGACCGCGCTGCGCGCCGAGCACCTGCGCCAGCCTGAGGTTGTCGTGGCCGCCTACGCCGCCAGCGTGCAATCTACGGTCGCTGTGTTGAAGGTGCTGGTCGAGCAGGTCAAGACCCTGCAGTGGCAGGTGGAGAGCCATTTTGGGCGTCACCCGGTCGCTGAGATCGTCCTGTCCCAGCCGGGGCTGGGTCCGATCCTGGGCGCTCGGGTGCTGGGCGAGTTCGGCGATGCCGAAGACCGCTACGTCTCGGCCAAGTCCCGCAAGAACTACGCGGGCACCAGCCCGATCACCCGCGCCTCGGGCAAGAAGAAGGTCGTGATGGCCCGGTTCGTGCACAACAACCGGCTGATCGATGCCCTCGATGCCCAAGCGTTCGCGGCGCTGAGCGCCTCACCGGGTGCCCGGGCCTACTACGACCGGATCCGGGCTCGCGGGGTCGGGCACCGAGCGGCCCTGCGCCAGCTGGCCAACCGACTGGTCGGGATCCTGCATGGCTGCCTCAAGACCGGCACCGTCTATGACGAGACAACCGCCTGGCCAGCCGGTGCAACAGATTCCCGGGCCGCGGCGTAGAACCGCCGAACTGATCAGTCAGGCTGGCCGGACCCCAGCGCCGTGGCCCGAGACCCTTTCCGGGGCCCCAGATCCCCGTCGCGTCCTGGATGAACGCCGACCCGCAGTCGGTGTCAAGCGCCCTTCCTTGACACCGACGAGGACCGGCGCAGACTCGACGATCGACGGGAACGATCAAGCGCCTGTTCTCGGCGCACTTGACAACCAAGCGCCTGGGATGTCTGTGAGCGGAGCATACGAGGCACCGCACCGGAGTCCGTCAGCTCGGTCAGGTGTGGCGCTCGACCGGGGTGTCCGGCTGGCGGCCGCGCGGGGCCTGCCGGGCCCAATCCAGCATTGGACCACCGAGCGAGACCGGATTTACAAGCAGGTCCTCGACCAGGGATGGAACGACGGGCGACGCGCGTTCGTGCAGCACTACCACACCGATGTGCTCGACGCGTCGCTGCTGCGCATGCCGAAGGTCGGGTTCATCGCGCCGAAGGACCCGATGTGGACCGCGACCCTCGATGCGATGGACGCCGAGCTGGTTACTGACAGCCTCGTTTACCGCTATGACCCCGCCGCATCGCCGGACGGCCTGCGTGGCTCGGAGGGCACCTTCTCGCTCTGTACGTTTGCCTACGTCGATGCGCTCGCCCGGGCAGGCAGGCTCGCCGAGTCTCGTCAGCGTTCGAGAAGATGCTCACCTACGCCAACCACGTAGGGCTGTTCTCCGAGGAGATCGCGCTCAACGGGGAACAGATCGGCAACTTCCCGCAGGCCTTCACCCACCTGGCCCTCATCGACGCAGCGATGACGCTGGACGCGGCGCTGGATTGACCTCACTCCGCCTGAGGAGTCTTCGCTGCTGCGGCCGGCGACACGTCACCTGCGGCGGTGGAGTCCCTACCCGGCGACCCGGACCACCCCGCGGGTGTGATGACGACAGTTGCCGCGGCGCAGACATTCGGTCTTGCAGCTCATCTCATCTTTCCCGGGCACAGGCCTTGCAAGACCCATATCCGCGACCGGTACCCGTCCAGTCGACCGAAGGGCGCCGTCGTGCACGTATCCGTGATCGTTGTCGTGGTGGTCCTCACCGTCTGCCACGGCCTGTACCTTCTTGTCGCCTGAGTCGACCCACGTCCGCCGATCGAGGATGGGGATTGCGCTGATCTCCGATCTCGTCCCGGGACTGACCACGGTCAGGACATACCAGCCGCGTTGGTTCCCCAAGGACGTGGTGGCTGGACTGATCTTGACCACGCTGCTCGTACCACAGGGGATGGCCTCCGCGGCGCTCGCAGGCCTGCCCCCGATCACCGGCCTGTACACGTCGATCCTCTGCCTCGCGGCGTACGCGGTGTTTGGGCCCTCCAAGATCCTCGTCCTGGGTCCCGACTCCTCGCTCGGACCCATGATCGCCGCAACGATCCTGCCGCTGGTGGGCGCGAACGGGGATCCGGGCCGCGCGGTGGCACTTGCATCGGCCCTCGCGATCTTGACGGGCGGGGTCACCCTGCTCGCGGGCATCGGCAGGCTCGGCTTCGTGGCAGATCTGGTCTCGAGGCCCACGATGATCGGGTACCTGAACGGGTTGGCCCTGACCATCATGGTCGGGCAGCTCCCCAAACTCTTCGGCTTCTCCGTCGAGGGCAGCGGCTTCATCGGCGAGGTCGTCGGGTTCGCCGTCGGGGTCCTCAATGGCCAGACGGTACCGGCCGCCCTGCTCATCGGCGGCCTGGGACTGATCGTGATCATCACATTCCAACGGTGGATCCCCAAGGTCCCGGGGGTCCTGATCGTCGTCGTCGTTTCTATCCGTCACGGCGGGGTTGCTGGGCGTCGGACATCGCGGGGTGTCGCTGGTGGGCGTCCTGCCGCAGGGCTTCCCGCCCTTGACCCTTCCCGACGTCGCGTTCTCTGATCTCGCGCTCCTGCTGGTGGGCGCAGTGGGCATCGTCCTGGTCTCGGTCGCCGACACAATCGCGACGGCCTCCGCGTTCGCCGCCAGGGCGGGAACCGTCGTCGACGGCAGCCGGGAGATGATCGGCATCGGCACGGCCAACATCGCGGCCGGGCTGTTCAGGGGTTCCCGGTGAGCACCAGCGGCTCCCGGACCGCCGTTGCGGAACAAGCAGGGGCCAAGACGCAAGTTACGGGGGTGGTCGGAGCGGCCGCGATCACCCTGATCCTGCTGCTGGCGCCGGGGATGTTCCGCAACCTCCCACAACCGACGCTGGCCGCCGTGGTGATCGCCGCATCGGCCTCGCTGGCCGACGTGCGGAAGACGGTGCGGCTCCTCCACGACCGACCCACCGAGTTCGCGCTGTCGGTTGCGGCTTTCGTCGGTGTCGTGGGGCTCGGCGTGCTCCCCGGTATCGGGGTCGCCGTCGCCCTCTCGATCGGCAACGTCTTTCGTCGAGCATGGTGGCCGTATCAGACGGTCCTCGGTCGAGTGCCGGGAATCCCCGGCTATCACGACGTTCGAAGCTATCCGACCGCCGAACAGCTTTCCGGCTGTCTGATCTTCCGATTCGATGCGCCGGTGTTCTTCGCGAACGCGCGGACGTTCCGCGAACAGATCCAGATGCTCGCGCGTTCCGACCCACCCCCGAAATGGATCATCATCGCGGTGGAGCCGATAACGGATGTCGACACGACTGCCGGGGCCATGCTGGAGGATCTGGACATGGCGCTCAACGACAGCGGGATCAGCCTTGTCTTCGCCGAGCTGAAGGACCCGGTCCGGCAAAGGGTCAACCGGTACGAGCTCGCTCGCGTGATCGATCCCGCGCACTACTTCCCGACGCTGGATGCTGCCGTGACGGCGTACCGCGCGGAGACCGGCGCCCAGTGGAGTCGAATCGAGCTCGAGGACACCAACTGAGCGGAGGACCTCCGCGGGCTACGGCGCCAATGAATGGAACGGGACATGTCAGTAAGGACGGATGCCACTGGTCCGACTTCGGTCAGCGGCATCCGCCGGATGGAAACCGCATAAGGGACTAGCGACGACGGCGTATCATCCGCCGCGAAGCCCGCCGCCCTGCGCGACGTCCGCTGCGGCGGGCAATCCGTCGGTGAGAACCCAACATTCCGTCACACCTCTCCGCAGGCTAGATCGTGTCCGCCGAAGCACCGGCCAGCGCCTCGGCCTCCTCCGCAGCCACCAGCCCGACCGCGACCAGGTCCAATGGGCTCACAAACTCTGACGCCAACCGCACGCCCCGCGCTCGGGCGATAGCGTCCCGCAGCGGTATCGCCCAACGGTGATCGAGCAGGACGAGCGCGGCCGCGGAGTCCTCCGGGATGTCAGCCAGCGCGTCCCATGCGTCCTCCCCGAACACTCCGTCCCGCTCGGCGACCATCTCAGCGCCTGCCTGGGCGCCCGCGTCGGCGCCCATCCCGGCACCGACCCCGACCAGGGCACCCACGATCGCCCCGAACTCCAACATCTCGGCGGCATCGAGCTGACTCTCCTTGAGTACCGTCACCTCGCCGCCCGGCGCCTTGTAGACGGCGAGAAAGTCGATCACCCGCACCTTGTCGTCTTCGCGCAGCCGCTCCAGCTCCGCCCGGATCTCGCCCTGGAAGTCCGGACGATCGAATCCCAGAACCAGCAACTGAACCGGACCGATCGCCATTACGTTCCTCCTCGTTCGTTCTCCCAACGCCGAAGGCTGCTCCTGGCCGGGCTCGTCGGCACCACCCGAGGGGGATGAGTCCGGGGTTCCACGCTCGGAGGCTGGTCCGATCGGCGGCAGCTCCGGAAAATCCCCGGTTTCGATGTGGCCGTGGACGTTCTCCTCGGGCTACGCGGATTTCGATGACAGCCGTCGCACCGAGATCAGCCGAAGACCCATCCCGCTGCACTGTTCGAGGAGCTCGTGCAGATCAGCGCCGTCGTCGAACTCGGCGTAGATGGATGTCTGTGGCCGCAGTGTGGTCACCCGCATCCCTGTGAAAGCGAAGCGTGCGCGATCGGACAGACATCCCGCAACCCTCAGCTCGTACCGCGCGCCCGCCATTGGCGACCTCCATCCGCATGTCCCCTCGCGGGCCACTGTGAACCCATCCGATCGTCGAAACCTCCCCCCACACGGGTGAGGGCGAAGAGCCGAGGTAGACGGGACCTTCGTCACTCGACTACGCGCCGCGCGGGCGGCATCGTGTCGGGCGGGGAGTGAAGCGGGTCGCGGGCCAGGCGACGCGGGTGAAGCCTGGCCGACAGGGGTCGTCGGAATGTTGTGGAGCGCGGCCGATGTCGGCGGCTATCACCGATCGTCTGGAAGCAGACTCAGCCCGACCAACTGCACACCGAGCTGCTCGAGACGGGCGATGATCCCGTGCAGCGCGGCCTGGTCGACCAGGACTCCGCGAAGCTCGGTCTCCGATGTCACGGAGGTGGGCTGGAGCGGATCCAGCGCCGCGAGGATGTCAGGGCTGATCCGGCCCCGAACCCGGATTGAGTACTCGTTGCTCACGATCGCCTCCACGGTTGAGCCCTGCGGACAAGGGCGATCCTTGCGGCGGCCGGGATGAGACCGGACCCTCCGGACCGGACGAGCCCGGGAATGACGTCACCTGGCTCGGAGAAGTTCTCGCCGCCGATGGCAATCCACGTCGTGGCCCGACCCGGCCTGCACGCGCTCCTCACCGCGAAGATCAACGCGCCGGTCACCCTGGTCGCAGCCACGGCAGGCTGGGGCAAGACCCTGCTCGCCGCATCCTGGGTGGAGGCCGGTGCTGCGGACCGACCGGCGGCCTGGCTGACCCTCGACCGGACCGACGACGATCCACAGGTGTTCTGGCGCGCCGTCGCGACCGCACTGACCCCGATTGCAGGGACACACGCGGAGGAGCTTCGCCGTATCACGGCGGGTGCCGTACCCGCGGGGGATCTACCCGCGACGATCGTGGCCGGACTCCGCCATCTGCCCCGCCCGGTGGTGCTCGTGCTAGACAACCTGCACGAGATCGTCTCGCCGCAGGTCCACTCCGAGTTGCTGCAGCTCGTCGAACGGCCGCCGAAAGGGCTGTCGCTGCTGGTCACGACGCGTCGAGACCCGCCGTGGCCGCTGCCTCGCCTCCGCTTAGCGGGACTGGTGAGTGAAGTGCGTGCGGCGGATCTCGCCTTCAGTCCCGACGAAGCCACGGAGCTCTTTGCGCAGCTAATGGTCGCGGTGGACTCCGCGGGGCTCCAGCGGTTGGTCGATCGCACGGAAGGGTGGCCCGCAGGCCTTCGCCTGGTTGCCCTTCACCTCAAGGGCCGGGACGACGTCACGGCCGCCGTGGCCGCATTCTCCGGGGACGACCACAGCGTGGCAGGCTATCTCATCACCGAGGTGCTCGATCAGCAGTCTCGCGAGCTCATCGCTTTTCTCGAGAAGATCAGCGTCGTCGATCTGGTGTGCGCCGACCTGGCCGACTCGCTCACCGGCCGTCAAGACGGAGCGGCGATGCTCGACGACCTCGCTGCGTCCAACCTCTTCGTGCAGGCCGTCGGCAAGCGCGGCCGCTGGTATCGGCTGCACCGGCTGATCGCGGACATCCTGCGGGTCCGGCCTTCGCGACGGCCAGATCGGCGTGGCCTGCATCGGCGTGCGGCGGAGTGGTTCCGGCGCAATGGCATGCCGCTCGATGCCATCGGCTCGGCCGTTGCAGGCGAACTCTGGCCGCTGGCCGCCGACCTAGCAGGCGCGCACACCCTCGCGTTGGTCATGGGTGGCCGCAGCCACGAGCTCGAGCGGGTGTTGACGGAGATCCCCCGTATGGTGCTCGGCGTCCATGCCGAGCTCGCCGCCGCACTCGCCGCCACGCGCATCGCGCAGGGTTCCGACCTCGAGGCCGCGGCGCTGCTCGAGGCCGGCGCGGCAGCGGCCGATGCGCTCTCCCTTCGGCGGGCCGCCCGGGTACGGGTCCTGGTGGATCTGAGCGCGGGCGGCCTCACCCGGCTCAGCGGGGACTGGGGGTCGACGGTCTCTGTGTTCCAGAGGGTGCCCGTCGAGGCCGGTGCGCTCGCCGCACTGGACATGGTGGGTGCCGAGATGGTTCCGGTCTTCGTGAACAGCAACCTCGGGGGCGCCGCCTACTGGGCCGGCGACCTGGTCACAGCCGAACGTCATCTCGCGGCCGCCGCGGACGTCGAGCTGGATGATCATGTCCCCACCAAGCTCAATGCGATGGCCTATCGCGCCCTGCTCCGATGTGAGCGGGGGGAGCTCGACGCCGCCGAGGCAGCCGCACGGAATGTCATCGCCACGGCGTCGTCGGCAGGGCTGGTGAACGCGCCACAGGTGGTTGGGGCCTATCTCACGATGGCCAGGCTGGCCCTCGACCGTGGGGTCGCCAATGACGCCGACGAGTGGCTCGGCCGGGTCGCGGAGGTGGAGGCCGTGGCGCCCGAGCCGCATGTCCAGGTAGCCGCCGCAGCGTTGCTGGCGATACGTCGTGAGGCGGCGGGCGAGCGTGAGGCCGCCCTCGCCGCCCTGCGGACGCGGGGCGACGGTCGACGGCGGGCGCCTGGCACCCGGGTTGCGCGAGTGGTGCACCCTCATCGAAGCCGAGCTGCTCGCACGCTCGGGTGACATCGGCGCGGTACGTCGCCTGCTGGAGCGGCTGCCGGCAGCCAGGACCGATTCAGGACGTATCGCCATGGCCCGCCTACACCTATTGATCGGCGACGTTCCGGTGGCGGTCGCGATCCGTGGGGAAGCGGCCACCGCAGACCACGTGCGCGCGCGGGTCGAAGGAGCAGTGCTCGACGCCCTGCTCGCCACCGCGACCGGAGATGAGCGGCGGGCGCTCGACCGGATTGAGGACGCCATGGCCGCTAGTGTGCCGTCGTCGATGCGTCGTCCCTTCTTGACCGAGACCCCGTACCTGCGCGCGCTCCTGCAGGAACGGATCGAGCGCGGAACCGTTGTACCGGCCTTCGCGGTAGACCTGCTCGAGCGCATGTCAGCCCCCTCCGTCGCGGGCCTTGATGCACAGCGCGCGCGCATCGACCCGCTCACGGAGCGGGAGCGGACGATGCTGCGCTACCTCGCAGGCGCCCTGCCGAACGCCGAGATCGCAGCCGAGCTCTACGTGTCGGTCACCACGGTGAAGACCCACCAGCGGTCGCTCTACCGCAAGCTCGGCGTGTCCGGGCGGCGCGAAGCCGTCCGCCGCGCCCGGTATCTCCAGCTGTTGTGATGAAGATGGACCGGCGACCCCAACGGCATCGGCGCTCCTCCTCCGCTGAGGACGACGCCCTCTCATCCCGCTCGGCGCAACGATCATCCCGCTCGGCGCAAACTCGATCGGGTGAAAGACCCGGTGGGCGCCGCCTGGGTCAGCCAAGATCCACAGTTGTGCCCACGACCCAGGTCGTGGGCAAGGAGGTGGTGGTGGTCATGATGAGGCCCGTGCCGAGTTCGAAGATCTCGATTCCAGAACTCCCGCCAGACCTGGTCCACCGCCCCGAACTCGTGCGCCGGCTCGACGGTGTCGCCGACGTCGGACTGGCTTCCGCTCCCGCTGGATACGGCAAGACCCTGCTCGTGGCGGAATGGGCACGTGCTTCCACCGAAATCGACACGGCCTGGGTGCGGGTAGATCGGGACGACAACAATCCGCGGAGGCTGTGGAGCGCCATGCTGGCCTCCATGGCGCGGACTGCTACCGTCCCGGCCAGTAGCCCGCTGCGCGCCGGTTCCGACCGCGGGACCTGGGATATGGCGTTGGCGGGTCAGCCGGACTTCCTCGCCAACTTGATCGAAGCGCTCGCCGCCCTTCCACGGCCGCTGCGGCTCGTGCTCGACGACCTGCACGAGGTGACGGACGCCGCAACCCTGCACGGATTGCAGAACTTCGTGCGTGACCGTCCCCCGAACGTGATCCTCGTCCTGGCCAGCAGGCTTGACCCGCCATTTCACCTGCACCGGCTACGGCTGGAGGGGCGGCTGACCGAGCTCCGGAGTGACCAGCTGCAGTTCGATCGGGTGGAGGCCGGAACCCTCTTGCGCCGAGCGGGACTCGGGTTGAAGCCACGTCAGGTCGATCAGCTGTATCGGCAGACCGACGGCTGGCCTGCCGGGCTGCGGCTCGCCGCCGCCGCCATCGATGTGACAACCGACGTCGACGGGTTCCTCGCTGACTTCTCCGGCGACGAGCGGTCGGTCGCGGACTACCTGGTCGGCGAGGTGTTCTCCGGCCTTCCAGCCGACCGCTTGCAGCTCCTGCAGGCGACCAGCATCTGCGAGGCTCTCCCCGTTGGCTTGGCGGTGGTGCTCTCCGGCCGTGAGGATGCAGGCTGGCTACTGGCTGATCTCGAGCACCGGACCGCGCTGGTCCGGGAAATCGCTCAGAATCGCGGTGTCTACCGGGTGCAGCCGCTCGTCCGCAGCCATCTCCTGGCGGACCTGAACCGGCAGGGCGCCCACCGGATCGCTCGGCTTCACGCCATCGCCGCCCGCTGGTGGAGGGACTGGGGACGTCCCGCGCGAGCTCTCGAACACGCCGCGCTGTCCGGCGAACCGGCGCTGCTCACCGACCTGGTCCGCGACGTCGCCGTGTCGCAGTTGGTCGTGGGCGAGCACCGCCCGCTGCGGCGGGCACTTGCCGCAAGCGGCGAGCACGTTGTCGGCTCCGACCCGTGGCTGTCTGTCGTGGCCGCGCTGGTCCGGCACGAGACGGGCGATGCCCACGCAGCCGAGGCCGCTGGGCGGCACGCCTGCCGCAGCTGGCCTGCCGACCCACCCGTCCGCCTGGCCATCCTGCGGGCGGCGGGTGAGGAGCTGGGTGTGCTGCCGCAGGCTGCCGGTGCGGCGCGCACGTCCCTGCCCGATGAGGGGGCGGTGCCTGCCGAGCCCGAGCTGGAGGCACTGGTCCGGCTGGCCCGCTGCGGCAGGCGGTTGCGTGACGGGGACGACCCGCTCGCCGTGCGCCGTGCCATCGACCGCGTGCGGGCCGACGCCCAACGTTCGGGCTTCGAGTACTTGTCCTTGCAGTGTCTGGGGCTGGCCGCCGCCGCGGCCGCAGTGGGTGGAGACCTGCGCGGCATGCGCGAGATCGGCGCAGAGGCGGTCGCGATCGGGGCCGCTCGCGGTTGGCAGGCCTCGCCATGGGCGTTGACCGGCACTGCCATGCTGGCCTATGGCAAGTTGCTCGCCGCCGAGCCCAAGGAGGCGGAGCGGCTGGCCACCGACGGCCTTGCCCACGGCGCCAAGGCTGCGCTCCGGCTGCAATACGTGCTCATGGCGATTGCGGGCGTCGCCCGTGCGGACCAGGGCGACCGGGCAGGCGGCGTCGTCGCCATGGCACGGGCGCGCACCGCGCTCGGCGACGCATCCGCGAGCGGCTTCGAGCTCGCAGCCCTGGCGGTTGCGGAGTTCCAGGACTCGATCCGGCTCGGGCGGCACGCGGCGGCTCGCACCGTCTTGAGCTGGTTCGTCGATCGCGTGGGTGAGACCGCCGAGACTCTGCTCATGCGCGCTTGGTCAGATGTGGCGGCGGGGCACAACGACTCGGCCCGGACCACTCTGCGGCGCATCCTCGATGGTCAGGCGGCTGCCGTGCTGCCCTCCACGCTCGTCGATGCCTTGCTGCAGGAGACCGCGCTCGCCGTCCACGTCGAGGACCACTTCGCCGCCCGTCGGGCCCTTCAGATGGCGGTCGATGTCGCCGAGCCACTCGACCTGCTCCGACCCTTCGTGAACGCCGGACCGGTGGTGCGGGAGCTGCTCGCACAGCGCTACGGCAGCCTCGAGGCCGCAGACACCTTCGGCGGGAGGGCGCTGGCCGTGGGCGCGTGTGGCGGTCGCGCGCTGGAGGCTGTCCTCAGTCGTCGCGAGCTCGCCGTCCTGGCGCTATTGCCATCGTTGCGGTCGATGGACGAGATCGCCTCGGACCTCACTGTCTCGATCAACACGCTGAAGAGCCACATTCGGTCGATCTACAGCAAGCTCGGCGTGAGCAGCAGACGATGCGCGGTCCTGACCGCCCATGAGCACGGCCTGATCCTCTCGTCAGGATCCGAATATCAGTCGGCGCAGGCGCTGCTCATCCGGCATAGGTGAGGAGTCGGGCGAGCCTGTCGTCGATGCTTACAGGATGTGTCGACGATCAGGAACGGATGCGATGACCGATGCACTATGAGTTCCGGGTTGACGGTGTCATGTCCGACGAAGCACGCGCGGCCTTCGCCGATATGCGGATCACCGAGCTGCCGCGCCAGATCCTCATCGACGGCGAGGTACTGGACGAGTCCCATCTGCGCGGCGTCATCGCCCAACTTGGCGGCCTCGGGCTCAACCTGATCTCGGCGCTACCCGACCCAGCCGGGAGCTGAGCAGGCGTTCCGGCATCGGGTTGCCGGGTCAGCAACCGGCCTCATCCCGTTCAGGTGATGTAGATGGGTCTCACCGGCGGGAAAGTGCGCTCAACCCACGGCGATCCGCCGTGGTGCTCGGCAATGTGAGGAGCCGAAGATGAATCTCTGGGACATTCTGCTGTCGATCTTCTGGTTCATGATCTTGTTCGCCTGGATCTGGCTGTTGATCTCCATCCTGGGCGACATCTTCCGCGATCACGAGCTGTCGGGTTGGGGCAAGGCGCTCTGGACGCTGTTCCTGATCGTGATTCCCTGGCTGGGCGCCCTGGTCTACTTGATCGCACGTGGCCGTGCGATGAACGAGCGAGCTCTCGATCGGGAGCAGCGCAGGTCCCAGGAGTACGCCGCGTACGTTGGGCGGGATACCCGGAGCACGGCTGACGAGATCGCCAAGCTCGCTGATCTGCGGGACCGGGGCGCCATGTCGGAGGAGGAGTTCCAGCACGCAAAGGCGAAGGCGTTGGGGCGGGAGCCCGCGGCGACCAGTGGGGACGGGCGCGCGGTCGGGTCGTCGTCGATGACGTGATCGACCCCTTCGCTCACTTGGCGGCCCGCGCTGCGCGTGATTGGTGTGGCGTGGCTCTCGCAGCGACCAGCTCAGCTCGATCTCGAGCTCGACCTCGTCGCCGTCGACCTCCACTTCGACCTCGGCCCGCATCTGCTCGGGCACATGCAGCTCAACGTGTGTGTCGCCGAGCAGCAGCTTTGCATGACCGTTGCCTGCGCTCAGCGCCTCGGCAAGGCTGACGAGGAGTTTGGCGGCCTCCTCACGGGTCAGGGTCTCCGCTCGGGTGAACTCGATATCCGCCACCGGACTGCTCCTCTCACCTGCCTGGTTGGGCGAATGCAGCATCGGCGGACGAGCGCACCCGCGGACCACCCGCGGCGGGCGAGAGGCGCGGGAATCGGGGAGTCCTGGCGGAGGCACGAGCCCCATGGCGGCGTCCGGCGGCGTCGGTCGGACCGCGGAGGTCACGGTGGTACCCGCGCACCACGGAGCCGCCACCTATCGCGGGTGAAGACGGAACGCTGGTCGAGTCGAGGGACTTGCATTGGTCGCCGTGGAGCTTTGTGGTTCACCGACTGGGATCCGTGAACGTTCCCGGTTATCAACCGCTGCTTCGGACGTCGTTCCCGAGCAGCCCGTATTGGTGGGCTGCCGACACCGCCATGCGACGGCTGCTGACGCCGAGCTTGGTGTAGATCGATCGAAGGTGCGTCTTGACCGTGTTGAGCGAGAGGGTGAGGTCGGCCGCGATCTCATCGAGCGACAGCATGGAGGGCAGCATCGCGAGCACGGTCAGTTCGCGCTGGCTGAGCGTCGAAGGAGGCGGGTCGTGATGTAGCGACGCGCCTGCCACGAGCACTCGGCCGACAAAGGTATCCGAGACGCCGAAGGTCCCTTGACTGTGCACCAGTTGCTGCCGGATCGCGCCTGCGAGCTGCGCGAATGGACGCACTACGTCGCCGGGCTCGGCAAGACATAACGCGGCCTGCAAGGCACGGCGTGCAACAGCTCGGAACCCGCTCTCGGCCGCGAGGGTCGCCTCCAGGAGCCATGCCTCCACCAGCGTGGACGGGAGCAGCGGCTTCGAACTGCCGTTCAAGATCGTGTGGAGGGCCAGCCGTGCGCTTTCGGTATGCCCCGCCGCGGTCTCAGCCATGGCCCGCACCACCAGCAACTCGGCATTGTCGCTCGTTCGATCGGCGAGCCAGCCCTCTATCGTGCGGGCGGCTACGGCGTGTCCGAGCTGCAGTGCCGCGCGGTGTTCGAGCGTGGCGGCCATGGCCAGTTGCTCTGGGATCGCCGGGAAGATCCGCGAACTCCAAGCGAGCCTGCCGCATCTCGGCCAACCCGCCGACGGTCTCGCCGGAGTCGAAGAGGGCAGCGCCATGGATCGTATGCAGTCCGAATCGCAGGTTCGGCGACGTGGCTACAGGAGCGAGCTCGAGCGTGGGCACTTCTGCTGTTTCTGTGGGTCGGTTCGGGGGCGCTGCGCAGGGTGCGGGGCCGCTCCTCCCAGGTCAAGGGCGCCTGGCGGCGTCGCTGCCGCGAGGGCGCTGCGCGCCCCCCTGGACCTGCGAGCCTCTGCGGCCCCTTCGGGCAGGGCTTGCGGGCAGGCCGGGGGCCTGCCCGTCGGGGTGCGCAGCGCCCCCGAACCTCGGCCGGGCGGGTGGCCGCCGGGTGAAGATCGTGGAATGACGGGCGCACGCCGCCCTGTCTTCGGTTTCTGGCCTTCCACAACCAGAGACGAAGACGGGGACGGGCGTGCGCACGACGAGGGTATGGCGGCGGGTGCTCGGGGTCGAGCACACGGTGATCGAATCGGTGGAGCTGGAGACCGACGGGCGAGGCCAGGAGCTGCTGGTGGCCCGGGTGCGGGTCAAGGCCGGGGCGGCGCGGCGCTGCTCGCGCTGCCAGCGGCGCTGCCCGGGCTATGACACCAGCCCGGCGCCGCGGCGCTGGCGGGGCCTGGACCTGGGCAGCACCCAGGTCTACCTGCAGGCCACCACGTCGCGGGTGTCGTGTCGGGAGCATGGGGTGGTGGTCGCCGCGGTGCCCTGGGCGCGGCCCGGCTCCCGGTTCACCGCCGCGTTCGAGGACACCGCCGCGTGGCTGGTCTGCCACGCCACCCTGTCGGTGGTCGCGATGCTGCTGCGGGTGGCCTGGCGCAGCGTGGCCGACATCATCACCCGGGTGGTGGCCGACCGGGCCGGGAAGATCGACCGGCTGGCCGGGCTGCGCCGGATCGGGATCGACGAAATCTCCTACCGCAAGGGCCAGCGCTACCTGCTGTGCGCGGTCGACCACGACACCGGACGGCTGGTGTGGGCCGCCAAGGACGGAACGCAAGGCCACCTTGAGCGGCTTCTTCGACCTGCTCGGCGCCGACCGCGCCAGGCAGCTCACCCACGTCTCCGCCGACGGCGCCCAGTGGATCCACGACGTCGTCGCCGAGCGGGCCCCGAACGCCGTGCTGTGCCTGGACGCGTTCCATGTCGTGGCCTGGGCCACCGACGCCCTCGACCAGGTGCGCCGCGACATGGTCAACCGCCTGCGCGCCGGCGGGCACCACGACGAGGCCACCGCGCTGAAGGGCAGCCGGTGGGCGCTGCTGAAAAACCCGCCGAACCTGACCGGCGACCAGCGCACCACGCTCGCCGGGATCGCCAAGGCCAACGGCGGGCTCTACCGGGCCTACCTGCTCAAGGAACAACTCCGGGCGATCTTCCAGGCCGTCGAGCTGGCGGATGCCCGCGCGCTGCTGGGCGGCTGGATCGCCTGGGCCAGGCGGTGTCGGCTTGAGCCGTTCGTCAAACTCGCCAAGACCATCAAGAGATACCAGGCCCTGATCTTGAATGCCGTCGAGCACGGCCTGTCCAACGCCCGCTCCGAGGCCACCAACACCCACCTACGGCTGCTCACCCGCCGCGCCTACGGCTACCACAGCCCCGAAGCACTGATCGCTATGGCCGACCTCACCCGCGGCGGCCTCTGCCCGCCACTCCCCGGACGATCGTGAAAAGGAACCCACAGAAACGTCAGTAGGGCCTCGAGCGTCTTGGTCGTCAGCCGCTCAGCCTCCGCAGGCTCTGCACGCAGCAATGCGGCGTACGCGAGCATCGAGCTCGCTGCGGCGGACCATATCGATGCTTTCCATCCATGGCCCGTGGCACACTCGACGGCTTCGTCGCTGGCGGCCCGCATTGTGTTCAGGTCGCCACGGCAGGCGACGGCCAAGAGAGTCAAGCCCTGCATCTTGAGGTAGTCGAAGCGATGTCGACGGGCCAACTCGACTGCAGCCGTCAGTTCGGCGACCGCCGCAGGCCCATCGGTCTGCTCGGTCAGATGCGCCGCTCCAGCACTCAGGTGCATGAGTGCCGCCATCTCGGGCTGCCGAGGTGGCTCAACTTCGGGGGCGCCAGAGGTCATCTCGAGGAGGCCAGATGGAGCGGACGCTCCCATACCGGGCACGGTCGCTGCGAACCGCTCGGTCACGCAGCGCAGGACAACAAGGTCATTCGGAGGATCGGCAGGCCATGACTTGCGGGCCTGCCGCAGCTCGATGAGGGCCTCCGCGATCTCGCCCTCCCAGAGGCGGATCAACGCGGCGACCAACGCCAATTTCGGATCGGTTGAAGTCACTTGCGTGCGCAACATCATGATCGCGCGGACGAGCGGAGCGTGATCTCCAGCGACAATCATCGGGATCGCGAACCGATGGAGGAGGCTGGACAGAAGGCGGGTATCAAGGCAGCGTTCAGCGATGTCAAGCGCCTCGACGGGGCGGTCATGATCGCCCCACCATCGTGCCGCGGTCGCGCTCAGCAGACCCGCCTTCTCCGGACCACTCCGACAAAGGTCCGCGAGAAGATATGTGCGCAAGAGCTCTTCAACCCGGTACGCCGTGGGCTGTCCACCCTCTGCGGTAACCAGTGAAGTCTGATGCTCCAGGCTGTTGAGGATCCTGCCCGCGTCCTCCCGGCCGGACAGCGCGGACGCGAGCGGTACCGCGATCGGGTCGCTGACACTGATCACGCGCAGGAACTCTCGCGTGGTCTCGGGAATCTGCGAGAGAACCTGGTCCCGCAGATAGTGGGCCATCGTCCGCTCATCGCCCGAGAATTCGCCGATCGTCCTGTCGCGATCAGCGGAGTTGGCTATGGCGAGAGCAGCGAGGCCGACGCCTGCAGGCCAGCCGTTGGTACGCTTTTGCAGCGCACTGAGCTGCTCGTGCGTGGGATGAAGGTCCGCCTTGTCCAGCAGTTCGGACGTCTCGTTCATCGAGAAGCGCAGCCGGTCGGCGCGCAACTCGCGCAGTGTGCCGGTGGGCCCCAGCCGCGAAACCGCCGACAAGGCAGACCTGCTGGACAGGACGAGGACGACGTTAGCGGGACGGTTGCGGATCAGGACATCCAGACCGTGCATTGCCTTTGCGCCGACCAGCTCATGCGCGTCATCGAGGATCAGCCGAACGGGGCGCTCCAGCTCGCCCAGCGCCTCGACGAGCTCGGCGAGGTACTCCGGCTGGGCGGTGGGCCACCGCTGCGCGCAGGCGATGGAACTGTCGGTCGGCACGGAGGGGCTGGCCGCGACGGCGGCGGAAACTGCCGACCACAGTCGTCGCGGATCGTTGTCGTCACGGTCGACATTCACCCAGGCCGTGACGACATCGGGGGAGGTCCGTACCCAGTCTGCGAGCAACGCGGTCTTGCCGAATCCCGCCGGTGCCCACACCGTGACGACGTCAGAAGCGTCGTCCAGATCGGTCAGCAGTTGCTTGCGAACGACGAACTCGTCGGGACGCTCGGCGGGGCGACCTTGGCCCGCGGCACCAGCGGCACAGCATGCACTCGCGGACTGTGTGCGCAGGGGCGAGATGGTGACGGCGCACTGCCGACGTCGCCTGCAGCCAGCAAAGTTGCGGCGGCCCCCAGCTCCGCGCCCCGCCTCCCTCGGGCCCGAACGAGGCGGCATGCCACTACCGGGCGCATCGCTGTCCGCTCGCGTCGAGTCCCTCGACCACCTCATCGCGCGACCGTTGGTATCCCACAACGCGCTCGAGCTGCATCGCCGAGGCCTCGGGCGACGTGTCCGCATGGGTCCGGTGGCGTCGGACGGAGGTTGTCTCGATCTTCGTGGAATTTGAGGTGGCGGTCCCTCACCTGAGGCCTGCCGTGCGGTAGGTCTTCGGGTGATCCGCCAAGAACACCTCGAAGGAAGGCAGGGACCGCCATGAAGACCGTACCGACCGTCCGCCTCGCCGACGCTTCCGAGACCGCCGGGTTGCCCGAGTGGCCGGAGGAGATCCAGCTGGCGATGACCGACATCGCCGGTGTTGCGCGCGAGGGACTGCTGGCGATGAGCGTGGCCGCCGGGATGGCGGTGATGCAGGCGATGTTCGAGGCCGAGATCGCCGCGGCGTGCGGGCCGAAGGGCCGCCACGACGCGGGCCGGGCCGCGGTGCGGCACGGCACGGGGCGGGGCTCGGTCACCCTCGGCGGCCGCAAGGTCGCGGTGACCCGACCTCGAGCCCGCACCACCGACGGCCATGAGGTGCCGCTGACCAGCTATGCGCACTTCGCCGCCGAGGACGTGCTCACCCGGGTGGTGATGGAGCGGATGCTGGCCGGGGTGGCGACCCGGCGGCACGCCCGCACTGGCGAGCCGGTCGGCGAGCAGGTGAGCGGCGTGCAGAAGTCGACGTCGCGCTCGGCGATCTCGCGCCGGTTCGTCAAGCAGACCGAGACCGCGCTGGCCGAGTTGATGGCCCGCGACCTGACCGGTGAGGACATCAGGGTGCTCATGCTCGACGGCGAGCACCTGGCCGAGCGCTGCGTCGTGGTCGCGCTGGCGATCCTCGCCGACGGCACCAAGAAGCCGGTCGGGCTGTGGGAGGGCTCCACCGAGAACAAGACCGTGGTTCGTGCCCTGCTGGCCGACCTCGTCGCGCGGGGCCTGTGTTTCGACGACGGGCTGCTGGTGGTGCTCGACGGCGCCAAAGCGCTGTCCGCGGCGGTGCATGAGGTGTTCGGGGCTAAGGCGCTGATCCAGCGCTGTACGTTGCACAAGCGGCGCAACGTCGCCGATCACCTGCCCGACAAGGACAAGGCGTGGGTGGACGCCAAGCTGGTCAAGGCGTTCGTCCACCCCGACCCCGACCAGGGGCTACGTAGGGCCAAGGACCTCGCCGGGCTGCTCGCCAACAGCCACCCCGGGGCGCGGCCAGCCTGCTGGAAGGGCTGGACGAGATGTTCACCGTCGCCCGCCTGGGCATCGACGGCCGCCTGGCCAAGACGCTGACCACCTCGAACCCGGTCGAGTCGATGATCTCCATTGCCCGCACCACCAACCGCAATGTCACTCGCTGGCGCGACGGACAGATGGTGCTGCGTTGGACCGCCGCCGGCATGCTCAACGCCGAACGATCCTTCCGCCGCATCAAGGGCTACAAGCAGATGCCCCAACTCGTCGACGCGCTACGCCGACACACCCATCCCGGTACCGCCCGAGCCACCGAAACTGTCGGTGCCGCCGCCTAGAATCGCAGTGGATCGCCACCGAGAATCCACGAGACTCGGGACGTCAGACACCAGTGAGAAGGACATACGCGTCTATGGTATCGACTGGCGTAGCCTGATCGCTCACCCAAGTGGACGCTCTTGGTCGCTCGCAGCGACGTGGACGTCCGTCTCCGGTGGTTTCCGGTCCAGGACGGACGGGTTCAAGGGGGTCGGAGGCTCCGCTGCAACGTGCCGCCGCAACTTCACGGAGTTGCTGCAGGAGCTGCGCGCGTGCTCTTCACCGGGGCCTCTTGCTGGTCCTCGACATCGCGGTGGGACGCATCGGCGCGGTGACGCTCACCGCGGTGTTCGTCCTCGGAATCGGGCTCTTGTGGGGGCCTCTCCTGCTGGGTGCGGCGACGGCCCTGAGTCTGCCGCACCCCTTCACCCCTACGGGGTGACGCTCGCGACGCGCCGTGCACGCGTCATCCCACGGTCGGCATGCTGCCGGGTCCCCGATACGAAGCCCCTGCTCGATGTCAAGGCTGAGCATATCGGCGAACGCTGAGCGTCCTATACGTCCGCATTCGCGGTGATACGGCCTGCGGCGATGGCATCGACCAATGCTCGGTGGTCTCGTTCATTCTGATCAGCATAGGTGGCGGCGAACTCCCGGATGGCGATCTCAAAGGCTGGACTCGAGCCGAGGTATGCGGCGATGGCGAAGCGATCCCCGGACCGCGCGTGAGCGCGGGCCAGGGTCCAGCCGCACAGTTCGCCGTAGGTGGACAGCGTGGACGGCGTCATTGTCCCGATTTCGGCCGAGCCCTTCCAATCTCGGAGCTGGCGCAAGTAGAAGTCCCTCTGCTGACCGTCGATACCCTTTACCCGGACCCAGCCGAGGAAGATATCGCTGACCGCCTGCATGAGCCGCTGTCCGACGACGACCCGTTGGCCGCAGTTGTCGTACTCGCTAGGCGTGGTGAACTCTTCCAGCACTGACCGGCCTGCCTCTTTCGCCTGCAGGAACAACGGGTCACGCTCGTGATCGCCGATCAGCAATGCCATCCACGAGCGAGTGCCGACGGACCCCACGCCGACGACCTTCCGCGCGAAGTCGATCAGGCGGTACCTGTCGAGCAGGACCCGTCGTTCCGGCTCCAGCGTTGCCCGATACGCGGTGATCATGTCGCGTAACCCTTGCTCGATCTCTTCGCGCTCCTTCTGATCGTCAACGAGGTCACGGATGGGCACGATCAGCGGAGGATCGGCGATGATCTGGGGTTGGCCCTCCAGCGTCCCGGCGAAGCGGTTCATGGCTCCGAGGTTGTCCTTCGCGCGAGCCTTCGCCATGGCGCGCTTGAGGTTGCGGCGGCGGGACTTGTCGAGCTCACTGCGGAGACGCGCCTGGACCGCGGTGGCCTCGGCATGCGTGTACCAGACCTCGAGCGCGGGCATTGCGGCGAACCTCTGCATTGCTTTCCGATATCGGGACGTACCTGCCTCGACGATGCGGCGTCGATCCTTGTCGGAGTAGTTGTTGTCCCGCGCCGCGATCTCCAGGCTCGCGGCGAGGCGCTTGACGTCCCACTCCCACGGCGCGGGAAGGGTCTCGTCGAAGTCGTTGATGTCGAAGACCAGGCGCCGCTCCGGGGAACCAAAAATTCCAAAGTTGCTCAGATGGGCATCGCCGCAGGCTTGAACGACAAACCCTGCGTTCGGCGTGCCTGCGAGGTCGTAGGCCATCGGCAGCGCCGCACCACGATAGTAGGTGAAGGCGGACATCGCCATGCGTCCGTAGCGGATAGGCAGCAGCTCCGTCACTCGGGCAGACGCTTGGCTCTCCAGCACGGCCACCGGATCAGGTCGCTCACGAGCGGGCGTGAACTCCGCGTGGCTGGATCGCGGGACCTCTGCGCGGGCTGCCTTCCCCAGCGCTATCCGCTGCTCCCGTGTCAGGTCGGGCGCCTTGGGCATTCCGGCCTGTCGAACGCGCTTGCCGCGCACGGCGGTGACAGTCGTCATCGCGATTCCTCCTCATTAAGACGCGTAGCGCGTGGAATGCGGGCTTCAACCCAGAAACGGCTGGGATGCCCCGGACAGGGCATGGTGGATCATCATCAACGCGCTGGGCTCCAAGGGAAGCGGCTCGACGTGCCGGGGTTCGAACCAGTCGGCGTCGCTCGTCTCGATAAGGTCCGGCCGCGGGGTGCCGCCCGTGACAAGGCCGTGGAAACACACCACGAACTGCTGGCGGATCTCCCCGCCCGATGCAGGCTCGACCAGGTAGGCCGGGTCAGTGAACAACCCGACGAGCCCGGTGATCCGCACATGCAGTCCCGACTCCTCGGCGGTCTCCCGCACCGCCGCCGCAGGCGCGCTCTCACCCACATCGACCCGCCCACCAGGTAGCTCCCAGGTCCCGCTGTCGCAGCGACGAACCAGCAACAATCGGCCATCACCGTTACGAGCGGCGACGAACACCGAGGGTGCGACCACGGCCGCTCTCGGGGCCCCGGGATCATGGAAGTGAACGCGGCGGACCACCCTTTGCTGATCGCGCACTCCGCCCCGCTCGCTCATCCTCCTGCCCTCCATGCCGAGGGACCTGGCTGTTCGTGGCAAGCGTGGAGCTCCGGCGGTGACACAGCATCCCCCGCTTCGGGTGACGAGGCGGCCCGCTTTCGACACTAGCGTTCGCTCTCGACGCCTCGGTGCACAACGGAGAGCCGTCGACGGAGGACACCATGCGCACAGTGCTCAACGTGATCTGGCTCCTGCTTTGCGGTATATGGCTGGCGATCGGGTACGTGCTCGCCGGTGTGGTCTGCTGCATCCTCATCGTCACGATCCCGTTCGGTCTCGCCTCGTTCCGGATCGCGAACTTCGCACTGTGGCCGTTCGGCCGCGAGCTCGTCCGGCGACCTGACGCGGGAGTGCCCTCGGCGATCGGCAATGTCATCTGGTTCGTCTTCGCAGGGTGGTGGCTGGCGATCGCGCATGTGGTGACTGCCGTCGCGCTGGCAGTGACCATCATCGGCATCCCGCTGGCCGTGGCCAACCTCAAGCTGGTTCCGGTGTCGCTGGTCCCGCTGGGCAGGGTCATCGTCGACACCGACGACGTGGGAGCGACCGGCAACTGATCTCGGCAGCGTGCGGTCACGTCGCCAGCTGGACCAGATGCACGATCCCGCTCACCACGAGGTACCCGCCCAGCGCTAAGAGGAACACCACCACGATCCGGCGTCTGTAGAGCAGCATCCATTTCCTGAGCCGGTCGAGGAGGTCGCGCGTGACGTCCGGTTTGCGCTGCGCCATCACCAACGCGAAGATCGGCAAGCTGAACCAGATGACGTTGTACACGGCCACCTGGACAAGCCCATCCAGGATTCCTTCGGTGCTTCCTGTGATGGAGTTGAGGGCGGCGAGGTAGATCACGCCGGGGAGGTGGGTGAACACGCCCGCCACCGCAGCACTGCGAACCGAGAGATCTCGCAGATGGCGATGCATCCACCCGGGCGCCTCCGCTGGGCTTGATGCACTACTCCGACGAGGCTGCCATCCCGCCCATACCGCACTGGCGTAGCCAAGAGCCGCTCCGCCCAGGACGATGTCCACGACGGGTCGGGACGTCGATGACGACGTTGCCAAACCTATGCCCCGAAGAAGAACCACGACGATCGTGCCGACGATCAGGCTGAACGCGAGTCCGCCCACGATGTAGGCGACCAGCAGCCGATGCGGATGACGGTGTGCGAGGATCGCGAACAACGCCGCGACAGTAGTCGGGCGGATTACCGTGGACAGTGCGAGCAGCAGTGCCTCAGAGCTCATGTGACGTGCGGGTCGTGAACTCGCGGCTCACTCGGCGAGGATCGTTCGACCTGTGGCGGTGGGACAGAGGCGGCGCTTGCGAACTCAGCGGCTGATTCAGCGGCTGAGTGCGCAGGCTCGGCATCCGCGGTCACATCTGCTGCAGGCGGCTCCGGTTTCGTCGCCGACGCACGCAGCAGGGCGTCCGCCCAACCGGCGCCTGGGTCAACGTCGACCAGCACGGCCTTGGCGAGCAGCGTCATCGGGATGGCCAAGATCGCCCCGAGGGGGCCGAGCAGCCAAGCCCAGAACACGAGCGCCAGGAAGGTCACCGTGACCGACAGCCCGACCGCATCACCGATGAAGCGCGGTTGAATGATCGACTGAACGACGAAGTTGATCGCGCAGTAGACGATGATGACGATCGCCATGAGCTGCGGCCCTCCGGCCAGCAGGGCGAGGACGGCGGGCGGCACCACGCCGATGATGAATCCCACGTTGGGGATGTAGTTGGTGATGAACGCCAGAAGCCCCCACGTGAGCGCCAGCGGGACGCCGAGAAGCCAGAGGGCGATCGTGTCGAGTACCGCGACGATCAGCCCGAAGACCGTGGTGACCAGGAGGTATTGCCGCGTGCCCCACGCGAAGTGCGCCAGAGCGGCCGCGATCGGCGGCCGGTCCGCGGCGATCGACGCGAGTCGCTCACCGGACGCCCCGGACTCGATGCTGAGGAACAGCAGCAAGGAAAGCAGGAACACGAGGTTGGTGGCCAGCCCGGCCACGCTGGCGAGCAGCGCGCCGATCAATCCGGTCAGCTTGCCGAGGTCCAGCGAACTCGCTGCTTGCCGCAGCTGGTCCGGACCGACACCCAGCCTCGAAAGCTCCGTGGTGAGCGAGCTCACCAGGCCGTCCGCTTTTGCCGCGTACAGAGGGACCTGCGTTCCCAGCTGAGCGATGGACAGAATGATGCCGAGTGCGAACCCGATCAGAATGGCATAGACCAACAGGACCACGATCAGCGTCGTCGCCCACGTAGGCCAGCCCTTACGCCGCAGCCAACTCTGCGCAGGCGCCACCGCGATGACGACGATCAATGCCATGAACGCCGGACCGATCAGCCACGCCACACCCTGGATACCGGCGACAATGATCACCGTCGCAGCGCCGCCGAGCAGCACGATCAACCCACGCGGAAGACCCCACCGACGCAGACCGGCGGCGGCAGTTGGCAGCCCGGAAGTCGTCACGTGCCGACGCTAGAACCCCTACCGTGCGCCGACCTCACCTGTCTTGGGCGAGCTGCTGTGCAGACAACACGTCCCTCGAGGAAGCCGATGACGGCGAGCATCACGACGATCACCAAGGGGCGAGGTCAACCGCGGTCGCCACCGCCGGAATGAACAGCGAGTCCAACAGCAGCACGACGACGGCCGGGATACCCCACACCATCGCCGCAACGGCGAGAACGGAAGCAGAAACCACGATGCCGTAGAACATCCCGGTCTGGTTGCCATGACATCCGTGGGCGGCCACGGCGAGCCGCGGCGCGAATGCACCCGCTGGGACCGCTCGTCGGCCGACACGCTGGGAAGCCAACCGAGGGTGATTGCCGATCGCATCACCCCGCGGAGCGGTTCGCCCCCACCGCGGTGGTCGCCGCTGTCTCGCCCCTCCCGGGTGAAGCCAGGATGCGGTGTCTCAACGCATGCTCTGCGTGTGACACGCCCTCAGCGGCGTGGCGATGCGGCGCAGTTCTCCGACGTCGTGATGGGCGAAGGCGCGGCCGTCGTGGGCCTCGCGGGCGCCCTCGCCATGCCCGCTTTCGACAGCGCGGCCGCCGTCATCGGCGGCGGTGTCGGAGTGGTGCTCGGGCGCGTTCTCGACCGCACGGTCTCGGAGTGGGCGGGGCGTGGGGCGCACGTGGGCGCCGAAATGGAGAGCCTGGCCAGGGCATTCGTCAGCCGAGATGTGCCACCCGTGGTCGATGCAGCCGTGGCGGCGATGGATCTGACCCAACGCGCGACTAGGCACATCGACCTCAATCTGCTGGCCGCCATGCTCGACGTCGACGCCGTCGTCGCACGTGCTGACCTCGACGCCGCGATCACGCGGGTCGACATCGCCGCGGTTCTGAACCGAGTGGATCTTAACGCGATCGTCGACCGGCTTGATCTCGACGCCATTGCTGCGAGGATCGACCTTGAGACGATCGTGAAGCGGGTTGACCCCGATACGATGATCGACAGAGTGGATGTCGACGCGGCATTGGCGCGGCTCGACCTGGCCGCCATCACCCGGCAAATCATCGACGAATGACCTGCCTGAGATTCTGCGGCAGTCCAAAGGTGCCGTTTCCCCCGATGCCGTGCGCGAGATCCGGGACGAAAGCGTCCTCGCGGACGAGGCCGTCGCCCGCTTCGTCGACCGGGTGCTGCGGTGCAGGCGGACGGCGCCGCCGTGAGTACATGGGTCTCGACGTTCACCCTCGCGTTTGTCGCGACCGTCTACCTCACGATCGCGTGGACGACCACAGGTCGCAGTTGCGGGGCAACCCTGCTCGGGGTGCGCGTTCTCGCTCGGAGTCGTAGGAGGTTGAGCCGGATTCGGGCGTTGCTTCGGGCGGTTATCTGCGGCCTCGTGCCGATCAGGCTCCTCTGGACCGGCATCAGCCCGACACGTCGTTCATGGCAGGACATCCTCGTCGGAGCGGTCGTCGTGTACGACCGCTACCGCGATGGTGGTGAACACGCCGAGATGTCCGACCGGGTCGAAAGCGAGGCCGCGGGACAGCAGCCGCCATGATCTACGTCGACAGTGGTCAGCGCTCGCGGAGGAGGCCATCTGGCAGGCGGCGGACATCCTTCCACCTGAGACGCTGTTCGCGATGACCGCGCACGATGGGCACCGCGAGCGGCGGCACGTCATTCCGCGCCGGATCGTGGTTCGCTCACTGGTCCGCTCGGCTCGCTGTCGGTGTCGCTCATCCTGGCGTACTACCTGCTTCCGCTTCAGCCAGGGACAGGCGCGGCGCTGACTTGGCTCGTGGGTGGTTTGGCCATGGTTGTGGCCGTGCTCGCCAGCCAGCTGCGCGCGATCGTCAACGCCAAGTACCCGTGGCTGCGCACGATCACCGTGTTGGCGGTCGGCACGCCGCTGCTCATCGTGGCGTTCGCCGCAACCTACTTCCTCATGGCCGCGAGCGACCCGGCCAGCTTCTCGCAGCCTCTGGATCGCACATCGGCGTTGTATTTCACGGTGACTGTGCTGGCGACGGTTGGCTTCGGCGACATCGCACCGGTCACCACGGTCGCGCGGGTGGCGACAATGGTGCAGATGGTGCTCGACATAGCCTTCGTCGGCCTGGCGGCGAAGGTGCTTTTCGGCGCCGCCGATCGTGGCATGCGCAATCGGGCGGCCGACGAGCACGCGGACGACGAAGGCGGCCGTCCGGGTTGAGTGGATTCCCAGCCTGCTCACCCGCGACAGACGACGTGCCGCTGGTTCCGCGGCGCACGGCTCGATGCTCCCCGTGCGCGCGGTACTCGTCGCGGGGGCTCATGTAGCGCGGAGCGACGCCGCGCGGAGCAGAAGCGCCTGCAGGGCGGGCTGCGTGGAAGCGCGGCGATGCCCGCTCTCACGATCTGACCGGACTTCCGAAGATCATGAGCACACGAGAGTCCGAATCCGGTGGTTGACCTGCGGGAACGTCGAGGAGGCCGGCCAGGGTCGTGTTACTACAGGGGTTTGGTCGTGAGCCGGGTGGTTCAGCTGCTGCTGGGGAGGGTGTAGTCGAAGATCCGGGGCGGTTCGGGCAGGTCGAGCGCGCGGAGCAGGGTCTGCTGGCCGGGGGTGCTCGTGGTGCGTTGGGCGATCTGCCCGGCGTTGGTGGTCAGGGTGACCAGGTGCATCCGGTCGAGTTCGCGGCGGGTGTTGCGCCAGGTGTCGCCGGTGGCGTTCTCGATCACCCGCAGGAGCAGTAGCGCGAGCCAGCACAGCTGGATGTGGGCGCGGATGCGGTCCTCGCGGTGGTGGAACACCGGGCGCAGCCCGAGCGCGCCTTTGAAGTCGCGCCAGCCGCGTTCGACGGCGAGCAGCTGTTTGTAGGCGGCGGCGAGGTCGTCGGGGGTGAGGGTGAGGTCGGAGGTGCGCAGCAGCCACTTGCCGTCCAGGTGGGACTCCCGCTTGATCGCGGCGTGGTCGACCCGGAGCAGCCCGCTCTTGGTGCGGCGCAGGTAGCGGCGCAGGCCCGGCTTGGCCTTCAACGAGCCGACCAGCTCGTCACGGCGCCGCGTGGTCCAGCTGTCCGAGCCGTCGATGAGCTGCTGCAGGTGGGCGACGAGGTTGGTGCGGACCTGCTGGTCGCGGTCGGCCTGTTCGGGGTTGTGGCAGATCACGAACCGCTGGGCCCGGGCGCCGTGGTCGCCGTCGCCGTCCCCACCGGGGGCCACCGCGACTTCCTTGACCCGCAGGTTGTCGGAGATGGTGCGGTAGCGGCCCGGGCGGGCCAGCGCGGCGGCGGCCTCGGTGTTGGTGTGGCGCAGCTTCTCGGCGTGGATGTAGTGCCCGCCGCCGCGGGTCAGGTAGGCGCGGTTGGCCGCGGAGGCGAACCCGCGGTCGGCCACCCAGACCAGCCGGCGCAGTCCCCACCCGCCGAGATCGTCTTTGATGGTGCGGATGATCGCGGTGTCGGCGGTGTCGCCGGGGAAGGTCCAGCACCGCACCGGGACCCCGTCGCGGGTGACCGCCATCGCGATCACCACCTGCGGCAGATCGGGCCGGTGGTCCTTGGAATGCCCAAACGCCCGCGTCCCCGCCTCGGTGGGGCTGGTCAGCTCGTCGTCGGTGACGGGATCGGCGAGCTCGAGGTCATCGTCGGCGGTCTCGGTCTCCCAGTAGGTGCTCGTGGTGTCCACGAACACGATGTCAAGATCAAGATTCAGGAGGTGGGCGACCGAGCCGAACACCTCGCCGGCGATCTCGCCCAGCGCGTCGAGCAGGAAGTCCATCGCCGCGTAGGCGGCGTCGTCGGTGAACCCCGGGCAGCCGGCGATCGCCACCCGCTGCGCGACCCAGCCGGTCGCGGCCAGCTTCGACCCAGGCTCGCAGGCCCGCTGGCAGACCAGCGCGAACACCACCCGCTCCACCTGCTCGCCGTCCAGGCGCCGCCCGGCCGCGACCCGGCGGATCGCCGCACCGACACCGAGGCGTTCCCAGATCCGGTCCAGCGTCCACGCCGCACCCAACCGGCGGGAGTCCAGCACCTCGACCCCACCGCCGGGCTCACCGGCGACCACCGCGGTGGTCGCGGTGGTCGCGGTGACGGCCTGCTCCGGGGTCAGGAACCGCGAGATCGACGACACCAACCGGGCCAACGCCGCCCGGTCGACCGTGTCGGCCCGACCGAAGCTGTGGATCACCTTCGCGACCGGGTTCCCGCTGACCGGGTGCCGCTCGTTGTGCGCCAGCTGCAGATAGCTCACCACCGAGCCGTCCCGGTTGGTCCGCCGCGTCTCCCGCAAGAACACGCCTACAGCGTAGGCGCATCATCGCAGCTCGTACGCTGCGACACGCCCAAAGTCGTGTGCCTACACGATCTCGGGCTCTGGAGCATCCGACACCGTCTTGACCTGCTCAAACACCGTCGATCAAGCCCTCGTGTGCCTGTGATCTTCGGAAGTCCGGTCAGTGGGAGCGAGGAGGTCACCACCGTCCCGTACGTTCCCTGATCTCCGAAGCGGTGCCGGGCCTGGGGCGGAGCCCAAGGTGCTTCTGGTTGGCCGCCGTCGCCCGGATACCGTCACGATCTCGCAGGATCGGACGCTGCCTCGGTGGGAGCGGGGCCGGATAGCCGGGGTCGCCGACCGCGAACGGGCCGGAGGTGGAGGGAGCGAGGCGGCGGGACCCGGCGTAGCCGGTCACGCGCGCCGCCGCCAGGCGGCGCCTTGATCCTGTAGGGAGCGATGGCAGGGCGCGTGAACGTGCCGAAACCAGGATGGCCGAGGTTCCTCCGACCGTTTGCGCGGCTCCGGTGCTGGCGGCCGTCGCGTTCGTCCTCTGCCTGGGCCTGCCGGGGTGGTGGCCTTGCTGGAGGCTGACTTCCTTGGAGGGCCTTCCTGACGCTGTCTGTATGTCGCGGTTACGGGAGGGGGTCAGGGTGGCGCTTGCGCCATCGCGGCAGCGCATCATCATCGCGCAGCGACGGCGTAGCCGCCCTTGAAGCAGTCGACGCGGCGTGGACGATCAGTGGCGAAGGGAGCGGCTGTGCGTTCGCATGTACCGAACCTCTTGGCGTGGCCAAAATGCCTCACCCGTTCGGGCAATAGCCTCCGCCCCTCCGTCGCGAACCGTTGTGGGCTCCATGCCGTGAGTTCGCCAGGCGACGACGACCAGCCAGATCATCCACACCAAGTCCAGGACCCAGGCCAGCACGATCGCGACATCGTTTGGGTGAAGCCCTCGGAGCCAACGACCCAGCCCTGCACGAGGTAAGTAAGGCCGGAGAGACCCATCAGATAGCCGATCGGCCGAGGGAGCCAGGCTGTCCGCCCGACCGCGGCGGCGAACAGGAGCAAAGCAAGGCCCAGTGCGAAGTCCTCGTAACTCCTCATGCCCCACTCGATCCAGCGGATCGCCTCGGCGCTCGCAAAGCGCGCTGCCTTCTCGGCGTCCGGGGCGCTCACCCAGGCGTACGGCCTGCTTGAAGCGACGCCGTCCACCGCCATGAGGACGCCGTACAGCGCCAGCGTTACCACCGCGGAAGCGGCACCGAACCGACTCGCCCATATCGCAATTCCACTCTGATGTCCAAGGTGAAGAACAACCCGATCAGCCCCGCGATCAAGATCGCCATGGCGACGAACTGGCCGACGTGCACGGCCGTCCAGATCTTGCTGGCAGCGTACGCGGCGAAAATGGCGGCGTGGTCGTTCGCGTCCCCACCGGCGTGGAACTGGGTGACCACGA